>NZ_PYWB01000019.1 GCF_003056345.1 Devosia submarina | reverse complement strand
CCATCGCCGTTGCTCCTTCCCTGGATGCTAGAGGTCAGGTGCGACCTCGACAGCATCGTACATGAAGGGGCTGCAGCTTCTCGATCTCAGATCGCGCCACAGCCGCCGCGATACACCATCTTTCGGTACCGAGGGAGGCGACAGCTGACAGCGGTGTTATGGATGGCTCGGCCTATGGAGACGTTCCAGACGAGCGATCAAGTCGGCGATGAGTAGGTCTTCATCGGCACCCGGTATCATGCTCATGCCTGCCGACAATCGCCCGTCTATAAGCAGCATTGCTAGACCATGGAGATAGGACCAACGCGCCATCGTGTCTGCTATCGATCTTTGGCCCGGTCTGTCGTGTGCCAGGGGGGCTTCAGAGGCAGGAGTGAGGAGCGAGTAGGCGTCCTCAGCAGCGCTGGCGAGGTCTGGCTGGTCCCAGTCCAAGCGCTCCGAGCGAAACATCAACTTATACAATCCAGGATGTGCTCGGGCGAACGCGATGTAGCCCCTTGCATGGGCGACAAGCTGATCCTTCGTTTCCGCAGCGCTTGCCTCTGCGCGTGCGAAATCATGGAGGCGGGCAAATCCCGACGCAGCCAATGCGCTCACCAGTCCGGTAAGGTCCTTGAAGTGATGCGCCGGAGCTGTGTGGGAGACGCCGGCTTCACGAGCGGTGGCTCGCAAGGTCAAGGCGTTGATCCCCTCGCGCTGCAAGATTTTTTCGGCGGCTGAGAGAAGGGCCTCTCGCAACGACCCGTGGTGGTAAGGAGCCATGATCCAATCTTTACAGCAGAAAGATTGCGATTGACAACGGGTTCCGACGCAATGTTTAGATGAACTAGACAGTGGAAAGATTATTCTGTTCGAATGAGGCTACGCACGATGCTGAAGCAAGCGACGTTCTTGGTGCTGGGCGCAACTGGCGGAACCGGGAAGCACTTCCTGTCTCAGGTACTGGCCGACGGACACAGGGTCAGAGCACTGGTCAGGACGCCGGGAAAGCTAATCGCAGGGCCTAACGTCGAAGTGGTGTACGGATCGGTGACCGAAGCTGTCGACACTGATGCGCTTGTCGCCGGGGTAGACTTCGTTGTCTGCATGCTGGGCGACAAAAAGCTTCAGGAGCAAACCAAGATCAACACCGCTTTCGTTGAGAAGCTGATTCCATCGATGCGACAAAACGGCGTAAAGCGTTTCCTTTATCAAGCTGGAGGGTTCAGCCGGCCACACGGACGTAGGCTATCGCCGATCATGTGGGTGCTTCGGAACACTGTGGGTCGGAGCTTTGATGGCCAACATCGTGATAATGAGGCGGTGATGACGTATCTTGCAACGCAAGCACCCGATATTGAGTGGTGCGTTCACCGAGCTGGCATCGGCTCCGACGGTCCGAGCAAGGGCGTGCTTGAACGCTCCAAAAACAGAATTAGCATCGGCACCCATCTGGACTGCGCGACGTACAATTACCGAACCGTCATGGACCCTTCAGCTGTTCATAGTTGCGACTTCAGTCGGTACAGGTCTCAATAGGGAGCGCGCGCGAGCCATTTTTGGAAAGCGGCTGCCGATGGAACCGAAATTGGCATTAAAGGCCCACGCAGCCATGGTCTTCATCGCCATCCCTAACGGAGTTTCTCTTGAAGGCGCGAATGGCCCCAATTGGGTCAATGGCGGCCTGGGTCTTCGGGGTGGAGAATGGACTAGCTACTTACGGCGCGACGAAGAGAAGGGATGCCGTAGCCGTGGCGAGCTCAGCAATACGAAGATAACGATGCGAGACGCGAGTTGCCTCTATCAAGGTATCACTTCAACAGCCGCGCGCTCCAGAATTTGGACGACGCGTTCCCCTGTGGCTGCATTGCGCAGGGGTGTCCCTGTGCTAGGGTCCATTGCGTACTGGACATAGTAATTGTCCTGGAGAAGTCGGTAACCTGGCAACTCGACAGGCATCATCTCGGCATGTGCACGTTCCATGATTTTGGTCCAGATGGCGACCGGTAGCGTGCCGCCATAGATGCCCGCCGATCTGTCGTCGTCCCGGCCGAGCCAGACGCCGGTCACGATGTTTGCCGTGCAGCCGACAAAGCTGGCATCCCTGGAATTTTGGCTGGTGCCGGTCTTGCCTCCGACTTCCCAGTTCGCCAATCCGGCGCGATGTCCGGTGCCGTTCCGCACAGCCGCCACCAGCATGTCGTTCATCTGGGATACCGTTAGCGGCGAAAGCACCCGGCCTGGGCCGCTATCGCTCTTCTGGTAAAGCACGCGCCCACCCTGGGTCTCGATGCGCTCGATGACGCTGGGCACGACGCCATAGCCTTTGTTCGCGAAGGGGACAAACGCGGCGGTGAGTTCGAGCAAGGAGATCTTTGGTGAACTCGCGTTCGAGCCACAGGGCAAGGACTGCCTCCTGAATCTTGCGGGACAGCGTCGGATCGGAGGTGAGGAACAGGTTCTTTGCCACCTGCTAGGTAATTGTCGAAGCACCTCGTGTGATGCCTCCGGCTCTCGCGCTGCCCAGAAGCACCGAGGCCAAACCGATCAGATCCACTCCGAAATGCTCACGAAACCGATGGTCCTCGGCGGCCATGAAGGCGGCGGGTACGTACCAAGGCAGGTCCGCAAAGCCGATTTCCTCTCCGCCTGTCTGGCCCCGGTTCGAGATTAGGGAACCGTTCCGGGCAAGCACACGGATATTGGGCGCGCGGTCGGGGACGGTCCATTCGCTGGAGGCGGGCATCTGCCGCACCTGCTGTCCCACGACGAACATCATCGCCATCGAACCCGTCACCACAAGCTTGAGCGCCGCATGCAACACGTCGCGCAGCCGCAGCCACCTTGTCCTGCGGCGGCGTGCCCTGCGCTTGCGTGCTGCTGGGCAGATTGAGGTCGGACGCAGCCGATCCTCTGGAGGGATTTTGATGTCCATGGCTAAACGGTGGTCGTGCCGGCCACCCCAGCTCATCTTAGATGGGCAAGGCGCACAAGCACCCTCCTGGCAGGTTTCGGGCGATCAAACGACAAGTAGCGGGGATCCACTGCGAACGTTGTCGTAAAGGTGGATGATGTCCTGAGGCAGGAGACGCACGCATCCACTGGAGATCGCCTCGCCGATCGTCTTTTCGTCCTCGTTGCCGTGGATGCGGTAGAGCGTGTCCTTGTTGCCTTGGTGAATGTAGAGCGCCCGTGGACCCATCGGGTTCTCTGGACCCGGCTCCATTCCATATCGGTAGATCTCCAGCTCCGGGTGACGGTTGATCATGTCGGAAGGCGGCGTCCAGCGCGGCCGGGACCGCTTGTAGGCGATGTGGGCACGACCCGACCAAGAGAAGCCGGCTGCACCGATGCCGACGCCGTAGCGGGTGGCCATGCCGTTATCCCGCACGTGGTAAAGGAACCTGTCGGTCGTATCGACCAAGACAGAACCCGCTGGCTCCCCGGTGGTGTTCGGGACTTCCTGGCGCAAGAATTGCTCGGGTATTGATTCCATATTGGACGCCCTGATTGGGTATTCGTCATCCAGCACCGCGGCATACATCGCCGCCACGTCAGGAGGTACAGAACGGCGCGCCTGGGTGCTGCCCTGCGCTCGAACTGGACTGGCGCTGGTAGCACAGCCAGCGAGGGTGCTGGCAATCAGCGCTGCGGAGCCCGCGAGGAACGCGCGGCGGTTCAAGATAGTCATACTGAAATGTCGTTTGATGGATGTGGAATAGTCCGGTGCAGGTTCAGCCTTGGAGTGCATGCGCCGGGATGCTCTCCCACTCGGCGGGTAGGACGCCGAGCATGGGTGCGATGCGATGGATTATCCGTCCGGATACGTCCCCGGCGTTGTAAGCCGCGGTGCGCCCGGTACCCGGCTTCTCGGGTTGAGGTTCGTCCACCATGACGACCATCGCGTATCTGGGGCATCCAGGGGGAAAACAGAGGAAAAGAAAGTAGTGACCTTTTCGCTCGAGTACCGCCCCGCAACGACCTTCTCGGCGGTTCCCGTTTTCCCGCCCAGGCGGTAGCCCTGCGCGGGCGCGTCAGCGCGGCGGGCGGAACCCTGCAGGGCATTAAGGCGTAGCAGGTAGCGCATCTTCATGCTGGTTGCCTTGCTGATCACCTGCTGCCTGACCAACCTGGAGCCCGGCTCTTGCTTACGGAGCGTGGGACGGACCAGATAGCTCCGTTCACCAAGGCCGCTGTTCCGGTCAGCATCTGCAACGGGGTGACGCTGAGCCCATGGCCGAAGGAAATTGTCGCCGAAGCGACTTCTGACAGCTTGGCCGGAACGACTGACGCCGTCTTCTCCAGAAGCTCTATACCGGGCATCGAGTCGAAGCCCATGCGCCCCAGGAAGGCGCGGAACTCCGTCGGCCCGATCTTCTCGGCAATGCGGACGGTGCCGATGTTGGAGGAAAAGGTGAGTACCTCCGCGACCGAGAGGTGGCGGTACTTGCCATAATAGTCCGAGATGGAATGCCGACCGAACCAAACGGGTGTGCGCGCATCCACCTGATCGGAGATAGACACGACGCCAGCGTCGAGAGCGCCTGCGATGGTAGTGGGCTGAAAATCGAAGCCGGTTCGAATTTGCCCGCCGTAATGCGGTTGAAGCGGCCCTCCTCGAGCATCGTCGCCGGTCGGTTAGGGTCGAAATCGGGCAACGACACCAGGCCAACAACCTCGCCGGTGTGGACATCGATGACCGTCCCAGCAGCGGCAACTGCTTGATATCTCTCCAGCGCCTCTCCCAGTTCACCGTGAAGGACGTTCTGGATGCGCATATTGATGGAGAGCGCAAGCGGCTCCATGGCCGTGTCTCGCCCCAGTCCCGTGGAATGGAGAACGTCGAGGCCATAAAGCTGGTCAATATGTGCCTCAATTCCCGCTATCCCGGCATTGTCCACGTTAACCGCTCCTAAAACATGGGACGCCTGCCGGAAAGCAGGATAAACGCGCCGTGTTTCGGAGAGAAAATCGAGGCCGGGGATGCCTTTCTTTATTAGCTCGGACTGCTGTGGCGGAGAAAGCTCCCTCGCGACTTGTTTCGCCGTTATTGGAGCCCGCCTAGTGGTGCTAGGGTCGGCGGATGAACAGCCCCGTTTCGACGGGCGGGTCCTCAACGCCACGCTTGCCTCCCGCCCCGTCATCAATAACCGCAATGGCGTCCCGATGGCCCTCGATATCCGGGTGCCATCATTGTTCGCCGAGCCGCGGCGCATCATTGACGTTGGTGAGGCCGCCGCCGCTATCAGGTCCGTGTTGCCGGAACTCGAGGAAACCTGGCTCCGGACTCGTCTCGACGGCAGTGCAGGTTTTGCTCGGATACTTGTCAAATGTAGGAGTGGCTGTATTGAACCTGAAGCATCTCCCCGGCCACCTGGCCCGCCGACTCCATCAGATCTCCACCACGCTATTCGACGTGGAAATGTCCCGTGCCGGATTGATCCTCACGCCGGTTCAATTCGCGGCACTCGTGGCGCTGAGGGATCGTCCCGACGTCGATCAGGCGACACTGGCAGCAACCATCGCCTATGATCGGACCACCATCGGCGGAGTGATCGACCGGCTTGCGGAAAACGGTATGGTAGAACGGTATACCGACCCGTCAGATCGACGTTGTAAACGACTGAAGCTCACCCCGGCTGGACATGACGCCTTAGCCCTTGCTGAACCGCTCGCTTCCCGTTCCCAACAGGAACTGGTGTCCAGCTTGTCGCCGGCGGAGCAAGAGCATTTGGTTGGCCTCATGCAGAAAGTGGTCGACGCATTGGGCGACAAGAGTCGAACACCGCGCGAGCTCTAGTTTGGTCGGCATGCAAGGATAGCGCCAAGAAACTCGCAAGCGGCAGCTGCGCAATGTCAGCTCTTAGGCGGTTTCTCACCCTTTAAATAGACCGTAACGGGGTCCGCTGCTGGCCTGCCCGTCAGGGGTGGAATGCTGGCAGGCCGCTTTTGGCTAGGGGCCTAGGAAAACAGATATCCGGCACCCGAGAGCACAATTGCTCAAGAGCCCACTGCTTCCAGTGGTTGGCAATAGATCCCGTAAAGCGTCGTTAGCACACGCGTGACCGGCTCAGAGGCCAATCGGTAGAAGATAGTTTGCCCATCCCGACGAGTCTTTACCAGCCCCAGCGCCCGCAGCTTGGACAGATGCTGGGATAATGGGGACTGCTCCAGCCCAACGATCTTGATCAGCTCGCTCACGCTTCGTTCCTGCTCAAGTAGATTGCACAGGATCAGCAGTCGCTTCGGATTGGCCATCGCGGTTAGTAACTGGGCTGCTTCTTCGGCTCTTGGTTCAAGGTCGGTGATGTGCATCAGCAGGCTTCTTCAGTTTGCATCATTGATATATTAGAATATTCAAATATATATGGCAACAGAATTCGGGATCAGGGGATCACTCTGATCGGCAGACACCAACCATATATAGGCACATGGAAACATCATTCACACCCATCCAAGCACTCTTTGGTGGTTCCCTGATCGGGATTGCCGCCGTTGCTCTTATGGCCCTGCACGGCAGGGTCGCTGGTATGACCGGCATCCTAACTGGGGTCATCCTTCCGAAGGGTGACTGGGGCTGGCGCATAGCTTTTCTGCTCGGCGCTGTCGCTGCACCAGTCGTGATCCTGCTGCTGAAGGGCCAGTCCCTACCACTTCAGGCAGAGATACCGACATCGGCCATTATTATGGGCGGTCTTCTGGTCGGATTTGGCGTGACTTTCGGGGGCGGCTGCACCTCTGGGCATGGCGTGTGCGGCATAGCGCGGCTCTCCCCTCGCTCCATTGCTGCCACCCTGACCTTTATGGTGACGACTTTCGTGACCGTCTTTGCTGTCCGTCACGTCATGGGAGAATTCTGATGCTTCGCGTTGTTTCAGCAGCCGCGATCGGCCTTGTTTTCGGCCTTGGTATTGTAATCTCTGGCATGGCAAACCCGGCCAAGGTGCTCAACTTCTTTGACGTGTTCGGCACCTGGGATCCCAGCCTGATGCTGGTGATGGCGTCAGCCCTGGTGGTGACCTTTGTCGGTTACCGTTTCGTCCTGCGGCGCTCCGCGCCGGCCTTTGACCGAACATTCCACTTGCCGACAAAACGCGATCTCGACGTGCCACTAATCGCAGGTTCGGCCCTGTTTGGTATCGGGTGGGGCATAGCCGGCTTCTGCCCGGGCGGCGCTATCCCAGCATTGGGTTCGGGCGAACCGAGCCCGTTTATCTTCGTGGCCGCCATGATCGGCGGCATCCTCGGCGCCAATGCGCTTAGGGCGGCCTTTGCTCGTCGCCGCGTCCTGGCCTGATCTTCGAACTGGAAGGAGATTTCCATGTCTACCCAACCTATTCCATTCACGCCCGACCTGGCCGTTAAACCGGAAGTTGTCGCGTTCTTTGACGAGCCGACCAACACCATCAGCTACATCGTCAAGGACCCGAACTCCGACGCCTGCGCCGTGATCGACTCCGTCATGGACTTCGATTACGCCTCCGGCAACATCGCCTATGAGGGTGCCGACAAGATCATCGGGCACATCATGGACAATGGTTGGGCGCTTGAGTGGCTGATCGAGACTCACGTCCATGCGGATCACCTTTCCGCTGCCCCCTATATCCAGTCCAAGTTAGGCGGCAAGCTCGGCATTGGCGACCAGATCTGCGTGGTCCAGGACACCTTCGGCAAGATTTTCAACGAAGGCACAGAGTTCCAGCGCGACGGGTCTCAGTTTGATCGCCTGTTCAAAGATGGCGACGGCTACCAGATTGCACTATGACGGCGCACACCTTGTTTACGCCCGGCCACACGCCGGCCGACATGGTGCACGTGATTGGCGACGCCGTATTCGTCGGCAACACCCTGTTCATGCCTGATGGCGGCTCGGCTCGTGCCGACTTTCCCGGCGGTGACGCTCGCACCCTCTACCAGTCTATCCAGCGGCTGCTGACCCTGCCGGGCGAGATGCGACTGTTCATGTGCCACGACTACGGCCCGAACGGTCGCGACATCCAGTGGGAGACCACAGTCGCAGAGGAACGCGACCATAACATTCATGTCGGTCACGGCACCTCTGAAGACGAATTCGTCAAGATGCGCGAAGAACGCGACAGCACCCTGTCGATGCCCAAGCTCATCATTCCATCTTTGCAGGTCAACATGCGGGCCGGGCAACTGCCGCCCCCCGAGGACGACGGCAAAACCTACCTCAAAGTGCCCATCAACGGGCTCAACACATCCAAGGATCAATGACCATGGCCATCCAGAAGATCGACGACAATTTTGCCCAATCCCCGCAGATTCAGCCTGATGATGTCAGGCTGATCGCCGAGGCTGGGTACAAGGGCATCGTCTGCGCCCGTCCAGATGACGAAGATCCGGGTCAACCTTCCTTCGCCCAGATCGCTGAAGTCGCTGAACGGTTCGGCCTCAAGGCCTTCCATATTCCTGTCGCGGGCCATTTGACCGAGGGGCAGCTGATCTGCTTCGAACAGGCCCGTGCCGAGACCGACGGCCCCATCCTTGGCTACTGCCGCTCTGGTGGGCGTGCCGGAAGCCTTTACGCTGCCTCACTCTGACTGAAAGACCATGATGCTTCTGGAACCCCTACAATATCTGCTCGGCGCCTTCTCTGGCAGCCTGGTAGGCTTCACCCTCGGCCTCTTTGGCGGCGGCGGTTCCACTCTGGCTGTACCCCTCATGGTCTATGTCGTAGGGGTTCCTGTCGCACACGTAGCCATCGGCACCAGCGCCTTCGCCGTAGCGACCAACGCCGCCACTAACCTTGTCACCCATGCTCGCAAGGGCAACGTGATTTGACGCTGTGCACCCATGTACAGCGTCGCCGGCATTGCTGGAGCCTTCCTTGGCTCCACGCTAGGCAAGGCCATGGACGGTGACAAGCTGCTGTTCCTGTTCGCCATTCTCATGCTTGGCGTCGGTGTGCTGATGTTCAGGGGGCGCGGTAATCCTGGGATACCCGGCGCCACCTGTAATCGGGAGAAGGCACCAAAGGTCTTGGGTTATGGCGGGCTCACCGGCGCCTTCTCTGGGTTCTTCGGTATCGGCGGTGGCTTTCTGATCGTTCCAGGTCTTGTTGCCTCGACCGGCATGCCGATCCTCAATGCTATCGGATCCTCGCTAGTCGCCGTCACCGCCTTCGGGCTCACTACTGCCCTGAGCTACGCATTTTCTGGCTTGGTGGACTGGCCGCTGGCCGCTGTGTTCATAGGCGGTGGGGGTGGTTGGTGGGCTGATTGGCGCACGCGTTGCCGGCCTGATGGCCAGCAAGAAGGGACTGCTCAACACTGCCTTTGCTGGGCTCACCGTGGCTGTGGCCATCTACATGGCCGCCCAGACCGTTACCGCCTTCATCTAAAGAGGAGACCAACCATGTACACGTTCGACAAACAATTGCCCGGCATGACCTTCGATGCAGCTGTCGCCCGCACTAAGCAGGTGCTTGGCGACAGCGGCTTCGGCGTCCTCACCGAAATTGACGTTCAGAAGACCATGAAGGCCAAGCTGGACGTCGACATGCCAGGCTACGTGATCCTGGGTGCCTGCAATCCGAAGATGGCATTCGAAGCGCTCAAGCTCGAACCTCGGGTGGGCGCCATGCTGCCCTGCAACGTGATCGTGCGGGAACGAGAAGACGGCGCGGTCGAAGTCAGCGCCATCGATCCTGTGGCGTCCATGCAAGCCATCGAAAATGATCAACTGCATGCCGTAGCCGGCAAGGTTCAGACCATGCTGTCCGATGTCGTGAAGGCTATCTGAAAGATTAGGGGAAGGCCGGGCAATGCCCGGCCTTTGACTGTTCGCACTACTGCAAGACCACGATAGGCGCACCCCAAGTCACCCGGTCATAGAGGTCGATGACATCATGGAAAAGAAGCCGGACGCAGCCGCTCGAAACCGCTTGGCCGATCGAGCGGGCATCCATATTCCCGTGCAGGCGGTAGAGCGTGTCACGGTTGCCTTGGTGAATGTAGAGCGCCCTTGGCCCAAGTGGATTTTCGAGGCTTGGCTCCATACCATGACGATAGGGTTCTAGCTCAGGTTGCCGGTCGATCATTTCGGAGGGTGGAGTCCAGGTTGGCCATTCCCGGCCATAGGCGATGTGTCCTCGGCCTTCCCAGGCGAAGCCATCACGGCCAATTCCGACCCCATAGCGCATGGCGCGACCGTTCGGCATGGTCCAATAGAGGAAGCGATTGGGCGTATCTACCACCACAACGCCAGCCTTCTCACCGGTGATGTTGTCTACCTCCTGTCGCCAGTAAATGGGATCGACAAGATGGATATCCGCAGCGGGAATTGGAAACCGCTCGTCGGGCATGGCCGAATACATGGCCAGAATATCGGCTGGGATGTCCGGCACCACAGGAGCCGTGGGAGCGATGGGGACCGTAGGCGTGGTGGTGGCAGACCCCGCAAGAGCAAGGGCGGCAAGGCTGGATGCGCCGAGCATCATGTGTCGGCGTGAAATCGTATTCGAAAGCATGTGTGTTCACAGCAGTCGCGGGGACTGCCTCTTGAGATAACAGGATCAGGAAGATGGCCGGCTTGAAGTGCCGTTGCCCTCAGCTGACGCGGGGAGGTCGGAAGCGCCTGTCGGTTCGCGACAAGGGCACCACAACCCTGGCGCCTGTGGCATAGACCTCAGCAAGCTGATCGGAAATGAAATCCGCACCGGGTGGCAGTATGCAGGCCATATTCTGGCAAGAAACGGCATGGCCGTTGATCTTCTTCGAACAAGGTTTGAAGGTCGGAGCCTTCTCGACGAGGGAGGCTGACTCGAGGCAGAGTTCTTGATTGTCGATGGCCCAGAAGGCGCCGCTGCCAACACCTACAGCCATGCTCGGGCCGGATATGGATGCCAAGCTAAACAGGACAACGATGATGAGAACCAGGAACCTGTTCATGAGCGACTTCTAATACATGCGCCACGAGGAAGCGAGGTGTGGCACAATAGAGTTTGCGTGCGTTGCACGTTCACAACAGGGTTCCATGTCCGTGGAAGTCCGTAACTTGCGGCAGCCAAGAGGAGCGAAACGCCGATCCGGGAATGACTCAGATGGCGTCGGCAGGAGCCACACCCTACTAGCGACCTCGGAGGCATAACCGCTGTTCTGCTTGTCGACGGCCCCCTCGAACTGCAACGGCCTAACACGGTGAACGCGGAGGTCAGCTGGTCAAGGGCCGAAGGTGGGTAAGTGCGTGAACGAAGTATCTTGGCTCGATAAGGCAAGCGAGCAAAAACTCGTACCAATTGCACTCTCGAACGCGCCCAAATCTAAGCTGATACCTCGACCACGGCCCCACAGAAATGCTAGCGCCGAATGCCACATGGGACTGTGGGCATTGCTCTCCCAACAGGGTGAACCATCGCGATAGTCCCTCGTTGACCACATGTTCAGGCAATGAAGGACTGTCTTGCCTGCAACCCATCAATCACCCAGGAGAGTCACGTGAAAAGGCAAGCACTTCCAATCGCCGCTGGCATAGCCATTTTGATGTCAGCGTCGGCAGCCATGGCGGCCGACCATCAGGTCCAGATGCTCAATAAGGATTCAGAGGGCCGAGCAATGCAGTTCGAGCCGGCTTTCCTCAAGATTGCACCGGGCGACACCGTGACCTTTGTTGCCACGTCCAAAGGGCACAACAGCGAGTCGATCCTGGATATCATGCCCGAGGGAGCTACTCCCTGGAAAGGCAAGATCAACGAGGAGATTACCGTCACTTTTGATCAGGAAGGGTTCTATGCCTACAAGTGCCAGCCGCACTTGGGCATGGGCATGGTGGGCCTGATCCAGGTGGGGGACGCTCCTGCCGAGATCGATCCTGCATTGATCGAAAAGCTGCCGACGCGTCCAGAGGACCGTCTCAACGAATTGCTGGCTTCGGCGGCTGAGACGGGTGCCGTGACCGATACTGCACCTGCCACGCCTGTTGCGCAGTAAACATGCTGGGGCCTCTCACGAGGCCCCGTTTTGTTGATGATTGCCGGCCAACGGCGGTGACGCAGTTCAGGGGCGTACGGCCGTCACTTCGATTTCCACAAGCCAGCCGGGGCTGACCAAGCCTGCCACCGTCATCACTGACCTCGAGGGTAGATTGGGCTGCTCTGCAGTCCCAAAGAACTGCGTATAACCCTTCATGAAGCCCTCAAAATCCAGCTGTTCGCCATCTGGAGCGACCAGGAAGGCCTGCATTTTGATGACGTCACCCATGGTAAGGTCAAGATCTGCCAGGGTCTTCTCGATGGAGGTGAGGACACTGACAGTTTGCGTCTCCATGTCGCCATAGGCGGCAAACGTCGCGCGATCTGCGGTGGTGTCGACCACAGAAGGCACCGCACCACTAAGATAAACAGTGGTCGCATTCGCCGGCACTTCCACGGCTCTGGCGATGGGGAAGTCGGATCCCGGAGTAGAGTGGCGAACAACGTCCTGCGCCGGCACGGCCAGGGACAATGACGCGCTAATCGCAACGACCAGGGCAGTTCTCATGATTGAAGGCTCCAATGGGGACGGCCGGCTCGCCGACCGTCCATGGTAGATCAACGTGACTCGGTTACTTCTTCAACAGTCACTGGGTCAGTGTAGTTGTTGCCGAGATTGGTCCGAATATACTCAACCACAGCAGCAATCTGCTCGTCATTGAGCACGCGGCCCAAAGGCGGCATAGCCCTTTGGCCGTGAATGACGACGTAGATCGGGTAGCCAGCCGCTTCCAAGGTTTCGTTGTTGGCCAGGGCCGGGTATTTGCCGGCGCCGACTGCGCCCTCGCCCTCTGGCATGTGACAGCCGGCGCAGATGGCTCCGTAGATGTCCTTTCCCTCCGTCTGAGTCAGCCGGCTGGGATTTTTGAACATCATCTCGGAGTCGGACTGTGCATTGGCTGTCGCTGGGGTGAATGCCAACGCGGAAGCAAGAGCGAGTTGAAGAAATCTCATGGGAATATCCTTTCCTGCCCTCGATCAGGCGCTGACGACATGCTGGTGCAAGCGCGTCACGGCATCCAAGGCCGAGAGAATCGCGCCTTCCTGCCAAGCCGGCAAGTAGGAGATATGCTCACCGGCCATCAGTGTACGACCGTCCATGGCAGCAGCTGCTGCATACTGGGCTTCCTTGTCGCGCCAGATCCCATAGCAACCTAGAACCCAGGGAACACGGTGCCAGCTGACAGAGACACCGTTGGAGAACTCCTCGGTATATTGCGGGTGGATCTGGGCTCCGTAATCCACGGCTCGCGCAACGCGCTCCTCGGGTGGAAGCGCATTGAACTGGTAGGCTGTAGCGCCCCAGCAATACCCTCCCAGCAGCACGCCAGGGCCATCGCTGAAGTAGTCAGTCGATGGGTAGGAAATCTGGGAAATCGGCAGGTTCGTATATGTGATGCCGCCGTAGATCCGCTCATCCTGCTCCCAGAAGCGACGCTTGAACTCGAGGCCGAATTTGACCGACCCCTCATAGTACATGGAGTCGATGACCGAGGTCATTTCCCCAGAGAAATTGTGCTCGATTTGGCTGAGGATCGAGAAGGGAATGGTGCAGATACAATAGTCGGCGCTTGCAGTCTGCTCAGCCTCCCCACCATTGCTGTCCACATAGGTGACGGTGACACCATCCTCGTTCTGGTCGATCTTGGTGACCTTGGCATTGTAGGTGATCAGGTCACCGATCTGTTTTTCGAAGCCCTGAGCGATCATGTCCATGCCCCCGACGGGCTGAAAGATCGTCCCCTGATGGTCGATCGAGTCTCCGGTGATCAGATTAGTCCAAAGGCGGGATTGAAGAATTTCGGCCAGGCCGATCGTTTCGGAAGGAATGGGAGCGCCATCGACGCCACCGCCAGGTTCTTTTTCCCAACCGCGATATTCAGACGTTTCATTGCTTTTGACATAGGCATAGTTCTCATCGAGCACGCCATAGGTTTTCAGCGACTCAAGCAAGAGCTCTGCATCTTCAGGCGTGACAGTCTCATCTAGCGCATCCTGATTGACGACCTTCGCTAGCAGCTCGGCGACATGCCCCCGATAGTCGGATGCTATTTCACGGAAGCGCTGCGGCTTGCCGTCGAAAGCCTCGGTATGGTGGAGGTAAGCATTGTGATTGACCTGCATAAACGGCTCAAGCTTGACGCCAAGCCGCTTGCAATAGTCCAATACCCCGTAGTGGTGATGCGGAATTCGCCATGGCCCAGGATTGATGTAGTTGCCTTCGGCGAACTTCACTTCCTGCACGGCACCGCCAAGCTCGACATATTTGTCGCCGCCGCGGAGCGTCCAGCAGCGCCCACCCGCCTTCTCGCGGTATTCGAGGACCTGCACTTTATAGCCGGCGTCCCGCAGCTCGAGAGCAGCGGTCATGCCCGCCAGGCCGGCTCCCAGGATCAACACCGAGGCACCCTTCGGATCGCCTTCCAGCTTGATGGGCCCCGTGTAAGTGGATGCTTGGGCAAAGCCCAAGGTGGTCATGGCATTGTACATCACGGCACTGCCGGCAGCGGTACCAATCATCGTCAGCAACTGACGCCGGCTCATGGACGCTTCTATACTGGACATATTCACCTCCTAGCAAAACTCGCCCGAGGGCATCGAGGTTAAGCCTAGGCAGGCAATAGGAATCGTACAAGGGGCGAAACCATAGTAAATTTACGCTCTTGGACCCTTTGGAGTGGAACCATTTCCTCTGAACGACATCGTCAAGGGCGAGGGATGAGTTCGGCAAGCAATAGTGCACTGCCAGCAGCGGCTACTATCGTAAGCACCAAGGGCATGGTGATGGAATCATGGTCAGGGTCAGAGCCCGCGGGAACCTTGCCAGCATCGGCACTCCCCTCCCGGATACCTATCAGAACTTAGACTTGGTGCTAGGTGTGGATACTTCCGCCCTAAGAGCCGACCTAGAACTAGCGCTCACAGCCTTCTCCGGCCCCAGCTACGACCCAGTTGTGCAAGCAGCCATCATAGTGGAAATAGCCCGTCTGGAGTACGGCATTCCCTAGGACGGCGCTGCCAACTATTCCGAAAGCTGGGGGCAAATGGCTGCTTGCGGGTACCAGTTTCATGTCCATGGCCTCTATGAAGCCTATCCAGTCAGCTTTGAGTAGGCCTTATAGTAACATCCCTCCCGTTGGACCCTTCTTAACCCGTTGACGGTGTTTACTAGTTTCAGACGCTACACCAAGCCATCAACAAAAAATAAAATCTTGCAGACTGACTGCACACTTCTGTGCCCTCGACCTATATGCCCAGGCGATTGCCCTACTGCTTGAGAGGTGGTGGGCCGCTCCGCGGCTCCGAGTGTCACAAAGCAACCGGCTTCGCCGCCTTAGTGGCGAAGCTTTGCCTCCGGCAAAACAGATCCTCAAGCGCTCACCAAGTGCCAACTGAATAAAGTTAGCCGCTAGATAAAACTAGCGGCTTTCCCCTTCCCTGCACTGGGTCACACCACACCCGCAACTTACACCTACTATCCCCGGAGCTTTGGGCACCGCACCCGGAGCCACCTATGCCACAGCCGACTAGCACCCGTCGCAATCTGCATGCCGAAATTACGGATCAGCTTCTTGGAGCAATCGAGAGCGGCCCTGGCAGCTTCATGCTGCCTTGGCACAGTGATGCTGGCTCTCCACTTCATCTCCCAGTGAACGCCGCAACAGGCAGAAGCTATACGGGCATCAATATCCTGAGCCTTTGGATTGCCGCCACCAGATCCAACTTAACGCAGCCGGTCTGGGCCATTTATCGTCAATGGGCCGAACGGGGCGGCCAAGTTCGTAAAGGCGAGCGCGCAGCAACAGTTATCTTCTACAAAGAGTTCATCACCGACGCCGAGCCCACCGACACCGAAAGCAAGGGCCAACGCCGTGTGGCGCGAGCCACTGCCGTGTTCAGTGCAGAGCAGGTGACGGGCTTTACTCCACCACCGCCCATTCCCCGCCTGGCCAATGGTGAATTCGAGCACTTATCAGCCGTCGACAATTTCATTGCCGACACGAACGCCATCATCCGCCAATCAGGCGATCGCGCCTATTATGATCGGAGCGCCGATCTCATCCAGATGCCTTCCGTTAAGCGCTTCATGGGCACGAGCACCAGCACTGTTGCCGAAGCCTTCTATTCTACTGTCTTGCACGAGCTTGTTCATTGGTCCGGTGCCGCCCATCGGCTCGACCGCACCTTCGGTGAACGCTTTGGTGACCAGGCTTATGCGGCAGAAGAACTCGTGGCAAAATCGGCGCCGCATTCCTGAGTGCCGAACTAAATATCTCCAACACGGTCCGCTCTGATCACGCCCAGTCCCTGACCAACTGGCTGCAACTACTTCAGCAGGACAAGCGCGCCGTCTTCGTCGCTGCGGCACGAGCCTCCAAAGCGGTCGGTTTCCTACATAGTGGTGAGCTACCGAACAGTCGTTCCGCTCAACAGCATGAGGCCACTAGGCTTAGTCTCGCCCGGTAGGCGCCCTTTTCTTCGATCAGATCGATGGCGACGTTTAGAATTGGTTCCAGTCTTTGGCAACAGCAGCATTGCCATGGCTGATGTAGGACTTGGTGGCCTGCTTGACCTTGTTCTGCGACAACTTGATGCTGGTCCTTGGGGCCAAGGCCATAGGTGCTCTGGCAGCGCCTGGATCATCTTCGAGCACGAAAATGGCCACGATCCGGTCGAGTTCGCTCGCCTGTCCTTCCGTCTGCTCGATTGACGCATTGGTTTCTTCGACCAGGGCAGCATTGTGCTGGGTCATCTCGTCCATCTGCCGCACTGCTACATTTACCTCCTCGATCGCGGACGCCTGTTCTTTGCTGTCGCGCGCAATGCCTTCCATCACCAGGCTGTTCTCGCGGATCCCCGCCAGAATGGCTTCCAACTTACTGGCCGCTTCCGCCACCAACATGGAGCCTCCGGCCACCTCGGTGGCGCTCTGCTCGATCAGCACCTTAACTTCGGAGGACGCACTGGCCGCTGACTGGGCAAGCCGCCGCACTTCCACTGCCACCACGGCGAAACCCTTGCCGGCGTCACCGGCGCGCGCCGCTTCCACCGAAGCATTCAGCGCCAACAGGTTAGTTTGGAAGGCGATATCGTCGATCAGCCCGATGACATTGGATATCTTGGACGAGGAATTCGAAATTCGCTCCATCGCCCCAGTAGCCAGGCTCATCACCACTCCGCCTTCTTCGGCGGCGCGCGACACTTCCTGCGACTTCACGCTGGCGGCGTGGGCGTGCCTGGCACTCTGCAGCACGGTGGTTGCCAATTGTTCCATGGTCGCCGAGGTTTCTTCGATCATGGCAGCTTGCTTGGTCGTGCGCTCGCTTAGATCATCGGCGCCGGCCAGAATCTCGCCGGTCGCGGCACGAACGCCGCGCGAGGTCTTGCGCAACTGACCTACGATATCGGTCAGCTTGTCGGCCATCGCATTGGTATCGTCTCGCAACTTGGCAAAAGCGCCACTATGCTGTCCATTGACGCGCTGCGTTAGATCGGTCCCGGCGAGGCTCGACAGCACCCGCCCGGTTTCACTCAGACTCTCGCCCACGGTCGTGATTAGGCCATTGATAGATCTGGCCAGATTGGCCAATTCGGGATCGCTGTAGCTGGTTTCGATGCGGGCCGAGAAGTCGCCCCTGCTGGCGGCATCCACCACGCGGTTGAAGTCGCTGGACAATTGCTGCATCGTCGACTGGCGTTCCTGACGGCTGGTGGCAGTGGAGCGCCGCACTTGATCGGCTAGCAGTTCGGCTTCATGGGCGCTGGACTGGGCCTGTTGTGAACGCTGGTCAGCTATCTGAAGTAGGTGGTGGGTATTGACCGTCATCCAGACCAGGCCGATCGCTTCGATAATCAGAATCACGGCATGCAACAGCACACGGCCAAAACCGCCACCGCCATAAAAGATCAGGTCGTCCAGAGTCATTCCCAGAACTAGATGGTGCACGGCGACCAAGGCTGCACCCAGTAAGATGGCTTTGGTATCGTAAAGCAGGGCGCAGACAGCCAGACCTGCAAAGAACGCCATGTGAATGTCGTTCTGCTCGGGCTGACCACGGGTGGCAATCAACATGGCCATAACCTGCGCCATCATCACAGCGACCGCCATATAGCGGAAGGCCGCTGACTGGCGGCTGACCAAATAGGTAATCACCAGTCCCGCGAGTCCGATGCCGGCCAGCATGCTGGCCAGGCCCAATGTGCCCTGAAACCTCAGTTCTGAGATGAGCGCGATCGCAGCCATGGTCGACGCTAGAACGGCAACAAAGATGGATGCGCGACTGCGGATGGTGTCAAGGGTCATCTGGTTTCGCGATCTAGTTTAGGAGCACAGAGTCCGGTAGCCTTGAGAAAAAAAAGCGCACCAAGGCTTCTGGCCCGCTGCTGGAAATCCGCGTCGTCAGCAAAGGCTACGACGATATTGGGAAGGGTGGTTGGCGCCACAACATAACCGCCAGCAGCGCGCACGATCGACCAGGCGGTCTCTTCGCTGGTGAAGGGGGGAAAGGCAACCGCCATCTGGCCCTTGCTCTGCGGCGCCAGCATGAAGGCCGCAACAAGAAGCGCCGAAACACCCGAAAAAATTAGTGCTGGAGCCAGTTGGCGCATTCTAACGAGCCCCACGAGGACATCTAGACCACGTTTTCCAACTCACATTAGGCTTGAATGCTTACCAATCTGATTAAATGCCGCCGCTATGGTGGGGTCGACCAAGGTCAGCGCGGGCGGGTTTTCGTAATCCAGTTGAAGCGCGCAACGTCCGCTTTGGGCTAAGCCAAAGACTGCTCGCACGACCAGAATGGGGTCGAAGGTCGCCCTCTGCCCTGCTTCGATTTTGGGGTGAATGCGGACTGTCCGCTTCTCGCAACGCAAAATCCTTTAGCAACTTGTTTGACGCTTGCTCACAAGTTCTATGCCGCCAGCAATTGTCAAAGCAGCTCCAAGTGCCCCAATTACATGTTTGAGTATCAACACGGTCACCGAAGCCGAAAAGGCGTTTGAAGCCCCTTGTTGAAGGCCTTGGTTTCCCACTTGCCAAGTGCGGGTGAATGCCCGCCATATAGGCAGCAGGGAAGCATGGGCATTTACTGAACAGAACGGGTTGGCAAATGACTGAAAAAATAACAATTGGGCGCCGTACATTGATTGCCGGGTTGGCGCTGGGCACGGCATTGGCACTGAGCGGTGCGGCCTGGGCACAGGACATGCTGAAAGTCGCCGCCATCTGGACCGTGCCGGTCGAGCAGCAATGGGCTTCGCGCCTCCACAATGCGCTGGTCGCGGCTCAGGAGCGCGGTGAAATCGAATACGTGTTCTCCGAGAACATCACCAACACTGATTATGAGCGCGTCATGCGCGAATATGCCGAGCAGGGCGTCAAGCTCATGGTGGGCGAAGCCTTTGGCGTCGAGCAGCCCGCCCGCACCGTGGCCGCCGACTACCCCGAAATCGCGTTCCTCATGGGCTCGTCCCTGCCGCCGGTGGAACCCAATTTTGCGACCTTCGACAATTTCATCCATGAGCCGAGCTATCTTTCGGGCATGATCGCTGGCGCCAAGACCGAGACCAACCAGATCGGCATGGTCGGCGGCTACGCCATCCCGGAGGTCAATCGTCTGATGAACGCCTTCATGGCCGGGGCGCAGGCAGTCAATCCGGACGTCAAGTTCTCCGTCAGCTTCATCAATTCTTGGTACGACCCGCCAAAGGCCAAGGAAGCGGCCTTTGCCATGGTCGATGCTGGCGCCGATATCCTTTATGCCGAACGCTTCGGTGTTTCGGACGCTGCCAAGGAGCGCGGTATCCTCGCCATCGGCAATGTCATCGATACGTCGGCCGACTACCCCGGCACCATTCTGGCGAGCGCGCTGTGGCATGGCGAGCCCATGATCGACAAGGCTATTGCCGACGTGAAGGCCGGCACCTTCACTGCGTCCGATTACGGCATCTATGCCTTCATGAAGCATGGCGGCTCGAGCCTGGTGGTTGACGAAGCCCTCGCCGGTGCTGAGGCAGTCGCTGCCGCCAAGGCCAAGGAAGAAGAAATCAAGTCGGGCGCCTTCACGGTCGAAATCGACGATTCCGAACCCTCCTCAACCATGTAATCGATGGCCGGGCGCTCCTGATGGTGCCCGGCCCATCCTCTTTGAGGCTTTATGCAAGACAATCAGATCGTTCTGTCCCTTGAGGGCATCACCAAGCGCTTCGGCGCCCTCATGGCCAATGACCAGCTTGATCTGACCCTGCGGTCTGGTGAAATCCTGGCCCTCCTGGGCGAGAACGGCGCCGGCAAGACCACGCTGATGAACATCCTCTTCGGCCATTATGTGCAGGACGAGGGTGTGGTGCGCGTCGCGGGCAAGGTGCTGCCACCCGGATCCCCCGGCGCCGCCCTGGCCGCTGGCGTCGGCATGGTGCACCAGCATTTCGCCCTCGCCGAAAACCTGACCGGCTTCGACAATATCCGCCTCGGCACCGAGCCGTTGATGCGCCTGGGCAGTAGCCGCGCCGCTGCCCGTCGCAAGGTCGAGCAGATCATGGGCGAAAGCGGCCTTGAGGTGGATCTGGACCGACGCGTCGCGGCCCTCACTGTCGGCGAAAAGCAGCGCGTCGAGATCCTCAAGGCGCTTTATCGCAATGTCCGCGTCCTGATCCTCGATGAGCCGACCGCCGTCCTCACGCCGCAGGAGGCCGAGGGCCTCTTTGCCGTACTGCGCCGCCTCGCTGCCAACGGCCTGGGCGTGATCTTTATCTCCCACAAGCTGGGCGAAGTGCTTGCCGTGTCCCACCGCATCCTGGTGTTGCGTGGTGGGCGCAAGGCGGGCGAATTGGTGACCGCGCAAGCCGACCGCCGCGCCATTGCTGATCTCATGGTCGGCAAGTCCGTGGCTGAACTCAAGCGCACCGCGCCCGAGCCGGGCAAGACGCTGGTCGAGTTCCGCGACGTATCGCTCATGCGTGGCGTGGCTCGCGCACCCCTCGTCCATGCCAATTTTACCTTGCGCGCAGGCGAGATCGTCGGCGTTGCCGGCGTTTCCGGCAATGGCCAGGCCGCCATCGCCGCGCTCCTGTCGGGCCTCGCCCTGCCCAGCTCGGGCCAGGTGCTGCTCGATGGCGCCCCCGTCACCTCTGCCGATCCGCGCGCCCTGGTCACGGCTGGAGTCGCCCGCATGCCCGAGGATCGCCAGCATGATGGCGTTGTCGGCACCATGAGCGTAGCCGACAACATCGCCATCGAGGAAGTCCGCCGCCGCCCCTTTGCCCGAATGGGTTTCCTCAATCGCAAGGCGATGCGCCAGCGCGCGCTCGATGCCATTGCCGCATATGACATTCGCTGCCCCGGTCCCGATGCCGAGGCGCGGCTCCTGTCCGGCGGCAATGTGCAAAAGCTGATCCTTGCCCGCGTGCTCGAGCGAGAGCCCAAGATCATCCTCGCCAATCAGCCCACCCGCGGGCTCGACGTTGGCGCCCAGGCCGAAGTGCACCGCCGCATCATTGCGGCGCGCGATCGTGGCGCGGCCGTCCTCGTCATCTCCGAAGATCTCGACGAGCTCTTTGCCCTGGCCGACCGGTTCCTCGTCGTTCATGCAGGCGAGGTCACCGATGCCGGGCCTTCGACGGCACTTGACCGAAGCACGGTAGGCCTGCTTATGGCCGGGCACATCAACACCGCAGCCCCAGCCATTCCCGCATGAGCTTTCGCCTCGAACCCCGCGCCGATGCGTCACTGGCGCTCAAGCTTACCGTATCGCTCGCGGCGGGCCTTGCAGCCTTGCTGCTCGTCGCCCTTCCGGTGCTGCTGGCTGGCGGCAATCCGCTCAACGCCTATGCCTTGATCATCCAGGGCGCGTTCGGCTCCATGTTTGCCTTCAGCGAAACGCTGAATCGCGCTACCCCCTTGATCCTCACCGGCCTTGCGGCAGCCGTGGCCTTCCGCGCCCGCCTTTGGAACATCGGCGCCGAAGGTCAGCTTTATATCGGTGCGCTGGCTGCCATCATGGTCGGCAGCGGCCTTCTTGCCATGCCGCCAGCCTTGCTGATCCCCACCGTGATGATTGCCGGCTTCCTGGCCGGCGGCATGATGATGGTGATCCCCGCCATTCTCAAGCAGCGCTTTGGTGCTGACGAGGTGGTCATCACCCTGCTGCTCAATTTTGTGGTGATCCTCCTGGTGCAGATGTTGATCGAGGGCCCGCTCAAGGATCCGCTCTCAATGGGTTGGCCGCAATCGGTGCCGCTGCTGGCAGAAGCCCGGTTCGACAAGCTCGTGCCGCGCCTGCGCATGCATTGGGGCCTTGTTGTCGGCCTCGTTGCCGCGGTGCTGCTCTGGCTCATGGTGCGCAAGACGGTGCTGGGCTTCGAGATCAAGGCCGTGGGTGAAAACCACGCTGCCGCCCGCTTTGCCGGTATCCCGGTCAACGCAACCATGCTCAAGGTGGCGCTTCTTTCAGGCGGGCTCGCAGGTCTTGCCGGCGTCGGCGAGGTCGCGGGCGTCAAGGGCTATCTGTCATCGGACCTGTCCCCCGGCTTTGGCTATACGGGCATCGTCGTTGCCATGCTCGCCGGCCTCTCGCCCATCGGAACGGTATTTGCCGCCTTGTTCGTGGCCGCCGTGTTCGTCGGCGCCGACTCCATGAGCCGCGCCACTGGGATATCCAACTATCTCGCCGATCTTGTTGTCGCTCTCTCGCTGCTCTGCGTGCTCGTTGGCAGTTTCTTTGTGCGCTTCCGCGTCCATCATGAGCCCGACGCCGCCTTGGCTCGGAGGCGCTGACCAGTGGACGTTCTTTTCGACATTTTCGGTTCTGCCAATTTCTGGGCCGCCGCCGTCCGCATCGCCACCCCGCTGATCTTTGGCGTACTCGGAGCGCTCCTGTGCGAGCGGGCCGGGGTGCTCAATCTGGGCATCGAAGGCATCTTCGTTGCCGGCGCCATGGCGGGGTGGATCGCAGTCTGGCTCGGTGCAGGGCTCTGGGGCGGCGTGCTGGTGGCTGCCCTTGCGGGTGCCGTCTTTGGCCTGCTCCATGCGATGCTGACCGTTATACTTGGCCTGTCCCAGCACGTATCAGGCATAGGCATAACCCTGCTTGCCACAAGCCTGAGCTATTTCACCTATCGCACGGCCTTGCCCAGCGTCACCTCCCCGCCGCGCATTACGCCCTTCCAGCCCATTGCCATTCCTGGTCTCAGCGACTTGCCTTTGATCGGTCCGGCCCTGTTCGCGCAGACGCCTCTCACCTGGCTGGCCTTTGCTCTGGTGGCTGTGATCGCTCTGCTGCTCTATCGCACGCCCCTTGGCCTTGCGATCCGCGCCGTCGGAGACAATCCCGCTGCCGTGGAAGCCCAGGGCCTGTCCGTGCAGGGCTTGCGCATTGGTGCTGTCGTTGCTGGTTCGGCCCTCATGGCGCTCGGCGGCGCCTTCCTGACCCTGTCGGCGTTTGACGCGTTTTTCTTTGGCATGGTCAATGGTCGCGGCTGGATTTGCATCGCCCTTGTGGTGTTCGCCTCCTGGCAGCCCGGCAAGGCCCTGCTTGGCGCCTTGCTATTCGGAGCATTCGACGCATTTCAGATCCGTCTGCAGGCGGAAATCGGCCAGGTTGTGCCCGGCCAAGTCTTCCTGATGCTGCCCTATCTCCTTTCCATTCTGGCGCTCGTGCTCGTCGCCCGCCGCGCCGACTACCCCCGCGCCTTGCTCCAGCCTTGGTTCAAGGGTCAGCGCCACTAGCTTCAAGGACCCTCCATTGTTCGACCTCAAGCTCACCAATGCCACACTGCCCGATGGCCGCACCGATATGGGCATCGGTATAAATAATGGCCGCATCGCTGCCGTCGAGCCGAACCTTACGGGCGACGCCGGCGAGACCATCGATGCCGCTGGCCAGCTGGTGTCCCCGCCTTTCGTCGATTGCCACTTCCACATGGATGCCACGCTCTCGCTTGGTTTGCCCCGGCTCAACGAGTCCGGGCTCCTGCTCGACGGCATCCGCATCTGGGGCGAACTCAAGCCACTCCTAACCCACGACGCAGTGATCGAGCGGGCCATGGCCTATTGCGACCTCGCCGTCAGCCAGGGTCTGCTCGCCATCCGCACCCATGTCGATATCTGCGACGAGCGCCTCCTGGGCGTCGAAGCCCTGCTTGAAGTCAAGCGCCAGGTCGCCCCCTATATCGATCTGCAGCTCGTTGCCTTCCCGCAGGACGGCTATTATCGTTATCCCGGCGCCATTGACCTGCTGAATCGTGCCCTCGACATGGGTGTCGATGTCGTGGGCGGCATTCCCCACTTCGAGCGAACCATGAGCGACGGCGCCGCCAGCGTCAAAGCGCTCTGTGAAATCGGCGCCGAACGCGGCCTGCTGATTGATCTCCATTGCGACGAGACCGACGACCCGCTCAGCCGCCACATCGAAACGCTGACCTATGAAACCCAGCGCCTTGGCCTGGGGGGTAGGGTGGCCGGATCGCACCTCACCTCCATGCATTCCATGGACAATTACTATGTCAGCAAGCTGCTGCCGCTGATGGCTGAAGCGGGCGTGGCAGCCATTGCCAATCCAAACATCAACATCACCATCCAGGGCCGCCACGACACCTATCCCAAGCGGCGCGGCATGAACCGCTTCCCTGAAATGCTCGGCTACGGCATCACCTGCGCCTTCGGACAAGATTGCATGATGGACCCCTGGTATTCCCTGGGCCAGGCCGACATGCTCGAAGTCGCCTCCATGGGACTCCACGTGGCCCAGATGACCAGCCGCAACGCCATGCGCCAGGCCTTCGCCGCCGTCACCACCGGTCCCGCGCAGATCCTCAACCTCGACGGCTATGGCCTCGATGTCGGCTGCAAGGCCGACATGGTTCTCCTCCAGGCTAAGGACCCCATCGAAGCCATCCGCCTCAAGGCCACCCGCCTCAAGGTCATCAAGGCCGGTAAGGTGATCTCCGAAACGGCGCCGCGCATGGCGCAATTGAACTTACCCAGACGCCCGGCAACGCTCGACCCCGCCAAAGTTGGTCCGCATATCAGCGCTCAGGCAAACGATGTCAGCGCATGAACCAAATGTTCGATGGAAAGGCGGAGGAGCCTAGGCAACAATGCATCTCGGCGGCCTAAACACGATCCAAGTTGAGACCGGGCACCCCAAGCGGTGGCACCATCCCAGCGGAAAATGTCAGCTCTCTGAGAGCAGCAATTCACTGGCTCAGAGCTGCGTTCAATAGCCTGAGCAGATGGGCAGCCTCACGCCGGTTGTGGCCGGCGTGGATCAATGCCGCAAGGGTTCGGAGCGCAGGGGTAGCTCGGTGAGGAAGCTCCCAAATGCACACTGCTGGTCTGATCGTTCTCCTTGGTTTACGCCCGCCATTTACATCTCGATACTATCGACGCGTGGCGGCGCGCCCAGCCACTCGGGCTGGAGCGCACCCTATTTTGACCGGACATGTGGCATAGCTGATAAGGCATAGGCATACGCCTATGAGTACGACTATGTCCAAGAGTGCCGATGAGCCGTTTCGACGGGTCGAAGTGATTACTTCCGTG
>NZ_PYWB01000018.1 GCF_003056345.1 Devosia submarina | reverse complement strand
AATGCGCCATCGCCGTTGCTCCTTCCCTGGATGCTAGAGGTCAGGTGCGACCTCGACAGCATCGTACATGAAGGGGCTGCAGCTTCTCGATCTCAGATCGCGCCACAGCCGCCGCGATACACCATCTCTCGGTAGCATTTCACAGAAATCTGCCATTCGAAGTGCGGTGGTGCGGATAGCTAATTTGGTGCCGGTAGCGGGTCGTCGTATTTAGGAACAAGATATGAGAAAAGCGACCGCCTCAATGCGGTCAGCTTGTACCACTTTCGTTTTCAACGAAGCCGTTCGATCGGTATGGCCAGAAAACACTGAAGTCTCACATGCCCGACGCTGGCATTAAGACATTGTCAACCAGTGAGATCTTTGCGGAGTTCATTGTCGGCGGCGCTGGTGCGACTTTTCCTCTAAGGAGAATCGCTATGAAATTGCGCTGGCTACTATCCTATGCACTTGTCGCCATTATGTTGGCCGGTTTAGTCGGCCTTGTCGCCTTGTTTCAGTTTGGATTGCGCGCCTATGGCACGGCAACGGCAGAAGAGGCCGTGCAGATTCGAACAGAAGCCCTGAGCGCCTTTATCAGCCGAGCTCTTTATGAGGAGTGGCGCCGCGTCGAGGCACTGGCTGCAAGTCTGGAAGGACGGGTCGGTCCCGGCATCGATCCATCGATGATCGCTTCTCTCGGACAGGATAGGGAAAAGGTATCGTGGATCGGCATTGCTGATTCACGCGGAACAGTGCTGGCTGCCAGTCGCAATATGCTGGTTGAGGAAAACGTGGGGCAACGACCCTGGTTTCAGCAGGGCTTGCAGGGACCCTTCGCAGGCGATGTGCATGAAGCCATCCTCCTGGCGCGCTTGTTGGGCTCCGGCGAAGCAGAGCCACTTCGCTTCGTGGATTTTTCAGCACCTGTTCTGGACAACAATGGGAATGTCAGTGGTGTGCTTGGCGCCCACATCAACTGGCGCTGGGTGCGGCAGTTAGTTGAAGAAGCGGCAGAGCGTCTTCGCCTGGATGTCTACCTCGTCAATCGGTCCGGCACCATCCTGTTGGGCACGGCCAACGTCCAAGAAGAACTCACGCGCTTGAACAGCTTTCAGGCCGCACGCATGGGGCGAGTGGCTACTGACACCGAGGTTTGGCCAGACGGTCAGACCTATTTCACCACGACCCAACCGGAACTGAGCTACAGAACGCTGCCGCCGTTTGGCTGGAGCATGGTGGCGCGTCTGGACTACTCGTTTGTGACCGGCGCGGAACGGCAGTTTCAAACACGCATGCTGCTTGGTCTCGCCGCGTTTCTCCTCGGCGTCGTGGTGCTGTTTGCCCTTATCGCGGCGTTTCTGCTCAGACCCTTGCAGAAGCTTGCTGATAACCTTCTGCTGCTCGCAAAGGGAGAGCCGACGCCCTTTATGCGCGAGCATCGCCGCTTCCGAGAGATCAACGTCCTGTCCGACGCCGTGGCCCTGCTGCAATCGCGTGCGGACCGCCCCGAACGGGACAAGAAGGACGCTTAGTGGATTGTGCCGGCGATGACCCGGCGCAACAACCCAGCGGTGAGCCCGGCCAAGCCTGCGGCGGAGGTCCCGGGCGTACCGCTGCCGGTGTGAAGCTTCTCGATCAGGTCTTCGCGCTGTTCCGGGGTGATCTGTATCTGCGCATCGATTGATGCCGTGAGCGACAGAGTCACGATGCCGTCGATCTTGCCAACGCCCGACACCTCGCAGATAAACGGGGTGCCGATCGGCAGGGAAATGCCGCGGAGCCTCAGCGCCTCGAAATGGATATCGAGGAGCCAGGCGGAGCGGACCTCGTCACCTACCCAGACGCGCACCAACTCTGGACGTGAGCGCAGGATGGAGGCGGTGCGCGGCAGCTCGATGCACACGAGCATGGTGCCGCCGAGCACCAGGAGATTGTAGATCGTCCAGAACAGGATCACGACCTTGCCTTCGCCAGCATGGGCGTCAAACAGGTAATCAGACGTCAGCCCGATCAAAAGCCCCGTGACGGTGAGAACGAAGAAAGCAACGAAGCGGCGCATAATCGGCCATTGGACAACGATCTTGTCACGATCTCCTCCTTTCATCGTCACCTTGAAGGCATGCCCCTTTGGCCTGAACAGGCCAGTAATGGCGGATACTGAGATTTCCCACGCGCCGACCAGTTGGCTGATGTCGTTAACGATCGGCACGAACATGCCGACCGAGACAAAGTTCAGGTAGACCATTGTTGCCAGGTAGTAGGGCGCGAAAAAGTTGATGACATCCGCCAGCCGTGCGTCGACCACCGTCACGCCAAAAAACCAGTAAAGCAGGGGAAAAACGATGCAGGCGAGCCTGAAGGGGAAGGTCGTCAGCCAATAAAGGCAGGAATCAAGAACACTCCACCGGTCGCGCAGGCGCAAGGCCTTCGGGCTGAGCGGACCAGCATCGGTGTGCATGATCTGCATAAGGCCCAGGCACCAGCGAGAGCGCTGGGTAATGTATTCCTTGAGGCCCTCCGGTGCCAAGCCTTCGCTGAGCGGTTCATTGAGGTAGACGGTGGAATAGCCGAAGAGCTTGAGTGTGCCGGTGAGCATATAGTCTTCGGTCACGCTGTCGGTGGGGAAGTCACCTATCTTTTCCAAAGCGGTCCACCGCACGACCGAGGAGGTGCCGCAGCAAACCGCTATCCCCCAAGCATCGCGCGAGGGCTGCATGTAATCGAAAAAGAACCGCTGCTCGTCTGGATAGGACCGGCTGATACCCAGATTGTGCTGAATGGGATCGGGGTTGAAGAAGTGCTGCGGGGTTTGTACCAGCCCTATGGTCTCGTCTGCAAAGAGAGCCAGAGTGCGGGTCAGGAAATCATGGTGCGGCACGAAATCAGCATCGAGTACCGCGACGAAATCAGGGGCTTCCCCTTTGCGCCGCGCCTCGCGCAGGAAGTGGTTTATGTTGCCTGCCTTGCTATGCAGATTGTCCGGGCGGGTCACATGCTCAACGCCCATGGCACGACAGCGCTCTTCAAGCCAGTCGCGGCGTCCGTCATCGAGCACATGAATGGTCTTGTTGAAATATTTGCAGGCCAGAGCACCGGCTATGGTCCGCTCGAGAACAGTCCATTCCTCGTTATAGGTGGCGATGACCACAGCTACCCTTGGCTGGCGCGTTGTCACCCAGCTCAGATTACGATCGGCGTCATCACTGCGGCTGCGATGCCGCGAAAGAACAAGGAACGCCGAAAGACTGGACAGGGCTGTGGCAGCTTCAATGGCAAAAAACAACCAGCTGGCCAGCGCATCTGCGGTGAACCCAAAGGGCGCCAGCGTTTCGGCAAACCGCCAGACCAGGTAGCGCAGGCTGAAA
Source organism: Devosia submarina (assembly GCF_003056345.1). Lineage (GTDB taxonomy): Bacteria > Pseudomonadota > Alphaproteobacteria > Rhizobiales > Devosiaceae > Devosia > Devosia submarina. The sequence goes on along the minus strand of NZ_PYWB01000018.1, from coordinate 24,047 downwards.
AACACTGCGAGCGCCATGACGGCAAGCCGTAACCATGTGTTCTCGCGCGAAAGCCAAGGCAGTGCAGTGATGCCGATGCCGATTACCAGAAGGCTTGGAACCCAGACCAGCAGCCATTCGGGAAGAATAATCATCAAAGGCCGATCGCCGACAGCCACTCACCCAAGCCTGAAAGCGGGCCGGAGCTGAAGATTACCCGACCAGTCTTGCCCAGCGGGCAAGCCCCATTTTCTGTTAGGCCAGGCGCCGCCAGCAGGACGGAATAGCCTTCCAGCAACCGTTCTGTTGGATTGATGGCTAGGGTTTCGAGCAAGGTACGCGGTCCGGTTCCAGCCAGCAGGGCAATACTTGCTTCCATGGCTGGACCATCGTGGAGCCGGAACTGGGCCGCATCGCCTACGGAGAGACGATTATAGAGCCGTTGATCAACACTGGCATGAATAAACGGAGATGAGCAGTCGGCGACTTGGGCGACCGTATCGCCCAATGCGACGAACTCGCCGGAAAAGCTGGAAATGCTCCAGACAACGCCGCTGACCGTCGAGCGCAAGGCGCCCGCCTGCCCGCTCAGCTGCGCAGCGCGCTTTTCTTCCAAGAGCCGGTCAAGGGCAGCGGCACGTGCTTCGAGACGGGCAAGGCTTTCGCCTTGCATTTGGCCGCTTGTGCCGACGGTATCGATGTCTGCACCGGCAATGGCGCGGGCCTGCTCAAGGCCATTAAGGGATGTTGCATCTGCAACGCGGCCGGTGACATTGCCCATGACTTCATTAAGCGCCACCCGGCCACCAACTGGTGCTGTGGCCAGCTGCAAGGTGCCTTGAACTGGGCTCCTTACGGCCGCAAGACGTGTGTTCACGTAAGCGTCCCCGCTTGAGCCAACCAGCTGTTCTCCGATGATAATATAAAGGGCGAAGACGACAGCCAGCGCGCCAAAAATGCGGAGGGCGAACTTCATGGTGCAAGGTCCTTTGGCTGGAATCGGCAGATCAGTTTGCCCGAACTAGGCTGATCGAAGCATTTCTGAAAACCGCTAAAATTGCATCGTTCAATTTGACCTGACGGAAAATGAGTTCGGCCATGATCACGCGTATCAGGGGAGCCGATCTTGCTTAAAGTCGTCCGTGTTCAATTTGTATCTTCCATGCTCGTCGGCGCCGCCATTGTTATCGTCCTGGGGGCTGCATTCCTCTTTATCGCCCGGCACGGCAGCCCAGCCTGGCTGGCAGGGTATGAGCGCGAAATCTTCATCAAACTCGCCCTCGCAACCGTAGCCCTGACATTGCTGGATGTTCTCTGGCGGGTTGAAACGCCGGCACGGGAAGAAGCGAAAACTCAGACTTCGCCGGATGAAGGCTGAACAACGCCCGTTCGCTCCGCCACCATATAGGCAAGCTCAGCATGTGATGGAATGGGGGAACCGGCATCGTTCGCCGAGCGCCGTGTATCCGACCCAATCCACTTCCATGCTCAAGGGCTGGCCCGGAGCCTGGAAGGGGCCCATCCACTCGATGCGAACATCGCTCGACCACAGGTTGAAAAAGATGCTCTGCGGGTGTGAGGGCGTAGGGTTCGGATGCGCCAGTGTGTAAACAGGCGTTCTGTTTACATAGTAGGTAACCCTGCCAGGCTCCCAAACGAACGCATAGTCTGTGAACGCGAGATCGGCGGGTTGGGGCAGCGCAGGCGTTGCGAGCGGCACCTCTTGGGCGTTCACATAACCCGCGGTTTGGACGCGCGAAGGATCTTTCAGCAGAATCTCGAAGTCGATCTCGTCATGCACGGGCCCAATAGGAGGACCGCCATAGGTGAAAAAGGCGGCATTAAGGCCCGAAGCATGCGGGGGTGTTTTGATGCGTGCTTCAAAGATGCCGTAGGTGAAAGCCTGGTGCGTGTGCAGTTCGCCGCAACGATGACTCCGTCCTTCCGCTGCCTGGTTGACTGAAAATCCAATTCGAAGCATGCCACCCCAGACCGCGACTTCTTCCTTGGACCAGCCGCAGTTCTGATGATCTCCATTGGCCCACCCGTCGGACACGGACCAGCGTGTGTAGTCGAGCTCGGAAAAGTCGTCGAAAAAGCTTGGACTGACCGCTTGCTGCTGTGCCGAGGACGGGCCTGCTAAGCTCAAGAGCCCGAGCAAGAGCAAAGCCCCAAGGCGCCGAGTTCTCCGAACAGTCATTTGACTCTGTTCTGACTGTGAGGTTGCGAAAGCACCGATAACTGGTCGCTTAGGCCCGCTGGCAAATGAAGTGCGATTATGATTTCGGCGCCACTATGGTTCGGCGAGATGTCGCATGTTGTGACGTTGACACTGATCATGGTGCGCTCCTTTCCGGATACAGAACGACGCTCAAAGGCCATGGTTCACCGGCCTCCGCGTTCTGGTTTGAGGAGGATACTTCCGGAGGCGAGCTCCTGTCTCGTTGATCTGTTCCATTCCCAAGACCATTAGCTTACGACGACGGCAGCTTCCGGAGAAAATTGCTGATGGTCTAAACGCCCGAAAGGGGGCGCTTATTCGCCACACTTGCGCTCCCTTCGAAGCATCAGGCTGCCTCCCAAACCCTATTGAGTATTTTCGCGGCGATTGCCGCCTTGTCCTGCGGCAGAAAGCGCCCGTAGTGTTTTGCTACCATATCAGGCGTGTCCTGAATGGCGTAGCTTGCCTGCTCATATGACCCTGTTTGCTTCAAGATGTGGGTTGCTAGAATGTCGCGGACATTATGCGGACCGTGCGGCAGCAGACCCCTAATGACGCCGCGGCCGGTGTATGGATTGTAAATCCCGTACCGCTGAATGGTCAGGCGCCAAGCTTCGTAAAAGGTGTTCTGGTTATAAGATGCATCGGCACTGGTCCGCTTGACCGACTTGACGAAATAGGTGCCCGGGTCCGCTGCATCGCCAATCAGCCGAGCCCGATGCCGGCCGAGGTAGGCATCGATCATGTCGTAGAGCCCGGCCAAGTCCGGCAGCACTAGCCGAAACGGCTTCGACCCAAAGAACGACGACGTCGAATTTTTGAAGGCGACCGCAGGGATCAGTACTTCCCAGCCTTGCTCGCGATCGCTCCAACGCAGCTCGCCGCGCTTTCTGTCCTCAAGATGCCGCTCCGATGTCGGCATCCGCCCCCGCGGGCATACAAGGAGCTCGCGCAGATTCCGCTGCCGCAGCCCGAGGTGTATGCCCAAACGCAGGAGCAGGAACGATCTGACGGCCTCCGCAGCGGCACGTGGATACCGACGCTCATCAGGCATCAAGCGCACGATCTCCTCGGTAATCTTGCGGTATTCGCCGACCGGGCTGTCGGCCTCAAGCACCGGCAGGATGGGCTCAAACGGATCACGGTGGATGCGGGCGACTCGCTGAATTTCTTTAATGCGGTGCCGGGCATGCTTGTGGAAGGTCTCGCAAGCTGCGTCCCAATCCTTCCGGGCCACCTGGATGTCCTGCTCGGAGATGAGGCCATGAATGGGTCGAAGTCGATTAGCCAGCGCAGGCGTCTGCCGTATCCAACCGGTGTCCGCACGGGTCATTCCCAGGACAACGCTCAGCATGTCGACTTCCCATTTCGTGTAAAATCCGCGCCGACGCTCCCGCCATTGCAGGTACCAGTCCCACACCGCTGGAAACACCAGCATCGCGAAGCAAAGACTATCGAGCGGCACGCCGCAGCCCTTGACCGTGCTCCGGGGGTCCGACGCCAACGAGCCGAACATGAGGCTGAGGTGCTCGACCTTCTGCGACGCCGTCTCTTCGTTCCAGACGCCGTTGCGCTGGAAACCGAACGCGGTCAGCGTCGCCGTCTTAAAGCGCAGGAGCTCGTTCATCTCCTGGTCCAACGCGGCCGGCGCATCGACCACCGCCGACTCCAATTCGGCATCCAGGTCATCAAGGTGGACATCCAGATTGTCGTTCGCGGTGACCGGCTTGCGCTTGCGTCCCAGAAAAGCGGTGAAGCGCACGGCATATTTCTGCTTCATGGCTTCGGCCTGATAGTGGCGGTAATCGGTAGATCCGGTGATGATGACGCGACGCACCCAAGTCAGGATCTCGTCCTGTTCCGTTCTTGATCGGCTCAGGAAGTCATCGGGCAGGTGCCACGCCAGCTGCCTGCGTTCATGTGCAGGAATCCCCTCAAGTCCACGGCCGTGTGTCGCCCCTCCGCGGTTCGGCATCTTGGACTTGAAGTAGCCCTCGGGCAGCCGATAGCGTCGTTCGATCTTTGCTAGGACGGCAAGGCTCTGCACCGTGCGTGGGACCAGCTGACCAGTGCACCACTTCATCAGGGTCCGTTAGTCGTTAGCATTGCCGTTGCTATTCAACGCAATGAACAGGTGCCGAACCGTGTCGCCGTGGCGTCTCATTTGTAAGTTCAGGGCGTCTGAAAAGGTCTCGGGTTCATCCCATTCGGTCCATAGCGGTTCCGGGAATTCGACGATGACCTTTGGCTTCGGACCCCGCTTACGCGGTGCCGACTTATCTGGCGCCGCTGACGCTCCAGAGCGGGAACGCGAGCGGGCCGTTGACGTCTTTATGGCTAGAGTACCTTCCGGTGGCGTCCGAAGGGAAGGCGCCAAATCCTGCATGGAAACGGCACGCGATACGGCATCAAAGATTGGCTGGAGCTGATGCCGGGCGGCTTGCAGCCGGTTCTTCTCGATGCCGGCGGCAACGCCCACCTGTGCTCAGTCGATCCAACGACCTCGATATGGAGGGAAGGCCAGCAGCTGGAGGAGATCGGTGAGGTACTTGCACACCGCGGATCGCTCGCTTTCCTCAAGAACTTGCACCAGCCGAAGCCGGCAAAAATCGGAGATCATTCGCGGGGTCAGGGCAGCTTTAGGCATCGGCGTGACACGTTCAGGATTTTGAGCGCACGCAAATGACCGAGTCGATTTAACGAGAGCTTTATGGGTGCAGATGGGTGCTGATAGCTACAACTGAGAACAGCCCCCTTGGCCTCAATAGCGTGCCTGTTCTCAGGTCCGCTCTTGGGAGGGGGCAACGGTACGGCTAACGACCGCAATGGGGCGCCTTTCGGACCGACTTTTTTTCGTATTGTTCTCCCAGCCACTGGGTGCTTGTGCATCGAGGGACTTAAGAAACACCAAGATCACGGCGTGAGTACCGTCGTTGCATGGTCAAACAGAAACTGCGCGGCGCTCTCGGTATCATCGCGCCGACGGCAGGCGAAGTACTCCACATCGGGAATTGACGAGGTCGGAAGGTCGAGAATTTCGAAGGAAAACGCATTGGGACTATCGCTAATTGCGATAGACATAACAAATCCAACTGCCATGCCATCGGCCACTAGACGGAGAATAGCATCGGTGGAGTTGCTTCCGCTGAGCTGAAAATCCGCCAGCCCCTGGGTTTTCAGGAAATCGAACAGCTGGCCATAGACCGCGGAAGACTTTCCATAGGTCAGCACCGGAACCGAAAAAATGTCCGAAAGACTGTTGACCGTCAGGCGCGAACTCAGTCGCTTGCCGATGACCCATTGATAGCCATAGCGGGCTACGGGAGCCGACACTAGTTCCGGGTCCGCAATGGGCCCGATTGCGAGAATGAAGTCGATTTCGCCATTGAGCAGAAGCTGTTTGAGAATGATCGAGCGATCGATGTGAAGCTCAACCTGGATACAGGGAAACTCTCGATATACCTCTCCGATCAGGGTAGAGGCCCAGCGCTGCACCAGAGCGCTCGGGATGCCGATGCGAACGCGCCTTACCCGCTGACCAACCTGATCACTGCCGGCCCGGCGCATTTCCGTCGCCAGATCGAGCATTTTCTCAGCCTGATCCAGCAAACGAAATCCCGCTGGAGTGAGCCTCGTCGGGCGTGAGCCTCGGTTGAACAAATCGACCCCGAATTCGCCTTCCAAAGCTGCGATACGCGCTGAAATGGCGGGCTGGGTGGCGTTCAGGCGCATGGATGCTGCCCTGAAACTCCCAAGTCTGGCTATCGCGACAAAAGCCTCAAGCTGACGAAACTCCACGATGCATCATCCAATATTTTGATACTGCGACATAGAATATATAGATTTGACAGTATGTCTAACATTTTCTTAGCGTGAGGAAACGTTAGCTTTTCGGGACGAGATCAGTGGAACGGCCTGACCATCAACAGCGCGAAATCAAACTTAAACTGCACGACGTGCATAAGAGCTACAACAACCTGCATGCGCTTCGGCCGACCTCGCTCGAGGTGCGTACGGGGGAGTTCGTCACCCTGCTCGGTCCGTCCGGCTCGGGAAAGACTACGCTTCTTTCCATTATCGCGGGCATCAACTTCCCGGACGGCGGAATGGTCGAGATCGGCGGGGTCGATGCAACCTACCTGCCATCGCGCAAGCGCGATATCGGCGTCGTGTTCCAGAACTACGCGCTTTTCCCGCATCTGTCGGTCTTTGAGAATATCGCCTTTCCGCTCCGCATGCGGGGGATGGCCGCCACCGAAATCGACATCAAGGTTCGTCGCGTCCTCGAAACCGTCAACCTGGCCACTGTAGGCGATCGTCTGCCGTCCGAGCTGTCTGGCGGGCAGCAGCAGCGCGTCGCCTTCGGCCGCTGCGTCGTCTATGAGCCGTCGATCATTCTGATGGACGAGCCGCTCGGGGCTCTGGACAAGCGCTTGCGCGACAGCATGCAGGAGGAGATCAAGCGACTCCACCGCCAGCTGGGCACGACGATTGTCTATATTACCCATGACCAGACCGAAGCTCTGACGCTTTCAGATCGCATCTGCCTGATGAACCAGGGCGCGATCGTTCAGAGCGGGGCGCCGCGGGCCATGTATTTCGCGCCGGAATCCCGCTTCGCCGCGGACTTCTTCGGAATCGCCAATATCTTCGCGTATCGGCAGACAGATACCGATGGCACGGTCGAGATCGCGGATCTGCAGGTCACGGGCAAGCCCGGACGGGACGTTGCCGCCAACGGCCAGATGATGGTCCGGCCGCAATGTTTCGCCTTTGCCGACGGTCCGGACGACCGGCCCAGCGTGCCCGGAAGGATCGCCAGCTTGGAGCAATACGGCCTTTATTCCCAGTACGGAGTGATCCTGCCATCGGGCAAGGCCGTTACCGTCCAGCGGCTGACCGACAGTGCATCCTCATCCTGGGCCGTGGGCGACTAGGTGCGGCTGCAGTGGTCCTGGGCAGATACCAGCTTCTTCGTGGAGTGATCCCATGGCCCGGTCGCCCATCTTTTCAACCGCCGCAGCTGGGAATCTTCTTGTCCTTCCGACCATCGGCTTCCTGCTCGTATTCATGATCTGGCCGATTGGTCAGATGCTGTCCCTGGCGTTTCTCGACTCGGCTTCCAACTTTACCTTCAACAACATCGGTGCCGCCCTCTTCAGCCCCACTGTGCTGCGGACATCGACCACGACACTGAGCATTGCGCTGATCTCGGCGGTGCTTTGCACCCTTATCGCCTATCCGATCGCGCTCTACCTTTCGCGCCGCACCGGACGCGTGTTCGCGCTCCTGATGATCATGGTTCTGATCCCGTTCTGGATCAGCGTCCTGGTGCGGACTATCGCCTGGTTCTTAGTGTTCGGCCAAAACGGGGTGATCAATGGCACGCTGACCAGCCTCGGGCTGACCGGTGAAGCCTGGCAAATGCTCTATACGCGCGGTGCCGTCATCACGGGCATCGTGCATGCCATCGCGCCAATCTCGGTGCTGACCATTCTCGGCGCCATGCAGAATGTCGATCCGCGGCTCGCCGCCGCATCGGCATCACTCGGCGCCAGTCCGGCGCGTCACTTCTGGCTGGTCTATTTTCCGCTGACCAAGAGTGGCGTCGCGGCGTCATTCATACTCGCCTTCGTTCTCAGTCTCGGTATCTTCGTGCAGCCCACACTTCTGGGATCGCCGCGTGAGACGATGATCGCACAGGTGATCATCCAGCAGATCGACGAATTGTTTAACTGGAACATGGCGGCGGCCATTGCCATCGTCTTCCTCGTCCTGGCGCTGCTGATCGTCGTCATTGCAGACCGGGTGTTCGGCATCAGCCTTGCCGGACGGCCGACACGCCAAGCCGGCGCCCGGCGCGGTCGGCTGCATGCGCTGCAGCAGGCTGCGTCGCGTCGCATGCTCATGCTCCTCGCAACATTGACAGGGCCATTCTTCGGCAGCGGCGCGCCGGCTCCGCCGGGCAAGGCCCGGGCGCGATTCAATGCCACCGCGATCCTTGCGATCATCGGCCTCGTCTGGCTGGCGGCACCGGCACTCTTTCTGATCCCCGTGTCGGTTACAGACTCCAATTTCCTCGAATGGCCGCCGCGCGGTTTCTCGCTGCGCTGGTACGAGGCCTATTTCACCTCCTCGATCTGGATCGATGCGACGCTGCGCTCCATCATCGTGGGCCTCGTCACTGCCTCAGTATCCATCGTGCTTGGCATTCCAGCGGCAATGGCGCTGTCCCGCGGCGAAGTCTCCGCCAAGCCGATAGTGATGGGGCTGGTTCTCCTGTCGCTTGCGATCCCTAATATCCTGCTTGCTCTGGCGATGTTCTACGTTTTCTCGACACTTGGACTCGTTGGCACCGATCTGGGCCTCGTCATCGGCCAGACCGTCTTTGCCGTGCCATATGTGATCGTCGCCATGGTTGCTGCCTTCGGCAACTACAACTGGCAGCTCAATACAGCTGCCGGAACACTGGGTGCGGGCGGCTTGCGCACCTTCTGGATTATCACGATGCCCATCGTCCGAGTTGGCGTGGCGTCATCCTTCGTCTTCGCGTTCATCCGCTCCTTCGAGGAGTTGTCGGTGGCCATGTTCATCAGTTCGGGCCTGTCGACCACCCTGCCCAAGCGCATCTGGAGCGAGGCGCATTTCAATATCTCCCCAACCCTGGCTGCCGTCTCCACCGTGCTGATCATAGGGGTCACAACAATCGTCCTTTCCGTGGAGTTCTTCACCCGCCGCGCCAAAGCCACCACTCAGAAAGGCATGTCCCATGGCTAGACTTCTCAAGGATCTATCTCGCAGGCAATTTCTCAAGACCGCTGGCAGTGCGACCGCAGTGGCCCTGGCGGCTCCCGCCTTCATCCGCTCGGCCTCAGCCGCCGACATGCTGGCGATCGGGGATGCCGGCGGCGCCTATACCGCAGCCTGGACCAAAGCCTTCTACGAGCCATTCCAGGCAGAGACCGGGGTTGCCGTGATCCCGGTCGAACGCCGGGACAATCCTGCCGCCGAAGTGCGCGCCGTAGTCGAAACCGGCAACTACCGCTGGGATCTCTGCGCTTCGATTGGGCAGGACGTCGCCCATACTCTGGTCGAGAATGATCTGCTCGAGCCGCTCGACCTGTCGAGCGATGATGTCGCCGCCATTCCCGATACCATGAAGGACGATCATTTCATCGCGTCTGACGTCGCTGCCTTCATCCTCGCCTATCGCACCGATGCCTTCCACCGCGAGATCACTTCGTACGCGGACATGTGGGATGTGGAAGGCTTTCCCGGCCGCCGCGGCATGCGGCAGTTCGCGCGCGACACCATACAGATCGCGCTCCTGGCCGATGGTGTGCCGCTCGCCGAAATCCCGACGGTACTCGCCGACGAGGCCGGGTGGGCTCGCGCATTCGCTAAGCTCGACGCGATCCGGCCCAATGTCGATGTCTGGTGGTCCTCCGCCTCGCAGACTCCCACGCTTCTGCAGACGCGTGAAACCGATATCTGCCCGACCTTCAATTCGCGCGCGCAAAGCGTGATCGATGCCGGCTCGCCGGTGAAGATCGTCTGGAACGGCGGGTTCTTCACCAATTTCGGCTGGGTCATCCCCAAGGGCAGCCCTAAGGCGGATCTCGCCCGGCAGTTCATCAGCTTCTGTGCCGATCCCGAGCGGCAGGCCGTGGCCTGCGGCGAAATAGGAATCGGTCCCTCCAACCCGGGCGCGTTCGACTTCATCGACCCCGCCCGCAGCGCGTCCCTGCCGACATTGCCGGAAAATCTCGCCCAGATGGGTCCGCTGGACTTCCGGTTCTGGGGCCCTGTCCAGGAGCAGGCAGCCGAACGCTTCAACAACTGGCTTCTGAGCTGATTTCCGATGGCGGACGCTCCGGCGCCCGCCTGTCCAAACCGACCGAGTTCCATCATGCAGCCCTACTATGTAGCCCGGCTGGGCGCCGTTACGCGTCCGGACCTTCTCGCCTATAGCGAGAACCGCCACATCCAGCGCGAACTCCGCCAGTATCGGGAGTTTGTGTGGATCGATCTGGCCCATGCCGTGATGCTTGGCGAAACCGGCGTCGTTACTGAGGAGACGGCTGCGCGTCTGGTTGATGGAATCCAGCGGCTGCATATTGGCGAAACCCATCCCGAGGACCGCTACACCGATGCGGTCTCCGGCAGCTTGCTACTCCAGATGGAAGAGCAATTGGCCGGACTGGTCGGAAAGGATGTTGCCGGCCAGCTGCATACGGCGCGCAGCCGGCTGGACCAGGGCCCTGCAGCACGACGGCTCTACAAGCGCAGGCGCTGTCTCGATATCGTTGATGCGCCGGCCCAAGCCTCGGTGACGCTTGGGGAGATCTCCGGGCAGCACGTGGCCACGCTGATGCCCGGATATACCTGCCTGCAACATGCTCACCCCACGACCTTCGGGCATTATCTGAGTGCCGTCGTCGACCGCCTGCTCGAACAGGGCGAGCGGCTGACCGAGTGTTACGCCCGCGTCAACCGCAACCCACTTGGCGCAGTGGGCCTCTCGGGCACCACCTGGCCGATCGACCGGGGCCGGACTGCCACTCTTCTTGGCTTCAGCGGCGTCGTGTCCAATGCGCGCCGTTGCCGGTACGCCTACTACGCGACCGAAATCGTCGCAATTCTCGCTACCATCATGAGCGTGCTCTACGATCTCGCCACCGATCTGTGTACCTGGTCGAGCAGCGAATTCGCGCTGGTCGAGATCGATGCCGGCTTCTGCAGCACCAGCAGCGTCTTTCCCATCAAGAAGAACCCCACGGCGCTCGACTCGCTGCGGGCAAAGGCAGGCGCGGCAACCCAGTGGTTCGGGACGACCCTTGCAGGCTTCAGGGGCACCGGCACATCCGATGTGGTAATGCAGGAAGCGGAACTGCTCGACGAGGCTTTTGAGTTCACCGAAAGTTCGCTCGCACTGGTGGCAGAAATCGTCGCCACGCTCACCGTCCGTCAGGACCGTATGGAGCAGGCGGCCCGCTCAAGCTGGGCCACCATCGGCTTCTTCGCCGATTGGCTGTTCCGCATCAAAGGGGTTCCATACCGGAGCGGTTATACGCTGATGGCGACCGTCGTCCGTCACTGTGCCGAGCGAGGCTTGGGGCAGCGGGACGTCGATGCAGCTGCCGTGCATGCGGCGGCAAACGAGATCGGGCTGTCGCTCCACCTTACCGATGCGGAGGTTCGCGCGGCACTCGACCCGGCGCGCTTCGTCGAGGCCGCGAGGTCCGAGGGCGGTTGCAGCTCACAATCCATGCAGGAACTGACGCGCCGCTACCGCGCCGAGAGCCTGAAGCTCGATCAATTCGTCAGCACCGAGCGCAAACGCGCAGAAGCGGCCTGGCTTGCCACGATCGTGGCGGCCAAGGACCTTACGGACAAATTCAACCTGAAAAGAGAACAAGCATGACGACTATACGCGCGATCGAGGTCCGGGAAATCGCGGCGGACCTGGGCAACGGTTTCAGCGGCGGCACCTATAGCGTCAAACGGCGTGCGGCTCTCCTGTGCCGCATCACCCTCGAGAACGGTCACAAGACGACGGTCTGCGTCGGCAACGAGTCCGAGTACAGCGATTATCTCAAGGCGCAGATCCGCGGTCCGTTCCGCGACAGCATCGTCGGCAAGAGCGTGCTCGATATCGAAAAGCATTGGCAGGCCATGCTTGAGGGCAATACGGCCTATATTCCGCGAGAGGACTTCATCAAGGCGCTGGCGACGGTCGATACGGCGCTATGGGTGATGAAAGCCGAGGAACTGGGTGTGCCGCTCTGGTCGCTGCTTGGCGGCGCGCATGGTCGAGTACGAGTCATCGGCATCGGTGGATACTACGAGACCTCCCGCGATGCCGCTGGCATCGAGCGTGAAATGGCGGAGTACAAGCGCCTCGGCCTTGCCGGCATCAAGTTCAAGGTCGGTGCCGTCTCGCTGGAGGAAGATGCAAAGCGGGTGCGCGCCGCGCGTGAGGCGGCCGGTCCGGACTTCGCGATCGTGGTGGATTCCAACATGGCCTGGACACCCACCGAGGCGGTACGCTTCGCCAATATGATCCGCGACCTCGATCCCGAATGGATTGAAGAGCCGGTGCATCCCAAGAACGTCGTCCGCGGCCTCAAGGAGGTGCGTTACCGCAGTGGGCTGCCGACGGGGGCGGGGCAGAGCGAGATCTCGGTCTTCGATAGCTTCCGGCTGCTGACCTCGGGCTCGGTCGATGTCATCAACATGACCTACAACCGGGGCGGCGGCATCAGTGCCTGGCAGAAGCTCGCCCACGCCGCCGAAATGGTCGACATCCGCGTGGCTCAGGTCGGTGAACCGCATATCAGCATGCACCTGATGGGTGGGGTTGCCAACAGTACTTTTGTAGAGATTTACCCTGAACCGCACCGCGATCCGTTCTGGCACAACCTGTACCGAGGTATTCCGCCAATTGTGAATGGCTACATCGAACTGCCCTCAGCGCCGGGCATCGGCATGGATATCGATCTGGATGAAGCAGAGCGGTACGCAACAGAAGATTGGTCTTAAGTTCGTGACCTGTTGACCCAGCTGAATTGCTAGCTTCGCAACTGAGCGTAGAAGAGTGAGACAATGGATTCTAGGTTTTGCCACCGAGAATGACCGCTCTTGGGAAATCCGTGTTTTGGGTCAGAACGGCTGAATTGGGGCGCATAATTGTCGGGCAGAATAAGGCCTATCACCGAAATGTATCCGCTCCGCGGCACAACAAATTGTAGCTAAAGGGTTGCGCGTTGCTACGAGGAACTACGTATCCATATTTTGGTGCCAAAATATTCGGCTGACAAGCCATGATAGTCTTCAACCCAGTAGTCTTCTTCAGGCGCCACACCGACTCCGCATACTTTCGCGCCTGCCGCGTGGCCTGCGGCAATTCCTGCAGGGCTGTCCTCAAACACCAGACATCCCAATATGTTCACGCCCAGACGTAAGGCTGCGGAACGAAAACCCTGAGGGGAAGGCTTGCCTTCCATCACGTCTTCGCAGGTTACCAGCACGCCAGGAATCGGCAGTCCGGCAGCATGAAGACGTCGTTCAGCGAGAACGGTCGTGGAAGAGGTGACAATAGCCCAGCGGCTGGCAGGCAGCATCGCCAAAAACTGCTGCGCGCCGGGCAGGGCGATGACGCCGTCCATGTCACTTTCTTCCTGCAGGTTCAGTGCATTCGCCTCGCGCTCGGCCTCGGTTGGGTCGAGGCCAAGCGCGAGGAGCGTGTCGATGGCGCGTCGGCCATGCAACATCGCAATTACATCCTCTGCGTTACGATTGTGTTGAATGGCCCATCGCCGCCAGACACGTTTCGTCACCGCCGAAGAGTCCAGGAGCGTGCCATCCATGTCGAACAGGATAGCATCAAAAACGCCTTCGGGCATCAGATGTCCTGGTTCTGTGGCAGGATCACCAGATCGCGAATGGTGGCATTAGCCGGACGGGTCAGCATGAAGACCAGGGCGTCCGCTACATCCTCGCAGCGAAGACCTTCATGGGCGGCAACGCGGCGCACAATCTCGGCTTGGTCGGTTAGGCCCCAGAGTTCGTTGAGCACGATGCCGGGTGCCAGCGCGCCGACGCGCACATTGTGAGGCGCGACCTGGCGGCGAACGCCATGTACGAACGACTGAACGGCATGCTTGGTCGCGCTGTAGATGGGTTCCCAGTGGATCGCCTGATGGCCCGAGATGGAGCTGGTCACTACGATGTCGCCGCTGCGGCGCTCAATCATGCCGGGCAAAGTAGCGCGGACCATGCGGAACACGGCATTGACGTTGACCGAGATCACGGCGTCGAACTGGTCGGCATCGCCTTCGGCCACATCGCCGGTGACATAGCTGCCGGCATTGGCGAAGAGAATGTCGATCTGACCGAAATGGTCGGTCACCGTCCTGATGGCGCTATCCACATCGGCGGCTTTCGTCAAATCGGCGGAAACGACAAGCGTATCACCCCCCAGCTCGGTCTTAAGCGCTTCGAGCTTTTCGGTCGAGCGTGCGACAAGAGCGACCCGGGCGCCCTCGGCGGCCAGCGCCCGTGCAGCGGCGCGGCCAATGCCTGAGCTTGCCCCTGTGACGACCGCAACGCGGCCGGAAATTGATTGTGCCAAGGTATCCTCCTCATGGAAATGGCGTGATTTCTAGATTGCGAACAGCGCGCTAGCGGATGGTGAAACCACCATCGATGACGAGATTGGCGCCGTTGATCATGGCGGCGGCGTCGCCGGCCAGGAACACGGCGGCAAGGGCAATCTCGGACGGTTGCGCAAAGCGGCGGGTAGGGATTTCGGCGCGGGCCTTCTCGCCCTTCTCGCCAGACCAGCCGACCTTGGCCAATTCGGTTTCGACCACGGTGGGGGAAATGCAATTGGCGGTGACGCCGCGCGGACCCCATTCGAGCGCAAGGCAATTGGTCATTCCCAGAAGGCCGGCCTTGCTGGCGCTATAGGCAACGTGTTCGTCGATGCCGATGATGGCTGCCTGGGAGGAGATGGTGATGACACGACCCCAACCGGCCTCCAGCATGGTCGGTGCACAAGCACGCGCAAAAAGGTAAGGCGCGCGCAAATTGACCGCCATTGTCAGATCCCAATCGGCAACGGAAAGGGAGGCCGCGGGCGCCAGCAGGCCAATACCGGCATTGTTGACCAGGATGTCGATCTTGCCGAAATGGGCGCGGGCCTCCTTGGCAAAGTCGTCGATGGCGCCCGCGTTAGTTGCGTCGAATGTCCAGGCACGATGCTGTGCGCCCAACTGGCGGGCCATTTCGACATGCCCGTCAGTGCGATCAGTCAGTGCCAGCGTTGCGCCGCTCTGGCCGAAGGCTTCGGCCATGGCGCTACCGATGCCGCCAGCCGCCCCGGTGATGACTACGACTTTCCCGGTCAAATCTGTCGCTTGTGAAAACAGGCTCTGTGTCACGCTTTCCCTCCCGTGATGCGATCCTTCGGTCGCGCAATTTGGATCATGCTTACATCGAGGCCACCTTGCTCGCAAGTTTGTTTGCTGCTAATGCAAACAAATGGCCGGTGGGAGGAGAGGTGACCGGTCGGGCTTTTGCCCAGTCCTCTCAAATCAAACGATCACAGGATCCCCAAGACAATGAAAACGCTCGGCATTCACTCTTTCGTCTGGACCGGCGGGACGACCCAGGAGAACCTGGAAGGCGCAATGGAGAAGTCCGCTGCGCTCGGCTATGGCCTGATCGAATTTCCTCGCCTCGATCCGTCCAAATTCGACGTCGCCTGGCTGGCCAAGCGCCTGGAGGACTATAACCTCAAAGTGGTCGTTACTATGGGCCTGCCTCTCGACAGCGACATCTCCAGTGAAGATGCGGATAGCGTCAAGCGTGGCGAGCAGGTGCTCGACGATGCCGTAAAGGTGACGCGTGATCTTGGCGGCGAAAAGCTCGGCGGCATCATTTTTTCCGCGCACACCAAGTATTTCCGTATGCCAACCAAGAAGGGCTGGCACAACAGCGTTGATGTTATGTCGCGTGTTGCAGAACGCGCTAAGACGGCCGGTGTCTCGATGAATCTCGAGATTGTCAACCGCTTCGAGAGCAACCTTCTAAATACCACGGCGCAGGGCCTCGCTTACATTGAGGCGACAGGTTCGGATAACGTTTTCCTGCACCTCGACACGTTCCACATGAACATCGAGGAAACCAATACCCCGGCGGCTCTCAAGCTTGCGGGCAAGAGGTTGGGCTATTTCCATATCGGTGAAAACTATCGCGGCTACCTCGGAACCGGCACGATCGATTTCCCGGCCGTTTTCGATGCGCTGGTTGAAATGGGCTATGATGACTACATCACCTTCGAGTCTTTCTCCACCGAAGTTGTGGATGAGGATCTGTCGATCACCTGCGGCATCTGGCGCGACACCTGGGTCGACAATGTCGAAGTCGCGCGGCTGGCCAAGGCGTTCATCGAGGCGCGTTACGACGAAGCAAAGCGCAAGGCGCTGATCACGCGATCGGCATAGTTGAGCTGGACGCCGGTCGCTTGACAGCGCCACCGGTGTCCAATATGTTTGGTTTCACAACGAACATAATAAGGCGGTTCAGGCCTGTTCGGGGAGGGTGTCATGCAAAAGGCTCTTGAAGGTCGCCAAGTGCTCGACCTTTCGGATGCGGGCTTTTCGGTCGAGCAGACCGTATTGCTCGCCGCTACCGATATCTCTAAGTCCTTCAACGGTGTCCCCGCCCTGCTCGATGGCCGCATCCAACTCCATGCCGGCAGCGTCCATGCCCTCTGTGGTGGCAATGGCGCCGGCAAGTCCACATTCCTCAATATTCTGATGGGTTTGCTGCGCGCCGACGGCGGTACCATGGTTCGCGACGGCCAGGTGGTGAGCTATGCGTCGGCTGCCGAGGCACTGGCCGATGGCATCGCCATCATCACCCAGGAACTGAGCCCCGTGCTCGACATGACCGTGGCCGAGAACATTTATCTCGGTCGTGAACCGCGTCGCGGCTGGTTCACCGATAGCGCCAAAATGGTCGCAGATGCACGCGCGCTCTTCGATCGACTCAAGTTCAAGATCGATGCGACCGCCGTCATGCGCGACCTCACCGTCGCGCAGATGCAGCTGGTGGAGATCGCTAAGGCGATCAGCCGCGAAAGCCAGGTTCTCATCATGGATGAGCCGACTTCGGCCATCGGTGAAAAGGAATCCGAGACGCTGTTCGAAGCGATCCGTTCGCTGCAGGCGCAGGGCGTTGGCATCATTTATGTTTCCCATCGCCTGACAGACATTTTCTCGATCGCCGACAGCTATACCGTCTTCCGCGATGGCCGTTTTGTCGAAAGCGGCGCCATTGCCGACATTGACCGCCAGCGCCTGATCGGCCTCATCGTCGGCCGCGACCTGCGCGACCAGGAACCGCGTGCGGAACGCGAGGCCACAGAGGCCGTAATCGAGGCGCGCAACTTCTCCAATGGCGGCGTCTTCACCGATATTTCCCTAAGCGTGGCGAAGGGCGAAATCCTCGGCCTTTATGGCTTGATGGGCGCCGGTCGCAGCGAGTTCGCCAATGCGCTTTACGGCAACGGACCCAAGCAAAGCGGCGACGTTCTTCTGCGGGGAACCCAGCTCATCATCAAGCATCCGTCCGACGCCCTGCGCGCCGGCATTGCCATGGTCACCGAAGATCGCAAGGGCAATGGTCTCGTCCTGCCCGCATCGGTGCGCGACAATATCGTCATGGGTGCGCTCAAGCGCTTCTCGAGTTTTGGTTTCATGAAGGCGGGCGAGGAAAACCGCGCCGTGGATGCCCAGATCGAGCGCTTCCGTGTCCGCACGGCCTCCCGTGATCTTGCCGTGCAAAATCTCAGCGGCGGCAACCAGCAGAAGGTCGTCTTTGCACGCTGCATCGAGACGAACCCGCAGGTGCTGATCTGCGACGAGCCGACGCGCGGCATCGATGAGGGCGCCAAGCGCGAAATCTACGCATTTCTCTCCGACTTCGCAGCCCGCGGCAATGCGGTGCTGATGATCTCATCCGAAATCCCAGAAATCCTGGCCAATGCCGACCGGATCATCGTTTTCCGGTCCGGCCGCATCGCGGGCGAGCTCACTGCCGCCGAAGCGACCCAGGAAGCCCTGGTCCATCTTGCCAGCTGAACCGAGGCACCCAAATGGTCGAACTAGCTCAAAAATCCAGTGAAGCCCGCAATGCCCGGTTCGGCCGCGTCGTGTCGCGCTATGGCATCGTGCTGGCTTTCCTTATCCTCTTCGTCATTCTGTCCTTCGCGCACCAGAATTTCCTGTCGACCGGCAATATCACCAACGTGCTGCGCCAGGTCTCGATCAACGGCATCCTGGCAGTAGGCATGACCTTCGTTATCCTGACAGGCGGCATCGATCTTTCCATCGGTTCGGTGCTGGCCTTTGCCGGCATCGTAGCAGGGGCGCTGGTCACCGGTGCCGATCCCTCCAATCCCTTCCTTGCAGTAGCTGCGGCCATCGGCGTCGGTGCGCTGTTTGGCGCAGTCAACGGCCTGCTCGTTGCCCGCTTCAAGGTGACCGCTTTTGTTGCGACCCTGGGTATGCTCTCCATGGCCCGCGGCGCCACGCTGTTGATCAGCGACGGCCGCCCGGTGCCCAACCTGAGCGCCGATTTCCGCTGGCTGGGGCAGGGCTTCGTTGCGGGCATTCCCGTGCCGGTCATCTGCTTCGCCCTGGTTTTCGTGATTGCCTGGGTCGTCCTGCGCTTCACCATCTATGGCCGCTGGATCTATGCCGTGGGTGGCAATGTGCGCAGTGCCCGCACCAGCGGCATTCCCACCCGCATGGTTACCTTCTCGGCCTATCTCATCATGGGTGCGCTGGCCGGTTTCGCCGGTGCGATCCTCACCGCCCGAACCACATCGGCACTGCCCCAGGCGGGGCTTGGCTATGAACTCGATGCCATTGCGGCGGTCGTCATCGGCGGCACGAGCCTCGTCGGTGGCGTGGGTTCCGTCGTCTTCACCCTTGTGGGCGTGCTGATCATCGGCGTTATTGGCAACGGTCTCGATCTGCTGGGTGTGTCGTCCTACTACCAGCAGATCGTCAAGGGCGCGATCATCGTCGCCGCCGTACTGATCGATCGCTCCCGCAACGCTCAATCATAATTTATCCGGCTCCCAGCCGGCTGAAGAATGCCATCAATAGGAGGAATTTCATGGCAATGACTATCAATCGCCGCCTTATGCTCGGTACTCTTGCGGGTGTCAGCGCTCTGGCCATGGGCCTGGGTGCAGCCAATGCCCAGGACAAGCTGCGCATCGCCGCAATCGTGCAGAGCCTCGACACCGAGTTTAACGTGCTCTGGGCCAATGCCGCCGAAGCCCATCCGCTCGTTGCAGATGGCACAATCGAACTGACCGTCCTCGACGGTCGGATGGACCCCTTCAACCAGTCCAACCAGTTCGATACCGCCATCAATGAGGGCTATGATGCCATCATCTTCATTCCTGTCGACATCAATGCCGGCAATGATCCGGTGGCTCGCGCCATGGAAGCCGGCGTTCCCGTGATCGGCTCGAACACCCTGATCAGCGATACCGATCTCTACCACGCCTTCATCAGCTCGGATGACGTGCTGGCCGGCGAAATGCTGGCCCGCTCGGTGATCGAGAAGATCAACGGCGAAGGCAATGTCGTGATCGTCGAAGGCATGATCGGCCAGTCGGCCCAGGTGCAGCGTCTCGAAGGCATCCAGAAGGTTTTGGCCGAATACCCCAACATCAATGTGCTCGAAACCCGCACGGCCAACTGGTCGCGTGCCGAAGCGCTGACACTGGTGGAAAACTGGCTGATCTCCAATGGCGGCGACATTCAGGGCGTGATCGCCGAAAATGACGAAATGGCGATCGGTTCGCTTGAGGCAGTCAAGGCCTACGGCCTCGATCCTGCAACCGTTCCGGTCGCCGGCGTGGATGGAATTACCGATGCGCTCCTGGCTGTGCAGCGCGGCGAGATGATGTCGACCCTGCAGGATGCCAACGCGCTTGCGCAAGGCGCAATCGATCTGGCGGCAGCTGCTGTCCAGGGCGATGCCTACACGCCGGTCGCTGCGGTATGGGACGTCAATGGTGGCGCGCTCGTCTGGGGCGGCGGCACCGAGAAGCAGTATTCGGTTCCGTGGGTTCCCGTCACCGCCGACAACGTCGAAGAGCTGCTGGCTCTGCGCGACGGCGCATAAGATACCCTCCCTGGGTATGGAGGCGGCCTCGGCCGCCTCCGCTCTTAACATCGCCTGCCGAATGATTACTCTTCGGTTCGCAAAATGAGATCCCGATGGCTACACCGCAGTCGATTCGCTACCTCAACGAGCTCCGCGCCTTGAACGTCCTGTTCCGCAAGGGTGCCATGAGCAGGGCGGCGCTGGCACGCGAACTGGGCCTTAATCGGTCCAGCATGGGCAATATCATCGCCAATCTGGTCTCCGACCAGATGGTTGTCGAGCGCGCCGATCTCGAGCGTACCGAAACCCGCACCGGTCGCCCGGGCATCGCCGTTGAATTGAGCCCCGGTGGCGGCGCCTTTATCGGCGCCGAGATCGGCGTCGACAGGCTCGGCGTGGTCGCGATCGATCTGTCCACCAAACTCCTTTATCGCGACAGCGTCAGTTTTCCGACGGCGGAACGGCCGGCCGACGAAAGCATCGATGCCGTTATCGGCATGATCCGCGAGGCGATCGCCAAGTCGGGCGGACCGGGGGAAGTGCGCGGACTTTGCGTGACGCTTCCGGCGTTGCTCGACCGCAAGGGCCTTGTCATCAATGGGCTGCTGCTCGGATGGCAGCAGGTGCCGCTGCGAACCTTGTTGCAGGGTAAGTTTGGCGAAGATTTTCCCATCATCATCGAAAACGATGCCAACGCCTTCGGCATCGCCGAGACTTACAAGGAACCTTCGAATCGCAGCGATACTAAGGCCTTCCTGATGATCGAGAACGGCGTCGGTGGCGGTATCGTTGTCGGCGGCAAGCTTTTCCGTGGTTCCTATGGACACGCGGCTGAATTTGGCCAGATCGTCCTGGGCGGCGAAGGTTTCTTTCGCGGCAGGACGCGTCCGGGTCACCTTGAGGGGTATGTAGGCAAGGACGCGATCCTGGCTCGCTATCACTGGCATGGCGCTGACCCTCAGAGCACGCTCGATGATCTATTGGCGGCCATCGGCCGAAGCGAGTCCATCGCCCTCAAGACCGCGCATGACTGGGGTCAGAAGCTGGCGCTGGGCCTAACGCAAATAACCAGTGTGCTCAACCCCTCCGCCATCGTTCTGGGCGGTTCGGTCGCTCCTGTTTTCGATGTGGTTGCCGACGACATTCTGGGTGCCATGCGCAAGGAGTTCATTGAAGGTTTCCGCATGCCGGAGATCCGCGTCTCTGCGCTGGGCATCGACGGCCCGTCGCTGGGTGGCGCCATGCTGATGCACCAGCAGATGTTCTCGGTGGACGAGAAAGTGCTGCATCACGGCGAGCAATCGGCCTCCGCTTCCGCCTGAATTTTTGGAGACTTCATCGTGACAAGCAAGGTAGTGACGGTCGGCGAGATCGTCGTCGAGATCATGGCCGTTCGCCCCGGCAATGGCTTTCGCGAGGCAATTGACTTGGTTGGACCGTTTCCTTCAGGCGCACCGGCCATCTTCATCGACCAGCTGGCGCGGCAGAAGCACCCCTGCGCCATGGTATCTTGCGTCGGCGACGATGATTTCGGCTGGCTTAATATCGAGCGCCTTCGTGGCGATGGCGTCGATGTCTCTGCCATCCGGGTGCATGAGGATGCCGTCACCGGCAGCGCCTTCGTGCGCTATCGCGACAATGGCGATCGCGACTTCGTCTTCAATATCCGCCACAGTGCCAATGGCCACATCGGGTTGACGTCCGAAGCGAGGGCCGTGATCGCCGAGGCGGGACACCTCCATGTCATGGGCTCCTCGCTGGTATCGTCTGCCATTATAGAGGCCGTGCTTTATGCGCTCGACGAGATCAAGGCGCGTGGCGGTACCGTCTCCTTTGACCCCAATATTCGCAAGGAAATGCTGGGCTTTCCAGAACTGCGTGAGGCACTGGACCGGGTGCTGGCAGCGACCGACCTGTTTCTGCCGAGCGGAGCCGAACTATTGTTGTTCTCCGCCGAGCAGGATGTCGAAAAGGCCCTGGGCGATTTACTTGGGCGCGGTCTCAAGGCCATCGTGCTGAAGCAGGGCAGCGAAGGCGCGCGCTATGTCGCCGCCGATGAAGATATCACCGTTGCCGCATTTAAAGTCGACGAGGTGGATCCGACGGGGGCAGGGGATTGTTTCGGCGCGACCTTTCTCGCTGGCTGGCTTGCCGGCCTTAATGCTGCCGACAATCTACGCCGCGCCAATGCGGCAGGTGCGCTGGCCGTCACCCGCAAGGGCCCGATGGAAGGGGCGTCCACAGTCGACCAGCTTGATGCATTTCTCGCGGACACGGAGCAGGCAGCATGAGCACGCGTCTTCTTCTCGAGCTGCCGCGCAATTACGCCGAGGGCAAGCGCTCGGGCATTGTTTCGATCTGTTCGGCCCACCCCCTGGTGATCGAAGCGGCCCTGCTCGATGGCGTCGAACGTGGCCAGCCGGTCCTGATTGAAGCCACCTGCAACCAGGTCAATCAGGAGGGCGGCTATACCGGCATGACGCCTGCCGACTTCCGGGCGTTTGTTGAGGGCATTGCACAAAAGGTCGGCTTTTCCCTCGATAACCTGATCCTTGGGGGTGACCATCTCGGTCCAAATCCTTGGAAACATCTGCCGGCCGAGGACGCCCTGGCGCGTGCGCGGGTCATGGTTGCCGATTTTGCGCGCGCCGGTTTCACCAAGCTGCATCTCGATACCAGCATGGGGTGTCTGGGTGAGCCACTAGCCCTGCCAGACGAATTGACCGCATTGCGCGCTGCGGATCTCGCCGCTGCCGCCGAATCCGCCCTGGCCGCTGGTGCCGAGCGCCCGGTCTATGTCATCGGCACGGAAGTGCCGATCCCAGGAGGCGCGCTAGAAGCGCTCGATCATGTCGAGGTCACCAAGCCTGGCGCGGCGCGCGGCACTGTCGATGTTCACCGGCATGCCTTTGCGGAGCGTGGCCTCTCCGATGCGCTCTCGCGTGTCATTGCCATCGTCGTCCAGCCCGGTGTCGAGTTCGGCAACGATGACCTCGTGATCTATGACCGAGCAAGGTCGCGCGACCTCGTGGCAGTTCTCGCCGACAAGCCCCAGGTTGTGTTTGAGGCCCACTCCACCGACTACCAGTCGCTCGAAGCGCTCGCGGGCCTGGTGGCTGACGGCTTCAGCATACTTAAGGTCGGTCCGGCGCTGACCTTTGCCCTGCGCGAGGCGTTTTACGGGCTGGATCGGATTGCCCTCGAACTCCGCCTGATTTCCCCCCACCAAGCTGTCTCCACTGCTATGGAGGCAGCAATGGTCTCCGACCCGTCGGCCTGGGAAAAGTACTACCCGGGCGACGCCCACCAACAATATTTGCAGCGTCACTTCAGCCTGTCGGACCGTATCCGTTACTATTGGCCTAGCGAGAGCGCCATGGAGGCTGCGGACCGCCTCTTGGAGGTGTTAGGGGAAAGGGAGATACCTGTGCCACTGGTCAGTCAGTATCTGGGCGCCTCACCCGCCGCAACATTCTCATACACTGGGGATAGGCAGGCGAGAACACTCGTCCTGTTAGCGGTTCGGCGGGTCATCGATGGATATCAAACTGCTATCAGAGCTCCATAATACCGTGCCGAGACTTTAGGATCTTCATAGGATGCGAGGTGCTCCAGTCCTCAGGAGACTAGCAAAAGCTCGTTCATTTCTTCGATGGTCATGACTAATAGGGTCAGTGGATGTTTCGCCTGGACGGAACGGCTGCTTCTGGGAGTTGCGTGACCAACCTGAATGGCCGGAATGGGGCGCTTTAACGCCAGGCTATCTGTGTGCGCTAGTCCGACCGGCTATGTGCGTCGCGGCACAACTGGCATGGCGGTCATATCGCTTGTCCGCAGCACATTTCGAAGGCGCTCAAGCTGCGTCTGTGTTCGACGCAGGTCGCCCAAGGTTATCTTTCTCAGTCCGTCGTTTGTCCTGCAGGTAACGTACGGCTCGGAATCAGGTGAATATGGATCGCTATGGGAAGATGCTAGCCCGTGCGCAATGGCGTTTCGAATACCTCGAGGTTCAGTGAGGTCCATTGGAGCGCACCCTATTTTGACCGGACATGTGGCATAGCTGATAAGGCATAGGCATACGCCTATGAGTACGACTATGTCCAAGAGTGCCGATGAGCCGTTTCGACGGGTCGAAGTGATTACTTCCGTG
>NZ_PYWB01000017.1 GCF_003056345.1 Devosia submarina | reverse complement strand
AATGCGCCATCGCCGTTGCTCCTTCCCTGGATGCTAGAGGTCAGGTGCGACCTCGACAGCATCGTACATGAAGGGGCTGCAGCTTCTCGATCTCAGATCGCGCCACAGCCGCCGCGATACACCATCTTTCGGTGGCAACTGTAGACTCAGCAGAAACCGGCCTTAGCAACCATGGCGACAGAACAGGTGACAATGGCGATCTTCATTTTGACGGTGAGCTGGGCATTGCCGCTGGGATTGGCTGTTGCACTGGCTTTGCGCGGCCACTGGATGAGGGCAGCTGCCGTGGTGACTCCCGATGGGTCTAACGAGCACCTGCACCCAAGGCGCAGATGGCACTTTTGGCATAGGCGCCAGCATTTCAGGACCATTGCTGCTCATCGCGGTTGGTCTGACCTGGTGGGCTCTGCACCGAAGTTGATCCTGCTGGTCCTAACGCAGGGCCCTTGGGTCAACACTCTGCAGTACGGAACACCATGTGGCGAGGAATTTGCCTGGTACGGGGGTAGCACCCCAACCATGGTTACTGAACCGCGCCGGGTCTGTCGGAGGCTCTAACTCCCAAGTAGGATAGAGCCTGATGAGCAAGACAACGAACAAGTTCTCCCCCGAGGTGCGCACCCGGGCGGTACGGATGGTGCTGGAGCATGGCGGGGAATATCCGTCGCGCTGGGCAGCGGTAGTTTCGGTTTGCCAGAAGATCGGCTGTTCGGCCCATACGCTGCACGAGTGGGTGAAGAAGGCAGAGGTGGACGGCGGTAGCCGCGCTGGGGTGCCCAGTGAAGTGGCCGAGAAGCTCAAGGCTCTGGAGCGAGAGAACCGGGAGCTGCGGCAGGCCAACGAAATCCTGCGCAAGGCGTCGGCTTATTTTGCCCAGGCGGAGCTCGACCGCCCACTGAAGCGATGATCGCCTTTATCGACGAACATCGTGGGGTTTATGGGGTCGAGCCGATCTGCAGGGTCCTGCCAGTCGCCCCATCCACCTATCATGAGCATGTTGCAGCACGCCGTGATCCTTCACGTCTGTCAGTCCGGGCTCAGCGCGATGAAGCGCTCAGGCCGGAGGTCATGCGGGTCTTTGCCCAGAACTTCTCGGTCTATGGCGTCAGGAAGGTCTGGCGGCAGATGCAGCGGGAAGGATTCGATGTTGCGCGGTGTACAGTGCAAAGGCTGATGCGGGAGCTCGGCCTGCAGGGTGTTATTCGAGGGAAGCCGGTTCGCACAACGATCAGCGACAAGTCGGCTCCTTGCCCGCTCGACCACGTGAACCGCCAGTTCCATGCCCCGGCACCAGATCGGCTCTGGCTCTCGGATTTCACCTATGTGGCCACTTGGACTGGCTTCGTCTACGTGGCTTTCGTCATCGATGCCTATGCCCGCCGCATCGTCGGATGGCGGGCATCAAGAACCGCCCATGCCAGCTTCGTCCTGGACGCATTGGAGCAGGCTCTGCATGACCGACGACCCTTGCAGGGAGGCGGTCTCGTGCATCACTCGGACCCCGGGTCGCAATACGTCAGTATCCGCTATACCGAACGGCTTGCCGAAGCTGGGATAGAGCCTTCCGTCGGCAGCGTCGGTGACTCCTACGACAACGCCTTGGCCGAAACCATCAACGGTCTCTACAAAGCGGAAGTCATCCACCGACGCAGCCCGTGGCGCAGCTTCGAGGCCGTAGAGTATGCCATCCTGGAATGGGTCGACTGGTTCAACAATCGGCGCCTGCTCGAGCCGATCGGCAACATCCCGCCGGCCGAAGCCGAGGCCAACTACTACGCTGCGCTGGAACACGCAGCCATGGCCGCATAACTTAACACCAACGGCCTCCGGTAAACCCGGTGCGGTTCATTACTCTCATTTTGGTCGGATATCTGGTGCTTCCACTTTTCCTCGCCATCAGCGCTGCTTGCTCTGTGATGAAGCGCGTAGACGGTCCGGAGTGGCCTCCAACTAATCGACTGCTTCCGGCGCGATCATGCCTTTCACGCGACTGACTCAATTGATCCAAAGCTGACTGTCCGTCTCCCACCCGTTTTCGACATCCAAACGGGCCGAGCCGAACGATGTTCACGAGACATATTGCACATGTCGGTTCTGCGGTCGTGCCAACAGGGCTTGTGAAACCACCTTACTTCAGCGGTCCAACGTCCAATGAACGAAGCAACGTTAGCCACGCACTCTCCCTATCCCAATGGGTAGCTTGGTCATGGCCCAGGAAAATTCAGCGTGGCTCCCGTTGATTGCGATGCCGCAAAGACCACTCCAATCGAAACTGGCATTGCGCTGCGGGAAGCTCAAGCCATGCGAGGACAATCATGGAATATTGGAAGGGTGCCGGCACGGACCAAATCATGCCAGCCGACTACGTTGCTTTGGCAAACGCAGACCGTATTGAACCTCAGAAACTCGCCGGCATGCTTGTCGTAGAGCTTCGACACCACGGACACTTCAACAATGTCCTTACCCACATCTTTGCTGCCGATTGGCGAGAGGCAGAGGCCGCGCTGGCTCGTCTGCTCGATCTGAATAGCGAGAGCGATCTGAGCAACCGTGAAGCTGATCTGGTCTCACTGCTATGTGGTGAACGCGGCGTCACCGGAAAGCTGATGCGACCATGGATGGCAGCTCAACTGCGCCGGTTCGTTCCGAACGAAAGCGCGGATCGGCTGGAGCGCACCTGGTTCGCTTGGCACA
Organism: Devosia submarina; assembly: GCF_003056345.1. Lineage (GTDB taxonomy): Bacteria > Pseudomonadota > Alphaproteobacteria > Rhizobiales > Devosiaceae > Devosia > Devosia submarina. The sequence continues at coordinate 36,341 of NZ_PYWB01000017.1, read as the reverse complement.
ACCTTCGAATGATCCTGCCGGTGCGGTTCCGGAAGTCGGCGATGCGGGCGATCAGAGACGCTTGACCATTCCTACACTGCTGGCGAGGTATTCACATGTGCAGTCACTGCGACAGGAGTGACGTCGTTATCGACGTCCCAGCGATCATTCCACGCATGCGCCACGCTACCATCTTCACAGCATTCAAAGCGCTGCCCGAAGGAGAAGCCTTCGTCATCGTCAATGACCACGATCCGATGCCACTATGGCATTTGTTCAACTTCAGGTACTCTGGAGAGTTCGAGTGGAACTATGAACTGCGCGGACCGCTATCATGGCGTGTAAGGGTGAGAAGACTATCTCCTCCTGCCGTCGACGGCGCCAAGCCAGACGCGTAAACACAAGCCTTCGGACCGACATTTAGTATGGCAGACATCGAAACCCGCCGCCGCACCCCTGTGCCTCGCGGTCTAGCCCGAACCGGCCCGGTTATCCTGTCCTACGGGTTCCGACCGTTTTTTCTCGCCGCGGGGATCTGGGGGTTAGCCGCCATGGCGCTCTGGATCGTTGCCGTTACGGGTGTGCTGGAAATAGGCGGATCTTACGGATCGGTGGTCTGGCACGGCCATGAGATGCTGTTCGGCTACACGAGCGCAGCGCTGGCCGGCTTCCTGCTGACGTCGGTTCCCAACTGGACGGGCCGGCTGCCAGTATCCGGCATGCCCCTGCTCGGCCTATTCCTTCTGTGGTGTGCCGGGCGGGCGGCGCTGCTCGGCGTCGATGTGATGGGCCTGGCGACCGCCGTGGCTATAGATGCGGCATTCATGCCGGTGCTGCTGGTCGTCTGCGCGCGCGAGATCGTGGCGGGACGGAAGTGGAACAACCTCAAAATCCTGGGCGGCCTGCTAGCGCTGACGCTTGCGAACATAGGCTATCATGGCTGCATTCTGGCTGGGATTGGGCCCGACTTGCCGGGTCGAGCGGCCGTGGCGGCTTATGTCACGCTCATCATGATCATCGGCGGGCGCATCCTGCCGAGCTTTACGCGCAATTGGCTGAACAAGCGAGGTGAGAAGCGGCTGCCGGCTCCATACGGCCATGTCGACACTGCCAGCATGATCCTGGCGGTCGCGGCACTTGTCGCGTGGGTCGCGCTACCTGAGCATCAATCAACCGGCATACTGGCGCTGGCTGCGGCGCTGGCGCAGGGCGTGCGGCTGTCGCGGTGGCGGGGCTGGGCAGCACGCTCAGAGGGCCTAGTATTCATCCTGCACCTCGCCTACGGGTTCGTGGTCCTCGGCCTGGTCGCCATCGCGGCAACTGCATTCGGCTTGCTGGACGCGATTTCATCCATGCATGTCCTGACTGTGGGCGGCATCGGTTCGATGACGCTGGCGGTGATGTCGCGGGCGACGCGGGGGCATACCGGGCTCGAGCTGCGGGCGTCCCTGGTGACAATGGTGAGCTATGGATGCATCCTCGTGGCGGGAGCCGTGAGGCCATTGGCGTCGATACTTCCCGATGCCTATATGCAGGTGCTCACGGGAACGGCTCTCGCGTGGATGCTGGCCTTCCTGTTTTATCTGGCTGAATATGCGTCAGCCCTTACCCGCATGCGGCGCGACCTGCCGCAGCCGCGTAGCCGGGCCTGACCAGCGCCTATGGGGCGATCTCCACCTGGCCGGAGAGCTTTGCCAGCTCGAAATCGCTGACTCGTACCTGCAGCTCCACCTGCCAGCTTCCCGGCAGCGGCAGGTTGAGGCCCTGGAGGCGCCATATGCCGTCGGGCGCCGCCTCCGCCGACCGCACGATCGGCGAGATGGTGCCGCCCTCCGGCTCGAATTCCAGCGTTATTGCCCGAGGCGACAGGGTTTCGCCGCCAGCACTTCGGATCGAAATCTGCACATCGGTCTCGCCGACCCTGCCGGACGACAAAGTGAGATTGGCGGATAGCGTGTCGCTGCTCAACTCCAGGGTGAGCTGCGCAGCTTGATTGGTGACGAGCGCGCGCGGCGGGGGAGTGAAACGCCAGACCGACACGAGGCCCAACACCGCCAGGATGATGACGATCTCTGCCGCGATGCCACGGCGCATATGGCTGAGTGCGCCATCATCGCCCGCGGCGGCCGGCTCGGTCAGCACCCAGCGGTTCCAGCTCGCTATGGAAAAGAGGGCGACCAGCAGGATCAACTTGGCGGCGAGCACCTGACCATAGGGCGTCCACCAGGAAGCGCCGGGCGGCCCGAGCTGGATGACCGCCAAGGCTGCACCCGATGCCACCAGCGGCACGATGGCGAATGGAATGGCACGCGAAAATCGCAGCAGGGGCGGCGCCGAAACCTGCGGGCTTTGCCGGAGCAAGAAGACGAGCGGCAGCAGCGCACCGACCCACCAGGCGATTGTCGTGACATGCATGAAGAGCGCGGCCCGGGTCAGCCAGCGCGGCTCGGCGGCGCTGGCATGGCCGCTGGCGCTGATGCCCAGCCCGACCAGCAGGACCGCGATGCTGGCAATCACCCTGCTGGCCACGGGCGGGGACAATGCCAGGGAGAGGAGCGACAGGCCCAGAGCCGCGGCGGCCAGGGCAAGCGTCGCACTATAGGGGCTGGCCATCGCCAGTTCCCAGGCCTGCCCCGCCAGCAGGCCGGACAGGCCCCTTCCGAGTAGATCGACCCCTTGGACCCCGAAAATTGCCGGTATGGCAACAAGGCCGGCAACGCTGGCCCAGCATGCAAAACGAGCAGCGGTCCGAGGCAGTTCGGCTAGAATGCGGAAGGCGGCACCGCCGACGCCAAAGAAGATGCCAATAAACAGAACGAGCCGCGCCAGCCAGAGCAGGCCGGCCACCCAAGCATCAAGGCTGGCTCGATCGGCAACCCGATCAGTGCTGGGGGCGCCGACAACGAAGAACGTCGTGCCCGAAATGGGATGGCCATCTTCAGATACCGCGCGCCAGCTCACGGCGTGGCTCCCTTGGCCGAGCTCGGTCGGCAGGTCGATCGAGATTTCGCCTGTCGAGGCGCTGCCTGCAAGCTCCACCGTATCGCCGCCGGGGGCGATGAGCATCGCGCCAATGAGCGATACCGGCTCGTTGAAGGACAGGGTCACGGCAGCTGGAGGATCTTCCAGCACCGTGCCGTCGGCGGGCATGCTGCCCGTAAGGGTGGCATGCGCATGGGCCGCGCCACAGATCAGCAGCACGGCGAGCATGAGTGAGGCGTGGACGAGGAGCCAGCGCCGAAAGGCCCGGACGCGGGCGTCCGAGCCCCAAGCGTGGGTGATCAATGCGCGTGCTCGACGGCAGGCGACAGGGTCACAGACGGAGCCGGGAATTCCACGTCATGGTCGCCGGACTGGTCGATCCAGGCATCTTCAAGCTCCCCGCAGGTCTGGATCACCGGGAAATGGAAGGTAGAGCCTTCCGCCAGATCACCGCCAAAGGTGCCGCGGAAGGTGAATTCGTCGAAATACTCATTGGGCAGGTTGCCGCCGGTCCAGGATATTTCCGTCACGCCTTCGGTGATCTCGGTGCCATGGTTCATGAACGGGGTCGCGTATGGGCCGGTCACGGTATCGATGGCCCAGCCGGCCTTAGGCATCGGTTTAACATTGTAGAAGCCTTCCGGAATCTGCACACGCACGCCCGTCGTCGCCTCCTCCCCGCATCCATGGCCGACAACGAGAACCGCGCGATAGGCCGCGCCGACCTGAGCATCTTTGACCTGCAGGACGATATGGGCCATGGCTGGCGAAGACAGCGTCACAAGAACTGCCGTACCGGCAGCCAAAGCAGTGATGGTTTTCATCCTAAATCTCCAATCAGTGAGAAGCGTGCGAATGGGCTTCCGGGATTTCGATGGTGAAGGGCACGGTTCGGATTTCATCGCCGCCGATGAACTCGATCCACAAGGCATAAACGCCGGCGGCCGGTGGTGTCACGTGCAAGCTCATGTTGGGATCGACAGCCTCGGTCGCTGCAGCATCATGGCTGTCATGGCTGTCATGGCTGTCATGGCCGGCAGCCGGCGCTGCCGCGTCTCCGTGTGCATCATGTCCGCCGGTATGATCAGGCGCTTCATGACCGCCATGACTCGACTCATCGCCACCATGATCATGGCGGGCAGGCTCCGACGGAGCGGTAGTGGACTTGGCCCCATGGGCATCGTGGCCGCCTTCGGCACCAGCGCCCATCGCGTGGGCGTGGACATAAGCCAGATCTTCCGCGCGGATGAACACCGCGTGGGCCGAGACGCCAAGATAGGGCTCGAGGTCTGCGGCAGGCTCACCGTGCTTCTCGACCAGCAGCGACACCGCGCTCTCGACCCCTGGCTTCAACTGCGCGGCATCGAGGGTCACCGAATAGGGGCCATCTGAGGAAACGAGCGGGCTGGTTGAAACATCGACGGCCGCCGGGCGGGGCACCTCGGATGCCGAAGCAGCCTCGCTAATGGTGACGTCAAAGCGCATCACCTGCTGGCCAATGCCGGTGGGCACTGCATCGGTATAGATATGATAGAGGCCGGGAGCGGGAAATTCGAGCTCGGCCGTGAAGCGACCGTCGTCGCCAACCACGTCGGCATGCTCGTGGATCAGGTGGGTCAATCCGGCATCGGTCGCGAGGATGTGCAGTTGCTGGGTCAGTTCCACATCGTAGCCGGCAATCTGCTCACCCGATGCCTTGTCGGCATAGATCAGCTCGATCCTCCGCGTGAGTGGTCCGGTTTCCACCACGTTGAGTTGCCCCATTACCGCCTGTGCAACGCCAGGCAGGGCAAATACACCCTCCACTACACTATCCTGCGCCAGGACAGGGCCGACCGCACCGAGTAAAGCGAGGATCGTGCTCCCAGCCAACATCGTCTGTCTGGACAAATTCAAGGTCATCTAGAACTCCGCCTAAAAAAGGTGGGCGGCCAACGGCAGAGCCAGGCCGCCCATCAGGTCAGTGGCCCGACATCGCCGGGTCAGGCGGTTCGCCGATAGGGCCGAAGATATCGGGCTGTTCCTCGCCCTCGACGATCAGATATCCGGCAAGGCCGCGCTCGGCACGCGACAGGGCGTGATCCACCAGCACATAGCGACCCGGGACCTCGCATTTGAACTCGACAACCGCTGCGCCCCCAGGGGGTACCGTGATTGTCTGCACGTCGGTCAACGGAGGGCTGGTCAGCGCGGCGAACGGATAGACGTGATCGAATATCTCGCCGATCACATGGAAGGACGACGTGAAGTTGGGACCGCCAACACCGAAGTAGATGCGGACGGTCTCGCCGACATTGGCCTTGAGCGGGTAATGCTCCGTCAGCGCACCGACATGGCCATTGAAGACGAAATACTCGGGCCGCTCGTCGAGTAGCTTGTCATAGCTCTCGGTGAGCAACCCGGCACTGCCAAACGGCTCTTCGGTATAGATTTCGCCCTGCATGACATAAAATTCACGATCGACGGGCGGCAGGCCTTCCTCGGGCTCGACCAGAATCATCCCATACATGCCGTTGGCGATGTGCATGGCCACGGGTGGCACGGCGCAGTGATAGACATAGAGCCCGGGATTGAGCGCCTTGAAGCGGAAGGCATACTCCTCGCCCGGCATTGCGGTGGTCAGGACCGCGCCGCCACCGGGGCCAGTGGTGCCGTGGAAGTCCACGTTGTGGGCCATCCAGCTGTCTTCGGCATTCTTGAAATAGCATTCGACGGTGTCGCCGACGCGAACGCGGATGAAGGGGCCCGGCACGCGACCGTTGAAAGTCCAGAAGCGGAACGTGCTGTTGGCATCGAGATGGGCTTCCAGCTCAATGGTTTCGAGGTCGACGCGAACCGTCTGCGACTCCCGGCGGGTAATTGGAGGCGGGATGTCGGCCGGGTCATGAGCAATGTCGTTATGCTCGGGCATCCCCGGATTGACCTGGTAGAGGCGTCCGCTGAGGCTGGTCGTGCCGTGCGACATGTGCGTTGCCTGCTGGTGGGCCGCGTGGCCGCCATCCTGCGCCAAGGCCTGTCCGCCCAGTGCACCCACGAAGGTGAGACCGGCCGAACCAGCCAACATGCTCCGGCGGCTGAGGTTGATGCCTTCCTCGGGCTTGGGCGTGGGATCGTCTTTCTTGTCCGTCATCATGATCTCCGTTCTTATAAGAAGGGCCGCCGAGCGGGCGAGCCCCTGGGATGTTACTGCGGGGCGACCGGCGCATCGCCGCCTTCAGCAGCCAATGCGATGAGTTCGAGTAGGCGATCCTCCGCCCGCTGCGGGAGCTTTTCTACCTCGGCCGGGTCGGGTTCGGCTGGCGCGTCGCCGACCTGGATCAGGCCAACCATGCCCAGGCCCAGATGGGGCTGGCATTTATAGGCGTAGAAACCCTCGGTTTCGAAGATCACCGTGATTTCCTCGTTGATCTTTCCCTTCCACGGCTCTGCGCCCTCGGGCATAAGCGTGAGGATGGACTCGGAGTTGTGGCCCTTGTTCGTGGCGATGAAGGTCACCGTGTCGCCCGGAGCAACCTTCAGGAAGGCCGGCTCGAACTGCATGGCTCGACCTTCGGAATCCTTGTTCAGCATTTGCACCTGATGGTCCGCTGCAAGAGCCGGGACGGACATCAGCGCGGCAAGGCCGCCAGCGATGAGATATGCGGTTACTCTCATTTGGTGTTCTCCTGTGTCTCGATGCTGATCCGGAGCCAATCCGGATAACTGCATCAAGACCTACCGAAAGACCTCTCCGATCGTTCACCGACGCCCGAGCCTTCTACCCTGCCCGAATGCAAGTCTGACTATGCTCCCCTTTCGTCGACCTCTTTGACGCAGATCAAACTTGCATGCGACAAACTGGTGCTAGAGACTTTCGGAGGGATTCGAAGTCGCCGGATAGCGCCGGGAAGACGAGAAATTCGAACGGTCGGGTGGACCAGTCAGGTTTGGCTGATTGGTCAAGGGAGTGGGAGCGGTGTGATGGTTGCAGGATTGACACGTGCGGAGCGGCAGTCGTGCCTGTTTCTACTTACATTGGTGGGCTTGGGAGCGCTGTTGGTCGCCGTGCCAGGACGATGGGATCCGATCGGGGTTCACGGCCTCTTGGTCATCCTGCTGTGTGCCGCAACTGCGGCCTATATCCTCCCGCGCCTGGATCTACCCGAGCCCGTCGAGGACCGCTCCCTGAGTTATTACGATGATCCGATAAAAGCGGGCATCGCACTCACGATGATCTGGGCCATTTTCGGGATGTTCGTCGGCGTCTGGGTAGCGGCGCAGCTCGCCTGGCCAGCGCTCAATTTCGACATGGCCTGGTCAAGTTTCGGTAGGCTGCGCCCGGCCCATACCACCGGCGTAATCTTTGGGTTTGGCGGCAATGCGCTGATCGCCACCTCATTCCACGTCGTGCAGCGCACTAGCCGGGCGCGCCTCGCCGGGCATGTGAGTCCATGGTTCGTGATTTTCGGCTACAACTTGTTCTGCATCATGGCCGTCACCGGCTATGGCATGGGCATCACCCAGTCCAAAGAATATGCCGAGCCCGAATGGTATGCCGACATCTGGCTCGTCATTGTCTGGGTGACCTACTTTGTCTTGTTCCTGCGCACCCTCGCGCGACGCAAGGAGCCCCATATCTATGTGGCTAACTGGTACTACCTGGCTTTCATCGTCGTTGTAGCGATCCTGCACATCGTTAACAACCTCGCCCTTCCGGTGAGCCTCGCCGGCGCCAAGAGCTACACGATCTGGCCGGGCGTGCAGGATGCGATGGTGCAGTGGTGGTATGGCCACAACGCGGTAGCCTTCTTTCTCACGGCGGGCTTTCTCGCCATGATGTACTATTACCTGCCCAAGCGTGCCAACCGACCGATCTTCTCCTACCGACTGTCCATCCTCAGCTTCTGGGGCATCACCTTCTTCTACATGTGGGCGGGTTCGCACCACCTGCACTATACGGCTTTGCCACACTGGGTGCAGACGCTGGGCATGACCTTCTCCGTCATGCTGCTGGTCCCGTCCTGGGCATCGGCCGGCAATGCGCTCATGACCCTGCGGGGCGCCTGGCATAAGGTACGCGACGACGCCACGTTGCGCTTCATGGTGGTCGCTGCGATCTTTTACGGGCTCTCGACCTTCGAGGGATCGTTCATGGCCGTGCGAGCAGTCAACTCCCTGTCGCACTATACCGACTGGACAGTGGGACACGTTCACGCTGGCGCCCTGGGCTGGGTGGCGCTGATTACCTTCGGGTCGATCTACACGTTGGTGCCAGCCCTGTGGAAACGCGAGCGCATGTATTCTAACGGCCTTATCGAGGTCCACTTCTGGCTCGCCCTGACCGGGACACTTATCTACGTTTTCGCGATGTGGAACTCGGGCATCATCCAGGGGCTGATGTGGCGCACCTATACCGAGAGTGACACGCTGGCCTATTCCTTCGTGGATACGCTAGTGGCCATGTATCCCTATTACATAGCGCGCACCATCGGCGGGTTGCTGTTCCTGATCGGTGCAATCGTTGGCTCCTATAACATCTGGATGACGGTGCGGCGCGGCATTCCGGTTCAGGAAAAGCTGGGCGAGGGTGAACTTGCCCCTGCCGGCGCAGTCCCAAGCCCTGCGGAGTAGTCATGGCAGAGTTCTTCCACCGTAAAGTCGAACGAAATGCCATCGGCTTCGTCCTGCTCATCATCGCCGCTGCCAGCGTCGGCGGCATCGTAGAGATAGCCCCGCTATTCACGATCGACGAAACCGTCGAAACAGTACCGGACATGCGGGTCTATACCCCGCTCGAGTTGGCCGGGCGCAACATCTACATCCGGGAAGGCTGCTACGCCTGCCATTCCCAGATGATCCGCACCCTGGCTGACGAAGTGGACCGCTACGGCCCTTATTCCCTGGCTGTCGAGTCCCAGTATGACCGGCCCATGCAGTGGGGGTCAAAGCGTACCGGTCCAGACCTGGCCCGCATTGGCGGCAAGTATTCCGATGTCTGGCACGCCATGCACATGAACAACCCGCGTGATGTCGTGCCCGAATCCAACATGCCGGCCTATCCCTGGCTGGCACGAACGCAGGTGGATGCATCGAGCCTCTCCGCCCATCTGACGGCGCAGCAGGCGCTGGGCGTGCCCTATACCGACGAGATGGTCGCCGACGCCACCCGAGACACCCTCGGACAGGCGACACCCGACTCCGACAATGCCTATGCCATGGCCGAGCGCTATGGCGAGGATACCCAGATCAGCGCCTTTGATGGCGTGACCACCAGCGTTACGGAACTGGATGCGCTGATCGCCTATTTGCAGGTATTGGGACAGCTCACGGACGCTGCCTATATCGACACAGCCGCGCCTGAGCTGCCGTCCGACCCCGCTGCAGCCGGAGCTGCAGTGGACCAGGCAGAGGAGTAGCAATCATGTCGTTTGACTATGACACTCTCACTGCATTCGCCAAGAGCTGGGGCCTGTTCTACCTGCTGGCGATGACCGCGGCTGTGCTGGTCTATACCTTCTGGCCAAGGAACCGGAAGAAGTTCGACGCCGCCAAAACATCCGTGTTTCGCGAGGAGGATCGTCCGTGAGCAAGGTCGAGATCGACCCCGTCAGCGGGGAGCAAACCACCGGTCACGAATGGAACGGCATCAAGGAACTGGACACGCCGGTTCCGCGCGGCATTCTCTGGTTCATCGTGGTTACGCATCTATTCGCCCTAGTGTGGTGGGTGCTGATGCCGGCCTTCCCGCTGGGCTGGACCTATACAAAGGGCATTCTGGGGATCGACCAGAGAGATACGGTGGAACAGGTCATCGTGGGTAACCAGACGGCCCGCGAACCTTGGACCTCGCAGATTGCCGCGCTCCCCTTCGATCAGATCCAGGCGGACGAGGCTCTGATGACCCATGTGGCGCAGAGCGGGCGGCAGTTGTTTGGCGACAACTGCGCGGCCTGCCATGGGCTCAACGGCACCGGCCGCAGCAGCTATCCTGACCTGACCGATGGCGATTGGCTGTGGGGCGACGGCAGCCCCGAGGCCATTGCCGAAACCATGCGAGTGGGCATCAATGCCCGCCATGATGAAACGCGAATGTCGCAGATGCCTGCATTCGGCCGAGACGCCATGCTTCGCCGGCCCGAAGTGCGCCAGGTTGCCCAATATGTCTATTCATTGAGCCATCCTGAATACTCGACCGCCGACAACGTCGACACCATCGCCGCCGGCCAACAATTGTTCATCGACAATTGCTCGGGCTGCCACGGGGAAAGCGGAACGGGGATAGCCGATATCGGGGCGCCAAACCTAACCGACGCAGCCTGGCTCTATGGCGGCGCGATCGAGGACATCATCGAATCGGTGCATGGCGGCCGGACCGGCCACATGCCGACCTGGGACGAGCGGCTGACCGCCACCGAGATCAAGACCCTTGCGCTCTATGTCTATGCATTGGGGATGGCCTCGCCATGACGGCGCGGGCTGGGTCGGCGCCGCCCTGGCGGCGCCTTGCCATCGGTGCCGCGATCGTGCTGACGGTCATGGGCATCTTCCTCGCGGCCAATGCGCACCTGCTCTACGTGGCGCTGCAGTCGCAGCCAGACTGCGTCGCCCATGGCAAGCCCGGTGTGGCGAAGCCCGGGCAGTTCAGCGCCGCCAAGTCTTCCTGCTGACGGTTTGTGGAGAACACGATGTCCGATGCCCACCATTACGGCCTTCTCTCGGAAACCTCGACCGTCGAGGAAACCCTTGATCCGAACAAGCAGCGGCATCTCCCGCTCTCCACCGTGTTCGCCTGGCTTGGTGCCGGCTGGCGCGACCTGTGGCGCAACCCCCTGCCAAGCCTTGCCTATGGGGTACTGGTGGCGGCACTGTCGGCGCTACTGATCTATGCCATGTTCACCTTCGGCTGGGACTATGTGCTGTTCCCGGCTCTGTCGGGGTTTATGATCGTGGCGCCCGTGGTGGCCATAGGCCTTTATGAAAAGAGCCGGATTCTGGAAGAGGGCGGACACGCCAGCCTTGATCGCATGCTGGTCAGCAAAGCTAGGTCAGGCGCTCAGGTCATCTTTGCCGGCCTTCTGCTGATGCTGCTGATGATGGTCTGGATGCGGGCTGCGGTGCTGCTCTACGCCCTGTTCTTTGGCTACAAGGCCTTCCCCGGCTTCGACCAGATGCTGATCCTGCTGGTGACCACCCCACTCGGATGGGGCCTGCTGTTTACCGGCACCATCGTGGGTGGCCTGTTCGCCGCGCTGGCCTTTGCCATCAGTGTCTTTTCCATACCCATGCTACTAAACGAGCGCAGCGACGCCTTCACTGCCATGGGCGTGAGCTTTGCCCTGGTGTGGAACAATGTCTGGGTGATGATCGCCTGGGGGGCCGTAGTCATGGTGCTGGTCGCCCTCTCCCTTGCCACGGCATTGATTGGCATGATCATCGTTTTCCCCCTGCTCGGGCATGCCACCTGGCACGCATACAAAGCCATCAGGTGAGGCCCAGCGATGACGGCGATGGCCGCGAGCGCGGAAGCACATACCGGCAGTGATGAACTGCTGCTGGCGAGCCGCCCGCTCAAGAGCGGCGCATTCCGCACCGAATTGGCTGTCCCCGACGTCCATTGCGGCGCGTGTATCCGGCGTGTCGAAAAAGCCCTCAACGCCTTGCCTGGCGTCCAGAATGCGCGGGTCAATCTGTCCACGCGACGTGTCGCAGTGGAGTGGCAGGGTCGCGATGCGCCTCCGCCGCTGCGGCGCACGCTCGATCGCCTGGGCTATCCAGCCAACTATTGCGACGACCTGCCCGAGGCCAGGGACCCCGAACTGGGCAAACTGATCCGCGCCATGGCGGTGGCGGGGTTTGCGGCAAGCAACATCATGCTCCTGTCGGTCTCGGTCTGGTCAGGCGCCAGCAACGAGGCCCGCCAGCTGTTCCACTGGCTCTCCGCACTCATTGCGCTGCCGACACTGGCCTATTCGGGCCAAATCTTCTTCCGTTCGGCCTGGCAGGCATTGCGCCACGGCCGTACCAACATGGATGTTCCCATTTCACTGGGCGTGATCCTGGCCTTCGCCCTCAGCGTCTTCGAGACGATTACCGAGCGACATCACGCCTATTTCGACGCCTCGGTCACCCTGCTGTTCTTCCTGTTGATCGGTCGTACGCTTGATCACATGATGCGCGAACGGGCGCGGACGGCGGTTCGGGGTCTGGCGCGGCTCGCTGCCCGCGGCGCCAATGTCCTGCGTCCCGAGGGGACGCGGGAATATGTGCCAGTGGACGAGATCGCCGTGGGCGACCGCGTCATGCTGATGGCCGGTGACCGGGTGCCGGTGGACGGCATGGTCGAACACGGCAGTTCCCAGGTGGACGTTGCAATGGTGTCGGGTGAGGCGATGCCACAGTTGGTATCACCGGGAACGGCCCTTCGCGCAGGAACGCTCAACCTCACCGGCCCCCTGCAGATGCGCGCCACGGCGGTTGCCGCGGATTCTTTCCTCGCCGAAATGGTCCGGCTGATGGAGGCGGCTGAGGGCGGACGCGCGCGCTATCGGCGCATTGCCGATCGGGCGGCCCAGTTCTATTCGCCGGTTGTCCACCTCACGGCGCTGCTGACCTTTGTCGGCTGGCTGCTGCTGTCGGGCGACTTGCACCACTCGATCAGCGTCGCCATCACGGTGCTGATCATCACTTGTCCCTGTGCCCTGGGCCTTGCCGTGCCAATCGTGCAGGTAGTAGCTGCACGCCGGCTATTCGAACGTTCCATCCTCACCAAGGACGGCACCGGCCTCGAGCGCATTGCCACCATCGACACCGTACTGTTGGACAAGACGGGGACGGTTACAGTTGGCCGCCCGATCCTGGTCAACGCTGGTGATATCTCGCCCTCGAGCATGGCTATTGCCGCGGCCCTGGCAGCCGGTTCACGCCATCCGCTATCAGTCGCCCTGGTGGAAGCCGCCGACGCAGCGGGGGCCGTGGAACTAGAGGCAGTTGCCGAAATTGCCGGCCTGGGTGTCGAAGGCCGGCTCGGAGATGACCTCTACCGCCTTGGCCGCGCCGATTGGGCCCTGAGAGAGGCCGGCGCCGTGCGCGGTACCGTGCTATCACACAATGGGGAGATGCTAGCCGCCTTTCACTTCGAGGATCAGTTGCGGGCGGACGTCAAGGCGACCGTCAAGTCTCTCCGGTCAGATGGGCTCAAGGTCATGCTGGTTTCGGGGGACGACGCCGCGGTGGTCGCCCGCGTCGCCGCCGATATCGGCGTCGATGAATGGTTCGGCGACGTGCTGCCTGCCGGCAAGCTGGAGTTGATCGCGTCGCTGCGCGCCAAGGGCCACAGCGTGCTGATGGTGGGCGACGGGCTCAACGATGCGCCTGCCCTGGTCGGTGCCGATGTCTCGATGGCCCCGTCAGGTGCGGCCGATGTCGGACGCAATGCTGCCGATTTCGTGTTCCTGAAGGAGAGCTTCTCCGCCGTATCCCAGACGCGCTCCATCGCTCGCGATGCCGGGCGCCTGATCCGGCAAAATCTGGGCTTTGCGGTGATCTACAATGCCATTGCAGTGCCAGTGGCTATCCTGGGCTATGCAACTCCTCTGGTCGCGGCGGCGGCCATGTCGCTGTCCTCGCTGATCGTGGTTGGCAATGCCCTACGCCTCCGGGCTCCCCAGCCGCCAAGGGCGATAGAAGCGATGCCCGCATCCGCCGGTGCCGTGCAATGAACGTGCTGGTCGTGCTGATTCCAGTTGCGTTCGGCCTGGGGCTGATGGGCCTTGGCGCCTTTCTGTGGTCACTGCGATCGGGGCAGTATGACGACCTGCAGGGCGCCGCCGAACGCATCCTCGATGATGACGACGAACGCTAGCACCGTTCGCTATTTGCCGGCCGGGTGCGACAACTTCAACTCTTTGTCCTGCATCAAAGTGCAACGCCGACAGGGGTCTAGAAGGGGGCAACGAGATCGACCCGCGGTCTCGTCATTGGAGATCCAAAATGAAGACCCTCAAAGTTCTCGCCGCGACTGTCATGCTGACGATGGTCGCTGCCCCCGCCTTCGCTGCCAATTTCAATGTGCAGATGCTCAACAAGGGCGCAGCCGGCACGATGGTCTTCGAGCCGGCGCTCATCGAGGTGCAGCCGGGCGACACGGTGACCTTCCTGCCGACGGACAAAGGCCATAATGCCGAGACCATCAAGGAGATGATGCCCGAAGGGGCGGAGGCCTTCAAGGGCGCGATGGGCAAGGAAATTGTCGTGACCTTCACCGAGGTCGGCGCCTATGGCATCAAGTGTGCACCACATCTCGGCATGGGCATGGTAGCGCTGGTCGTCGTCGGCGAAGACCCGCCCAATCTCGAAGCCGCTAAGGCGGTCAAGGTGCCAAAGAAGGCGCAGGAGCGCTTCGACGCGATCTACGCCGAACTCGCTCAGTAATCAGATGGCTGTGTCGGCCCCGCAAGCGGGCCGGCACCCTGCTCCATGCAAGAGTGGCTTTTGCTTATAACGGTGCTCGGCGCTTTCGTGCTGAGCCACCTGGTTCCCGCCCTGCCGTCGGTTCGCGCCCGCCTCATCGGACGGTTCGGGCGTCGCAGCTATTTCACCCTCTACGGCATCGTCTCCCTGTTCCTGCTGCTGGCGCTGATCCATGCTGCGGCGACAGCACCCTATGTCGAGCTCTGGCCGGCCACCGAGCTTGGCCTCGCCGTGCCAAGGCTGGTGATGCCTCTTGCAGTCGTTCTTGCCGTCGCCGGGCTCCTAGCCCCCAATCCGCTGTCCATGTCGCTGAACCGGGGGACTTTCGATCCGCTCCGTCCCGGTATTGTCGCGGTCGTGCGCCATCCGGTGCTGTGGGCCCTGCTGATCTGGTCGTTGGCGCATCTCGCCGCAAACGGCGATGTGGGCCACATCGTCTTGTTCGGCACTTTTGCAGCCATGTCTGCGCTGTCCATGATGTCGCTGGACCGACGCCGGCGGGCGAAACTGGGCCGGCCAGAATGGAATCGGCTGGCAGTGCGCGCGCCGGAGCTGCCGCTGCTGCCTGCGCTGGGGGCAGGCTGGCGTCCGGCTTTTTCCCTTCGGATCTTGCTGCATGTCCTCCTTGGGCTTGCGATCTATGGAATGCTGGCCTTGACCCATGTGTGGTTCGCTGGCGTGCCGGCATATTCGTGAAGCTTGCGATGGCACAAAGAAGCCGTGTGGGGCCACGGCTAACCTGGCCTTGTCGAACTAAGGTTTGGCAGCTGCGCGTGTATACGCCAGCCATGGGCGCATTAATGGGGGACAGAGCGTGCCCGTTCGGGCGGAGGCCCCACTGGCCACGCCGGAACTTAGGCGGCCCGCTGCGGAAGAGTTGGATCTCCCTGCAGCGGGCCGTCGTTTTCCGCGCTTTCAAGCGGCTGGCGGCGCCTTCAGTATCATCAATCGGTACGCGTCGCCTTGCTCGTCGAGTTGTCCATACCAGGCGTGCCCCCGGACTTCGAGTTCAGGGAACAGCGCCAACGGTTCCCCATCGATGAGCGCAAACAGCACATCGCCGGCGGCCACGGTGTCTAGGGCCGTCATGATACGTCCGGTCACGGCCGCGGGGGGCAATCCCGTGTAGTCAACGTGCTTGGCCGGCTGCGGCCAGGTAACCGGGGCGGCGGGATCAACTGGCATGATGGTATCATGGTACGCGCGAACGGGAGAGAAGGTCACCTCCCAGTCGCCGCTATCAAGTTGCCGCGGGTCGCTGGCAAAGCCTTGTCGGGCCAACACTTGCAGCAGGGGATCGGGCCGGAAGGGCACCAGCAGGCGGAGCGACTGCCCGGGGGCTAAATCGCCCACCGCTGCCATGATGGTCCCGAACGGCTCCCCGCCTGCGCGCAGGATTGGCCGAACATCAAGGTCGAGTGGCTTCATGGTCTTCTCCTGAAGCTGACTGTCTTATCCCGTCTGCTGCCGCAACTTTGAGCAAGCGCAAGCTGGCCACGCGGCAGCTACCCCCCCAGTAGGCCCGGAACTTCACCGTCACCGATGAGGGCCAGCCGGCGCCGATCCTTGAGCAGCAGTTTCTGCTGTCCACCCACCACCAGGCCGGCATGTTCCCAGGCGGTCAATATGCGCGACACCGTGTGGAGCGTCGTGCCTGTCATCTCGGCGATGTCCTGTTTGGACACCGGAAAGTCGATGCGGATGCCGCCGGCCTCCTCCCGGCCCGATTGCTCCCCCAGCCGCAATACGGCATGGGCTACCCGTCGCTCGACCTCCTCTGTCGCCAGTTCGCGCATTCGGGCCTGGGCCTCCTGCAGGCGAGTGCCCATGGTTTGCATGGCACTCATCGCCATGGACGGATAGTTCCCCATGAAATCGGACCATCTAGCCATGGGCCAGGACAGGACGACGCTGTCGCTGACGGCAGTGGCAGTCCCAGGATAATCCGTGCGCTGCAGAGCCTTGGCGATGCCGAAAAGATCGCCCGGATTGACGATGCGCACGATGACCTGCTGGCTCTCCGCGGTGACCTGCGTGACGCGCAGGCGGCCATCCAGGAGCACGAAGAAATAGGTGGCCACGTCCCCCTGCTCGGAAACCGTGGCACCGGCGGCGAAGGACCGCCCGGCGGCGGCAGCATAGACCTGGTCGAAGTCGCCCTGCGGCAGATGGGCGAATTTGGGCAGGCTACGTATCTTTGCTTTTTCGGCCATGCAGGCTTGGCTCCGTGCTGGCCCATAGTTACGTCGCCCGCATCGGGACCGCAACCAACGCGACCTCCCTGCAGCTCACCCAGTTAAGGCGCGCTCGAGCGCGACGCGCCGTCGCCGCGCCGTAACGAAGCCGCGTATCAGATACGCCATGGCCTCGGGGTCCAGACTGGTGCCGCCAGCATTCCATTCCCCCAGGGTCAACTCGATCTCCTCCGCTAGTCCGAGGTCTTCCTGATCCTGCCGCTGCATGTCACTCAGAAGTTCTTTCATGCTGGCAACATGCGCGAGCACCGCTGTTGAACCACAGACTAGGTTCCACTGGGCGATGCAGTTGTGCATCACCGGAACAAGGGCCTTCTTCATCCCACGCAAGGATGTGGGATCAACGTGATAAGGCAAGGAGTCGACCAGCGTCTCTAGAGCAAGACAGATCGCCAGTTGCTCGTCATGGCGCTGTGCCAGTTCGTACGTAGCGCAGTCATCTCGTTGCATAGCCGCTTGCCCATCGTTCTAGCGGGGAGCCTACGATAAAGAGGGCGCGGCCGAGTTGACGAAGATCAAACAGCTGCCTGCGCCGGTTGCGAACGAAAGACTCCAAGTTGATTTCCGAACCTGCTTGCAAGACAATCGGGCTCGGTATGGTGGCAAGCAGTTGAGGTCGGACATGTTCAGAACGTCTCGGGGATCACTCCGCCCAGTTTCTCGATTGGCCCTGGTTTCCGGAGCAGTCGTACTGATCCCCAGTCTCGTTGCCCTGTGTGCTGCGCTTTTCGCAGTAGCGTCCGCAATCCTGTGATGTGAAACGTTGCGCCTGCTCGGGGGACGGCTCAAGAAGTGTCAGCTTTTTGGGTCGCTGCGGCAGAGTCTGAACATCCTAAATGGGGTCGGAAGCAGCCCCTGTTCTGCCTTCAAACATGTGCCAACCTTGGTTGCTCGAGGTTCCGTTGTCTTTGCGATTACCAGGCAGCTTACGCTACCTCGAACCAAGCAAGTGAATGGTCGCGTCACAACTTAATTGACTTTTGTCAGCCCACGTGACTAATGCTGAAAAGCAGTCCGGGGAGCGCATGCCACTACGTCCAGCTGATCAACTGATCCATAAAGCAGCCTGGCTGTATTACACTCATGGCTTACGTCAGGATGAGGTAGCGCAGCGGCTCAACCTGTCTCGGGCATCGGTTGCCACATATCTACGCAAAGCCCGCGAAACGGGCATCGTAACGATTTCCACTTCGTCACAGCTTTATACTGATGAGGCCTTGGCGCGTCGCCTCGAGGATGCGATCGGGCTAGACGCTGTGTGGATCGTTCCTGAAGATCGGGAAGCGCTCGATCCGTCTACGGAAATGCCTGTCGTTGCCGCCACCGTGTTCCAAGAGTTGGCGCGAAGCGGCGACCGCATCGCCATCGCCTGGGGGCGCACGGTCTACCATATCGCTGATGTCATGGCCTATGCCGATCGGCAAAACGTAACCGTGGTGCAGCTTTGCGGTAATCTGGGGGCCCCCTATAACTATCGTCCCGATCAGTGCACGACCGAAATTGCCAGGCGCCTCAACGCCGAAGGCATCAATTTTTATGCGCCGCTGGTGCTGAGTTCCGAGCGGCTGGCCGAGGAACTGCGCGCCGAGCCGGTGATACTCGAACAGCTCAAATCCATCGCCACCTGCCAGCTAGCACTTTATTCCGTTGGCGGCATCGAGGCGGATAGCCACCTGGTGCGCTGTGGCGCGCTCAGTGCCGCCGAAATGGCGGAAATGGGCAAGGCGGGAGCGACTGGCGTTATTGCCGGACAGTTGATCGATGCCGAGGGGCAGTTGGTCGATTGCGACTATAACCGACGCTGCATCTCAGCCGACCTCGACAGCATCCGCGCTATTCCCAAACGCCTGATGGTGGTCGAGGAAGCCAACAAGTTCGAGCCCCTGGTGGCTGCCATCAAGGGCCGGCTGGTGTCGCACCTGGTGGTGACCACGTCCATGGCGCAACGCCTGCTGTCGCGCTGGGAGGGCGCGCCGGCCTAATATCCTGAGGAGCCAAGCATGCAAAATCTATGGCGTGACGCCGATGCGGAAGCCGAAGTCAGCCGCTATGTCGATCGTGGCGTCAACCGCGACCTGGCGCTGCGCACATACACCACGCGCCTCCTGGGCAGCGACCCGCGGCTGGTGCTACATGGCGGCGGCAATACTTCGGTCAAGACGACGGTCACTGATCTCGTCGGCGACCAGTACGACGTGCTTTGTGTCAAGGGCAGCGGCTGGGACATGGGCACGATCGAGCCGCAGGGGCTGCCGGCGGTGAAGCTCGCGCCGCTGCTCAAGGCCCGCAAGCTGGACCGCCTTTCCGATGAGGACATGGTGGCGCTGCAAAGGGCTAACCTGATCGATCCAGGCGCTCCCAATCCCAGCGTCGAGACGCTGCTGCACGCTTTCATCCCGCACAAGTTCGTCGATCACACCCATTCCACCGCCATCCTCGCCATTGCCGACCAGGCCGAAAGCGAGCGCATGAGCCGGGAAGTGTTCGGGCCACGGATGGGCTTTGTGCCCTATATCATGCCGGGCTTCGATCTCGCCAAGGCGGCGGCCGACGTGTTCGACCAGGACCCCATGGTCGACGGGTTGATCCTCGACAAGCACGGGATCTTCACCTTTGGGGAGACCGCGAAGGCCGCCTATGACCTCATGATCCACTATGTGACGGTGGCGGAAGACTTCGTGCGACAGAACAGGCGCAATCCGCTTGTGCCAGCCCGTCTACCCAAGCGGCTTGCCTCGGTCGAAGAGATCGCGCCGATGCTGCGTGGGGCCTTGGCCCATCCGCTCGGAGAAGGCCGCTACGAGCGTTTCGTCAGCGAGTTCCGCAGCTCTCCAGAGATCCTTAATTTCGTGAACTCGGATACGCTTGAGGTCATGGCGATGCGCGGCGTGTCGACGCCCGACCTCTCCATCCGCATCAAAACAGGGCCGATGGTTCTGCCGGCGCCGGACGCAGATGCGCTGGATGGCTATCGCAGCGTGCTCGACGAGCGGGTGGCGGCCTATGTTGCCGATTATACCGAATATTTTCGCAGCAATGATGCGCGCGACGATGTCAAGCGCACCATGCTCGACCCGATACCTCGCCTCACCATGGTGCCGGGCCTCGGACTATTCGGGCACGGCCGCACACTTAGGGACGCAAAGATCGCGGCAGACCTCGGCGAGATGTGGATCGAGGCAGCGCGTGATGCCGAGTCGGTCGGCCGTTTCGAACCGGTCAGCCGGCCTGACCTGTTCGATCTTGAATATTGGTCACTCGAACAAGCCAAGCTCAGCGGTGCCAAGCCCAAGCCGCTGACCGGCCAGGTCGTCCTGGTCACCGGGGGCGCGGGCGCAATCGGCGCGGCAACGGTCAAGGCCTTTGCAGCACAGGGTGCGCATGCCGTGGTACTCGACCTCGATCTCGCGCATGCCGAAGCGGTGGCGAAAGATGCCGGCAACAACGCCATCGGCCTTGCCTGCGACGTCACCGATCCAGCATCGGTGCGAGTGGCTTTCGATGCGACGATACGCGTCTTTGGCGGAGTGGATATCGTCGTCTCCAATGCGGGCGCTGCCTGGGAAGGCGCCATCGCAACGCTCGATGATGCGCTGCTGCGCAAGAGCTTTGAGCTAAATTTCTTCGCTCATCAGACGGTGGCTCAGAGCGCCGTGCGCGTAATGAAGCAGCAAGGCACGGGTGGCGTGTTGCTGTTCAACGCCAGCAAGCAGGCGGTCAATCCTGGCGCCAAGTTCGGCGCCTATGGGCTGCCCAAGGCCGCGACGCTCTTTCTGTCCCGACAGTATGCCCTTGAGCACGGCGCCGATGGCATCCGCGTCA
Organism: Devosia submarina; assembly: GCF_003056345.1. Lineage (GTDB taxonomy): Bacteria > Pseudomonadota > Alphaproteobacteria > Rhizobiales > Devosiaceae > Devosia > Devosia submarina. The sequence continues at coordinate 15,855 of NZ_PYWB01000017.1, read as the reverse complement.
ACGCGGTCAATGCAGACCGCATTCGTTCGGGCCTGCTCACCAGCGAGATGATCAGCAATCGCTCGAGCGCCCGCGGCCTCAGCGAGAAAGATTATATGGCGGGTAATCTCCTGGGCCTCGAAGTCACGGCGGAAGACGTCGCGCAAGCCTTCGTACATCAGGCTCTGGCCGAGCGCACGACCGGCAATGTCACCACTGTAGACGGCGGCAATATCGCCGCGACGCTGCGGTGAGCAAAAGGGCGGCCTGAGAGCCGCCCTTCCCTACTCTCGCAAGCCAAGAGTTATTCGCGGCCTTCCGGCAGCGGCATCCAGTCGGGGGTCGCCACATCGGCATGGGCGAACTGCGGCAGGTTCGAGCCGAGCTCTTCCATGTTAGTGATGTTCTTGTCGAGCAGGTCGGCCTGAGTGATCAGGGTTGGCGGCACGATGACGCTGGCGCCCGGATCTTCGCCGGCCAGCATCATAGCCAGAGCACGCACCGAAACTTCACCCACCACAGCTGGATTGGTCGCAGCGGTCGCGACCCAAGCACTGCCCGGCTCACGCATTGCAGCGATGTCGGACGTCGAGATGTCGGCCGAGTAGATCTTGACCGACGAAGTGAGGCCGGCCTCGTCGACGGCGATCTTCACGCCCTTAGCAAACTCGTCATAGGGGGCGAACATCACAGTGATGTCGGGGTTAGCAGTGACCACGGAGCGGGCCTGGTTGGCGACCGAGTTGGCGATCGGGTTGTCCATGGTGCCGAATTGGGCGACTTCTTCGATGCCCGGATACTTTTCCTTGAACTCGCGCCAGGTTTCGTCGCGGCGATCGAGCGGGGCGATACCGGCGACATAAACATAGCCGGCGCGGAAGCTTTCCCCATTGTCCTTGATTGCCTGCTCGAGCGCGAGGCGAGCAAGGTCGCGGTCGGACTGTTCGATCTGGGGCACGGCCTGGTTTTCGACATTGACGTCGAAAGCTACGACCTTGATGCCGGCATCGACGGCTCGCTGCGCGGCTTCCTTCATGGATTCGGTGAGGCCGTGCTGGATGATGATGCCATCGACACCTAGGGCGATCGCCTGGTCGACCATGTCGGCCTGGAGCGCAGCATCCTGACGGCTATCGAGCACGCGCAAATTGACTCCCAGCGCGGCAGCCTGTGTTTCGACGCCGGATAGGTAGGCCTGGAAGAAGTCGCCGGTCGAAAGGTAGCGCACCAGCGCGATTTCAACATCGCCCGGGTTGTTAAACGGGGCCGGCATATCCTGGGCCAGCGCGGTGCCACTGAGCAGGGATACGGCGACGAGGCCAAGGCCCAGCCTATTTCGAATTCTGTGAGAGATCGTCATGGTTTCCTCCGGTTGATCGTATTTCGCCTAGCGCTTGCCGCGCTTTGAGAGAGCGAAGGTGAAGACAAGAGCAACCACGAGTACGGCGCCCTTGACGAAGTCCTGGGTGTAATAAGGGGCGTTCATCATCGTGAGGCCCTGCAGCAGCACACCCACAAAGAGCGCACCGATGGCGGTCCCAAACGCATTCGGCTTGGAGGCGCCGAGCACGGCAAAACCGATGAGTGCCGCGGCGACGGCGTCGAGCAGCAGGTTGTTGCCCGAGGCGATGTCGCCACGGCCGAGGCGGGCTGCCAAGAGGATGCCGCCGATCGAGGCGAAGACGCCCGAGATAACGTAGGCGCCGATTTTGTATGCGTTGACGGGTGCGCCGGCGAGCTGGGCAGCGCGTTCGTTGGATCCTACGGCATACATCATGCGGCCAAAGCGAGTGTGCTCGAGGAAGAACCAGATCACCACGGCGAGGGCGATCAGTACCACGACTGAAACCGGTAGAAGGCTAGGTAGGAAGAAGTCGAAGCGGTGACGGCCCAGCGCCAAGAACTCGGGGCTGAAGGTGCCGTTTGCGACACTGCCGTCGGGCATGCTCATGCCGGTGGCGATGGAGCGCCCCTCGGTCGGGATGCGCTGAAGGCCTACAAGGAGGAACATCATGCCCAGCGTTGCCAAGAGGTCCGGCACACGCATGTAGACGATCAACACGCCATTGATCAGGCCGACGACAACGCCGATGGCGAGGCAAGCGAGCGTCGCCGTCACAGCATCACCACCCATGACCACCATGACGTAGGAAGACGCCATCATCGCCGTGGTTGCGACAGAGCCGATGGAAAGATCGAACCCGCCAACAACCAAGGTCGCAGTCACGCCGAGCGCCAGGATGCCGGTGATCGACACGGACTGGAGCACGAATACCGCGCTTTGCGGCGAGGCAAAGCCCCGCGTCATAGCGCTGAAAAAAATGATCAGCCCAAGTAGAAGCGTCACAAAGCCGTAGCGGATTAGCACATTGCGAAGGTTGAGCGGCGCCCGGGGCCTTGCTGTGGGAGTGGTAGCAAGAGTTTCAGTCAAGGTTAGTCACCTTATGCTGGCCGGCGATTTCGGCGAGAAGCTGGGTGACATCGACATTGCTGTTGCGATGTTCACCGACGATCGTGTGTTCGCTCATGACCAGGATGCGGTCGGCGATTTCGAAGGCCTCGTCGATCTCCGTCAGAAAAACGAGTGTAGCGCGTTCACCGGCGGAGACGCGAAGCTTGTTGCCAATGTCGCGACGGGCCGCGATGTCGACGCCCTGGAAGGGTTCATCGAGGATAAGTAGCTCCGCCTTCTGGCTCATCCAGCGGGCCACCATGACCTTTTGCTGGTTACCGCCGGAGAGGGTCGACATATCGTCGCGCTCAGTGCGGCAGACGATACCGAGCTCGGAAATCTGCTGGCGTGCCCGCAGCCGTTCGGCTTTGCGGTTGGAGACCGAATAGGGTGAGAACCGGCGCAGAAAGGGAAGCGAGACGTTCTCGTAGATGTTGAAGTCGGGGACGATGCCGCTATCGGACCGATCCTTGGCGACCAGAAACACGCCGGCGCCGATTGCCTGATGCGTTGAGCGGGGCGCATATGGTCGGCCGTTCAACCGCATCTCGCCCGAAATGGGCTTACGGGCCCCGAACAAGATCTCCGCCAACACTGTCTTGCCGACCCCGACCAGACCGGTGATCGCAACGACCTCGCCGCGCCGCAGGTTCAGCGCGAAGGGTTTTGCGCCTGGGGCGATCTGCAGGTTCTTGGTGGTGAAAACGGTATCGCCGCCTTCGCTGACTGCCAGATCGCCGCGACCGACGCGGCGACCGAGCATGGCGTTCACTGCGCCTTCATAGTCGAGCTCGGGTCCCTCGAAGACACCGGAAATGTGACCGTCGCGCAGTGCCACGATCTTGTCAGAGAGGCGCCTGATGTCGGACATTCGGTGGGAAATATAGAGAATGGCGACGCCGCGGGTCTTCAGCCGGTTCACCAGCGCAAACAGCCGGTCGGCTTCCGCGCTCGATAGCGATGACGTCGGCTCGTCAAGGATCAGCACCTGCGGCTCGCGGGACATCGCGCGGGCGATCGCCACCATCTGCCGTTCGGCAAGGGTGAGCTCGTTGATATTGGCCCGAAGATCGAAAGCAAGCCCCATCCGGTCCGCCACTTCGCGCGCTTCGCTGTAAACGCGGCGGCGGTTGAAAAACCAGCGAGCGCCTTTGCCGCTCAGCCGGTCCAGCATTAAATTTGTCGCCACGTCGAGATCGGCGACGACGCCATCGTTAATGTTCTGGTGGACCGTCACAACCCCGGCCCGCATCGCTTCGGCGGGGGTGGTTGGATCGTAGTTCCGGCCAGCAAGCGTCATGGTGCCTGCGTCACGGCTGTAAACGCCACTGACGATACGGACCAGCGTGGACTTGCCCGCGCCATTTGCACCCATAAGTACCGTCACGGAGCCAGCCCGCAGATCCAAATCGACACCATCCAAAACCTGGATCGTGCCGAAAGATTTGCGCAGCCCCTCCACGCGGAACATGGCTTCCTCGACCATGTATCCCTCCCATTGCTGGTCAGCCTATTTGTCCAGATCGTCAATTGTCAAGCGCCTTGACATTTGACAGAAAAGCCTCGTACCAAGACACACGACCGAGGCGGGCGGCACAAGATCGCTCCTGGTTGTGAGGAGACAAATGGCTGCCTTTGCTGACTTTGAACCCCTGAACACCCAGACCCTGCAGAAGCGGCTTGGCCAGTTGCCGGCGCTTGTCGACATTGTTGGCGGCCCGGCCGAAAGCTGGCAGGTGCGCGAGGTGGGCGATGGCAATCTCAACCTCGTCTTCATCGTCGAGGGTAGTGCGGGCACGGTGATCGTCAAACAGGCCCTGCCCTATGTGCGCCTTGTCGGCGACAGCTGGCCGCTGCCCCTCAAGCGCAGCTATTTCGAACACAAGGCGCTGACCCGCCAGGAAGAACGCGACCCGGGCAGCGTGCCGCGCATTCTCCACTTTGATGGTGAGCAGGCCATCATCGCGATGGAATTCCTGACGCCGCACGTCATCCTGCGCCGAGCCCTTATCGAAGGCCAGCAGCTGCCGCGTGTTGGCCACGACCTTGGCCTCTTCCTCGCACGTACCCTGTTCCGCGGCTCGGACCTCGCGATGTCGCCCCGAGAGCGCAAGGAAGAGCTCGCGATCTTTGCCGACAATGTGGAGCTTTGCGACATCACCGAGAACCTCGTGTTTTCGGATCCTTACTTCGAAGCCAAACTCAATCGCCATACCAGCCCAGAGCTCGACGACATCGTTGCGCAGTTGCGCGCCGACCGTGACCTCAAGGTCGAAGCGCAAGTGATGAAGCATCTCTTTGCCAGCCGCAGCGAAACCCTGCTGCATGGCGATTTGCACACTGGCTCGGTCATGGTCACTGAAGCCGAAACCCGCGTCATTGACCCAGAATTCGCGTTCTACGGCCCCATCGCCTTCGACGTCGGCATGCTGATGTCCAATTTCTGGATGAGCTACTTTTCCCAGTCCGGACATGGCGAGCGTGCGGAGATGAGGGCATATCTACTGCGCACGGTCGAAGAGATATGGACCACGTTCCGCGCCGAGTTTAGCCATCTGTGGCGGACGGAGCGCCGCGGCATGCTCTACCAGAGCACGCTGTTTGAAGATCAGGGCGACCACCTCGCCTCCGAGCAGGCGCTTTCCCATGTGCTCGGGGATATCTGGACCGATGCCCTTGGCTTTGCTGGCTGCGAAATGCATCGCCGCATACTCGGCCTCGCGCATAATGCCGATTTCGAGACCATCGAAGATACCGCCCAGCGCGCGCGCTGCGAGACTAAGGCGCTGAAACTTGGCCGGCAACTGCTGGTCGGCCGCCGGCACATCCACACCGTCGTCGAGGTCAACGATCTTGCCGAACAGCTTGAAAAGGAGATCGCGACGTGAAGGTTGGCGGTCAACACTATCACACTATCTGGCTCAACGAAGATGGCCGCTCGGTCGACATCATCGACCAGCGCTGGCTGCCGCACGAGTTCCGCATCGTTACCCTTAAGTCCGTTGACGACGTGGCGCGCGCCATCCGCGAAATGTGGGTGCGCGGCGCGCCGCTGATCGGGGTCACTGCAGCCTATGGCGTCGCCATCGCCATGAACGATGACCCGAGCGACGCCCGCCTTGACCAGACCTGGGACGTGCTGCACGAAACGCGTCCCACCGCGATCAACCTGCGCTGGGCACTGGACGACATGCGCAGCCTCTTGCGCACAAAGCCCGAGGCGGAGCGTGCCGGGGCCGCCTACAGGCGTGCCGCCGCAATCGCGGAGGAAGATGTCGAGCTCAACCGGTCTATCGGCCGCAACGGGCTCGAGATCATCCGCGAGATCGCCAAGCGCAAAAAACCGGGAGAGCGCGTCAATATCCTCACCCATTGCAATGCTGGCTGGTTGGCAACTGTCGACTATGGCACCGCAACGGCACCGATTTACCTTGCGACCGAAGAAGGCATTGCGGTTCACGTCTATGTGGACGAAACGCGCCCCCGCAACCAAGGCGCCCAGCTGACGGCCTGGGAACTGGACGGGCATGGCGTGCCGCATACGTTGATCGTCGACAATGCCGGCGGCCATCTGATGCAGCACGGCGACATCGACATGGTGATCGTCGGCACCGACCGCACGACTGCGAATGGAGATGTTTGCAACAAAATCGGCACTTACCTCAAGGCTCTTGCCGCCAAGGACAACGGCGTTCCGTTCTATGTCGCCCTCCCTTCCCCGACCATCGACTGGACGGTCAAGGATGGAGTCAAGGAGATCCCCATCGAGGAGCGTAGCGGGGACGAAGTCACCTTCGTTCAGGGCCGCGGCATGGATGGCGCCATAATGACGGTGCGCCTCTCGCCTGAAGGAAGCCCGGCGGCCAATCCGGCCTTCGACGTCACCCCGGCCCGGCTCATTACAGGGCTCATCACCGAGCGCGGCGTATCCGAAGCGACGCCAGAAGCGCTGCGCACCATGTTCCCCGAGCGGGCACTGTCATGACCATCACTAATCGCCAATCGACCGAAGACGTCGCCGCTGGCATCCGCCGCCGCGTGTTCCTCCACACGATGCGCAACAACGGCGGCTATTTGAGCCAGGCCTGCTCGGCGGCCGAGACCCTCGCTGTGCTTTACAACGAGGTTCTGAACCTCGGCGAGCCGACCCTTCCCAAAATGCCGCTGCCCTTTGCCGGCGTGCCTTCGGCCAGCAACCCCGACGCGTTTACCGGCGCCGGTTATCATGGCCCATTTTCGCCTGAATACGACCGCTTCATCATCTCGCCAGCGCACTATGCGTTGGTGATCTATTCCGCCCTGATCCAGATGGGCCGCATGGGTGAAGACGCGCTCGACTACTTCAACAAGGATGGTTCTTCGGTCGAAATGATCGGCGCCGAGCATAGCCCCGGAATGGAAGTGACCACCGGGTCGTTGGCACAGGGCCTCTCCATGGCCTCAGGACTGGCATGGGCACGCAAGCGCCGCGGCGACACCGGCAAGGTTTGGGTCTATATGTCGGACGGCGAGTTCCAGGAGGGTCAAACCTGGGAATGCCTTGCCGCGATGAGCTTCCACGGCATCGACAATGTTCGCGTGGTCGTCGATGTCAACCGCCAGCAGTGCGACGGCGCGATGTCCTCGGTCCTCGACCTCGGTGACCTGCCAGCACGCGTTGTATCCTTCGGCGCCACCACCCGCTCAATCGACGGTCACGACCTTGATGCCCTGCGCAATGCCACCAATAGCGCCGAGCCGGGCAGGCCGCTGGTGATCTTGGCCAATACCTCGCCTTTTCAGGGCATGCCGTTCCTTCAACGCCGCTTCCCGCGCCTTCATTATGTGCGCTTCAAGAGCAAGGACGAGCGCGAAGAAATGAAAGTGGCCATTGCCGAAGAGCTCGGCCTCGAACTCGAAAGCATCTGAGCCCATCATGGTTGAAATCGTCAATCGCCCCTATGGCAAAGCGTTCGAGGCATTCGCCCCCAGCCGCCCGGATGTGCTGTGCCTTTCCGCCGACCTCACCTCGTCCTGCGAAGTCGATGGCTTCCGCGATCGCCATCCAGATCAGTTCCTGTCGCTAGGTATGGCCGAGCAGAACATGATGAGCTTTGCCGGTGGACTTGCCATGCAGGGTTTCCGCCCGTTCCTCCACACTTTTGCGGTGTTTCTCTACCGGAGGCCCTATGATCAGCTGATCAACTCGATCGCCTATCCCAATCGGAAGGTTCGGCTGATGGGCTTTCTGCCCGGCATTACGACGCCGGGCGGCATCACCCACCAAGCGATCGAAGACATTGCGGTGATGCGCGCCATTCCCAACATGACGATCCTTGAGACGGGTGACGCCACCGAAGTAGAGACCGTGCTCGAAGTGGCCGACGCGATCGATGGCCCGGTCTATGTGCGCGTGCTGCGTGGCGAAGTTCCAAGACTGTTCTCGACGCCTTTCGCATTCAACAAGCTCCGTACCGTGTCAGAAGGAAATGATGTGCTTGTGGTCACCTCGGGCGTTTCTACTGAGGAAGCAATGCGCGCCGCCAAGCCGCTGCAGGACCGGGGCATCGGTATTTACCACCTCCACGCCTCCACCCTTAAACCCTTCGATCGAGACACTCTCGTTTCCGCCGCTCGGGGCAAGAAGGGCGTGGTCACGCTGGAAAACCACACGATCAATGGTGGTCTCGGTTCGCTAGTCGCTGAAATCCTCGCCGAAGAAGGAATTGGGGTCAAACTGCGCCGGCTCGGTCTCGACGACACCTTTGCACACGGTGCGTCCAAGCCATACCTCATGAAGAAGTACGGCCTCGATGCCTCGGCACTCGTTGTTGCCATCGAGGACCTGCTGGGCCGTTGCCTCGACATTGCCGATACGGAACTAGAAGGTGTTCGCCTCGACACCGTCCACTCCGCGCAGAAAGCCGAAGCCCTCTGATGGCGCGCTTTTCCGTCACCTACTGGCTCGGCGCGGCCGAAGCGACCGAAGCCCTGCAGCGCGCCGGGGACGTTGCGCTGGAGCAAACAGTAGAGATCCCGCGCGACATCGTTCCTGCGGGCTATGTCGAGGACGAGATCCTCGGGCGCGTCGAAGATGTACGCCCGGCCAGTGATGGGCGCGGGGGCTTCTTTGCCGACATTTCCTATAGCGACGATGATGTTGGCGGCGATTTTCTCCAGCTCCTCAACGTCGTCTTTGGCAATTCCGCGCTCAAGACCGAGACGCGCGTCGAGGCGATGACGCTCACAGAGGCGATCGGCGCCATCTGCCCTGGGCCACAATACGGGAACGCAGGCCTGCGCCAGCGCACAGGCCAGTCGTCGGGCCCGATCCTGATGTCGGCGATCAAGCCCGTCGGGCTTTCGACGCGGGAACTTGCGGACCTTGCGCACCAATTCGCCTTAGGGGGCATGGACATGATCAAGGACGATCATGGCCTCGCCAACCAAGACACATCGCCCTTTCCTGAACGGCTCAAAGCCTGCGTGGAGGCCGTCGGGGAAGCCAACAGAAAGAGCGGGCACAATGCGATTTATGTGCCCAACATCACTGGCCCCGCTAACCAGGTGTTGGACAATGCCTTCGAGGCGCAGGAGGCTGGTGCCGGTGCCGTGATGCTAGCTCCGGCACTGGTCGGCCTGGATGTGGCCCGCAGGCTCTCGGCCGATCCCAGCTTCACCCTACCTATCGTCTCCCACCCTACCTTTGGGGGGGCAAATATCATCACGCCGACTACAGGTTTCTCACACGGCTTCTATTTCGGATTGCTGTCGCGGCTCATGGGCGTTGACGCCGTCGTCTACCCGAACTTTGGCGGCCGTTTCGGCTTCAGCAAGGTGGAGTGCCGCTCCATCGCAGACCACTGCAGCATGCCCTTCGGATCGCTTAAACCCATTCTCCCCGCTCCAGGCGGCGGCATGAAGCTCGAAAGCGTTCCTGCCATGCGCGAGGTCTATGGCAATGACGTCATTTATCTCGTGGGTGGCGCGCTATTGCGCGAAAAATCTGATCTGCCCGGCGCTTGCCGGCGACTGATCGAAGCAGTTCGCCCCTAACCGAGAAACAAGGCTCCGGCAGGCATTTCGGACAGGTCCCAAACCTCTGAGCCTGCGTGTAGAGCGAAAACCTATTCGCCTTTTGCCCCTGCTTCGGGGGGGTGCGATATCATGACCAAGAAGAAAATAAGGGGCAGATCATGAAACTAGACTCTATGGCCCTCCCCCACGGCTACACGTCGGAGGCGACCACGAAGGCGGCGGCTGTCCCTATCTATCAGACGACCTCCTACACGTCCGACGACACGCAGCACGGTGCCGATCTCTTCAACCTAGCCGTGCTGGGTAATATCTACACCCGCATCATGAACACCACCACTGCGGTGCTCGAAGCGTGCGTCGCTAAAATCGAAGGCGGCACGAGGTCCGCCTGGCGGATCAGAGCGATTTCGACGCGGTGGAACGCCTTATCGACGAAAACACCAAGGCGGTATTCTGCGAATCTATCGGCAACCCTGCCGGCAATGTCCTCGACATGCAGCGCCTGGCTGAAATCGCGCACAGGGATGGTGTGCCGCTGATCGCCGGCAACACGTCGCCACGTCCTGTCTCTGCCGCCCAGTCGAGTTTGGCGCCTTCATCGTGGTGTATGCGCTGACCAATATATCGGCGGTCCCCGCACGGCCCTTATATCCGGCGGCTTGCCTGTCGGTTTGGGGGTGGTGAGCTGCCTGGCAGCTTTTAGGATTATCCCGCCGGAAAGCAGACGTCGGACAATTTCGCCGATTGGGTAAAGGAGAACGGCATTTCCGGCGTGCTGCAGCCACGGTATCGTTAAGCCACTCTATACTACATAAGTGCTTCTCCTGGATCCGGTGAGCTGCCAGCGGCCGTAGCCATCTTCCATGGTTCGCCAGAACAAGGCTGGGCTGTTTCCAAATCAGCCGTCACTCACATCGGCGCCATCTGCCTCAAGGAAATTCAGCCAAACTGCCAGGCGAGCAGTTGGAAGCCATCAGGCGCTCACCGCAAAATCGGCAGCAGCATGCAACGCCTGCAAATCGCCTGGTGCTTTCAGTGCTCGTTCTGCACGGCCAGTCGCATCCTGGGCAGCGGCAAGTGCAGCGTCGCGCAGGTGCGGATTGAGTTGCGCAATGATCCGCAAACTGTCGAGCAAGCGCAGCACGACCTCGATCAATCCCGCACCATCCCTTGCGATCGGGCGAAAAGCGTCCTCCAACAGATCCTTTGGATGAAGTGCCGGAACGGCGACCCTGTTGTTCCCGACCTCTTCGGGCTCGCGCGGCTGCCAGGTAGACAACAGCCTGGTCAACGTTCCCATGACGTCGATCGCCGTGCCAGGGTCATTCATGCCGGGCGAAAGAGCACGATCGGCAATCTCGGCAAGCACCACCAAGCCGAACCGGGGATCACTGTCAAAATTGCGCTGATCACCAATAATGAAAGCGGCGACCAGTTCTGATTGCAGCTCTTCGCTGACCTCACCATCCACCACCATCAGGGGGCGGGCTGGCGATACATATGCTCCAGGGCGGGCCGTGACGGCGATCCGGAGATCATGTTCGTCAGCAAGCCCTTGCAACCGTTTCGCATCGAAGTGCTGAATATAGCCGAGCTTACTGGTGCTGATGGCAACGCCTTGCGGCTCGTTCTCCAACAGGAGACAATCATAAAGCGGGTGCTCCATGAGGGTGTTCAGTGCACCAGCCGTAGCAGCCTCGACGCGATCCACCGTATGTCCGACGCGACCTATGTCCGAGATTTGCGCGATCCAGCGGATCAGAGCAACGACCACCAGCGCAACAACGCCCAGGGTCACCGAGAACAGCAGCATCCTTCCGGCCGAGCTGTAGATGCCAGCTGATAGGCCGAGGATCGCAAGAATGGAAAAGAGGAAAGCGCCGATGAAGACGGAGATGGAGGTTTGAGCGGATCGGTCGCCCACGATGAGCTGAGCGGCACGTGGCGTTGTGGAGGCCGAAGCCGCTGACAACGCCGCGACCAGGGTGGATAGTGCAAAGACCGAAACAGTCAACAGGCTGGTCGCCAGGATAGCGAGGACGGATTGCACGGCCTCTTGGGAGATAGTGAAGGGAAGCTCTTCAGGTGCCCAGCGTGCGAGATAAAAGGCTACAAAGATGGTGAGCAAGGCGACTGCAGAGAACACTGCAGGCAAGAACCACATCCGGTTCAACAACTGCCGAAGATAGAAGGATATCTGGCTCATTGCGCATCTTCGCTGCCGGCGGGACGGAGCGAACAGCTGATCGTACCGTCGCTTTCGAGCACCAGATAATCGACATCCCCCACATCCTGGCCACCGGACGAACGGATTGCACTGAGCACGTCATCGGTTGTCACCCGCTCTCGCCGCATGGCCTCGGAACAAAATTCGCCATTGTGTGCCAGAAGAGTTGGCTCTGACCGGACAGCTTTGGCGAATGGCTGCCAACGGACGGATAAGAACGTGACAATAAACTGCATGAGGATGAGCAGACCAAGTGCCAAGGCGCCCTCAGCTAGTGCAATGGACTCCTGCAACAAAATAGCTGACAAAGTTGAGCCCAAGGCCACAGTAACAACCAAGTCGAAGGCGTTGAGCTTGGCCAAAGTACGCTTGCCCGAGATGCGCAGGAACAAAACGACTGTACAATAGGCGAGGACACCAACGACAAGGGTCCGAACCAGCCCTTGCCAGTCTTGGAAGAACATCTCTGTCCAGTTCATGAAGCGCTCCCTAATCGGCCCAGGTCAGCGCCGCAGTCCCAGCAACGAAGTTCATCGAATGCGATCGCTGGATTGGCTTCAGAACGCACACGCTGAGTACTGCAAGCATCGGACGATTGAGCTCATGGAAGCACAACAAGGGTTAACTTGAGTGGTTCCGCTTCGGAGGCGGTTCGTTCGCTGCATGTAGGACAATATTGCCGATGCTCAATACAGCCAAATCCCTCAACCGGCCTTCCAAGAGGCTAGCCCCACATCGACAACAAAGAGCCAAGAAGTCGGGCCATGAAGGTAGCGTGAGCGGTGTGGGGCGTCTGTAAGCAGAAGCTGCGGCCAGAGGGGATGCGATGAACAGAAATGACGCCGAGGACGCCAGGACCAACAGCAGAGTCACTGAAGCATCCGACAGAGCTGCGACAGCATCAACGAGCGAGCTGGATCATATTCGGCAGGAGATCCGTGCCGAGATCAATCTGCTCAACAGCCGGCTGAATGCGCTGATCTCTTCTCAATCCTTCTTGGTCATCGCCTACGGCACATCCCTGAGTGCCGGCTATGGCAATTGGAACGGCCTGTTCACCATAACCTTGCCGCCCCTGTTTGCGGTGCTTGGCCTTTTGCTTGTGCTTGAAGCTCGCCCGGGGATAGGAGCGGCCCACGAGGCCATTGGCCATTGGCGGCGGCGTGAAGATCATCTGATCGAGAGTTGGCCCGAGCTGAGGCCCTATACCCTGGCTACGGACGAGCAAAGTCGCCGTCGCATGGAACTGCGCCAACATGCTGGAGGATTATTCTCCGTCCGGGCTCCTCTTATTTTCATAGTGGCGTGGCTGATATTCCTAGCATTGCCGTTTGTGCTGCGCTTCTGGGGTTAAGGTCTTTTCGCTGACGCTAGTGGTCAATGCATCCAGTGTGCTGTGCACAGGCAACGGACACCGTCTGGAACCTCCGCTTTCCCCAACGCTTACCAATTGGAAGCCTTTCGGAACCCACACCCCTACCGCCCTATGTTGCAACCATTCATCATCAACAAGCCGGTATTTTTTGGGTCACTAATCGTGATTGGCGCCTTTGTGGCGATCGGGATTGTCTTTCCCGGCCAGGCTGGCGAGATTTTTGGTTCGTTGCAGGCCAGCATTTTGCAGAGCTTCGGCTGGTTCTACCTTCTGTCAGTCGGCATCTTCCTGGTGACCGTAATACTACTTTGCTTCGGGCGTTACGGGCGCCTGAAATTGGGACCGGACGACTCCACCCCCGACTTCAAATTTACGTCGTGGATCGCCATGCTCTTTGCCGCCGGGATGGGCATCGGCTTGATGTTCTACGCGGTAGGCGAACCTATGACTCACTTCATGGCGCCGCCGACTGCCGAGCCGCGCTCCATTCAAGCGATGCGCGAAGCAATGACCGTGACTTTCTTCCACTGGGGCATCCATGCCTGGGCCATCTATGCTGTTGTGGGTTTGTCGCTCGCCTACTTCGGCTACCGCTACAACCTTCCCCTGACTATTCGCTCTGGCCTTTATCCTCTGCTCAAAGAGCGCATCAACGGTCCGATCGGCCATGCTGTCGATATCTTCGCTATCGTTGGGACGATGTTTGGCATTGCTACATCGCTTGGAGTCGGCGTGTCGCAGATCAATGCGGGGCTGGCTTACCTGCTGGGCTTTCCGATCGGGCCGATTGTACAGCTTCCCCTCATAGTCTTGGTGACTGCAATGGCCACCATATCCGTGGCCACTGGTCTGGACCGGGGCGTGCGTATCCTTTCGGAAACCAATCTTGTTGTTGCGATTTTGCTGATGCTCTTTGTGCTGGTGGTAGGGCCAACAGCACAATTGTTCCGCGACCTTGTACAGAACCTTGGGCTCTATCTCGACACTTTGGTCCTGCGCACCTTCAATATTTATGCCTATCAGCCGACCCCCTGGATCGACGCCTGGACCCTTTTTTATTGGGCTTGGTGGATATCCTGGTCGCCGTTTGTGGGAATGTTCATCGCCCGCATTTCACGCGGCCGTACCGTCCGGGAGTTCGTTACGGCAGTACTCTTTATCCCTGCTGGCTTTACGTTCATCTGGATGACTGTTTTCGGCAACACCGCAATCTTCATCGACACGGGTGTGGCTGCAGGTGAAGTGGGACAAGCTATTGCCGCTGATGTCTCGACTGGACTCTTCCACTTCTTCCAATTTTTGCCATTCAGCCAGGTCACGTCCACCTTGGCCATTGTTCTTGTGGCGATTTTCTTTGTCACATCGTCGGATTCGGGCTCGCTGGTTGTCGACTCCATTGCGGCAGGTGGCGAGACGCGGACCACCACTGGGCAACGCGTTTTTTGGTGCGTTATGGAAGGTTTGGTTGCCGCAGCTCTCTTGCTGGCTGGTGGCCTGGCCGCGCTGCAGTCGGCCACTATCGCAACTGCCTTGCCGTTCACCTTCGTTATGCTTGGCTTGGTCTGGTCTTTATTTCTGGGTATGCGGGCCGATCTTGCCCAGCAATACCCGCAAGCGGGTTCGACTGCTAACATGGCTCCAGCGCATCCGGCGGCGGGACTTACCTGGCAACGCCGTTTGGCCTTGATGATGCGAACACCGAGCCGGACGGACGTCGAGAATTTCATCGGGTTGGAGGTTCGGCCCGCTCTCGAACAAGTCGCCCGTGAACTCACCAGTCGGGATCGCTTTGCCTTCGTTGAGGCAGATGAGGCAGGCACAATAGCCTTGCGGTGCCCCTCCGAAGGCGTGCGTGATTTCATCTACGGCGTAAGCGTTGCATCGCTTCCGGTGGCGAATTTTGCCCCCCTAGCCGCGGGCAGAACAGAACAACGCTATGAAGCCCGCACCTACTTCTCAAGTGGTGGCCGAGGGTACGACATCATGGGCCTCCATAAAGACCAGCTCATTGCTGACGTCCTGACGCAGTTCGAGCGGTATCTTCATCTTACAAATGCGCCAGAATCCCAGCTTCTCCAGAGCGCCCCAGAGCACACTCCCGATGAATGAAGCGCCGGTCCTATCCAGGTCCACCAAGGGAAACTCCCCAGTGGTTCACCTGAACGGGGCGAGGTGTGCCCGCCATGCGGGGTTTAGATGATCGCAGCAGTATCGCACCGGCTGTCGACGAAAGCACCGATCCAAGCAGAACGCCGATCTTGACCTCGTCCTGCAGGACCGCTGAGTCAGGAAACGCCAAAAGTCCAATGAACAATGACATGGTGAAGCCAATGCCACAGAGAAGGGCGATCCCATACAGCTGGCGCCAGGAAGCATACTTAGGCAGCTCTGCCAACCAGTAACCAGAGCAGAAGCCGCAAAGACGCGGGAAGCCGACAGGGTTCCTTAGCGACCTATATTGATATAGTTAGCGTCCACCGGCGGGTGCTGCGTGCGCCATGGGCATCCCCCTAAATCCAGGGAGAATGTTGCAACCTCTCACAAGGAGGAAGACGCGTGTCTTCGCCCAACTCTGCCACTGGCCGTCCCGCTTCCGTAACCCGCGGTTGATGCTATCGCCAATCCTAAGCCACCATCGATGATCTGCGGGCTCGAGCTGGCACGATGACGGAAGAGACGCGCCGGGATGCTGTTGCCGCTGCACGCCGATCCGCTGAAGAAGGCGCTCGTGCGCTTGGTCAAACAGAAGCCGAAATCCGCGAAGCAGGCGATGTTGCCGATCGATCGGCTCATCAGGCTGCGGGT
>NZ_PYWB01000016.1 GCF_003056345.1 Devosia submarina | reverse complement strand
GGATGGATCGAGGACTACTGTGAGGTTCACCCGCACTCCGGGCTCAAGTTCCGCTCACCACGAGAGTTCCTGCGCCTCAGTGCTTAAACCCAATCGCCGCCTGTCCGGTGAAACGGGGCGCACTCCAGCGATTGAGTGCGCAGTCTTTCTTCGAGGTGTTGATTTAGACGGATTGCTACTGCGAAACTGGCTGCCGGCAGTAGCTCCACGGTCTCCACCAGTTTGACACAGATCGTGCGATACACCGGCCCTCGTAAGTGATTGTCTTCGCTGAATGCTGTCCACAACTCGATACAGCTTAGACGGTAAATCAATTGGTCGGTTGTGCCATGAAGCCACTGGGCGCAGCGTGCCTCCACCTAGGAGGTCAATCATGAACAAGCTAAGTGTTCTCGGCGTGGCGTTCGCTCTTGCACTTGTCGCTGGCCCGGCGCTTGCCCAGGGACAAGGAAACGGCCACGGCAATAACAGCCAAAACGGCAATGGCAGAGGTCAGGGCAACGGCGGCCCGCAATTAGGGGCCCCCGGGCCTGTAGCAGGAATCGGCCTACCGCTTGTAGCGGTGGTCGGGGGGATTGCCTATGTTAGGTCCCGCAAGCGTCGTTCGGATCGGGCCGACGGGTGAGCAGTTTCCGGGCGTCCAGCGCTCTGCTCTTCGCGGAAAGCCGGGACACGAGTCGTCCCATCCTCTTCAGCAGCCTAATCGCCGTCGGTGCTAGCAATGCCCTATCAAGAAATGTGGGTGCCGCCGTCGCTGAGCAGGGCATTCTCTCGGCGACGCTGAACAGTTTCGGCGTGAGCGTCTTTGTTTGGCTCGCGCTCGGCGCGGGCCTATTGCTCCTTTGGCGCTCCCCCGCAGTCGGAACGAACCGGCTTGACTGGGCACTCGCCTCTGCTGCCGGCATCGCCATGCTCGTGCCGGTACCTGATCTGAGCTGGTTCGCCGTCAGCGCCTTGGTGCTGTGCCTCTTCACTGGGTCACCTCCAGGTAGCCCGATGCGGCGCGGTGCCACGATCCTTTTGGCGGTGACCATCCCGATGTTCTGGGCACGCGTTTTTATGAGCTTCTTCAACGAGGTTATTCTCGCAATCGATGCCACACTCGTTTCCCTGGCGGTTGGCACCGATCCGGACGGCAACATCGTCCCCTTTGCCGATGGATCAGGCTCCATGTGGATCGCTCCGGGCTGCTCCTCCTTCACCAATCTTTCGCTGGCCATCCTGGCCCTTGTGGGTGTGGTAAATGTCACCTCCGGCAGGTGGTCATCAGCAAAGCTTGGCCTGGGCGCGCTCGCCTGCGTGCTTGTCGTGGTAATCAACGTCACCCGCATCAGCCTGATCGGCTATTACCCTGAGCATTACGGGCTAATTCATGGAGAGGTGGGCGCCAGTATTGCCGGTTGGCTTACGACAATGGCCATTGCGGCTATCGGCTGGTTTGCGGCGCGGCGTGATGCCATTACGTTGGGCTAGGCTGGCACTCATCCTTCTGCTCGGGGCGAGCCTTAGCTTGAAGGCCTGGCATGGCGCCGCTGCTGATCAGCCGAATGAACGGCTGAGCACCAGTTCGCTGCTCAGAGCTCTCGGGGAGGATGGCTTTACCCTCACAGAACAAGGGTGGCTGGAAAGTCCCTTATGGGTCGCCAGCAAGGATGACTGCCGTATCGTGGTCACCACAGTGTCTCCGCTGGGCTGGCATCAATCATCTATGGTTGCCCATAAGGGACAACAGGCACTGGGCTATGTCTATGACGGCAGGGTCTACCAGGAACAGCCTGTTCTGCTGACCAAGCTCGGTTACTTCTGGCACAAACTTGCGAACTATTTTTATCCGGCCGCGCAGCCGCCTGTGTTTGCGGTAGTGACCTCCAGAGGTTGTGCTGCGCAATCGATCGATACAGCTACGCTTGCGCAGTATCTTTTGTGAAAGTCGCCCTCCCAATATTCCCATCTAAGCAGCCAAAAAAGAGCTTCGCTGTGCTTCACACGTTTTTTATAGGCGGGAAAAGATCTGTGCGTGGGGGAGCTGCGGGTGCAGAAGGAGAGGGCCTTGGGAAGTTTTGACCGCCCCTCTAAGGCTCAGCCGAGCAGTCCGCCCTTCCATGCCTTGCCTTCACCGTGGAAGAAGACTCGCGTGATTGAGTACATGTCGAGTAGGTCATCTATTCGCGGCAGTGCACCGCGCATGCAGTGACCAGGCTCAACTAGCCGCGCCTCATCAATGGCAACGAGGCGCCTGCCAAGTTCATCCTCCATTGCATCAGCGATCCATTGCTCAAGACTCTCGGGCTCAAGCTTGGCCATTGCGTTCTTCCCTCTGCGCCTCGCTGTCGTGCCATTCCTTCGACACCGCTTCGAGGTTGTTAATGTCCCAGAACAGCTGCTCATCGCCCTTGTGCGGCACCTTGTGGTGCACAACAGCGCTGTTCGGTGCCGGCGCCTTACCACTCAGCAGAACGCCTGTGTGCTGGCAGGTGTAGAGATCCCGCTCTAGCACTGCCTGCCTGAGCTTCTGCCACCTGGTCGATTGATGCCAACCGCGCACTGTTGCGTCTGGGCTGTACTTGGTGTCTCGGACTTCACGAGGTGTGGAGAGGCGCGGAGGAAGCTTGTTCAGTCTCGGCTTGAGGACGGTCAACTTAGGCAATTGTGCAGAACCTCAGCTTGACGCTGGACTCCCATCAACAGGAGGCTGATCATCTTGAAACAGCCAATAGACGGATGAACTCGGAGCGCTTGCGCCAACTGAGCATTCTGCCCAACGATCGGCTGAGGGTCATTCCAGGCCCTATGTCCCACCGGGAAAGTGGGGCTAATGGCTGTGACGCTGTCGGATGACTTCACGAACAGTCGGATGATCGGCTCGTTGCTAGCGCGAGAAGGTTTAGTGCCAGCAAGGGCACGAAAAACATACTCCGCTCCCCTTAATTGGGTAGTGCACTACCCGTTCGGAGACCGGCGCCATGCGCAAGTTCCTAACGGTACGCATCAACGTGAATGTCAACGTCGCGGCCTGCATGTATGTGCTTCTGCTCGTTGCCATTCTTGTAATCTGATGCATTGGCGTCACCCAGAAGGTGGCGCTCTTTCCGCGAAGAGAAACCCACAGGACTATCGCTGGGGGGTTAACTAAGCCTCTAGTCTGAAAATCGCATTGACTGCACAAACCGTGATTTGTGGATGATCATCAAGCAGGCTCAAAGTTGTCCACCTTGAGCCGCCTGCTATACCGGTACGGCACAGAAATTCGCTCGCTTTACCGAACCGGAATAAGCCAGGCTTCCGCTGCTTCTATGTCCACAGGAACTTCAAACCTGTGCGTTTAGGTTCGTCGCCCACAGCAGGTGCATGCTGCCAATTAGGTGATACACTCTTTGCAGTACCGCGGGACTTCGGCCCCCCAAAAAGGGGGACCCGCAGGTTCCGCAGTTCCGCAGCGACGCTCCTCATCATGGACGCCATAGGGCAGTTGCTGGGCAAGCTGGCCGACCTTTTCATTGATCAGGGCTTCAATGCCCTCTTCAGCGGCTTTGGCGGTGGTGGTGGGCTGTTTGCAGGGATCGGGAAGCTATTCGGCCTGCCATCCTTTGCCGGTGGAGGCTTCACTGGCACTGGAGCCCGGGCTGGAGGTTTGGATGGCCAGGGTGGGTTCCTTGCGATGATGCACCCGAATGAAACGTTGCTTGACCACTCAGCCAATCGGGCTAATGGCGGCAATACGGTCGTCATGAACCAGAACATTTCCCTTGCCGGTGCCATGTCGCTCAACGATGTTGGTGCCATTGCCAAGCAGTTCGCAGACAATTCCGTTAGGGAAGTCAGGAAGGCTCTGCCTGGCTGGAACTTGGACATGCAGCGAAGGATGGGGTGACGATGGAATTAGAAGGCACGACGCACGAGCTAATCCAGCAACTGGCCAATGTCATCTCTGCCCAGCAAAAGCAGATTGATGCGCAGGCATCGCGGATCAACTGGCTGACTGAACATGCTACTGCGCTTGAGACGGTGCTGCGTGCCGTGCCAAGTGCCATCAGACACGCTGCCGCAGGCAACGTCGAAGAGTGGGATCATCTGATTGAGATTGTTGCCCAGGGCCATCGACAGCAAGCAAGAGTAATGGAGCCTGAGATCGGAGCGAGCCTAGAGCGTATCGCTAACATTGTCGGAGGCCTCACTGACTACGAGAACACCCCAGACACGCCCCGCTTCAAGGTAGTGCCTTCTCATGATAGCGGCGAATAATGCCGCTCAAGATGCTGAAGCCTAGGATAGGCACGCTCCCCCCCGCTGATCCGTACGGCAGCGCCCATGGTACGCCCAGGCCGCAGCAATGATGAAGCCTATCGCAAGTGGTACAAGACCGCACGGTGGCAGAAGCTAAGATGGTCTGTGCTGGTCCGCGACCTCTTCACCTGTCAGATATGCGGCCGGCTGCGAGGCGGCACAAGCAAGCTGTTCTGCGATCACGTGGAAAGGCACAACGGAAAGGGGGCTGCTTTTTGGGCTGGCCCACTCCAGACGCTATGTGCCGATCCCTGCCACAACACGCATAAGCAGCGACTAGAGAACGGCAGCGCCAGTCACGCCATTGGCCTCGACGACTAGCCGACTGCCTAGGGGGCGGGCCAAGACCTTCAATTCAGGCCACTTCTCTAGACGGGCCGGGTTATCACGCGCAAATTTCTTCCTCTGCTATGATTTACGCAGGTGCGAACCGCCTATTCAAAGGCACTTAAGCCCTTGGCACCGCATGGTTTTCCAGCGTTTGATTTCGATAATCAGAGGTACGCAGTTCGCGCAAAGTACGCAGGTGCAAACCAGTGCGTACCGCCCTCCTAGGCAGCCTTAGTATTTTCGGGTTCGATTACACTGAGGCTGAAGTTTGCCTTGGGGCCGAAATACCGCTTGAAGGCTGCATCCATGTCAGCGCTTATCTGTATGCCCTCGGCTGCATCCTGACGCGAATGTTCAGCTATGCCCAAGATATCGAGCTGCTTCGATTTAAAGTTTGCAACAGCCACATCTTCATCGTCCGTGATGCTGGTGTGGGCTTTGCTGCCCTTGAACTTGGTATACTTCGCGAGGAGATGCTCGAGTTCGATCCGATCTCTGCTGTAGGCGGCAAATGCGGCGTCCATAGCGTCTACCTTGTCGGCATAAATCGTACAGCGGTGAACAAGATCCGAAGCACCTGCTGCAATGAATGGCAGAAATAGTGCCGGTTCATATCTCGGGCAGGATGGTGTTGGCCAGACGAAGCACGAACATACTCCCAGAGCGGCCGACCTTCTTCATCCTCCTGCGCTTCTTTTTCTGCCCGAGCGATCATGCTGCTCCACGACGCAGCGCGGTTGACTAGCTGCATGGTGGTAACCATTGCGCTGAGAGCGGCTGCATGTTCCTTCGCTACTCTGGCCTCGTGATCTCTTTGTAAGGTCTGTGCGGACGTCTGCCGTGCAACGAAATACGAGATAATACCCCCGAGAGCGGCACCTCCAAGGCCGGCTAGGAGGGTAGCTGTATTGGGAGAAGCAAGGACAGAGCCTAGGTCACTCCCCCATCTGATGATTGCCCCAGAAGATATGATTAGGCCTGCCACAAAGCCTAGTCCTACCAGCAAAATCACTTTCGGACTGCTCAATTTGGTCGCGGCCATATGTTCCCCCATGTGCCATGGATTCGCCGGGACTGTCGAGAATGCCCCGGAATTGCTGGGGATTTCTTGGCACAACGACAGTTAGGCTCTAGGTTAGGATAAATAAATTATCCGTTGCTAAGCTCTTGTTTTCGCTGTCAAAATCGATGCGGTGGCGGGTAGAGAGGGATTCGAACCCCCGGAACGCTTGCACGTTCGCCGGTTTTCAAGACCGGAGCAATCAACCACTCTGCCATCTACCCGTGGGATGTGCGTTTAGCCGGAGAGCGCCACGCTGTCCAGTGTGGATCGGGCGTGGCGCGTCTGGTCTGTGTCAGGGCAGCAGAACCACCGAGCCTGTGGTCTCTCGGCCCTCGAGCGCGCGGTGGGCGTCGGCGGCCTGGCTCAGGGGGAAGGTCTTGCCGATGTTCACCTTGATGCTGCCATTGGTGATGGCAGCGAACAATTCCTGGGCACCTTCCAGCAGGGCTTCGCGCGTGCTGAGGTAATGCAGCGTTGTGGGGCGGGTGACATAGAGCGAGCCCTTGCGTGAAAGGACGGTGATATCAGGGATGCTCACCACGCCCGAGGCATTGCCGAAGCTGGCCATCAGGCCGCGAGGGCGCAGGCAATCGAGCGAGCCTTCAAACGTTGCCTTGCCGACGCCGTCATAAACAACGTCCACACCCTTGCCACCGGTGATCTCCTTGACCCGGGCAGCGAAGTCTTCGGTGCGGTAGTTGATGACGTGATCGCAGCCTTGCGCACGGGCCAGCTCGAGCTTTTCGGCGCTGCCGGCTGTGGCAATCACTGTTGCGCCCAGCGCCTTGGCCCATTGCGTGGCGATCTGGCCGACACCGCCTGCGGCTGCATGCCACAAAATGGTTTCGCCCTTTGCGAGCGGCCAGGTCTTGCGCAGCAGGTAATAGGCGGTGAGACCCTTGAGCATAATGGCCGCTGCCGTCTGGTCATCAATGCCTTTGGGAATGGGCACCATGCGCTCGGCGGCAGCCAGCCGTTCGGTGGCATAGGCGCCGATCTGTCCCTGGTAGGCAACGCGATCGCCGATCTTGAAATCGGTTACGCCTTCACCAAGCGCGGTGATGACCCCTGCCCCTTCATTGCCCGCCACAAAGGGCGTCTGCATGGGGTAGAGTCCAGAGCGCTGATAGGTGTCGATGAAGTTGAGGCCAATAGCCGTCTGCCGCAGCTTGACTTGGCCCGGGCCGGGTTCGCCGACCGAGTGATCTTCGAAGCTGAGCTGTTCAGGGCCGCCGGTCTGGTGGACAATAATCGCTTTGGTCATGGGCGTGGCTTCCGTGGAGCGGATTTGGGCCGCGCCTGGGCGCGGGCGATCGGAGATGTCTTGGACCGGACGCGTGAGGACGCCGCTTCCTGGGCACTTACCGCACCTGTAGGGCCGGTGAAGGGCGCTATGGCCGGGCCCGCGCCACCTTTGCGGGCACGCTTGCGCTGCGAGGCAATGATGTTGACCGCTTCAACAAGCACCGAAAAGCCCATGGCCGCGTAAATATAGCCCTTGGGAATGTGGAAGCCCAGACCATCGGCCACCAGCGACACGCCGATCAGCAGAAGGAAAGCCAGAGCCAGCATCTTGGTGGTGGGGTGTTCGGAAACGAACTTGGCGACGGGGCCCGACGCGACGAACATCACGGCAACGGCGACGATGACGGCGGCGATCATCACTTCCACATCGTCGGCCATGCCAACTGCGGTGACGATGGAATCGATGGAGAAAACCATGTCGATGACGATGATCTGGCCGATCACGGCCGCGAACATGGCCGTCGCCTTGCTCGCAATCTCGCTTTCATGCGGCTCTTCGATGGCGGCATGCATTTCGTGGGTCGCCTTGTAGACCAGGAAGGCGCCACCCGCGATCAGGATCAGGTCCTTCCAGGAGAGGTCGAGCCCAAAGGCGGAGATAGCGGGCTGGGTCAGGCTGATGATCCAGCTAATCACCAGCAACAGCAAGATGCGGAAGATCAGCGCAAGCGCGAGGCCCAGCTTACGAGCGCGATCGGCCTGCTCCTTGGGCAGGCGCGACACCAGAACGGAGATAAAGACGATATTGTCTATGCCCAGCACGATCTCCATGACCGTCAGGGTTCCAAAAGCGATCCACGCATTGGGATCGGACAATAGTTCAAGCATGTGGCGCTCCGGTGCGAGTCTGTGGCTGAGATATCTAAGCCTTGCCGCGATCCGGGGAAAGCCTTGCTCGCTCTTTTCCGTCGCGGCGGCTTTCAGCGACATTTCGGGCGCTGGCAAAGGCTTGCGGCGGAATGGTAGAGTTGGGCAAAGCAATTGGCAGGAGTTTTCATGACCGATCCCCGGCAGACCACCCATGAGGCCGTCGTAGTTGGCGGGGGACTCGCCGGGACGGCCGCAGCCATCGCCCTTGCCCAGGCGGGCCTTCAAACCCTCCATCTTGCGCCCAAGGGGCCGCCCGACCGGCGGACGTCCGCGCTGATGATGCCCAGCGTGCGCTATCTCCAGCGAACCGGTCTGATCGAGGCGCCGGAGGCGCTTGGTCACAAGCTCAGCCAGATCCGCATCATTGATGCGACAGGGCGCCTGATCCGCGCGCCCGAGACCTTGTTCGACGCGGGTGAAGCCGGGCTTGAAGCCTTTGGGTGGAATTTTGCCAATGCACCCTTGCTGGAGCGCATGAATGACGTTGCCAGCACCCTGCCCCAGCTGGAAACCCGTCCGCTGGCGGTCAGCCGGATTGAAGCGGGCGAGGGCCAGCATTTGCTCCACCTCGCGGACGGCACGCAGGCGAGTGCGCCGCTCTTGATCGGTGCCGATGGCAAGAAGTCGCTGGTGCGCGGCTCGGCCGGCTTCAAGACGCGTGAACGCCCATTCGAGCAATCCGCGCTGGTCTGCGATCTCAAACTTGGACGGCCCCTAGGCCATGCATCGGTTGAATTCCACTATCCCAATGGCCCGTTTACCCTGGTGCCCGCCGGGGGAACACGCGCCAATCTGGTGTGGATCGATCGGGGGGAAACATTGCAGGTGGCTCGCGACGGCGGTGAAGAGGCGCTTGGGGCGGCCTTGCTCGAGCGATCGCAGCGGCTGTTTGGTGGGATAAAAATCGCCTCGCCGAGCTTTATCTTTCCCCTCAGCACGCTTTCGGTCGATCGGGCCGGCGCCAATGGTGTGGTTCTGGTCGGCGAAGCAGCCCATGCCTTCCCGCCGATCGGGGCGCAGGGATTGAACCTGGGCCTGCGCGATGTCGCCGAACTTGCCGATGCACTTGCGGCGGGCAATCGCACCCAAGCGGATTGGGCGGAGCGCATCAGCGCGGACTATGCCCGGCGGCGCGCCGCAGACCTGGCCCGCACCGGGAGCATGGTGGACACCCTGTTCCGTTCGCTGCTGGCCGAGATGGTTCCTGTTCAGGCCCTGCGCGCTGGGGGTCTATGGGCACTCAAGCTGTTGCCGGGTTTGCGGCGGCAGGCCTTCGCGCTTGGCATGGGGGACCGGTAGCCACCGAATCCCCAGTGAACCTCATGGTGAGCCTGTCGAACCACGAGGTCGCGCCACCCAGGCCTCCACGCGCCTTCCCCCATGGTTCGACAAGCTCTCCACAAGGTCCCAAGAACTCAGCGCAAAAAGAACGGGGCGCGGTTTCCCGCGCCCCGTTCCCAATACTTTTGCTGTTGCTTACTCGGCAGCTGGCGCAGTCTCGCCTTCAGCCGGTGCCTCACCGCCATCGAGCTGGCGGCGCAGTTGTTCGGCGCGGTCCTGCAGGACCTGCTCAAGGGCATTCTCGCCCGAGGTTTCCTTGCGGAATTCGTCAAAGCTGAGCGAAGCCTCGCCGTCATAGGCGGCGGTGAAGCCAGCCAAGGTGATCTCGATGGTCAGATCTTCGTTCTGGCGATTCTTGGCGGTAAGCTTGAGCTTGCTGCCCTTTTTGAGCGAGTCGACATATTGCTCGTTGATCACCAACTGGGTGGCGCACGAGGTCGGGTCGCACAGCATGTAGGGCACGCGGACTGGCTTGGCGCCGTCGATCTGCCAGGTTAGCCCGAAGGGCAGCAGCACGCCGAGCGGAACGGCAGCAACGGCCAGCAGGCGTGATTCCTGACCGGGATCGTCGCGCAGAAGGAACGAGCCGAGGAATTGGCCGTTTGCCAGAACCACCTGGCGCATGATGCAGGCCTTCTTGCCGTCCGGGAGCGGGTCGCACACCTTGAGCCAATTCTGCTGTGGTGCCGCGGTACCAGCGGCAGGCGCAGCAGCTTCTGCAGCAGCCGGCCCTTCTGGCGCTGCAGTTTCTTGTGCATAGGCCGACAGCGGGGACAGCATGAGCGCAGCCACCGCTAGACCGGCGACGAGGGGTTTCCTGAAGTTCATAGAATATCCTTGGCTTCTTTGGCGGTCCCGGTGGCCATCGCCACCTAAGAGTACTGAACTGCCCTTCAAGTGCTGAAATCGGGCAATAACATGACCGATGAACCTTGCCAAAGCATTATGGCAGATAGGGTAAGCGCAGCCGCGTTCAGGCCGCATTTTCTGCCAGTTTTGCTAGGCGCGACAGGATTGCGGCGGTGCCCTTGAGACGATCTTCTGCCTTGGGCCAGTTGCGCGCGAACACGAGTTTCTGATCGGGCTTGATGCGCACCTGGTTGGAGATGTCGCTCACCATGCGAACAAGCGCTCCCGGATTTGGGAACTCGTTGTTGCGCAGGGTGAGTACCGCGCCCTTGGGGCCGGCATCGACCTTTTCGACATTGGCCTGACGACACAGCGCCTTGACAAGGATG
The DNA here is from genome assembly GCF_003056345.1 of Devosia submarina. Taxonomy (GTDB): domain Bacteria; phylum Pseudomonadota; class Alphaproteobacteria; order Rhizobiales; family Devosiaceae; genus Devosia; species Devosia submarina. Next base: position 42,091 of record NZ_PYWB01000016.1, on the reverse strand, counting down.
ACCTTGAGCAGGGCTTCAACTTCCTCCGGCAAAGGCCCGAAGCGGTCGATCAGTTCGGCGCCGGCCGCGTCGATGTCCCTGATATCGGTGAGATCGCCCAGGCGGCGGTAAAGCTGCATGCGCAGCTGCAAATCGGGCACATAGTGCTCAGGGATCATCACCGGCATGCCCAACGATATCTGCGGGCTCCACTCGTTTTTGTCCTCGTAGTCCTCATCGCCATTCTTGAGGTTGGCAACAGCCTCCTCAAGCATGGACTGGTAGAGCTCATAGCCGACTTCACGAATATGGCCCGACTGCTCGTCGCCAAGAAGATTGCCCGCGCCACGGATATCGAGGTCGTGGCTTGCAAGCTGGAAGCCCGCTCCGAGCGACTCGAGCGACTGAAGCACACCGAGACGCCGTTCGGCCGTGTCGGTCAGCTTCTTGTCGGCAGGCACGGTAAAGAGCGCATAGGCGCGCGCCTTGGCCCGGCCAATACGACCACGGATTTGATAGAGCTGAGCAAGACCGAAATTGTCGGCGCGATGCACGATCAGCGTATTGGCGTTCGGAATATCGAGCCCTGATTCCACGATCGTGGTAGCCACCAGCACGTCGAACTTGCCGTCATAGAAGGCGTTCATGATGTCGTCGAGCTCGCCCGGGGCCATCTGCCCATTGGCAACCACATAGGAAACCTCAGGCACCTGCACCCGCAGGAACTCGGCAATGTCGGCCTGGTCCTTGATGCGCGGCACGACATAGAAGCTCTGCCCGCCGCGATATTTTTCGCGCAGCAGCGCCTCGCGGATCGACAGCGGATCGAAGGGCGAGATGAATGTGCGGATTGCCAGGCGATCGACTGGCGGCGTCGCCAGCAGCGAGAGGTCCCGCACGCCCGTCAGCGCCAGCTGCAGCGTGCGCGGGATCGGCGTTGCGGTCAGCGTCAGCACATGCACATTGGCCTTGAGCTCCTTGAGGCGCTCCTTGTGACCCACGCCGAAGTGCTGTTCCTCATCGATGATGAGCAGGCCCAGATCCTTGAACTTGATGGTCTTGCTCAGGAGGGCATGCGTGCCAACAACGACGTCCACCTGCCCGTCTGCGAGACCTTCCTTTGTCACCTTAAGCTCGGCCGCCGGCACCATGCGCGAGGCCTGCCGCACGCGGACGGGAAGCCCCGCAAAACGTTCTGCGAATGTCTTGAAGTGCTGCCGCGATAGAAGCGTCGTCGGCACCACCACCGCCACCTGCTTGCCGCTGAGCGCCACGGCAAAGGCCGCGCGCAGCGCGACTTCCGTCTTGCCAAAGCCCACGTCGCCGCACACCAGCCGGTCCATGACGCGCCCGGAGGTCACATCGTCGAACACGGCCTCGATGGCCGCCAGCTGGTCCTCGGTTTCCTCATAGGGGAAGCGCGCGGCAAACTCGTCATAGGCACCGGGATTGATCTCGACCACATCGGCCTTGGTCAAAAGGCGCGCCGCAGCGATCTTGATCAACTGCTCCGCCATCTCGCGGATGCGTTTCTTGAGGCGTCCCTTTTTGGCCTGCCACGCGACGCCGCCCAGCTTGTCGAGCGTCGTATTGCCCTCGTCCGAGCCATAGCGCGTTAGCAGTTCGATGTTTTCGACCGGCAGATAGAGCTTGGTGTCGCCACCATATTCGAGCTCCACGCATTCATGCGGCGCCCCGCCGGCCTCGATGACCTTGAGCCCGAGGAAACGCCCGATGCCGTGATCCACATGAACCACCAGATCACCCGCCGCAAGGCTTGCCGCCTCGGTCAGGGCATCGCTCGCCTTCTTCTTGCGCTGCGGCCGCAGGATACGCTCGCCCAGAATGTCCTGTTCGCTGAGGACCACCAGGTCCTTGGTCTCGAACCCGGTTTCGAGCGGCAGCACGACCAGCGAAGTTGTCGCGGCGCTCGTCGTCTCTGCATCGCGCCAGTTCTCGGCAAGGCGCGGATTGGTCAGCCCATGATCCTTGAGCACCTGAACCATGCGGTCGCGCGTGCCCGTGCTCCAGCACGCCACAATCGCCCGCCGTCCGCGCCTGCGTTCTTCAAGCAAACGGTCAACAACCGCCTGGAATAAATTGGTATCCTGCGCCAATCGCTCGGCGGCAAAGCTCGGCGCTATCGAACCTCCGGCATCATCGGCAGCCTTCGTACCCGGCGCCAGGAACTGGCTGAGCTGCACCACGGAGGCACCCGCCAGCGCATAGGGATGCTCGTCCACGGCATAGAGCAGCTCGGGCTTGATCGGCTTATAGGGCGCCCCTGCGCCCGCCACCACCGGCGCCAGCCGTGCCGCTTCGCGCGCCTCGTAATAATCCCGGATTTGCGTCACGCGATCGGCGTATGCCTCGCTCGCCTGCTCGTCGAACACGAAAGGCGCATCACCGACATAAGCGGCCAATGTGTCCAGATGTTCATAAAAGAACGGCAGCCAATGCTCGGTGCCTGAATAGCGCGAGCCACCGCTCACCGAGGCATAAAGCGTATCATCGACCGTGTTGCCACCAAAGGCGGCCGTATAGTTCTGCCGGAAGCGGCGGATCGTTTCCTCGGTGAGCACCACTTCGCTCATGGGTGTCAGATCCACCCGCTTGAGCTGGCCTGTCGTGCGCTGCGTATCAGGATCAAATGTGCGGATCGATTCGAGCTGGCTGCCAAAGAAGTCGAACCGCAGCGGCGCTTCGGCGCTCGCCGGAAACAAATCCACCAAACCGCCGCGCACGGCATATTCGCCACTTTCGCGCACCGTCGGCACACGCAGATAACCATTGTTCGCCGCCCAGGCGATAAGCTTCTCGCTATCCACGATCCGGCCAGTAACAGCCGAAAACGACATGGTCTCCACCACATCGCGCGGCGGCAATCGCTGGATCAGCGCGTTCACCGCCGTCAGCACCACCGCGCTCTTGGCCCCGCTCGTCAGCGCCGCCAGCGTGTTCATGCGCGCGGCAATCGTCACATTGTTGGGCGAAACCCGGTCATAGGGGAGACAATCCCAGGCCGGCAGTTGTAGGATTGTATGCCCCGGCAACATGGCGGTGAGGATCTCGGCCATGCGCTGCAGCCGACGACCATCGCGCGCCACGAACACGATGCTGGCTGCATCCTCAGGCGCCGCCTCGACCCGCTGCTGGACCAGCTTGGCCAGCACCATGGGCTGCATGCCATCGGGCACATTAGCGATGGTGCGCGTCGGGCGCTGGGCTATTATCTCGTTCATTTTTCCACCCGCGCCTGATGATCGGCAATGACTTCGGCCAGAAACGCCTTGTCGATGTGGTCCGGCGGCGTTTCCTGCCCCATCACCCATTTGAGCAGCGGCGGATCTTCCTCGCTCATCAAGGCTTCCAGCCGGTCGAGCGCGGCATCATCCATGTTTTCGGTGTGCGCGTCGGCATAGGGCCCCAGCACAAGATCCATCTCGCGCGTCCCCCGGTGCCAGGCCCGGTAACGCAGCTTCTTGCGGCGCATGGAAATGTCTTCACCGGCAGTCATTTGACACACCATGATCCCGTTTGTTCTTGATTTGGACGCCCTGTTTACGCGTATAAAACCGGCTTGTCAGCCCTTCCGGAGCATGTTGGCCGCAAGCGGCAGGCCATGCGAGTTTGGCTTGAAGGAGAATCGCTTGGTGTCCCGCCCGGAATCGCTCTCGCAACTGTTTCGTTCCCTCCACTCCATCAAGGGCGTGGGCGACAAGCTTGCCGCCCTGCTCGCGCGCTTCTTCGGCGCCCCCGAGGGACAAGAAGCGATTGCGCTCGATATTCTGATGCACATGCCATCGGGCGTGGTCGACAGGCGTCGGCAGGTCGGCATTGCCGAAGCCTACCTCAACCAGATCGTCACCCTGCGCCTCCACATCGACCGGCACCAGCCCCCGCCCAAGGGCAAGCCGCATATCCCCCACCGCGTTTTCGCTCATGACGAAACGGGCGACGTGCAGCTTGTCTTTTTCCGAGCCCAGGGCGGCTGGGTTGAGCGGGCGCTGCCGGAAGGCGAGGAGCGTTTCGTTTCCGGCCAGATCGGTTTCTTCAATGGCGAAAAGCAGATCACGCACCCGGACTACATCGTTGAGCCCGACAAGTTCGAAACCCTACCCCTGGTTGAACCGGTGTATCCGCTCACCAACGGACTAAGCTCCAAGGCCCTCTCCAAGCTGGTCCGCCAAGTGGTCGAAACCATCCCGCCCCTGCCGGAATGGGCCGGCGAGCACATTCTGCAGGAACGCAAATGGCCGACCTTTGCCCATGCCATGAAGTCCGTCCACCTGCCCGCCTCCCCAGAGGAGGCGGAGCTCTGGGCCCCTGCCCGTATGCGCCTAGCTTATGACGAATATTTCGCCGGCCAGCTCACCCTCCAGCTGATCCGCTCAACGATGGTCGCCGATCGCGGCATCGCCCGCACCTTCACTGGCGAAATTACCGAACGCGTCCGGCAGGCCCTGCCGTTCTCCCTGACCGAAGGGCAGCAAAAGGCCGTCGATGAAATCCGTGCCGACCTCCAATCCCCCAATCGCATGTCGCGCCTTCTCCAAGGCGATGTCGGCGCCGGCAAAACCGTGGTTGCGCTCATGGCCATGGCCGCCATGGCCGAAAGCGGTGCGCAATCCTCCCTGATGGCGCCGACAGAAATCCTGGCCGCCCAGCACTTCAAGACCCTCAAGCCGCTCTGCGACCTGGTCGGCCTTGGCTGCGAGCTCCTCACCGGCAAGATGGGCGCCGCCGAACGCCGAACCAAGCTCGCCGGCATCGCCAGCGGCCAAACCACCATTGTCGTTGGCACTCACGCCCTGTTCCAGTCCGGTGTCGAGTTCCACAATCTTGGCCTTACGGTCGTTGACGAGCAGCACCGCTTCGGCGTCCACCAGCGGCTCGCGCTCTCCGACAAGGGCAAGCACACCGACCTTCTGGTGATGACCGCCACCCCAATTCCCCGCACGCTGGTTCTCACCCATTTCGGTGACATGGAAGTTAGCATCCTCAGGGAAAAGCCGCGCGGCCGACAGCCAATCGACACGGCCGTACTCTCTATCGGTGACTATGACCGTGTCATCGCGCGCCTGCGCGCCCGCCTCGCGGAAGGCGCCCAGGCGTTCTGGGTTTGCCCGCTGGTTGAGGAAAGCGAGCACCTAGACGTCGTCGCGGCCGAAGATCGCTTTGCCGAACTGCAAAAAGTCTTCGGCGACCAGGTCGCCCTGGTCCATGGCCGCATGAGCGCTGCCGCCAAGCAGGAGGTCATGCAGCGCTTCTCCGCCAACGAGCTCAAGCTCCTCGTTGCCACCACCGTCATTGAAGTGGGCGTCGACGTGCCCAATGCCTCGATCATGATTATCGAACACGCCGAGCGCTTCGGCCTAGCCCAGCTCCACCAGCTCCGCGGCCGCGTCGGCCGCGGCACCCAACGCTCCGCCTGCCTGCTGCTTTACAAGGACCCCTTGAGCGAAACCGCCCGCGCCCGGCTCGACACCATCAAATCCACCGAAGACGGCTTCGAAATCGCCGAACGCGACCTCGAACTGCGCGGCCAGGGCGACGTCCTCGGCACCCGCCAATCCGGCATGCCCGGCTACCGCCTCGCCGTGCCAGACGTCCACCGCCACCTCCTCGACTTCGCCCATGACGACGCAAAGGATTTGCTGAGCCGTAACCCCGGCCTCAGCGGCCCTGAAGGCGAAGCGGCACGAACCTGCCTCTATTTGTTCCGGAAGGATTTGGCGATCCCGCTGATCCGGGCGGGTTGAGCAGATGTCTTTTCTCACCCACCGCGCCGCCCTCGGACTTGATCCGAGGGCCACTGTCAACGCGGCACGCGCGGCTAATGGTCCTCGGATCAAGTCCGAGGACGGCCCGTGCTTGCGATGAGCAGGCGCCCTACTCCACCGTTACCGACTTAGCCAAATTCCTCGGCTGATCCACGTCCGTACCCATGAACACAGCCGTGTGATATGCCAGCAGCTGCACCGGAATCGTTGCCAGGATCGGCGCCACAAAGCTCGACACCTGTGGAATGACGATCACATCAGCCACGCCGTGCCCCACCGTTCCGGCTCCTTGCGCATCAGTGATCAGGATGATCTTGCCGCCACGCGCCGCGACCTCTTGCATGTTGCTCAGCGTCTTGTCGACCAGCTCGTCCGATGGCGCCACAACGATCACCGGCATATCCTCGTCCACCAAGGCGATGGGCCCGTGCTTGAGTTCACCCGCTGCATAACCTTCAGCATGTATATAGCTGATTTCTTTCAGCTTCAATGCGCCTTCCATGGCGATCGGGAACATCGGGCCACGACCCAGATAGAGCACGTCCTTGGCCTTGCTCAGACGCTTGGCAATGTCCATGATCTGCGTTTCGGTGTTGAGCGCCTGCGACACGGCCGTGGGCAGATGCACCAGCGAGCGCACGAACTCCGCCTCCTGCTCCGCCGTCAACACGCCCCGCGCGCGCCCGGCAGCAATGGCGAGACTTGCCAAAGCCGTCAGTTGCGCCGTCAGCGCCTTGGTGGATGCCACGCCGATCTCGGGACCGCACAGGATCGGGAACACCACGCTCGATTCCCGCGCAATGGTGGATTCCAGCGTATTGACCAGCGAGGCCACATGTTGGCCCTGCCCCGCGCAATAGCGCAGCGCCGCCAGCGTGTCGGCCGTTTCGCCGGATTGGGAGATGAAAAGCGACAGGCCGCCTTTTTCCAGCGGGGGCTCGCGATAGCGGAATTCGGATGCCACATCGATATCAACCGGTAGTCGCGCATAGCGCTCGAACCAGTACTTGGCGACCGCTCCAGCAAGATAGGCCGTGCCGCAGGCGCTGATCGTCAGGCGCGTCAGATCGGCAAAGTCGAAGGGCAATGTTTCGCGGATCGCGACCTTTTCGGCGCCCATATCCACATAGTGGCTCAACGTATGCGAGATCGTCTCGGGCTGCTCGTAGATTTCCTTGGCCATGAAGTGGCGGTGATTGCCCTTGTCGACCAGCAAGGCCGAGGCTTGCGACAGCTGCTGCTCACGCTGCACAATGGCATCCTTGCCATCTCGGATGGTGACGCCTGCCGGTGTAATCACCGCCCAGTCGCCATCTTCGAGGTAAGTCAGCCGTGAGGTAAACGGCGCCAGCGCCATGGCGTCCGACCCTAGATACATTTCCGTGGTGCCATAGCCGATCGCCAGCGGCGCACCATGGCGCGCTGCAATCAGCAGCCCATCCTCGCCCTTGAACAGGAAGGCCAGCGCGAAGGCGCCCTTGAGCTTTTTCAGCGTCCGAGCAACAGCGAGTTCAGGGTCCGCCCCGTTGGCCAATTCGCGTGACACCCAAAGCGCCACCGACTCCGTATCGGTCTGCGTCTTGGGCAGATAGCCATCTTTGGCGAGGTCCGCCAGCAGTTCCCGAAAGTTCTCGATAATGCCGTTGTGAACGACGGCAACGCGCTCGGTCGCATGAGGATGCGCGTTCTGCTCGGTCGGTGCCCCGTGGGTTGCCCAGCGCGTGTGGCCGATGCCGATCTGGCCACTCAGCGGCTCGAAGCTCAGCTTCTGCGCCAGATTGCCGAGCTTGCCCTCGGCGCGGCGGCGCGCAATGTCGCCACCTTCGAGCGTTGCGACGCCCGCGCTGTCATAGCCGCGATATTCCAGGCGCTTGAGCGCATCCACCAACCGGGTAGCGACTGGCGCACTACCGACAATTCCAACAATGCCGCACATGCTATTTTCCCTTCGCCGCTTTCTTGGCAAGCGCCCGCTCGCGCACTTTGGGCGCATGGCCCCGCTTGTTTTCCTGCCGCGCCCGGCCAAAGGCGACAGCGTCTGGCGGCACGTCTTCGGTGATCACGCTGCCGCTGGCAACCAGCGCGCCTTCCCCGACGGTCACCGGCGCCACCAGCGACGAGTTGGACCCCACAAAGGCATTGTCCCCGATAATGGTACGATGCTTGTTGTAGCCGTCATAGTTCACCGTGATCACGCCGGCGCCGACATTGACGTTCGCGCCCACTTCGGCATCACCGATATAGGTCAAGTGACTAACCTTGGCGCCCTTGCCGATCTTGGCCTTCTTGATCTCGACGAAATTGCCCACCTTGGCGTTCTCGCCAAGGTTCGCCTCCGGCCGTAGCCGTGCAAAGGGCCCCACTGACGCATTGCGGCCGATATGAGCGCCTTCCAGATGGCTGAAGGCGTGGATCACCGCGCCGGTCTCGATCACTACCCCCGGTCCGAACACCACATTGGGCTCGATCGTCACGTCCTGCGCGATCTCGGTATCATAGGAAAACCAGACGCTGTCCGGATCCTTGAGCGTCACGCCTGCCTTCATGAAGTCTTCGCGCCGCAGCTTTTGAAACTGCGCTTCGGCCGCGGCCAGACGTACCCGGTCATCGACCCCCATCACCTCGCCAGGGTCGGCTTCAATGAACTCCACGCGGCGGCCGTCCGCATTGGCGAGTTCAACAGCATCGGTCAGATAGTATTCGCCCTTGGCATTCTTGTTTCCGATGCGGTCGATGATCCCGGTCAGCACTTCCGCGCGGAACCCGATAATGCCGGAATTGGCCAGGCCGATCTTGCGCTCTTCTTCGGTGGCGTCACGATGCTCGCGGATGGCGAGCAACTTCCCGCCATCGGTCAGTAGGCGCCCAAGATTGGTGGGATCGTCCGGCCGATAGCCGACCACGACGATGTCGGCGCCGCCATCGAGCCGTTCGGTAATGGCGCTCACCGTGGTGCTCGAAACCAGGGGATTGTCTGCATAGAGCACAACGACATGGCCTTGGTGCTGGGCAAACGCCTCACGCGCTTGCCGCACCGCATGGCCGGTCCCCAGTCGCTCCAGCTGGCTGAATATGCGCGCACTGCTGGCGTGACGGCTCACCTCAGCCTGAACGGCATCATGGTTTGGCCCCACCACGACGCAGATATTTCCAGCGCCCGATTTCAGCGCCGTTTGCATGACATGTCCGACCATCGGCAAGCCGCCAACGGGATGGAGAACCTTGGGAATTGCCGATCGCATACGGGTGCCTTCGCCCGCTGCAAGAATGATCGACAGCAGTTCAGTCATGACGCGTTCTCCGGTTGAGCCGTCTATTGCCGCCCAAATCAACAGATTTATGGCAGGTAAGCGTTGGCGAATAGCTAATCGTGGCCGCATGTTCAAACCAAAGCTTCACACTTGATTCGAATGCGAGACGAGGGAACGTTGCGTGGCCAGGGCATCTGAACAATTCCGGCAATCGGATGCCGCGCTGTGGGGCGTCGTCGCCCTGGTGTCCTGCGCCATTGCGGTGATGGGTGCTAATGTGTCTGCTCTTATCCCCTCCAGCGTTCTTGGTGGGCTGCACCGCACGCGCATAGAAGGTGCTTCGCTTGAGCAATTGCGCCTGCAGGTCGCCGATCTGCGCCAGCAATCGGTCGAGCTCAAGCGGGAAAACGCTCAACTTCTGACCCGCTTTGCGCTTGAGGAGCAGCAGAACAACGAAGTCGTGCAGCGCGTCGGGGCCCTTGAGGTCAGCCTGCCGCGGATCATGGAGGCCATGCCGGAAGGTGGCGGCATCGACCGCTCGACGATCACATCTTCGATTGGCGAAGAACCGCCGCTCGTTTTCGACGCCGATGGCGGCTCCGTCGCCATTCGCCAGCGCCCGATGCAGGAAGCCCAGCCAGGGCCTGCCGAACAGCCCCTGCCCGATCAAATTGCCGCCTTGCCGTCCACAAACGACTTCGCTGTTGCCCTAGGCGCTCCGGTGGCACCGGAACAGGCCGAAGCTGCCTGGCGCGATCTCTCGATGAAGCTTGGGCCACTCCTGTTCGGCCTGTCGCCGCATGTCGTGGACGACGGCGCGGGTAGGCAGCAGATCGTGCTTGGCCCGCTCCCGCAGCGCGCCGAAGCGGCGGCCCTTTGCATGCAGGTGGAACGCGTTTCAATCTCCTGCATGCCCACACAGCTTGTGGGAACACCGCTTCAAACCCCCGCTCCCGCGCAATAGCGGTTGACAGCGAAAGCTGGCTGACTATGTTCCGCCGCATCGCCTCCGGGCGTAAGCTTTTGGTGCGTGCCGGTAGCTCAGTGGTAGAGCATTCGACTTTTAATCGAATGGTCGAGGGTTCGACCCCCTCCCGGCATACCAAAATTCTCTCCCCATCAAAGCGAGCCTAAGCGGTGTCACAGGACAGCATCGATCTGCTCAAGGTGCTGGCGGCCACGGCCCTGGTGTTCGCCCTTGGCACGCTGGTGATGCTCTATGTCATCTTCGGCATGTCGCAATATGGCGCCGATCTGCCGAAGATCGGCTCGCTGCCGCTGACGGCGCCACCAGAGATGGTGCCGCTGCTGGCCAATACGCAGCTGTTCGCCACGCTCGCTGCCGCCCATGTCACTGCCATGGGCCTTGCGCTCCTGATCACCAGCCAGACCATCGACATGGCGCTCTTGATCACCTCCAAGGCCGTGACTGTAGTCATCACCGCCCTGCTTGGCTTTGCCGGCGGGCACATGATCTTCCTGCAGCTCAACGAGAAAACGGCGCTGAACCTGCAGGCTCTCACGCCCGCCCTGATCGCGCTCGCAGCTTTCTTCGTTCTCTCCAGCGTGCTCAGCATCCCGAACTTGCGCCAGCTCGGAAACTTACGCTTCGTGATCGGCATCGGCCTAATCCTGATCGGCCCCATGCTGCTGATGTGGCTATAGTCACTCCTTCCCTAGTAGACCTCGTTATGAGCTTGTCGAACCACGAGGTCGTGGCACGATAGCTCCACTCACTCGACCGCATGGTTCGACAAGCTCACCATGAGGTCTCAGGCCGCTCGCTGCGCGGCCTAGCTCAGCCATTACAACAACCACCAATGGTCACCCTCGGGCCTGACCCGAGGGCTCTAGTCTTTCGGGTGGTGAAGCAAAGTACAGTCCCCTCGGGTCGAGCCCGAGGGTGACGATCAGGGCATGTAACCACCCCACGCTAACAAAAAGGCCAGGATCGCTCCCGGCCTTCCGTTTATTCTTTGTCTGCCGTTGCCTTGGGCTTCTTCGGCTTTGGCAGCGCCTTGGGCTTGGCTGGGCGCGGTGGAACCGCAATCAGCTCCAGCTTGGCGTCTTGCCCCTCGCCTACCACGGCCACGGTCACCGTGCCGCCATTGACGAGTTCGCCGAACAGCACCTGGTCCGCCAAGGGCTTCTTGATGTGCTCCTGAATCACGCGGCCCAGCGGACGCGCACCCATACGTTCATCATAGCCGCGCTCCGCCAACCAATCGGCGGCTTCGGGCTGCAGGATGATCGTGACGCCACGCTCGGCCAACTGGCCTTCGAGCTGCAGCACGAACTTCTCGACAACGCGACGGACCACTTCGCGTGGCAGCGGCGCAAACGAGATGATCGCATCCAGGCGATTGCGGAATTCGGGCGTAAAGGTGCGGTTGATCGCCTCTTCATCGTCCCCCTGCTCGCGCTTGCGGCCAAACCCGATCGGGCTGCGTGCCAGTTCCTGCGCGCCCACATTGGACGTCATGATCAGGATCACATTGCGGAAGTCCACGGACTTGCCGTTGTGGTCCGTCAGCTTGCCGTGGTCCATCACCTGCAGCAGGATGTTGTAGAGATCCGGGTGGGCCTTCTCGATTTCATCGAGCAGCACCACGCAGTGCGGATGCTGGTCCACGCCATCGGTGAGCAAGCCGCCCTGGTCAAACCCGACATAGCCCGGAGGGGCACCGATCAAGCGCGACACGGTGTGCCGCTCCATGTATTCGGACATGTCGAAGCGCAGCAGTTCCACGCCCAGCGTATCGGCGAGCTGCTTGGCCACTTCCGTCTTGCCGACGCCGGTGGGGCCGGTGAAGAGGTAGGAGCCGATTGGCTTTTCCGGTTCACGCAGGCCGGCACGAGCCAGCTTGATGGCTGATGTCAGCGCGACAATCGCCTGGTCCTGGCCGAACACCACGGTCTTAAGGCTCTGCTCAAGGCCCGACAGCAATTCAGCGTCAGATTTGGTAACCGTCTTGGGCGGGATGCGGGCGATCGTTGCAATGGTGGCCTCGATGTCCTCGACATCGATCACCTTCTTGCGCTGATCTTCCGTCACCAGCATCTGCGATGCGCCGGTTTCGTCGAGCACGTCGATCGCCTTGTCGGGCAGCTTGCGGTCGTTGATATACCGCGCGCTCAGTTCCACCGCAGCCTTGAGGGCATCGTCGGTGTACTTGATCTTGTGGAACTCTTCGAAATAGGGCCGCAGGCCTTTGACGATCTCGATAGCATCGGGCACGGACGGCTCGTTGACGTCGATCTTCTGGAAACGACGGACCAGGGCCCGATCCTTTTCGAAGAACTGGCGATATTCCTTATAGGTGGTCGAGCCAATGCAGCGGATCGCACCCGAAGCCAGGGCAGGCTTGAGGAGGTTCGACGCATCGAGCGCACCGCCAGAGGTGGCGCCCGCACCGATCATGGTATGGATTTCGTCGATGAACAGGACAGAATTCGGAAGCTTTTCAAGCTCCTTCATCACGGCCTTGAGGCGTTCCTCGAAGTCACCGCGATAGCGAGTACCGGCCAGGAGCGAGCCCATGTCGAGCGAATAGATCACCGCTTCCTTGAGCACTTCAGGCACATCGCCTTCGACGATCTTGCGGGCAAGACCTTCGGCGATGGCCGTCTTGCCGACGCCAGCGTCACCCACATAGATCGGGTTGTTCTTGGAGCGGCGGCACAGCACCTGGATAGTGCGGCGCAGTTCGGCATCGCGCCCGATCAGCGGGTCGATCTTGCCCGAACGGGCCTTTTCATTGAGGTTGACGCAGAAATCGGCCAGGGCCGAGCTCTTCTTGGCTTCCGCCCCGCCTTCCCCCTGGTTGTCGCCGTCGTCGGCACCACGCACCTTGCGCTCCTCGCTGGGACCGGACTTGGTGATCCCGTGGCTGATGAAATTAACCGCGTCCAGCCGGCTCATGTCCTGCTGTTCGAGGAAGTATGCGGCGTGGCTCTCGCGCTCCGCAAAGATGGCGACCAGCACGTTTGCGCCCGTCACTTCTTCACGGCCCGAGCTCTGGACATGGATCACCGCGCGCTGGATCACGCGCTGGAATGCCGCCGTCGGGCGGGCGTCCTGGCCGTTGGCAACGATCAGGCTGTCCAGTTCTTCATTGATAAAATCTTCAAGATCGCTCTTGAGCGCGTCGACATCGACGTCACAGCCGGTCAGCACGGCGATCGTTTCACGGTCGTCGGTCAGGGCCAGCAGCAGGTGCTCGAGCGTTGCGAACTCATGGTTGCGCTCACGCGCCAGGTTCATCGCCTGATGCAGAGCCTTTTCAAGTCCGCGGGAAAATGAGGGCATATGATGTTCCTATTGCTTTTCCATCACGCATTGCAGCGGATGCTGGTTTTTGCGTGCCGTATCCATGACTCTGGTGACCTTAGTCTCGGCCACCTCGTAGGGATATACGCCGCACTCACCCACCCCCTTTTGGTGCACGTGCAGCATGATCTGGACGGCCTCTTCACGCGATTTGTTGAAGACGTCCTGTAGAACGAGAATGACGAACTCCATGGGCGTGTAGTCGTCGTTGAGAAGCAGCACCCGATACAAATTCGGGCGCTTGGTCTTGGGCCGGGTCTTGGTAATGATCCCGGTCTCGGTTCCACCCTTGCCATCTCCCTTGCCGGGGTCATCCTCCTTGGGACCCGCCCAGGCAGGCGCAGGCACCAGGCGCATCGCGACTGGGGCCTCTTCGTTGGTTTCGAGGAGGTCTTTGGCAATCATCGGGCAAACATCTGTCGTCAAACGAAGCAGCATGGTGAGGACCATTATGTAAGCAAAACTTCGCCGCTGTTAAGGGGCATTGCATCCCGAATTTGTGAGCGATGTTTGTGGGGAAAGAGTGGAACCAAACAGGGTCTTGGTTCCACACAAAGATGGTGTGTGAACGGCGAATTTCAAGTTGGCCGCAAGAGGGTGCCATCGTTCCAGTGACGACGGGCTATTCCTGCTTTAAACCCGAGACTGACAACTCTGGTGTCGGCCCCCATGCGATATCATCCCGGGTCGGGCCTGGGATGACATCGAGTATGCAACGGGATTGCGCCTTAAGCACCGCTCGTCACCCTCGGGCGAAGACCCGAGGGCTCTTCACTTGCAAAACGCTCACCAAAGTAAAGTACCCTCGGGTCGAGCCAGAGGGTGACGATCCAGTTTGTGTTGGCCTCTGCCCTAGCCCATCCACGATGTCATTGCCCGGGTCCCGACCCGCCCGAGGCAGGCTACCGAGTCAGCACCCGTCTCGAGATCCCGCCACAGCCGCAAGGTGGTTCGATCGTTCACCGAACCAACCACAAATCTCAGGATGGATCCCGGGTCGAGCCCGGGATGACATCGAGTGCGGACCTGAACCGTGCCCCACCCTTCCCTCCGCAGACGAATGGCACCATGCTGCCACACCCACCGCACCACCCTCCCCCTCGCGGGGAGGGCAAGGGTGGGGGGACGAGAGCCACGATGCGAGTACAGGCAAACAGACAAACACCCCTCACCCCAACTCCGCCGCCATCTCCGCGAAAAACCCCTCAGGCCCGTCCATCTCCTTCAGCCGCTTCCCTTCAATTACCAGGAACCGGCTCCCCAGCCCTCGGACGAAGCTCCTGTCATGCGACACCAGAACACAGGTCGCTCCGTGAGCTAGGATTTCCTCCTCCAGCCGCTCCTGCCCCGCGATGTCGACATGGTTGGTCGGCTCATCGAGCAGGTAGAAATTGGGCTGCAGCAATCGCATCGCGAGCAGGCCCAGCCGCGCTCGTTGCCCGAACGACAACTGTCCGATCGGCCGATCCTGCTTTTCCAGCGGGAATCCGGCCGCTGCCAGCAGGCTCTTGCTGCGCTGGTCGCCTTCGTTGAATGCGCCGGTGATGTAGTCGAGCGGCGAGCGCTTGTCGGGCAGAAAGCTCATCGCCTGGTCGACATAGCCCGGCACCACTTGCGGACTGATGCGGATGCCTGCCGTTTCCTCTCCCCTCATGGCACGGTGCAGCAGCCCCATGAACTGCGACTTGCCCGCGCCGTTTCGCCCTAGGATCACCAGCCGGTCCCCCTGGAAGATATGGAGCTTGTCAATGCGGAACAGCTTGTCACCACTCGGCGCCCGCACCTCCACATCCTCAATCGCGGCCATCACCTTGGCCTGCGCGCCGCTATTGCCCAGCTTGATCTCGCCGCTGCGCTCCTTGTGCACCGACAGGACCCTTGTTTCGATCTTCTCGGCACGCTCGCGCAGATATTTGGATTTCACCACCAGCAAATCGCTGCCCGAGTTGATGCCGATGTTGGTCAACTTGGCGGCCTGCTTGCGTAGACGGCTGACCTCCTTGAGGTCGCGCTCGCGCTGGGCTTCAGCCGCCTCATCAGCTTCGGCCAGGGCAATGCGCGCCTTGCTATAGGGCAGCGCGAAATAGTGGGACTGGTCTGGCCGCAGAAACAGGGTGCGGTTGGTCGTGACGTCGAGGAACTCCCGATCATGGCTCGCAATCACCACGGGAATGTTGCCGATAGCCCTGTTGATCCAGTTTTCCAGTTGCACCAGCTTGCCCAGATCAAGGTGGTTGGTCGGCTCGTCCAGCAACAAGGCGTCGGGCTGCGTTACCCAGCAGCGCGCGATCAGCGCTATGCGCTGCCAGCCGCCGCTCAGTTCCGTCAGCTTCCGGTGGCGCATAGCCTCGGGCGTCTGGAATTCATCGAGCACCACATCGACCCGCCAACAGTCGGTTTCCCGATCAACCGCAGGCAGCGCCTCGAGCACAGCCTCATGGAGCGTCAGGCCCATGCTCTGCTTGGGCATGTCCTGTTCCACATAGCCCATTTGCAGGCCACGGGAGCGCACGATGTCGCCGGCGGTGAGTTCCCCCTGCCCGGCCATGGCCCTGAGCAAGGTCGTCTTGCCCCGGCCGTTGCCAGCCACCAGCCCGACGCGGTCGCCGTCGCCGAGCACGACGTTCAGATTGGAAAAAAGAGTTTCACTGGCCACAAGGCCGGCATTGCGAAGGCTGATCGAGCCCATCTTGATCTCACGGAAAGCGGCGCCTGCCCTGCAGCACGCCAAAGCCATTCTGGAAGCGGCAGGCGCAAGCGCTCAAACCGCGTGGAAGGGCAAACCGGAAAATGGAGATAGGAGAAAGCGTCCGTACCAGTTCCTGGTCAGCCCTGCAGCTTTTGCCACAGGGCCTGGACGGGGCCACGAGAGCGATGCTCGAACATCAATGTCATCGGAGCCTCCCTCTTTTGGTGCTGGCCTTGCAAAAGGCATAGCCAAACCCGCTGCGAAAAGCAATTCGCAGCAGGGTTAGACCAGAAAGAAAAAGGTCGATGTCATGATCAATGCCCCGAAACGCGGGACTGTCAGACTGGCCAACCGGTACGCAATACTAATAAATCCGGCATGCGGCCAATATCTGACGGCAGGTGAGCCCGGCGAAATCTGGTACGCAGAACGAAGATCTCGACCGGCTCGCATACGGCAACTCCATACAAAAACCGTATGTCCACTGTTCTAGCAGCGGGCGTTTAAGAAAGTGCTTTCAAGAAGCAAACGGAACGTAAACTCGACGCCCGATCTTGGGACGGTTCTGTTTCGATCCCTAGGCTAGCGCAGCCGGCGCTCGTCCTCGATGCGTCCGGTGCAGGCGTTGAAGTCGAGCAGGTACACAGCGCCATCGCGCGTCGCACGCACCTGCACGTGATCCTCATTGGGTGCATTGAGTGCTATATTGTCGTATCCGGCATCGGCGACAGCGTCGCGGATCTGCCGGTCGGTCATGCAGAGCGCCAGGCGGGGCTCACGGGGAAACAGGTCGTCGCGCTCATCCCCAAAGAAAATGCCGAAGCTCTGGGCGTGGGCGGCGGAAAAAGGAAGCAGCAGTACGAGCGTCAGAGCTGTCGCTAGCGTTCTCATTTAAGGCTCCTCAACGCTTGTGTGGCAGTCTCAACGGTAACAGTCTGCTAACACAAACGCGGTGTTGGTGGACACAGTTGCCAAGGCGAGGGAAAGCCGGTCACGGCCAGTTTTGCAGTTTTAGGACTGCATTATGCTAGAAGGCGTCCTTCGCCCGATTCGGGTACGAAAGCGGAACATTCATGTCGCAAGCAGAAGATCTTTTCGGCGGCTCCATCGAAGCCGAACCGCAGCTCACCAAACCCAAGGCGCCCAAGCTGGCGCCCGTTTCGGCGAGCCCGGCCGGATCATACACGGCTGCAGATATTGAGGTCTTGGAAGGACTTGAGCCAGTCAGGCGGCGTCCGGGCATGTATATCGGGGGCACCGATGCCAACGCCTTGCACCACCTCTTTGCCGAGGTGATCGACAATTCCATGGACGAGGCCATCGCCGGCCACGCCACGCGCATCGAGGTTCACCTTGGCGCCGACGGATATGTCACCGTTTCGGATAACGGTCGTGGCATTCCAGTCGAGCCCCATCCCAAGAACCCCCAGATGTCGACGCTTGAACTGGTGCTGACCAAGCTCCACGCTGGTGGCAAGTTCGACTCCAAAGCCTATGAAACTTCAGGCGGTTTGCACGGCGTGGGCGTGTCCGTGGTGAACGCCCTGTCGGATGACCTGGTGGTCGAAGTCGCCAAGGATCAGACGCTCTACCGGCAAATCTATTCGCGTGGCATCCCCCAGACAAAGGTGGAGATTGTAGGCCGCGTCAACAATCGCCGCGGCACCACCACCCGCTTCCATCCCGACCCGCAGATCTTTGGCGAAACGGCCCGTTTTTCAGCAACGCGCCTGTTCCGCATGACGCGCGCCAAGGCCTATCTTTTCGGCGGCGTCGAACTGCGCTGGAGCTGCGACGAGAGCCTTGCCAGCGATGACGCTCCCGCCAAGGCAGTGTTCCATTACCCCGATGGCCTTAAAGACTTCATGGCCGCCCGCATCGAGGGCGAAACGCGCATCGTCGATGACCTCTTTGCCGGCAGCCATGGCAAGCCCGGCACCCATGGTGCTGTAGAATGGGCCGTGGCCTGGACGCTTGGTGATGGCGGTGTTTCTTCCTATTGCAACACCGTGCCAACGCCCGATGGCGGCACGCACGAAGCGGGCTTGCGCGCCGTTCTGCTGCGTGGCCTCAAGAGTTACGCAGAGCTGACCAAGAACAAGGCTGCCGCTATCCTGACAGCCGAAGACGTTTTTGCCCATTGCAACGCCATGCTCTCCGTCTTCGTGCGCGAGCCTGAATTTGTCGGCCAGACCAAGGACAAGCTGGCTTCCGGCGAGGCCACGCGCATTGTCGACACGGCCCTGCGCGATGCCTTTGACCATTGGCTCGCAGCCTCGCCCAACCAGGCCGGCAAGCTGCTGGATTGGGCCGTTGAGCGCGCCGAAGAGCGCCTCCGCCGCCGCAAGGAAAAAGAGATCGATCGTGCCAGTGCCACGCGCAAATTGCGCCTCCCTGGCAAGCTCGCCGACTGCACGCAAACCGCCGCGCAGGGCGCCGAACTCTTTATCGTGGAAGGTGACTCGGCTGGCGGCAGCGCCAAGCAGGCGCGCAATCGCCAGAGCCAGGCGGTGCTGCCCCTACGCGGCAAGATCCTCAATGTCGCCGGCGCCAGTCGCGAAAAAATGCAGGCCAGCCAGCTGATTTCCGATTTGATCCAAGCGCTTGGCTGCGGCACGCGTGACCGCTACCGGGAAGACGATCTGCGCTACGACAAGATCATCATCATGACCGATGCTGACGTCGACGGCGCCCACATTGCATCCCTCCTGATGACCTTCTTCTTCCAGGAAATGCCCAAGCTTATCGACGGCGGACACCTTTATCTCGCCCTGCCCCCGCTCTACCGCATCAGCCAGGGGGGCAAAACGCTTTATGCAAGGGACGACGCCCATAAGGACGAGCTTCTCGCCACCGAGTTCACTGGCAAGGGCAAGGTCGACATGACGCGCTTCAAGGGCCTGGGCGAAATGCCCTTCGCCCATTTGCGCGAAACCACCATGTCGCCGAAGACCCGCACCCTGCTCCAAGTAAAGGTGCGCGATGATCTGGATGCGACCAAGTCGAGTGTTGATCGGCTGATGGGGACCAAGCCCGAGGCACGCTTTGACTTCATCCAGGCCAATGCAGCCTTTGTTACGGATCTCGATATCTAGCGCTCTGGTATCGTCGGTTTAAGCACGAATCCGGCAAGACCGTTGACTCCGAAGGGGTTTGCGCTATGTTCCGCCGCGCTGGCGCAAGTCAGGCGCGACGGCTGGATCTATTTGTCCGCCTCCCGCTGCTGACGCTGCTCAGGGCCATTCCGCCGTTCTTGCACTTGCTGCATCCCGTCAGGTGGCCACCCAGTTCGCGGGCATGAGCGTACTTACAAGTTATGCCCGCAACTGCCGAACCGGTGTACCGTTCGAATAATTCGACGCGGACTTGGCACCGATTGCCTATATGATGTGGATTACCTGATTTGAGCGACGATTTCTCCGGGCTTGGCCTTTCCACCAAAGTAACCGACGCGGTTTCCGCAGCCGGATACACCAAGCCAACCGAGATCCAGGCGCAGGCCATTCCTCACCTGCTGAACAAGAAAGATCTGATCGGCATTGCCCAGACGGGCACCGGCAAGACGGCGTCGTTTGTTTTGCCCATGCTGACACTGCTCGAAAACGGCCGTGCGCGCGCCCGCATGCCGCGCACCCTTATTCTCGAGCCGACGCGCGAACTCGCGGCGCAAGTCGCCGAGAATTTCGAGAAATACGGGAAGAACCACCGCATCACCATGGCTCTGATCATCGGTGGCGTGTCCTTTGAAGACCAAAACAAAAAGCTCGACCGTGGCGTCGACGTGCTGATTGCCACGCCTGGCCGGCTGCTCGATCAGATCGATCGCGGCAAGATCATGCTGAATGGGGTCGAAATCCTGGTCATCGACGAAGCCGATCGCATGCTCGACATGGGCTTTATCGATGACATCGAAAAGATCTGCTCGCGCTTGCCGCCCCGCCGCCAGACCATGCTGTTCTCGGCCACCATGGATGGCCAGATCGAGAAGCTGACTAAAAAGTTCCTCAAGGATCCGGTGCATGTGCAGGTTTCGCGCACGGCATCGACGGCAGACACCATCGATCAGAAACTGGTCAAGGTCTCGTCCAAGCCGGAAGACAAGCGCTCTTCCCTGCGCGACCTCATTCGCGGCGCAGAAGGGCTGACGAACGCCATCATCTTCTGCAATCGCAAGCGCGATGTGGCGACGCTGGCGCGTTCTCTTGAGCGGCATGGATTTTCTGCCGGGGCTCTCCATGGTGACATGGACCAGAAGAGCCGCACCGAAACCCTTGATGCATTCAAGAACAACCGCCTGACGCTGCTTGTCGCCAGCGACGTTGCTGCGCGCGGTCTTGATATCCCCGCCGTCAGCCATGTCTTCAACTTCGATGTTCCTGTGCACGCCGAAGACTATGTGCATCGCATCGGTCGCACGGGCCGTGCCGGTCGCCTGGGCGTTGCTTACACGCTGGTCGCGCCTGCTGACAGCAAGCACCTCGAGGCAATCCTTAAGCTGATCCAGAAGCCCATCGACTGGCTCGAAGCGCCTGCCGTCGCAGTGCCTGAGGAGACAGCCGAAGAACGTCCCGCTCGTCCGACCCGGACGCGTCGCGGGGGCGCGCGCACCCGTCCAGCGGCTGCAAAGGAAACGGTTCAGACCGAGGAAGCAGCGCTGCAGGAGGTTGCTGAAAAACCACTGGAAGAAACGCCGCAGCCGAGCAAGCGTTCGCAGCGTCAACGTTCGCGTCGGCCGTTGGAAACAACCGAGAACGATTCTAGCGAGAGCAGCAATTCGCCATTCGGTAATGACGGTCCAATACCGGCATTTCTGTTGCGACCGGTGCGTATTGCCAGCTAATTACCTCTAAAACATAGTTGAAGATGCACTCCGGTATATTTTTTCCTTCCTTAACTTCAAGGCAGTAACTATAAGGAGCCAAATCTTCAACATGTGGCGCAGCTGATTTGATTATCGGCGCGTGAGGGGACACAAGTGTCGGAGCAGGAATATAAAAGAGCGCTTGGCTATGCCAACGCTGCGTTTGACTTATTACGGCGTTCCAGTATTCCTCCTTATCCGCAGTTCTATGAACTGCTTTATACATATTCGACTGGCGTCAATCCGCACCTCAACCAGCGCATCAATGACATATTCCGCAATGGTGGCACGCCCGATGCGGATCTTGCTGAAGCTCTCTACAACGAATTCTTGAAGTCAGACGTCAGTGACCGCATGTCTGACGTTTCTGAACGCATGCATGCTCGCATCGAAGCGGTGCATGACGCGATCGACCTGGCCATGAACAATGCCCAGACCTATTCCGGCTCACTCGAATCCGCCGCCAGTCATCTGCGCCAGCCGCTTGCTCCCAAGGCCATCAGCTCGCTGGCGGAACAGCTTCTGGCGCAAACCCTTCAGATGCAGGAAACCAATCTGTCGCTGGAAGAAAAACTCCAGGCTTCTCGGGACGACATTGCGTCCCTCCAGCGAGACCTCGACGATGTTCGCCGCGAATCCCTGCTTGATCCGCTGACCAAGATCGCCAATCGCAAAAGCTTTGATGATGAACTCGCGCGGGCGATTGCCGAAGCCCAAACGAGCGACTCGCCCCTCAGCCTCATCATCGCCGACATCGATCACTTCAAGAATTTTAACGATACGTTCGGGCATCAGACCGGCGATCAGGTCCTGCGCCTGGTCGCGATGACGCTCAAATCCAACATCAAGGGCAAGGATGTTGCGGCTCGCTATGGCGGCGAGGAATTCGTCGCGGTACTTCCCTCGACTGATCTGGCGGGCGCGGTGATCGCAGCAGAGAATATCCGAAAAGCCATACAGGCCAAGGAGTTGCTCAAGCGCTCCACCAACGAAAAGCTCGGCCGCATAACGGCTTCGTTCGGTGTCGCTGCCTTCCACCCGGCGGATAGCGCGTGCTCGCTTATCGAGCGCGCCGACCGGTGCCTCTATGGCGCCAAGCGCTCCGGCCGCAACCGGGTCGTCAGCGAAGAAGAGCTGGAGCGCGTGCTCGAAAAGATCAATGCGGATATGACCGCAGCCTAGTTTGCCGGCTTGAGCTCCACGCCCAGGCTCTCCAACATGTTCCAATATTCGGGGTAAGTCTTGCCGGTGCAGGCCGGGTCCAGGATCGTAATCCCGGGAATGCGCAGCCCAGCCAAGGCAAAGCTCATGGCAATGCGGTGATCATGGTAGGTCTCGATCCGCGTTGTTTCGTTCCGCTGCGCCAGCTTGCGGCCTAGGTCGGGATCGGACGCAACCAGGAGATCATCGCCCTCCTCCGTCCCCAAGCCCGGCAGGATGCGCGACAGTTCCGTCGCCACGGCTTTTGTGCGGTCGGTTTCCTTGACCCGCAGATTGGCAATGCCAACGAAGCGGACAGGGTTGTTGTTGAACGCGGCCAGCACGGCCAGCGTGGGCACCGCATCCTGCATCTGCGAGCCATCGATCACAGGTGGCATGTTGGGGAATTGCGCAATGACTGCCTGAGCCGCCGCGTCAGGCTGGGAAAAGGCATCGGGCGCCACGCCGAGGTCGATTTCGCCGCCCGTAAGCACTTCGGCTGCCCACAAATAGGTGGCTGCAGACGCATCAGGCTCGATGTGGAAGTCGGTTGCCTTGTAGCCGGTCGGCTTCACCAACCATGTGCCGGCATTGAGTTGCTCGACATCGGCGCCAAAGCTGCGCATGGCCGCAAGGGTGAGGTCGACATAGCCGCGCGCGCCGATCTCCGTACCGGTAAGCGCCACTTCAATGGGGCCGTTCCCTAGCGGAGCAGCCATCAGCAAGGCGGAAACATACTGACTGGACAGACCCGCATCAATCTCGACACGCCCACTACCGAAGCTACCATTGCCGCGAACGATCACCGGCGGGCACCCGGTCGGGCTGGTTGCGTCAACGCCAAGGGACTGGAGCGCCGTCACCAGTGGTCCAATCGGACGAACGCGCATCTCTGCGTCGCCATCGACAACAACCTCACCCTGGACAGTCGCCACGGCAGCCGTGAGGAAGCGCGTGGCTGTGCCAGCATTGCCGAGGAACAAGGGGCCTTCCGGCTGCTGTAGTTGGCCGCTGCTGGTGACCACAAAGGTGGTGGCATCAGGCTCGTCTACCGCTACGCCCATCTGCCGCAAGGCGGCGGCCATGAGTGTCGTGTCCTTGCTCTTGAGCGCGCCTGTGAGGCGGCTCGTACCCGTTGCAAGAGCGGCCAGGAGCAGTGCCCGGTTGGTGATGGATTTGCTGCCTGGAGGTGAAACGCGGCCGACGAGCGGATGGGTCGGCGGGACAATGGTCAGGGCCGCAGGCAGGCTAGTCATGGCACAACTCGATAGGGAGGGTCGGACCCCTGCCCCTTAGGCCAAACAGCCCTAGGACGCAACCGGCGCTCAGGCGGTTGCGCGCGCTTCCGCAATCGCCTTGAGGTCAGCAGCCTTTAGCGTCACGCTCTCGCCGCAGCCACAGGCGCCGGTCTGGTTCGGATTCTTAAAGGTGAAGCCGGAGCTCATTCGGGTTTCCTCGAAGTCCATCACCGTGCCGAGGAGGTACATGGTTGCTTTGGGATCGATCCAGACATCGACCCCCTTGTCAGCAACGTGGTCGTCGCCCTTCACCGGCTCAGTTACATAGTCCATGGTGTAGGAAACACCGGCGCAACCAGCATTCTTGATGCCGACGCGCAGCCCAATTACGGGCTTCTCGGAATCTTCAATGATCTCCGTGATCCGTTCAGCAGCGGCGTCGGTCAGGGACATGATCTTGAAGGCCATGGAGCTACCTCGATTATCGGCGTTTCACGATATATAGGGCGAAACGCCGGCGATTACCACCAGTTCAGCGCGACCTGGGCTTCTTCGCTCATTCGTGATGCGTCCCACGGGGGATCGAACACCATGTTGACGGTGACGTCCTGAATGCCCTCGACACCGCGGGCGGCATTCTCCACCCAGCCGGGCATTTCCCCAGCAACTGGGCAGCCCGGAGCGGTTAGGGTCATGTCGATGCTGAGGTTACGGTTGTCGTCCAGATCAACCTTGTAGATCAGGCCGAGCTCATAGATATCGACCGGGATCTCGGGATCATAGACGGTCTTAAGCGCGCCGATTAGATCACTCGTGATGCGCTCGACCTCTGCTTCCGGCAGCTCGCCTGACACGTTTGGCGTGATGCGCGGCTCAGGAATGGTCGGGGCTGGCGCGATTTCGGGTTCGTCGGTCATGAGGTCCTCGCTACTAGGCGAAAAATTTCTGGGCGCGTTCAATGCCGTCGACCAGCGCGTCAACGTCGTCCTTGCCGTTATATAGGGCGAAGGAGGCGCGGCAGGTAGAGGTGACGCCAAAGCGTTTCAAGAGCGGCTGAGCACAATGCGTGCCCGCGCGCACTGCGATGCCGTAGCGGTCGAGAATGGTCGCGACGTCATGGGCATGAGCACCCTTGATCTCGAATGAGAAGATGCCGCCCTTGCCTGCTGCCGTGCCGATCATCCGGAGCGAATTGATGCGAGTCAGCTGCTCCTGGGCGTACTGCGCAACCTCATGCTCGTGAGCGTCAATCGCCTCGCGGCCAAGCTCGTCCATATATTCCAGTGCGCGGCCCAGCCCGATGGCCTGGACAATGGGCGGCGTACCAGCTTCGAACCGATGGGGCGGCGCGTTGTAGGTGACGCCTTCCAGAGTCACGGTGTCGATCATCTCGCCGCCGCCTTGATAGGGCTGCATCTCGGCCAGGAGATCGTACTTGCCATAGAGAACGCCAATACCGGTCGGCCCATAGAGCTTGTGGCCGGTCATCACATAGAAGTCGGCGCCGATGTCCTGCACGTCGACCTTGGTGTGCACGGCTCCTTGCGAGCCGTCGATCAGCACGGATATCCCCCTCGCATGGCACTCGGCTACAATGGCCTTTACAGGGGTTATTGTACCCAGCACGTTGCTCATATGCGTAACGGCAACCATACGGGTACGGGGAGAAAGGGCAGAAATAAATGCGTCGAGGTCGAAGCTGCCGTCGTCGCGCACATCGACCCATTTGATCACGGCGCCCTGGCGTTCACGCAGAAAATGCCAAGGAACGATGTTGGAGTGGTGCTCCATGATTGTGGTGACGATCTCGTCGCCTTCGCCGATACGAGGGCCAGCGAAGGATTGCGCAACGAGGTTGATGGCTTCGGTCGCCGATTTGGTGAAGACGATTTCTTCGGCCCGGCTGGCATTGAGGAAGCGCTGTACGGCCAGGCGCCCGCCTTCGTAAGCTTCGGTTGCGCGATTAGCCAACGTGTGCAGGCCACGATGTACATTGGCGTATTCATGGCGGAACGCATGATCCATCCGGTCCAGCACCTGCACCGGCTTCTGGGCCGAAGCGCCGCTGTCGAGATAGACGAGCCGCTTGCCGTGGATCTGTTCGGACAGGATCGGGAAATCGGCGCGGGCTTTTTCGAGATCGAAGGTCATGACGTTTCCATTTCTCAGTCGTCACCCTCCCCCTTGCGGGAAGGGATCGAGGGTGGGATGTGGAAGCCCGGATGTCGTGGCTTACAACACCCCCCTCCCCACCTCCCCCGTCGAGGGGGAGGTGCCGCGCAGCAGACGGGACGCTATAGCGCCCCTGACATAAGCCTTGGCCTACTTACCGAGCAGCCACCCGTCGACAACCATGTGTAGGGCCTCGGACAGCGCTTCATCCTCGATCGGGTCAAGCACTTCCTCGATAAACCCACGAACCAGCATGGTTTCGGCTTCAGCCTGGGGGATGCCGCGGCTCATCAGATAGAACATGCTATCCTCATCGAGCTTCCCGCAGGTAGATCCGTGGCCGCACACAACGTCGTCGGCATAGATCTCAAGTTCGGGCTTGGAGAGGATCTCGGCCTCGTCCGAAAGCATCAAGCCCTGGCTCATCAGCTTGGCGTCCGTCTTCTGCGCGTCGCGGGCAACAACCAAACGCCCCTGAACGACTGCCTTCCCACGCCCACGGGCGATGGACTTAAACAGCGGTTGCGATGTCGTGTGGGGCACGGCATGCGCGGCGTCCATGGTGATATCGGCGTGCTGGCCATCGGCAACGAGGTTCATCCCCGTGATGTTGCCGTGGGCGCCTGCGCCTTCATAGCGCGGGAACAAATGCGTACGGCTGAGCCCCGCACCGGCGTGGATCACCAGCGTGCGGAGCTGCGCATCTTCAGCCAGGTGATATTCGTTGGTCGCGAAATGCGAAGACGCCTTTGCCGAGAGATCAACCGTGACATGGGTCAGGTTTGCGCCCTTGCCCAAGGCCACATAGGTGGCGTGGTTGCCCACATGGGCGACTTCGGAACCAGAGAAAACCTCCACGATCGTCGCTGCCGCACCATCGGCCACGAAGATCTTGAGGGCATCTGCGACGTGCGCAGCTTCGCCTTCAATCCGGTGGTCGATCTGGATGACCTGATCGAGGGAACGCTCGATGGTCAAAGCCAGACTCTGCTTCGCAAGGGCGCCATTGAGATGAACCAGAATGTCATCGCGCGTGCTGAGCACACCACCTTGTGCACGGCCGACCGTGACCCCGGAAGGGGCTGAAAGGTCAGACGGAACAAGGCCATTGGTAATGGCGATGTGATGGGCGCCAGCGACTTGCAGCGGCAAGGGGCCAGCCTTGAGCGCGAGCTCAAGGGTAGCACTGCCATCAACCATCGGCGGCACAGCCCGCAACAGCGTCTTGAGGTCCGTGTAGTGGTAAGCCTCGACCCGCCTTGTGGGCAGACCAGCCACGGCGATGCGCTCGGCGGTGGCATCAGCTCCAACGCTCTTGAGTTGCTCGATCAGCGTATTTTCAGCCGGGCCAAGCCGGACGGGGAACGAAACAGCCATGGTCAAGCCGCCGCAGTGTCGAAGTCGGCATAGCCCTTGGCTTCGAGCTGAAGTGCAAGGCTCTTGTCGCCGCTCTCGACGATCTTGCCATCGGAGAAGACATGCACGACGTCGGGAACGATGTGGTTCAGCAGGCGCTGGTAGTGGGTAATGACCAGCATGGAGCGACCGGCATTGCGCAGAGCGTTGACGCCCTTCGAGACGACCTGCAAGGCATCGATATCGAGGCCGGAATCGGTCTCGTCGAGAATGCACATCTTGGGCTGGAGCAGCGCCATCTGCAGCACTTCGGCGCGTTTCTTTTCGCCGCCAGAGAAGCCGACGTTGAGCGGACGCTTGAGCATGTCGGTGTCGATGTTGAGGTCGGTGCCAGCAGCCTTCACGGCGCGCATGAAGTCAGGCGTTGAAAGCTCGCCCTCGCCGCGTGCCTTGCGCTGGGCGTTCATGGCTGCCTTGAGGAAGGTCATGGTCGCAACGCCCGGGATTTCGATCGGGTACTGGAAGGCTAGGAACAGCCCAGCCGCGGCGCGCTCGTCCGGCTCCATGTCGAGCAGGTTCTCGCCGTCGAGCAGCACTTCGCCTTCGGTGATCTCGTAGTCTTCCTTACCGGCCAGCACATAGCTCAGCGTCGACTTGCCCGACCCATTGCGACCCATAACGGCGTGGACTTCGCCGGGCGGAATGATGAGGTTAACGCCCTTAAGGATTTCACGATCTTCGATGCGGGCATGCAGATTGCGGATTTCAAGGATGGGGGTGGTCATTTTGCTTCTCCAGTTCCCAGCCTGTGTCGCTTGCGAGCGCCGACAGGCAATTGTTTAGTAGACCTCATCCTGAGCTTGTCGAAGGCGAGGTCGTGGCAGTCAGGTGGCAAGACTTCATGGTTCGACGGGCTCACCATGAGGTCTGATAATGGGGCCAGGCTTAGCCGACGCTACCCTCGAGGCTGATCGAGATCAGCTTCTGCGTCTCCACCATGAACTCCATGGGCAGATGCTGCAGCACGTCGCGAACGAAGCCGTTGACGATCAGCGCCACCGCTTCCTCTTCGTTGAGGCCGCGCTGCTGGCAATAGAACATCTGGTCGTCCGAGATCTTGCTGGTGGTCGCCTCGTGCTCGAACACCGCAGTGCCGTTACGAGATTCGATGTAGGGCACGGTGTGGGCACCGCACTTGTCGCCGATCAGCAGCGAGTCGCACTGGGTGAAGTTGCGCGCGTTCTTGGCCTTGGCGTGTGCCGAAACCTGGCCACGATAGGTGTTGTCCGAGAACCCGGCAGCAATGCCCTTGGCAATGATACGGCTGGACGTGTTCTTGCCCAGATGGATCATCTTGGTGCCGCTATCGACCTGCTGGTAGCCGTTCGAAATGGCGATAGAATAGAACTCGCCGCGCGAGCCGTCGCCACGCAGAATGCAGCTTGGATACTTCCAGGTGATGGCCGAACCGGTCTCGACCTGGGTCCAGGAGATCTTGCTGTTGGCGCCACGGCAGTCACCACGCTTGGTAACGAAGTTGTAGATGCCGCCCTTGCCGTCCTTGTCGCCGGGGTACCAGTTCTGGACCGTGGAGTACTTGATCTCAGCATTGTCGAGGGCAATCAGTTCCACGACTGCGGCGTGCAAC
This sequence comes from Devosia submarina, assembly GCF_003056345.1. Classification (GTDB taxonomy): domain Bacteria; phylum Pseudomonadota; class Alphaproteobacteria; order Rhizobiales; family Devosiaceae; genus Devosia; species Devosia submarina. The sequence goes on along the minus strand of NZ_PYWB01000016.1, from coordinate 13,584 downwards.
TGGGCCTCGTCGCGCATGGGCGCGGTGCAGCCTTCAAGGTAGCTCACATAGGAGTCAGCCTCGGCGATGATGAGCGTGCGCTCGAACTGGCCGGTCTTCTTTTCGTTGATCCGGAAATAGGTCGACAACTCCATGGGGCAACGAACACCCCTGGGGATGTAGACGAACGAACCGTCGGTGAAGACCGCGGAATTAAGCGTTGCATAGTAGTTGTCGGTGACCGGAACTACGGACGCCAGATACTTTTGCACCAGCTCGGGATATTCGCGGATGGCCTCGGAGATCGAGCAGAAAATAATGCCGACCTTGCTCAGTTCTTCGCGGAAAGTCGTGACAACGGACACCGAGTCCATCACCGCATCAACGGCAACCTTGGGCCGCTCGACGCCAGCCAAGATTTCGCGCTCGCGCAGCGGCACGCCAAGCTTGTCGTACATTGCGATCAGGGCCGGATCGACCTCATCCAGGCTCTTTGGCGCAGGCGAGGACTTGGGCGCGGCGTAGTAATACATGTCCTGCAGATCGATCTGCGGGTAATGCACCTTTGCCCAAGTCGGCTCAGTCATGGTCAGGAAACGACGGTAAGCGTCAAGACGCCATTCCAGCATCCACTCCGGCTCGTTCTTCTTGGCCGAAATAAAGCGAACGGTATCCTCGCTCAGGCCCTTGGGAGCCATGTCGGATTCAATATCGGTCTCGAACCCATATTTGTACTTGTCGACATCAAGCGCCAGGACAGAATCCACGGTCTCGCGGTCGATGTTTTCCTTCAGCGTTGGGATATCGGCGTAGTCGGCCATTGCGGCTTCTCCTTCTTGCCCGGTGGCGATTCAAGGTCGCCATGAGCCTTCTAAAACTGCAGCCTTTAGGCCGCCTGCCCTTGCCGCGTCCGGTGGCGCTCAAGGATCGATTGGTAACCGGCGACAAACGCATCGACGTCGCCCGCAGTGGAATTCCAGCCCAGGCTGACGCGCAGGGCACATTCGGCAAGCTCGGGCGCAACACCCATGGCAGCCAGCACATGGCTTGGGCCAACCTTGCCCGATGAGCAGGCCGAGCCCGACGACACTGAAAGGCCCAGCAGATCCAGCGCCATCATCGCCGTCGTGTTCTTGACACCCGGAACGGCAAAATTCGTCACGTTGCCGAGCCGCTCGCCGCCGAAGATCACCAAGTCGGGAGACAACGCACCAAGGCCTGCCTCGAGCCGGTTGATCAGGGAAGGCACTTCAGCACCCGAATACCGCCTTGAAACCGCTGATGCAGCAGCGCCAAAGGCCCCGATCAACGCCGCCGCTTCCGTGCCGCCGCGGCGGCCCTGTTCCTGGCCCCCCCCCGGGATCAGCCGCACCACATCCGCATGCGACTTGACGAGCAAAGCGCCGACGCCGGCCGGAGCGCCAATTTTATGGCCGCTTACAGCCATCATATCGGGAGCCGAAGCCGCAAAATCCAGCTCCAGCTTGCCGAAAGCCTGCACCGCGTCGATAAACAGCGTGTGACGGGTCGGCCCCACGAGCGCGTTAATCTGCCCGATGGGCTGGAGCACGCCGGTCTCATTGTTCACCCAATGAAGAGCAACCAGCAGATTGCCATCGGCTTCGGCAACTATTTTGCCCAACTGCGCGACGTCGATGCAGCCGTCGCCGAGCAAACCAACGGTGATCACAGGCAAGCCCGTTGCTTCTGCCGCCTTAGAAACGGCGGCATGCTCGCCTGCGCTCGTAACCACAGCGGTGGAGCCGAACGTCTTGGCGCCACCAACGATCGCCTGCGTGATCGCCTCTGTGGCCGAACCGGTAAACACCACCTGCTTGCGCTCGGCTCCGGCAAGCACGGCAACCTGCCCACGGGCGGTTTCGATGACGTTACGCAGCGCGCGACCGTGGGCATGGACCGACGACGGATTGCCCGTCAGCTCCAGGGTGGAGACAAGCGCTTCGCGCGCCTCCGGCAAGAGCGGAGACGCGGCATTATGATCAAGATAGATCGCCGGTCTAGTCATCGAAGTCCTATAGGGCGCCTACGCGCCGGTCATACCATCCATGCCCAAAGCCGGCGCTGCGACGCCGCCGACTCCAAACACTTCTTGAAATTTGACGCCCAACTTCATTACAAGGGGCGCTCTTGCTGGCCTTTGTACGGCCGATAACCGAGTTTCGAATTATTCTAAACTAGATTTTGCGCCCTTGTTTTAGGGATGGGCACTGGCTTAGTCAAGCCGCCAGAGCCTGCCAACGTGAGCGCCAAATCTAACCAACAGAGCCAACAGGGCCGGAAGAACAAGACCATGCCAGAAGTGATTTTCAATGGGCCGGAAGGCCGTCTGGAAGGCCGGTACCAGCCAGGCAAGGAGCCGAACGCTCCAATTGCCATCGTGCTGCATCCTCACCCGCAGTTTGGCGGGACGATGAACAACCAGATTGTCTACAATCTCTTCTATATGTTCGCCCAGCGTGGCTTTGCCGTGCTGCGCTTCAACTCGCGCGGCGTGGGACGCAGCCAAGGCCTCTTCGACCATGGTGTGGGCGAACTCTCCGATGCCGCTGCTGCACTGGATTGGTTGCAGGTCATTAATCGCGAGTCGCGCGGTTGCTGGATCGCCGGCTTCTCGTTTGGAGCCTGGATCGGCATGCAATTGCTGATGCGCCGCCCAGAAGTCGAAGGTTTCATATCGGTAGCCCCGCCGGAAAACCTTTACGACTTCTCGTTCCTGGCGCCCTGCCCTTCGTCCGGCCTCATCATCCATGGCGACAAGGATCGTGTGGCGCCGCCAACTTCGGTTCAGAAGCTGGTGGACAAGCTCAAGACCCAGAAGGGCATCACCATCGAGCAACAAATCGTCGAGGGTGCAAACCACTTCTTTGAAGGCAAAATTGATGAATTGACCACACGGTGCGCAGACTATCTCGACCGTCGCCGGCAGGAGATCGCCGCCGGCGGCGGGCGCTAAGAGAGCGCAGCACCGCGATCTGTTGGAAGGGACCTCATCCTGAGCCCGTCGAAGGACGAGGTCCCGCATGCACCGACCTCGTGGTTCGACAAGCTTACCATGAGGTCACACGAACCTCAGTGATTGTCATATGACCAAGTTCAAGTCCGATTTCCTCCAAGTGCTCGACGAGCGCGGCTTCATCCACCAGATCTCCGACCCGGAAGGGCTGGATGCGCTGGCCCTCAAGGGGCCGATCTGCGGCTATGTAGGCTATGATGCGACGGCAACGTCGATCCACATAGGCAATCTGATCACCGTCACTATGCTCTACTGGCTGCAGGAGACCGGCCACAAGGCGATCAGCCTCATGGGTGGTGGCACATCGATGGTAGGCGATCCTTCGTTCCGCGACGATCAGCGCAAGCTGCTGACCGTGGAGCAGATCGAAACCAATATCGAGAGCATCAAAAAGGTCTACAGTAACATCCTCAACTATGAGGGCTCCAACCCAGCCATCATGGTCAACAACGCCGATTGGCTGTTGAAGCTGAACTATGTCGAGTTCCTGCGCGATGTGGGCCGGCATTTCTCGGTCAACCGGATGCTGAGCTTCGATTCGGTGAAGCTGCGGCTTGACCGCGAGCAGTCGCTAAGCTTCCTTGAATTCAACTACATGATCATGCAGGGCTACGACTTCACCGAACTCAACCGGCGCTATGGCACCGTGTTGCAGATGGGTGGGTCTGACCAATGGGGCAACATCATCAATGGTGTCGATCTCAACCACCGCATGGGCGGCGAGCAGCTTTATGCACTGACGACGCCATTGCTGACCAAGGCTAGCGGCGAGAAGATGGGCAAGTCAGCCTCGGGCGCCGTGTGGCTCAATGGCGAACTCTTCAGCCCCTACGACTTCTGGCAGTACTTCCGGAACACTGAAGACGCCGATGTCGTCAAGTTCCTCAAGATCTTCACCCGCCTGCCGCTCAGCGAAATCGAAAAACTCGGGGCACTCGGCGGCAACGAGATCAACGAGGCCAAGAAGGTGCTGGCAACAGAGGTCACCGCCATCGTCCACGGGCGGGCGGCAGCTGAAGAAGCCGCGCACACAGCGCGCCAGACATTTGAGTCGGGTGCAATCGACCTGTCGCTTCCGACGGCCACTGTGACGCGTGCGGAGCTGTTAGGAGGCGTCGGCATCCTGGCGGCCCTGGTGACCGCGGGGCTAGCCGGTTCCAACGGCGAAGCTCGTCGTCATGTGCAGTCCGGTGCAGTGCGCGTGAACGACGCAGTCATCGAGGATGACAAGCTTAGTCTGGGAGAAAACGCGTTGTTGGCCGAGGGAGTTATCAAGCTGTCCGTGGGCAAAAAGCGGCACGCGCTGATAAAGCCAGTCTGATCTGGAAACAGATAGGTCGAGCGGAGATCCATTCCGCTCGACCACTAAAGTCTAGTGCTTCGTCACTTCGCTCAGCGCTGCAGCGATGTGCTCCCACTCGGAGCTGACGCTTGCGGTGGCACGACGCTTGTTGGCCCGTCGATACCAATAGTCGGCATTGCCCATGTCGGCTTCAATCCAGTGCATCAGGGCATGAACCCAGTCAAATGCCTGTACCCCCTCCATCGCCTGGACGATGTTATGGGCCTGCTCCCATTCGGGGCCGACACGTAGATTGCCCTTTTTGAGCCACCAGAGCGCCTGCAGGGGCTTGCTCATGTCCTTGGGTGGTTCGGACCAATCAAGTGAAGTGAAAATATCAGAGGCCATCGGCAAAACCCTTGTCGGCCCGGACGCCGCCGGTGGCGACGTCACTACCAATTTCAATTTGTGCATGGACGCCAGATAAGGCGGATCAGCGCCACGATCAAGTGGCGCTGAGTACACCCGGTTACCACCACGGCTTAGGCGAGAAGTCCGTAGCCGCGCTTCGTTCAATCACTCGAGCCGCGGCAAACAATGTTTCTTCGTCGAAGGGCTTGCCGATCAGTTGCAGCCCAAGGGGAAGCCCCTTGGCGTCCTTGCCAGCAGGAACGGCGATGCCTGGCAGGCCAGCCATGTTCACCGTGACTGTGAAGACGTCGTTGAGGTACATGGCGACCGGATCTGCGGCGAGTGCCTCATCGCCGATACCGAAAGCGGCAGATGGTGTAGCCGGGGTCAGGATAGCGTCGACACCGGCGTCGAACGCATCCTCGAAGTCCTTCTTGATCAGCGTGCGGACCTTCTGGGCCTTGACGTAGTAGGCATCGAAATAACCAGCCGAGAGCACATAGGTGCCGATCATGATGCGGCGCTTCACTTCGCGGCCGAAACCGGCAGCGCGGGTGAGTTCATACATGTCGGTGATGTCCTTGCCCGACACGCGAAGCCCATACTTCACACCGTCATAGCGAGCCAGGTTCGAAGAAGCTTCAGCCGGTGCCACAATGTAGTAAGCCGGGAGAGCGTACTTCGTGTGTGGCAGGGAGATGTCCTTGACCGTAGCGCCTTCGGCTACCAGCCAGTCCAGCCCCTCTTTCCAGAGCTTCTCAATTTCCGCAGGCATGCCTTCCATGCGGTACTCGCGCGGGACACCAATGGTAAGGCCTTTCACGCCCCGTTCGACGGCCGCAGCGAAGTCTGGAACGGCCATGTCGACGCTGGTTGAATCCTTGGGATCGAACCCCGCCATCGAGGTCATCAGCAAGGCTGCATCCTCTACAGTGCGAGCGATAGGACCAGCCTGATCGAGTGACGACGCGAAAGCCACCGTGCCCCAGCGCGAGCAGCGCCCATATGTCGGCTTGATCCCCACAGTACCGGTAAATGCCGCCGGCTGGCGAATTGAGCCACCGGTGTCGGTAGCCGTTGCGCCGGCGCAAAGCCACGCTGCAACGGCCGCAGCCGAACCGCCCGACGAACCGCCAGGAACCAGATTGGCATTGCTGCCGTCAGCGCGGAAGGGGCTAACCACTGGACCGTAGTAGGAGGTCTCGTTGGAGGAACCCATGGCAAACTCGTCCATGTTGAGCTTGCCCAGCATCACCGCGCCGTCGCGCCATAGGTTGCTCGTCACCGTCGATTCGTACTCGGGCTTGAAGCCATCAAGAATGTGACTGGCGGCCTGAGTGTGGACGCCCCTGGTGGCAAAGAGATCCTTGATGCCGAGCGGAATGCCTTCAAGCGAGCCGCCCTGCCCTGAGGCAAGTCTTTCGTCGCTGGTCTTTGCCATGGCCATGGCCTGCTCAGCAGTAACCGCCACATAGGCGTTCAAGCTCGGATTTGCCGCCTCGATCGCGCTCAGATAGGCGCCAGTGAGTTCGGTGGCAGTGAAGCTCTTATCGGCAAGCCCCTTGCGGGCATCGGCCAGGCTCAGCTTTGTCAGATCGGTCAAAGGAATTCTCGCTCAGTTAATGCAGGGCTTGCAGGTGATGTCATTGGTTCAATGACCGTCACGCCGGCTGCGCTACTTGCAAAGGCAATTCAAAGAATGCGGACCATTGGCTATCGGGATAGTCGAGGAACGGCCCACGCGGCTTGAAGCCGCTACGGGTATAGAGCCGATGGGCTTCGGCCATGCCGTCGCCGGTACCTGTCTCCAGCATCAGCATAGGAAGTTTCTTTTCGCGAGCCAGCGCTATGATGGCCTTCAACAGGGCAGATCCAACACGCTGGCCACGCACCTGCGGCTCGGTGAACATGCGCTTCACTTCTCCAAGTTCGGGTGAATGCACCTTAAGGGCACCCATTCCGACAGCCTTGCCAGTGTCGTTACGCGCAACAAACAAGGTCGTATGCGGCTCCGCCATCTGCTCCACCGTCATCTTGAACTGGAACTCAAGCGGTGAGAGCGGAAGCAGATGCGCATTTAGCTGTTCTACCAACTCGCGCACATCATCCTGCAGCGGTGTTTCGGTGGCGATCGAAACGGCCAATTTATTCGACCACCTTGGGCACCATGAAGAAATTGTCTTCAGAGAGCGGCGCATTGCTCACGATCTTTTCTGCGTACCCGCCGTCGGTGATCAGGTCGTCACGGCGACGCAGGGTCATTGGCGTGACCGAGGTCATCGGCTCGACGCCTTCAACATCGACTTCCTGCAACTGCTCGACGAAACCCAGAATCGCATTGAGTTCGCCCTGATAGCTGGCGATCTGGTCTTCCTCGATGCGAATGCGGGCTAGGCGCGCAATGCGCTTCACGGTTGCGGCGTCGACAGACATAAGAAACTCCAGAACAGCGGCTTGTTTGGGCAGGTTATTAGCAACCGCTCGTGCAAAAAGACAATGAAAATGGCTCGTACGGAGGATCAGACTTCCAAAGCCATCCCGATCTCTAGCGCAACAAGGCTTGCGCCATCCAATTGATCGCGCAAGCGGGGCACAGCATAGTCGATCGCGGCCTCATCACCCGCAAGCGCCAGCAAGCGGGGTGACCTCTCCCGGAGCAAGGCGGAACCAAGAAGCACCAAGCGCCTCCCATCACCGAAGAGAGCCACGACAGCACTCTCGGCCCACCGGCCCATCGGCAGCAGCTGATTCGAGACGAGAAGCAGGGGCGCCTCCCCTAAGGTCTCCAAAAGAATGCCGCCTGATCCTGTCGACCAAGCCTCAACAGCAGGCTCAATAACCACATCAAGCAGCCTGCCAGCTTGTCGTGGTCGCCATGTGGCCAGATCAGCCAGGGGAAGCTCATCAGCATCGAGAACCCGATCAGCACCCGATAGAAGCTCCGCCCGGTCCAAACCTGCCGGCGCGTCATTCGGCTTCACAACCAGAATCATTCCGCCCATGTGCACGCGCACGGTCGTACCGCCAAACCAGGTGAGTTTCATTGCTGCTTCCCTGTCGCAAAATCGGCGCATACCCTATAGAACGGCTTCAATGTGGCAAGCGAGCTCCCCGTGACCGACGACTACGCCAATCCTCTCGAGCTTATCCCAACCACAGGCAAGATCCTGGGCCTGGATCTGGGGACAAAAACTATAGGCGTCGCGATCAGCGATGCCATGAGATATTCGGCAAGCCCCTTGGAAACGATCAAGCGGACCAAGTTCACCAAGGACGCCGAGCGAATTGATCAGCTCATAGCCGAGAACAAGGTCGTCGCGATCATCCTGGGATTGCCGTTGAACATGGATGGCTCAGAAGGACCACGCGTGCAATCGACGCGAGCCTTTGCCCGCAGTCTTTCTCAGCGTATGAGCCTGCCGATCGCCTTCTGGGACGAGCGGCTTTCCACCTCTGCGGTGACGCGAATGATGATCGAAGCCGACCTGCGTCGGGATCGCCGGGCTGAAGTCGTGGATAAGTTGGCCGCGAGCTACATCCTGCAGGGAGCGCTCGACCGCCTGCGCAGGGGATAATTCAACATTATGTTGAATCAGCCTTTTGGCTCCGCTAGACCCCCGAGAACCACGGGAGATCGGAACGCATGGGCGAAACGCGGGCGATGACGTCGAATACACTAGGCGCTTCATCTGGCGACTTTCCCCCATTTAGGCAAAAGCATCTGCTCTCCATCGCCGATCTTCAGCAGCATGAAATCATCGATCTGCTTGATCGCGCCGAGCGGATGGTTCCGGTAAGCCGCCAAGAGCGCAAGTCACACCCGACGCTTTCAGGCAAGACACAGATCAATCTGTTTTTCGAGCCATCAACCCGGACTCAAGGATCATTCGAGATCGCCGGCAAGCGGCTGGGCGCGCTGGTGATGAACATGTCTGTGAAGTCGAGTTCTGTCAGCAAGGGCGAGACACTGATCGACACCGCGGCCACGCTCAACGCCATGCGGCCCGACGTGATTGTGGTTCGCCATTCGGCAGCAGGGGCTGTGGAACTCCTGAGCCAGAAGGTTGGGTGTTCCGTGATCAATGCAGGCGATGGCGCCCATGAACATCCGACACAAGCACTGCTCGATGCCCTTACCATCCGCAACCACAAGGGGCGCATATCAGGGCTTACAGTTGCAATTTGCGGCGACATTGCCAACTCGCGCGTGGTTAGGTCCAACCTTTTGTTGTTGGGAGCTCTGAACGTGCGTACGCGCGTGATTGCACCTCGAAATCTTCTTCCCGCCGGAATAGAGCAACTTGCGACCGAGGTGTTCACCGACATGCGCGCGGGGCTCAAAGATGTGGACGTGGTGATGATGCTGCGGCTGCAGCATGAGCGGGCGAACGGCAAGATGATCCCGTCCGTACGAGAGTACTACCGGTTCTATGGGCTTGATGCGGAAAAACTCAGCCATGCCAAACCCGACGCCATTGTCATGCATCCTGGACCGATGAACCGGGGCGTCGAAATCGACCCAGCAATTGCTGATGGTCCTGCCTCGGTGATCACTGATCAGGTGGAAATGGGTGTTGCCGTCCGAATGGCGGTGCTTGATGCATTGCTGCCAGCGGGGCGCGAGTCATGAGTTCCGTCCTGTTGATCAAGAATGCCCGGATCGTGGATCCAGCATCAGGCATGGATTCGCCGGGCGCCGTGTTGGTGCGGGACGGCGTTATTGCCGAGGCCGCTTATGGCCAGACTATTGCCACTCCGGAGGGCGCTCAGGTTATCGATGCGAGAGGCTTGATCCTTTCGCCTGGCTTGATCGACATGCGGGTGTTCACCGGGGAGCCAGGCAAAGAATATCGCGAAACCCTGCAGTCCGCAGGTGAAGCCGCCGCTGCCGGGGGCGTCACAAGCTTTGTGATGATGCCGGACACGGCGCCAGTTGTGGACGACGGCGCGCTAGTGGATTTCCTGATTCGTCGGGCCAAGGCTACCAGCAAGGTCAATGTCTTGCCCGCGGCAGCGATGACCAAGGGCCTCGCTGGACAAGAGATTACAGAGTTTGGACTTCTGCAGGAAGCAGGAGCCGTTTGCCTGACGGACGGACGGCACTCGGTGCAATCCAGTTCGATGCTGCGCACGATCATGAGCTACGCGGCCAATTATGGCCTCACCGTTGTTCATCACCTGTCCGATGATGGCCTAACCAGCGATGGCGTGATGAACGAAGGGCTTTTCGCAACGGTCCTGGGCCTCAAGGGCATTCCCAGGGAAGCCGAGACCATCCCACTCGCACGCGATCTGCAATTGGCAGCTTTGACGGGGGTGAGATACCATGCGGCGCAGATATCCTGTGCTGCCTCGGTCGAGCTTTTGGCAGCTGCCAAGAAGCGCAACCGCAATGTTACCGCGGGTGTGTCGATCAACAATCTCGCGTTGAACGAGAATGACATTGGCCGCTACCGAACTTTCTTCAAGCTCTCGACGCCACTAAGGTCCGAGGACGACCGGCAGGCTGTCATCGAGGGCCTTCGAAGCGGCGCGATCGACACTATCCATTCAGACCACGATCCACAGGACACTGAAGTAAAGCGCCAGCCATTTGCTGAGGCTTCCGATGGGGCCATAGGGCTGGAAACATTGCTAGCGGCTGCTTTGCGCCTTGTTCATTCCGGACAGGTGGAGCTTCTGGCGGTTCTGCGGGCCATGACCAGCCGGCCAGCCGAGATCCTGGGGCTCGCCGCCGGCCGCATAGCACCGGGTGCACCGGCAGACTTGATCCTGTTCGATCTCGACTATCCCTGGCAGGTCAATGAAAAGGCAATTCGGTCGCGCTCTCGCAATACGAGCTTTGAAGGAGCGCGGCTTGCTGGCAAGGTGATGTACACCCTGGTGGGCGGCCAGATCGTCTACACGCACAGCGAGGAGAACCAAGGCCGTGATTGATAGCTATGTCCCAGTGTTTGCCTCTTGGCTTTTTGGTGGAGCCGCGCTCCCGGGCTTCATCGTCACCGCGCTGATCGCTTACCTGTTTGGCTCCATCCCGTTTGGGCTGCTACTGACCAGGGCTGCGGGCCTGGGGGATATCCGCTCGATTGGTTCGGGCAATATCGGCGCAACCAATGTCCTGCGCACAGGTAACAAGCCGCTCGCAGCTGCGACATTGCTGCTGGACGCGGGCAAGGCGATCGTTGCTGTCCTGGTTACCCGCACTCTCCTTCACAATCCCGACGTCCCAGTTGGTGGAGGCGAGGCCTGGCCGCTCTACCTTGCGGCCATTGCCGTCTTTGCCGGTCACTGCTTCCCGGTTTGGCTGCAGTTCAAAGGCGGCAAGGGCGTGGCGGTTATGATCGGCGCCCTTCTGGTTCTAAGCTGGCCGGTGGGGCTGATCTTCTGTGCAGTGTGGCTGCTGATCGCGTTTACCCGCAAGATGTCTTCACTTGCCGCCCTGACCGCAGCCGCGACGGCACCTATCTTTGCCTATGTATTCGTGGATGAATGGCTTGCTGCAACCGTGGCGGTACTGGCTATCCTGCTGTTTTTTCAGCACCGCACCAATATAGCCCGTCTTCTGTCTGGAACCGAGCCCCGGATCGGGTCCGGCAAGAAAGCGGCTTAGCTGTTGGGACAGTGGCGAGAAGGTGAGCAATTGAGCCAGGCTGAACGCTTGGCATGGCTTCGTTTGATCCGGACCGAGAACGTCGGTCCCGCAACCTTTCGGCAATTGCTGCATCGTTTCGAAACCGCGCAGGCAGCCCTTAGTGCTTTGCCCGATCTGCTTAAGCGCACAGGCAAGCCAGCGCGCATCGCAAGTCAGTCAGAAGCGGAAGACGAAATCGCGGGGCTGGAGCGCTATGGTGCGCGGATCGTTGCCAGCTGTGAACCAGACTATCCACCCCTGCTCCGCTTCATCCCGGCCTCGCCACCCATCTTGACGATGGCAGGCGGCGAAAATCTTGATTGGCAGCGCACAGTGGGGATTGTCGGCGCACGCAACGCATCCTCCGCCGGCGTAAAGATGACCCGCCTGCTTGCAACAGGGCTCGGTGAAAGGGGATACACTGTTGTATCGGGCCTTGCGCGCGGAATTGATACAGCGGCGCATCGCGCTAGCCTCGTCAGCGGGACAATTGCGGTGTTGGCTGGGGGATTCGACCGGATATATCCTGACGAGAATATTCCGCTTGCTCATGACATCCTGGACAATGGTGGGGCACTCCTTACCGAGATGCCGCTTGGTTGGGAGCCGCGGGCGAGAGACTTCCCACGACGCAATCGCCTGGTGTCCGGATTGTCACTGGGCATCGTGGTTGTGGAAGCGGCCAAGCGCTCCGGCTCGCTCATCACCGCGCGGCTGGCGCTGGAGCAAAACCGCGATGTATTTGCCGTGCCTGGGTCTCCCCTCGACCCGCGCGCTGAAGGCGGGAATTTGCTGATACAGCAAGGCGCCAAGCTCATAACCAACGTGGATGACATTGTGGAAAGCCTGGGCAGCGCCGACGCCGCCCGGAGCGCCTTGTTTGATCGGGACTGGGAGCCGGACTTGGCACCCGAAGTGCTGCCAAGTGAAGATGACAAGTCGCGCTTGTTGTCCGCGCTTAGCTCAACGCCGATCGAAGTAGATGAACTCGTTCGTCAATCAGGCCTGAGCGTGTCGAGCATGCAGATGCTTCTGCTGGAGCTTGATCTTTCCGGCCAGATCGAATGGTCAACAGGCCAACTGGTCTCGCTACGGTACTAGAGAGCCATCTTCGACCCATCACATCGTTTGATGGCTCCTATTGCTAAAATCGGTTCGACCCCTACCGTCTGCAAGGCAAAAGGTGAGTGCATCACGGAGGCATTCATGGAACGGCGCGACTGGTTTTGGATCTTGTTTCTTGGCGCCATTTGGGGCTGCTCGTTTATTTTCAACGCCGTACTCATCCGTGAGATTGGGCCTCTTTGGGTCACCTCCTTCAGAGTAGCCATCGGTGCTGCAGGTTGCTGGGCCGTTATGCTCGCCTTGCGCAAGCCAGTGCCCAACAATCCAGTGCTGTGGATGAAGCTAGGTCTGTTAGGCATTTTGGCCTACGCCATTCCATTCGCGCTCTTCCCGCTTGCACAATCTCACCTAGCGAGCGGCGTGGCTGCCATCATCAATGCCCTGACCCCGATCATGACGGTTATTGTCAGCCACTTCTGGGTAGGCGGCGAGAAGGCTAGCCGCATAAAAACTGCAGGCGTTGCAGTTGGTTTTGTGGGCGCAACTATACTAGCGTCACCTGCACTACTATCGGAAGGGGAATCGCAACTCTGGGCTGTAAGCGCGTGTCTTCTGGCAACGATCTGTTACGCCCTGTCCCTCAACATCACCCGAAGCTTCAAGTCCATAGAGCCAACGGCATTGGCTTCCATTGCGCTGACAGGCGCCGCTCTCGTCTCCATTCCAGTCGCCTTCGCGGCCGAAGGCATTCCAGTCATCGCGAAGGGTGAAACATGGTTGGCGGCTGTGGCCATCGGCTTGGTGTCCACAGCATTCACATTTCAGATCATGTACCGCGTGCTGCCGCGCGTAGGCGCCACAAACTTTGCAACGACGACCTTTGTCGCGCCGATCTCCGCAATCGTGCTCGGCGTCACACTGCTGGGTGAAACTGTCTTGCCGATCCAAGTCGTCGGTATGCTGGTCATCTTCGCAGGACTGCTGCTGATCGACGGGCGCGTGGGCAAGCTCTGGCGGCCTTCAGTCGCGTGAAGATGGAACAGGTGCCGGGGCACTGGAGCGCACCCTATTTTGACCGGACATGTGGCATAGCTGATAAGGCATAGGCATACGCCTATGAGTACGACTATGTCCAAGAGTGCCGATGAGCCGTTTCGACGGGTCGAAGTGATTACTTCCGTG
>NZ_PYWB01000015.1 GCF_003056345.1 Devosia submarina | reverse complement strand
GGATGGATCGAGGACTACTGTGAGGTTCACCCGCACTCCGGGCTCAAGTTCCGCTCACCACGAGAGTTCCTGCGCCTCAGTGCTTAAACCCAATCGCCGCCTGTCCGGTGAAACGGGGCGCACTCCACGGGCCTGATTGCGCACTGTTCCGGCAAGCCACCGCGCAGTATCAGGTGATTGGAAGTTCGTGCGACCAGCAAAGACTGCAGCCAACGCGGTTTCTGACACAAGATCTTCGGTCAAACTGGCGTCCTCGCTCTTGGGACGGGCTACCGCAGTGAGCTGAGATTAGAGCTCACATCCATCATTCCAATAGAGGTCCAACTAACACGAAGCGGAAGTAAGCTTAACAACGGCGGCCGCTGTTGAGCGCTTGGTATCTCGATCTGAACGGCAAATTTGGTGCCGGAAGCGGACAGTCCGCTTCCGGCGCCTGCAAGCAGATAGCAGTGGTAAAAAACATCAGCACCACGAGTTTGGTTGTGGTCTCATTACTCCAGACCAATGTCTGCGGCCACACCAACCAAGGCAGCTCGGCGCAACATGCACTGATATCATCTTACGATAGTCAACAGAGCGGGCTGGCGAGCGATAGTGTCGGTCATCCACAAAATGGATGATGACCGGCGTGGTAACAAGGAGCAAACAACGCCCTAGTCATTGCTGGACGGCTCCTGAGTCAGAGGGCACAACAAGCGCCACAAATACCTAAGATGGTGTTGCCCTATCCAACGGAACCTCGGCTGTTGCCGAGCATGCGCAAAGGTCCAGCGCCGCCTCAAGGGAGTCGCAATATGGACCACAGGAAGCATCGGCCGCTATGGAAACGTTGGCGGATTGAGCCGGGTGCACTCTATAACTTGGGCAATGTCATCGGCTTTGGAGTAGGTCTGGGTGTCGCGCTCCACACGCCTCGGCTCACCGGAGATAGGGAGGCTGGACCGTGGGAACGTTGTATCGAGTTCATGATAGGCAGCCCAGCAGCTTTTGCCGTTACCCTTGCAACATTGGTTTTCTTTTGGAGTGGACTTGTCTACTCCAAAGCGTGGACGAATGGTGCCCCACCGGACCCTTCGCTTAACATGCAGGGCGATTTGCTTTCTGGCATTGGAGCCATATGCCTTGCTGTTGGCCTCTTTATGGTAGGCGAGCCTTTCCTTGCCGCAACAGCAGGCTGCCTTCACGCACTGGGTAAGCTTGGAAGTGCCATTGGCAGCAGCGGATTGTTAGCTCGGCCAGGTCATGGATCCGACTTCTATGTCATCTCCAAAGATATTGTACTGGCAAGCCGAATTCCTGCTCTTTTGTCGTCCGTCATCGGCTTCAAAGGCGACATTCTCTCCGTCAGCTTTGTGGTGTGTACACTGATCTGGGCTGGAGCGGACTGGAAATTGCTGACTCCGACGAGTTTCTGGAAGAAGCTTTGGCATCCGGCACGCCACTCAAAATGGCCTCTCTAAGGTCCACTTTCCGTCCGGAGTTCATGTCGATGTCCTTCCAAGCCTCCACAATGCAGAGGTCGAGATTGTCGGGGGAGAACTATAAAGTGCACCCTTGTGACAAGGCTTGTTGGCCTTGGTACCACATCGGGAATTGGCTTTCACAAGCTTTCCCTGCTCGCTCGTCATACCGAGAGCACAGTTCTTATCCGATCCAAGAACCTGCTAGGCACGATGAGTTTGGTAGGACAGCAAAAGCTATCACGAGCCTCAATCAAGTAGGAACCAAAGAAACGGCCAAATGCAATTCAGTTGAGCGCTGCAGGCGGAGACTCTTGTGCGCTTAGGAGTGCAGGGGCCAAATCTTTCGCGCAAAGTAGCAGATCGGCCTGTCGGTTGGTCCCCGTCTTCGCCAACAGACTTCGAATGTGGGTGCGCACGGTGACAACGCTGATGCCATGGAGGGAGGCTACATCTTGCGCTGTTTGCCCTCTCAGCAATCCGGTTAGAACACGAAGCTCACCTGCTGTGATGCCGTATAAATCGACGAACGCCTTTCCGGGTACAACGAGCTGTGCTCCCGGCCTTTGAATAAAGAGAATGAAAGCAGGGTCAGACTCGTCGTTGAGAGCAGCCATACGTGTGGAAGTGTCCACGGGTAATAGATGACCAATCAAACCGTTGGCGCCATCATAGCGACGAAGGGCTATCGATGAACCGCTGAGGGCCGCCCCTCCTTCAGACAACTGTGTCAACATCCGGTTGAGAAGGGTTTCTGTTGATGGATGCGCCGCCGAAAGCTTGCCTGTCCTGCTCCGGCGGATGACTGAGCCATCGTCAACCAGCCGATCTGCCGCCGGATTTGATCTTAGTATCTGTCCATTGGTGTCGAGGAACAACACGCCGGTCGATAGCGCGTTGATTGTTGTCTCAAGTGCAGAGGCCTCTGAACGCACGCCAGACAGCAGGCGACCGATTGTGACCGAGCGAGCAACGTGGGGAAGAAGGAGAGCATGCATCCGCTTTGCATCATCATCAACAACCCTGGGGAAGGAGAGCGAGAATCCACCGTAGCTACTCGCTGATTTCATGATGATCCCAGCGAGGAAATCTTCCACCAGTTGAGGGCGGCACCACTCTCGATAAAAACGGCTCGACTGAAATTCCGCTCGATCGATCATCTCAGACACGCTGATGATACCGCCGACCTCTACGAAGTAAGGTGTAAGCAGAAACGGGCAGATGGACACGAATTTTTCAGCGTAAAGTCGAGCGAACTCCGGTGTAACACCCCATTCAACGGCAAAATCCGCCTGCATTTTAACGGGATCCTGCACCCCGATCTGACCACAATTGGCCCCCGTGGCTGCGACGATGAAGCCCAAAGTTTCAGGCCACCTCGAAGCGTCAAGCGAGCAGTCGTAGATGCGACCGATGATGTCTGCTAAATCCTCGTAAGATGTGATGCGCATGAGAACCTCGTTAGACGAGAGCCAGTCCTGCGGCATAATCATATTCCTGAACTTATCGATTTCTCCTCCACAATTTAGAGGAGGCTTTCCAAAAAAAGCCGAGCAACCCAGCTCTCACGCCTGGGTCATATTCATTCTCTCCGACAAGCCCGCGCAAAGCTTCTTCTTGCGCTTCCCGATCTATATCCAGCGTGCTTTGGGCAGCTTGTATCGGCGGCGCGGATATCAGCGTGATTTCAATCAGTGTTGGGGAGGCCGTCACCTCACAGGAACGGCAAGCGCTGGTCTAGGTGGATCCGCGCTCGCCTAGACGGCCGCCAGCTCTTGGGAGCTACCAATATTTAGCGGAAGGACAGGAATAGGGGCGCGTTCCAGTCTGGTGCTGACGAAGATCTCCGCAGGCACTCAGCCCTATTAGTCTGGTCCCAACACCTGAAATGCCATGCGCCAGATGCATTTTTAGAGAGAGGCGACGGGTTACTGCAGATTGAAAGCCGCTACCGCAGGACTAAGTAACAAATTGAACATTGACACTGCCGCATCCAGGTGGGCAGAGGCGCTCTCTAGGGCATCTGTGAACAAGGTGCTCATTCTAAAAAGTTGCCGAAAGTTACGTCTGCTGTTCGTCGTACCGTATCGGATGCTGACGCAACTCGTCAGTTGGCCGGAGCAATAGTACAATGCACATGGGCCCGCCGGCTTAAGCGCGGCCGCAGAAACGAGGCCAACCGATGAAGCCGTTTCACCACATTCTGGCCAACAACCTTGTGGCCAATGTCACCAATTTCACAGTTTGGTTCGCCATAACGTTCTGGACCTTTATTGAAACTCAGTCGGTGTTCGCGACCGGCATGATCGCGGGCATCTACCTGGTGTTCACAGCGGCCTTTGGCTTCTGGTTTGGGTCGATCGTCGACCACAACGCTAAGAAAACCGCGATGATGGGCTCAAGCGCTGTTTCGGCGCTTTTCTACCTGGCGAGCCTGGTGATCCTTCTGCTGGAGCCGGAGGGCGCCTTTACCGACCCCTATGGTCCCTATCTCTGGAGCTTCGTGCTGCTGGTGATGCTGGGCGTGATTGCTGGCAACATCCGCTCCATCGCTCTGACCACATTGGTGACGATCCTGATTGCAGAAAGCGAACGCGACAAGGCTAACGGCCTGGTCGGTATGGTCTCGGGCATCGGTTTTCTGACGACCTCGGTGATTTCCGGATTTCTCGTGGCCTATGCCGGCATGCTGGGTGTGATCAGCCTGGCCCTTGTCACCACAATGCTGGCGCTGCTTCATCTTGGCTTCGTGCGCATCGAGGAGGGACGCATAGAGCCAAACAGCGAAGGTCACGTCGAACCCAAGCGGGTGGACATCTCGGGCACCATCCGGGTGATTGCTGCCGTACCAGGACTTTTTGCTCTGATCTTTTTTGCCTGCTTCAACAATTTCCTTGGCGGTGTCTTCATGGCCCTGCTTGATGCCTATGGACTGTCGCTGGTGAGCGTCGAGGTTTGGGGGCTCCTATTCGGCGCGCTGTCCACCGCCTTCATCCTGAGCGGTATCATTATTTCTCGCACCGGGCTGGGTCGAAATCCGCTGCGCACGCTGCTGCTGGTGAATCTTATCACCTGGTCAGCATGCTGCCTCTTTACGCTCCAGTCTTCAATTTGGCTTCTGGCAGCAGGCTGTTTCGTTTGGATGCTGCTGGGGCCCTATGCCGAGGCAGCCGAACACACCACGCTGCAAAAGGTGGTACCGCTGGAACGACAGGGGCGTGTGTTCGGCTTCGCTCAGTCGGTGGAGCAATCGGCCTCACCCTTGACCGCCTTCCTGATCGGCCCGCTCACCCAGTTCATCGTGATCCCGTTTATGACGGACGGGGCAGGTGCCCAGTCCATAGGTCGCTGGTTTGGTACCGGTCCTGACAGGGGCATAGCGCTGGTGTTTACCATTGCCGGTATGGTTGGTGTGCTGGTGACGGTGATCGCCTTCAACTCACGCCCGTATCGCGACCTGTCGCGGGCCTATAGCGCGAGCAATATCGACGACGATTCGGATAGTAGCGCGGCAATCACTAGCCCAGCGTGAACGGGTGGAAAGTCACTGCACTGAGGGGCGGCTTTGGGTATTTTTGCCACGGCGAGCTAACAGCTGAAACGGGGCGCAAACCTACCAACAGCGACATAGCTGATCCTGTAAGAAATGAGGTTTGACCCCTGGCGAGGCACCGCATCGCGCAAGTGCACACTCTAATGCACACTGTTGTCAGTGCGTGGCCCCTTTCGCAGCGCGTTCAGGGGTTTAGCAAAAAGAAATGGCGGAGAGAGAGTCCGCAGCACCATTGTACAGCAGCGTCCGGTGGCGTCTAAAAAGTCCATGTTTTGCTGCCATTTGCGTTAACTACCCCTATGGCTTTGTCTATCAACGTCCATCTGTGACCACTAACATCGCTGCTTGCTGATAGGGCAGATGATAGGGCACAAAATTGGCACGTCAGTTGAACAAGCTTAGCGCAGTCGGCGTAGCTGCCCTCACCAAACCAGGACGTCATTCTGACGGTGGAGGCTTGTATCTCTCTATATCTGCCAATGGGGGGAAGCGCTGGGTGTTCTTGTTTCGGTGGAACGGGAAGCCGACAGAAATGGGACTGGGATCAGCACAGATAGTGCCCCTCAAACAAGCTCGAGAGTTTGCTCAATCTGCTCGCACGTTACTCGCCGCAGGACAGAATCCGCTTGAAGCTAAGAAGGCTGCTGCACCCAAGCTGCAAACGTTTGGCGAATGCGCGAAGGACTACGTAGATCTGAACAAGTCACAGTGGCGCAATGCGAAACACATCGCCCAATGGACTTCAACGCTTGAGACTTACTGCTCCAAGATCTGGAACACGCCAGTTGCAGACGTGAGCACCGAGCATGTACTCGCCGTCCTGAGGCCAATCTGGACGACCAAGCCAGAGACAGCCTCGCGGCTAAGGGGCCGTATCGAGCGAGTGCTATCATCCGCAAAGGTGCGCGGTCTTCGATCTGGTGAAAACCCCGCTCTGTGGCGCGGTCACCTCTCTGATGTGCTCCCGGCGCGAAAGAAGCTCAGCCGAGGGCACCACAAAGCGCTGCCCTATGCCGAGCTCCCAACCTTTATGGTTCAGTTGCGCGAGCGGCCTGCTGTTGCTGCGCGCGCATTAGAGTTCGCCATTCTTACCGCTGCACGGTCCGGTGAGGTGCTCAATGCCGAGTGGAAAGAAATGGATCTAAAGACAGCCGTATGGACCATACCACCTCAGCGGATGAAGGCGGGCAAGCAACACCGTGTACCGCTGTCCCCTAGAGCTGTGGATCTCCTCGAGACAATGAAGGACGAAGAGCCCGGGACTTACGTGTTTCCAGGCCAGAAAGAAGGTAAACCGCTATCTGCAATGTCACTTGCTATGATGCTACGGCGCATGGAAGTCGATGTAACAGTGCATGGCTTTCGCAGCTCGTTTCGTGACTGGGCAGCTGAGCAGACGTCGTACCCCAATGAGGTGGCGGAAATGGCATTGGCTCACACTATCAAGAATGCGGCCGAAGCGGCATACCGTCGGGGAGACCTTCTGGAGAAGCGACGCGAGTTGATGAACGACTGGGCGAGGTTTTGTGAACTGCCCGGGTCTGAAACGTTTGGAGCGAAATATGCCGAAGCAACATGAGCAAGGCGAGACCGCGCCTATCAACCGCAATTCCAAAGAGGACTACGAACTTGGCATTCTGTTGAGCTTGCTGGAAGAGCCATTCTGGTCAGCACGCAGAGCTTCGCTGGTGATGGCAGGCCTTGATCCCGAGCGCTTCGACATGGCTCAAGGTCACCAACGTTTTAGAAGTTTGCTCCCAGGCTCACTAGCAAAGTTTACTGATCAGTATCCCGTCGATTGGGATTTGGTTCGTCTTCAATTGACCGCTGATTTAGAGATAGCGGCGGAACTTTTCACAGGAACGGCTCGGCCACCTCTCAAGTGGGCGGAGGTCGCCCATAGTTTCGCATACAAGCCAGCTTGGCTGCCCTTTGTTGATAGTTCCGCGTTTAGGCAACTAGTTGCAACACTTGAAGAAGGCGGCGAGGCGTCCATCCAAAGTAAGGGCGGCATCTCTACCCGTAACTCTACACCCCAATACAAAGCCAAGCAAAAGATCGTTGCTGCCTGGGATGCCAATCCGCCGGCAGACCAGCGTCAACTGAAGGCGTTTCGCATCGACATGCTTGATCAATTCGGCAACAGCGATGGTGCGCAGGATTCATCCATCAGAGCATGGGTTCGGGCACTTTGGAAGCACCGGGACACACCGAGCTTGTTGAAATGGGCTGAGGACATCCGTTGCACAAACGACGCCATAACTTAGCTGTTTTGCGAGACAACACGCAGGTTCAAGAGCTCCGCACGAAATTGAACGCGCAGAATGCGGGCGCTTTCATTCCAGCAATGCGAGTCCGCTAGCAGGCTTCTAGCGCAAGTTGGGACAGCAAATTCCGCATTGGGCAAAGTTGGTCCGAATTCGTCCGGAGCGCCTTATGTCTCAATCAACCAAGAATAACCAAGCTGCCCCAATTGCTAGCAACGCGCCCTGGTGCAGTGTTGTCCCCCGAGGCCCCATGCTACGCCCAGCGCAGGCTGCAAATTATTATGGCGTCTCTCTGAGTACCTATTACGAGCTCATCAAAGATGGCGTGGTTCCTCCCTTTTTGAAGCTGTCCAATCGCGCTCGTGCCAGCGGGGTACCTCAAGGTTGGCTAGACGCCGCAATCGCTGCTCGCCAGTCACAAGGCGGACCATCTGATGACCTTTCCTGACCGCACGGACCCGTGCTGGCAAGACCAGCAGTGGCGCACCGAAACCCTCATCAAGCTCATGTCCGACTACAGGTTGCGTGCAGCAGACGTTGCTCTCATCACGGACACTAGCCCGGCTACGGTCGCCTGCTGGCGCAAGTCCGTAGACCGCCCGATCACTGTCGCTCAGTTGAAGGCTTTCATCTTCGAGCTTGAGCGGAGCCCTGTCTGATGGGGAAGAACGACAACCGAATCGTCCTCTTCGCCCAAGGTGATGGCCGAAACCTCGCCAAGGCGGTCAATAAAACCGCGTCATGGGCTGAGCTTTGCAAGCTGTTGTCCACACCCACGGTCACCGCTGAAAAGCACAAAGCCTATATGGCTATGAACCGTGACCAGCAGCTCCATCGCAAGTCGGTCAATGGCTGGATTTCCGGGGCTCAGTGCGAGGGCGGCTACCGCAATCTGCGCAATGTCAAGTCGCGCAATCTGATCACCCTCGACTGCGACTACCCGTGGGACACCTTCTGGCCGGATATCGAGAGCGGAATCCACTGGCTCTGCACCTACGAGTTCATGGCGATCTCGACCCGATCCTCAACCCCGGCAGCCCCGCGCTACCGCGTCGTCCTACCTACAACTCGGTCGGTCACACCGGACGAATACGGCCCCTTGGTCCGCATCATCTCCCTGCGAATCGACTATGAAAACGAGCCGATGGAACAGGTGGACGTGGTATCGTCGCGCAAGGCGCAGATGATGTTCCTGCCCACCGTGTCCAAGGATCAGGAGTTCCAGTGCCACCGCAATGAGGGCAAGCTGATCGACCCTGACGAGCAGTTCGCTTGGTTCGAAGAGCACCACGGCGACTACCACAACCTCGATATGCTGCCGCTCTATAAGGGCGAAGAAAAGCTCCGGGCCAAGGCCGACAAAGCTGAAGACCCGACCATGAAGCTGGGTATGATCGGCGACTGGTGCCGAGCCTGGCCGATTGAAGACCTGATCGCCGAGTTCCTGTCCGATATCTACGTAGACCCGACTGAGAACAGCGGGAAGACCCGTTACACCTACACAGGCGGTACAGCGTCCAACGGCGCGGTGATCGAGGATGACGGTCGCTTCCTCTACTCGTGGCACGGGTCCGACCCGGTTGGCGAGCAACTGGTCAACGCTTGGGACCTACTGCGAATCCACAAGTTCGGCCATCTGGACGACAAGGCCAAGGAAGACACGTCCGTCATGGACCTGCCCTCTTCCAAGGCCATGGGCGAGTTCGTCAGGACCGACAAGCGGTATCAGGCCGAGCGGACCAAGAGCCGCTACGACCTCGGCGCGATGTTCGATGACAGCGAGGTTGGCGACGAAGAGTTCGAGGGCGACGAAGCCAAGGAAGACCTTCACACGGATAGCCCCGAGTACACGGAAGAAGACGCCCCCGAACCTGACCCCACCGTAGACGGTGAGTGGGGCTTCAGCGATGCCGATTTGAGGCCGGGAGACGACACTCCCGAGGAGCCCATCGAGCCGAAGAAGGCCAAGGCTGGGAAAGTCAAAAACCCCAACGCCGAGACATGGTTTGCCGAGGAGCTTCAGGTCAACAAGAATGGCGACATCGAAAGCAATGTCCACAACGTCGCGGCCATCCTCTACAATGACCCCCGCTTCTACGGAAAGATCCGCTGGGATGAGTTTACCCGTTGCGTTCGTTTCTTCGATGACATCAAGACGCGCACCGACATCGTGCCGCCCCTCTATTGCCGGGATAAGACCTACGGAGACCGCTGGGAGCAGACAGGTCACATGATCGTCCGTGCCATTCTCGCCACGCCCAACGGCCCTGGCAAGGTCGGCTACGGGCTTGGCAAGGTGACGCAGCAGGACGTGGCCGATGGCGTAGCGATGACCGCCCTGCGCAACAGCTATCACCCCTTGAAGGACTTCCTTGAGGCCGTCGAGTGGGATGGCGTCCAGCGTGCCGAACGCCTCTTCATCGACTACCTCGGTCTGGACGACACCCCCTATGCCCGCGAGACGGCCAAGCTGGTCTTGGTGGCCTCAGTGGCCCGCGTCTACGAGCCCGGCATGAAGTTCGACTACGCCCCGGTCCTGCAAGGCGAGCAAGGCATCCGCAAGTCCACCTTCATCCGCACCCTCTACACCAGCCGGTGGTTCGGCGAGGTCACGTCCAATCTGGGTGACGCCAAGGCCGTAGCCGAGATCATCGCGGGCAAGTGGGGCAACGAGCTGCCGGAAATGGCTTCGCAAGGCAAGACGGCTGTCGCGGAGACCAAGGCGTTCCTTTCGCGCGTCGAGGATACCGTCCGCTTCTCCTACGATCGTGTGGTCACCGT
Source organism: Devosia submarina (assembly GCF_003056345.1). Lineage (GTDB taxonomy): Bacteria > Pseudomonadota > Alphaproteobacteria > Rhizobiales > Devosiaceae > Devosia > Devosia submarina. Next base: position 48,531 of record NZ_PYWB01000015.1, on the reverse strand, counting down.
GATCCGCCGTCAGGCCATCTTCTGGGGAACGACCAATGAGGACGTGTACCTCAAGGATCGCACTGGCAACCGTCGTTTCTGGGTTCTCAACGTGGCCGTCCGCTCCATCGACACCACGGCCCTTCAGGACGCCTTGCCGCAGCTCTGGGCCGAGGCTCTGGCGCTCTACAACGCAATGCGGGCCATGTACCCCCGCGACCAGCACGAAGACCTGCCCTTGATGCTCACAACAACGGCCGAGATCGAGGCCAAGCGCCTTCAGGAAGGGGCACGCGAGCAGCAGGCCGACGAAGAGTGGACCCGCTATCTGGCCGATGCCTTCGATCACCCGATCACGCTTACTGAGTTCGCCTATGGCTACGGCAAGGAAGCCTCCAGCTTCGTGGAAAAAGGCGAAAAGATCGACGGCCAGTATGTCCAGCGCACCGTCTTCTGCGCCGCTGACGCCGCTGCGGCCCTCGGCGTTGATTGGCCCCCTACTTCCAACCCCGGAATCATGAAAGTGCTCGACAAGGCGATCAAGGCCATGCCCGGCTGGGTGCCGGACGTGCGCGGCAAGGACAACCGCTACAAGCGTTGGGGCGGAGTCAACACAGGTTGGTACGCCCGCGAGAACGCCAGCCGTGAAGACGTTCAACGGGGCTTCGCGTTCACGGAAGCTCCAGAACATACCGAGGCCGAGTTCGCCAACGACTACGGATTTACGGACGAAGACCTCGGCCCGAGTGACGACGACATCGACAACCTAGTGTAACGAACTAAACATGCCTACTTTCATGATTGCCCGCGATGGCCAAAACTTAGAGGACACCGCCATCTGGATCAACGTCGATTATGTGGTGGAAGTCACCCACGCAATGATATGAGGCCGTTTTGACCGATGGTTCCCGCTATCTGGTGTCCGACGCCGAACTGGAAACGTCGGGGCCACACCGATGCTCTACCCGGATGGGCTAGACAGCGACTAAGCGGTTTTCATACCGTGGCGATAACCTAGACCCTCGGATAATCTGCGGCGGTTTATTCTTGCATAAGGGTCCACCGCTCCCCCTTTTGCTGTTCCCCTCTGTAGACGCTTGGATTGTCTGGGTTTTCTGCCCCTTTTCGTACCGAACGGAGCAGGAGGAGCGCTAGGAAACTTATGGAGGCTGCGCGTTACGTGTTTAAACCCTCTCGCCTACGCATAACGTTTTAGGGCGAATTATAGATTTAGATACTCTCAAGTAGATGTTTACTGCTCCCTATGCTCCTTTAGGCGGGAAAGTTTACATTTTAGAGGGGTTTGAGGAAGGGAGCACCAAAAGGGAGCACCAGTTTTCCAGTGCTCCATGTGCTTCTTTCACCATTCACCCTCATGTCCCAAAATCCCGCGAAAATTGGAGGCCGATATCCCTTCTGTTGGGGACGATTGCGTGCCCCACTCGAATGGTAAACAGCCCCCCTAAGATACCTTTATCGCCTATGTGACCCCCTCAGTGACCCCCACGCTGGATGCAATTTTACCAGAAAGGTCAACGACCCTGACCCAAATTTCGTCTGGTCGCGGGGCTCCGCGCACCCCCCGGAAAGCACTACCCCGGGGAAGGACCCTGAGCGACATCTATGCGCCTGTATAACTCTCTGGCACATCTATCCCCTGCTCCAACAGAATTGCCTGACCACACGCAGTAAAGCACGTAACCGACCTGCCGGTTGACAAGCTCCATACTTGCCGTAACTGTCACGGTATTCGGGCCCTTATCTATGTCGCTTGGTCTACTGACCAGCCGTGATGCCGTTCAAGCCGCATTGGAGGAATTCGACCAAGTGGGTCGAGATCGGTTCCTGCAGAGATATTGGTTCAGTGCGAGCTCCACCCTGCTACGAGCGCCTAGGACCATCAGAGCCTTGGCAGCTACGCCAGGTGCTAAAGCTGCAGTAAACAGAGCCCCGGCTGGGCAATACGCCGGGCCTCGCGTCAAGAACTGGATGTGCAACTGGACAGCCCTCGACCTAGAAAAGAGGGCTAGAGCGCCGAGGGAAAATGAGCTTCCACTTGCTGAGTCTGCGCGGTGAGCTGAGCATTCCTTAGTGCCAGCGTTTCGCGATATTCCTGAGCCTCGATATCGCTAAAGAAGGTAGCAGCAGGCGCAAGCCGGCGCACCGCTGCTTCTACTTGGTCGATCGAAACGCGGAAGAACTCTTTGCGGAAGTTGGTGGCGTTTACCCGCTCATTCGCAAACTCCTGATGCAGTGCTCTTTCGAGTGCAGGAGCGTCGTCGCTGTAAATGATGGCATGCGTGTCGAACAGGAAAGGCACACTTGCATCTCCAAGCTCCCGCACTCGGTCGGCAGGATCAAGCCGCCGGGTGAGCCCGATCTTAACGAAGTCGGGTCCGAAAGATCCGATATTGGAGATGATGTAAACGTATCCAGATTTTGTCATCTCCGCCATTGCGCGAGCGCGCTCTGCCTTTGCGTGAGCTTCGGCTAGGTCCTGTTCAAGCAGAGCAATCTTCTGAGTATATGCATCAAGTGTCGATCCTGCGGCGCTCGCTGCCTCAGCTTGAGCTTTGTCCAGCAGTCGTTGATATTTGGCTTCTTCTTGCTCAGCCTGCTCCATTTCGCGCAGAAGCTTCTGCTCTTCGCGGGCAGCCCGGCTAGCCTCCAGGCGCTCTTCCTTCTCCTCTTTGATCTTTTCACGATACTCGTGCGTCAGACGAAGCTCCTCTAGCTTCAGTTGAAAATACTGATCTGTTATTTCAACAGCGTTAGACGCGTTGTGTTTATCGATCTGGTTTCTGGCGTTTTCGATCCGCTTTTCCATAGCGTTAGCGTTGTTCCAACGGGTATTGGATATGGCGGCATCGCATTCGCTGTTGAAGGCCCGCAGCGTAAGTCGTATTGCGCGATCCGACATTGTCTTGCCCTTAGAAACACTCCCGTCGACCGTCCATGCTGTGCGACAGATCACGGCCGTTTTGGCCGTGACCAGTGACTTTTGCCGATCGCGAACAGCCTCTATGGCAGCTTTGAACTCGTCACTAGAATCGTAATCAAAATGAGGCTCATAAACACCCATTTCGGCGAACGCTAACCGGTCGTCAAAGATCGCAACCTGCTTTGCCAATCGATCGTAGATGGCTTTCTTCTCACCGTACAAACGACGGATCTCTTCAAGTTTCTCGGCTACAGCACTGGCTTCCGTGTTGAGGGAAGATAATCGTTGTTGCGCCATTGCTTCGCGCTCATGAGCCGATGTCTCAGCCGCACCGACAATGCAGGCCGCCTCAGCATCCGCATCTATGATCCCGGAAAACCTGGTCTCTAGTGCCGTCCTTTTCGCAACTTCGGCGGCCAAAGCTCCTGACCAGGATCGGTGCTCACGCCACATCGCAAGCCCCATTACTATCACGGCGATAAACGGCAATGCGAACAGCGCAATTACTACGGGATCTGACATGCCACGCTCCACTAACTGGAGTACTGTACGAAACAGCAAACGAACTTGAAACCCAGGCAGCTGCCGCTACGCAGACTTGCTCGATCATCACTTCCGGACACCTTCAGAACAGGCGTGCCATCGCTTTGTCTGCTGGTTCTTTCTCTGCAATGATGCTTCAATCGATCCAGCGCTCCGGGGGCATGTTCATGAAGAGACTGGTAGTTAGCCTAGCTGTAGCCACGGCCCTAGCGGCCTGCAAAGCTGAAATGGTTGAAGTTCGTCTTTCTGCTGAAGACATTAACAGTGCCTTGGCAGGCGAAGTCGTCGCTGTGCCTTTCGCCGCAAGCTTTGACATGCTGGGGGAGTTGGATGCGGAACAGCGCGCTCAAATGGATCAGCTGCAGGCAATTGCCGAGCGCTACTTGTCGGTGGACGACTTCCAGATGACTAGAGGTGAATACGGATCTGCGGAGTTGGAGCTTGAGGGCGAGTTACCCCTAATCGCTTCGGCTAACCGTGCAGACTCCGAAGAAAGTGCCTTCGCCATCTTCGTCGATTCAGTTGAAGGCGAACCGCTGCTATCCGCATTTCCGTACTCCGTTCGCCTAGGTACCACCGACTCATTTGCCTTGATGGAGAGCGACATGCAGGACGTGAACTTCATGCTGGCAGCTGATGAAGTTCAACCTGTTCAGTTCCGCATCAGAGCCGATGCAGGAGCTGATCTTCAGATTCTCGCCGGAGGCTTTCAACTCTCCGCTGAGAGCTTCGGCGTGAAAACCATCACTGTCGAAGAGGGAGATTCCGCCACAATCACGTTCAAAGGCGGAGCATATGACGCAGTTACTGGATCGTTTCTACTCTCCCTGGGCTCAGATCCAACTTTCGCCTCAGAGCAATCCAGTATGGCCAGGAAGATTAAATAGCACGTCTAGTGAATGCGTTCATTGTCGTTGCAATTTGTTGCGACGCACAAGTCCTTTCAGTGATCGCTGCAACGACCGGCCTAGCGCAAGACTAAGTGATGATCAGTTCCGGTTTGTGGGCGCTCTTAAGTAGCGGGATGCATCGATCTAGCGTGCGTCTTGCCTTCTCTCAGCACCAGAACTCTTCCCCGTCTGGCCAACGTCGGGCGAGACCTTCTTCGATCAGTACATCGCCGACATCCTGACCATTGATACGAATGGTTGCGAGCCGTCGTTTGCTGCTGGTGCTATCCAAACCGAACCGCTCGATCGTCCACGGATTGTTGTTCAGCAGTTCCAGCAACCGAGCACTGGCCTGCTTAGCAAGAGCGACTTCTGCCTCACCGCCACAGATGGCAGATTGTGGCTCGGGCGTGTCGAAGTCTTTGAGGCGGATGTTCTCCCCGTTGAGCCACAAGGTATCGCCATCAACGACGCAGGTTTTGTCCGCGCTGTTCCGTCGATTGCCGCACATGGTCAAGCGGACACCCGAGCCAGGCTGTTGGGCTACAGCCCGCGGCACGTCAGGCTGCGGAGCCTGGCCCCATGCAACCCAGCCCAACGATGCCACGGCGGTAAAGGCCAGGGCAGCACAGAGCATGGTGAGATAGTCAGGCCTCTTTTTCACAAGTCTTAGTCTTCGCATCCGACGCCATCATTGTCGGCATCGAGACGGTGCGGGTCAGGCCCGTTGATTTGTATCGGGCCTGCCATATCTGAGCAATCTAGGTCTCGGATGACACCAAGACCCGATCTCTTTGATCCTGCGCCTATGATGGAAGTTGTTCTTTGCGTATAGGGGACCTCAAGCGGAGCATTGGCCTGAAATAGGTAGGTACCCCAATAAAAGGACTTAGGTTTGGGCATTGGCGACGGATCGTGCCAGTTGCCCAAGACAGCCATCGATCCGCGGTACTCTACTGTTGGTAGATCATAAGCCGCGGCGGGCACAGCAAGCAGCGGCAGCATCGACAGTGCTCTTAGGTGCATTTAAGCTCACCCAAAATTCAGCTATAGAGCAACATCGCGCGCAGCAGTGCAAGAAATTGCCCGTGACGAAGTAAAGCGGTTGTTACTTTCCAGGAGCGTGTCAGGGTCGCGCTGCGCCAGAGCGCACTTTACCATTTACTAGAGCCTGCCGATCGGCCGAGGCGACCGCTTCGCACGGGTTACCTGACTAGACTCTTGCGATGTAGTCTGCTCTTCTTCCCGTCGGCTTGAGGGCTCGCAATGGGATTTCGCTTTCGACGGTCTTTCAAGATCGCGCCTGGGGTCCGACTAAATCTAAACTCGAAAAGCACCAGCGTTCGGATTGGCCCGAAAGGTTTCGGCTACACTATTAGTTCGAACGGCAAAAAGCGCGTCACAGCGTCGATCCCCGGAACTGGTATCTCGTATTCGGAGGTGGCGTCCTCCGCGGCACGAGCGCGGCCCACCGGAGGAAATCATAGGCGGCGCAGCATCTGGCCCGTAATCCTTGTTTTCCTGGCGGTCATTGCTGTCATCGGAATATCCAACAGCGACTCTGGAGGCAGTCCGAGAACTAGCATCAGCCCGCCCGCCACGCGCGCTCCTATCGTCGACTCTCCACCCCAGATAACGCCATCTATCGTTGCCGAACCGTCTCTGGCTCCCGCACCGAAAATTCAGCTACCCGCTGCATATACTCCCCCGGAGCTCCGCTATGTTGCCGCATCAGCTCTGAACATCCGAACGGCGCCCAACACCAGTGGGAACGTGATCGGGACGCTCCCTAATGGCCACCAAGTTTCGGTACTTCGGCGAGAGAACGGATGGCTCTTAGTCCAATCCGCACCAGGGACGGAAGGCTGGATTAGCGAGCGGTATACCTCGTCAACGCGAACAGAGCTCACTTCCTCACAGCCAGCCCAAGCGCTCTTTTCTGCTCCCGCTCCAGAGATTGATCGTGATGCAATCGTTCAGAAAATTATTGAGCGCAGCATCCAAAACTATTCGGGGAGCTGTCCCTGCCCCTACAACACAATGCGAAACGGACGAAGGTGCGGCGGCAACAGCGCCTATTCCAAACCCGGAGGCCGCTCGCCGATCTGTTTCTCGGCTGACGTCACTGAAGCAATGATCGCAGCATTCCGCGACTAAGGTGGCTCAATGCAATTGCGCCATCGCAGAAGCGCGGCGATGTAGACATTCGGACTATGTTACCGGCCTTTGTAAAGCTGCCGACTGACTCCGGTGACGGCTAGAATGCGCCCCAATTCGGTTGTTGTTCGATCCAACGCCAACTTCCAAATGCAGTCATTGCGTTGCTCATGCGCTGCAACCATCTCAGCAGACTAGCTGTACGCCTCTTCGGGTAAAGGTCGTCAATGACAATATCAAGAGAAGCGCCAATCAGCAGAGCAGGGAAAGAATGCGCTCGACAGTAGAAGGGGGGAATGAGCGAACGGAGGCCGTTTATCCTTCCTGCAGCTTGCATGCGCAGCTATTGTAATCTCTTTGTCAAACTCAAGTACGGGTCTTGCCAAGCGAGCGCTACCCTTGGGCTTGACAAAGAAGTCCCGCACCAAGAGCCGCTATATGATCGGCATTCTCAGGTTGGATTATCGGTCTCAGTATCGGTCGATCAACTTCGGGTCAGGGGCCGGATTGTTCTCTTCAACTTGTTGGTAAGGCGCCGGGTCCGTACGGCATCCGCAAAAACCGCCAGGAAGATAATCATACCCAGAACGACAGGCTGGAGGTAAAGATTGACCCCAGTGAAGACGAGACCCAGCTTGGCGGCTTGAATGAGGATCGCTCCGAGAACTGCGCCGAAGGCGGTGCCCACTCCGCCAAAAAAGCTGGCTCCCCCGAGGATAGCGGCAGCGATGACGTCGAACTCCCGACCTTCGCCGAAGCCAGCGTCGAGGCGTCCGATCTGGGCGATCATGACGAAGCCGGATATGGCCGCACAGGCTCCAGATATCACATAGACCGCAGCTTCAATACGGGCAGTTTTGAGACCCGCCTTACGCGCAGCCTCGCGATCATTACCTAGCGCATAGATCTGCCGGCCAAACTGGGTATGGTTGAGCAGCACGTAAATGAGTACGGCGACCAAGGCGAAGATCACAATCGGCGTGGGAATGCCAAAGAGTGAAGACAGGCCGAAGCGGCGCATATCCTCGGAAAAATCAAACTGGGTCGAACTGGTCAGCCAGATCCCAAAGCCGCGGAATAGGAACATTGTGGCGAGCGTGACGATAAAGGGAACGACGCGTAGCTTGACGATGAATAGGGCATTGATTGCGCCCAAGAGGGCTCCCGTGAGAACAGACACAAGAAATCCAGCCGGCACCGGAATGCCCAGGTGCTTCATGGCCATGCCGGCAACCAGTGGTGCAAGGAACATGACTGCACCGACAGAGAGGTCAATGCCTGCCGTCATCAGCACCAGCGTCGTGCCAAGGGCAGCAACGCCGATAAAGGAAGACTGCTTGACAATGTTGCCAAGGCTTTCAACAGAGAGAAAAGCAGGCGCCTGAAGACCGTAGTAAATCAGGATACAGGCCAGGAACACCAGGCTGGAATGGTTGAGCACCAGATCGGTGAGGCGGCGCAAACGAAGTTTCATGCAATCACCTCTCGAAATGCCATGGCCAGAATTCTTTCGCGGTCGAACTGCTCGCGTGCGATCTCGCCGGTGACTTCGCCACGGTTCATAACCACGATGCGATCGGCCATGCCGAGTAGTTCGTCAAGTTCGGACGAGATCATCAGAACGCCTCCGCCTTCGGCCGCGATCTTGTCGACCAGGCTATAGATTTCGAACTTTGCCCCTACATCGACACCGCGGGTCGGCTCATCGAGAATGAACAGTCGTGGGTTTCCGATCTGCCATTTGCCGATGACAACCTTCTGCTGGTTGCCGCCGGAGAGCGCCTTGGCGGGCTGTTCCTGGATATTGGCAGCTTTAATGCTGAGTTCAGTCCGGCTTTGCTCGGTGCGCTCGACCATGCTCCAGCGGTCAAGGATGCCGAGCCGACCGGCCCCGAAGCCATCAAGCTGCACCAGCGTCAAGTTTTCGGCGATGGAGGCGTCCATCATCAGGCCTTCGGCCCGGCGCTCCTCGGTGACAAAGGCCATGCCGGCCTCGATACGGGCGCGCGGGCCCTGCTCTGGCGACTTGCCTTCGATGCTGATCCGGCCGCTCTGGAAGGGGTCGAGCCCAAAGAGAATGCGGGCCAATTCCGTACGGCCCGAACCCATAAGACCGAAGAGCCCGACGATCTCGCCCTTGTGGATGGTCAGCGACACATCTTCGACCACGCCCGGCTGGGTGAGGTTTTGCGCCACAAGGATAGGATCAGGCTGCGGCTTATTGCTTCTTGCTGGGAAAAGCCCGCCCATGTCGCGGCCGATCATTGAGCGGATCATCAGGGGAATGGTGAACTGGTCGGCGGGGCCCTGCTCTACGAGCTTGCCGTCGCGCAGCACGATGACTCGATCGGCGAGCCGCTGCACGTCGGACAGAATGTGGGAAATATAGATGATGGTCCGCCCTTCGGCCTTGAGACCATCGATGGTAGCAAACAACCGCTCGGTTTCCCGCGGAGTCAGGGAAGTGGTGGGCTCGTCAAAGATTAACAGGCTCGCCTCATTGTGGAGAGCGCGGGCGATCTCGACCAGCTGGCGTTCGCCGGGGGAAAGCCGACCGACCTGGATCATGGGATCGAAATCGAGATCGAGGCGCGCGAGGATTTCGCGCGTACGCTGGGTAATCGCTTTCCAGTCGATCAGCCCCATGCGCCGGGGAAAGCCATCGATATAGAGGTTTTCCGCGACGGAGAGATTGGTGAAGAGGTTGAGCTCCTGGTGGATGAAGCCGATGCCCGCCTTGATGGCGTCGGCGGCGTCGCGCGGCTGGTACGGCTGGCCGCGCCAGAACATTTCTCCACCGCTTGGCAGGACTGTGCCGCCAAGCATGCCCATGAGGGTCGACTTGCCCGCGCCGTTTTGGCCGATGATGCCGGTGACCGTGCCTTGCGCGATGGAAAAGGAGAGGTTGGAATTGGCAGGGACGCCGAACCAGGCTTTGGAGAGGTTCTTGACCGCAAGGAGCTCGTTCATTGTAGGCGCTCCCGCTTGAGCCAGGTCCTGAACACATCGAGCAATGCTGCACCGAGGATGATACCGCCCTTGACCATGTCGATCTGAAAGGCGGAGAGGTTCATCGCCGAAAGCGCACTCGACATGAGGACATAAAAGAGTACGCCGAAAAAGGTCCAGATGATCTTGGCCTTGCCCCCGAAAAGGCTCGTGCCGCCGATCACCGATGCGGCGATGACGTCGAGAAGGAAGGTGCCGCCGCCGAGGGTTGGGCGCCCCGCTTCCAGACGGGCCGAATAGAGCAGGCCCCCTATCATGGCGCAGACGGCCGACAGGACGAAGACGGCGATGACGATGCGGCGGACCGGAATGCCCGAGATCACGGCGGCCTTGCGGTTCATGCCGATGGCAAGCACGCGCGCCCCGAAGACTGTTCGATTGAGGATGATATGGGCGAGGAAAGCCATGATCAGGGCGATGACCATTGGAAAGGTCACGAAAGAATAGACTTGGCGCCGGGCTAGCTGGCTTTCTTCCTTGGCGCCGAAATAGACCGAGACGAGGTCGCCACGGCCAAGGCGGGTAAAATCGTCCGGCAGGTTGGCAATGTTGCCCGATTGGGTGAGCCAAAGTGCGAAGGCCGAAAGGGTCATCATGGTCACCAACGTCACCATGAAAGGCGGTAGATCGAAGAGGGCGACCGAAGCGCCATTGAAGAGGCCGATTAGCACCGCGGCCAGCAGCATCATCACCAGCGCCAACAGAACCCCGCCGGTGACACCCGCCAGCGGACCGCCCTGTTCGGTTAGGATCAGACCCCAGAGCGGGGTGCGCATGAAGGTCACAGGATCAACGGCGAGGGTGATAAGCATAGCGCCGATCACTGCCGTCACGGCCATAACCGCGCCCTGGCTGAGATCGATGCCGCCGATCGCTAGAACGAAGGTCTGCCCGATGGCTACGATCAGAAGCGGCCACATGTTGGACATGATATTCACAGCATTGGCCGGCGCGATCAGTACGGGCAGAAAGGGCGCCAAAACGATGATGAAGGCAATGCACAGATAGAAGATGAAATAGTCTGAAAGAAACACGTCCGCAGCGCGCGCTGCGAGGCTTCTTTTCGTGCGTATCGCGGTCATGGTCGTCCTCTGGCCCAGAATGGGCCCGGCGCACGGCCGGACCCTCCGACGTTCATGTGCTTAGTTGTTTAGGAAGCCTTCGGACAGCAGGACACAGCCCCACATGTCCATCTCGCGCTCACCAATATTGGCGGAGGTGAGGGTGAAACCGGGGTCGAAAATGATCTCGTTGGGGTCCGTTTCGCCCGCTTCTACAGCCTGAACGATCGCATTCACCGATGCTTCAGCCTCGAAATAGAGGTCCTGCACGCCGGTAGCGTCCACAAAACCATCCTTGATCAGCTGGCAGGCAGTCGCGTCACCATCGAGGCCGGCCAAGGGGATGTGGCCTTCTTCGCCGATCTTCTTCCACATGCCGCGCGGCTCGAGCACCGAGCGGATGGTAGGGAAGAGGAAGTCGGACGAGGTGAACATCACATCGATCTGCGGATTGGCGGTGACCGCTGCTTCAAGGTTTGCGAGAGCGGTGGCGGCATCCCATTCGGAGGCCACTTCGATGACGTTGAAGCGGTCCGGATACTTGGCGACGGCGGCTTCGAAACCCTGCTTGCGGGCAATGGCATTGCTGTCGCCAAGGTCACCGACGATCACGACAGCATTGAGCTTGGCATCGTCGGCCGCCCCCTCGAGCGCCTGCTGGAGGACGAAATCGGTGGCGTCCTCTGCGATGCCGGCATTGTCGGCGACCACAATGACGCCTTGGCCGGTGTCGGCTGGCGGGCGATTGAAGACGACGATCGGGACATCCGAATTCTGCGATTCTCGGATGATGGTGTTGGCGCTTTCCCCGTCCTGCGGGATCATGATCACGCCGTCGACGCCCTGGGCAATACAGTCCTTGATCTGCTCGAGCTGCTTGTTGACGTCCTCATTGGCGTTGCGCTCCAAAACGTTATGGCCCATCTCGGTCAACGTGGTGGTGATGGCCTTGTGGCCGGCGACCCAGAATTCGGTCTCCAGGTCCTGGAAGGAAAAGCAGATATTGGCGGCCTGAGCCGTGGTTGCTCCGGCGGCGGTGGTCAGCAGCAGGGTAGCTGCTAGTGTCGCGATCTTCATCATGGTTCCTCCTGGGGTCATGTGCTTCCTCCGGGGCGACTCCCTTCGCCCTGCGGTCATTGGTTGTCCCTGCATCACGTGGAATGGCTGAGGGATATGGCGGTGCCTGTGGCTGCCGAGGCGATGGCGGCCCGCGTCAGGGCGAATGTCTTGAGATTGTCTGCGCCGGTGGGCTGCCCCGGTTCCTTACCATTGAGCGCCCGGATGGCGTGGCGCTGGAAGGCGACGACCGATTCCTGGACCAGATGCCATGGCTTTTCGCCCCAGACGGGCACCGGCGGCTCCACGTCGAACTCGCTCACCGTGCCACCGGCATGCACGCGCAGGCGGAACCCTTCGAGCAGTTCGATGGAGCCGAGATTGCCTTCGATGACAAGCAAGGATTGGGGAAAACGCTCAGGCTGGTAGTGGCTGAGGAAACTGCATTCGAGACTGCTGATGCCGCCGCCGGCATGCTGGAGCTGGGCGAGGAAGGCATCGGGCGCCGCGACGCGCCGGTTGAGCTTCTGAGTTTGGCAATAAACCTGTTCGACGTCGCCCATCAGCGCGCGCGCCATGTCGAAGACGTGGGGACCGATATCCATCAGCGCCAGATCCTCCGTCTGCGCGAGATAGGGCTGGCCGTCGTATATATCGAAGGCGTGCCGGAAGCTGAGACGCAGGAAATGCGGCTTTCCGATCATGCCGGATCGGACGTGATCGATCACGGCCCTGATCGGCGCCTGCCAACGGAAGTTTTCGTGCACCAGCAGCGGCACGCCGGCCGTGGCGCAGGCGGCGACCATTGCTTCTGCGTCCTCGAGCGTTTCGGCCAGCGGCTTCTGGCAGATAGCGCCCCGGGAATGCCGGGCTGCCAGCTCAACCAATGGGCGATGCGAGGGCGAGGTCGTGGCGATGTCGGTGAAATCGGGCTCGATCTCGGCCAGCATGGTTGCGGCGTCGGAAAAAGGCTTCGCGCCATAAGCTTCGGCAAAGGCCTTGGCCTTGACAGGATCGCGATCGCATACTGCAATGATTTGGGCGCCGTCCAGCTCGGCCCAGGCCTGCATGTGATTATGCGCGAAGAACCCGCATCCGATTAGGGCACCTTTTAGGGTCATTGCGGGTGCTCCACTATGCGGAAGCTGGCGGGGGCCAGCCGATCAATCTGGCGCAGGGCGGGCGACAGATTTGCGACAAGCTCGATCTGCCCGACTTGGAGGCGGTAGAGCCCGCTGTCCACCGTCACGGACACCGGCTGGCCAGCATGGGGTGCAAGGGCTGCGATGACCTGCCCGATAGGTCGGCCCTCTGCCCCTAGCTCGCCATCGGGCATGGCCAGCGCCAGACTTTGAACGCCCGCGCGGGCGGCTTCAGCCACAACGCCTATGGCATAGGCGGCAGCGAAATCTTCATTTTGACGCTTGTCCCAACGCGCCATCGGTATGGGTTCGCCGCCCGGATTGCCTTGGACATCGGCGCCATAAGGATTGGAGCGCATTCCGATGGAAAAAAGACCTAGGTGCAAGGGCCTGCCCGGGCGAAGCCCCTGGGCGCTGGCAAAAAGATCAGGAAGCGCTTCAAGCGTCTGCATGACCGAAGCATCGTCTGCGGCATGGACGATGGCGGTATTGCCAAATGTCAGGAATGCAGCACCTTCGCCCGGCGGGCAACGGTTGAACTCGGCGAAATAGGTGAGGCTGCCACCGCCCGCAGGGACACCGGGGAAGGCCCGCCCCAAACGGGGCAAACCATCGTCGGGCTGCGGACCTGGTGGCCAGGGGCCCTCGGGCTGGTGGCTTTTGAGATAGGACGCCGGAAGCGCCGCGACGCGGATGGGGCGAAGGCCGGCTGAGGTGCAGCGCTGGGCAACAGCGTCTATGTCCGAGAGCTTTTCGAAAACGACTTCCAGCGCAACGTCGCGCCGCGCCGCCAGAAGGGCAAGATCCGATTCCTCCGCCGCTGGCGTGATGCGTGCGAGCACCGGGACATCGGTAAAATGATCGAGCGCCCGGGCGGAGCAAAGGTCGGCCTCATAGGCTAGAGTGATCTGCGGCATCGCTGTTTCTGCCGTGATCGCCTTAGCTGTGCCGATGTCAGGATCGGCGAAATCGAGAATGTCGAGCACCACGCTTTGCCGCAATGTTTCGCCCGCGGCGACACGGAACGGCTTGGGTGCGGACAGTGGTCGGCAATAGGTTTTGAATGAGGCATCGGACCAGTTACGCTGGTCCTCCATCTCGAAGACCTCACCACCAAGCGCGATATGGACCGAAACCGGACCCACGCGATGGGTCAGGGCGACGATGTCGCGCGCCGGCTGACCGGGCGATATGGATCGGGGGAACACCGCGTCTTCGTCGGTGCCATTGGAATGGCGGATCGTCACCGGCGAGCCGCGAATGTTCTCGATCGGGTGCAGCAGGCAAAAACCGGCACGATTGATCTCGGCGACGGCCGCAAAGGTCAGCGATAACTGGGCGGTTAAGCGGCGCTCGGACACAAGCTCGATGACGATTTGGCCGTTGAACAAGCCGTGGGCATGCGAAAAGGCGCACCGGTAGTGTGACGTTTCCGCAAGCTCATGGTCGATGCTTGTAGCGTAAGTTCCCCATTGACGGTCGCGCACGGGGGCCGAGAGGCCCCGCAGGATCTCGACCCCGCCAAAGGTCACGCCGCGCGCAACTCCCCTAGCCGCAGCAAGGGCAAGCCTACCCTTGCGGATCAAATGTTCCTGCTGCATGGCCCGCCCTCCCCCGGCCAGACCGTCAGATCTTCCCGTGCACGATCAGGTCGGATGCCTGGCGAACGACCTTGGGCGAAATGGCTTCCAGCCAATCGTCGCGCAGGATCTTGGACTTGCCGAACTGCAGGAGGCGCAGGGCGGCGTCGGACGGGACCTTGGGCGAATAGCCGAACCACATGGCGATTTCGACATTGAGGTGGCCGATCAGGAAGTCCTTGGCCGCTTCGCGGGCGATGCCATAGCGGCTTTCGCAGGCATCCACCGCTTCGGTTAGCGCATCGACCATGCACATGGCCAGCATTTCGGAAAGGCCAGGCTCGAGGATGGCCAATTGCTCGACGGTGACGCGGTGGACCTTATCGATCGGCGACCACATGGCCTGACAGATTTCGGCGCCAAGCGCGTAATGCTCTTCGGGACCCTGCATCAGCGCGCAGACGATCGACTGGCGGGCAACGCCGCCGTGGTAGTCGTGCCGGGCCGACCACTCGGTCTCGTCGTTAAAGAGCGGCGGATGGCAGGGGTGACCAACGAAATAGGTGAGGTCCGGGCGGTTTCCGGGCAGAGCCTCGGCATAGGGCGCCGCGGCATCGAGGATCAGCAACATGGTGCCGGCCGCCAGTTGCGGCTCGATCTGAGCGACCACCTTGCCAATGATGCTATCGGGCAGCGCCAGGACAACCACGCCAGCACCTTTGAGCGCCGCCTCGGTATCGACGAAGGGGATACCCGCTTCGGCGAGGCGCGCCTGACCTTCGGCGCCAATTTCAATCGCGCGCAGGTCATAGCCCGCATCGAACAGTTTTTTGGTGACGCGGAAGCCCATCTTCCCGCCAGCGCCGAACATTGCGACCGATCTTCCCATCGCGTCCTCCCCACCCGCCCTACTTAAATCTCTTGGGCAACTCTCTCATGTACTCATTATACCGGCTGGGTGTCAACAGCTGTAGTGACAAAGCTAATTTCGTGCGCGTAGGCGTGATTTGATGGTGACTGCCGTTCCTCAGCCCTACGGAAGTTCGCCGCTGCAAGCCTCGCTAGAACTATGTCGTTATACCAGTTCGCGCTCTCCAGCACCGGACCTTATCCAACTGAAATAGTCCTCCGTACCCATCTGTCCGCCCTTAAGGGCCAGTTGCAGACCATCGATCAGAGGATTTTCGGCATGGAGCCGGCAAAGGGCAGCGCCTGGGATGGTAGGGCGGAGGGCGGTCAAGGCAAAGGGATCGAGCTTGCGCAACGCATGGCCAGAAGTGTCGCCACCGGAGATAACGGCCCGTCGCAGTTGGCCTTTCGCGACGAGGCGCAGCAAGATATCGCCAAGCGCCTCTCCGATGGCCTGGTAGAGCACCGTGGGGGATTGGCCAGACGAAGCTTGCCAAGCGCGAAAGCGCGCCACGCTATTGTCATCGGGTCCGCGCGCCGTGCAGATCAGGAGGTCCCGACTGGACGCCAATTGAGCAGCGGCGCGAGCGACCAGGGAGGCGACCGCGTGCGCCGGCTGCTCGATCAGCTCGATCGGATCGGCCGCGATCACCGTAAAGCCATGCGCCTCGGCATGATCGATCTGCGCCGCCGTAGTGGGTGAGACCGACCCAGAGACGACGACAACCGGGCCTGCCGGCCCGATCGAGTCGGTGCGAGGTGGCGGCGGCAACAGCCCCTCCCTACGCCAATGTTCGAGAAGAGCATATTGGAGGCCCTGGGAGGCGATGCAGAGCATGTCGGGGCCCCTGCCCTCCCAGAGACACCGGCCCAAGATGGCAAGATCGTCCATCGACACGGCATCGAGCGTAACGCCCACCTTCCCCTCGGCGCGCCACTGGGCGAGGAGGTCGGGGGCGTCGCCGGCTTGGAGGCGATCGAGCCCCAGGTTGCGCAATCGCATTCTGGTTTGAGCAGCAAGGTGATGGGCGACGTCAGCCTCCAGCATCGGGGTTGCCGGGTGCCGCGCCATCACCGGATGCCGGTCCAGCCGATGCACATCGCCCTGTGCGCTGGCGAAAAGATTGCCGAAGGCCTGATAGCGACCCATCAGCGGCGCGGCCGGAAGAATGGGGAAGAATTGCACCCCGAGCACCTCCTGCGCCACTTCCAAGGCAGTGCCGATGGATCCCAGGTCGGGCGCGGAGTCGAGGGTCGAGCAAATCTTGTACTGCAGCAGCGGCGCGCCTGTTCGGGCGAGACCCTCGAAAAGCTCCGGCAGATGGCGGCGCATCCATTGCGGGGTTTCCGAACGCGCCGTGCCGGCAATGCCGACCCCGCGAAGCCCCGGAAGTCGCGACAGCATCTGTGCGTCGGGTGGGGCGAGAAACACAGCGGCGGGCAAGCCGGCAAAGGTCATCGCCTCCATCGTGGCGGCGGCGCCGGTGAAGTCGTCGCCATACCAGCCAACCAGAAGCCCTTCGGGCAGCTTGCTCATTTGCGGAATGCCGCCACGGCGGTCGCAAGTTCGGGAAAGCGGGCAGACCAGCTTTTTTCTGGAACCTCGGTCATGGCCGCTTCCCAGCCTTGCTTGAGGCTTGCAACGCCAGCTCGCGGCCCGCCCGGATGGCCCATGATGCCCCCGCCGGCGGCGTAGATCAGATCGGGCGTCCGCAACGCCTTCCAGGTATCGCCGATCTGTTCGGCCGACTGTCCCGAGGACAGCACCGGCATGACCGTGCAGGGTTTGTCGGCGGAAAGTGGCGTCGAACATTCGCGGGCCGAGGCGACGACGCTCTCGTCGGCTTCAAAGAACTTGTTGCGAATGCCGTTGCAATGCATGTGATCGGCACCGGCGAGGCGCCAGAATTTTTGCCAAGCGATATAGGACCATCCCAACATGGGTGCGCGCGAAAGATACCCCCAGCCATTGCGATGAGCGTGGATGGGCAGTTGCGCATGGCGGGCGATCGACAAAAAGCCCGAGAGACCCACCGAGGTCAGGCTCGCCATGATGCAAGTGCCGCCGCGCGCCAGCACATGGTCGTGCCGGCGCCGCATCTGGTCCACATCGCCTGAAAGATTAAAGGCGAACATGGGCTTCTTGCCCGTACTGTCGGCATAGTCGTTGAGCACGGCCATTACGGCATCCACCCGCTCCTCGAACGGGCAATAGGCGCCATCGATCTGCAATTCGTCGTCCTTGAGGAAGTCGATCCCAGCCTCAGCCAGCTCCTTTGCAAGCGCCGCCGTTTCAGCTGGCGAGAGGCCGACAGAGGGCTTGATGATAGTTCCGATCAGGGGGCGATCGTCAACGCCCGCCAGGCGCCGCGTTCCCTCAATGCCAAAGCGCGGTCCATCGAAGGCTTGAAGGAAAGCATCCGGCATCCTTATGTCGAGGATGCGCAGGCCGGAAAACTGCCTAAGCTCGAAAAGATTGCCGGCAACAGTGGTCATGAGGCCCGGCAGGTCCGCTCCTATATTGTCCATCGGCCAAGAGACGGTGACCCGCGCGCGCTGCACCGATTGGTCATCCTTGGCCGCCGATCCCGGCAGCGAAGGATGCTGGGCATCTGGCAGCTGTTCCAGCGCCTCGATACGCGCCGCCGAGCGCTCCTTAAGTTCGGCCGTTTCGCCGGGAAGCGACAGGAACGTGCCCGAGGATTGCTCCCCCGCCATCACTTCGGCCGCGCGCCAGAGATCTATCGGTGTCTCGATCAGGTAGTCAGCCTCAATACGGTTCAACATCTTTTGCCTCCATTGATCGACTGATTATACCAGTACCGCGACGTCGACAATGATCCTTGTGTGGACGAAACAGCGGTCCTGCGTTAGTTTGAGCCGACCAAAAGCAGGATGCGTGTGAAGTCTTGGAACCGATTCAGAAGAAGAAACTATACGAGTCGGTGCTGGATCGATTGATTGAGACCATCACCTCCAACGAGTTCCCGCCTGGCTCGCAGATGCCCTCGGAACGCGAGCTGATGGCCAAGTTCGCCGTGGGTCGCCCTTCGATACGGGAGGCGATGCTGACCCTCCAACAAATGGGCCTGATCAAGATTTCACATGGCGAACGGGCCCGTGTGGTCAAGCCCACGATTGACACGATCGTAGATCAGATCACCTCGGCCATGATCATGCTGATGCTAACCAATCCGCGTGGCCTCGACGAGCTGAAATCGGCACGTATCCTGCTCGAAGTTGGCCTTGTAGGCCTCGCTGCGGAGCGGGCCGGGCCCAATGATATTCGCTATCTCGAGGAAGCCCTCAATGACATGCGGGACGCCAATGGCAATCAGGTGGCGTTCGTCGCAGCGGACCTCAAGTTCCACGAGGTCATCGCCGGCATCAGCGGCAACTCGCTGGTTGCGGCTGCCGTTGGGGCCATATTGGGCTGGCTGTCGAAATTCCGTCGCGAGATGGTCGCCGTTAAGGGCGCAGAAAAACTGACTATCCAGGAGCACCAAGTCATTCTGGATGCGATCAAGGACCGCGACGTGGAAGCCGCCGCCGCCGCGATGCGCCAGCACCTCTCTCGCGCCAATGAACTATACACCCTGCTGACATGGCGCGGCGACATCTCGTAGACGGACCTGGTATAACGAGCTAGTGTCCTCCGCCATCTGGAGGATGCTATGGATAATCTCGCCGTCTCTACCGCGCTGTTCGATGGCCATGACATGGCCGTGGCTTTTGAGGAGATCGCGCAGGTCGGCTTGCGCAAGGCAGAGCCCGCCTTCATCGGTGGATATTCCAACTTTACCGAAGCAACGCTGTCCGAGGACAATGGAACCCAGCTTGCGCGGCAAGCGCGTGAAGCTGGGCTGACCATCGCCGCCGTTTCTGCACATATGGATCTGGGCAAGTCGGGCGACGAGCCGCTCGAGCAATTGCAGCGCCGCATCCGTTTCGTTTCCGCCTGCGACAGCTCGGTGCTGATCACTAATGCCGGACAGGCAGAAGATCGTGATCGCATCGAGGCCACTATCGAAGCCGCCCTGCCACTTGCCGAAACACTGGGGGTAATGCTCGCGCTAGAAAATCCCGGCCATGGCATGGGTGCGGCGATCAGTGACATTTCGAGCGGAAAAGATCTGATCGGAAGGCTGGATCATTCCCTGGTCCGGCTCAACTACGATGCCGGCAATGTCTACACCTATTCCGGGGCGACGCTTCAACCCGGACAGGACCTGCGGGGGCGCGATCTTACTGGGATCGGCTATATCCACCTTAAGGACATTGCCGCTGCGGGCGACGACTGGTCTTTCTGCCCATTGGGAGATGGCCTTGTTGACCTTGCAGGCCTTTTCAAGATGATTAGCTCTAAATTTTCGATGTCCCTAGAGTTGCCGCTTCACCTTAACCGCCCCGGGCGCGGTGTGCCTGTCAGAGCCGCGCGGCTTCCGATTGCTCACCTGCGAGAAGCACTAACACGGTCACTATACAACCTTAACTCCATTATTCTGAAGAGTGAGCTAGATGCGTAGGCGGACCAACTTCGCCTCACTACAGCGGGCCTGTTTGATGTTTGGCACAAGGCTCTCAGCGGCGACGCAGTCCGATTGGCCGTTGTGAAAGTACCCTCGCCCAAAGCAGATGAGGTGGATGGCTCCCGCTCCCGACCCCGAGACTATGTAAAAACTCGGCGTAGCGACAGGTTCATAGAACTAAATTCTACCGTCTACTTTCAGGCGCTTGTTTCCACGGGGGCGGATGGCAAGTTAGGCGGCTTTATCTCGCATAATGGCGCTCAAATCCCGCCTTCTCGCATGGCGGTGAGAAAAGTTTTCTCTCAGTAACTTTTTAGGCTGAGTTTTCAAACCGCCTCGGCCCAATCTTGGTCATTGGCCACCTATCCCGTAGGGCAGAGTTAGGGCCGTATGCAGACTGACCGGTCTTAGGCAGTAGCATCTGCAAAGCTGTCGGGTACCTCCGTTCTGCTCCGGCGGATCCGACCCACATAAGGCCTTCCATGTGGTACTGGCGCTGTTGACTTACGCTGATCAGTCCAAGCCTTTTCGCGCGCTGCTCCGTAGCTTCTCGCCGTCAACGCTCTACTAGTAAATTGCACGACCACCTGGCAGATCGAAAACGGACGCAGTGGTTAAGCTGTCTTTTGGCTCACCAGCGAGGAGATCACCCTTGTGGTCTCTTCTACCTCTAGGAAGCGCCTCTTCGGAATGCGGCTTAGCATTTCCTGTGACTTCGGCCTTCAGTTCCTTGAGATGCGCGTTTTCGCCGTGTCGGGTCTGACGGCATTGATGGTGACGTCATAGATGGCGCATTCCTTGCCACCGACGGCATTTGGCCATGCTGAAACGCCGGCTTGCCGGAGGCGTTTGGGTTAGCGACGATCGCGCGCCGCATAGAGCTGCAGTTCGAGGAAGGTAGATAGGTCCTTCCTGGTGCAGATTCCTCAGCATTCTACGCCTTTACATGCCCAGACTGGGCACGAGTGAATGTACGCCACCCCGAGAGGGCGAGAACAACTACAGTCATTACGTATGGGAGGGTCAACAGAAGTTCACTCGGCAGGCCGAAACCTTGCAGTCGATCGGTCAATGCTCCGGCGAAGCCGAAGAACAAGGCTACCAGGAAGACCTGCAACGGGCGGTGGCGGCCGAAGATGACAGCGGCGAAGGCAATGATACCGCGGCCGGCAGTCATGTTGTCGGTGAACATGCCCAGTAGTCCAAGCGCGAGCTGCGCTCCGGCCAGTGAGCAGCAGACGCCGGTAATCGCAATGGCTGAATAGCGAACGAAGCGCACGTTGATGCCGGCCGCCGCCGCCGCTTCCGGCTTTTCTCCCACAGCGCGCAGGGAGAGGCCGTATGGGGTGCGATAAATCACGAAAAGGAACAGCGGCAGCGTGAGCCAGGAGAGATAGGTCAGCAGCGTATGGCCGTTGAGAACCGAGCCGAGCACCGGCACTGCATTGAGCCAAGGCAGGCGGATGATATCGAGCTGTAATGGCGAGAAGACGCCGCCGGTCTGGCTAAGCACCGCAATCATCAGGAATACGGTTCCGCCCTGTGCCAGCAGCATGAAGCCCAGTGCCGAGATAATCTGATCGGCCCCGAGGTCGACTACCACCCAGCCCCAAATCACTGCAAGGGCAGTGCAGCTTAACGCGCCGAGCAGCAGGCCCACCCAGAGATTGCCGGTCAGCACCGTGAACATGACGCTGAAGAAGGAGCCGAACAGCATCAACCCCTCGAGCGTGAAATTGAAGATGCCGGCCTGATGGCTGAAAAGCCCCCCCATGGCGGCTAGGATCAATGGTGTTGCCACGACCAGCGTGGAACTCACGAGCGAAAGGGTAAGAATTTCCATGGCTTGACTCAGCGACGGGTGAGGTGGGCGAAAAGCGCGTTGATCCGGTCGCGCAAGCGATAGGCCGACACAAAGAGGATGATCGAACCTTGGAGAATCCAGATGATGCTTTTTGACACACCCAGCGTTCGCTCGATTTCCATGCTCCCGGCCTTGAGAATGCCCAGGAAAAAGCCAGCTGGAATGCAGCCGGCGATGCTGCCATTGGCAAGCAGCGCAACGAGGAAACCATCAAAGCCGAAGCCGGGATCGAATTGCGAGACGAAGCGCTGGTTGATGCCGATGCTCTCGGCGGCGCCGATCATGCCGGCGACGAAACCGCTGGCGCAGAATGCGAGGACCAGCCGGCGCGCCGTGGGCAGACCGGCATAGAAGGCAAAGCGGGGGTTAGCGCCCGTCATTCGTACTTCGTAGCCAATCTTGGAGCGAGCCATGAGATACCAGGCCAGGAGCGCCACTCCGGCCGACACGAACAGCATGACCGAGACGTTGCCGACCGGAAAAAAGGAGGGCAGCACCGCGTCCGGAGCGACCTTGACCGACATAAGGAAAGCAGCGGATGTCGGATCGCGGAAGAACTGGCGCACGAGGAAATCGGAAATCCCGATCGCCACGTACCAAAGCATCAGCGAGGTTACAATTTCGCTGGCACCGAAATACCGCAGTAGCAGAGCCGGGATGAGAGCCCAGATGGCGCCGGCAAGGCCGCCACCGATGATGGCCACAGCCGGATGAAGGCCGGCGGGCAGCACGACTGCAAAGCCGATGATTGAACCCACCAGCCCGCCGAGGTAAATCTGGCCAGAAAGGCCTGCATTGAACAGCCCAGCTTTGAAACCGATGGTCACGGCGACGCCAGCGAGGATCAGCGGCGTGGCCCAGCGCAGGGTCGAGGATATGCCGAATACACTGCCCAGCGCGCCGCGCAGCAGAGCGGCATAGACGTCGAGCGGATTTACCTGGATGACGAGCAGCAAGGCCGAGGTGAGCAGCAGCCCGGCAAGCGTTGCCAGCAGCGGCATCTGCAAGGTATGCCAGACGCGGAAAAAGCCAGTAGAACCGCGCCTCTGCGCGAGCGCGGCTCCCGTTGTCGATCCCATACTCATAGTGCTGCTCCCTGCGCGTCAGCCACGCACTGCGGCTCCCTGCGAATGCCTGCCATGAGCAGGCCAAGTTGCTCGGTAGTCAGACTGTCCGCATCGGATTCGGCAATCACCGCGCCGCGGTACATCACCAGTATTCGGTCGGACAGCCGCAGAATTTCATCGAGGTCCGAAGAAACCAGCAGCACGCAGGCTCTCTCGCGCCGTGCTAGAAGCTGGCTATAGACGAATTCGGCTGCGCCGATATCAACGCCGCGCGTTGGATGCGCCGCGACGATAATCTGGGGGTCACCTTCCAGTTCGCGCGCGATAATGGCCTTCTGCATATTGCCACCCGACAAGCTGCCCGCATCGGCAGCAATATTGCCGGGACGCACGTCGAATTCGCGCACCAGCCGCTGCGCATGGGCACGCGCGCTCGCCTGATCAATCCAGGGACCGCGCGCTATCGGTTTGACGCCATGAGCGCCGGTAATCAGGTTGTCGAGCAGCGTTGCCGTGGTGGCGAGCCCGGTGGCGATCCGATCCTCGGGAATATGGGCAATGCCGCGCTGTCGCATGAATAATGGACTAGCGCGGCTGGTGACGTCCTCACCCTGCAGGATCACCCGCCCGGCCGCCGGCATATGCATGCCAGTGATAACCTCTATCAATTCGGATTGGCCATTGCCTTCGACCCCCGCAATGCCGACGACCTCGCCACGCCGCAGCGTCAACGACACGTGATCAAGGCCTACGCTGCCGCTTGTGCCGTCCCGACAAACCTCTTCGAGCCGAGCCAGTTCCGCACCGAGCTGGCCAGTCTTCGCTCGCGCCTCCACCGAAATAGACCTGCCAACCATAGCGTTGGCCAGTGCGCTGGAATTGGTTTCGGCCACCGGTACGTTCAGCACAACACTGCCCGCTCGCATCACGGTCACCCGATCGGCAACGGCCATGACTTCCTTGAGCTTGTGGGTAATGAAGATGATGGTTTTGCCCTTCTCGCGCAGTCCGCGGAGATTGTCGATCAGCGCCTGCGTCTCTTGGGGCGTGAGCACTGCTGTGGGCTCGTCGAGAATTAGCACTTCCGGACTGCGGTAGAGCGCCTTGAGGATTTCCACCCGCTGCTGAACACCAACTCGGCACTCGGCAACTCGCCTTTTTGGATCAACGTCGAGACCATAGGTGCGGCTTAATTCCACCACGCGGGCAACGGCCACCTTGCGCCTGAGTACGCCGAAACGGCGCGGAGGATCGGAGATCACAACATTCTCAGCTACATCGAGTGCATCAATCAAAGAAAAATGCTGATGCACCATAGCGATGCCCTTGCTCATCGCGATCTCGGGATTGCGCAGCTCGACATCCTGCCCTCGCAGTAGCACTCGCCCCTCTTCCGGCACATGAAGGCCTGCCAGGGTCTTCATCAACGTCGACTTGCCGGCACCGTTCTCGCCTACTATGGCGTGAATTTCACCTTCATTTATCCTCAGATCGATGGCGTCATTCGCAACGAAGCTGCCGAAGCGCTTGGTTACCCCGATCAATTCGATGATAGGTTGGATCATGCCCAGTTCTCGCACCTCTCCCGCGGAGTGGCCCGGCACCTGGCGCCGGACCACCATGACATCAAAGTTCGGGCGTCTCAGACACCTTAATTTCGCCCGAGAGGATCTGCTCGCGCATATTAGCGATGGTATCGACAATGACCTTTGGCAGCTGTGAGCCCAGCTTGTGATCGGCATCGGCGAAGGGACAGATATCGATCGCACCTTCGACGAGGCCCACCTGATTGTGACCGGGGGTGAAGCTGCTGGTGCGCACCTGGTTCATGACGTCGTAGACCCACTGGTCGAGATGGACCAGGGTAGAGGCAATGCAGGTATCCGGATATTGCGGGCACTGATCGTTGTCCATGCCCAAGGCTAGGTAGCCGCTGCGTCCGGCGGCGCTCAGCACGCCATGTTGGCTCTTGCCGCCGCTGGTTCCGATAATGCCTGCCCCGCGTTCCCGCAGAACGGCCGCTAGTTGCGCCGCCTTGACCGGATCTTCGAAGGGGGCGTTGCCGCCAATAACGTTGAAGATAACCTGACCATTCGCATTGGTGGCCTTGAAGCCTTGCTGATAGCCGGCGAGGTAGCCATGCTGCTCGCCATTCTCCACGGCAAGAACTACGCCGAGCGTGTCGCTCTCCACACCCAGTAACTGCTCAGTAGAGATCATGCCTGCGAGCGCGCCCGCGAGATAGGTGCCTTCCTGACCCTTGTGCCAGACCGACTTCAGATTGGGCGTGCCCTCGGGGACAATGCCCACTAAGTTAGCGAAATATACGTCGGGGAACTGCTTGGCGGCGCGCTCCAGCGGATCGGCCATAGGTGGGAAGAGACCGAGGATGAGATCGGGATTCTCGGCCGCTGATGCCTCCAAAGCTCCCTGATATTCGCCCTGCAGAGCTTCCACCACACGGACGTTGTAGTTGAGTTCGCTGGCGCCGCGGTTGAGTCCGCTGATCATTGCATCGACTGGGCCAAGGTCTCCTGCGCGTTGGATGGTGATCATCACGGCGTTCAGCGTTTCGCCGCTGGCGGCACGGGCGCCTACGACTTCGTTGGCCAGCACACCGCGCGGATGAGAAACGGCGCCGACGAAGGCGTAGGCAGCGGTGGTCGTCATGCCAAATTTTACCGCGTTGGCGAGCAACTGCCTGCGCGAAATCACGCCGCGATTAAATTGCTCTTCGAGATCAAGCCACTTGTCGAACACTGTTATCCCCTTTCACAGAGCCGGACGTCTCGATCCTTGCCGCCCGCGCCATTGTACTGCATACAGAACAACTGTATGCTATATAGGATGGTACATTGGTATTCACCTCCGTCAAGCAGTATTTTAAAACTGCCGCGTTTCAGGGGTGCCCCATGGACAGTCCCCGACAGGACGTCCTAGATCAAACCGGACGGAGACCGGCATGACAAAGCGGCGACAGGCTAAACTCGACCCAACAACTGATACCCCCTCCTCGCGTCCTGACGAGCCAACGTCGAACGCTAAGCTGCTCTACGAGGGCGATCATTGGCTGCTCAGCGCCGGCAATGACTACGTCAATGCCAAGACCGCTCCCGGCATTGTGCCGGCGCTCGAGAACGGGATTGCGATTATTTCCTTCATCAATCGTAAGGCGCCCAGGGCTGCGAACCTCGCCGAAATTTCTAGCACGCTTGGGATATCGCGCAGCCACTGCCATTCTTTGTTGAAGACGCTGACGCATTTCGAATGGCTGAGTTTCGACGAGGAAACCAAGATGTACCGGCTGCAGGCCGGCATTCTCAGTGACGCCTCTTCGCTGCTAAACTCGCCCGCCATCAACGTCATTCGCCAGCAGCTGGCGGCGCTGGTCGAGCGCATCGCCCTGCCGTGCGTACTGTCCGAGCCGCTGTCGGACGATTCCTTCGTGGTGATCGATCGTTTCAACGCCCACCACATCATGGAAGTCTCGTTCCCGGTTGGCCATCGCTTTCCGCGTAATGCCTCCGCACAGATGCGCGCCTACTTGGCGTGGCAGACGCCTGAGCGGATTGACCGTTGGATGCAGGAATGGCAGCCGGTAGCTTATACTGAGAGCTCGTTGACCGACGCACAGCAACTGCGTGCTGAAATCGGCGCCACCCGGCGCCGAGGCCATGCGCGCTCGGTGGGCGAATTCACCGAAGGTCTGATGGCGGTAGCCCTGCCGATTTTCGACAGGACGGGTCGGGTGATCTATCTGTTCAACGTCTCTTCACTTGTGGGCACACTGCTGCCACGGGAGGAAGAAGTGGTTCGGGAAATGCGGCGGACAGTTGGCCAGATCCACCGCGCCATCGCAGCGAATGTGCCGCCAGACTTTCCCGGCGGATGACGGGCTAAAGTCGGCCGCGATCGAAGCGCTTGCGCTTGATGAAGCGACCACGCCCTGCCATACCAACAAAGACGCGATCCTCCACAATCACCTCGCCACGCGACACGACAGTAGTCGGCAGGCCTCGAACCTTCTGACCTTCATAGAGCGAGTAGTCGCCGCCGTGATGCAGCATGGATTGGGTGATAGTCGTTTTCGCCTCTGGATCCCAGATAACCAGATCGGCATCGCTGCCCACCGCAATGGAGCCCTTCTGCGGGTAGAGCCCGAACAGCCTCGCGGGTGTAGTCGATACCAGGTCGACAAAGCGACTAACGCTGAACCGCCCCTGGTTAACGGCCTGGTAGACCATCATCATGCGCTCTTCGATGCCTACCGCGCCGTTGGGGATCTCGGCAAAGTTGTTGCGACCGCGCTGCCGGTGCTCGCCGAACGACCAACTGCCATGATCTGAAGAGACCGCCTGGAGGGTGCCGAACGCCAAAGCGTCCCAGAGCAGAGCCTGATCGTCCACAGTACGGGCAGGTGGTGTGAAGACCCATTTGGCTCCCTCGAAATTTTCCCGCCCAAGGTCGTCTTGCGTGGAATAGAGATAGTGCGTGCAGGTCTCCGCCGAGACGTCGACGCCCCGCAGTCGCCCGGCGATCACCGCATCGAGCGATCCGCGCGTGGTCAGGTGCACAATATAGATCGGCGCACCGGCAAGTTCCGCCAGCACGATCGCCCGGTTGGTAGCTTCGGCCTCTACCAGCGGCGGGCGGCTCAGCGCATGATATATGGGAGCTGTGTTCCCCGCTGCGAGGTTCTGTTCTACCAGGAAATCGGCGGCATCGCCGTTTTCGGCATGAACCATCACCAACGCGCCGGATCTCCTGGCCTGATGCAGGGTGCGCACCACGGTCCGGTCGTCGACCATCTGGGCGCCCTTGTAGGCGAGGAACAGTTTAAAGCTGCTGACGCCTTCGTCCGGCAGCTCGATGAGTTCCGCTTCCACACCAGGCGTGAAATCGACGACGATGATGTGAAAGCCATAGTCGATCACGGCCTTATCGCGAGCCTTGGCGTGCCACACATCAAGCGCCTCGTGCAGGCTCTGCCCTCGTGCCTGCTGGCAGAAGTCGACTATGGTCGTAGTGCCGCCGCAGGCGGCCGCGATGGTGCCCGATAAGAAGTCGTCGGCAGAGCTGTGGCCATTGCCCGGCGCATCAAGGTGGGTATGCACGTCGACCCCGCCGGGAATGACATAATTGCCTTGCGCGTCGATGATGCGTTCGGCGTCGCCCATATCTCCGCCAAGCTGGACAATCCGGCCATCTTTGATGCCGACATCGGCAGGGGAAGCTCCCGCTGCTGTAACCACCACGCCGTTTTCAATCACCAAATCCAGCACAACACTTCCCTTCCTGCACGCGACTTCGTTCCCAAGGGGCGATTATCGCTTCCTTGACAGCAGCGAAAACGACCCTAGTATGTCCTGTATTAGAAAATCAATCCTGTATTCAGAACGGAAACAAGAATGTATGAAGAGGTGAGGGAGCTTTATCTTGGGAGCGGCTTTGGCGGTCGAGTTGGTTTTGGAAAGCGGGCGGCCGTGGTGGTGATCGACATGGCCAAGTCTTGGCTGGACCCATCGTCGCCACAGGGTTCCGCCGACCTCGAACCTGTTCTTGACCACACGATCCAGCTGCTGCAGGTGGCGCGAATGACCGGGCATCCGATCTTCTTCACGACCATGGCTTTTGAGAAGGCCGACGTTCAGGGTCCTTACGGTCGCAAGATGCTACACTTGGGAGCGCGCGGTTCGCTCGATGCCGGCAGCGACATGGTGGCGCTTGATCCCCGGCTGGAGCGCCGCGCAGAAGAGCCGCTGATTGTCAAGCCGCGGGCCTCAGCCTTCTGGGGAACTCCTTTCGACAGCTATCTCGTAGGCCGGTCCATCGACACCCTTATTATCACCGGCTGCAGTACGAGTGGATGTGTACGGGCCACGGCGGAGAGCGCCCATAACCTGAACCTGAACGTAGTCGTAGTGCGGGAGGCGGTGGGTGACCGCTCGCCCATCGCTCATAACGTAAATCTCACCGACATCGACCTGCGCTATGCCGACGTAGTGGGCATTGATGAGGTCTCCAACTACCTAGAGGCGAACCCAATCCAATGAGCAGTACCATCAAGCGACACAATGAAAACCAGCGAATGAGCCTTGCAGTCGAAGCGGGACCCTTCGTTTTCCTTGCGGGCCTCACCGCCGTCAAGATGCGCGGCGCTACTGTCCAGGAACAAACACGCGAGATACTTCAACGGATCGACGAGCATCTCGCCTTAGCCGGCACCGACAAAGCCCGGCTCGTCTCCGCCCAGGTCTGGCTAACCGACATTTCCACCTTCGACGCATT
Source organism: Devosia submarina (assembly GCF_003056345.1). GTDB lineage: Bacteria > Pseudomonadota > Alphaproteobacteria > Rhizobiales > Devosiaceae > Devosia > Devosia submarina. The sequence goes on along the minus strand of NZ_PYWB01000015.1, from coordinate 19,516 downwards.
CAACACGATCTGGGACGAATGGGTACCGACCAGCGGTAAGCCCGTGCGCGCCTGTGTCGAGGCCGCGCTCGCCGATCCGGACCTCACGGTTGAAATCATGGTCACCGCCTATCGGTGACCAGCCCATCTGCTTCTCCTTCCCAGAGTTCCACATGCCCAAGATCAATGCCGACCGCCTTCTTTCCACACTGCGGCAGTTTGCCGAGTTCGGGCGGTACAAGACCGGGGTGCATCGTCCCACCTATGGCGAGGACGACATGGCCAGCAGGCACTGGCTGATCCAGCAGTATAAGATGCTCGGCCTTGACGCACATATCGATGGCGTCGGCAATGTCTTCGGTTACCCCCGCACATCGAGACGCTCGCTCCTCATCGGCTCACATGCCGAGTCGCAGAACCATGCCGGCTGGCTGGATGGCGCTATGGGAGTGATTTATGGTCTCGAAGTGGCGCGGACTTTCGCCGAGACCAATGATTGTCAGGACTTACCCATCGCCCCGGTGGCCTGGGCGGATGAAGAAAGCCACTTCATTGCCCTGCTCGGCAGTCGCTCTTATGTCGGTGACCTCGATGATGCGGAGCTCGACGCTGCGATCAATGCCTATACCGGCCAGCCATTACGCGAGGCCCTCAGGAAGGCTGGCCTTTCCGGAACTCCGCGTACCTTCGCCGACCCTACCCGCCATGTCGGCTATGTCGAAGCACACATCGAACAGGGCGACTATCTGGAGTCTATTGGCAAGCGCATAGGCGTCGTCACCAGCATCGTAGCGATCTGGCAATACCGTGTCGTTATTTCTGGCATCCAGAACCATGCTGGCACCACCCGCATGGCCATAAGGCGCGATGCGGGGCTCGCCGCAGCGCGGCTCGCCGTGCTGATCGATGACCGATTTCCGGAGATCTGCGGCGAGCGGTCGGTCTGGACTACCGGCCGGATGACGCTTGAGCCGGGAGCGCCAAGCATTATTCCGGGCCGGGCCGAGGTGCTTTTCCAGATTCGCGATGAGGACGAAGCCGTGCTTCAGCGCATGCATGACCGACTGGAGCAACTGGTAGAGGAGACTAGAATGGCAAGCGGATGCGAGATTTCGCTGGAACGCATTGCCAAGGGGCAGCCGGGCCGCATGGATGCGGCCTTCCAAAGCGCAATCGAACGGGCGGCCCAGCAGCATTGCCCTGGAGGCCATGTGAAAATGCCTAGCGGCGCGAGTCACGACGCCCAGCTCGTGGCCAGGAAAATGCGCGCAGGTATGCTGTTCGTCCCTAGCATCGGCGGTATCAGCCATCACTGGACAGAAAACACCGAAGACGACGACTTGGTCCTAGGCTGTCAGGTTCTCGCTGATGCGGCTGAAGATATTCTACGAAATGACCTCTAAGCACGTCGGCAGAGTGTTTATTTCTTGCACACCCCTTACGCTTATACATCGCATCCTATTTGACGGGGCAGGCAAAAACGTGGCAGTTCGTACTGCAGCTAAATGGCGCCTCCCCCAATAAGCTAGATTGCGAAACAAAAAGATTATCTTCCCACAAAGTGTCGGGGACCGGATAGACATTCACTGATCTTGACGCAGGAACATCAGCCGGGTCGAGGCTGAGCATACTCCTATGGGTTATGCTACGGCAGGTTTCGGGCATGAACCGCAAAGGCCTCAGTGACCAAGATGGGGGCGCGCAGCCGACAGCTGACGAAGCTGCGGGCAGCCGCTGCCCGCATAGCTTCTAGCCAGAGGCATTCTGGCGCGTTCTATGCGGCGGAGGCAGAGTCTACAGGGCTCGCGTACCGAGAGTTATCAGGCACTGTCGCGACCTAGAATCTCAAATCCTAGCCGGATCGAGCGCTGCTTGCACTGCTTGCCCTGCAGTCGCCACAGCATTAACTTGCCCGCCTCGATACCGTTTTCCCGCACCGGAAATCGCACCGTAGTCAGTGATGGTGTTATCCACTTGGCAATCGGGGAATCGCCAAAACCCGCAATGGCGAGGCGCTGCGGCACGGCAATCCCCACATCCACCGAATAGCGGATCGCGCCCACTGCCACCTGGTGACCGGCAAAGACCACCGCATCAATCTCCGGCACATCACGCAGGATGGTGCCGACCACTTCACCTCCGGTGCCAGTGCCGGGGTCGCTCGAAATCTCGTAGTGCCGCGGCGGCGCCAGCCCCGCCGCTTCGCAAACCTTGATCAGCCCCTGCAAGCGCGCGATCATGCGGCTGTCGTCCAGCCCGGTATGGCCGACATAAGCGAATTGGCGACGTCCGCGCGCGATCAGGTATTGACCGAGCGAGGCACCAGCATCGAAATTGGAAGAGCCTACAGCCATGTCAGATGGTTCGGGATTGTAGTCGAACATCTCGACCATCGGGGTGCGGGAGCGAGCCAGCAAGTCGAGGCATTCCTCCAAGTGGTCGCGTCCGGTCAGCAAGATGCCGTCGACACGATGCCCCAGAAAAGTGCGTACCAGCTCGAACTCGCTTTGCTTGGAAAAATGCGAATTGCCCAACAAGACCTGGTAGCCCGCCGGCTCCAGGATATCGGCCGCGCCCTGTAACACCATGCCGTGAATGGGGTTGGCAATAGTGGGCACGACAACGCCGATGACCATGGAGCGGGCCGAAGCTAAGCTAGATGCCAGCCGGTTAGGGATATAGCCCATGCGGTTGGCAATCTTGAGTACGTGCTCACGAGTTTTTTCAGAAACCCGGGCTGGATTGTTGATGCAGCGTGAGACCGTTATGGTCGATACGCCAGCCGCTTCGGCCACTTCCTGCAGCCGGACCGTGGAGAGTTCAACTTCAGCATGAGCTGCTTCGGCATCGCTTGACGGGTGATCGACCATGATGGTAACTCTAGGTTGTGGACAGCGCTATCCAACCGCTGGCCTGCAGCCTTTTACCCGAGGGCGGCTGCTTGAGCAACCGCTGCATTAGTCCTTTCGCGAATCAAAGAACACAGCAGCTTTCAGATTGGCGCGCTAATGGACAGCGCTAACACAAGGGAGGAGTGAGAGATTAGCGACCAATGTCTACGTGCCTCTGTGATCGGCGCTGGCTGGTATGCCGCGCACAACCATATTCCCGCACTTGCCAGGCGCGCCGAGGTCGAGCTGGACGGAGTGTGCAGGCTTGGAGCGAGCGAGCTCGAGCGCGTACGCGCCCATTTCGGCTTCCGCTTCGGATCTGAAGCTGCCGGTCCGGTGCTCGCCCGCAAACCCGACATTGTGGTTGTCGCATCGCCCCATGACCTACACTTTGAGCACGCCCGGGCAGCGCTCGAAGGAGGCGCCCATGTGCTGTGCGAAAAGCCGATGACCCTTGATCCGGACCAAGCTTGGGAACTGGTGCGCATCGCCCGCGCTCGTGATCGGCACCTCCTCCTGGCCAACGGCTACAACTATCTCGATCAAATCGACGGCCTGCGGCAGCGCGTAGCCGATGGCGCGATCGGCCGTATCGAACACGTCATGACGAGCTTCATCTCCGCCACGCGGGATGTGTTTGCCGGTGACCAGGGCCTCCAAAGCTGGCAGACCTCGTTTTTCCAGCCGGACCGGTCCACCTGGCAGGACCCTTCGCGCGGCGGTGGCTTTGCCTTTGGACAGTTGTCCCATTCCCTGGCCTTGCTGTTTTTCCTAACAGGGCTCCATCCGGTGTCCGTTTCGGCCAACAGCCTCCTGCACGAGGGGGTCGACCTAGCCGATTCGGCCACCCTCCGTCTCAGCAACGGCGCCGTTGTTGCGATCTCGGGCGCCGCCGCCATGCCCCAGGGCAATCGCGGCCTCATGCGCTTTTTCCTGACCGGCTCCGAAGGTATCATGGTGGCCGAGCTTGACCGGGATTTCTGCGAAATCCGCCGCCATGACGGACGCAACGAGGTGGTGGCTATCGCTCCGGGTGCCTGGGTCTACAACTGCAAGGGGCCGGTGGACGCTCTGGTCGACCTCGCCTTGGGGCACGGGCAGAACCTGTCGCCAGGAGAAATCGGGGCCCGAACCACCGCCACAATTGCAGCGATGCTCGCATCCAGCCAGGCGAACGGCGCGGCCGTTCAGATCGCATCGGGCGGCACTAAATGACTAATTGGGCAGGCCTGCACAGCGAGGTGTTCATCCTCACCATCCGCCCCGGGCGGATTGCCGAGTATCGCCGGCGCCATAACGAGATCTGGCCCGAGATGCTGGCGGCTCTCAGGGCCTCCGGCATCGTCCACTACGACATCTTCCTGCATGAACCAAGCAGGCAGGTCTTTGGCCATATTTTGCGACGGCATGTGCCGGACCCCGCGGCGCCGACTGATCCAGTGATCCTGCGGTGGCGAGAGTTCATGGCCGATGTCCTCGACATGGATGGGGACAGGCCAAAGCGCGAACCGATCGAACAAGTCTTTCATCTGACGGCCTGAGGCCAACGGACCAAAGGTCAGACTGCAAACGCAAAGGGCAAACCCGATGCACCAACTGGGAGGAAACTATGAGCACCAAACCAAACCTGAGACGGCAGTTGTTCCGGCTTGCGGGCGCCAGCGCGCTCGCCGGGCTGATGATGGGCACCAGCCTTGCCACCGCACAATCCCTTCCGGATGTGCCGCGGAACCGCACATTGATCAGCCAAGGCTGGGATTTCCACAATCAGGTCCCCGCGCCTGACAATTTCAATCCCTATGCCGGCGTGCTGCTGCACCAGCGCAACAGCCTGCATTACACCGTTAACGAAGCGCTGTTCTATACCAACCACAACACCAACGAGCTGATCCCTTGGCAGGCCGAGGGCTACACCTACAACGACGATTTCACCGAAATCACCATCAAGCTGCGCGACGGAGTCAAATGGAGCGATGGTGAAGCCTTGGATGCCGAGGACGTCGCCTTCACCTTCGACATGTTAAAGGGCGCCGCGCCGGACCTGATGTTCTCCTCGGCTATTGCCGAATGGGTGAAGTCGGCCGGGGTCGTTGATCCCCTGACCGTCAAGGTGACCCTGAACAAGGCCGGCCCGCGCTGGGCGGCCGATTTCCTTGCCACGGGCCAGTCGACGCGCTTTGTCGTGGTGCCCAAGCATATCTGGGAAGGTCAGGATCCCATGACCTTTAACAATCTCGACCTCGAAAAGGGCTGGCCGGTGGGCACCGGGCCATTCAAGCTGGTCAAGGCCGATGCGAGTTCGGTGATCTATGATCTGCGCGACAGCTGGTGGGCTGTTGATGCGGGCGTCGCCAAGGCCGTGCCACAGGTGCAGCGCATGGTTTATGTTCCAGCGACCCAGGAAGCGATGCCGCAGCTGTTTGCCGGCAATCAGATCGATATGGGCCGCTCCATCCAGCCCGGGCAGTTCGAAGCCATCCGCTTCCAGAACCCGGGCCTGGTGTCATGGAATGCGCAAGGCCCGGTCTGGGGGGCCCCCGATGGCTGCACCTTCGCCATCCGCTTCAACACCCAGCAGGCGCCCTTCGACAACGTAGCCCTGCGCCAGGCCATCAATGCCGCCGTGGATCGCAGCCAGGTGGTGAACCTGGCCTATGAAGGGTCCGTTGCCGAAGCCGTGTTGCCGATGTCGTCCTATCAGGGCCTGGTCGATTATGTGGATCAGCTCACCGAGGTGCCCGGCGTCGCCGATTTGAACTCGCACAGCCCCGAGAAGGTGGCCGGGCTGATGGAAGGCGCCGGCTTCACCCGGAATGCCAACGGCAAATGGGCCAATGCGGATGGCAGTCCCTTGCAGATCGAGCTGCAGGTCGCCCAGGGCGATCCGATCGGCCCGGTGCTGTCCCAGCAGTTGCAGACGGCCGGCTTTGATTCCCTGCTGTCGGTGCAGCAGGGCACGGCCCTGACCGACGCCATGGTGGCTGGCAATTTCCAGATGAATATCGGCCCCCATTGCGGCAGCCTTTACGATCCCTGGCAGACGCTGGAGCACTTCCACTCCAAATACGCCGCCGCCCCGGGCGAAAGCTCTACGAACCTGCGGGCTCCGACGCGCTACGCCAATCCCGAACTGGACGCCCTTCTCGACCAGATGGAGCAGATGCAGCCTTCGCCGGACAATGCGGACTATGTGGAACTGGTCAAGCAGGCGACGGCGATCTTTGCCCGCGACCTGCCGGAGATTTCCTTGGCCGAGGAATTCCACACCCTAGTGTTCAACTCCACCTACTGGACCGGCTATCCCAATGCCGAAAACCCCTATGTGGCACCCTATCTGCCCTGGGAAGGCTTTGCCCTTGTGGTTCACAACCTGACTCCCACCCAGCCCTGAGGCCATCAAGGGGGCGGAGTGCCGCCTCCTCCTTCTTCCAGCATTCGAACACTCCGAGGGTAATCCTTGATGGCTAAAATCCAGAAGATCCAAGCCTTTGCAATCCGCAGCGAGATGGTAGGAGCCCTCTACAAAGGCGATCTGGGTACCGAAAGGACCCCCCCCAAGCGTCCGCCTTGGACGGCCGGGGCGGAAGTCGCAGGGCCGATGTCGGGCTATGAACGCTTCAAGAGACTGCGCTCCACCTGGCGCTATGACGGCCCGGTGGGCTGTCTGGTCACGGCCGATGACGGCACCACCGGCTTTGGCGTCACCCGTAACGGCCAGCCCGTGATCAGCCTCATCAACGAGCACTTCGCGCCCCTGCTTGTCGGCGAGAACGCCATGGCCACCGACCGTGTCTGGGACATGATGATGCGCATGTCCATGCCCTATGGCTCGGGGGGGCTGACATCCTATGCCATCAGCGCGGTTGATCTGGCGCTGTGGGACCTCAAGGGCAAGCTGCTCAACACGCCGGTTTATGAACTGGCGGGAGGACCAGCCCGGGAGAACCAGTTCTGCTATGCGACGGGCAACGACACCGAATGGCACATGGAGCTTGGCTTTGCCGCCACTAAGCTGGCCTGCCCCTACGGTTTGTTCGACGGCCTGGACGCGATCTCCAAGAACGAGGACCTGGTGGCAAGGACCCGCGAGCTGATCGGGCCCGACGTGGAACTGATGCTCGACTGCTGGATGGCTTTCGACGTGGAATTCGCCGTTCGCCTGGCCGAACGCCTGCGCCCCCTGGGCCTGCGCTGGATCGAGGATTGCCTCAACCCCGACAACCTCGATGCCCATGAAACCTTGCGCCGCCGCGTGCCCTTCATGTCGCTGGCCACCGGCGAGCACTGGTACACCCAGTTTCCGTTTGCCCACGCTGCCAAGCGGGGGCTGGCCGACATTTTCCAGCCCGACATCTGCTGGGTCGGCGGCTTCACCGCCTGCCAGCGCATCAATCACTTGGCCGAAGCGTCCGGCATCGAAGTGATGCTACATGCCGGCATGAATACCCCCTATGGCCAGCATTTCAGCTTTGCCAATGCGAATGTGCGCTGGGGAGAGTATTTCGTGGGCGCCGGTGCCGGCGTGCCGCTCAAGGAAACGCTGGTGTTTCCCGGGATGGCCGTGCCGGAGAATGGCCGCCTCGTGCCCAATGACGCGCCCGGTTTCGGGCTTGGCCTTACCGAAGACCTGTTAGAAGCCATGCGGGCATAGGCGGACGCGATGACAGCGAACTATTGGGATTATGTCGCGCGCCGGTTTGGCATCATGCTGCTGGTGGTGTTTCTGGCGGTGTCGATCAATTTCGCTCTGCCGCGCCTGATGCCGGGCGATCCGATCGAGAACCAGCTCAACCAGCTGATGGCCTCGGGCGGCGGTGCCATGGGCGATGTGGGCGCGATGGTCGCCTCCTACCGCGCCCGGTTCGGGCTCGATCAGTCCATCGTCACGCAGTACCTGGCCTATTGGCAGTCGGTGTTTAGCCTCGACCTGGGCTTTTCGCTGACCAACTACCCCGAACGGGTGGGAGACGCCATTCTGGCCGGACTGCCCTGGACGCTGGGTCTATTGGGCTTTGCGACACTGGTCAGCTTCACGGTCGGGACCTTGCTGGGCGGCCTGATGGGCTGGCCGCGCAGTCCCCGGCTCCTCAAGAGCTTCGGCTCGGGCGTGCTGCTGCTGTCCTCCGTCCCTTACTTCCTGATTGGCATGATCCTGCTTTACTTTTTTGCGGTGGTGTTCAGGATTTTCCCGGCCGGTGGGGGCATGCCGTTCGGCATGAGCGCGGGCTTCAATCTGGAAACCATCCGCGCCATTGCTTGGCACGCCACCCTGCCGCTCCTGTCGATCATCATCGCCGAGATCGGCGCCTGGGCCATCGGCATGCGCGGCATGATGGTATCGGTGCTCGGCGAAGACTACATCGCGCTGGCCGACGCCAAGGGACTCAGGCCAAGGCGCATTTTCCTGCGCTACGGCATGCGCAATGCCCTGCTGCCGCAGATGACCAAGCTGGCCATGGCGCTGGGTCATATTGTTTCGGGGGCCATTCTGGTGGAGGTCATCTTCTCCTATCCCGGCATTGGCTTCCGGCTCTACCAGGCCATCCAGTCCAAGGATTACTTCGTGGTCCAGGGCATCGTGCTGCTGCTGTCGGTTTCGATCGCCATCGCCATGTTCATCCTTGATTTGATCTACCCGCTGATCGATCCGCGCATCGCGAAGGGAAAATGACCATGGGCCGCTTCTCTTCCTTTGCTGCCGAGCTCGCGCGCAACAAGACCCTGTTGCTGGGGCTGTTGCTGTTGCTGACCATCTGCCTTCTGGCCGTGCTGGGTCCGTTTTTCGTTGATTTCGCCAATAGCCGCGTCGGCGCAACCATTCCCCGCTCCCCGCCAACGCCAGAACACTGGTTCGGCACCGACGGACAAGGTCGCGACATGTTCACTGTGATGATCCTCGCCATGCCCCAAACGCTGCGCATCGGCATCACGGCCGGTTTGATCAGCCTCTCGGTCGGGGTAGCTCTAGGGCTGGTTGCCGGATTCGCGGGCGGCTGGGTGGACACGGTGATCCGTCTTGCCTCCGATGTGATGATGACCATTCCAGGCATCGCCATTCTCGTGCTGGTAGCGGCCAATGTCCGCGAAATGACAGTGGAGTTGATGGCGGTGATCGTTGCCACCCTGTCCTGGATGGTGGCCGCGCGCACCATCAGGGCGCAGACCCTGTCGCTGCGCGAGCGCGGCTATGTGCAGGTGGCCCGCCTCAACGGCACATCCGGGCTCAAGCTCGTGTTCGTCGAGGTGCTGCCCAATCTGCTGCCTTTTATCGCCGCCAGCTTCGTGATCACCGTATCCAATGCCATGCTCGCTACGGTCGGCCTTGAAGCATTGGGCCTTGGCCCGCAAAACGAGCTGACGCTGGGCATGACCATCTACTGGGCCCAGTTCTACGGCGCCATCATCCGCGGCATGTGGTGGTGGTGGGGGCCGCCTATCCTGACTATTGCCACGATCTTTGTGGGGCTGATGCTGACCTCTGCAGGCATGGATTCTTTTGTCAACAAGCGGCTGGGGGCTAATTGATGAGCGTGCCCGTTGTCGAGGTCGACCAGCTGGTCATAGACTATGGCACCCGGGGTGGCGTCTTTCGTGCCGTCGATGATGTCAGCTTCTCGCTCAACCCGGGCGAGCGCTTCGGGCTCGTGGGCGAGTCCGGCTCGGGCAAGTCCACCACCATCCTGGCGCTGATGCGCATGCTGCGAGGCGGGCGGGTGAGTTCGGGCCGGATGCGCCTCAACGGGCGCGATCTTGCGGAGGTTTCGGATGCCGAGTATCGCAGCCTGCGCTTTGCCGAGATTTCGCTGGTGCCCCAGGGCGCCATGAGCTCACTCAACCCCGTGCTGCGCATTGGCGAGCAGATGGGCGACATATTCGACGATCATGGTGTGCGCCACACCCGGGGGCAGCGGGCCACAATTATCCGCGAGCTTCTCACGCAGGTGGGGCTGCCGCCCGAGGTGCGCCATCGCTACCCGCATGAGCTCTCGGGGGGCATGAAGCAGCGCGTCTGCATCGCCATGGGCATCGCCCTAAGGCCCTCGCTAATCCTGGCCGACGAGCCCACGAGCGCCCTTGACGTGATCGTGCAAAAGCAGGTGCTCGCTACGCTCGGCCGTGTCCAGCAGGATCTCGGCGCCGCCGTCATTCTGATCGGCCACGACATGGCCCTCATGGCCCATTTCGTCACGCGGCTTGGGGTGATGTACAAGGGCAAGCTGGTTGAAACGGGTTCGGTGCGCGACATCTTCGCCAATCCCCAGCACGATTACACCAGAATGCTAATCAACTCCCTGCCCTCCTTTGACCGGCTCAAATCCTTCCGTTCCGGCGCGGCACGGCCGGTGCGACCCGCCGCATTCCAGGAAGGAGTGTGACCATGAACAAGCTCCTTGAAGTGCGGGCGGCCTCCGTCTCCTTCTCTGGCAAGCAAGCTCTTGCCAATGTGTCGTTGGCTGCAGGTGGCGCTCATCCCGCCATCACGGCAGTGGTGGGCGAAAGCGGCAGTGGCAAGACCACGCTGCTGCGCATGCTGCTGGGCTTTCAGCATCCCACCAGCGGCGAAGTGATCTATGACGGCCAGCCCCTCACCAGGATGGACGGGGCGGCACAAAAGCGGTTCCGACGTGAAGTCCAGGCCATCTTCCAGGATCCGTTCGACGCCTTTAATCCTTTCTACAAGATCGATCATCCGCTGTTGGCGCCGCTCAAGGCCTTCGGGCTTTCCGCTTCGCGCGACCAGTCTTACGACAGGATTGAAAAAACACTGCGCAGCGTCGGGCTCAATCCGGCACAGACGCTGGGAAAATATCCGCACCAGATTTCGGGTGGACAGCGCCAGCGGGTGATGATCGCTCGCGCGCTGCTGCTTGAACCCCAGATCATTCTGGCAGACGAACCCGTGTCCATGGTCGATGCCTCGCTGCGCTCGACCATTCTCGAGATTCTTTACGAGCTCAATCGCAGCCGGGGCATTTCGCTGATCTATGTCACCCACGACCTGACTACGGCCTATCAGGTGGCCGACTCCATCGTGGTGCTGCATGGCGGCCAGATTATGGAAGTTGGCGCCACCGAAGAGGTCATCCACGATCCTGCCCATCCCTATACCCGCTCGCTGATCGAAGCGGTACCCTCCCCTGATCCCGACACGCCGTGGAACCTGAATCAAGCCCGCCCGCCAGTGTTGGCGCCCCGGGACCAAGTGCTGCTTTACCCCACCGGGCCGCACCGTGCCGTCGCCGCGCCTGCTCGCGCCGGCGAGATTGCTGTGACCGCCGCGCAGATCCAGTTAGCGGTCAGTCAGGCCAAAGCAGACGCAGTGGTTGCATGATCATCGACGCCCATACCCATGTTTGGGAGCACTGGCCCTACCAGTCGCTCGTTCCCGATCCGGGGACCCGCGCCCGCGTCGAACAGTTGCTGTTCGAGATGGACCAGAACGGAGTGGAGCGGGCGGTGGTCATCTGTGCCCGGATCGGGGATAATGCGCATAATGTGGACTATGCCTACGAAGCCTCCGCACGTCACCCTGGACGCCTCCTCGTGTTCCCAGACCTTGAATGCCGATGGGCGCCTGATTTTCGGACCCCCGGCGCCGTGCAACGGCTCGAGCAGGCCCTGAGTCGCTGGGACTTTGCTGGCTTCACCCAATATCTGGACGCAAGCGAGGACGGCAGTTGGCTGACCGGGCCAGAGGGCTTGCCCTTCATGCATTTGGCGGCCGAGCGATCACTGCTTGTGAGCATGTCGGCGCTTCCCCACCAGATGGAGGCCGTGCGCGCGCTCGCTATCCAGCTACCCTCGCTGCACATCCTGCTGCACCACCTCGCCCATATGGGCGACCGCCACGCCGATGGCGCTCATTCCGGCACACCAGTCATCTCGCTGGCCGACTGTCCTAATATCCACCTCAAATATTCAGGCATGGGCAACATCACCCTGCCGCCGCAGGAATTTCCTTATCCCGATGCACAATCCCAATGGGCGCCCGTACTGGCAGCCTTTGGAGCTGACCGCATCATCTGGGGATCGGACTACCCGGTCTGCCTTCGCCACATGACTTATGGGCAGACCGTTTCCATGCTGACGCGCCATGCTCCGTTCCCAGCCGGGGCGCACAAGGCCATTCTCCACGACAACATGGCACGCTTGCTGCGGGGCGCAGGCGCCGTTCTCGAACAGTTCGACACAGGAAGACCATGATGAACACCATAGACCTTTCCAACCAAACAGCCGTTGTCACCGGGGGTGCGCAGGGGCTCGGATTCGCTATGGCCAAGCGGCTACTCAACAGCGGCGCCAGAGTCAGCCTCTGGGACCTTGATCCCGATCTGCTGGCCAGTGCGGTTGCAGCCTTAGGCCCGGGCGCCTCCAGCGTCGCGGTCGACATCACCGACCTGCCCGGCCTTGTGGCTGCGCATGCCGAGGTCGAGGCGGCGGTCGGGCCGGTGTCCATCCTCGTCAACTCAGCCGGTATTGCTGGCACCAACGCAGCGCTTGAAGACTATGATCCGGATGAATGGCGCCGAGTTGTGGAGATCAACCTCAACGGCACTTTCTATGTGAACAAGGTCTTCATCGGATCGATGAAGGCGCACAACTATGGCCGTATCGTCAATATTTCTTCAGTCGCTGGGAAGGAGGGCAATCCCAATCTCTCAGCTTATTCCGCCGCCAAGGCAGGAGTGATCGGGCTCACCAAGTCGCTCGGTAAGGAACTGGCCAAGTACAACATAGCCGTCAATGCAATCACACCGGCCACCGCCAGGACCCGCATACTCGAGACCCTCACGCCCGAATTCATTGAGTACATGCTGGTCCGCATCCCACGGGGCCGGTTCCTCGAAGTGGATGAGGCCGCCGCCATGGTTGCCTGGCTGGTCTCACGGGAAAACAGCTTCACGACCGCTAGTGTTTTCGATCTTTCCGGCGGGCGAACCACGTACTGATCGGCGCCCGCAAGCCGGCAAGAACCTTAGGGGGCGACAAACCCCAATCCATAGTGATCAATCACGCCACAGGAGTGGCTGCAGCCAACCTCAATCCAAAAGGAGCCGGGTGTTACGTGACGGCTTTCAGGACGGCATGTCCGTATAGCTGCCGGGAGAAACGTGCGGTGATGGTGCCGAATTGGCCTAATGGCGCAAGCCGTTAGCCATCGAACCTCTATAGCCTCAAAGCCGCCTGCCGGTATTCGGCTCGAATAGGTGAAGGCGGCCTGGTTGGATGGCCAATGGCAGGGGCTTGCCAACGGTTGCGTTCATGCGGTCGCGAATTAGCACCAGCAGGTCAGTACTACCGATACGCGTTGTGATCAGCGTATCAGCGCCCGTTGGCTCGAGCACGACAACATCTGCATTGAAGGAGGCGTCGCCGGTCGGATCGACAACAATGTGCTCTGGGCGTATCCCCAGCAACAAGGGTTGCCCGGCCTCCCCCACCGTCCCTGGCGGCAGCTGCAGACTGCCGCCTCCAGCAAGGTCAAAAATAGCCGTGCTGTTCTCCCGCCGGATTTGACCAGGAAGGATATTCATGGCCGGCGAACCCAGGAAGCCTGCAACAAAGGTGTTGGCCGGACGATCATATAGGTCTAGTGGTGCACCAACCTGTTCAACTACCCCGGAATGCATGACGACGATGCGATCGGCCATCGTCATGGCTTCGATTTGGTCATGAGTGACATAGACCGTGGTGGTCCTGAGCCGCTGGTGCAGTTCCTTGATTTCGGAGCGCATAGCGACGCGTAGCTTGGCGTCCAGGTTTGACAAGGGCTCGTCGAATAGGAAGACCTTCGGATCTCGCACGATGGCGCGGCCCATGGCAACGCGTTGACGCTGGCCACCAGACAGTTGTGAGGGGCGGCGGTAGAGCAACGGCTTCAGATCGAGTATGTCAGCCGCCGCGTTTACCCGTTTCGCAATCTCCTCCTTTGACCGGCCAGCTAGCTTAAGCGCGTAACCCATGTTCTCGGCAACGTTCTTGTGCGGATAAAGAGCATAGTTTTGGAACACCATGGCGATGTCCCGCGCTCGTGGTGGCAGGTCATTAACCACGCGGTCACCGATCTCGATCTCGCCACTGGTTATGGTTTCAAGCCCTGCAATCATGCGCAGCAGCGTGGACTTACCGCATCCGGAGGGTCCAACAAGAATGACGAACTCTCCATCGGGTATTTCGATGGAAACCCCGTGTAGGACCGGGACGCTACCGTAAGATTTGCGGACGTCGCGAATAGTGAGGTTCGCCATAGAGTATCCTTTCAGGCTGCCCGTAAGAACTCTGCCATACGAAGCAATCCCTGCATGTAGCCGATTGCATGAGCGCGCCCGCGATGGTTCCAAGTGCTGTCGTCATCCATCTTGGGCACGTGGTCATCGAGCAAGAAACCATCAAAACCACTCTTGGCGAGCAGCACCATTACCTCAGCAGGGTCGAAGTTTCCGTCGCCTATGAAGCACTCCGTGAAGTCGGGAACGGACCCCTGTACATCGCGGAAGTGGATGTAGGCGATGGCACCCTTTGGTCCAAAATACTCGATCATCTCAGTAACATTGACCTTGCCGCCCGACATTTCGGAGCAGCAGCCAAGACATAGGTCAAGGGCCCAGGCCTTGCTTCCTCCGGCCAGCTCGTAGGCGCGCTTGAAGCCTTCTTGCCGATAGAACAGACGAGCGACTCCCCCCAACATCGGCACCGGAGGATCATCCGGATGCAATGCAAGTCGAATGCCCTCTTCCTCTGCAACTGGGAGTACGGCTTTGATGAAGTATTCGTAATTGGCCCACATTTCTTCTTCGGTGATCACGGCCTCTTCCTTGCTCTTGAGCGGCATGGAAAAGGCGTGTCCCAATGTGGTCGGCATATAAGAACGCAGAGTTTCAAGGTCAGTAGAATTTGCGTCGACAACCGCCATATCGAACCGGCGGGCCAAGGCGCCTCCGCGGGTGGGCGCGTTGCGATCTGTGCTCCAAACTGAGTTGGGCATGAAGTGATAGCCTAGAATTGGCACGCCGGCCCGTGCCACTGCCCGGATGGTGGTCCGGTAGTTCTCAATCTGCTCGTCGCGGCCTTCCAGACCCAGCATAGCCTTGTGATAAAAGTGCGTGGGCACATTCTCAATCGCTTCGAACTTCAGCCCTGCCGCTTCCACCTTTTGAACCAAGGCCCGAAGGTCCTTTTCCTCCCAGCGGGTCTCTCCTGGCAAGCTGGGATTGTTCATTTGGATGCCCGTGGCGCCAATTTGAGCGGCGAAGCGGAGGCGTTCGTCCGTAAGATCATGAAACTGGCCAACTGCGATGCGGATAGTCATTGTAAGGTCCTTAAGAAGTGAGAACGTTCAGCCCTTGACGGAGCCTGCCGTCAGCCCCTGCACCATGAAGCGTTGGGCAACGAAATAGAGGATCATTAGAGGTAGCGAGGAGACGACGGCGCCGGCCATCAAGGGTCCCCAGGGGAGCACATCGGAAGTTATGAGGTAGTTGAGCGCCAGTGGTGCTGTGCGCTGACTTTCTGAAGTCACCAGCACTAGAGCAAACAGCAGCTCATTCCACGCTCCGGTGAAGACGAATATGGACACCGCGGCGATCCCGGGCGCGGACAACGGGAGCACGATACGAAAAAGGGCACCCATCCGGCTCAATCCGTCAATCAACCCCTGTTCCTCAAGCTCCCGCGGTACACCTCGGAAATAACCCTGCAATAGCCAGGTCGCTAGCGGTACCGAGAAGGCGAGATCAACCAGGATCAGCCCTTGCAAGCTATTGGACAGACCTAGCTGCGCCATAAGGATGGACAAGGGGATGAACAGCAATGAACCGGGCGTCAAATAGGCGAAGAGGATTAGTCGGCCGATAACGCCTTTGAAGCGGTAGCGGAAGCGAACCATCGAATACGCCGCAAACGCAGAGAAGATTACCGAGATCACAGTCACCGTTGTGGCAACGATCAGGCTGTTGAATATGGGATGGAGGAAGTTCTTGTCGAACAGCAGCGTATAGTAGTTGTCGAGTGTGAAGGCTTTCGGCCACAGCGAAGGCACACGGTAGATTTCGCGAGGTAGTTTGAGCGAGGTGATGACCATCCAGTAGACAGGGAACAGGATGAGCAGAACGGCTATGCCCAACGTGAGGTAGCTTAGCAGCCGGCCGAGGATCATACGCTGTCGTTCGCTCATGACCGAACCGCCCTTGCTGCGCACAGGCCCATCGGAACTCATGACTGTCATCGCTCGTCATCCCTCTGCATCACTGCCGTGACTGCGATAAGCAGCACAAGCAGCACAGGCATCATGGAGACCGAGACAGCGGCGGCTTCGCCGATGCGTTGCGTCTGCATTCCGAAGTAGGCCAGCACTGGGAAGACCATCGTAGCATCTGATGGACCGCCCTGGGTTAGCAGCCAAACGTGCTCAAACGCGTTGGCAGTCCAGATGGAGGAAAGGAGGGCCGTTACCAGAACGACCTGGCGGATGCCGGGGGCCGTAACCATCCAGAAGCGCTGCCAGGCATTAGCACCATCGACTCGGGCCGCCTCATACAGTTCCTTGGGGATCGATTGCAAAGCGGCGAGTATCGAGATGAACCAAAAGGGAAATCCACGCCAGACCGACGCCAAGATCACAGACGGCATAGCTGTCGGGCGCTGGCCGAGCCAATCGATAACGTGAGGGTAGATGCCGGTTTGGGTCAGCACAAGATTTAGGCCGCCGCCGACTGGCTGGTAAAGCACGCGCCAGGTGAGAAAGGCAACAAAGGCGGGCATGGCCCAGGGAAGCATCAGAAAGGAGCGGAACAAGCCACGTCCGGGCAACTGCTGATTAACCAGTAACGCGAGCCCCAGCCCAATGCCGAGCTTGAGAACGCCGGTGACGACCACAAGGAAGATTGTGTTTGATACGGCCGCGCCGAATGTTGCGCTGCGAGACAAATACTCGAAGTTGGCGAGCCCGACGAAATTGCCGACGCTGCCGATCACCCGATCGGTGAATGATACCCAGATGGCAAAGCCGAACGGATAGGCGACAAGCCCAATGATCAAAAGCAGCACCGGTACCACAAGCGCATAGGCAAAAAGGTGCGTACGACGGCTATCCGTTAGCCATTGCCGCCGCCGGCGGAAAACCGGAGTGTCGGTCATGAGATGCTCGCAACAGGGAGAGACCAGGCGGCGCTTGCCGCCCGGTTGTTAGGATCAATACTTGTCGTAGATCGCTTGGCCAGCTGCCTGCGCTTCATCCATGGCGCGGTCAAAGTCCCAGCCATCGATCACCACGCGTTGAGCCATCTTGGGAACGATGAAGTTCGCCATAAGGTCGGCGTAGGCAGAGTTGTAGACGTCTGGATATCCGGGAGCAGTACCCTTTTGAACAAGGTCGAGCAGGCCGGCGTGGATGGGGTCTTCCCCATTGAACGCTTCAAACCCTGCTTGTCCCTGAAGAACTGGACCATAGATAGCCAGCTTGTAGTACTCCTGAAGAAACTCAGGCTGCGACAGGTGCTCCAACAGAGCCATTGCTGCTTCTTGATTATCGCTTGTCGCCGAAACGGCGCGCACCTGTGGGGTGATGGGCGAGATGGTGCCCGTCGGACCCGCAGGCAGTGCCGAATACGCCGTAAACTCGTAAAGCTCAGGGTCATCGTTGCGGGCGGCAATTCCCACAGAGCCTGTGTTCGCGATGAAGGCTGCCTGGCCGGACAGATAGACCTGGTTATCACCAGCTCCGTCCCAAGTGGCATTGCCAGGTGGAAATACGCCGCGATCCCATGCATCTTTCAGCCAGGTAAGGTAGGCGCGAGTCTCGTCGGACTTGATGGTGACGTTCTCACCCGTTTCATCGGCAATGCGTCCACCATAGGACTGCAGAACCGAGACTTGCACATTGCCATCGCCAACATTGGACAGCGCCAGACCCAGCCCGGATACTGGCGGGGCGTTAACCGCCTCTGCCTGTGCCACGAGCTCCTCCCACGTCCCTGGCGCAGAGTCAAAACCCGCAGCCTCCAACAGATCAGTGCGACGCAGCAGCAAGTTACCCGAGGCGCCAAATGGGAGGCCGGTACGCCCGCCGGCCACCTCGGTTGTGTCGGTCGCCAGGTCGATCGACCCGTACCAGCCGCCTTGAGCTTCTCCTACACGATTGTAGAGCTCGTCCAGCGGAACGAAGACATTTTGGCGGGACATGATCATCAGCAGATCGAGGCTAAGATCGAGGGCATCAGGCATAGTGCCGGATTCCACCGCCGCGGAGACACGCTGAACGGTCTCATTCTGGTTGATCATCACAACTTCGGTTTGAACGCCATTGGCTTCGCCCCACTGGGTGATTGTGTCGGAAAGGAGCTGATTTGCTTCTTCCGAAAAGATCAAACCTCCCCAGTAAGTCAGCTGTGTGCCGGAATAGGGTTGGTCCTGACCAATAGCGAAGCCCGAGGTACCGGCCAACAATGCGCCCATTGCTACCGACATGAAGATACGGCGAGCGCGGTTGATCCTCCGCGGATGAACAAATTCCATAGCTCTCCTCCTTAACAGCGAGCATAAGCCCGCTGCGAAATAGCGACGTTGCGCGTTCAGATATATTTGTTACCTGATTTGAGGTAGGTTAAGTTGATAGTCTGCGCATTGTCAACATCGCGGTTGGTGAAGGTGACATCATTCGGGAAGATCGCTAAAGGCAGCGGTCGGACAAGGAAGCGGCAATGACCCGAGGCAGGAACACCTTAGCCCTAGCAAGTTTTTTCGATGCACTGATCGAGGGTCGCTTGGTCTTGGGGCAGACGTTGACTCAGGACGAGTTGGGCACGACCATCGGGCTCGGCCTGTCACGCATGCGTGAAGTTTCGGCGTTACTAGAAGCCGAAGGTCTGATCGAAATTCGCAAGAAACGGGGTCTGACCATATTCTATCCAGACGTCAAGTTCGTAGGTGGCACGTTTCAGTACCGCGAGATCCTAGAGCGCGAAGGACTTCGACGGTTCGTCGAGTCGGCGGATGAAGCATGGCTAAAGAGAATGCAGTGCGGACATAGGGACATCATCACTTTCGTGCAGAATAACCCTGATCCGCAGGCCTATCGGCTACCGGTGAAGGACCTTGAGGCGGAGTTCCACGGTGCGTTCATCGCGGCGCTTGGCAACGAGCAGGTGACGGTCAATTACCATCGAAATTCACAGAAGATGTACCTACTGCGTCTTCTCAATCCTGATGCGGTGGGTCCTAAAAACACGGTGAAGTCGATGCAGGAGCACCAGGCGGTGCTCGATGCCATCGCTGAGCGCAACGAGTCAGCCGCTGTAGAAGCACTTCAGCGACACATAAATGGGGTCCTGCATAGGATTCTGACGCACTGAGCCCGAGTTTCTCATCTCATCAATATCGCCGCCGGCGCTTGCTCCCTGTTAGACTTAAGCGGCCGCGGCGAGCGCCGTGCTGTTGAATTATCGCGGGCTTATGGGCCTGAACTGGCAATTCGAACGCCTCTTAAAGCATGCCGTGCAGCCGAATGGCATTCCGGGGCCGAGGAACTAACCCGCTGCGCGGGAGGGTGCGCGCGGTGAGATAACGGCAAGGCACCGGTCGCAACGGCTTGGTTGAGGATCGCCTGGTTCAGGAGTTCCCTTTTGGCTCCTTCAACCCAGGAGCCGAAC
>NZ_PYWB01000014.1 GCF_003056345.1 Devosia submarina | reverse complement strand
GGATGGATCGAGGACTACTGTGAGGTTCACCCGCACTCCGGGCTCAAGTTCCGCTCACCACGAGAGTTCCTGCGCCTCAGTGCTTAAACCCAATCGCCGCCTGTCCGGTGAAACGGGGCGCACTCCAGGCACCCCCGTTTCAGCATAAAGGTGATATCATGACCCAAATGCCAGAACTTGATCCGGTGCCTGCACCGGATGTGCCGCCGATGCCGGAACAGCCACAACCGATCGACCCTGTTCCGCCTGGGCCCGGTGAATTGCCCGATGTTCCGCAACCCGTGGAAGACCCTACGCCCGGCCAGCCCAGTCCGGAGCCAGGGCAGCCGCTACGCGCCCGAGCGGTAGCGAACTGAAGCGCAGTGGCCAGTCCGACGTTTAGCGTCGGCCTCGTCCTATTCGATGTTGAGCTTCTTTTTCATTAGCTCGTTAAGAGCCTGTGGGTTCGCCTTGCCGCCAGATGCCTTCATGGCTTGCCCAACAAACCAGCCGATCATTGTTGGCTTGGCTAGCACTTTGGCGACTTGGTCCGGGTTGGCGGCGATGATCTCGTCCACGATCTTTTCGATCGCGCCCATATCGGTCACCTGCTTCATGCCACGACGCTCGACAATCTCGGCCGGATCGCCATCGGGCTCCTCTGCAATGATGATCTGCAGAAGGTCCTTGGCAATCTTGCTGGAGATCGTGCCTGCGGCAATGAGATCAACAATGCCAGCGATCTGTCCAGGCTGGAGGTGAGTTTCCCAAACGGCCAGGCCCTGGCTATTGGCATAGGCTGCCACGTCAGCATTGAGCATGTTGGCAACAGCTTTGCCGTCGCGCTTGGTTCCACCGAACGCCACCACCGACTCGAAATAGTCAGCGGTTTCCCGGTCAAGGGTCAGCACCATGGCGTCATAGGGCGTCACGCCGAAATCGGCAACAAACCGCGCCTTCTTCTCGTCCGGTAGCTCGGGAAGATTTTCAGCAAGCATGGCGACAAACGCTTCGTCGAACTCGAGCGGCAGCAGATCTGGATCGGGGAAGTAGCGATAATCGTGCGCCTCTTCCTTGGAGCGCATGGAGCGCGTCTCGCCCAGTTTTGGATCAAACAGCCGCGTTTCCTGCTCGATCACGCCGCCGTCTTCCAAGATGTCGATCTGGCGCCGGGCTTCGTACTCGATTGCCTGGCCTGCAAAGCGGATCGAATTCACGTTCTTGATTTCGCAGCGTGTGCCGAACTCTCCGCCAGGGCGGCGAACGGAGACGTTGACGTCAGCACGCATGGATCCCTGTTCCATGTTGCCGTCGCAGGTACCAAGATAGCGCAGGATCGAGCGCAGTTTGCTTAGATATTCCTTGGCCTCTTCGGACGAGCGCAGGTCAGGCTTGCTGACGACTTCCATCAGCGCCACGCCAGATCGGTTCAAATCCACAAAGCTCATATTGGGGTGCTGGTCGTGGATCGACTTGCCGGCGTCCTGCTCGAGGTGCAGGCGCTCGATGCCGATCTCGATTGTCCCATAGGACATGTCGAGCAGCACCTTGCCTTCGCCCACGATAGGGTCCTTGAACTGCGAAATTTGGTAACCCTGGGGCAGATCGGGGTAGAAGTAATTCTTGCGGTCGAAAACGCTGCGCTTGTTGATGACAGCCTTGAGCCCTAGCCCAGTGCGCACGGCCTGCCGCACGCATTCCTCGTTGATGGTCGGGAGCATGCCCGGCATGGCCGCATCAACGAAGGACACGTTGGAGTTGGGTGGATTGCCGAACTCTGTCGAGGAGCCGGAGAACAGCTTGCTTTCGGATGTGACCTGGGCATGCACCTCCATGCCAATGATGACTTCCCAATCACCAGTTGATCCGGAGATGAAGCTCTTTGGGTTCGGAGTGCGCGTGTCGATAAGGGTCACTTGATGGTCCTGGAAGGCAAGGCATGGCGTTCCCAACGCATAGTGGGAAGGCACAGATGATGCAATGGTCGGGAGTGATCGCGAGGCTAGTCCTCTTCGTTCAATCTGCCCGTAAATGGCCGCAACTGCTTCTCAAGGTGAACGCTGGTAAGAGGATCGCGGGTTGACCAGCTATCGGGCCTCAGGGCCATAAAACGGTAACCCTGTCGTTCATAGAATCGCACCGCGCGGACGTTGTCGGCAGGGGTTTCGAGATGGATGCGATTGGCCCCTTCCAGTTCAAGCAGGGACTCCACCCGCCGGAGCAGCAAAGAGCCCAGGCCGTGTCCCTGCGCTTCAGGGGCCACGAAAAGATAGGGGATGTATGGGCGGCGCCTTGATCGCGAACACCAGCCTACGACCACATCATCCACCACCGCGACAATGATGCGGTCCATTTGCTCGGCGACAGCCTGTGTAAGGCGGCGGCGTTCCGACTCGCGCATCCCGGGCTGATTGCGCAACAGGGGGAGTATACCGGTCTCCCAGGCGCGGAACGCGATATCGCCGAGCCTTAGGGCGTCGGCTGCTTCTGCCTTGCGAATAGTGGTGACCGGCATAGGACCCTCGCTCAGCTTGCGCATTCGCCCGTTAGCTGTTAGCCGCGGCGGCGAGCTGCGATGATGCCCTTCTCGTAGTTAATGTTCCAGTCGATCAGGGTTCGCCAAACAAGTTCGGCCTGATCCTCATCAAGATCAAGTGCCAAACTGCGTTGGCGGACCTTCGCAATAACTGCCTCTATCCGGGCCGGATCCCTGGCCTCATGCGGGTCGGTCTTGATCTCGGCCATGCGTGTTACATAGCGGTGGCGCTCGGCAAAAAGGCTCAGCAGGACCTGATCAACCCGGTCGATTTCAGCCCGCACATCATCTTTAGTTTGGCAGTCTTCTGGCAGTCTGGGAGCGTTCACGGCTATCCATACCTTTGATTACACAAAGGGTTTGCACCGAAGCGGAATGATTTTCAACCGCATCGGCGCCTTAGGGGCCGGTTCATTGTGCCGGTGGTTGTTCCTTGGCGCGGAATTCAAAGAGCTCACGGAAGGCGCCGGGCACAAGCGCAGAAAGCGGATTGATCCTGAACTGCGGGTTATCGAGGGCGCCCTTGACTGCGAAGGTCACGCCGACAAGTCCTTCCCCGTCCCGCCCGCCAATCAAGGGTCCGAGCAGCGGTATTTTTTGGAAGACACTGTTGAGGCCGAAAAGCGGGACATAGGTCCCCGAGAGGTCGTACTCCCGCTTGTCGGTATAAATAAACCCACGCAAGGTGCCACCTACTGTTGCGCCTGTGAGCATGGCATTGGTGACTTCAACGCGATCCGAGCGGCGCAGGAAGTCTACTTGGGCGACGTCGAAATCCAACCGATTCTGTGCCGCGATGGATGCACGTGAGTTGGAGTGATTCCCCAGCACCTCTGCAACATTATCTTCATCCACAATGGCGAAGCCACGCATCAGCAATTTACCACTTTCGGCCTTGGCATCGCTGTTGGTGGTGAGCACAAGGCTGCCACTTCCACCCGCCAACTGAGAATAGACGCCCAGGAGGCGCAATATCGTGCCCGCGTCGTTGAATGCCACTGTAAGCGTCCGACCCTTGGGCGCGGGGTTGGTTGTTATGGAAACAGCGTTCCCGTCGCTGAACTGTGCCGTCAGATTTGCGCGCCGCATGTCCGCTCCGCGCAACAGCATATCGAGGTCGAGGTTGAAGGCCGTGGTCGCGTAATAGCCAAGGGCACGCTCGAGCTGGACATCTAGCGCGAGCGTCTGCGTGATCTGCGTTGCCTGCACGCCGCCCGAACCTTGCCCTAGTCCGAAGAAGCGGCCCAACATGGGTTTGAGGTCCAGCTGTGCGCCACGCACGTCAACGGCATAGCCGCCGTCGATCGGCGCAACGGAGATCTGCGCGCTGTCTCCCTCACTCAGGCCAAAATGAGTGAAGTTTGCCGATTGAAGGCCCGCCGCGGCATCGAATGCCAGATCGCCTTGAGCCCTGACGGTACCAAAAGCCAAGTCAATGGCACTAAGTTCTGTCAGCGCTTCAGCCTGCCGAAGTACTGCGCTCACCGTGCCGGGCTTGCCCCGGTCTTTCGTGATACCGATATCCTTGAGGGTCACCGCGGCTTCCTGCAAATCCACAGCCATCTGGATCGCGCCGTCGGGCATTGGCTGGGCAACAAAGCGCACTTGCCCGTTCAGAAAGTCGGATGCGTCAAAACCCATCTTGCTCAGATCGGCGACGTCGATGGTAGAAGAGAGCCGGAACTGTGGGTCCGTGGTTGGCGTGCCGGCAATTTCCACTTCGGCGGCAATCCCGTCGATTTCGGCCGTGCCGCCTAGCTGGTAGCCATCCTGAGACGCGCTGAATGCCAGCTGGGCATTTCCAATGGTGCGATCCTGTATTGGCTCGGTGCTGCCAAAGTCGGCTACCGTGCCGTTCAGGACATAGTCAAAGTCGGGTGCCTCGCCACTTGCCTCATTGGGCAGATGGATCGTGGTGACGAGGCCGGCATTCACCTGGCCGCTCAGCGCGTCCAGGTTCAACGGCAATCCGGCGCTCGCCAGCATTCCTGGTTGCTGCGCCTTGGCCAAGGCGATTATGGCCGGGATGGGAGCTGCGATATCGCCCGATATTTCCATGATGCTGCTGGCGGGCGAAGAATTGTCCATGATGAACGCCGGATTGCTGACCGTGATCTCGCCAGCTGCGGTTTGCAGCCGCCCTCCGCCAGCCGAAACGGTTACATCCGTATCGTCCACCATCAAACGTGTTTCGCCTTCGATGGCTATGGGGTCCATCTGCGGCATGGGCCTCACAGTGACCCCCTCACCCACCATTTCTATTTGCATAGCACCGTCCGGGATTGGCCTGTCTTCCTCTCCGACGGCGAGCGAGCCCACCGGGAAGCGGAACTGCATGCGTGAGCGCACAACCCGGCCGTCCGTTATATTGTTGACAAACCAGTCGCGGCTTTCCTCGCCCAGAACATAGGGCCAAAGGCGCTTCACATCGTCCGCGCTGAAGCCCTGCCCCGTAACAGTCATTTCGACCCCAAGACCCGCCTGCAGCATGTCCATGCGCCCAGTTGTTTCTACCACAGCGTCGCCCTTGCTGGCGAAGAAGCGGTCCACACCCAGTGTCCCGTATAGAGGCGCCGACCAGCCAGTGAACTCCATGCTTTCGAAAGGCTCAGCAGGCGCTACCATGTCGTTTGGATGCACAAAAACGTCGGTGGCCTTAAGCGAAATGCCGATGGTTGGCCCGAAGGTTGGGTCGAGTCCGAGCGCGAAAGTACCGGAAACCTGGGCGGAACTCTGGCCGATCTGCAGGGCCGCTGGATCCAGGTTGAATTGCCCCTTTTCCGGGTTCCAATGGATGTTCATGATGGAGCTGGCGATTGGGAAGTACGCATCCTCGACGCGCAGATCCAAGCCGGTCAGGTCCACCTTGAACAGACCATTCGTCAGCTTCCCGGCAGGTTGGTCGAAGTTCACATCGATGGAAAGCGCCCCGGCGCCGCGCATGGCAGCGACGCTTTCGGGGTTATCAATGAACGGCAGAAAAGCTGCAAAATCAATGTTGGTCACGTCGGCTTCAAGGCGCGTGGCCCCTTGCTCGTCCACCGTCCGCCCAATTGTGCCTGCCATGGTCCGTCCGCCCAGCGCCGCCGAGAACGAGCCTTTGGTACTGCGAGCGTCCGTTGGCGCGATGTCGACTTCGATGTTCTCGAAGCGCCGGTAAAGACCATAGACTGCGTCGATCATGTCCATGGTGCCGCCACGGATCTTGAGCTTGGAGAAGCGCCCCTGGGCAGACTGCGCAACGATGTCGGCGAGGCCTTTTTCGCTCGCCTCGAGATTATAGATCAGCCACTCATTGTCGGACCGCAGCGGCGCGGGTGAGTTTGCCTCCCCAAGGTCAATGCCGTTTGGAGAAATCACAACAGGCGGAAACGCATCATGCCCTTCTTGAACCCGGACAGTCGGCGCGCCGCCTTGGGGATCGTCGATGATCTCCAGGCTGGTGGGTCTTGGGCCAAAAAGATCCTGAACAATCTGGATGTGAGGTCCGACAATGGAGACAGTGGCGCCAGGCTGACCGACAAGAGCCCGGAGTGGCGAGAAACCAATTTCCAGCGCGTCAACTGCAATATGGGCGCCCGTCTTGTCGTCGTTGATGATGACAGGCGAGAAGCGGACCACGGGCCATATATTGTTCTCAAGCGCCAGCGCCATGTCGCCGAGCTCGAGCCTGCTGGTAGGCGGCAAAACCGAACTTGCGAAGGCTTCAGCTGCGTCGCTGCCAAAGGGCAAAGGAACCGGCCTAAACAGCAGAACCGTGTATAGAAACAGAAACAGGAGGGCAGGAACACCGAATGCCCACACCGCCACTTTGGCTGCGCGTCTGGCAGGAGTTCCATGGCGTTTGGCAGACTTCGGAATCGATATGCCTGCGGGTACGGTTGGCGCGCTCACTTGCTTCCAAAAACAGGATCTGCCGAACTCTGGCGGCAGCCCTAAGAATCAACCGCAGAAGGCGGTCACTTGCCCGATGATACCGGCTGCAATATGGCATAAAAACCTACACAATCGTGGGTAAACAATCGAATAAGGGGTGGTATGTGCCTGAACTCAGAGAAGGAGACCTCGCCCCGGACTTTACCCTTGATTTGGACGGTGGCGGCGCTTTCACCTTAAGCGAGCAGCGAGGGCGCCCTGTTGTAATTTTCTTCTATCCGCAAGACGATACTAGCGGCTGCACCAACGAGAACCAGGAGTTTTCGGAGCGGAAGGACGCCTTCGAAGAGCTCGGTGCGTACTTGATCGGCGTCTCGCCCGACAGCGTCGAGAGTCATTTCAAGTTCCGACGCAAATACGACCTAGCCGTGCCTCTTGCATCCGATCCCAAACGCTTGGCGATCGAGGCGTTCGGGCTTTGGCAGCTCAAAAAGCTCTATGGCCGAGAGTTCATGGGCCTCATCCGCACATCGTTCATTATCGATGACGAGGGGCGGATTGTCCGGAAGATTCGAGCAATGCGGATCAAAGGTCATGCGCAAAAAATGCTCGAGGCTCTACGGGATCATCTCGCCTATACACGCTAGGCTTTGTTAACCACGTTCGATCATACTCCACTTACCATACGCAGGCGTATCGTGGAGTTTGGGGGATGCGTAACAAAGCCGGGTTCGGGCGAGCGGAAAGCGGTTCAACGCCGGCTCTGCGACCAGGCATCCGTCCGGCGATCTTCTACGGCATGTTCACTCTCCTGTTGAGCGGCAATGCCCTGTTGGGCACGGCATTCCTTATGTCGCCAGATATTGCGCGGCTGCTGGACGGTACTTCGGGGCAAATTGTTGAAGCTTATGAGGACCGGATTGCCCAATTGAGGGTGGAAGTCGATCGTCTTCATTCGCGCAGCTATGCGCAAAGCGGGGACATAAATCTTCGCCTGCAGGAACTTGCGCAGCAGCAGGAAGAATTGCTGGAACAGCATCAGCTCGTAAAAGTGTTGGTCAACAAGGCGGATGAACTTGGCATCAAGGCAGCCTCGCTGCCCGATCACAACGCCGGCGATCTTGCATCCACTTATGCCCCTAACGGCAACCCCGATATCGAGGCGACCGCATCGGCGGTAAGCCTCATGATGGACGAAACTCAGATCGCCATGAGCTCGATCGCCGAATCCGCTACAGAGCGCACCAACAGCATAGTGTCAGAACTGTCCGGGCTGGGCATCCGGGTGGCGCTGCCTGATGTCGAGGATGGGGTTGGCGGGCCGTTTCTGGCCGCAACAGCTGACGCAGACACCCCGTCAATGGTGAGGGACGCAAACACTGTCATGTCCGCTTTGCTCCGCTACAAAGCCGCGCGTGACACCAGTGACAGCGCTCCGGTTCACCTGCCGATCAGTGGAAGCTTTCGCCAGAGCTCAGGGTTCGGCAACCGCACCGATCCGTTCAGTGGCTCACGCGCATTCCACTCAGGTCTCGATTTCGCGGCGCCCAGCGGCACATTGGTACTCAGTGCTGGCGAAGGAGTCGTGAGCTTTGTGGGCACAAAGTCGGGTTATGGCAAGGTTGTGGAAGTCACTCACGCGAACGGTTTTATAACACGATACGGCCATCTCTCTGCGTTTTTGAGCGAGAAAGGCCAAAAGGTAGGCACCGGAACGCCCATCGCCAAAGTGGGTTCGACCGGACGCTCGACAGGCCCTCACCTGCATTTCGAAGTCCGGAAGGCAGATCGCGCCCTTGACCCGAAAGACTTCCTGGAAGCTGGCAAGCGCCTCCTTAATTTGTTCGGCTGAAAAACGCCCTCTTCCGAGGGCGCCTTTTATTGTTCGGCTGTCACGTCTGTGGCGACGCCCACGCGCTGGGCAAGGGCTGCTTCCATGAACTCATCGAGGTCACCATCGAGAACGACAGAAGGCTGTCCGCTTTCGACGCTGGTCCGCAGATCCTTCACCATCTGGTAGGGCTGAAGGACATAGGAGCGGATCTGGTGTCCCCAGCCGATGTCTGTTTTGCTGGCGGCCTGAGCGTTTGCCGCTTCTTCGCGCTTCTGCAGTTCCGCTTCATAAAGGCGGGACTTCAACATGGCCATGGCCGTTGCACGGTTCTTGTGCTGGCTACGCTCCTGCTGGCAAGCCACGATGATGCCCGAGGGAATATGGGTAATACGGATTGCGGAGTCCGTCGTGTTCACGTGCTGACCACCAGCACCGGAGGCGCGATAAGTGTCGACCTTGAGGTCTGAGTCGCGAATCTCGATATCGATGCTATCGTCCACAACGGGGTAGACCCAGCAGCTTGAAAAGCTGGTGTGCCGCCGAGCAGCCGAGTCGTACGGGCTGATGCGCACCAAGCGATGCACCCCGCTCTCAGTCTTCAACCAGCCATAGGCATTGTGCCCCTTGACCAGGATAGTCGCTGATTTGATGCCGGCTTCTTCGCCGTCGTGCATTTCCAGCACTTCGACCTTCATGTTGTGGCGTTCTGCCCAGCGCGTATACATGCGCAGGAGCATGTTCGCCCAATCCTGGCTCTCCGTCCCCCCGGCGCCGGAATGGATTTCAACGTAACAATCGTTGGCGTCGACCTCGCCGGAAAGAAGCGTCTCGATCTGGCGTCGGCGAGCGGTCTGCTTGAGCTCGTTCAAGGCTGCCTCGGCCTCCTTGACGATCTCTTCGTCACCCTCTGCCTCGCCCATCTCGATCAGTTCGACATTGTCACGGATACCGGCCTCGAGCTCCCGTACAGCCTTAACGGCGACATCCAGTTCGTCGCGCTCACGCATGGTGACGCGCGCCTTTTGCGGATCGTTCCAGAAGTCAGGAGATTCGGTCTGCGCGTTTAGCGCATCGAGACGAAGTTCTGCAGTATCCCAGTCAAAGATGCCTCCTCAGCAGGCTCAGCACCTGCTCGATTTCGGCCACGGTCTTTTCAACTTCCGCACGCATAACAAATTCCTTTGTTCCGGGCCCATGTAGCGGACAGGCCAGGATGGATCAACCGGTTTGGCTTCTACTGGAGCTTGCGCAGCGTCACAGGATCGTAGAATTCCATGATCTGGCGGCCATCTTCGGTTCTCACAAAGGCTCGCATGCAGCCATTCCAGCGCTCAACGGAACGTGCCGGGACTCCGATTTCGCGCAGGCGCTGCGTATCCATCCGGTTCTGCAATTCTTCATCGACCTTCAAAACGCTTCTTCCACCCTCTTCCACAAAGGTCTTGGGCGCAGTGGAGCCTTCGTTGACGCAGAAGATAGCCCAGGCTGGAGTGGGGAAAGCCACCAGGGCAGCGAGAACGCCTGCAAATGCAAGTTTAGCTGGTTTCATGATTCTGATCCGAACATTGATCGTGAAGAATAAACACGACGACAGGTGGCAAGTCGCACGACAAAGAAGATTATTGTGGGGCGGTGAACCCTTGCAAGAGCCTCAGCGTGCACCAGCCTTGTTGTATCTGCGCATCGCTATGTCGCGTTTCAACCGGGACAGCCGGTCGAGAAGGAAGATTCCGTTGATCTGGTCAACTTCATGCTGCGCAACACGGGCTGCGAAGCCCTCCAATCGCAGCTTATGCCTGACACGCTCAGCATCGTCGTAGACCAGTTCAACACTATTCGCACGAACATTCGGCACGTCAACGCCGGGCATGGACACCGAGCCTTCGAGGCCCGTTTCAGCGTCTTCAGATGCAAAAACGATCTCGGGATTGAAGAGGATGCGATAGTCACGAGACCTTGCGTCTGGGGCGATGCTGATTACGATCAGGGGCTCGACCTGTCCGAGATGAGCGGCCGCCAGCCCATAGGCCTGCACCTCCATTGCTGCCGCCATTAGCTTCTCTCCGACCTCTATCATGGCCTCATCAACGAGCCGCGGCGTAGCAGCACGTCCAAGACGGAGGTCTGGGTAGCGTAGGAATCGGGCCATCAGAACAATGTGCGTCGACGGGGCTGTTCGAAATAGGTGCCGTTGATGCGCGCGGTGGGATCAACATAGCCTGTGTCGGGTACAGGTTCGGGCGGCGTCACAAAGGTTTGCCCATATTGCTGCTGCATCTGCTGCTGCCGCTGGATTTCGTTGAAGGTGTTGTTGTCCAGTCCGATAACCGAGGTCATAGCGTTCGGCCCGCTTCCTGGCTTGAACGCCTCCTCGATCGCCGCTTCGCCATCGAAAGCCTGAACGCCTGAGTCGGGGTTGATCCAGGCCGTGGTCATGCCGGATGGCTTATTGAATGGTGTCGCCGGTTTCCCCTCCAAGGCCTTCTGCATGAAATCCGTGAAGATCGGCACGGCAAACGAGCCGCCAGTAACAGCGCTGCCCATCGAGCGGGGTTGGTCGTAGCCGACATAAACGCCAACGGCGAGTTCCGGGGTGAACCCGACGAACCAAGCATCCTTGTAGTCGTTAGTAGTGCCAGTTTTCCCCGCCACAGGGCGATTAAGAACCTTTGCAGCCGTGCCTGTTCCCCTTTGGATCACGCCCTCCATCATGGAGGTGATCTGGTAGGCGGTCATAGGGTCGAGCACCTGCTCGCGATTGTCGATGATGGCGGGTTCACCCTGCCCCTGCCAGGCGCTGGCTTCGCAGCCTTGGCAAAGGCGCTGATCATGCTTGTAGACCGTGACGCCATAGCGATCCTGCACGCGGTCGATCAGAGTCGGCACGATCTTGCGACCGCCATTGGCGATCGTCGCGTATGCCGCCGTCATGCGTAAATTGGTAGTTTCCCCCGCGCCAAGCGCCATAGCGAGAACTGGCTGCATGGAGTCATAAACGCCAAAAAGACGCGCATACTCTGACACAAGCGGCATACCGATGTCCTTGGCCAATCGGACCGTCATGACGTTGCGGCTGCGCTCAATGCCACGGCGCAACGTTTGCGGACCGTAGAATTGCTGCGCGTAGTTTTCAGGGCGCCAGATCGAACCGTCACCATTCCTGATCTCCACGGGAGCATCAAGAACCACCGAAGCCGGGGTATAGCCGTTGTCCAAAGCTGCGGCGTAGACAATCGGTTTAAAGGAGGACCCAGGCTGCCGCAGAGCCTGCGTCGCGCGGTTGAACTCGCTCATTGCGTAGGAGAATCCGCCGACCATGGCGAGCACACGGCCAGTGCGCGGGTCCATGGCAACAAGAGCCCCTTCAATCTCGGGAATCTGTTCCAGTTTATAGATGCCGGTCTTACCCGGGACCGGCGAGACATAGACAACGTCGCCCGCCTTGAGGATGCTGCTGAGCGGCTTTGACACCCACTTGACTTCAGGTCCCGACAGCGTGCCCTCAACGCGATCGTCAGCCACTCCGCCATCGACAGAACTGTCGGGCCGCAGACCAATACGCGCTTGATTGCCGCTGATCTCGAGCACCACGGCGAGCTGCCATTCCGGCACGTCGCTGAGGGGCATGACCTTGGCAACGTCGAGCCCCCAGTCCTCGCCGATTTCAATGCTGGCAACGGGCTCACGGAATCCCTTGGTGTGATCATAGGCTATAAGGCCATCCATCAGGGCCTTGCGCGCATATTCCTGGAGCCTCGGCTCCAATGTGGTACGCACCGAGAGCCCACCACCATAGAGTTGGTCCTCGCCATAGAGCTTGGCCAGTTCGCGACGGACCTCTTCGGTGAAGTACTCGGCCAGGTAAAGCTGGCTGCCCCCTGTCCTTGGCAGAACGTTGAGTGGCTCCTGCTTGGCGGCCTCCCCTTCTTGCGGGGTCGCATAGCCATTCTCTACCATCCGGTCGATGACCCAGTTGCGGCGCTCGATGGCAGCCTGAGGACGGCGGAAGGGATGGTAGTTGTTTGGGCCCTTGGGCAAAGCGGCAATGTATGCGGCCTCGGCCAGATCGAGTTCGTACAACGCCTTGTCGAAATAATTGAGGGCAGCAGCGGCAACGCCGTAGCTGTTCAGTCCCAGGAAGATCTCGTTAAGGTATAGCTCAAGAATACGATCCTTGGAGAAGGTCGACTCTATGCGAACAGCCAGAAGCGCTTCCTGGATCTTCCGATCCCAGGTCTGTTCAGACGTCAAAAGGAAATTCTTGGCAACCTGCTGGGTGATGGAAGAACCGCCGCCTTGAATGGCCGTGTTGCCGTCGAGGCGCGCCAGAACGTTGTCGCGAATGGCGCGGAAAACACCATCAATGGCGATGCCGCCATGCTTGTAGAAGTCCTTGTCCTCGGCGGAGAGGAAAGCATGCACCAAAAGCGGCGGCACGGTTTCAATAGGCTGAAACAGGCGCCTTTCCCGAGCGAACTCCGCCAGCAATGTACCATCTGCCGCATGCACGCGCGTCGTGACCGGCGGCTGGTAGTCCTTGAGGACGGTATAATCGGGCAAGCTCGCAGCGATGGTCGTCAGGTATAGAGCTGCGCCTGCGACTGCTCCCAGCGCGAGGAACATGCCAAAGCCAAATAGCCAGCCCATCAAGCGCAGCATATAATCGCTTTCTCCGTATAGTCTGTTGGGAAGATCGAAGCGCTCGACAGCGCGGAGCGACGCGGCCGATCACCTATGATTCATACCAGAACTGTACCAGAAAAAGAGATCACATGCCCGCCACAAACCCCCGGCGGAGATGCAAACGAAAGCATGTGACCCATTTGCTACATCATTCCGGCTCTTCAACAGAGTCGAAATAGGTGGAAATGCCGCGGGCAACCGCTTCCGCTGTACGATCCTGCCACTCGCCTTGCATAAGATTGGCCATGTCATCGGCGTTTGACAGAAATCCGAGTTCCACCAGTACAGAAGGCACATCCGGCGCCTGCAGGACAAAGAAGTCCGCCTGTCGCACTGGGAAGCGGCGCAAGGCAACGCTGGGTTCGAGCTGGTGGACGATGGATTGGGCCAGAGAAAACGACTGATGCCGCATTTCGCGCCGCATCAGGTCGAGCAGGATATCGACAACTTGAGGCGCCATCTGCGGCATGGAGAAGCCGGCGATCACGTCCGTCTTGTTTTCGTTGTCGGCCAGGACCTTGTCCAGCACATCGGTTGCATTCTCGTCTCGCGTATAGACGCTGGCGCCGCGGATTTCGCTTTGCTGAAAGCTGTCCGCATGTATGGAAATGAAAATGTCGGCCTTGTTGGTGCGAGCCAGGGCAACCCGCTCCTCGAGACGGAGGAAGCTGTCGTCTTCGCGCGTCAGTGCGACATCAAAGCGGCCAGACGATACCAAAAGCTCCTGCAAGCGTAGTGCAAAGGCGAGGACAACGTCCTTTTCCTTTACGCCATTAGGTGTTTCGGCGCCGCTGTCGATGCCGCCATGTCCTGGATCAAGAACAACGAGAGGCTTGGTGGCGAGGGGAATCTCGGAGCCACCTGCAGGCGTGGAGTCCGTAGCAATGGCTGGAGTGACGGCGGTTGATGCAGCCAGATCCTTGGCGACATTGGCAGCGAACTCTTCAGCGGTCGCGGGGATGATGTCTACCACGAGCCGCGCCGGCTGGTCATCGAAAGCATCGAGCACATAGGCCTGTTGCACCTGGGCGGGAGACAAAAGCGTCAGTGTCGTGCGTATCCGGTCTGGTCCGGCTTGCTCGGTCAGATATTCCGAGACCATGCCTTCTTCCTCTCCAGCCGGCTTTCCGGATGGCTCGGGCACGGATAACGTTCCGGCCCGGACGTCGATGGCAAGCCGATCAGGGTTGCTCAAGGATACAAACGAAAACTCCGTACGCGCGGCAAGATCGACGACGAGGCGGGCCCGTTCCGGCGTACCAGTCACGCGCACATCCATGACATTGGGTAGCGCCAGTTGCGCCGCTGCTTGGGCTGCGTCTTGCGAATGGGCGGCACCCAAGCCTGTGCAAAGTAAAACCGCAGCAAGGACCGAAGCCGCGAGTGGACGAAGTATGCGCAACAAATCGAACGTGCCCCAGAAAACAATCAGCCACCGCTGCCTTATAGATCAGGCGATTCTGCGACGTGGCCGCTTTTATGCGATGATTTTTCCGACCGGCCAACATTGATGGGCAGGATGGGGACACTCAGGCACAATTTGACTTTCTTGTTGCCAATGAGACGCAATAACCCTACACGCTAGGGGGAGAGGCGCATGCTCTCTGAATGACCCGTCCGATGAGCCCGAGGGCCGGCGATCGTGGTTTCGGAGAGGGCCTGGCGAACGGTTTGAAGACCGGTGCTCCAAGGTCCAGAAGCGGCAATCCAGCGTCTCTGAAGAATTTCGGTCCCTGTTTTGGACCGGACGGTTGTCTGCGGTTTTGAACGCGGACGATCTAATAGGAAGAGGTCATATGGCCCGCAGGCGGACAGAACGCGACGCGATCGAACAAGACGATTGCCGTTTTGCCATGCTGCATCTTTCGGCCACGACCACACATCTCAGCGCGCAAAAGGCAGAGCTTGTGCGCGCACTTACCTTCAAACCATTCGCCTCGAACAGCGCCACCAGAAGGAGGCCGGACTGCCGGACCTCGCTTGTCGGCGCGCGAGCGCGCGGAGTTCCCCATGGCGACCAAGAGAATGCTGGTGGATGCCATCCACCCGGAAGAAACACGGATTGTCGTTACCGCAGGTAACAGGCTCGAAGAATTCGATTTTGAATCGGCGACCCGCCGCCAGTTGCGGGGAAATATCTACCTCGCAAAGGTGACGCGAGTTGAACCGTCGCTGCAGGCAGCGTTTGTGGAGTATGGCGGCAATCGTCATGGCTTCCTTGCTTTCAGCGAAATCCATCCCGACTACTACCAAATTCCCGTTGCCGACCGCGAAGCCCTGCTGCGCGATGAAGAGCACGAGGAAGAACACGCCGAGGAAGCCGAGGAAGAAGTTGTTGCTTCCGCTGAAGGCGACGCCGCATCCGACACAGACTCGGTGGCAGACGCCGAAAATGGTGAAGGCGAAGATGACAGCCACATCGAACAGGCGCCGGCAAATGCCGAGCCTGTCGAATCGATTGGCGGTGCTGATGCGCTTGAGGAAGTGCCCGAACGTCGGCGGCAGAGCCCCAGCCGCCGCCACTACAAGATCCAGGAAGTGATCAAGCGCCGGCAGGTCATGCTGGTGCAGGTGGTCAAGGAAGAGCGCGGCAACAAGGGCGCGGCTCTCACCACCTATCTTTCGTTGGCTGGCCGCTATTCCGTTCTGATGCCCAACACTGCTCGCGGTGGCGGCATTTCGCGCAAGATCACCAATGCTGCCGATCGCAAGCGCCTAAAGGAGATCACGTCCGATCTCGAGGTGCCGCAGGGTATGGGCGTTATTCTACGCACGGCCGGTGCTTCGCGCACCAAGGCCGAGGTGAAGCGTGATTTTGAATATCTGATGCGTCTTTGGGAAAGCGTGCGTTCGCTTACCCTCAAGAGCCAGGCGCCATGCCTCGTGTATGAAGAGGGCTCGCTCATCAAGCGGACCATTCGCGACCTCTACAACAAGGACATCGATGAGGTGTTTGTGGCGGGCGAGGATGCGTTCCGCGAAGCCAAAGACTTTATGCGCATGATCATGCCGAGCCACGCCAAGAACGTGGTCCTCTACAAGGAAGAGCAGCCCCTGTTCTCCAAGTACGGCATTGAGCAGCAGCTCGATTCGATGTTCTCGCCAACGGTGACCCTGCCGTCAGGCGGCTACATTGTGATCAATCCAACCGAAGCGCTGGTTTCGATCGACGTGAACTCTGGCCGCTCCACCAAGGAGCACAACATCGAGGACACGGCTCTCCAGACAAATCTGGAGGCAGCAGAGGAAGTTGCGCGCCAATTGCGGCTGCGTGACCTAGCGGGTCTCATCGTTATCGACTTCATCGACATGATGGAGAATCGCAGCAATCGTGCTGTGGAGCGCAAGCTCAAGGATTGCCTCAAGGACGATCGCGCACGCATCCAGGTTGGGCGTATTTCGCATTTCGGGCTCATGGAAATGAGCCGGCAGCGTATCCGCTTCGGCGTGGTGGAAAGCTCCACGCACAAGTGCCCGATCTGCGAAGGCACGGGGCTGGTTCGTTCAACAGAATCGCTGGCGCTCATGATCATGCGTCATATCGAGGACCATGTGCTGCGCCGGCAGGGACAGTCGATCAATGTCCGGGTGCCAGTTGATGTCGCGCTCTACATCCTCAACTTCAAGCGCGAGACACTGACCTCGCTTGAACTGCGAAACAATCTTTCCATCACCATTATGGCCGATGGAAAGATGACAGGGCATCAGTTCGCTATCGAGAAGGGCGAGGCCCGCGTCATGGCCTATGCCGAACAGCGCGCTACAGAGCATGTCCGCGTCGACAGCGCCGTGATCGACGATGATCTCGATGAAGATGTCGTCGACGAGGCAGATGACGAAGTTGCAGAAGAAGCAGCCTCGTCTTCCCTAGCTGAAACGGGAGAAGGCGAAGGCAACCGCCGTCGCCGTCGCCGTCGTCGGCGGGGCGGTGCCGATCGGGGCGAGGACCGCCCGCAGCGCATTGTTGCTGAGTCGCTGGCGGAAGGCGCTGTAGACGCCGCGGCAGGTACCGATGCGGACGACGGCGCGGAAGGCGAAGACGAGAACATTGCTCGCGCTGGAGCCGAAGGCACTTCTGACTCCGAAGGGCGCAAGCGGCGTCGGAGGGGGCGCAGGGGCGGCCGCCGCAATCGCCGCGACGGCGAAGAAGGTTTTGCGGAGCGCTCTCCGGCAGTTGGCGCCGAGGAAACGCTGACTCCCGAAGCGACCGAAGCTGTTGCCGAGGAATTGCTGGCACAGGACGCTATCATAATGCCGCCCGAGGCGGAGGTTGCAGCTGAGGCCGAGCCTGTTCAAACGGCGCCGGCTGAAGAGCAGCCCGTTGAGGCGGAAGCGCCCGTTGAAAAGCCCAAGCGGACGCGCCGCAAGAAGGTTGCGGAAACGGCTGAGCGGGCGCCTGTCGATGCGGAGCCAGTTGAAGCTCCCGCCGGTGGCGCTGATGCGGAGCCGGTCGTAGCGGAAAAGCCGAAGCGCAAGCCGAGGACGCGCAAGGCTGCGGTGGAAGCCGCAGAGGCATCGCCGCCCGCAGAGGTCAGCGAAGCGGCACCTGCACCTGCACCCGAACCCTCCCCAGAGCCTGCGCCGGCGGCTGCTCAGGTAGCCGAGGAAGCCGCGCCTGCGACTGAGCCAACACGGCCGCGCCGGGTCAAGAAAGAGCTTCCCGCGGAAGGTATCGTGGTGTCTTCCAGCGCCGCACCGGCTGAAGCAGAAGGTGAGCAGGCCGAGCCGCCAAAAAAGAAGGCGGGCTGGTGGCAGCGCAAGCTTGGCCTAGGCTAGAACAACAAAAAGGCGGTCTTCGGACCGCCTTTTCTTTTGCGCTTTGCGCCGCTTGTCACTTGAGAAAGGCGCGCATCCGCTCCAGGGCGATCTCCATCGTTTCGGCCTTGCCGGCATAGGAGAAACGGACGTAACGATTGCCCCCTGCCCGGTCGAAGTCGATGCCCGGAGTTGCCGCAACGCCTGCTTCTTCAAGCAAGCGTTCGCAAAAGCTCATGGAGTCGTTGGAAAAGCTGCTGATATCGGCATAGGCATAAAAGGCGCCATCCGAAGGGCTGCCGGTCTGGAAACCGATCTGCCTTAGACCATCATCCAGCAAGGCGCGATTGGCCGCGTAGCCGGCCTTTTGCTGCTCGGAATAGTCGCGTTCGCTAAGCGCCACCGTGGCGGCAATCTGGCTCAGGGTCGGCGCTGAAATGAACAGGTTTTGCTGCAGGATTTCGGCACGCCGCACCAGATGATCGGGCAATACCATCCAGCCCACACGCCAGCCTGTCATGCAGTAATATTTCGAGAAGCTGTTGATGACGATGGCATTGGACGTCAGCTCCAGTGCGCTGACCGATGGGCCACGATAGTCAAGTCCGTGATAGATCTCGTCGGAGATGAGCTGCACCCCGAGTTGGTTGCATGTGGCGACGATGTCGGCCAATTGCGCACGGTCTACTGCAGCGCCGGTGGGATTGGCGGGGCTGGCAAAGAGCAGGCCATCAAATGGGGTTTGCTCATGCGCCGCGGCGATATCGGCGCCGGTGAGCTTCCAGCCATTTTCCGGAAACAGAGGAATCTCCGTGACAGCAAAGCCCAGGCCCAGCAAGGTGTTAACATAGGCGGGGTAACCGGGCCGGGTGATCGCGATGCGGGCGCCGGGCTGGAACGCCGTGTGGAAGGCAATGATGAAGCCAGCGGACGAGCCCATGGTCGTTACGATGTTGTCGGGGTCCACAGCAGCGTTGTGCTGGTGAGCGTAGTAGGTCGCAAGGCCCTCGCGCAGTTCGGGCAAGCCCTTGGCGTTGGTATAGCCCTGCGCCTGCGGAAGGGCCTGCCGCACAGCCTCAAGAACCCGTGGCGCAGGGGGCGAGCCGGGCTCGCCCACTTCAAGGTGGCATACGGTGCGGCCGCCGGCCTCGATCGCCTTGGCTCGTTTAAGAATTTCCATGGCATGGAACGGCATCAAGCCGTCGGCAGGCAAATTGGACATAGCGCTTCCTCTTGAACCTCCTGACCTAGCGAGTTCGGGCTGGGCGCTCAACCACAATTGATTGCGGCTTTAGCCTTGCGTTTTTCTCTGGCTGCCAAACTTGCGCAAGCTCTGCTAAAGAGTGCGCAAACTATTTGCTGGAGCCTTGATCGATGTCCCGCGTAACACTTGCCCTTGTTGGACTAGCCGGCATTCTTGCCGGGGGATTAGGTTACGCCACCGTCGACAGGCCCGCACCAGGGCTCGACAATGCTAGCGTGCAAGCCATGATCGACCAGGCAATCTCTGATTATGATGCCAAGCTCGCCGCAGCTGCTCCGCCCGCAACGACTGTTG
This sequence comes from Devosia submarina, assembly GCF_003056345.1. Taxonomy (GTDB): domain Bacteria; phylum Pseudomonadota; class Alphaproteobacteria; order Rhizobiales; family Devosiaceae; genus Devosia; species Devosia submarina. Next base: position 62,408 of record NZ_PYWB01000014.1, on the reverse strand, counting down.
CCGAGATCGATCCGGAACAACTTAATCCGCTGATCGAATCTTATTTAATGGGCGACCCTAAGATCCTGCAGCGCATGTCCATTGCTCTCGATAGCACCTTGCAGGCCGAGGAACGCTCAGCCGCGAGCACGGCCATTGCGTCGATGCGGGACAAGATCTTCAACGATCCCAGGCAAGTCGTCCTTGGCAATCCTGAAGGCGATGTCACGCTTGTCGAGTTCTTCGATTACAATTGCGGCTATTGCCGCACTGCCCTGCCCGACATGGCGTCACTTCTGGCGGAAGATCCAAACCTGCGAGTGGTGCTCAAGGAATTTCCGATCCTTTCCAACGAATCAATAGACGCTGCTCGCGTGGCTGTTCTGGTTGGCGAAGCTGATGTCGATTACTGGAGCTTCCATGAGGCGCTGTTCACCAGCCGGGGCCAGGTGGATAAGGCTGCCGCGCTGAAGGCGGCGGCCGATCTGGGGCTGAGCCCCGTCAGCCTTGAGCTGGAGATGGGGACAGAGGCTGTTGCCCAATCGATCCAGTCGTCATACGAGATCGCTCGGGCTCTCAACATCACCGGAACGCCCACTTACATCATCGGCAACGAGATCATACCCGGCGCCATTGGGGTTGATGAGCTGCGTGCACGCATTGCCAATATGCGGGCGTGCGGCGAAACGGAATGCGAGGGCTGAGCCGCAGATTTTGCCTTTTTGGTGCATTTCGTATAACCCGGCTTGCGCCTGTCCAAGCGACAGGTGCACAAGGCAGAGATCATGGCGAAGCGCATTCTAGTCCTCAATGGTCCGAACCTGAACATGCTGGGCACCAGAGAGCCCGGTATATACGGCGCCCATACGCTTGGCGATGTGCAGGCCCTTTGCGAGACAACGGGCCAGGAGCTTGGGCTTTCGATCGATTTCCGCCAGTCCAACCATGAAGGGGAGCTAGTGACCTGGATTCAGGAGGCGCAATCAAGCGCCGACGCCATACTGATCAATCCGGCTGCTTATTCCCATACTTCTGTCGCCATTCACGACGCGCTCAAGGCCGTCGGCCTGCCCGTGGCGGAAGTGCACCTTTCAAATATCCATCAACGTGAACCGTTTCGGCACCATTCCTATGTCTCGGCCGTTGCAGTTGGTGTCATTTGCGGCTTTGGCATTGCAGGGTATAGATTGTCCCTGATGGCCCTTGCCGAGAAGCTTTCATAACGAACAACGCGTAGCGCGCGGGAGACCAATAAGAATGACGAAGTCATCGCAAGTGGACCAGGACCTGATCAGGGCCATCGCCGAACTGCTCAACAAGGAAAATCTCGCCGAGATCGAAATCGAGCAAGAGGATTTCCGGGTTCGCGTAACGCGCTCCTATCCCAGCGAGAACGTTTCCTACGCGGCTGCACCACAATACATCCAGGCCCCGCAGCATGCGGCTCCCGCTTCCATTGCTCCGGCTGGCTCCGTGCCTGCTGCAGCCGCAGCGAGCCCAGAGGATCTGGCAAGCAATCCCGGAACGCTCACCTCGCCGATGGTGGGCACGGCTTATCGCTCGCCCGAACCGGGCAAGCCCGCCTTTGTTGAAGTCGGCACCAAGGTCAGCGAGGGCCAGACCGTGCTGATCATCGAGGCCATGAAGACGATGAACCAGATCCCGGCCCATCGTTCGGGCACGATCACCCGCATTCTTGTCCAGGATGCCCAGCCGGTGGAATACGGCGAGCCGCTCGTCGTCATCGAGTAAGGGGGAACTTCATGTTCCAGAAGGTCCTGATCGCCAATCGCGGCGAAATCGCTTTGCGCATCCTGCGCGCCTGCAAAGAGCTTGGCATTCAAACTGTTGCCGTGCACTCGACGGCCGACGCCAACGCCATGCATGTGCGGCTAGCCGATGAGAGCGTCTGCATTGGCCCGCCCTCGGCCAAGGACAGCTATCTCAACATCCCGTCGATCATGGCGGCGTGCGAAATCACCGGCGCCGATGCAGTGCATCCAGGCTATGGGTTTCTGTCCGAGAATGCCCGGTTTGCAAAGATTCTGACCGAGCACAAGATCACCTTTATCGGGCCTTCCTCGCATCATATCGAGATCATGGGCGACAAGATCACGGCTAAGAAAACGGCCGTGGAGCTTGGTATTCCGGTGGTTCCGGGTTCGGCTGGAGCCGTTGAAACGGAACAAGAAGCGCTGAGCACGGCGCGGCAAATCGGCTATCCCGTCCTTATCAAGGCAACGGCTGGCGGCGGTGGCCGCGGCATGAAGGTTGCCCAGAGCGAAGACGATGTGTTGGTGGCGTGGTCCACCGCGCGCTCGGAAGCCAAGGCTGCGTTCGGCAATGATTCCGTCTACATGGAAAAGTATTTGGGCAAGCCGCGCCACATCGAGGTGCAGGTGCTCGGGGATGGACAGGGCAATGCCGTGCATCTGGGTGTACGCGACTGCTCGCTGCAGCGGCGTCACCAGAAGGTTTGGGAAGAAGCTGGCGGGCCGACCATCAAGCCGGAAGAGCGCGACAGGATCGGTGAGATCTGCGCCGCGGCCATGCGCAAGCTCAGCTATTCGGGCGCTGGAACCATCGAGTTTCTTTATGAAAACGGCGAGTTCTACTTCATCGAGATGAACACGCGCCTACAGGTGGAGCATCCCGTTACGGAGCGCATTACGGGCGTGGACATCGTTTACGAGCAGATCCGTGTCGCGTCGGGCGAAAAGCTCTCCATGCAGCAGTCCGATGTGAGCTTTTATGGTCATGCCATTGAAGTGCGCATCAATGCCGAGGATCCGCAAAGTTTTGCGCCGTCGCCGGGCACGATCACTTTCTACCATCCTGCCGGTGGTGTTGGGGTGCGCGTCGACTCAGCGGTCTACCAAGGCTACAAAATCCCCCCGTACTACGACTCGCTGATTGGCAAGTTGATCGTCTATGGGCGCACACGCGACGAATGCCTGCAGCGTTTGCGCCGGGCGATCGATGAGTTCGTGGTCGACGGTATCAAGACGACCTTGCCATTGTTCCAACGCCTGATCCGCGAGCCTGACATCCTGGCAGGCAATTACGATATTCACTGGCTTGAGAAATACCTGGCCGAGAACAAGGTTTGATCCGGAAGGGGCGCACTGCGCCCCTTTTGCTTCAGTAAGTTTCAGCATGGCAAAGCGCAGCCCCTTTGACGTCGACATCACGCCCGAACTTATTGTCCGGGCTTATCGCGCGGGCATTTTTCCGATGGCCGAGGATGCCCAGGACGAAGATTTGTTCTGGGTTAGCCCGGAAATGCGTGGAGTTATCCCCCTTGACGCATTTCGCCTGTCCACGAGCCTCAGAAAGGCCATCCGAAAATCCCCTTTCACCATAAAGGTCGACACCGACTTCGAGGCCATTATCGAGGGTTGCGCGACAGTGGGCCAGGACAGGAATTCGACCTGGATCAATCGTACCATCCGCTCCGTGTATGGGGAATTGTTCCGGCGGGGTGTGGCCCATACGGTTGAGGTCTGGGACGGACCCGATCTCGTCGGCGGCCTTTATGGTTTGGCGATCGGCGGTGCGTTCTTTGGAGAATCCATGTTTCACAGGCGTTCGAATGCCAGCAAGATGGCCATGGCACATCTTGTGGAGCGGCTCAATGCCGGCGGGTTCACCCTGCTCGACACTCAATTTGTCACCGACCATCTGGCTTCGCTCGGGGGGATAGAAATTCCGCGCGCCCTTTATGAAGAGCGGCTTGCCGAGGCTCTCGAGGTGGACGGAGACTGGCGGGCCTGGGACAGAATGCAGCTTAGTCCTTCAGCTTGAAGGCCAGGTGCGTCACCCATTTTTCCATGTCAGGCTCATCGTCCGGGTCGGTTTCGTAGATTTCCAGCCGGCAGGCGAAATGATCGCCGTCGGGTAATTCTTCCATATCCAGAGGAGTTTGCGTCTGGTGGGTCCAGCCGATCAGCAAGCCCGTGACCGGTTCAAGTTTGTCGGGGTGGCCATGCCAGGTGAGGCCAACAAAGCGACCTGCAGGCAAGGTACCGAACCTCACTGCGCCTGTCTCCTGTCCCTGATGGGAGACGGGAATTCCGGCTTCAACGTCAAGGGTTTCGGCCATGTTGATGCGGCGGTAGTTGTAGAACGGGGCGCCGATCGGGGTGATGCCTTGTTGCTCAAGAGTCTGGAACAGTAGCGGAAAGCCTTGTTCGGCGGGCTTCTGCATCTCGTTCATGCGGACGGTGAAGGTGACGAAAGCGTAGGATTGTTCTTCTCGATCAAAGACTTGCGGCAAAGTCAGCATGCGGTGAATCCTCCTTGTGCAAGGCATAGGACGCTTGAAGCATGCCACAACAGACACAACAATCACGTGAAATTAGCCATGCAGCAAGCGCATGATGCTCGTGTGCTTGGTGGAATGGCGAAGCGCTTGGCATTGGCTCATGGTGCGTTTCATCCTTTATCCGTGTGGAGAAAAGCCGATGTTTGTGCGTGCAGTATGGCGTGTGAAGCGCCTCGTTGATATCCGCCAAACCTTGCGAGAGATGGATGTCCCTTCGACCAAAGAGGCGGATTTCCTGGGGATTTCTGGTCCCGACTTCAAGAAAATGACCCAGTCCCTGTTTGACCGGTAGAACCAGTGCGCTTGAGCCGCGCCGAAGCCATAGGTTTGGCCAAGGCTTGCCATCTTCCTGAATCAGAGATGAACACGACTAGTTAAAGCCCCGCACTGATTGCATGGCTAGTTTGACCAAAGACCATCTGCTCATCTTTGTGGCCCTGCCCTAAATATGAACTCGTAAACAAGCAGGAGAGACCAAATGGACATCCGTAAAACCTTCAAGAAGTGGGCTGCGTACCAGCAAACCGTTCGTGAGCTTGCCGCTCTGGACAATCGCCAGCTCAACGATTTGGGCATTTCGCGCACCGACATCAATCGCATCGCGCGCGACCATGCTGCTGGCCTCTAAGTTATACTTCGCCAGCAATTCGGAATACGCAGACCGAACACCCGCTTCTCTTTGAGATGCGGGTGTTTTGCTTTTGGCGCCTGCTGACACCGCTTGTGTCACCGCTGGGTGCTTCGCGTTAACAGACTGTTACCGTTGAGGGCTGGAACTGGCCCGACTCCGCCTTCGTTGGTCACAACAGATCAAAGGAGTCAAACATGTCAAAACTATCAGGGAAATCCATCGCTATCGTCGCAACGAACGGCTTCGAGCAATCAGAGCTGGAGGTGCCGCTCAACACCTTGCGCGAGGCCGGTGCAGATGTGCATGTGGTCTCGCTTGAAGCCGGCGAGATCAAAGGTTGGGACAAGGACGATTGGGGCAGCAGTGTTCCGGTCGACAAAACCATCGATCAGGTTTCGGCGGACAGCTATGACGCGATCGTGTTGCCGGGCGGGCAGATCAATCCGGACCTGTTGCGGGTCGAGCCCAAAGTGCTCGAGTTGATCAAGGCGTTCTGGACCCAAAAGAAGGTGGTGGCTGCGGTTTGCCATGCGCCATGGCTGCTGATCGAAACGGGGATCCTTATGGATCGCCGCGTTACGTCTTACAACTCAATCAAGACGGATGTGATAAATGCGGGCGGCAAATGGGAAGACAGCCCGGTTGTTTCGGACCAGGGGCTGGTGACCAGCCGCAAGCCGGACGATCTGCCGGCATTCTGTGACAAGATCATCGAAGAAGTGCTGGAGGGGCTGCACCAGAAGCGCGCAGCCTAAAGGATTGCATTGCCTCTGCATGGCGGGCTTGGTATCTGCCCGTCATGCGAAATCCCATACATATTATTGGCGGGGGCCTGGCCGGCTCCGAAGCTGCCTGGCAGGCGGCCGAGGCTGGCGCCCAAGTCATTCTCCACGAAATGCGTCCAGTACGCGCAACCGATGCGCACCAGACCGATAGCCTGGCGGAGCTCGTGTGCTCCAACAGCTTCCGCTCGGACGATCATGAGCAAAATGCCGTTGGACTGCTGCACGAAGAAATGCGGCGCTGCGGTTCGCTGATCATGCGGGCGGCCGACCAGCACAAGCTGCCGGCTGGCGGTGCGCTGGCGGTGGATCGCCACGGCTTTTCGGCCGAAGTGACCCGCGCCATCGAGAACCACCCGAATATTTCGATCATGCGCGAGGAAGTCCCCGGTTTGCCGCCGCCGGAATGGGACAATGTGATCATTGCCACGGGGCCACTGACCTCCCCTGCCCTTGCCGAAGCAATCCTGCAGGTAACGGGCGAGGATGCGCTGGCGTTCTTTGATGCGATCGCGCCGATCGTTCACCGCGACAGCATCAACATGGACATTGTCTGGGCGCAGTCGCGCTATGACAAGGCCGGCCCTGGCGGTACGGGCGCGGACTACCTCAACTGCCCCATGGACAAGGACCAGTACATGGCCTTCGTGGAGGCGCTGAAGACCGCGCCGCTGCATGAGTTCAAGGACTGGGAAAAGGTGCCGTATTTTGACGGCTGCCTGCCCATCGAGGTGATGGCGGAGCGCGGTGTGGAAACGCTGCGCCATGGGCCGATGAAGCCGGTGGGGCTAACCAATCCGCGCAACCCAACCGTCAAGCCCTATGCCATTGTGCAGCTGCGGCAGGACAATGCACTGGGGACACTCTGGAACATGGTCGGGTTCCAGACCAAGATGCGCTACGGCATCCAGGCGGAAATCTTCCGCATGATCCCCGGCCTGGAGAACGCGCAGTTTGCACGGCTTGGCGGCTTGCACCGGAATACGTTCCTCAACTCGCCCAAGGTGCTGGGGCCAGATCTCAGGCTCAAGGCCGATCCGCGGATCCGTTTTGCCGGCCAGGTGACGGGTGTGGAAGGCTATGTGGAAAGTGCTGCCATCGGGCTGATCACCGGGCGCCTCGCGGCAGCGGACGCAAGGGGTGAACCGATGCCGACGCCGCCGATCACGACGGCTCTGGGTGCGCTGGTGGCGCATATCACTGGCGGGCACATCGAAGCCGAGGGATACAGCGGGGCGCGGAGCTTCCAGCCGATGAACGTCAATTTCGGGCTGTTCCCAGAAGTCAGCGTTGTAAAGCCCGAAGGGGTGGGCCGCTGGCGGGGCAATGACAAGACCATAGCCAAGCGCAGGGCGATCACCGGACGGGCGCTGGAGGATCTCCAGGCCTGGGCATGACAGCAGCCGAGCTCGAAACTTTCTTGCACGACCATATTCCGCTGTCGCGGGCCATGGCCGTGCGGGTGGCGAGCGTTGCGGGGAATCGCGTGGCGCTGGAGGCGCCGCTTGCGCCCAACATCAATCATCACCAGACGGTTTTTGGCGGCAGCGCGGCGTCGGTGGCGACGCTGGCCGCCTGGTCACTGCTGCATGTGCGGCTCGTAAGCTCGGGCGTGCCGAGCCGGCTGGTTATTCAGCGCAGTACTATGGACTATCTGCTGCCCATGGCCGGGGATTTCACGGCAATCGCTTCGTTTGAAGACGCTCCAGCTTGGGACGCGTTTATGCGCATGCTGACGCGGCGCGGCCGCGGGCGGATCAAACTGGGCGCCGTGCTGGAATGCGCGGGACAACGTGCTGGTGTGTTTGAAGGTGAATTCGTGGCTTTCGCTGAATAGCAAGCTATTCTGCGATTTACCTTTAGCGTTTAGATTAACGCCCGGAAATCCTTGGTGTTTCCAGCAATCGCGGTTGTTATCCACAAATAAGATCAGAACGTACCCCTAGATCGTTCTAGCAAGTTTTGTGGAGGACCGTATGGCTTTACTTGCCACAACTGAAACTATGCCGGCTGACGGCGAAAATCAACATAGCAAACCAGAGTTCAAGGACCCAATCGGAGAAACGGCTCCGCTGGTGCAGCGTCTGTCCGCACATCGAGACCTTGTCTACATGGCGATCATGGCGCTCGAGAGCGAGAAGTTCGAGCTCCAGGCGAGGCGCGATTTTCTACGTCAGCAATTGGAAGCCGTTGACCGAGGCTTTGCCGTTCATATTGAGGACATCGAAGCAACGCTTCGCATGTATGAGGCCGGGCTCCATTCGCTTGGGCCGACGGACAAATAGCTTTTCCCACTGATCGGTTGGCCTGATCGCCAGGGCCTTGGGCAGCGACGCCCGGTCCGGGCGATGGCGGCCGTGCGAGCAGGAGCGACGGCATGTTGAGACTATTTGTTTCGCTTGGATTGGCTGCCATGCTGGTCGGGTGCTCCAGCAATAATGCGGGCACAAACACGCTGCAATATTCGCCCGAGGCGCGCGATTATCCCTATGGCTACCAAATAGAGGCCGCGCGCGTGGTGCAGGAGCGCGACGCCGATCCGGGCTTTGTGCGCGTTTCCCGGCCCATGACGACGCTGGGCGAGACGGTGTTTTCGCCAAGGCGCTGGTTTGTTTGCGTGAGGGGCATTCCGGCTCCGGCGCCACCGAGCGGGTTCTTCGCAGCCATGGCGCAGGCTTTCAGGGCCTGGTTCGGGCCCAAGGACCCGAGCGGGATTGTTTATGACGTAGTATTGTTCTTTTCGGGGGAGCAGGAGGTTTCACTCAGGGACGGGTTTGACCTGCCGCTGTGTCGGGGGTTGGAGTTCGAGTTCATAACTGCGGAGCCGCCTGGGGTTTGATGGAGGCTTGGCGCTGGGGGTGCGTGTCTGGGGAACGGGGCACGACCTCGTGGTTCGACAGGCTCACCATGAGGTCTACTGCTAATGTCGTGCCGGACCTTGAGGGAGCTTGGCGGCATGGCTTGCTCGTTCGACCGGTTTGCTCCCGAGAGCACTCCAGACAGGTTGGTGCTTGCGCCTTCCTGTCTCCTCCGCTAGCTTTTCGGGCATGATGTTTATGTCGGTTTTCTTTCCGCTCGTCTGAACGACCCCGGTCGTTGCGGCACTGGGTGCCGCTCAGATTGAACACTCCGCCTGCAGGCGGATGAGTGGAGATTTTCTATGTCAGATGTTGTTTCACCGGGCCTGAGCACGGCTCAGGTTGAGGATTTCATTGAGTGCGGCTTTGTGCGGCTGGAGGGTGCCTTTGGTGCCGATCTTGCCCACCGCGGCCGCGATGAGCTCTGGAAGGCGATGGGACTTTCGCCCGATGCGCCGGAAGGCTGGATAAGGCCTGTTGTGCGGGTGCCGTTCATGTCGGGGCCCGTCTTTGTGGAGGCGGCCAATACGCCTCGGCTTCATGGTGCCTATGATGCCCTGGTGGGTGAAGGACGATGGGTTGCGCCACAGGGGCTTGGCTCCTTTCCCGTGCGGTTCCCGTCGGCGGACGATCCGGGCGATGCGGGTTGGCATGTGGACATGAGCTTCGGGACGGACAATCCCGACTTCATGCAGTGGCGGATCAATGTCCAAAGCCGCGGACGCGCGCTGCTCATGCTGTTTCTGTTCTCCGATGTAGGGCCGGAAGATACACCGACGCGGCTGCGGGAAGGCTCGCATGCTGTGATTGCGCGCGAACTCCTGCCACATGGGGAGGCCGGGCTGACGCTGGGGCAATTGGCGGCGGATGGCTTTGCCTCGACGGCGCACTGCCCGGAAGTGCTGGCGACAGGGCCTGCGGGGACGGTGTACCTATGCCATCCATTTGTGGTGCATGCGGCGCAGCCGCATCGGGGACAGAAGCCGCGCTTCATGGCGCAGCCGCCATTGCTGCGGGTAGGTGAGTTCGACCCTGCCCTGCCACCTTCACCTGTGCAGATAGCAATAAGGCGAGCATGCGGGTTGCATTTCTAGGCAATCAGGTCGGAGCCTAAGGCTACGACCATTTTTTTAGCGATTGCGCAGGGTCCACCAAGACAGGCGGGCGATTTTTTGCCAGTCGGGGGTGTTCGGGAGTGGCTCGTAAGGTGAGCTGGCGCGACTGACAAGGGCGGTGAGCTGGGGGCGCAGGATCGCAAGAGGGGCGAAGGCGGGTTTGAGGGGGCCGGGCAGGAGCTTGATGGCGGCCTTGGCCTTGCGGAGGTGCTCGGCGGCGAGTTCGGTGATCTGGCTCAGGGCTTCGTGAAGGCCTTCACTGTCGGTCTGGCTAAAAATTTCACCTTCTTGGACGCCGTTCGCTTCAAAAATCGACCATGGCAGCATGATCCGGCCTTGGGCCGAGACATAGCCGAAGGCGCGGAGATGGCCGATCATGGCGTGGGCGACGCCCAGATGGCCGGCGGCGTCGCCGGTCTCCACTATTTGGCCGTCGTTGAGGATCATCGCCGCGAGCTGGTAGAGGGTTGAGGCTGTTTCGCCCGCATAGCCTTCAAAGGTCTGCAGGTCCGGCATGGGATCGTCGTAGAGATCGAAGCGGCGGGCGCCGATCAGGCGCAGCAGCGTACCGCTCGGCAGATTGTAGCGTTCAATGGTTTGCAGCAGCGCATCGGCAACGGGGTTTTGCCGGATAGCGCCGTGTTCCTGCCCATTAAGGGCATCGCTCCACCATTGGAGGCGCACTTCGCCGGGTGCCGGATTGCTGATGCGATCGCGAATGGCGGCAACATCGGCATTAAAGGCATAAAGCGCGGTAACGGCGTCCCGGTGCTGCGGAGGCAGGATCAGGGTAGACAGGTACCGGTCGTGGTCCCCTGCCCGCAGCGCTTCGGCGGCGTGCGCAAAACTTTCGGCGGGCATCAGCGCACACTTTCCACCGCGAGCAGCGCTGCGGCGACAGCGCGTTCCTCGGCGAGAAGGACATTGTAGGTGCGCACGGCTCCGCCAGTGCTGACGGCTTCCACGATGATCTTGCGTGCGCGGAGGGCTTCGCGCAGCGGACGGGGAAAGGCTGCAATGTCAGGACCAAGGCCGATCAGGAGGACATCGATCTGATCGGCGGCGGCAAAGACGCGCTTGAGGGATTCAGCTGTTATGTCGGGGGGTGACGCGGCAGGCCAGGCGTGCATGCCGGTGGGCAGGCAGAGGAGCGAGCCACGATGGGACATGCCGGCGAAGCGAAAGCCGCCCTTGCCATAGGCGTCAATGCCGACCTGTTGGGGGTAGTAGCCGGATTGGTTGACGTCGCGCGGTTTGTCCATGATGTGGCGGGAACGTCCTTTTGGCGGCGTTGTTCCGGAACTTCACCTTGCGTCCTGGTGAGAAGGGGCAAGGTGAAGGTTGTTGCTGTTAGAGCCAGCTCTGCCCGGGGTTAAACGCCCGAACACCTCAGGATGGACCCCGGCTCAGGGCCGGGGTGACATCGTGGGTGGGAGAGCTTTCAGCGCAGCCCTGGGTTTATCAGACCGAAGCGCCGTCGGCAGTTTTGGCAGCGGGTACGTTTTCGGTATCGGAGCGGGCCTTGAGACCGAAATTGATCAGGATCGGGCCGTTGACGATGATGGACGAATACATGCCCACCAGCGAGCCGAAGGTCATGGCGATGGTGAAGGAGCGGATCACTTCGCCGCCGAAGAGGACCAGCGGAATCAGCGCGAGGAACACGGTGAACTGCGTCAGGGACGTGCGCACAATGGTCTGGTTGATCGACAGGTCGATCAGTTCCGGCAGTGGCATCTTTCGGTGCTTGCGCAGGTTTTCGCGGACGCGGTCGGAGACCACGACGGTTTCGTTGAGCGAGAGGCCCACGAGGGTCAGAACCGCGGCGATGGAGGTCAAATTGAACTCCAGCCCGGTGATACTGAACAGCCCGATGGTCATGATGATATCATGCGTGGTGGTGGTGATCGCGGCCATGGCGAACTGCCACTCGAAACGGAACCAGATGTAGATCAGGATCGCAACCAGCGCAACGATGACGGCGATCGTGCCCTTCCAGGCGAGCTCACCCGATACCGTGCCGCTGACGGCCTCGGTGCTGCGAATGGTGTAGTTTTCGCTCGCGAGCGCGTCGCGAACCTTGGCGACGGCGGCCTGGTCGGCATCCTGCCCACCCTCCTGCGCCTGGACACGGACGAGCACGTCCTGTGGCGTGCCGAAGCCCTGGACCTGCACTTCACCCAGATCAAGCCCGCTGAGCGTTTCGCGCAATTCGCCCACATCGGCCGGGCCGCCTTCATGCTGGAGCACGATGGCCGTGCCGCCAACGAAGTCGATGCCAAGGTTGAAGCCTTTGAAGTAGGCGGAGCCGATGGAGAGTAGGCTCGCGACGATCGAGAAGGCGATCACATAGCGCGAGATCTTCATGAACGGAATGCGCGTGCCGTCCGGGATGAAGCGGAAGTGCTGGATCTTGAGGATCTTGGGGCGCTTGGCGCGATACCACATGCCCACGAAATAGAGCGTGACCGTGTAGGAGGTGAAGAGCGAGGTAAGAATGCCGAGCGCCAGGGTGACGGCGAAGCCCTGCACGGGACCGGAGCCCAGGAAATACAGGACGATGGCCGCGATGAGCTGGGTCAGGTGCGAGTCAACAATGGTGGACCAGGCGCGCGAGAAGCCAGCATTGATCGCCTGAAGTGGCGACTTGCCGGCCTTCTGCTCTTCGCGCATGCGCTCATAGATGAGGACGTTGGCGTCGACGGCCATGCCGATGGTGAGCACGATGCCAGCGATACCCGGAAGGGTCAGCGTTGCCCCGAGCATGGAGAGAGCGCCAAAGATCAGGATGATGTTGAGCACCAGCGAGATGTTGGCGAACACGCCCCAAAGGCCATAGGCGATGACCATGAAGGAGATCACCAGCACCGAGGCAACAACACCGGCCGTGAGGCCATGTTGGATGGAATCGGCGCCGAGGCTCGCGTCCACGGTGCGCTCCTCGACGATGTCGAGGCTGGCGGGCAAGGCGCCGGCGCGCAGCAGGACTGCAAGGTCGTTGGCCGTGGCGGTGGTGAAGCTGCCGCTGATCTGGCCCGTGCCGCCGGTGATCGGCTGCTGGATCACAGGTGCGGTGATGACCTGGTTGTCGAGCACGATGGCGAAGCGCTGGCCGACATTGGCGGAGGTGATCTGGCCGAAGGTAACGGCGCCACGGGTGTCGAGGCGGAAGCTCACGACGGGCATGGCGCGCTGCTGATCGTAGCTTGGCTGCGCATCGACCAGCGACTCGCCGCCCAGGGCGACGTCTTCATAAAGCAGCTCTTCACCGCCATCCTGCGAAGGCAGAACCATCGTGCCGGCGGGCAGGCCCTGGGCCTGCGCCTGCTGGGCGCTCATGCCGGGATAGACCATGTGGAAGGTCAGGCGGGCGGTTTGCGAAATGATGTTTTTCAGGCGCGTGGAATCGCCGAAGCCAGGCACCTGGACCAGGATGCGATTGGTGCCCTGGCGCTGGATGGAGGGCTCGGTGGTGCCGAGTTCGTCGATACGGTTGCGAATGACCTCGATGGACTGGGACACGAGCGCCGATGTGCGCTGCTCCACGCCTTCGGGCGTGAGCGTTACGGTGAGCTTGCCATCGGGGGTTTCGCCAAAAGCCAGTTCGTTGACGCCGCCGACGGCGATCAGGGAATTGGTGATGGTGTTTTGCAGCGCCTGCAGGGCGGTGACCGCAGCCTGCTTCTGCGCGGGATCGGTGAGCTCGATCGTCAGCGAATTGGTCGCTGGATCGGTAGTGATCAGATTGCCAATGCCGTTTTCATTGGCGAGCTTGTTGCGCACATCGCGGCGCAGGCTCTGCAGGCGCTCCGATACAATGCCCTGCTCGTTAACCTGCAAGAGCAGGTGTGAACCGCCCTGCAAGTCCAGACCTAGCACCACTGTCTGCTTGGGCAAAAAGCTTGGCCAGGCATCGCGCACGTCCTGCGGCAGGAAGCTGGGGACGGCAAAAAGCACGCCCAGGAGAGCAACAAAGGCGATGATGGCGGTGCGGATCGGCGAGAACTGCATTGGTGAAAACGTCCTGAACGGAAAAACCGGAGCCCGTGGGCTCCGGCGATGTGTGGATGCTGCCTCAGGCAGGCTTGTTGTCGTTGACCGGCTCGGATTTGGAGCGGACATCGGCGACCATGCCGCGCACCAGCTTGACCTTCACGCCTTGCGCGATTTCGACTTCGAGGTCTTCGCCGTCAACGGCCTTGGTGACCTTGCCAACAATGCCGCCGGTGGTGACCACGGTGTCGCCGCGGCGGATGGCTGCGAGCATCGCCTGCTGTGCCTTGAGGCGCTTCTGCTGCGGACGGAAAATCAGCAGCCAGAAGATGATCACCAGCAAAAGGATCGGCATGAGCTGGACGAAAATATCGGTCATACCGCCGCCGGTGGCGGGCGCGCCGGCTGCCTGAGCAAAAGCGGGCGTTACAAACATGAGGCGAGTTCCTTGCTTCTTCTTGGTTTGTGAGGGGACCGCGCCAGACCTGCTGCAAGCACCACGGCTACTGGACGCATATGGGGCTCGCTGCACTTGCGCCCCGGTCAAAATCGGCCGGACTATACATTTGCACCCCTGTGATTGCAAAGGCATTCAGGGGGTCGCAAATTGCCGCGCCGACCAAAGGAAGCCAGAACAATGAAAAGCAAAGACCACCTCGCCCAGATCGCCCAGACGCTTGGGGAAATTGCTCAATCATTGAAGGCCTTGGCGCCGACAGCTCACGAATCGAATCCGCTAACGGGCGATGCGGACGCCTACCATTGGGATGGCGATGCCGGAGTGTTGATGCCGGTGCCAGTGGTGAGCCGAGTTCCCCTGGCCATGCTCAAGGGGATCGATGCGGTGCAAGACATCCTCCTGCGCAACACGGAACAATTCGCCCGCGGACATGGCGCCAACAATGCCCTGCTATGGGGCGCACGGGGCATGGGCAAGTCGTCGCTGGTCAAGGCGATCCATGGCGACATTGTCGGGCGCGAGGGTTTCGAGCGGCTGGTGCTGATCGAGATCGCACGGGAGGACCTTGATTCCCTCCCTGCCCTGATGCGGCGGATCGGGCGGGAGAAGGCAAGGTTCATCGTATTTTGCGATGACCTCAGCTTTGACAATGGCGAGACGAGTTACAAATCGCTCAAGACGATTCTGGATGGCGGGCTCGAGGGACGACCGGAGAACGTCCTTTTCTATGCCACATCCAATCGTCGGCACCTCATGCCGCGGGACATGATCGAGAACGAGCGCTCTACGGCGATCAATCCGGGCGAGGCCGTGGAAGAGAAGGTGTCGCTCTCGGACCGGTTTGGGTTGTGGCTGGGCTTCCACAATTGCGACCAGCCAACGTTTCTCACCATGGTGCGGGCGTATGCCGACCATTTCGGGTTGCAGATCGATGACGAGACGCTGCGGGCGCGGGCGATCGAATGGGCAGCGACGCGTGGCGCGCGCTCCGGGCGAGTCGCTGTGCAGTTGGTGCGGACACTGGCTGGGGAGTTGGGGAAGAAGGCTTGAGGAGCGAGGCGACGCGAGGGGCGGTTCACTGGAGTGGCGCCACATCTGCGATCGTCATCCTCGGGCTTGACCCGAGGAGTCTTCGCTTGCGGAAGGAGTGTTGGAGTGTAGAGCCCTCGGGTCAGGCTCGAGGGTGACGATCGGTCGATGATAGGCGGCCGCGTCGAGTGGGGCCACTATTTCAGTAGGCCTCATGGTTAGCCTGTCGAACCATGGGGGCGTGGTAGGATAGCTCCACTCGCTCGACCTCGTGGTTCGACAGGCTCACCATGAGGCCTTTGAGCGTTTAGTGTGGGCTGCCATCATGGTGGCTCAGCAGCCCACCCTTTTCCCTTTCCGCAAAGTAGCAGGCTGTCGACTGGGAAGCTCGGGATCTAAAAAGCAAAACCCCGCCATAGGCGGGGGTTTCAAATTGTTCCGAACCTAGCTGGCGAGCAGCGGGACGGGGTCCACGGGGGTCGCGCCTTTGCGCAGTTCGAAGTGGAGCTGGGGCTTGGTGACCGAGCCGGTCATCCCGGCGGCGCCGATGGTGTCCCCGCGGGAAACGTTGGCGCCCTTGGTGACGTTCATGGAACCGAGGTGGGCATAGGCGGAGACATAGCCATTGGGGTGGCGGATCAGGATCAGGTTTCCGTAGCCTTCAACGCCCGAGCCCACGTAGATCACGGTGCCGTTTTCGGCAGCTTTCACGGGCGAGCCTTCGGAGGCTTCGATATTGATGCCGGTGCCCTTAGAGGAGGCGAAATCGGTCAGGATACGGCCGCTGACGGGCCAACGGAACTTGTCGCTGGTTGTTGCGGCGGCAGGCTGCGCAGCGGGCGCCGTTGCGACCTGCGTTGGAGCAGCCGGTGCGGGAGTGGCTGCTGGAGCTGGCGTTGGGGTTGCGGCAGGTGCTGCAGCCTGGGGCGCGGCGGCTGGCGTCGTCTGCAGCGTGTTGGCGGCAGCTGGCAGGGTAGGCTGGGCCGGCGCAGGCGTTGTCGCGGCAGGAGCGGCGCTGGCGATTTGGGTTGGCGCCTTGGTGGCCAGCAGATCAGCGCGGCCCGGAATGATAACGGACTGACCGACGACGATCTTGTCTGGCGAGGACAGGCCATTGGCCTGGACGATCGCCTGGGTGGTCACTTCATAGCGGCGGGCGATGGTGTAGAGCGATTCACCGCTGGCAATGGTGTGGCGGAAGCCGTTGCCGTTGGCGGATACGGCCGGCGCGGGCGTTGCGGCAACAGTTGGAACCGAATTGTTGGTGGGCAGGCTGCCGAGTGCGGCTGGAGACGGCATCGGAGCGGCCGAAGCGAAAGCGGGCTGTGCTTGCATGGCTGGAAGGGATCCCTGGGACGAGGAACTCAATACTGGAAGGTCTTGGGACTGGACGGAGGGCGCGGAGCCGCCCGTCGGCAGGGGCGCGAGTGGCTGGCTGTAGGCCGTCTGCGCTGGCTGATTCCATGCGGGTTGCGCCGCAGGCTGGCTGTTCCAGGCGGGCTGGGCCGGCTGGTTGTTCCACCCACCACCATTGCCCAAGGGCGCTGGCGGGAGAAACTGGTTTTCGGCAACCATGGCCTGGGGTGCCCCAAGGCTGGATGGCATGCGCTGGTTGACCGATGCGGGAGCCGACTGCCCTATCGAGCTTGTCGTTGTATTGTCGCTGAATGCGCGACTGCCCAGGCTGGAACAGCCGGAAAGGGCAATGGCAGCAGTAACCAGACCGGCCATTGCAACAGCGCTTTTCGGCGCCTGACGGCATACGCGGATATTCATCAGCTAACTCGTACGCAGGTACTCAACACGAGATTGAATCTAGGCGGGTAAGGTAAAGACGAGTTTAAAGCCGATGCGATTTGAGCAAAATCGTAAGGGGCCGATTTGGGATTGGGTAAGGTTAAGAGCGGTGGGGGTGTGATGGCGGCGTAGGACCGGCACCTCGGCAGCACTCACGCGGGGTCATCCTAGGCTTGATCCGAGATGCATCCTGAAACGGATGGATTGAGTGCGGCGGTTACTAGAGCCACTTTGCGGCGGGGGAGGAATCTCGAGATGGGCCCCGGGTCGAGCCCGGGGTGACATCGAGTGCGTGGCGAGGGTGTGCCGACCCTACAGCGAGAGCATGCCCTTGAGGCGCTGCACGACGGCCATGTCGGTTTGCTGGAGCATCATGGGGGTGACGGTGATGAAGCCGTCGCGGCGCATGGTTTCGAAATCAGCTTCGGGATCGAGCGGCAGGGGCGTTTCGGGAATGGCGACGAAGAATTTCCCGGCGTTGTCGCTTTGATAATAGCGGAAAGGTGAGCGCGAAAAGCGCTGGTGGGGCACGACAGCAATGCCGCGTGTTGCTGCCGGGTCGCAGAAGGGGAAATTGACGTTGTAGTAGTGGTCCCGCGTGTTGCCGGCCGCAGCAATGATGGCGCGAGCTGCGGCAAGGCCGTGTTGGCTGGCATTGGACCAGTTGACCTCACGGCCATGCTCGTAATTGATCCCCTGGCTCATGGCTATGCCAATGGCACCTTGGAGGGCGCCTTCGCGCGCGCCGGCAGCTGTGCCAGAGCAATTGACGATATCGCCAAGGTTCTGGCCGGCATTGACGCCGGAGAGTACCACATCGGCTGGATGGTCGCCCAGGAGGTGGGTCATGCCGGCGACCACGCAATCGGCGGGGGAGCCGCCGACGATGGAGAAGGTGCGAGGGCCGCGCTGGTCGATGGCGAGTTCGTGGCCGAGGGTAAAGCGGTGCCCTGCCCCCGACTGGTTGCCATCGGGCGCAACGATCCAGACGTCGTCGCTGAGCCTGTTGGCAATGTCCGCCATGATGGCAATGCCTGGCGCATCCACGCCATCGTCATTGGTGATGAGGATGCGCAGGGCCATTACTTCCCACCAATGGAGGTGAGGCCACCCATGTAAGGCTGCAAGACTTCGGGGATGGCGACGGAGCCATCTTCCTGCTGGTAGTTTTCCATGACCGCGATGAGGCAACGGCCGACGGCCGTGCCGGAGCCGTTGAGCGTGTGGACAAAACGCGGTGCCTGCTTTTCGCCGGCGGGACGATAGCGCGCATCCATGCGGCGGGCCTGGAAATCACCGCAGACCGAAACCGAGGAGATTTCCCGATAGGTGTCTTGGCCAGGTAGCCAGACTTCAAGGTCATAGGTCTTCTTGGCGCCAAAGCCGATGTCGCCGGTGCAAAGGTTCATGACGCGGTAGTGCAGGCCCAGTTTCTGGAGCACCGCCTCGGCGCAGCCGAGCATGCGCTCGTGTTCGTCGACTGAGGTTTCGGGCGTGGTGATGGAGACCATCTCCACCTTGTTGAACTGGTGCTGGCGCAGCATGCCGCGCGTGTCGCGACCGGCCGAACCGGCTTCGGAGCGGAAGCACGGCGTAAGGGCCGTGAGCCGCAGGGGGAGTTCTTCTTCGCCGAGAATGGATTCGCGCACGAGATTGGTGAGCGGCACCTCGGCGGTGGGGATCAGCGCGAGGCGGCCTTCGCCGTGGGGCGTAAAGAAGAGGTCTTCTTCGAACTTGGGCAGTTGGTTGGTGCCGAAAAGAGCTTCGTCACGAACCAGAAGGGGCGGCTGGACTTCGGTGTAGCCGTGTTCGGTCGTGTGCAGGTCCAGCATGAACTGCCCCAAGGCGCGTTCGAGGCGGGCCACCTGCCCTTTCAGCACCACGAAGCGGCTGCCGGAGAGCTTGGCGGCGGTTTCGAAGTCCATCTGGCCTATGGCTTCGCCGATCTGGTAGTGCTCCTTGGGCGCAAAGCTGAAGCTGGGCTTGGGGGCACGGGCCTTGGCAGCGGTTTCGGCAGTGCCGTTGCGGCCGAAATATTCGACGTTGTCGTTTTCATCGACGCCAGTGGGAACGTCGTCGAAGACGAGATTGGGGATAACCGAGAGAGCGTTGCGCAGCTCGAGCTCGATCGCGCGCTCCTCGGCCTCGCCTTGCGGGATCATTTCCTTAAGGCCCGCCACTTCCGCCATCAGCTGCTGGGCCTTGGCCTCATCCTTTTGCGCCTTGGCCTGGCCGATCTGCTTAGACAAGGCGTTGCGCTTTTCCTGCGCTTCGTTGAGGCGCACGATGATGTCGCGCCGCTTGTCATCGATGGCAAGCAGATCGGAGGAGCGGACCGACACACCTTTGCGCCGGGAAATGGCAGCATCGAAGGCTTCGGGATTGGCTCGGATCCACTTGATATCGAACATCGTTTGCTTCGGGGCGCTGCCCGCCTCTGGTTTGGGTCTGGATTGTCTAAGGTGGATGGGGGATGACCGCAATCCCGAAAAGGGGAGCGGTTGGCTGCTGCAGAAGTGCAGGCCCTCGGGTCGAGCCCGCGGGTGACGATCGGGGGGTGGGGCACCAGCGGTGCGCTGACCGCTACTTACGGCTTGGACGTGCCGGTGAGTTCGGCTTCCTGGGCAGCCAGGGCTTGGGCACGGCGTTTTTCGACCATGCGGACCGAGATGATGGCCAGCTCGTAGAGCATGTACATGGGCAGGGCGAGGCCGATCTGGGAGATCGGATCGGGCGGCGTGATGAAGGCCGCGAACATCAGGATGCCGACGATGGCGTAGCGGCGCCCCTTTTTGAGCAGATCCACATGGACGAGGTCGATCTGAGCCAGCAGGGTTAAAATAACCGGCAGCTGGAAACAGATGCCAAAGGCCAGGATCAGCAGCATGGCGAGGCCGAGATATTCGCTGACGCTGGTGAGCATCTCGATATCCTCGGTCTGCATGCCGGCAAAGAAATGCAGCGCCATGGGCAGGACGATGAAATAAACGAGCGCGGCGCCGGCCAGAAAGAAGATAGGCGTGGCAATGAGATAGGGAATGAAGGCCTTGCGCTCGTGCTTGTAAAGACCCGGCGCGACGAACATGTAGATTTGGCTCGCAATGATCGGAAAGCCGAGGAAGATGGCGCCAAACAGGGCCACATTGAGATAGGTGAAAAAGAGTTCCTGAGGCGCCGTGAAGATGAGGTTGGCGCCAGGAACGGCCCGCTTATAGGGGATCAGCAGCCAATCATAAATGGTGCTGGCGAAGATGAAACAGAACGCCATCAGCGCAACAATGGTGATGGCGGAATAGATCAGGCGCTTGCGCAGCTCGATGAGGTGCTCGAGAAGCGGTGCTTCGCTGCCAGCGAGCTCGTCCTCGGGCGTCTTGGTCTTGTCCTCGATCTGCTTGGCGTCGGCCATAACTTATTCGTTTCCGGCTTGCGTAGTGTCTGGCTTGGGCTTGCGTGACGTGCGCGCCTTGGGCGTGGGAGCGGCCGGCGAATCTGCTGGTTCGGTCGGCAAGACGTTTTTCTTGGCCGCTGGCTTACGGGTGCGCGGCTTCTTGACCGGCGGGTCCATGTCGATGGGCTGTGATTCCGCGGGCGCGGGCACGGCGTCGAGCGCAGGAAGCTCCGTGGTAACGACGGGGCGCGTGGGCGACGGCTCGGCTTTAACAGGCTTTTTCATAGGCGGGGCCTCCGCAGGGGGTTGAACCTCCAGCGGCGTCTCACCGGCCGCTGGTGCAGCCACGACAGGCGCGGGCTCGGTCATGCCCGCCCTCGCCCGTATTTCATCGACAACGCTTTCGACCTTGGGATCGGTCGGCTTGATGACGCCACTTGGCTTGGGGCCAGTCGGCGTCATGGTGTTAAACTCACGCCGGATCTCTTCGCTAGTCTTTTTCAGCGGCGCCGTGATCGAATTGCGCAGATTGCGCACTTCATCAAGGCCAGTGGTCTTGTTGATCTCGCGCTGGAACTCATTGCCCATGCGGCGGATCTGACCAACGATCTTGCCGACGCGGTTCATAACCACCGGCAAATCCTTGGGGCCGATAAAAATCAGCGCGGCGACACTGATCACCAACATCTCAGTCCAGCCCAAGCCGAGCATAGTCTTATTCCTTCAGAGCAAGGGCAAGTCAGGCGAAAGCGTCAGACGACGTCTTTCTTTTCGGGCTCGCGAACGTCGGCGGTCGTCGTGACGCGATCGACGGGACGATCATCGTCGTCCTTCATGCCCTTCTGGAAGGCTTTGATGCCCGAGGCCACTTCACCCATCATGCCCGAAATCTTGCCGCGGCCGAACAGCAGGATAACCACGACGGCAACTACGAGAATACCCCAGATACTTGGCGCGTGCATATGTCTCTCCCTAAAAACTCAGTACGCGTTACACGCGAAATGTAGGTCAGAAATAGGTTTAATCGCTCTGAAACACAAGAACGTGTTCCCCAATCAAGCGTCTCGGGACATCTTGTCCCACGCTTAATCCCCTATTGGAAGGCCGGAACGCATTCGCCTAGCCATTCACTCGTCGGTTTCGTCGCCATCGAGAGGATCTTCATCTTCGCGCAGGGCGCCGTCGAATGGTAGCGGGATCTGCAGATCGGGCGGCAGGCGGCCGGAAAGAAGGCCGGAGCCCTTTAGCTCCTCAAGACCCGGCAGGTCGCTGAGCGACTGAAGGCCGAAATGATCAAGAAAGGCTTCGGTCGTGCCATAGGTGACGGGGCGACCGGGCGTGCGGCGGCGGCCGCGCATGCGCACCCAGCCAGCTTCCATCAGCAGGTCAATAGTCCCCTTCCCCGTTGCGACGCCGCGCACCTCCTCGATTTCGGCGCGAGTCGCCGGTTGATGATAGGCGATGATGGAAAGGGTTTCGAGCGCAGCGCGGGAGAGCGAGCGCGTTTCCTGCTCTTCACGGCGCAGCAGGAAGCCGAGATCCTCGGCGGTTCGGAAGGCCCATTTGTCGGCGCGCTGGACCAGATTGACACCGCGGCTGGCGTAGCGCTGCTGCAGCATCTTGAGGAGTTGGACAGTGTTGGCGCCCTGCCCCAGATAGATTGCCATTTGCGATGGAGCCAGCGGCTCGGCTGAAGCGAACAGCAGCGCTTCAAGGATACGCAGATTGCGTTCGGTGATTTCGGTGCGCTCGTCCAACTCGGTCACGGCGTATCGGCCTTGCGGCGGCGCATGAACAAGGGGCCAAAGGTCTCGGTCTGCCGCAGGTCAATCTTGCCCTGGCGCACCAGTTCAAGGCTCGAGGCAAAGCTCGAAGCCCGTACGGTGGCGCGTTCCGCGGGGGTGGTCAGGTATTCGGCAAGATAGGTGTCCATGGGCACCCATTCAAAGCTGTCGCCGATCAGACGCTGGAGAATATCGCGGGCATCCTGCAGTGACCAGACTGTGCGCTGCAGGGGCGTGTATTCGGTGATCGAGCCGCGCTCGCGCTGGGCGGAATAAGTTTTGAGCAGATCATAGAGCGAGGCTTCCCAGAGGCTGGTGCGCTGTATCTGGATGGGTTCGGGCATGCCGCGGGCATAGACCTGAAAGCCGAGACGCGGCCGACTCATCAACTGATTGGCGGCCTGGCGCATGGCCTCGAGACGCTTGAGGCGGAACTGGAGCATGGCAGCCAGCATCTCGCCCGAGGGTTCCTCGTCCGATGGGGCGCGGGGCACCATGAGGCGGCTTTTAAGATAGGCAAGCCAGGCTGCCATAACGAGGTAATCGGCGGCAATCTCGATCCGCTTCTCGCGAACCTTCTCGATAAAGGCGAGATATTGCTCGGAGAGAGCAAGGACGGAAATGGCGGCGAGGTCTACCTTTTGCCGCCGCGCCAGATCGAGCAGCAGATCGAGCGGGCCCTCATAGCCGTCCACATCGACATACATGACGTCGTCAGCAGCCGGGGGAGCCGGCGTGTCGAACCAGTTTGTCGGTGTTTCGGTCATGGGTTCAGGGTGCCGCTCGGGTTTGGCGGCTATCCTTGGAGGCTTGGGTGGGGGGCGTCAAGCGGGGGCTGAGAAACCCGGCGGCCGTGGCTGCATCTCGAGATGAGCCCCGGGTCGGGGCCGAGGTGACATTGTGGGTGCGGCAAGCGCGGAACCACAATTGGAAGGGCGTTACATCGTGAAGCAGTCGCCGCCGGCGGCTTTGACGTTGGTGCAGATGTTGGAGGCTTGTTCCAGGGAATTGGCGGGGACGCGGACGCGGTAGAATATGCCCCGGTCACCGAGGTCGACGCGCTGGACTTCCATGTTGGCGCCGCCGAACAGCGGGCCAAAGCGGGTGACGAGGCCCTGGGCCGTGGCGCGGGCTTCGGCTTCTGTGCGCTGCGAGGCGAGCTGCACATAGGCCGGGGCGTCGTTGGAAACGGCGGGCACTTCGGTAGCGCCAGGGATGTTGACGGATGGCTGGGCGGCTGGAGGCGGCGGCAATTGCTGTGCTGCGGCCAAGGCCGCGGAGTCCTGCCCGATTGCGGCATTTGCCGGCGTTGTTGGCGCGGCGGCCTGAGGCCGCTGCGCAAAGCTTGAGGGTCGCTGCAAGGGGATGACCGTGGTCTTGCCTGGCAAGACATTGCCCGCTGCGTCGACGGCCGGAACCGTTGCACCAGGGGTGACTACTGGCACGGGCGGAACCTCGGGGGTCGGCGGGAGGGCCGCGGCTTCAGGCGCTGCAGGGGGCGGCACGGCGCCAGCTTCAGATGCTGGACTTGCTGGCGCTGCGGCAGACGGATCGGCCGGAGGTGGCACGGCGCCCTGAGCAGCGAGCAGTTCGGGGCTTGCGGTCTGTGCACCCGGGATTTCCGGAACATTGGGGCGATCCACTGGGAGAATCGTGCTGCCGGCAAGGCTGTTGTCGGCGCTCACGATCGTGCCGTCGGGGCGAACCGTGACAGTGCGCACCTTGCGGTTGGCAAGGCCCTCGGAGCTGATGTCGGGTGCGACAGGGGTTTGCGTTACTTCATTGAGGTCGGCCTGATCGCGCGAAACAAGCTGCTCCTCGGCGCCGGGAACAACGCCTTCCATCTCGTTGAAAACAACGGATTGCTGTTGCGAAGCAGCCTCGGGCTGGGGCTCGGGCGTTTCCTTGACCGGGGTGGCGTCTGCCGTGAGCAAGGGCGGCGGGCCGCTCTCGCCGCCGCTCAAGCCAAGCACCCAATAAAGGCCAAAGCCTGCTGCAAGCAGCAAAACAAGCGCAATGAGCGGACCGGCCAGAGCGCGGCTGAAGCCAAGCTTAGGCATAGCGAAGGCACGCTTCTCGCGGCGACTGCGCGGCTCGACCTGATCTACCTCGGGCGCTTCCACCCAGCCGATTTCGGCGCCCGATGCATGGGCGGCAGCCAGGATCGCCTCGTCGGCGCTCGAAACGCTGCGCGGTGGCGGCGGAGCCTGCTTGGGCACTTGCGGGGTAGCGAGACTGCGAAGAGCGGGACGTTCTGCTTTCGGCGCCGGCTGAGGCGTATCATCGAGATCCACACGTACGGCACGCCCGATCAGGCTTTCGATCTCGTCGATTGGATCAAGGCCGATATTGTCTTCGACTGCCGGCCTTGCCGCGGCGGGCGCAGGCACCTCCACAACAGGCGCGGGTTCCGCGCGAACGGGCGTTGGGGCCATGGTCGGCTGGGCCGTTGTGGCGGGCGGCGGAGCGGATACGGGTTCAGGTGCCCTGGCTTCTGCCGGCGGGGTCGCAGGCTTGGCGGAAAGACCAAAAACCGGCGGCACCTTGAACTTATCCTGCTCGGGGCGCGTGGGCTCCGGGCGCGGCGTTGGCTGCAAATTGACTGGCCGCAGCTCTGGCTGGGGTTGGCGATCCTGGCTTGCTGACGCAGGCGAGGAATTGACGGGCTGCCAATCGGCGCTCGGGTTTGCGGCAGGCTGCGGGCGCTGGGCGGGTTCGGCAGGGGCCGCCGCAATCGGGGGCGCTGTTGGAATGATGGGGGCAGCGGCTTGCTGTTCGCTCGCCAGTTCGGCCGCGATCAGATCGGCGATGCTGTCGTGCTCGATGGGTTGGGGCGCTGCAGATTCGGGCATGGGGGCCGGTGCCGTCGCGGGCTCGGGCGGAACGGTCGGCGCAGCCTGCTGGGGCTCAACAGGGGCCTGTGCAGGCGCAGAAGCTTCCTTGCGCTGGCCGAGCTCAAAGGCGAAGCTGAACGTGTCACGTTCATTGCCGGCCGCGGACGCGGGTTGCTGGCGCACGGGTTCCACAATGGTGGTTGCGGAGGCCGCAGGTGGCACCGCCGAGGGGATGCGAACAGGCTCTTCGCGGCGCGGGGCAGCGGCATTGGCGGGTTCACCGGGGATACGCACGGTGAAAGGCGACGGGGTGGCTGCCTTGGGAGGCGGCGTGTCCTGCGCATCCTGGGCCATCAGCTTGGCCAGTTCGGCAATCAGATCATCGGCGGCGTCGGAGTTTCCGGCCATTGGCTGCGGTTTCGCTGTCATCAAGCAGCGCCCTCTAGAGCCTCATGCGACCCGGCAGCGCCAGATCGCCTGCTCTTTAATGGTTGGTGCATCGTCCAAGCGAGGAACGGGTGTCCCCTTCCCCGCCCGATGCTCTAGGTTTTACTACGGTGCCCTTGGTGGGCAATTTTGCCGCGAGTCAACACAGTATTGCGCCCGAATTATGAAAGCTCCTCGGGAGCGGAGACGCCCAGAATTCCCAGTCCGTTCACGATCACCTGCCGGACGGCATCAACCAGTGCGAGTCGCGCCAGGGTTAGCTTTGGATCCTCAGCATTAACAAACCGTAACGAGGGATCATCCTTGCCCTTGGCCCAGAAGCCGTGGAAGGCCGCGGAAAGCTCGTGGACATAGAAGGCGATGCGGTGCGGTTCGTGCGCGATGGCGGCGGCCGTGACCGTGCGCGGCCAGGCTGCGAGCACGCGGACGAGGTCGAGTTCGGCTGCTGATTGCAGCAGGCTCACATCGGCAGCCCGGAGTGCCTCGGGCGAGACATCGAGCTCGGGCAGATCGCGGGCGGCGGTCTTGAAGATCGAGTAGGCACGGGCATGCGCGTACTGGACATAGAAGACAGGATTGTCCTTGGTCTGTTCCTTGACCAAGGCGAAGTCGAAATCCATGGCCGCGTCGTTCCGGCGGTACATAAGCATGAAGCGTGTGGCGTCGGCGCCCACTTCCTCAACCACATCGGCCAGGGTGACGAGGTCGCCGGACCGCTTGCTCATCTTGAACGGCTCGCCGTTCTTGAGGAGTCGCACGAGCTGGCATATCCGCACGTCCATGTCGGCTTCGTTGAGCGAGACGGCCTTGGTGGCAGCCTGGAGGCGCTTGACGTAGCCCGAGTGGTCGGCGCCCAGCACATTGATCATGTGCTTGAAGCCGCGCAGATATTTGTTGCGGTGATAGGCAATATCGGCCGCAAAATAGGTGTAGGAGCCGTCGGACTTGACCAGCGGGCGATCCACGTCGTCACCGAAATCGGTGGCGCGGAAAAGGGTTTGCTCGCGGTCTTCCCATTCGTCGGGCGTCTTGCCCTTGGGAGGCTCAAGGCGGCCTTCGTAGATCATGCCCTTGTCGCGCAGCCAGGCAAGGGTGCTCTCGATGTCACCGCCCTGCCCGTGCAACGTGCGCTCGGAAAAGAACACATCGTGGTGTATGTTGAGCTTGGCAAGGTCGGCCTTGATCAGCTCCAGCATGGCAGCAAGGACGCGCTCCTTGACGAGCGGGGTGACTTCCTCATCGGGCTTGCCAAGAAGGCTATCGCCGAATTCGTCCTTAAGCGCCTGGCCAACGGGGATCAGGTAATCGCCGGGATAAAAGCCCGGGGGAATCTCGATAGTTTCCCCCAGCGCTTCGCGATAGCGCAGGAAGGTGGAGCGGGCGAGCGTGTCGATCTGGCTGCCGGCATCGTTGATGTAGTATTCGCGGGTGACCTCGTAGCCGGAATAGCTCATGAGTTCGGCCAGCGTGTCGCCGAACACAGCGCCGCGGGTGTGGCCCACATGCATGGGGCCCGTCGGGTTGGCCGAGACATATTCGATGTTGACGGCTTCGCCGCCGCCTAGGCTTGAGCGGCCAAAGGCGGCGCCCTGCTCACCGATGGAGCGCAGGACCTGGTGCCACAAGGGATTGGCCAGGCGGAAATTGATGAATCCGGGGCCGGCGATCTCCACCGAGGTGACATCGGGATCGTTGCGGAAGTGCTCGACCAAGGCGCCGGCGATCTCGCGCGGGTTCTTGCCGAGCGGCTTGGCAACCAGCATGGCAGCATTGGTGGAGAGATCACCATGGGCGGGATCGCGCGGGGGCTCTACCACGATGCGGGCCAGGAGATCGGCGCCGGCTTCGGGGAAGAGTGACTGCATCGCCTGGGCAATGCGCGCGGAGAAAATGGCGAAAACGTCCATGGTGTACTCGGGAGAAAAGCTTGAGGGGCCGGACTAAATCAAATCCTGGCCACCGTCAAACAAGCGGGCGTGTTCCTCGAAGGCATAGGGGTCGGTCATTCCGGCGATGAAGTCGGAGACGATGCGGGCGAGAGGGAGTTCGTCGGCGGACATGGCTGCCACGCCCCAGCGGCCCGGCATGTCGCGATTGGCCATGTAGCTTTGGAAAAGTTCGGTGACGATCCTTTCGCTTTCGCGCACGGGCGCCATGACGGCTTCGTGGCGGTAAACACGCTCAAACAGGAATTGCTTGAGACTTCGCTCGGCGGCGGCCATATCGGGCGAAAAGCCAATCAGCGTTTGGCCGGCATTGCGCACATCTTCGGGCGATTGGACGCCGGATGCGGCGATGTTGGCACGGCTAGTTGCAATCACGTCCTCGATGGAACGAGTGATGAGGCGGCGTTGGACTTCATGGGCCTGCCGCTTGGACGGCGCGTCGGGATAGCGGTGGAGCACTTCGCGCACGATTGGACCGGCGAGTGGCACGTCCTGGAGGTCTGCCAGCGTGATGAGGCGGGCGCGCAGGGCGTCGTCGATGTCATGAGCATTGTAGGCGACGTCGTCGGCAATGGCGGCGGATTGCGCTTCAAGCGAGGCAAAGCTGGAGGGACGCAGATCCGCAATCGCCCGGATGTCGCCTATGCCGTCGGGTAGGCCCTCTTTGGCATAGCGGCCATACGGCGTGCCATCCGGGTTGGTCAGCGGGCCGTTGTGCTTGAGGATGCCTTCAAGTGTTTCCCAGGTGAGATTGAGGCCGTCGTGCTCGGCATAGCGATTCTCAAGCAGCGTGACCACGCGCATGGCCTGCAAATTGTGATCGAAGCCGCCATAGGGAGCCATGCAGGCGTGGAGCGCCCGTTCGCCGGCATGGCCAAAGGGCGTGTGGCCCAGATCATGCGAAAGGGCGATAGCCTCCGCCAAGTCTTCATCAAGCCGGAGTGCACGGGCGATGGAGCGCGCCATCTGGCTGACCTCAAGCGTATGGGTCAGGCGGTTGCGATAGTGCTTGCCGCTATGCTGGAGGAATACCTGCGTCTTGTATTGGAGGCGCCGAAAGGCTGTGGAGTGAATGATGCGGTCACGGTCGCGCTGGAATTCGCTGCGTGTGGGGCTGGGGCCAGTGTCGTGCAGGCGTCCCAGGGAGTGTTCGGGCTTGCTGGCGTAGGGAGCTGTTTCGCTCATCGGTGATGTTTATGGCCCTTTTCATTGACGGCAAGAGTTACTATTTTAGCCTTACCGTTCATTCTTGACGCGGCATGGATTTGATATGACCGACACCGCCCTTGTCTCCCCCAACGTGGTTCTGACCGATCGGGCTGCAAAGCGCGTCTCGCGGATTTTGTCCAAGGAGCCTGCGGGTACGGTCCTCAGAATTTCGGTCGCGGGTGGTGGCTGCTCCGGATTCCAGTATGAATACAACCTCGTACAGGAAAAACCTGGGAGCGACGACACTGTTCTGCAAAAGGGCGATGCCGTGGTGCTGATCGACTCCATGAGCCTTGAGTTCATGGGCGGATCGGAAATCGACTTTGTGGATGATCTGATCGGACAGGCCTTCCAGATCCGCAACCCCAATGCGGTGGCTTCTTGCGGCTGCGGAACAAGTTTCGCGGTTTAACTTCCCCAGCAGATGGTTCTAAGGTCCCCGCGCAAGCGGGGATTTTTGTTTGGGGAATCAGATGAAGATGGAGCAGCGCCTTGATGCGGTGGTGAACCGGGCAATCGAGGAGAAGCGGATCGTGGGGGCCGTGTTGCTTGTGCGCAGGCATGGCGAGGTCCTCTACGAGAAGGCGCATGGTCTGGCGGACCGGGAGAATAGTGTCCCCATGCGGCTGGACACGATTTTCCGGCTGTCTTCGCTCACCAAGCCGATCGTTGCGGCGACGATCCTGGCCATGGTTGAAGCCGGCAAGTTGCGGCTGGAGGATCCAGTTACGCGCTACCTGCCAGAGTTCAAACCGAAGCCGGCGGATGGCAGCGTGCCGGAGATCACGATCCACCATTTGCTGACGCACACTTCGGGAGTGAGCAGCGCTTCCATCCTGAGCGAGGACGAGATTGCGGCAGGCGTGAACCGGTGGCGTTTGGGTACCGGGGAGATCCTGCGCCGGCTGGCAGCGCTGTCTTTGCTGTTTGCGCCGGGTGAAGGCTGGTCCTATGGGCCCTCGATCGATGTGCTGGGGGCTATTGCCGGCAATCTGGTGGGCGGCAAGCCGGAAGATGCCATTAGGCAATATGTAAGCGGGCCGCTGGGGATGGTGGATACGCGGTTTACGGTGACAGACACTGCAAGGCTCGCGGCGGCCTATGCCGATGGCGAAAATGGCGCCGTGTTGATGGGCGATCCGTATAGTGTTCGCAATGCATCTGGGGGAATCACGACCTATGATCCGGGCCGCATCTTTGACGCGGAGGCATTCCAGTCTGGTGGCGGCGGCATGGCGGGTAGCGGGCCGGACTTCATGATGCTGATCGAGGCACTTCGAACAGGCGGTGGCGCGATCTTGAGCCGGGATATGGTCGCGATGGGCCTTGCGAACCAGACGAGGCAATTGCAGCAGGCGCAAGGTCCGGGCTGGGGCTTCAGCTATTTCGGGGCATGGCTCGACGATCCGGCGTTGGCAGGTTCGCCCGCCGCACGCGGCACCAATCGCTGGGGCGGCATTTATGGGCACAATTGGTTTTTGGACCCGGAGAATGGCTTGTCCGTTGTGTCGATGAGCAATACGGGCATTGAAGGGTGCGACGGACCATTCAAGGACCAGATGCGCGATGCGGTGTATTCCGCCCTTACGTGATTGCCCGGTGAAGGGGGTAGCGATAGCCTTGCCCCAAGGTGGAGATTTTTGATGCGCATAGCGACCTGGAACATCAACGGCATTAAGGCCCGTCTCGAAATCCTGCTGACCTGGCTGGCGCAGGAGAAGCCCCACATTGTGGTGCTCCAGGAAATCAAGTCGGTCGACGAGGCATTCCCCCGCGCCGAGATCGAGGCGTTGGGCTACAATGTGGAGACGCATGGGCAAAAAAGCTGGAACGGCGTTGCGATCCTGTCGCTCTTGCCATTCGACGAGGTGTGGCGCGGTCTGCCCGGCGACGAGAGCGACGAGCAGGCGCGGCTGATCGAGGGCGTGTTCTCGGTGGAAAGCGGTGTCGTGCGGGTCTGCGGCATCTATCTGCCGAACGGCAATCCGGTCGATTCCGAGAAATTTCCGTACAAGCTGGGCTGGATGCGTCGGCTGGAGAGCTTCGTGGAAGGACGATTGGCTCTGGAGGAGCCATTCATCCTGCTTGGCGACTTCAACCTCATCCCCGAGCCGATCGATGCGCATAATGCTGAGGGGTGGTGGGGTGATGCGCTGTTCCGGCCGGAGAGCCTTGAGCGCTGGCGGACGCTGGTGAATTTGGGACTGACCGATGCCGTTCGTGCGACGACGAGCGAGCCATCCTATACGTTCTGGGATTTCCAGGCGGGCGCTTGGCGGCGCAATGCCGGGATCAGGATTGACCACCTGCTGCTATCGCCCCAAGCCGCCGATCGGCTGGACGGCGTCAGGGTGCACAAGGAGGTGCGGGGCTGGGAGAAGCCGAGCGACCATGTGCCCGTTGAGGGACAGTTCAGCTTGTAAGGGGCTGCTGCGTCCGGCGGACGTGGGGGATCTTAGGATGGATCCCGGCTCAATGCCGGGATGACTTCGGGATCGGGGCGCGTGCCAGTTAAAAGGCCGCGAATTGAGGAGCTATGCCTTGAGCCAGGGTTTTGGCTTCGGCTTGCTCTTCGGGCGAGGACAGGCTGCTGGCGGTTTGCAGCAGTTCGCCGATCCATGAAGCGTCGGCCGTGTTGGCGCAGCGCTCCTGGGCGATGGTCAGCCACATAAGGCCTTCCACGGGCTGGGCTTCGATGCCATCGAGGCCGTGGAAAATCAGATGGCCGAGCTTGGCCTGGGCGGGACAATGCCCCTTGCGGGCAGCTAGCGAAAACCAGCGGGCGCTCTGGAGCGGGTTGACGCCCAGTTCGCCCTTCTCGCTATACAGCAAACCGACGCGATATTGCGCATCCGCGTCGCCGAAATAGGTGGCGGCATGCAGCAGCAAGGCATGGGAGCGTTCCGCATCGGCCGGGATGCCGGCATCGGGCAGGCCATTGCGATAATAGTCGCCGACCTTGACGAATGAGCGAGCAACGATGTCCGCCTCGACGCCCTTGGGCGCGGCGTCGGCATGCTGGTTGGCGATCTGGGCGAAATAGCCGAAGGCCTTGACCGGGTCCTTGGTGACGCCTTCGCCGTTTTCATACATGGTGCCGAGCTGCCACATGGCCATGGGCTGGCCTGCATCGGCCGCATTCTGTAGCGCCGAAAGCAGGTCGTTGCTGGATACGCCGCCTCCTGCCCCGTCGAGCATGTTGGCCATGTTGAGCGCAGCGTCGGCTGCTGTCTGGGCGTGTGCCGGAAGCATGGTGGCCCAAAGGCCCATCACACCTGCCACAGCCACGGAAATCAGGGAATAGTCCCTAACGGTCCGCATCATTCTCCTTTTGTCCACCTCTCGGTGAACCAACACAAATGGACGGACCCGGCCATGCGAGTTCCGTAGGCGTCCACCGACTTTTTCAGCAGAGCCCGAGGTTTGTTGCAGCAAGCTTCCCCTAGGTAAGGGCCTCTGGAAAGCTTTTGTTAAGAAAGAGGTAAACCCCTTTTGTGACCGCATTAGAGCCAAACCCATCACGAGATCGCGCCTGCCTTGATACTGGCGATGCGGACCTGTCCGGGATGAGCGAGCCGAGATGCAGTCACCTTCACGTCCTATCTCCTCGCAGGCAGCCGATCCCGCTCCCGCGCCGCCCAAAGGGCGAGCGGAAAGGAAGCCAGAATGCCTGCATTTGGCAAAAGACCGGCATAGCCTGATGCACGCAGAAGCATTTGCTCTTGGTGCTTGCAGCCATCCGCCCCCGAATGCCTATGCCGTTTCGTTTAGGGTGAGAATGTGGCGTAAAACATCGCCAAATGGTTGCCAGCCCAGCTGGGTACATTGAATCCGCATTGCTGTTGCGGAATCGGCACATTGGACTTGGGAGAACCCCATAGTTGGGCGGCTCGGGAGGCGTGGAGCGCCTAAGGGGCAGTGCCACGACTTTGTGGTTCGACAAGCTCACCATGAGGTCTATGGGCCTACCGGGAATAGCACAGGCGGGCGCTGTGCGTCCCGATGAATGCCCCAGTGGCCCTCATCCTGAGCCTGTCGAAGGAGAAGGGCTGGCACGGGCCTTCGCTCGCACGACCCCATGGTTCGACAGGCTCACCATGAGGTCTACTGAGGTTACCCTTCTGACTATTTCAGCCGTTCAAGGGCCTCGGCGATGCGGGTGCGCCGATCGATTGCGGCTTCGCGGCGCGCTTTTTGCTCTTCGATGACTTCCTCGGGCGCCTTGGCGACAAATTGTTCGTTGCCGAGCTTCTTATCGATGCCAGCAATTTCGCCGTCGAGCTTGCCGATTTCCTTTTCTAGGCGCGCGCGCTCGGTGGGGATGTCGATGAACTCGGCCAGGGGCAGCGCCCAGGTAGCTTCACCGACCACGAACTGCGCCGATTCGCCGGGAATGGCGGATTGCGGCGAGATGCTGTCGAGGCGGGCAAGGCGGGTGATCAGCGAGGTGCCGGCGACGAGGCGCGCCAGGGTCTGGTCCCCTGCCCCGACCACAACCAGCGGCAGCTTGGCGCTGGCGGGCACATTCATTTCGCTGCGAACGGAGCGAACATTGGTGATCACGTCGATCAACCAATTGAGTTCGGCATCGGCTTCCGCATCTTCGAGGCCAGCCACGTTCGGCCAGTCGCTCAGGACCAGCATGTTATCGCGGGCCGGCCCAAACTTGCCGGTTTCGGCCCAGAGCTCTTCGGTGACAAAGGGCATGAAGGGGTGCAGGATTGCCAGGATCTGGTCCAGCGCCCAGGCGGCCGTGGCGCGCGTTTCGCGTTTGGCAGCTTCGTCCTCGCCCATGAAGACGGGCTTGGCGAATTCCACATACCAGTCGCAGAACGTGCCCCAGACGAAGTCATAGGCCGCGTTGGCGGCTTCGTTGAATTTGTAGTCGGTAATTCCCTGGGTGACGGCGGCTGCCGCACGCGAAGTGGCGCCCACAATCCAGCGATTGAGCGAAAGGCGGTTCGCCTTGGGATCATAGCCTTCGACGCGGCGGCACTCGTTCATCTCAAGGAAGCGCGAGGCGTTCCAAAGCTTGGTCACGAAGTTGCGGTAGCCTTCCACGCGCGACATGGAGAGCTTCAGGTCGCGCCCCTGTGCAGCCATAGCAGCCAGGGTAAAGCGGGTGGCATCGGCACCGTATTGGTCGATCAGCGCCAAGGGATCAATGACATTGCCCTTGGTCTTGCTCATCTTCTGGCCCTTTTCGTCGCGGACCAAGGCGTGCATGTAGACGGTGTGAAAGGGCTCTTCCTCAAGGAACTCGAGACCCATCATCATCATGCGGGCGACCCAGAAGAAGATGATGTCAAAGCCCGTGACCAGAACACTGGTCGGATAATAGCGCTTGAGCTCCGGCGTTTCGTCGGGCCAGCCCATGGTCGAGAACGGCCAGAGGGCCGAGGAGAACCAGGTGTCGAGCACGTCTTCGTCGCGCTTGAGCTCGACGGGCTTGCCATAATGGCCATCGGCCATGGCCTGCGCTTCATCGGCGCTGGAGGCGACGAAGGCTTCATTGTCCGGGCCGTACCAGGCTGGGATCTGGTGACCCCACCAGAGCTGGCGCGAAATGCACCATGGCTTGATGTTTTCAAGCCAAGCGAAATAGGTGTTCTCGTATTGCTGGGGCACGAATTTGGTGCGGCCTTCGCGGACGGACGCGAGCGCGGGCTGGGCCAGCACATCGGCCTTGACCCACCATTGGTCGGTCAGGAATGGCTCGATGACGACGAGCTTGGACTTCTCGTCATGCGGGACCATGATCTTCTTGTCTTCAATATGGTCGAGGCCGCGGGTGGGGGTTTCCTCAGCAAGGGCGGTCAGATCTGCGACGATGGCCTTGCGGGCAGCGAAGCGGTCGAGGCCGCGATAGGCGGCAGGGATGAAGTCGGCATCGATGATGGACCCGCGCGTCGTGAAGACGTTGATCTGTTCAAGCCCGTTGCGAACGCCGACTTCGAAGTCGTTGAAATCGTGGGCCGGCGTGATCTTGACGGCGCCAGTGCCCAGGGTCGGATCGGCATATTCGTCGGCAACGATGGGAATGCGGCGGCCGACCAGCGGCAGGTCGACGAACTTGCCGACGAGCGAAGCATAGCGAGGATCTTCGGGGTGCACGGCTATGCCCGAGTCACCCAGCATGGTCTCGGGGCGGGTGGTGGCGACGATGATGTAGTCGCGGGTTTCCCATTCGCTGGGCTTGCCCTCTTCATCGTGCGCGATCGGGAACTGATAGGTTACGCCATCGGCCAGGGGATAGCGCAGATGCCACATATGGCCCTTGATCTCGATGTTCTCGACTTCAAGATCGGAGATGGCCGTTTCAAGGCCCGGGTGCCAGTTCACGAGGCGCTTGGCGCGGTAGATGAGGCCGCGCTTGTGCAGTTCCACAAAGACCTTGGTGACAGCGCGGACCATCTGGTCGTCGGGCGCGCCATTGCTGCCCATGGTGAAGCGTTCGCGGGAGAAGTCAGCAGAAGCGCCCAGGCGCTTGAGCTGGTTCATAATGGTGCCGCCGCTTTCGCCCTTCCATTCCCACACGCGCTCGATGAACTTCTCGCGCCCCATGTCGCGACGGTTCATCTGCTTTTCGGCAAGCTGGCGCTCGACGATCATCTGGGTAGCAATGCCGGCGTGGTCCATGCCGGGCTGCCAAAGGACATCCTTGTGCAGCATGCGGTTGAACCGGACGAGAATGTCCTGGATCGTGTTGTTGAGCGCGTGGCCGATGTGGAGCGAGCCGGTAACGTTGGGCGGTGGAATAACGATGGTGAAGGGCTCGGCGCCGGGCTTGGCTCCTGCCCCTGCCGCGAAGGCATTGGCCTCGAGCCATTCGGCAAAGATGCGGCCTTCAACGGCGCCGGGCTCATAGGTCTTTTCAAGCATAGGTCAGGGTCCAACAGCAGCGACCCGCCATTGGGATGCTGGCGGGTCGGATCAAGGTTTGGCAGACTTCAAGCAAATGCGGGGGGATGGGTCAACAGGAAGTGGCGGCCTGAACCAAATCCGAGCCATCACGCGGCTGTGGCTTGTTCTCGGGATGGGCCCCGGCTTGAGGCCGGCGTGACATCCTGGAAGTGGCGGGATCGTGTGTCCCACCCCCTCCCCGCCGGGGAGGGAGAGATTGATGCCCTTAGTCGCCGCGGGCGACGCGGGCGATTTCCTTTTCGACCATGCGCTCGACGACGGCAGGCAGGTTTTCGTCCAGCCATTCCTTGAGCATGGGGCGCAGCATGTCGCGCATCAGCGACTCGATGGTGGCGCCACCATTGCCAAGGCCAATGCCGTTAAGCTTGGTGATGGAGCTGCGCACGGCGGCTTGCGTCGCGGGCTCAAGCAATTGCTCGGTCATGTCGCTGGTGAGCTTTGGATCGGGCAAAGGCGCGGCCTGGGCAATCGAGGGCTGCGGAGGACGCACAGGTTCGGGCGCCGGACGCGGCTCGGGCTGGGGCTCCGGCTCGCGAAAGGCGACGGGAGCAGCGGCAGGCGCAGGCCGTGGTGATGGCTCGACGACACGCATGGGCGGAGGATCGAATGCGGGCAGCCCATCATCGCTGTCATCGGCGGCAAAGCTGATGTCTTCGGGATCGATCAGGGCCGCGGCGGGAGCTGGCTCCTCTTCCTCTTCGGCGGCTGTGTCCGCAAGGATCGAATCAAAGCTGAAACCGCCGACATCGTCATTGTCGCCGGGCCGCTCCACGATCTGGGAGGGGGACAAGGCCAATGGCTCGATGTCATCGAGCATGTCGCTAAGGTCACGGTCGAGCGAATTGTCCGCCGTGCGCGCCGGCGCTGCCTGCATGGGAGGGGGCGCTGCCTGGATGGCGGGCCGACGAGGTGCGCCGGCAGCGTCGTCATCGGCAATGATCTGCCGGATGGACGACAGGATCTCGTCCATGGAAGGTTCTTTGGGTGCCGGCTTGTTCATAGCTGCCTCTTACTCATGCGCGCTCGACCCGCAGCCTACCAACCGCCCTGGTTGCTGCGTGATTCGTTGAGAACACATTAACGCTGGCAAGCCTCCATGTGAATCGCGGAGGCAAGGGGCAGAGATGTCTTCCACTAAAACTTGTGGCCGGGCATTGCCCAGCCACAATAGAGAGCATCGGACTCGAGCAGATGTTACTCGGCGATGGTGCGCAATTCCTGCCAAACGTCTTCGACGGCCTGGTTGTAGCGCACCGCCGATTTTACCTCGACCGGCAGGCCAAGATCGGTCGCGGTCAAATTGCCGATGGCGGCAAGCAGAGAGAAGGTCGCGACGACCTTGTTGGCGGAGGCGGTGATTAGACCTTCGCGGGCGGAGGTCAGTTCGGCCTGCGCGTTCAGGACGTCCAGCGTGGTGCGGGTGCCCAAATCGCGTTCCTGGATCACCCCTTCCACTACCTCACGGCCGGCGGCAACGGCAGCATTGGCGGCGGTGATCTGCGCGTCGGCGCTCTGGATGCCGGCCCAGGCCGAAATCACCGATTCGCGGATCTGGTCATAGGCAGACATGGCGTCCACTTCGGAACGGATCTGCTCGATATTGGCGCGGCGCACCGAGGCGCCAATCGCGCCACCGGCATAGATGGGAACCGTGATCTGGAAACGGACCGAGCCCGAGAAACCATCGGCGGGGCTATTGGGCTGGCTCCAGCTCGAACCGACCTGCCCGGTTACGCTCGCTGAGGGGCCGAACTCTGCCTGGGCGCCATCGGAATTGGCCTGAGCGGCGCGGATCGCGGCCTTGGCGCCCAAAATAGCGGGATGGCCGACTTCGGCTTCAGAAATGGCAGCCTGCAGATTGCGGGGAACGAGGCGAGAATAATTGTGCGAGCCATCAAGGCTTTGCGGCGCGACGCCGACATAGCGCTGGAAGGTGGCCTCGCTGATTTCAAGGCTGTTGATGGCTGCGTCCAGCGTAGCCTGGCCCTGGGCAAGACGCGCGCGAGCCTGGGCAACGTCGATACGCGTACCCTCGCCCACTTCGAGGCGATCTTCGGAGGATTGCAGCTGGGCCTGGAAGAAGGTGACGTTTTCGCGCCGCAGGGCCACCAATTGGCGGTCCGAAAGAACGGACATATAGGCCTGCACGACGGACAGGAGCACGTTCTGCTCGGTGTTCCGGATCTGGAATTCAGCGGCTTCAGCGCCGGCGCGAGCTGCTTCGATCTCGGCGTCGGTACGGAAATTGTCGAAGATGGTCTGGTTATAGGTGAGGCCCGTTGTCAGCGACGTGCCGTCGGTGAAACCTGCATCGGTGAGCGAGCCCGAATAGGTGCCGCCGATGGAAGCGCCAATCGTGGGGAGCTTGCCAGCCTTGGCGAGTGCAACGTTTTCAGCAGCCGACTTAGCCGCCAGCAGCGCCGACTGCAGATCGGGTGCATAATCATAGGCCCTGGTCAGCGCCTGGGTGATCGACTGCGCCTGGGCGCCCGAGACAGCCAACGAGGCCATGCTAAGCGCCAAGACGCTGGCGACCATTGTTGCGCGAAAACTCATTGCCGACTCCACTTTGGTACTATGCTCGCGGTCACTGGACTTCGACTCTCCGGACGCAAGCAATTTGAACTATAACGCTTAAGAGGTTTAGGAACCGTGCCCAATCGGCAACACGCCGAGCTTTGATGATTCTCAAAAGACAAATTCCTGCGCCTTTTGCATCGGCAGCAATGGTGGCAGCGCAGCATTGAACTCGGCACTCGCGGCGATGCCCTTGGCAGTGCGCACAAAAACATGGGCGACCGACACACCGCCGGACCAGATCAGCGCAACGAGGCGCCCGCCTTCCCTGAGCGCGTCAAAATAGTCCTGCGGAACAGTCTGCAGCGCGCCTTCCACAAAAACAACTTCATAGAGCCCCTGCCCGATCGTCTCGACCATGTTGGCATTGGCCAGGCCGAGCTCGCGCAGATTGGCCTGCGCTGTGCTGGCGAGTTCTGCGTCCGGCTCAAAGCCATCTACCGAAGCGGCAAGGCCGGCGATCACGGCGGTCGAATAGCCTGTGGCGGCGCCGATATCGAGCACGCGCTCATCCGATGTGATTTCGGCCAGTTGCAGGAGCTTGGCAAAGATTGCCGGCGGCGCGATGAAGCGGCCGCTGCCCGTCTTGCCCAGCCATTGCACGCTGTCGGTGTAGGCAGTCACCCGGCGGGCAGGCGAAACAAAGCGCTCGCGCTCGATGACGCTCATGCGCGCAAGGATGCGCTTGTCGGTGACGCCGGTGCTGCGCAACTGGCTATCGATCATATGCGTGCGCGCACGCCGGAAGTCGGTCATCGAAAGAGTGCCGCCCCTTTTAAACACTGATGGTGAATATCTCCCGCTGGTGCAGCTTGGCAAGCGGCGAGTGCGGATGGCGAATTGCCGCTTCTGTCACCAAAGGCTGGTCGCCGAATCGCGCGATCTTGATGCTCGGGCAAAGGCTTAGGCCCGAACGACCGGATATTCCCCCATCCAAAGGAGCTAGTTCCATTTGCCCGAGAAAGGCCCTTAGGTATTCCCCCTGAGGCGGAGAATATCGATCCAATTTGCTGCAAATGCGCAGCGATCCGCTTCACCCAGTTTTAAGGCTTGAGGGTAGTTCTATGGCCATGAGCACCCATGAAGACAGACGGCGTCATGCTCGCCATGCGACGCGGATCGAGGCAACGGCCGTTGCTTCTGACGGCCTGAGCCGTTTGCCGCTTCACCTGGTGAATCGATCCCGCTCGGGCGCCATGCTGGAAATGGCGCATGCCAATATCCTGCCCGAGCAGTTCGTCCTGCTGTTCGACCATCGCGCCGAGCCCTGCCAGCTTGTCTGGCAGCATGGCACCCTGGCTGGCGTGCATTTCCTGGATAGCCCTGAGGCATAAAGACGGGCGAAAAGCCCTATTCCATGTCCGGAACATCGCCCTCTTGTAGCAGGACGACGGGATCGCCGAATTCCCCGTTCACCAAATCAGCCGCGCGCCACCAGGCGAGTACGCCGGCATATTTGCCGCTCGACCACAGCAAGCGCGCCTGCTGCTTGGCGGCACTTTCCGACTGCGCCTCGCGCGCGTCAAAGGCAGGCCGGAGTTCGCCTTCCTCGTCGCGTACAAATGCAAGATAGACAATAAGCTTTGTCGGTGTGGCAGGCTTTTCCATGGAGGCACTCAGCTGTGGCGGGTGGCGCCAGATAGCCGCAAGGTTGTGGCAACGCAACAAGGCGGTGGACGAGGTGCGTGCCAGCGACCCGCAGCAAAGAGCTTAGCGGCGCTTTATCGCTGCATTGGCGGCGTCGATCAGGGCTTCGCGGGTGGCGGGCTTGTCAACCCAGATGCCCGAGGCATAGGGCGTTCCTTGGTGGTGCAGCGGCAGGTCACCCGAGTGCACAACAAAGGGCACCCCATCCTCCACGAAGCGGGCAACAATCGCTTCGGAGGACCCATCGCGCAGGGTGATGTCCACAATGGCGACATCGGGACGCTTCTCGAGCAGCCAAGCTTCGGCCGCCGCGCAGGTCATGGCCGTGGACACATCGAACCCGGCATCGCCGAGGGCTTGCTCCATGTCCATCGCGATGATGGCTTCATCTTCCAGAAGAAGTGCGACCGACAGGTTTTGAATCATGAGCGGGATCGTAACCCAAAGTGCTGGGGCAGCACGATAACATGCGTTAGACCCCGCTCATTGCGGCCGCTTGCTGTGCTTGGCGCCGGCACAGCGTGCCGACGCCAGGATGTGCTAGAAGTACCAGATACCGTCTGCTATGGCGTCCGCCACATTGGCCCGGTTTTCATCGCTTTCCGAGAACGAGGCCAGCACGCGCTCGCGTTCAAAGCCGCGGTTCAGCTCGGCCATCCAATATTGGTAGCCTTCGCCATCGGGCGCGCGATCAAGAACATTGTTGTAGATGAGTTCCAGGAAGGCTTCATTGCTGACGCTGGATGGCGTGCCGTAGGTGTCCTTAAACTCCTCGGAGATGATGAAATTGTTGGCCATCCAGGCCAGGTCACCCTTGCCGGCATCGAGTTCGTCGATCCAATAACCCAGGCCCTGCTGGTCCGGAGCACGATCGAACGCCGCCTGATAAAGCCGGTATGCTGCGCCAGCAATTCCATCGGTGTCGAGGGCCAGCGTTTCGCCGGCGAACTGAACGCGCTCGACATTGATCAGCGTGTCCGTGTCGCCACCGGCATCCCTCACAACAATTGCGTCGCCAACCCTGCCAATCGTGTAGCTCGAGGCGTTCTGCGCAAATTGCACAATGTCGAAGCCCTCGCCGGCATCGATGGTGTCGCTGCCACCCAGGCCGGCTACAACATCGTTGCCGCCGCTCAGCTTCATGCTGTCGTCGCCAGACAGCAGCCGGTCGACGAGGAGGTAAGCGCCATTGTTGAGCTGCGCATAACTCAAAACCTCCGCAGCAGAGAGATTGAGGTCGCTGATGCTGGCCGTGAGTTGGCCGTTCTGTGAGAACGTCACCTCTGTAACCAGACCCGATACCGCCCCGGTCTGGAAATTGAACGAG
Organism: Devosia submarina; assembly: GCF_003056345.1. Taxonomy (GTDB): domain Bacteria; phylum Pseudomonadota; class Alphaproteobacteria; order Rhizobiales; family Devosiaceae; genus Devosia; species Devosia submarina. The sequence goes on along the minus strand of NZ_PYWB01000014.1, from coordinate 21,357 downwards.
AAATTGCTGCCATAGAGATCGAAGACGCCCGCATTGGTCGGCACCGACACCTTGGTCGATGAAACGATCGGTTGGCCGATCCAATCGCCAACATTCATGGAGTCAGGATTGCGGAAGTCGAAGCGGAAATTGTTGAATGCTGATATCTTGGCCATCTGGTCCCCCGAAGTAGATCTTGTCTGCGGCGAGGTGAACCTAGATGCAATTGTTCTCTGATTTGTCTTTTTGAAGCGGCAAAAAGTATAGACGCCGCTACATGCTGGTTAACCGATCGTGTACGGGTAAATACCTACCAGTAAACAACTGATCCAGGTCCAGGAGCCATTTGGCGAAAGACGAAATTGCCGACCAGCAATCTGCACAAGAAGCGATGCGGCGGTTGATGATGCCCAGGAGAACTACTGAGTACCGCACGCATCGGCGCAATAAAGCCAGAGTTCAGACGAACCCGTTGCGGCACCAAAAATGTTCAGGGAAATTTGGAGGCCACGTCCGGAATTGAACCGGAGTACACGGATTTGCAATCCGCTGCGTCACCACTCCGCCACGTGGCCTCACGCCCGCCTTTTCTGGGGTTTGGGCCTACCTGTCAAGACAAGGATTGCACACACTATCCGTGGTGTGTGCAAAATCTGTTCTGGAGAGGTTCCGAATCGATGCCTGAAACACCCGAACAGATGGCGCCAGAGCTGTGACCATCTACCAGTGGACCACAGACGATGACGAAGTTGCGCTAGATGCAATCATCGTCGGCATTGGATCGGACGAGAAGGCATTCACGGCTGCTGGCATTGAGTACGGCGAGGTCCTAGCATCGATCTACTGGCCGGACTGGATTCGCCAGGGCGACAAGGTGAAGGCGTCTCTTGAAGGCCCCTACTCCGTCCCTGAAGCTCTCAGGCGAGCCGACGAGCTTTGTGCCTTGTGGGCCTACAATCGCGTTGTCATTGCCATCCAGGACAGGGCATTGTGGCGGCCAGAATGGGGACGCTTGGCCGAACTGGAGGGGCTGGACTAATGGAAGATCATATTGGCACCGCTCTTAAGGCTCGGGATGAGCAAATCCTAACGCTGTCAGCTCAGGGCCTGAGCAGTAGAGCTATAGCTCATCGGCTCAGTCTGAGCTTAGCCGTTGTAAAACACTGCCGCGCTGGCGCACTGCTCAAGTTGGGGGCTCCCTTAACCGGCCGTGAACAGGAAGTCGCGGAGCTCGCTGCGCAAGGGCTTACCAGTGCTGAGATCAGCCAAAAAATTGGACTTTCTGAGCGTACGATCGAGGTGCACAGATATCGCCTAATGAAGAAGCTTGGCGCCCGGAACGCTGTTGAGTTGGCTCTGCAGTACCATAAAATGGAAACAGAGGCCCTTCACGCCCAGATTGCTGAACTGCAGGCGAATGTAGCTCGCCTTGAAGCAGAAGCAGCCGTTTTGCGAGGCAAGTCAGAATGTGCGGCCGCTTCACCAACGAACTGACCTGGCCTGAGCTTCACGCCCTCTACAAGCTGAGTGACGAGCTCCATCCCGTGCCGCCGCACAACATGCAACCGCGGTACAACATCGCGCCGACGCAAGACGTTGACTTTGTCCACCTGGACAAGGCCGGAAACATGGAGCTGGATCGGGGCCGGTGGTGGCTTGTGCCGTTCTTTGCCAGGGAATTGCCCAAGGCCGCGATGTTCAATGCTCGCCTCGAGACGGTGGACACCTCCGGCGCATTCCGAAAGGGCTTCAAGTCACGACGCTGTCTGATCCCAGCCGATGGCTATTTCGAATGGACCAGGGCCGAGGACGGCGGCAAAGATCCATGGCTCTTGCAACTACCAGATGGCCAGCCATTCAGCTTTACCGGCATTTGGGCGCACAACGATAACCTTGGCGTCACCAGCTGCACCATCATCACGGCGCCGGCCGTCGAGCGCATCGCCCACATCCATACCCGCATGCCGCTGATCATCGGGCCGGAAGCATATGAACAGTGGTTATCATGCGAGGACCAGGGCGTTAGTGCAAAAGCGCTGCTGATGGACAGCCAGATTGATAGCCAGCTCCAGTTTCACCGCGTCACCCGCGCAGTCAACAACAGCCGCTATGAAGGCACAGATACCAAGAAGCCGCTGATCAACTCGCTTTGAAAGCTAGGCTCAATCAAGGTCAGGCCCGTCTAGTTTGCGTCTGAGACTGCCTCATCACTGAGCTTCAGCTCAGCCCATTCCTCTGTCCAGACAGATAGATCGCCGGTCAAATACATGGGCGTATAGGTGAGCATGCTCAGTGTTACTGCAATCCCAACAGCCATAGGCAAGTGATAGGTGTGACCTGTTTCGAACTGGTCGTAACCTGCCGCGACAAGCACTCCGGTAAGAGCAGATGGGATATGCAACACCCCCTCGGGTCTGCTGTCGCTCCAGCGCATTTCGACTCCGACGCACTGATCGGGAACCTGCGCTGCGTAAAAGAACCGACCGATCACCACCAAAGAGCCTAATGTATGTTAATTGCCTGCATGGCGTACCACAGTGCGCCTGACAACGACCTGACAAAAACCCCGGGTTGTTAACGCAAGCTTGCTAGGAAACATAGCGATCCTCCTTTTCTGTGCTTGCTTGCTGCTCACCGACGCGAGCGAACCTCAGTAAGTAATTACTAGGTATTTAGCCTTAGAAAGACTTTCCATATGTGCCAGTGGGGGCATTCTTGGACAGCCTAACTTACAGCGTGCTAGATTTTTGTGAGAATATTGACAGACAAACAAGCTTGCGGGGGCTTATAGAGGCCTTTACCAGCGCGATCCGGAGTTTTGGATTTACCCGTTTTTCGATCACCAGACTAAAACAAGAAGTCGGTGGAAGGCTCGCGGTTGCGTCCATAGCGCATAACTTGCCACAAGCTTGGCTGGATCGATACTCCAGTGAGAATTATGCCAAGCACGATCTAGTGGCTGACTTCGCTTACGGCCAACTTCGCCCTTGGACTTGGATCGAAGCCAGGGAGCGCATTCGAGCCACTCCGATCTCTAAGAAGATTGCGGCAGAGGCCGCCGAGTTCGCAATGGTGGACGGTCTTATCGTTGCATTGCACGATAGCCTAACTACGCAAGCCCTTGTGTCGCTAGCATCCGAGCGAAAGGTTCAACCCACCGGGTGGGAGCGAAAACTTCTACACATGGCATGCTTGCACGCCCAAATTCGTGCCATCGAGATCATGGATCAAAAGAGGCGAGCCCACCCTAACTTGTCGCATCGAGAGCGAGAAGTGCTGACATGGCTTGCCGGTGGACACAACCTGACCCAAACGGCTGAGATTTTGGACCTGTCCCGCACCACAGTGAAATCCTACGTAGAAGCTGCTCGGCTAAAGATGGATGCAGCAAGCACCACGCAGGCAGTTGTAGCGGCAATCCGGTTGAAGCAAATCAAGGTCTGAATGATAGCGCGAAACGCCAGTCAAACAGGGTTGACGTTTCGTTAATTTCCCCTCCGTTCGGAGGGTAGTGGAACTCCTATGATTACGCAAAATCTCTCCCAAGCCATGGCTCTGGAGGGACGATGCTTCACAACACGAATTACAGGTCTTGGGAGAAGCCAGTACTCTTTGAGGAGGTCTGCTTTGTCGAACTATCCGAGGAGGAGAAGTACGTTCTTGACCTCATCGTCCTAGGCGCATCAGAGCTCAGAATCATGTGGCTCACGGCGCTAGACAGGGCCTCGCTGCGCAAGATCATAAATGACCTCGAAGAAAAGCTTGGGACCGACAACCTCGGCGCAGCTGGCGCTCTGCTTCGCGATCATGATCTTCTAAACCCAGTCTCGATCGGCGCTCGTCTAGCAGAAACGCAATTGCGAGTGCTGACCGGGGCTCGCGTGCTTAAACCGATCGTGGAGGGTGAGCACTGTGGCTTACACCTGTTCCTCGCTAATGGAACTATGGTGAAAGCTTGGATTTGCGCCCACGAAGAAGTCGATCTACCTGGTTTCCTGGACCTGCAGGATGATGACGGCGACGTTGTCGACTATGAAGGCATAAGCCGGTTGCTTGCCGACGTGCATAGCGCGATCGGGGGCACGCCAACAACGCCAAGGCTTGCTCGCCACATCCTTGCCGACCTTGTTGAGCGCGCCTTAGCGATCATAGATGAGATAGATGGCGACAGTGACCTAGAGCCGCCTGCAGATGATGAAGATGATTCAGATCGATGGCTCAATCCTGTATCGCTTAATCCAGAATACCAACGCGAACCCATCATCGTTGCGGTCGATGCCCCTTCTTTGCCCGAACGCGAAGCTACTTCCGATAATTCGGCAGTCAGGAATGATTATGTGTGCCGCGGCGCTAGCACTGCTTATGAGCAGGAACCATATCACCACCGGGACCGGTCGACCGCCTCGATCACGGCGCCACCAGTGAGCCAGTTCATTCAAATTCAGGCCCCAGCTGAACTGGCTCCGGGAACCAATGCTACGTACGTCATTGAAGGCCTTCCACCTGGCCCACGACTATCCTTGGCAAGAAAAATGATCGCTGACTTTGATGGGTTCGTCCGAGCTAGTCAATCGGGCTTGGACGAACGCGCTTGGAAAAGCCTCAAAGAATACGTCGACGGGATGATAGGACAGCTAAACCAAAGAAGCAGGCACAGTCCGCATCATCAGGCATTATGTGAAATCATAGCCAACGCCTATTACGAGATCCTTTTCGACTGACACCAGCCCACTAAAGGCGCGAGGTTGCTTGGGCCTGTGCGGAGACGGATGAATCGGCTATCGAGCCGCCATGACTATCGAAGAGCTCACGCCCGAAGCCGTCGCAATCCTCCGCAGCCTAATCAATAACCCACACGCTATCGAGGACAGCCCGACCCTGCAGTTGCTCTTAGCCGATCGCCTGGTAATGGGATCACCCAGCAAGGCCCATGCCACCCAATCTGGATTGCGGCTGCTGTCGCAATACGAAGCGGCCAGGCTGAACGAGAACGCGGCCTAAAGCCACCTGCCCCGCTTCCGGTACTTCCACGGGTTTGGCGGGCCAATGAAGTGCTTGCTGGTTTCCTTCTCTGCTTCCTTTATCCGCTTCCGCTCTGCCCGTGCCTCTGCTGCTATCTCGGCATTGGTCTTGAACCCGTGGAACCGGAACCACGCTTCGAACTCGGCCTTGCGCTTGGCAATATCCTCGGGTGCCGGCATAGGCCCGTGATCATGAGCGCCGCCTGCGCCGCCCATGCCGTGGGTGTCTGCTGAAGGCTGAACGATGACGGTAGCGCCTCGGCCGCCACATACCTCGCACACTAGGCGCTCGAAGCCAGTCCGGTCCTTCACCCAGTCAGCGTCCGGGCCGAAATACTGGATCAGCTGATCCCATGTCGGCTGCCAGCTATGGGTGCAGCGGGCGTTCGCCGCCTTGCAGCAGAGGGTGATGCGCCACCCCTCTTCCTTCATTTGACGAAGCGTCGACACAGCCGGCCAATATCAGGACCGAAGCCCGCGTTTGAGTGGGATGCCCTTGCTACGGAGAGCCTGGCGTACCTGCTGGGTGGGAACGCCCATCTTTGCGGCCAGCTGCTCGGGAGTAAGCAAAGGCTCCTTAGCGTTTGCCAGTCGGATCATCTCTGCCTTGTTCTGTGGCTTTGCTGCGATTGGAATCATCGTCACCTCCTTCTGGATGTGGCGAGTCCTATCAGCGTGAACAGAATAAGAACAAGATGGATGGTTGGTTGTGGATAATTATGGGGAAACAGCGTCTCCAACAGTTTGGTGCATAGCCGGTGCATCGGTGGCCGCGGGCCACATTCCCGCCCTGCCCGCTGGCTTTCTGATTATCTCGACAGGCTCATGTAACCATGGGCCTTGAGGGTCGCAGACGAAACACTTCACCATCAGCATGGCCAATGGTCCGACGCGCTGCAGCTCCCAACTGGCGGGCCGCCCGCATGAGGGGCAAAGGCAGATCACCTGCCAGACCGCACGATTTCTCGCGTGAGCTCGCGAATGTCAGTCCTTGCATCAGTGATGTCCCCGCCCATGGAAATCGCCGCGGCAGTGTTGGCCCGGATGGCATTGCCCGTCTCCTTGGTAGCTTCGGTGTTGTCGGCCAGCTCGCTGGCTACCTTGGTAAACGCTGCGATCAGTTCATCGGCTTTTTTGTTGTCGATCACCGCGCCCAGAATGCGCCCTGTTCCCTCGCCCGCTCCCTCGGCGGGAGCAAGTGCGCGAAGGCCCTGCAGCAAGCCCATGTGTCGGACGCCAAAGATCAGGGCCAGCACCGCAGCAAATACAAGTAGAGCAGGCATGGGCAGTGACCCGATAAGCCTAACCAGTTCGTCCATTCCGCGTCTCTCCTTCGTCGTGCGCGGCACGGTGGATATTGACCAGCTCGCAAATCCCAAAAAGCGGGTAGATCGCGAGCCACGTGCTGACGACATCAGACGAGGCGAAAGCGTAGGTAATGCCAAACCAGATCATGCAGCCGACGCCGGCCGACACTTGCCGGATCCTTGGTGTCACGTGCTTGCGGGCACCATTGACGATCAGGCCTGCAACGCGAGCTAGGCCAGCGATCAGCATGCCTACGCCCATGTAGAACTGCACAGCATCAGGCGGCAGCCAGGAGAAGAGCTTGAGAAAGCCAGCCCAGGTGGGTTGTGTAAAAAGCTCGGGCGCAATCAGCAGGACGAACCCAAAAACTGCCGTGTGCCCCGCCATGAACCATTCGGGCATTCGAGGGCCGAACCTGTGGGTGATCTGCACCCACAGGCCTGTGCCAGTGTATGGCTGGTGATCCATCAGATCACCCCTGCCTTCTTCTCCTCGCTGCGCTGATAGACCTGCACGCCAAGAACGGCGCAGCCGGCGACAACTAGAGTGATGAGAAGGCCTGCCACGGCTTCAATGCCAGTGAGCTGGCCGATCCAGATGGCGCGGCAGATCGTCAGCACGATGCCGACGAAGCAGGCAGTGAAGGCTAGGGCGAAGATGCCGCGCCAGCGGGCCTGTATCCATCCTTCTGACTTCTGGTCGCCCTCGAGCATGCGGTGATAGCTCAACATCATGTCGCGGTCGGCTTCAGCGATGCGGGCAAGATCCTGCCGAACCTCAGCTTCGACCTGGCGCACCACGACAGGAGCGTTCACATCGCTCTCGATCTTAGCGCCGATGGCTTCAGGCGTGGCTGGAACGCCGAGCCGTTCGGCCAGAGTATCCACAACAACACCTGCCATCTGGCCGCCAACACCGCCTAGCTTGGATTGAATGATTTCCTTGAGCAGCGGCGCACCGGCTGCGACCAGGATTGTTGAAAGGTCCATTTCATAGTTTCCTTAAAGCTGCGGTGAGTTCGTCGCGATAGCGCCAGGCGAGGTAAGCCAGACCAAGAACAAGGATGGCGAGCCCGCCCCAGAGAAGAAGGTCACCGAGCCAGCCGGCATCTCCCACAGGCGTGGGAACATGGTCAGCTGCGCCCGTTGCACCTTCTGCCGCCCCTGCCCCGGCCGTGACTGTTCCGCCGGCCGCCACCTGCGCGGCCTTGCGCTTGAGGTCGATGGCGCGCTGCAGTGCAGCCAGGGTTGCAGGCCCAATAATCCCGTCGACCTTGAGCGTGCCGTGATCCTGCTGAAAGCGCCGTGCCGCAAGAACGGTACGGGGCCCGGGTATGCCGTCGGCACGGCCGAGCTGATAGCCAAGATCGTTCAGCCACAACTGGGCTTGCTTGACGTCAACTTCATCGACGTGGGTTTCGGGAGGTACGTCAGCGACTGCCGTTCCCATCCATGTCGGCCATTTATCAAAGGCAGCAATGTCTGCTTCCTCGTTCCGTCGACGTACCAGCCCCGGGAGGCGCTTGCCCTTGGATGTGGTTGCTGTATTGCGCCAAAGGTTGGCAGCGCCCTTGTAGTCGCCGCGGGCACAAGCAGCGGCCCACTTCCATGCCAAGGCACCTGCCCCGGCATTGAAAACTACCGAGAGCGCCGGCTCTTTGACGTTGATCGGCGCCGTCGGCATCTTAGCTTCGACGGGAGGAAGATACTCGGCATCGAGTACCTTCAGCAGCACCTCATAGGCTTCGTTCTGCCCGATGGTGTCGCCCTTGCGCATCTTGCGCCCGTACTTGGCTGTCCACCATTCGCGGAACACCCGGCTGCCCCAAGTGAAGCCGTACCCGATCGTTGGCGTGCCGGTCGGGTCCAGGTACATAGTCGAGACAAAGCCTTCGTGGCCGCCGATGAAGCGGACGATGCGTGTGGTCAGCATGTGCTGATCTCCAGTGATGTAAGAGGATTGCGCCGCGCCCTGCCCTATGCACTCAATGGAGCGGGAGGAGCGTCAGGCTATGCAAGTGGGGATGGCTCGGGTAAGAGGCAGCAATAGCCGGGCGGTGGTGAACGTAGCGAGGTTTTAGTGATCGATCCGCAGGAAACTATCCAACAGCTCGAAGCCAAGATAGCGATGCTGGAACGAGAAAGGGTGGAACTTCGCAACACACTAACGAAGGCCGTTGACCGCCTGACTCAGAGTGCCGAGGCAGAAGACCTGGTAAGTCTGCAATCCCTCATGTTGTGGGCTTTAGAGCGCGGTCGTGAACAGCTGACCGACGACGAGCTCAGCCCAGCACAGGCAAAGGCGATGGATGAGGGCGTGCGCTCTGGCTTTTTCGAAGAGTATCACGACGCCATAGGGTTTCGCAGCTATTACAAACTGACCAAAAGGGGTCGGGAGCAAGTCCGCTGACAAACGATCTAGCTGCGCGCCCTCTGACTTGGGGTGCATTTCAGCCATTCCGCTTTATCCTCGCCTTTGAAATTCTGATTTTCCACAGCAATTGGCGCTTGGCCCCACAAGGCTACTTGGCCGTGGAGATATTCTTTGTCTTGGCCGGGTTTCTCGCGGCTTCCAGGTATGATCGCCCTGCCAAAAAGCCGCCATCGTCGGCAATCGCGTCTACAATTTGGAAAATATACCCTTACTACTTTGCCGGGGTCGTCCTCACGCTAGTAGTTTTCCCGTGGCCCGCGCTTCCCGATCTGCTCCTAGCAGTAACGATGCTTCAATCCACTGGATTGAATAAATTCATTGTTAACGGGCCTATGTGGTTCCTGTCCTGCTACCTCCTTGTCTCGATCACCGCATTACTCCTGAGCATATACATCCCCCGCCAATGGTTTCTGGCCGGAGGAGCTGTTGCTGCGTTTGCTGGTTACGCGATGATCCTAAACTATAGCGGGAGCATAAACTTTACATGGGAGGTCCGCTTCGGGTTCCTGAGCATGGGGATGATGAGGGCCATTGCCGGCTTCGGTTTAGGCGCGGTGGTTTATGCCGTCTACTCGGCATATCCCCAGCTTCACCGTATGCCGCTAGTTGTTGCGACTGCCCTTGAATGCGCCTGCATAAGCATCATGTTTTACTACATGGTGTTCGCACCCGTGGACGCATCGAATTACCTTGCAGCATTTCTGGTAGTCAGCGGCTTCTTCATCCTGTTATTGTCCAATCAGGCAGGGGCAGTCTCAAAGGGACTGTCGCTGATAAATGGCCAGTGGAAATTTTTGGCAGACTTCTCAGTTTACCTGTTTGTATTCCACGGGCCATACCTTCGCATTGTTGATACCCTTATTCCGGGAGAGCCCCAAAGTGCTCTGGGGCACATGCTCTTTTGGACGATTGTTGCTGGAGCGTCAGTCGCCACTGGCCTAGCGGTTAACGCCACACTCCACATCTCTTCAAGCCACGCTAAGGCCTAGGCTCCTGGATTGTTAGCAATGACGTTGTGCGTTCCGGTTGCGACGTTAAACAGCCCTGCGGTGCCGTTCCCCCCGACATTGTTTCCCGTCACTACGGAGTAGTCCATGGCTCCGGCAAAGACCAAGCCAGTCTGGCCGTTACCGCCAAGGTTACCGACTTGGCCAACGAAGTTGTTCACGATGATCAACTCAGTAGCGCCGCCAGAGACGTCGATGCCATTATTCGGGTTGTCGCTAATGCGGCAACCGTCAGTGACGGAAAGCTTGGACACGTTAGGGCCTATCAGGGCGATACCATGACCAGCGCCGCCTTTGCCGTTGCTGATGATGTCGCTGTTTGCAATACCCACACCGGCTACTATTGCAGAGCCGGACGGGTCAACCACGATGCCTGATTGCTGACTGCCGCTGAACCATGAGGTAGTGAAACCGCACTGGCGAACGTCCCCGCCGCTAGGGGTGATTGCCATTGCAATCAGCCCGCTATCGAAGCAGCAATTCGCACCATAGACACCGTGCGCGAATTGACCAGCGGAAGGTCGGATCGACAGGTTAGTGCCCTGCTTTATCATGTCGACGCCTGTCATGTTGATAATATCAACGTACCCCATGACAATGCCGAAAGACGGCTGAAGGCTCTCATTGTTTTGGTTGGCTTTGCAGTTGTTGATCGAAATGCTGGGAGTGTATTGGGTTGGACCAAGCGAAATGTTGCAAGAACCTACCGCTGTTGCGCTAGGCGTTGCGTCGAAGAAATTCACGCCGTCCAGAACGAAAGCAAACGCGCCGTCCAGAACGATGCCTTGGAAATGCTTTTCCATCATGCAGTCACGGATAGACCCACGTCCGGGGCCAGTCACCTTTATAGTGGCGCCAGTAGTCCTGACCACATCGCTGCTAAACTGTAGATCCCTTGCGGTGAAGGCGACACCTGTTACATTGAATAAGTCTCCCGTCGCTGCCAAAGGCTTAATGACGCTTGCGCCCTCTCGGGCTGCTCCTTTGATGTTTAGGGGCTTGGCAACGTTCACCTGCCCCAGCTTGTAAGTCCCGCCCCCAGGGAAAAGCAGTTCCCCGCCACTAGAGGGCAAATAGTCTATTGCTGCCTGCACAGCCGCCGTGTCATTTACGCCATTGCCGAGCGCGCCGAACTCATAAACGTTGATCGAGACAGACTTCGCCACAGCCGGCAGCAGCTTGGGGCGAGTGACTGCACTATCTATCAGCTTCGCAGTGGTGACGCCGTTGTCCGGAACGGCACCCGCTGCAATATCGTCCGCGATCTCTTGCAGAGCATCAAATGCTAAGCCAAAAGCATTCCGAATGATTGCCTTATTAGGATTGTTCACGCCTGATTGCGGGTCGCCAACGGGCAACGGTGCGCTTATAGGCTCGGCAGGCAGCCCATCGCCGGTATAACGCCGGAACTCACGAAAGGCCCGAAGGATAGCTGTCTTTGCCTCAGCAATAGTTGGCATGGGGTGCCCTCAAGAAAAAGGCCCGCCGAAGCGAGCCATGTTGCAGTCAATGATGTTGGAAGGCTCAAGGGCCTGGTGGCGGAGGAACCGGCACGGTGATCGTGACGTATGGGAAAGCCCATTCCCCGGCTGCGTTCAGAGCCCCAGTCCAGCGAGCGCGAACTTCGTAGGTGCCATCAGCAACTGGACCGAAAACAGCCGAAACGTTGTCGTCTTGAACGTCCATCTCCTGCCACGTGGACCCCGCCCCAGCGCGGATTTGAACCTGCAGGGCGAGGCCGGAGCGTGCCGGATCATCGACAGTTGCCGTGATGATCCCGTCATCATCAACTGAGAGCTCCAGACCTTCTGGGACCGGATAGGAAAGGTCAGGCGTGGTGTCCTGCGGAATGGCGGGGTTCTGCCCCTCTTCCGATGCAGGGTTCCACTGATACGCAGCCTCCGAGATGGTCATCACCTCGATCTCGACTGAAGTCAGATCGGACGCGATCGAGAAGCCCGCCACATAGAACGCCTCGTCAATCTCAAGCTCGCTGATCTCCAGCGCTATGGTGCGTTCGCCTAGTGCATTGAGCCCGAGCAGGTTGGTTTTCACCCTGCCCTTCCAGCGAGGATTGGACTTGCTGATGTGGATCTTGGCCAAGCGACGGGCCTGCGAAGGCGAAGGCACAAAGTCCAGGTCTAAGTCAGAAGGAATAGGGCCGCGCTCGTCTTGGTCGGCAGTGTCGATCCAAGCCGTTGCTTCCATGGTTTGGAAGTCATGGAGCGGCGACGTGTACATGATCTTAAGTTCGTTGAAGGCGGCGAAGCGGTTGTTCCCCTGCTCCATAGAGTGGCCGAGGATATCCCGGTCTGTGATCGTGACCGTTGGCGCTTCCCACTTGCCGCCCCTGATTGCGATCTTACCTTGGGCGTTCTGATAGAGCTCAGCGTCACAGGTGGCCCGCATCTTTCGCAGGATGTCTTCTGGCTCATCATTAAGGCTGTAGACGCCCCAGAGCCGATAGCGCTTCTCCGTGCCGCCAGCAGCTAGCGGGACGGCCTCATCGCAAAGATTGGCAAAGATGGCGAAGCTGTTGAGGTCGATATCGTCCCGAGTTTTCTTGAAGCCGTCAGGATGGGTCAGGTAGTCGAGGATGCAGAGTGCTGGATTATCGCTCCAAACGGTGTTGCCGTTGCGTGGGTCCCAGATACGGGAGAGCCGGCACAAGGCGCGCACTGGTGTATTGTAGCTCTCTGGGTAGACGATTGAGGCATTGTCGCTGCGTGGAGATCGGAACCGCGTGGCGAGATAGGCTATGCCGCGCAGACGGTGAGCACTGGTCCAAACCCCAGGCCAAGCATCCATCATCATTGCATCGGCAGGTTGGTTGGGCGAACCGGTATGAGCGCGAATGCGGATATACGGGTTGCCCGTGTTGTCCGAAACGAACACGTCTGGTGCCGTCACATCGCCATCGCCATTCAGCGTGACCTGCTGATCACCCACTCGGAAATGCTCGATAAAGTCGATCCACCCAGAGTGCATCATGATGACCTGGTAGAGAAAGCCATCCTTGCTATCGAAGAACGCACGGGTTCCACCCAGCAGCGCATAGCCATAGCCACGCAGGCGGGCACCGGTGGATTGGTTCACCACTGCCTGCGCCTGCGGCGTTTTCATAACCGGCGGGCGCGGCGTCAGCAGCATCGAGACGCCAAGGAACGCAGCACCGACGATCACACTGGCAGCGACACCCGCCAGAGCCGTTGATAGGCCAATGCCGACCAGGGCGCTTGCGACATAGCCAGTAATGGCCGTGAAGATCGCAAAGGCGCGGCGCGGCGTTGTGGCTTCCCAAGGGCGGGGCGGCCAGCGGTTCATATCCATCTACAGCACCCGCACCCATGCCTGCTCTGCCAGCTGAAAGCCGCAGCGTTTCAAGATCATTCCGGCTCTTTCGCTATTCGGCGGCGTGGACATGCGAACGGCAAAGCAGCCGCGCTCTTTGGCCCAGGTCAAATAGGCGCGGAGCAGATCCATTCCGCCGCCCTTCCCTGCCCACCAGCCATGCTCCACGGCAACTGGGGCCATGGAGATAGATGCGGTGCCAATGGAAGCCGCCAAGAAGCCTGCAGGCCCATCGTCCCCGTCCACCACGTGAACCCAGCCCAACGGGCTCCCCAACAAGCCAGAGACAAACCGGGACGCAACTAGAGGATCAACTGGCAGCGGCGAGCCGATTGATGCGCGCAGCCGCTCTGTCATTGCGACGATTGCCGCAATGTCGTTTGTCGTTGCTGGCCGGATCATTCAGACGAGAGCGGCCCAGATGAGCGCGCCCCAGATCAGCCCCCATGCGGCAATGCGCCCGAGCCACTTGGCAACAGCGTCAGCAGAGCAATCTAGCGCGGCAAGTGTTTTTGGTAGGCTCATGCTGCTTCCTCCAAAGAGGTCCAGATTTCTCTACGATGGATCGCCCCGATAAGGCTCTTGCAGACGCCGTACCGCTTCGCCAACCGGCGCTGTCCGACCTCACCCTTGAGCCTTAGGATTTCCCGAACGTCAGCTTCGGTTAGCTTAGCGCTGCCGTGGTTCTCACCGGATCGCCAAGTGCCGTGCTGCTTCCGGTCTTGATGGTTGTCATGCGATGTCGCCCATCTCAGATGATGCGGTGCAATACATCCAAGGTGACCCTTGCCGCAGGAGTGCGCCGCCTCATGATCTGGTGTTGGTGCAGTGCCGTGAACGCGCTCGCACACGACGCGATATGCGAGTGAAGTGTCATACCTGGGGTCTGATATTTGAGCCCGGCCGCTAGAGAAGCGGCCATAGGGCCAAATAATACACCCACCTGACGTAATTTCTCCCGCGATGACCTGCTCTAAAAACTTGGATGGCTCGCCACGGCTGGCCCTCAGAGGCACATGGGCCATGGGATTGCCGTGAGTTCGAACGCGAGTGTAATGCGCCGAGCAATATCCCAACGCCTCATAAGGCTTGTTGCAGCCCTCGACGGAACATATACGATTAGTTTCAGCCATTTCGACACTCGCCCGTGTTGATTTCGGTTAGGGCTGGTTCGGTGGTTCCAAGCACCAAATCAGCCCGTCACTTGTAGCAAATTACCGCTTAAATATCAAACACATAGGCTCAAAATGCGGGCCATCTCACCGTTTTCATGACCAAGTTCACGACCTGCTCTAAGCCCCGATCGCCGGGGAAGCGCGCATTCTGATCGCGATCGGTCCAGAAACCGTAGGCGGGCCTGCGCCGCCCGGTCCAGATGCTCTCTGCTGTCAGCGTTACGCGCCTTTGGCTTGGTCCGTCTGCGGCATAACTCATCTGGTCCATGATACCGGACCAAATTGCATAAGGCGCATCGAGCGGTTGCCACGGCATCTGATCGCCGCCAGGCGCGATCTCGAAGAACTGGATGAACACCTGGCACGGCCGATCCTTGACCCGTGCGCTTGACTGACGGGCGAGCGTGACAATCGCACTGTCCACACCGGAGAGCGTGAAGGTTGTTTTAGGCGCTACCGTGCCGATGGCAGACTCCAGACCATCGATCTGGATCATCTCGCCTGTGCCTTGCCACGTGTGGCCGCCGGCGGTGAGATCGCCAAAGCCCATCCACCAGTGACGGGGCGCGTCTCGAAACCCCATATAAACAAGGAGCGACGCCGCGACCTCCCGGCCGGCCAGCTTGGCTTCGATGGTCTGAGAGAAAAATCCCATCACCAAGCTTCCACAAAATCGAAGGTGACCATTCCCGAGCCGGCACGGCTCAAAGCAATGTCGCCAGTGTCGTCAGTTGCGAACCGCATGAGGCAGACCGGCCGATCAATGATAGCCGTTGTTCCTGATGGAGCAGGAGCTCGCAGGCGCGGCCAGAACTGCACTATGGTGGGATCGCCTACATTCTCTTGCCAGACCTGCTGACAGCGATAGATCTGCTGCCCTATGCCGAAGTAATGGCCTGGCCGCGGCCCTTCGCCATCCAGCAGGTTCAGGGCAATCTGGGTGGCGCCCAGCGGGGCGGATCCGGAGACTGTAGCGTGGGGCGTTTCTTCCTGGCCGAACCCTGACAGATCGAAGTTGAACTCGTCCTCGCGGGCGGCGTCATAGCCTACCGCTAGCGCCTGTGAGAACTGGCGCCCGTTAATGTTGCGGGGCCGGTACTTGTCCCATTTGGGAACCAAGACAGTCCCTGCCCTGCCTTCCATCTGAGCAACGAACGCCCGGGCAGCAAGGTTCGAACTTTCACCCCGAACCGCAACTGTAACGGTGGCCTTCCACATGCCGGCCAGCGAGACGATGATCTGCTCTGAGCCAGATAGTGAAGCCCCACCAGAACGCGATTGGTTCATAGGGACGAATTCTACCCGCCACGGAGGAAGCGCAGCCGGCCAAGACATTGCTCTTGCGGGCATTAGCCGGTCCTTTGGTTGATGTCGCGAAGCTTGCCAGGCAATTGCTTGTCGTACCCCTTGAGCCCTGCACTGACACCCGCCTGAACCATCTGCATAATCTCGGTATTCCCACGGGCGCCTGTAACGTCAACGTTGATGGACATTGACCCGCCACCGGAGGCGGCAGCAGCGCCGGCGCTCGGCATAGTTGGAATGCGGGGAATGATCCGCCCGCTCTGGTTCGGCACGAATATCTCAGGGCGCTTCTCACCAACGATGTACGGCTTTCCGGCAGTTACCGGCCCGCCGCGCTCACGACGCTGGAACAACGATGCGATGCCCCCACCGCGACCTGGCATCAACATGCTGAAGAGGCTGTTCAGGCCGAAATCCAACAAAGCATTGCCGATGCTGGCCAGAGCATTGCCTAGAGCTTCAGTTGCCGACTTGCCCTCGATCAGATCGTCAATGAAGCCGCGCAGTCCGCTCTCGGCGACATCTGCGAAGTTCTGCATGGCATCGGCGGCCATATCCTGGGCTTGCTTGAGCTGTTCGGCTTCGACCGATGCTCGAGCATAGGCTGATGCAACCTCTTCAATGGCAGCTGCGCGCTGCGGCGTGAGTTCCAGGCCAGCCCGCGCCGCTTCGTTCTCCAAATCAAGCTGAACTCGCAAGCGCTCAGCCGCGAAGCCATTTTCATCATATGTAGCACCAAGCTGCCGGCGCAGTTCGGTTTCACGCTGCAGTTCGGCAATTCGCCGCTGTTGATCCTCAAGGGCTTCATTGAAGCGCTCGCCTGGGGAACGGCCTCCACCACCACCCTTCTTGCCACTACCGCCGCCGCCACTTGTTGGCGGGGTATAATCTGCGATCGACACTGGCTTGACGGGAGTAGGCGGCTTGAACTCGCCATTGAACTCCGCCATGCTGGGGAACGACCCGACATCATCCAGCCGGGTCGCAGCAACAGCGGCTTGGCGCAGAGCGATGAAGTTCTGGATCACCGCAGCGATCTTGCTTTGCAGCGCTGAGAAGTCGGGATTGGCTTCGCCTAGAGCTTCGATAGCTGCCGCGGCGCTCTCTGCTGTACCCCTGCCCTCCAGCAGCTGCTGAACAAGATCCTGGAACGCTGCGTCCACCTCACCGAAGCTGCCTTTGGTGTTTTGGGCAAGATTGACTAGGGCCTGTTCAGCAGAGGCGATCTCCAGCTCGGCATCCGACACTTCGGAACCGAACCGATCAAAACGGCTCATCACATATTCAAGTGCTGAGCCGATAGCCTCGAGCTCGCGGGCTGTTCCTTCTAAGCGGCTGTTGCCGAGATCATCCAACCACCCGATGATGGCTTCGAATGCACGGCTATCGGAGACGCGCTCGATCGAATCGCCGAGGCTTTCGAGGAAATTGGCGAGGTTCTGCGAAGCGCCGGTGGTTTCGTCAAACTTCCCAGCAACATCGATCAAGACATTCTGCAGCCGCACGAAGCCTTGGGAGACAGTTAGCTCTGCATCGGCAACCTTATCGGTGAGGATGACCGAACCGGCTTCGAAGGCGCGGAAAAACGCCTCGCTGCTGACCTCGCCATCCACAACCAAGGCGCGGAGCTTGGCAACAGAACCGCCAGCCTCTTCCAAGCCAGCCGCAGCAGCTTGCGCAACTGGCAAAGCACCTTCCAGGATGGAGTTAAACTCTTCTGCTCGTACAGTTCCGGCGCCCAGCGCCTGAGACAATTGGAGCAGCGCGCCCGATGCAGACTGTGCGTCCGTGCCGGCCACGCGCAGCGCAACAGCCACGTTGTCAGTAAAGCCGAGAAGTTCCTCAGTGCTGACGCCGAGTTCCTTCTGGACGATCGCGGCGCGGCCATACAGCTGCACAAGGCTTTCAAGTGGGGCGGCGTTGCGCTGCGCTGAGGCGAACAGGCTGTCATATACATTCGTCAGATCTTCGCCGGCGAGCCCCGCCACCTTCAGGCTGTTCTCAATGCGAGTGCTGGTGTCGATCAGTTGCTGGGCCCCGCGCAAAGCGGCTGCACTGGCAAACGCAGTAGCGATGCCGCGCCCCACGCCGGCGAAACTGGCCTGCATGCGATCGTTCATGGAGGCGAAGCGGCGCTCGATCTTGCGAGCAGTGGCGTCAGATACACCAGACGCCTTTGCCATGGCGCGATCAAACTTGGTCACAGAGGCTTCAAGTGACACCACCAGCCGCTCGACATCTGTTGCCATGCTATTGAACCTCGAACGTGACCACGCCAGCTGGCACCAGGTGCTCGCCGTTTAGCCAATAGGTCTGTGTGGAGAGCTGAACCGCGCCGCTATCGCTCTGCTCGATCCAGTCGAACAGTTCATCGGCTTGCGTGTCAGTGAGCTTGTTGCCGTCTTTTGGCGTATTGGCTTCGATGAAGCCGTTGAGAGCGGCAAAGTACTGCCACATGCTCATGTCGTTTACCTGCTGGGGCGTGAAGCCCATTGCAGCCGCAGCGCCGTAGATGGCCGCTATTCGGAACTTTCCGTTGGGGAGGTCATCGAGCCGCTGCCCGTCGCCTCCCCCTCGGCTTCCCCCGGTTTTTCATCTGGCGCTCCCTGCAGGGCAACGCCCAAAATACCGCGGGCCAGCATGACGTTTTCCAGAGGCGGCCGGCTCTCGACATAATCACGAGTGAGCTTGATGGCCTTGGCTGGCTCAACGCCACCGCCGATCAGTGCCAGCCGTATCGTGTGGCTGATGTCGTTCAGCTTCCACTGCCCTGTGGAGAGGCGCTGCAGGATCACGAATGGGCCCGCATCGCATTGCTCCTGGAGCTCGATCAGATGGCCCCATGCCAGGCGGAAATCGTAATGACCATCCGCCCAGTCGAGATCGATCTTAGCGTCTCTGCTCATCAGGTGGTCACAGCAGAAGTGCGGACCATTTCACCGTCCGACTGCATGGAGACATTCTGCGTTACGCGCCGGCCGTTTGGTGCACCCTGCTCCAGGCTTTCAACGTGCATCCGACCCGTGTAGGTATAGGTAGTGGCCGGAAACTCGTACTCGATTTTGACAGGCAAGCTTTCAATGCTCTCCCAAGCGTCAAACCAAGTCTCCACCGATTCCGACGCCAAAACGCCTTCTCCGCTGATCGAGATCGACAGCGAAACGGTATCGCGGCCGACCCAATCAACCTTGTCGGGATCGGCGCAATCGGGAACGACGACTTCCTCAAGCCCCTTGTTGAAGGTGATGCTCTTGGAGGTGAAGCCGCAGGGTGCGGAATAAACGATAGGATTGGTATCATTGCCAATGAGGACGCGAACTTTCGAGCCGCCCTTGATGGTGGTTGCAACGGCCATAAGGGCCTCCTTTGGAGATGATCAGTGGGTTTCGACTATGGCCGTGAACTGGATCACGCCATGATTGGTGACCCCATCCGGATCTCGCAGGATGCGGGTCAATTCGTGTGTCAGCGTCACCAGGGCATTCGTGCCGAGCGTCAATTCAGCGTTGTGGAGCGCCTTCCGGATCGCGCCAGTGATCTTGCGGACCTGCACCGACCCGTAAGCCTCACCAGAACCCCAGGACCAGGCGTCGAGCTGGAATGTGACCTCCAGCCCATCAATGCATTCTGCGTCGTCACTGATGACTGTCACCGGGCCGAAGCTGATGTAGGGGCTGACGACATCAGCCACCAACTGCTCGCCAACCTGCTTTTCCGGAACTCGGTCGTAGATTCGATTGCCGACCAAAGCGACAAGTTCAGGCGTTGCTCGCAGCGCATTGAGCGCCGCAAGCTGCAGTTCATAAGTCGGTTCCATGTCAGCCCCCAGCCGCAACCTTCTTGGCGGCCTTGTTGACGGCACGGGTAACCCGGCCCTTTGCCCGCTTTCGATTTGCTCGATATGCGGGGTAAAAGAAACTTTGCGCCGCGGTGCCAGGGTTGTGCGATCCGGCGAAGCGCCCGCCATTTACGTGTGGCGCGGTGCCAAACTCAATAAACCTCGCGTAATAGGCATCAGGGCCACCAGCATAGACCGTGATCTTTAGGTTTCTGGACTGCCTGCCCTTCACCTTTCCCAAGACGATCGCACCCTGCGGAGCATCGCCATAGGTCCATGCAATGCTGTTGCGGAGGTCGCCGCTGTCAGCCGGAGCCAAAGACTTGGCCAAGGCTACGATCTCATTGGCGCTCGTTTCCATCGCGGCTTTGATTTCGGCCTCAACAACTTGAGGAAACCGCTTCAGCTTACGTTTGAGCCGATCGAGGCCGAGTATCTTCGTGGCCATCAGTCAGCTAGGCAGCGAATGCCAAACCGGCAGATGAAGCCGGAGTGCAGTTTGAGCAACCAATCTATCGTCGGATCATCCTCTTCGAGGAAGGGCGCGATGACGTAGAACATCAGCATCAGCAGATCGAGATATGGCTGCACCCACCAGGCGACTTTGACGGTGAGCTTCGTGGTCAATACGGCTATCAGATTTGCCCCTCCACTGCGATAAATTCCAGCCATTGGTTCTTCCCATCAGGATCGGCTGGTGGGGAGGTAATGGCAAACACCCGGCTTTCATTCCGAGCATCGACCAACCGCCACGCTGTGGTGATCTGGCAGGTTTGCGACGTGTTGCGGACGGTGACCACAAACGGCTGACGTCCACCTAGTCGGGCAGCGTCAACTTGCTCCCCACCGGTGCGCGGACGCATGCCGGCAGACACGGTAAACTGCGTGGCGAAGTCACCAGCGCCAGGAAGCGGGTTGCCCCAGCCATCATCAGCGGGAGCAGACGCAGATTGGCACAGAACGCGCTCGCGCAGCGCCCCTGCCCTGCGGAAGTTCTCAGCCATTGGCCTTCGGCTTCTCGGCCTTGGCTGGTTCACCTACATGCTCGCCTGCGCCAGCTTTCAGCGCCGCTTCCACAACGGCGTTGGTGATTTTCCCCGATGCGGCAGCGCCGGTGACGATCTCGCCTTCATGGCCCTTCGGGAATGCCACCGTCATCTGCGACGTTGGCTTGAAGTCATAATCCTTGGTGAAGCGGAACTTTGGCATGGCGATCTCCTAAACACGAAGCCAGCGATACGGATTGATAAGATTGCGGGATGATGCTGGGAGCGATATCTCGCCCTCGCCTGCCCGGTTGTCGTACATGGCGGTAATCGCCATGAGAGCAGCGACCTTGAACGTCGCTTCTTTCCCATACGGGACCAGAGAGATGTTGCAGTACTGGAGAACCTGCTGCTCGGCAGCATCCATCATGGCCTCAATGAGCTCGTCGTCATCGCTGCCCTCCACGCGCAGGTGCTGCTTCACCTCTTCGATGGAGTAGAGCGGGCCAAGCTGGGTAATCACAACGTTTGCCATGGTGGCCTCATGAAAAAGCCCGCACTAGGCGGGCTGGGGTAAGCACACTTGATGAGAGGGCGTGGGGTTAGCCCCAAACGTTAGAAAGCTACCCTGACCTTCTGAACTGTGCTTTGGTAGAAGCATACAGCAGGCGGGGGAAATGCCAGTACCATCAAAGAGCAGGTTAGAGAGTATACAAGTCGGTCGCGCCATCGGCGTGATCTTGGTTATCGCGTATCACGCGATCTACCTGCACGCTGAATACACAGGAGAAATGGGGCTTACTCCCATCTTCACCTGGGTTCCTCATTGGAGCGCACCCTATTTTGACCGGACATGTGGCATAGCTGATAAGGCATAGGCATACGCCTATGAGTACGACTATGTCCAAGAGTGCCGATGAGCCGTTTCGACGGGTCGAAGTGATTACTTCCGTG
>NZ_PYWB01000013.1 GCF_003056345.1 Devosia submarina | reverse complement strand
AAAACGTGCACCCATCGAAAGTCTTTCAACTTCCACCAGACTTAACGTCCAGCTTCCGTTCGCAAGAACCTCGCCGTCCACGTTTCTCTTTCTTCTGTCTTCACAATGTCAATGAGCTGACCCAGCATAAAGCTACGTCACGAGAGAACCAAAGCCCCTCATAAATCCTTCAAGGAACAAAGGATCGCCTCCGGTTGCCCGGCAGCCACCCTGCCCTGTCAAGAAAAAACGCCAATCAGTGGGAGCCACATAAGCTCGCGTCGTCAGCGTTTGGCGGATATAGGAAAGTCAGAACCGACTGTCAATACCCTTTTTCAAGCTCCAGGATCCAACCAAAACAAGGCAAAGATCCAAAACCCGAAAACCACCTCAGAAGTTTTTCAACAACCTCAGTGATTTGCCGCAGCCCCCAGCGCCTCTCAGCGCCGCGCTCTGCAGCGGTGACGCCTATATAGGGGCACCCGTTCGGGGTGTAAAGCCCGTCCTCCGCAAAACACGCAATAGCACTATTTTGGGCCCCGCGATTGTGGATAACTCGACTGCCTTCCTAAAGGTTCCGGGCCCTTCCGAGGAAAACGCCGTTTTTCCATCTTTGCTGGTCCGCACGGACGGCTTGCGTCCCGGTGCGCCGACCTACGCAGTTTTGCCGTATTTTCCTTAGATACGGCAGAACGATTGATATAGGCTCCGCGCGAAGGCGCCCACGCGCTACGTAGCGCATGCTTGGACAAGGGCCTATTTGTGAATAGCCAAGGGATGGGGCGTTGAACCCAACGCAAAGAAATCGTCATGCCGCTCTGCTCAAGGCGACGGGCTTTGAAGATTGTGCGGCACTGACAGCGCAATCCACTGACGGCGACATCCCCCATGGACGCGAGCTGAGCTTTGCCTGGCTGAGCGGAACCGTAATGACCGGGCTGACCAGCGTCCTTCTTATGGGTGCGGCCCTTTATGTTTCTTTTGAAGGGCAAGATACGTTCTCGACAGCTTACGAAGCCCTTCAGCTTGCGCGCTCGGAGCAGGAGCCAATTGCGCCGACCGATATGTCGGCCAAATCCTCGCGCATGCGGCCAGTGGCAGCTACCCGTTCGGATAGCGAGATCATCGAAGCTTCTATTCGCGAGACCGTTGATGGGCGGGACATGATCCGCAATCAGCCATTCATGCGCATACGGGCAACCCTAGCCACGGCGGCAACGTCTCTTTCGGAGGGCGTGCCCGACTATGATCCGGTCGCAATTCTGAATGCCACGCAGCCGATCGAGGCTGATGCTGCTGCGGCTGAGGTCAATACCGACGTGTATGGCGCCGAGGTGGAAGGCGAAGTTGCCGTGAAGTCAGCGGCCATGCCCGCCAGCTTTGTTCCGGCCAAATCGATCTCGGACCAGTCGGCCGCCGAATATGTGCGCAGCGCTATCGAAGCGACTTTCTATGACGACGCGGCGGGCCCCACGCTGGCTTATGCGGCGCTTGGTCCGAGCATTCGGGATCTTGGCCAGACCAGCGAGCCCAATGTTCTGGCCGGCATTGCCGAAAACGTCACGGTCGTGCCCAAGACCACGGTTGCAGCCGATGCGCAGCTTGGCCGGGCCGAGCGCATCCTGACGGTCAGGGAGCGCAGCAGCCTTGATGACGTGCTGCGTCGTAATGGTTTCACCGAAGCCATGGTCGTGGCGATCGAAACGACCTTGCAGAATGTGTTTCCATCGACCCAACTTCCTGCGGGCACCCGCCTGCGCATCCTGTTTGGCCCCTCACGCACGTCCAATTCCCTTATTCCCTACCGCATGAGCATCTATACCCATGACGCCAGCGCCAATACCGATGTGCATCGAGCCACGGTGGCACTGACGGACAAGGGGCAATATGTGCTGGGCCTTGCGCCGCCCGATATTGTCTTCCCCGAGGAAGACACCGAAGAAATCAACGTCGCCAACCTTCCCAGTGTTTACCGCTCGATCTGGGAAACGGGCCGCAAGCATGATCTGGATGACGCCACCATCGAGCGCATCATAGGCATGTTCGCCTATGACGTGGATATGACCAAGAAGATCGCCGCAGGCGATTCCATCGAGATCCTTGAAACACCGCCCGATGCCGAGGGACGGAGCGAGCTGCTTTATGTGGGACTGACACTGGGCTCCACCAAGCGTCAGCTTTATCGCTTCATGACCGATGATGGCGTGATCGACTTCTATGATCCCAATGGCGAAACGGGAAAGCGCTTCCTCAACCGCAGGCCGCTGGAAGGCGGAGGCACGCTGCGCTCCCGCTTCGGCTACCGCATCCACCCCATCTTCAAATCCCGCAGGCTCCACACGGGCGTTGACCTGGCAGCCCGCACAGGCACGCCGATCTATGCGGCAGGCGACGGGGTGATCCAATATTATAAATGGGCCTCCGGCTACGGGAACAAGATCGAAGTCAGCCATGTGAACGGCTACGAAACCGGGTACGGGCACCTCTCACGCTTTGTGGATGGTCTCAAGGTTGGCAGCAAGGTTCGCCAAGGGCAGGTGATCGGCTATGTCGGGTCAACCGGGCAATCCACCGGGCCGCATCTGCATTTCGAGATCAAGATCAACGGTAATCTGGTGGATCCGCTCAGCGTCAAGCTGCCCAAGGACAACGTGCTGCCCCAGCAATATGAAGCCGAGTTTGCCCAGACCATGGCGCAGATCAACGACCTCATGCAGCGCGAGCCAGCGCCCGTAACCGTGGCGCAGAACCAGGCGCAGTAGCGCCCGCTGGCGCTACTCGTGGGTCGCGATCCAAACGGCCATCTCGTTTCCGCCTGGCTCGCGGAAATGGAACCGCCGACCACCAGGGAAGTCGAACTGGGCCCGGGTGATGACACCCCCTGCCTTTACCACCCTGCGCTCGGCTGCATCCAGATCATCAGTCCGGACGATGGCAAGGGGTGCCGCGACTTTTTCGGGCGCCTGATCGACACCACCGTCGATGCCGGCATTGCTGATCCCGTCATAATCGGGACCATAGCTTACGACACCCCAGCCAAAGGCGGCCTGGAAGAAGGCGCTGGTCAAAGGGCGATTGTTGCTTGGGAATTCTATGTAGTCGATCCTGTCCATCACGCCCTCCCGTTCGCGCTTTGTTCCAAGATACAGGAAGTAGGCTTGTTGTGCAACAGGTCCCATAGACCTCATGGTGAGCTTGTCAAACCACGAAGGTGGGTCGCCAGCCTCCACTCGACTGGCCTCGCCCTTTGACTGGCTCAGGATGAGGTCTCTGGGAAATTGGAGATCGGGTTGGGGGCTTTGATAGGCTGGACCCACCATGGAGATAAAGGCGCGGATCGCTCCGCGCCTTCTTCTTTTTAAGCAGCTGCGTCAGCCGGTAGGGCTTCGCCCGGCAGAAGGATAATGCCGTCTTCATTGGCATCGACCACCACGCTGGAGCCATCGGTGACGCGACCACCCAGGATCTCCTCGGCAAGGCCATCCTGCACGGAGCGCTGGATGACGCGCTTGAGCGGGCGGGCGCCATAGGCGGGATCATAACCCTCGTGACCCAGCCAATCGCGGGCACGTGGGGTGAGTTCCAGGGTGATGTCGCGGTCCTTGAGCAGGCTCTGTAGCCGACCGAACTGGATATCGACGATCGGCCCCATGTGTTCACGGCCAAGCCGGTGGAACAGCAGGATCTCATCGATGCGGTTCAGGAACTCGGGGCGGAAGTGAACCTTCACCTCGTCCATAACCTTGCCGCGCGCCAGCTCGATCGGATCGCCGTCCTTCAATTCCTGAATATGCGCCGAGCCAATATTGGAGGTCATGATGATCACCGTGTTGCGGAAATCAACCGTACGCCCCTGCCCGTCCGTCAAGCGGCCATCGTCGAGCACTTGCAACAGGACGTTGAACACGTCCGGATGCGCCTTTTCGATCTCGTCGAACAGGACGACCTGATATGGGCGGCGCCGCACGGCTTCGGTGAGCACGCCACCCTCGTCATAGCCGACATAGCCCGGAGGGGCACCGATCAGGCGGGCCACGGAGTGCTTTTCCATGAACTCGCTCATGTCGAGCCGCACCATGGCGGTCTCGTCATCGAACAGGAACTGGGCAAGCGACTTGGTGAGCTCGGTCTTGCCGACGCCCGTTGGTCCCAGGAACATGAACGAGCCGATCGGCCGGTTCGGGTCCTGCAGGCCCGCGCGGGAGCGGCGGACTGCCTTGGCCACGGCCGCAACGGCTTCGCCCTGCCCGATCACGCGCGCACCAAGCGAGCTTTCCATGTGAAGCAGCTTTTCGCGTTCGCCTTCCAGCATCCGGTCGACCGGAATGCCGGTCCAGCGGGACACCACTTGGGCGATGTCGCTCGAGGTCACCACTTCCGCCGCCATCAGGGCTTCGGTCGTGCCGTCGCCCTTGGCATCATCGGCGGCCTTGATGCGCTTTTGCAGCTCGGGGATGACGCCATAGGCAAGCTCGCCCGCCTTGGCCAGATCACCCTGACGCTGCGCGATCTCGAGCTGGCTACGGGCGGCATCGAGCTCTTCCTTGAGCTTTTGCGAACCCTGGAGGCGTTCCTTTTCAGCCAGCCATTTGGCCGACATGCCCTGGGCCTGCTCTTCAAGCCCAGCCAACTCGCTTTCAAGCCGTTCGAGCCGGATGCGCGAGCCTTCGTCCTCTTCCTTGCGCAGGGCTTCCCGCTCGATCTTGAGCTGCATAATGCGCCGATCGAGCTCGTCCAGGGCCTCGGGCTT
Source organism: Devosia submarina (assembly GCF_003056345.1). Lineage (GTDB taxonomy): Bacteria > Pseudomonadota > Alphaproteobacteria > Rhizobiales > Devosiaceae > Devosia > Devosia submarina. The sequence goes on along the minus strand of NZ_PYWB01000013.1, from coordinate 88,114 downwards.
GCTGTCGACGGCCATGCGCAGGCGCGCGGCTGCCTCGTCCATCAGGTCGATAGCCTTGTCAGGCAGGAAGCGGTCAGTGATGTAGCGGTTGGACAAGGTCGCCGCGCTCACCAGGGCCGAGTCCGAAATGCGGATGCCGTGATGGAGCTCGTACTTTTCCTTAAGCCCGCGCAGGATGGAGATCGTATCTTCCACGGTCGGCTCGTCAACGAACACAGGCTGGAAACGACGGGCAAGCGCGGGATCCTTTTCCACATGCTTGCGATATTCATCCAGCGTCGTTGCGCCAACGCAGTGCAGTTCGCCACGGGCCAGAGCAGGCTTAAGCAGGTTCGATGCATCCATCGCACCATCCGACTTGCCCGCGCCAACCAGCGTATGCATTTCGTCGATGAAGAGGATGATCTGCCCTTCGGCGGAGGTGACTTCGCTCAGGACTGCCTTGAGGCGCTCCTCGAACTCGCCGCGATATTTCGCGCCAGCGATCAGCGCGCCCATGTCGAGCGACAGGAGCGACTTGTTCTTGAGCGATTCAGGCACATCGCCATTGACGATACGGATGGCCAGGCCTTCGGCAATCGCGGTCTTGCCCACGCCGGGCTCACCGATCAGAACTGGGTTGTTCTTGGTGCGGCGGGACAGGACCTGAATGGTGCGCCGGATTTCCTCGTCTCGGCCGATCACCGGGTCGAGCTTGCCTTCGCGCACATCTGCCGTGAGGTCACGGGCATATTTCTTGAGCGCATCATAGCTGTTTTCGGCCGAAGCGGAGTCGGCCGTACGCCCCTTGCGGATGGCTTCGATCGCTGTGTTCAGACCCTGTGGCGTCACGCCGGCAGAATGAAGGATCTTGCCGGCGTCGTTGTCCTTTTCGACCACCAGGGCAAGCAGAAGGCGCTCAACCGTGACGAACGAATCGCCGGCCTTTTGCGCTGCGCTCTCGGCCGTGTCGAAGACGCGGGCCAATTCGCGGCTAAGGTAAAGCTGCGAGCCATCGCCCGAAACAGATGGAATCTTGGCCAGGGCCGCCTCAACGGCAGCGCGGGCGCCCTTGGGATCGCCACCGGCGTGGCTGATCAGCCCATTGGCCATGCCCTGGTCATCGTCCAGCAGGACCTTGAGCAGGTGGATGGGCGCGAACTGCTGGTGCCCCTTGCCTAGGGCCGTGGTCTGCGCGCTTTGGATAAAGCCGCGCGCCCGCTCGGTATACTTTTCGATATTCATGCAACTCTCCTTGTCTCGCCCGCATGGCGGCCCTTGGAGGCACCGGCCAGGCGGCGGAAGCGTCGTTTGATGGAACGCCCGCCAGGCGGCGCGACCTCATCTTGAAAAGATATATGGGGAGGGTTGCGGGCGCGACAATGGTTGGGGGAAAGGGAAATTGCGCGGATTTGTTTTGGAGATTAGCCGTGCCAAAGCGCCGCCCCTTGTGCGGTGATGACAGCGTTGATGTGGCGAGGCCCTGCCTCGGAGGTAGATAGTGTAGTGAGACAAAGCCTCGCCACATCAGATGGGATTTTAGGCTGATCCCGGCGAGACTCTGGACGAAGGGCGTCAATAGCCCCCACGATCACTTCCGCCGTCCTACGGGGATCGCGACATCCCCGCCCCATCTGCCCCTTCACAAGCCGGTTCGCGCGACCCGCTGGTTAGTGAAGGCAGTGAGGGGAGATTAGCGCAGGGCGGATGGTGGGGGGAGAAGGGGGAGAAACTTAGTTCAGTGGAGTAGCCACAAACCTAATGTCATCCCGGGCTCGACCCGGGATCCATCCTGAGATGGTGTGACGCGAGTGGATCGTTTGAACCACCTTGCGGCCGGGTGGGATCTCGAGATGGGCCCCGTGTCGAGCCCGGCGTGACATTGTGGGTGAAGTGGGATGGTGGCACTTCCCCGGTCGTCATCCTCGGGCCTCGCCCGAGGAGACTGCACTTGCGGAGCGATCGTTAAGTGTAGGGCCTTCGGGTCAAGCCCGAGGGTGACGATGGGTGAGTGGGTGGCAGGTTGGGTTCGCTCAGTAGACCTCATGGTGAGCTTGTCGAACCATAGGGGCGTGGCACATAGGGCCTCCACTCGCTTGGCTACGGGCCAGGCCCGGGGCAGGCTCTTGTGGTTCGACAAGCTCACCATGAGGCCTTTGGGAGCGCGATATGCAGGCAGCTACCCCAAACAAAAATGCCGGGCGCTGGCCCGGCATTTTCATTTATTCGGCGGCGTTTGAAGTGCCGGCGGTGAGGAAAGCCGGCAAGCCGCCGACATCGCCTTCGCTTTCGGCGCCTTCAGCACCGGCCTCACCAGCGGCCGGACGGCGGCGGCGAGGGCGGCGTTCGCGGGGCTTGCGGGCTTCGCCTTCAGCGGCAGCTTCCACCGGCTGTTCTGGCGCGGGTTGCGCGGCAGGTTCGGCCGCGGGAGCTTCAGCAGCTGCAGGAGCATTAGCCGGGGCCGCCTCGGCAGCAGGGGCGGGCTGTGCCGGCTGATCGGGAACAAAGGGGCGCGCTTGCTGAACTTCGCCTTCGGGGCGGAACCGCTCGCGGCGGGGGCGGCGTTCGCCCCGTTCACGCGGCTGGCGCTCGCCATTTTCGCCATCGCGCTGCGGACGACCTTCGCCTTGCTGACGGCCCTGCTGCCCGTCGCCTTCGCCCTGCTCTTCGCCTTCAGGCGCAACATATTGCTGCTGTGGCTGGGGCTGGGGCGAGGAGAAGCGCGAGTTCATCTCGGGCATATCATCGTCGAAATCATCGTCCTGCTGGCCCTCGGGCCGGATGCCGGCCTGCGCCTGCTGGGCGCTCGAGACGATGCGGAAATAATGTTCGGCATGCTGGAGATAATTCTCCGCCATCACCGAATCGCCGCTCGACTGGGCATCGCGCGCCAGCTGCAAATATTTTTCCGCAACATGGGCGGCGTTGCCGCGCACCTTCACATCCGGGCCATTGCTTTCGAAATTGCGCGATAGCGGATTGACGTGCTTGCGGCCACCGTTCCGGCCCCGCTGGCGGTTCTTGTTGTTCTGGTTATTGGGTCTCATCTGGTCGCTTTATCTAACTCTAGAAAAATAAGCGTCACACTGCTGGCGGACCGGCACCTGCCTGGTCGGGCCACTCCCGGCGAAGACACACATCTTCGTTCGTGGGTTCTAAATGGCTTCATGAAGACCGAACCGTCTGACGGCGCTCCGGACCTGTCCTGCGTCATTCCAGCCTTGGCTGGAACCGCGCCGCCCATTGGCAGCTAGTGGAAGGTTTCGGGTGGCATTGTCGCCGTGGCGCCCATGATGCGCCGTTGACAGCAAGGGCAAACTAGCTGGTTTGCGTCGGCTTTGCCAGCATTAATTGCAAAGCGCTTGGTGACGCGCTGGTTTTCTAGAGGTGGTGCGCCTGGACGACCCGATCAAGACCGTTAAGATCTTTGTGGATGACAGCGCCCGAAAACCCCGCCTGCATCAGGAGAGTGGGGACAGCCTCGCCCTGGTCATAGCCGATCTCAAGAAGAATTTCGCCGCCAGGAACGAGGTGGTGGGCAGCGTTGGCGGCAATGACGCGATAGGGCGCAAGGCCATCGGGACCACCATCGAGCGCAAGACGCGGGTCGAAGTTTTTCACCTCCGGAGCAAGCGTTTCCACGACGGCGGAGGTGATATAGGGCGGGTTGGAGACGATGAGGTTGAATGTGGGGTTTGCATCATGAGGGCTGTTGAGGCGAAGGGGCTCGAACCAGCTGCCTTGGAGAAGGCTCACTCGATCGGCGACAGTGTTGCGCTGTGCATTCTCCCCTGCGGCTTCAAGCGCCTGGGCGCTTAGATCGATGGCCACCGCGCTTGCGTCCGGGCGATTGGCGAGAATGGCGATGGGGATGCAGCCGGTGCCGGTCCCCAGGTCAAGTAACCGACCGCCTTGTGGAAGGGCTGCGATCGCTAGATCAACCAGCAATTCCGTCTCTGGACGCGGCTCCAGCGTTGCGGCGTTGAGGCGGAAGGGCAGACCATAGAACTCGCGTTCGCCGATGATGCGTGCAACGGATTCGCCCAGAAGGCGGCGGTGCATGAGGGCAGCGGCTTTCTCGGAAGCGGTGTCCGAGACCGGCTCTTGCTCCCGGATCGCCATCTCCAGCGGTGACAATCCCAGTGCATGGCCGGTGAGGAGCTTGGCGTCGAGCGCTGGCGTAGGCGAACCGCTGCGGGTCAGCTCGTCCCGCCATTGCCGCCACAAGCTCCCCAGGGTCTGGCTCAGTTGGCGGTTTCCATGGCGGCAAGCTGCTCGGCCTGCGATTCGGTGATCAGCGCCTCGATCAGCTCGTCCAGCGCTTCGCCGGTGATGACCTTGTCGAGCTTGTAGAGCGTGAGATTGATGCGATGGTCGGTGACACGGCCTTGGGGAAAATTATAGGTGCGGATGCGCTCGGAGCGATCGCCCGAACCCACCTGCCCCTTGCGCTCGGCCGAACGGGCGCTGTCACGCTCCTCGCGCTGCATTTCATAAAGTCGTGAACGCAGCACCAGCATGGCCTGGGCGCGGTTCTGGTGCTGCGATTTCATGGCGGAGGTCACGACAAGACCAGATGGGATGTGGGTGATGCGCACCGCCGAGTCGGTGGTGTTGACGTGTTGCCCGCCAGCCCCCGAGGCGCGCATGGTGTCGATGCGGATATCCTCGTTGCGGATTTCGATATCGATGTCTTCCACTTCGGGAAGCACGGCGACGGTGGCAGCCGAGGTATGGATGCGCCCCGAGCCTTCGGTGGCCGGCACACGCTGCACGCGATGCACGCCCGATTCAAACTTCATGCGGGCATAGACGCCCTTGCCCGAAACATTGGCGATGATTTCCTTGAAGCCCCCCATTTCACCGGGGCTTTCTTCCATCACGGTGACTTTCCAGCCATGGTTTGCGGCATAGCGCTCATACATGCGGAACAGATCGCCAGCAAAAAGCGCCGCTTCATCGCCGCCCGTGCCGCCACGGATTTCAAGTATGATGGACTTCTCGTCCGCCTCGTCCTTGGGCAGGAGGAGGATGCGAACCGATTGGAACAGCTTTTCGATTTTCTCGTCGAGCTCTTCGATTTCCGCTTCGGCCATCTCGGCCATTTCCTTGTCGCCGCTTTTCAGCAGCGCCTCGGCCTCGGCTCGGTCCTTGAGCGCCTTGTTATAGGCGCGGATTTCTCCCACAATCGGGGCAAGCTCTGCATGTTCCTTGGAAAACTTGACGAACTCGTCCGGTCCCGCACCGCCCGAGAGGGCAGCTTCCACGTATTGGAAACGGGTTTCGAGCGCGTCGAGCTTGTCTTGGGGCAGAGTGGGCATGAGCGTTGCGTCTTTCGAGTCGGGACGGGCAGGCTTTAGGGACAACGTCGCTCAATCGCAAGAGTTGGCCTTCAATGCTTCAGTCGAGACCCTCCCCCTTGCGGGGAGGGATCAAGGGTGGGGGGCAGGCATGGCCCCCATGAAGATCGTGGCTTTCAGCACCCCCTCCTAGCCTCCCCCGTCGAGGGGGAGGTACCGCGCCGTGGAGGCGGAACAGCGTGCTCAAACCGGCAGGTTCTGCCGCTCCACCCATTCCTGAAGCAGCTCGCGAATGCTGACGCCGTCGGAGCCATCGCTGAGGGCGGCGCCTATGGCAAGCTGGATGGGTTTCAGATCGACATTGAGCACCAGCTCTTTGATCGGGCCGATGGAGGCGGGTCCCATGGAGAGGCGCGTCATGCCGATGGCCATGAGGGCAAGCGCCTCGAGCGGCTTGCCCGCCAGTTCGCCACACATGGTGATGGGAATATTGTAACGGCGAGCCGCATCCACGATGAGGCGGATGGCGCGCAATCGGGGCATGCCGATCGGGTCGTAGTTTTTCGCCACGCGCGGATTGGAGCGATCCGATGCGGTCAAAAACTGCACCAGATCATTGGAGCCGATCGAAACGAAATCGGCCTCGGGCAGAAGCTGATCAAGCTCGAACAGGAGGGATGGGACTTCTACCATGACCCCGAGGTCCAGCCGCGAAGGGATGGGCTTGCCGGCCCGGCGCAAGCGTTCAACTTCCTTTTGCACGACCATGCGCGCCTGGAGGAACTCAAAGGTCTCCGTGACCATGGGCACGAGGATCTTGAGCGGGCGGCCATTGGCGGCCAGGAGCAAGGCGCGAATCTGGGTGCGCAGGAGGCCCGGCCGCTCCAACCCAAGCCGAATGGAGCGGAACCCCATGGCGGGGTTTTCCTCGGTCATGGAGCGCTGATAGGGCAGAACCTTGTCGCCCCCGATATCAAGAAGGCGGAACACGACCGGACGCTCCCCAGCGATGGCCATGGCCTCCGCATAAAGCTCCTGCTGCTCCTGAAGACGCGGCAGCTTGCTCGCGATCATGAACTGCAGCTCGGTGCGGAAAAGGCCAACGCCGGCAGCGCCAGTATCGTCCAGCATGGGCAGGTCTGCCACGAGCCCCGAATTGTGAAGCAGCGTGATATGCACGCCATCCTTGGTGATGCTGGGCTTGTCTTTGAGCGCGGCATAATGAGCCCGGCGGCGCGCGGTGACCCGGACCTTGTCGACATAGGCCTGCTCGATATCGGGCGTGGGGCGGAGGTGAACAACGCCCGCCGTGCCATCAAGGATAATGTCGTCGCCCGTTTCGCACATGGAGACAATGGATTGCGCCTGGCCCACGGCCACCATGCCAAGCGAGCGCGCGACAATAGCAACATGGGCCGTAGCGCCGCCCTCTTCCAGCACGACCCCGCGCAGCTTGGTGCGGTCGTATTCCAGAAGTTCGGCTGGTCCCATGTTGCGGGCGACAAGGATCGCATTGTCCGGCAATTCCTTGCGGGAAAGGGCATGGCCGTCACCGGTCAGGACCCGCAGGAGGCGATTGGCGAGATCATCAAGATCATGCAACCTGTCGCGGATGTAGGGGTCGGTCTGGCGCAGCATGCGGGCGCGGGTATCGTTCTGCACCCGCTCCACGGCCGCTTCTGCCGAAAGGCCATTGTCGATGGCTTCGGTCAGCCTGTGTACCCAGCCGCGGTCATTAGCGAACATGCGATAGGTTTCAAGGATTTCACGATGATCGCTGCCGCCCGCCATATCGCCATGGTCGAGCATGGCATCAATAGAAACGCGCATTTTCTCGAGCGCGTTCTCGAGCCTGACCTTTTCGGCCTCGGTATCCTCAGCGATGAAATTGGTAACCACCACGCGCGGGTCATGGAGCACCACCGTGCCAAGCGCTATCCCTTCGGTAAAGCTGACGCCGGTAAACATGCGAGGTCGCCTGAGATCAATATCGGACCCCGGCTTGATCAGATTGTCGAAATCCGAGGTCGCGATCATCTCAGCCAGAATTGTGGCCGTAGTCAGCATGGCTTCGGTTTCGTCTTCGCCATAATGGCGCCGCTCGGCATTCTGCACCACCAGAACGCCCAGCATCTGCCCAGCGCGAAGGACGGGCACGCCCAGGAAAGCATTATATTTTTCTTCGCCCGTTTCAGGGCGATAGGCAAAGCCGGGATGGCTGGTGGCGTCTTCGAGCGACAGCGGCTCGGCTTCAGCGGCGATGAGGCCCACCAAACCCTCACCCAGCCGCAGCGTCGTCATGTGGACCGATTCGGCGGCAAGACCCTTGGACGCAAAGAGCTCGAGCGCGCCATCGTCACGCAGCACATAAAAGGAGCAGACATCGGCCCGCATATTGCCGGCAATCAGGTTGACGATCTTGTCGAGCCGCTCCTGCGACGCCAGAGGCTCCGCCATCGTCTCGCGCAATTGCCGCAGCAGCACTCTTGGGCCGCCGATGGTCGTCACCATAACCCCCAGGCGGCCCGCAAAGCCGCCCCCCTTAGCGACGCGCGGCCCCGGTCCCCTCGACTGGGCTTAAGCGTCCTTCTTGTCCAAACCGTAATAAGTATGCAGAGCGCGAACCGCAAGCTCGGCATATTGTTCATCGATCAGGACTGACGTCTTTATTTCCGATGTGGTGATCAACTGGATGTTGATGCCCTTGTCGGCGAGGGCCTTGAACATGGAGGAGGCAACGCCTGCGTGAGAGCGCATGCCCACACCAATGACCGAAACCTTGGCGCCGCCCTTGGAGCCGGAGAGACGCCCATATTCGATGCGCTCGCCCGCGTTCTGCAGGGTTTTGACGGCTTTGTCGTATTCGCTGTCGGGGACGGTGAAGGTGATGTCGGTGGTGGCGCCATCATCGGCAATGTTTTGCACGATCATGTCCACAACAATGCCCTGGTCGGCCAGGGTGCCGAAAATTGCTGCGGCCACGCCGGGATTGTCCTTGACGTCGCGGAGGGTAATCTTGGCCTCGGCCTTGGCGAGCGTCACGCCCGAAACGATCTGCTTTTCCACGATCTCATCCTCATCGCAAACCAAAGTACCGGGAACCCCGGGCGTTCCATCCGGCGCAATCTGTGGCGCGTCGGGATCATCAAAACTCGAGCGGACCAGCAGGCGCACCTTGTGCGCCATGGCCATCTCAACCGAGCGGATCATCAAGACCTTGGCGCCAAGGGACGCCATCTCCAGCATTTCCTCGAAGGAAATCTTGGTCAGTCGCTGCGCCTTGGGCACGATACGCGGGTCTGTGGTGTAAACGCCGTCTACATCGGTATAGATGTCGCACCGATCTGCCTTGACCGCCGCAGCTACGGCAACAGCCGACGTGTCCGAACCACCCCGGCCCAGAGTCGTTACCCGTCCATGAGGGGAAATGCCCTGAAAACCGGTGATCACCGGCACCCAGCCATCCCTCATGCGCTTGTCGAGCTCGGTTGGATCGATTTCGGTGATGCGGGCAGCGCCATGGGCATCATCGGTGCGGATCGGCACCTGCCAGCCGGCAAAGGAGCGCGACTGGATGCCCATTTCACTCAGCACAATAGCCATCAGGCCTGCCGTGACCTGTTCTCCCGAAGCAACGACGGCGTCGTATTCACGCGCGTCATGCAGGGCCGAGGCCTCGTTGACCCACCCGACCAGTTCATTGGTCTTGCCCGACATGGCCGACACCACGACAGCAACTTCATGGCCAGCTTCGACCTCGCGCTTGACGTGACGCGCAGCCTGGCGGATCCGCTCGATATTGGCGACCGATGTGCCACCAAACTTGACGATAATGCGGGCCAAGACCCTACCCCTCTGCCAGCCGAACCCGGCGGTACGCTTTCAATTCGGCCGGGGACATACGACAAACAAGGGGCGCGATCAATGCCCTGCGACGCGCCTGCGCCTTGCCTCATGGCTATGGGAGGGCTCATATGCCCTCCAAACGGAGTTCTGATATGACCGAGACCACCATCAACGACGCCGAGATCGCCAAGTTTACCGCGATGGCCGAGGAATGGTGGAACCCCAAGGGCAAGTTCAAGCCCTTGCACAAGTTCAACCCCGTGCGCCTGGGCTATATCCGCGAGCATCTGCTCCAGCATTTCGGGCGTGACGGGAGCGACATGCGACCTTTCGCCGGCCTGCGTATACTCGATGTGGGGTGTGGCGGGGGCCTCCTCTGCGAACCACTTGCACGGCTCGGGGCCGAGGTCACCGGGATTGATGCGGCCGAGCGCAATATTGCGATCGCAAAAATCCATGCCGAGCAGTCGGGGCTCGAGATCGATTACCAGGCTACTACCAGCGAAGCGCTGGCTACCCAGGGCCAGCTTTTCGACATGGTGCTCAACATGGAAGTGGTGGAGCATGTCGACAATGTTCCGCTCTACATGAAGAGCTGCGCCGATCTGGTGAAGCCAGGCGGGCTGATGCTGACCGCAACCATCAACCGCACCTTGCGGGCGCGAGCGCTGGCGGTATTTGCCGCCGAGCGCGTCCTGCGCTGGCTGCCGGTGGGCACGCATGACTGGAACAAGTTTTTGACCCCCGAGGAGATCAAGGCCTTGCTGCGGCGCAATGGGCTGGTGGTCACGGCGGAAACAGGGGTCGTCTACCATCCTCTGGGCGATGAATGGCGCCAATCGGCCGACATGGGCATAAACTATATGATTATGGCGGCACGTCCCGCTGCCTAGCGGCGGCTTTCGGGCGTCTGGATTTGCGCTATAGCTTGGGGATCAATCTCCCGGAGCTCCCATGCGCCTTTCCAGCCTCGCCCTTGTGGCCCTTGCCCCTATCGCTCTCGCAACGCCCGTTTGGGCGCAGAGCGAAGAGGATATCCTCGCAAAGATTGAAGAGCTTCATGGTCTTTCCGAAGAATTCGGCGAAGCATTCGGGCAATTGCAGGATGCGTTTCTCTTTGACGATCCCTCCGGCTTGGCAAGCCTTGGCGAATACCCCCTGCCCGTCGAGGCTAATGGCGAGGCCTATGACCTGCTTGAAGCACAGGACCTGATCGACAATTTCAATGCCCTGCTGACGGCAGAAACGCAGGCGGCTCTGGCTAGTCAGGATTTTGATGATTTGATCGTCACCAGCGACGGGGTTGGCCTGGCCGATGGCGCGGTGTGGATGAATGTCGTTTGCGCCGACGATGCGTGTGAAAGCGGCTATTGGGCAATCACCAGCATTAACAACTGATTGGCAGGGAATGCGGGGGAACTCTACTCGCGCCCCCACGGCTCGTGTAGGCTCACCCAGAGGGCTGAGAAACTCCTAGGCGTCCCGTTCGGCTTCGATGCCTGCGGCAAGTTCGAACACTTCGTCTTCCGAAAGGTCCGTTTGGCTGACATCGCCCACAGGCTCGCGGCTGCGCGGAGGGCTGCGCAGTTCGCCCCATTCGCCCTGCCAGCTCAGGCCATCCTGAAGCGCAATGACGACCTCGCCGAAGCCATGGAGCGTGCGGGCCGCCTCGGCGGCGGCAAGGGCCTCTCGGACGTCGCTGTATTCGGCTTCGTCGGCATCCACATCGCCCCTGGCTTCCCACCACACGGCGGCCTTGATTGCGCCATCCGCACCTCGCTCCAGGCCCACGGTGACGGCATCGGGCACCACATCGCCAATGGCAATCTGCCGATAAGTTGATTGATCTTGTTCCAATGCAGTTTCCTCAAGCATTTGGGTAAACAATGCTCGGGTGCGATTTGCGATCCACCATGTACCGTACCGTACGGTACGGGTTTGCATTGATTGCCATCTGGAATGGGTCTAAAGAAACAGGCAACGCGTTGCCCACGCCAATCTTTCGAGGATCTATCATGCCGGCTTATCGTTCCCGCACCACAACCCACGGCCGCAACATGGCCGGTGCGCGTGGCCTTTGGCGCGCGACGGGCATGAAGAACTCCGATTTCGGCAAGCCCATCATCGCGGTGGTCAACAGCTTCACCCAATTCGTGCCTGGCCATGTCCACCTCAAGGATCTTGGACAGCTGGTGGCGCGCGAGATCGAGGCAGCCGGTGGCGTTGCCAAGGAATTCAATACCATTGCGGTGGATGACGGCATCGCCATGGGCCATGACGGCATGCTCTATTCCCTGCCCAGCCGCGACCTCATCGCGGACTCCGTGGAATACATGGTCAACGCCCACTGCGCGGATGCCATGGTCTGCATTTCCAACTGCGACAAGATCACGCCCGGCATGCTGAACGCTGCCATGCGCATCAACATCCCCGTGGTGTTTGTGTCGGGCGGGCCTATGGAAGCCGGCAAGGCCATGCTCAAGGGCAAGCTGCAGGCGCTTGACCTCGTCGACGCCATGGTGATGGCGGCCGACGATCATTACTCGGACGAGGAAGTGCAGGCCGTCGAAGAAGCCGCCTGCCCAACCTGCGGCTCTTGCTCGGGCATGTTCACCGCCAATTCCATGAACTGCCTGACCGAAGCGCTGGGCCTGTCCCTGCCCGGCAATGGTTCAACGCTGGCCACCCATTCCGACCGCAAGCGGCTGTTCCAGGAGGCTGGGCACCTCATCGTTGACCTAGCCCGTCGTTGGTACGAGCAGGACGATGCTTCCGTGCTGCCGCGCTCCATTGCGACTAAGGCGGCTTTCGAAAACGCCATGGCCCTCGATATCGCCATGGGCGGCTCCACCAATACGGTTCTTCATATCCTGGCTGCAGCCCATGAAGGCGGGGTCGACTTCACCATGGAAGACATCGACCAGCTCTCCCGCAAGGTCCCGGTACTCTGCAAGGTCGCCCCAGCCAAGAACGACGTCCACATGGAAGACGTCCATCGCGCCGGCGGTATCTTCTCCATTCTTGGCCAACTCGATCGCGCCAACCTTTTTAACCGCTCCGAACCCACGATCCATTCTGCCACGATGGGCGATGCCTTGGATAAGTGGGATATCTCGCGCACTAATTCCGAGGCGGTGCGCAATTTCTTCATGGCTGCGCCCGGTGGCGTTCGGACGACGCAGGCCTTTTCGCAGAGCAATCGCTGGGCGGAACTGGACACCGACCGCACCAATGGGGCGATCCGCTCGCCGGAAAACCCGTTTTCAAAGGACGGTGGCCTTGCCGTGCTCAAGGGCAATATCGCCATCGATGGCTGCATCGTGAAGACGGCGGGCGTGGATGAATCTATCCTCAAGTTCACCGGCCCGGCGCGGGTTTTCGAATCGCAGGACGATACCGTCAAGGCGATCCTGAGCAATCAGATCCGCGAAGGCGATGTCCTTGTGATCCGCTATGAGGGCCCACGCGGCGGCCCCGGCATGCAGGAAATGCTCTATCCCACGAGCTATCTGAAATCCAAGGGCCTGGGCAAAGCCTGTGCCCTCCTCACCGACGGGCGCTTTTCGGGTGGCACATCGGGCCTCTCCATCGGCCACGTTTCCCCTGAAGCGGCCGAGGGCGGCACGATCGGGCTGGTGCGCGAAGGCGACATCATCGAAATCGATATCCCCAACCGCTCCATCAAGCTCATGGTGAGCGATGACGAACTAGTGCAGCGCCGCCATGACCAGGACCAGCTGGGCTGGAAGCCGGCCCATCCGCGCAAGCGCAACGTGACACAGGCCCTGCGCGCCTATGCAGCCTTCGCCACGTCCGCCGCCCGCGGCGCCGTGCGCGACCTGGGCAAGCTGGATAGCTAAAGCTTGCAGGCCTTCTACATCAATCTCGCCCACCGGCCCGACCGGCGGGCGAGCATGGAAGCGCAGTTCTCAAGGCTTGGCATCCGGGCTCAGCGGGTCGAAGCCATCCGGCCCGCCGACCTCAGCAACAGCGATCGCGCTCAATATTTGGCGGACGGGCTTTATCATAAGCTCCTCCCGACAGAGCTGTGTTGCAATCTGAGCCATCTGGCGGCCATCGACAGCTTTCTGGCGACAAACCAGCCCTTTGCCGCCTTTTTCGAAGACGATGCTGTTCTTTCAGGCAGGCTTAGCACGCTGCTTGCTGCAATAGACGCACGGGGCCTGCCCTGCGATGTCATTCGGCTCGAAACCTTTGGCAGCCGTGCGCAATTTTCTGTTCGTCCTGTGTCGCACCTCGAGGGCTACGGGCTGCACAGCATGCATGGCTGGATCTGGGGCAGCGCCGCTTATGTCATGAGCCGGGCAGCGGCGATCAAGTTTCGCGACAGTCCGGCAATTCGGCAGATCGTGATTGACCGTGCCCTGTTCCGGCGCTTCCCCGATAGCGTGCCGTCCATATCGTGCCTGCAGCTGATGCCGGCTCTGGCCATTCAGGAAGATCGCCTTACCGGCGCTCGTCGGACCGGCAGTGATCTGGAGGGGGAACGCCAACAGGCAAGCGCAAGCCGCAAACAGCAAAGGCCGCCATTTGCACATCGGCTGCGGCGCTTCTGGGATAACGAGATCGGTGTCGCCCTGCCAGCGACGATTGATCGGCTGAGAGGCCACTCAGCCAAGCAAACCATTCCTTTCGTTTCTGACTAAGCGCCTGTCGACCGATTACCGGCTCAAAGAACAGCAGGTGCATCAACAGCGCTTTTCAAGCGCCGGATAAAGCGTTTGGGCCCACCGTCCCAATGCCGCAGGTCGTAGAGATATCGGCGGTCCACGGGCGCTTCGAGAACGCGCACTTTCAAAACAAACGGCTTGCCGGTGAGGGCCAGCGCGGTGGCCCTGTGGTTGCCATCAAGGAGAAGAAGGTCCTGCCCGCCAAGACTATAGGCGGGAACAAGGACCTTGTCCGGCACGCCATTTTGCAGGAAACGATCGGGCAGGAACCGCGCGCGCTCCGGCATCGGCACTTCCGCCAGCCGTTCCGCCACCTCGCCTATGCGCAGCGGAGTGGCCCACAGTACGCCTGAGCGCACGAACATTTCGGTGCGGGTCGCGCGGAAGGCGCTGAACATCTGGAACACTTCGGCGGGCGTACGCATGATCCGGGTCGATACGCAAGCGCGCTCTGGGGGAATGCGGGCCGAGTGGAAGCGAAGCGTGATGCCGGGGAATTCCTGGTGAAATCGCGTCGCTGGTGTGTCCGTGTATATTCGCATTCGACCTCAAACGCCCTGAACCAGAGGCATAGCCTCCTTCTAGCACGGTGCCATCAATCCGTCATTTGCGTGCTGGAGGTCCGAGGCAAAGGGACAAAGAGCTTGCCCGGCTCTGCTCCTAAATGCTACAGCGCCTGCAGCCTTCAGGTGGTCTGCCAAGATTGCCTGCTGGTTAGGTTCGATAGCGGGGATTCCACCCTCCCTATCGAACCGACCTAATCCCTCGACATCGGCATAAAAGAAAACCCCCCGGGCAGGCCCGAGGAGCTGTGTTTCTTGTTGCTGAAGGTGTGCCCGTTCAGGCTTTGCGGCCGATGGCGTCCAGCGTCTTGAAATCTTCGTCGCTGAGCTGGATGGCAGCCGTGGCGACGTTTTCCTCGAGGTGCTTCACCTTGCCCGTGCCGGGAATTGGCAGCATGACCGGCGAGCGCTTGAGCATCCAGGCAAGGGCAATCTGGCTGGCGGAGGCCTGGTGCTTGTCCATGATGGCCTTGAACTCGGAGCTGGTGGATTCGAGATTGCCGCCATCGATCGGGCGCCACGGGATGAAGCCGATATTGTTGGCTTCGCAATATTCCAGCACATCCTCGGCCTTGCGGCTGACGAGGTTGTACATGTTCTGGATTGTCGCGACCTTGAAGTATTTCTGGGCTTCCTTGATGTCCTCGACGCTGACTTCGCTCAGGCCCACATGGCGGACGATGCCGTCCTTTTGCAGTTGCTGGATGGCGCCGAACTGGTCTTCGCGCGGGGTCTTGGTGTCGATGCGGTGCAACTGCCAAAGGTCGATCACCTCGACCTTGAGGCGGCGCAGGCTCTGGATCGCGCCTTGGCGCAGGAATTCGGGACGGCCGAGCTGGTGCCATTGATCAGGGCCAGTCCGGGTGAGGCCGCTCTTGGTCGCAATGATCGTGCCCTTGGAATAGGGCGCGAGCACCTCCCCAATCAACTCTTCGCTGATGTAGGGGCCATAGCTTTCGGCGGTGTCGACGAAATTCACATTGAGCTCGGGCAGCCGGCGCAGCGTGGCCTTTGCTTCTTCGGGATCCTCCGGCGGGCCCCAAATGCCCTTGCCGGTGATGCGCATCGCGCCAAAGCCCAGGCGATTGACAGTAAGATCGCCACCAATGGCGAAGGTCCCGGAGAGGGATGCGTCAAGTTCTGTCATGCTCGTGTCTCCGTTGAAACGCGCCGGAAGTGGCGCTCGGAACTAATTGTGTTCTTCGGGCAGGTCGGGCAGCGGCATGAAATCGATACCTTCTTCAACCAGCGCCACCACTTCGTCGCGGGTCGCCTGGCCATAAATGCCGCGCGCCTCGGCTTCCTCGAAATGGATCTTTCGTGCTTCCTCGGCGAATTTGTCGCCGACATAATCGGCTTCGCTCATAACCTTCTGGCGATAGGCGCGCAGCAATTCACGGAACTTCTGCGCTTCGGGATGGCCCTGGCTCAAGGACATCTTGCCCTGATCGGTCCGGGCCACGGCCGGCGCCATGGGCGCCTTGTCGACGCTGCGGTCATCACAAACGGCGCAGAAAACGATGCCGCGCGCTTTCTGGTCATCAAAGGCGTCGGCGTTCTTGAACCACGCGTCGTAGCGGTGGCCTTTGGAGCACTGAAGGGAATACTGGATCACGAAAATGGTCCCGGGAACCGGCAAAAATAATGACAGGACTGATATAGGCCGCAGGCTCAGGCCTGCAACACCTGAGGTGGCGCAAAATCACGGGCATTGCGCAAGGCGGGAACACGTTCGCGCACATCCCGAACGAGATCAGCGGAAATCTCGGCAACAAGGACGCCCGGCTCGTCATGGGCGAGCTCCGCAATAACCTTGCCCCAAGGGTCGATGATGATGGAATGGCCATAGGTGGCGCGCCCATTGGAGTGCTGCCCGCCTTGTGCCGCAGCAATCACATAGGAGCCGGTTTCAATGGCCCGTGAGCGCAGCAGCACATGCCAATGGGCCTGCCCGGTCGGCACGGTAAAGGCTGCGGGGACCGCGAGGAGGTTCGCACCGGCATTGGCGAGCGTGTTGTAGAGCTTGGGAAAGCGCATGTCGTAGCAGATGCTCATGCCCAGGGTGAACGGGCCCAGGGGCACGGTTACCGCCTGCTCGCCGCCAGCATAGGTCGCGCTTTCGCGATAGGCATTGAGCCCGGCAATGTCGGCGTCAAAGAGGTGAATCTTGTCATAGGTGGCAATGATCTGCCCATGGGGATCGAACAGGACAGAGCGATTGGCAAAGCGCCCGTCGGGCAGCGGCACGGCAAGCGAGCCGATATGGATGTGGATGCCGTGCGCCTTGGCGAGCTCACCGATGCGGCGCAGCTGCGGGTGATCCTCGAAAGGCGCGGCGACAGAGCGCAGCTGGTCGCGGTTTTCGGGGAAGATCACCGTAACCTCGGGGGTCAGCACATAAGATGCGCCCTGCCCCACTGCTTCGGCCAGGAGCGGCTCGAGCGCCCCGATATTGGCATCGGGATCAAGTCCGGACCGCATCTGGATGGCTGCAATTTTCATGCGTGCTCCTGGTGGCACGACCTCGTGGTTCGATAGAGGCACCATGAGGTCTAGTGGGGATTGGTTGGATTATTCTACCCTGAGCTCCGTGTATCAACACCGTCATCACCCGGCGTGTCCGGGTGATCCACAGGATAGCTCAGCAGAATGGATCGCCGGACGAGCCGGGCAATGACGATATACACGAAGCTTTGGTTTAAGAGGCCTGGAGCAGCGGGTCGAGACCGCCCTGGCGATCAAGCGCAGCCATGTCGTCATAGCCGCCCACATGGGTTTCCCCGATGAAAATCTGCGGCACGGTGCGCCGGCCATGGGCGCGCTCGGTCATGGCGGCGCGCAGGGTGGGATCAAGCACGGTGATCTCGGTATATTCGGCGCCCTTTTCGTTGAGCAGCGCCTTGGCGGCGTGGCAATAGGGGCAGGTCGGGGTGGTGTAGATTTCGATCTTGGGCATGGATTTTCTCCAAGGAGAGAAAGGAATTAGCGTCTTATATGGGGAGATCGGCGCCGAAAACAACGCGGGCAAAGCTGACAACGTCCACGGTCTCGATCCCGCCGCGTAGGAGGGTGCGCGTAACCGCTTTGGTGGTGGCGCCGGTGGTATAGACATCGTCGATCAAAACGATCCGTTTTCCCTTTGCGCGGACGAGAATCTCGGGGTGAACGGCAAAAGCGCCCTGAACGTTGCGCTGCCGGCCATCGCCGCTGAGACCCACCTGCTGGCGCGTCTTGCGGGTGCGCCGGACAAGGGATGCATCAACGGGAAGGCCCGTAATCTTGCCGAGCCTGCTGGCGAGTTCGGCGGATTGATTATAGCGCCGCTGGCGATAACGCGCGGGATGGAGGGGCACCGGAACCAGGAGGGGATCGCCCTGCCAGAGTTCATGGCCAGCGCCGGCCATCAGCTGGGCGCAGAATTGGGCGAGTTCCGGGCGGTCACCATATTTGAGACGCGACACCAGGAGCCGGGCAATGTCGTTGTAGATCACCGCCGTGCGGGCGCGCCGGAAAGGCGGGGGATCGGCGAGGGCTTCCGCCGAAACGGCATCAGGGCCGATGGAGACTTCAAAGGGCAGGCCCATAACAGGGCAGAGCGGCGCCGTGATGGGCCGCAGCTTGGCAAAGCATTGCGGGCAAAGCGTATTGTGGTTGGCCGTCGGCGCATCACAGGCGAGGCAAACGGGCGGATAGAGCAGGTCCAGCAGCGCACCGCCGGCCGCTTGCGCCCCTCGGGCCAGGCGGTTGCGCCAGGGCTCGGTTTTGACAAGCGCGTCGGGGCTCTCCATAAGCCTTTATTGTGATCAATTCCCCCGCACCCGCAAGGCCATCATGAGCCAGCCGCCCAGGATTTTCGACAGCGCCCTGATCCGGCAACATCTGGCGCGGCGGTCGGACTCGGCCGACTTCGTGCATGATCTGGTGCTGGCCGACCTTGAGGACCGGCTCGCGACGCTTATTCGCGAATTCCCCAAGGCGCTCATTATTGGGCCCGACACAGCCAAACTTCCCCTCTCCGGTCAAACCGCAAGCGCACAGTTTGCCTTTGAGCGCATCGACTCTTTCAGTGGGGAAGATGACATGCCCCCGATCGAGGGGGATAACTACAATCTGATCGTGTCACTCCTGCACCTTCAGGTGGTCAATGATGTGCCCGGCTATCTCCTTCGCCTGCGGCAGAAATTGGCGCCGGATGGGCTGCTCATGATCGCGGCACTGGGCGGAGAAACGCTGACCGAGCTGCGCGAGGCCTTTTTGGCCGCCGATGCGCTGGTTTATGGCGGTTCTTCCGCGCGCGTGGTCCCCATGATCCAGGTGCGCGACGCGGGCGCGCTGCTGCAACGGGCGGGGCTGGCCCTGCCCGTGGCGGATGTGGAAACCCACCAGGTGCGCTATTCCTCGCCCTTTGCTTTGATGAGCGAACTCAAGGCCTTGGGCGCATCCAACCCCCTGGTCGACCGGCCGAGAAAGCTTGCGGGACCGGCGCTGCTGGCGGCCGCCGCCAATGCCTACCTAGTGCGCGATGGCGATCCGGATGGTCGCGTGCGGGCCACGCTGGAAATCATCTGGCTTTCAGGCTGGTTGCCCCATGAAAGCCAGCAAAAGCCGCTCAAACCCGGCAGTGCCACGGTGCGCCTCCAAGATGTGTTGGGACGTAGCACTTGAGCGCTTGGCGTTAGCAGACTGTTAGCACTTGGCGGCACATTCAGCGTCAAAATCACCGCATCTGGCGCAAAAAAGAGGCCGGTGTTTCCACCGGCCTCTCCGAAGTTTTTGCGAAACTGAACCGCCTTAAGCGGCAGCTTCCTCGTCGCCTTCGGCTTCAGCCGCATCGGCCTTGGTGCGCTTGGGAGACTTGGCGAGGTTCTTTTCGATCAGCTGCACGGCTTCCGTCAGCGTCAGCTTGTTGACGGCACCGATTTCGCGGCTCATGCGATCCATGGCCTGCTCGAAGAGCTGGCGTTCGGAATAGCTCTGCTCGGGCTGTTCTTCGGAGCGATAAAGGTCGCGCACGACTTCCGAGATCGCGATGAGGTCGCCCGAATTGATCTTGGCTTCATATTCCTGGGCGCGGCGCGACCACATGGTGCGCTTGACGCGGGCGCGGCCGGTAACGGTGTTGAGCGCCTGGGCGACCAGATCTTCCTCGGCCAGTTTGCGCATGCCGACGGACTTGATCTTGGCAACGGGCACGCGAAGGGTCAGCTTGTCCTGCTCGAAGCTGATAACAAACAATTCAAGGGTCAGGCCGGCAACTTCCTGTTCTTCGATCGAGACGATCACGCCAACGCCATGCGCCGGATAAACGACGTATTCGCCGGTCTTGAACCCTAGCCGTGTCTGTGACTTCTTGACTACCATATGGTGGAACTCCTTGTTGACGCCCCAATGGACAGCTCCTGGCGGGAAGGACCGTCCATGCCTACTCTTTTACCTTGGCGTCCGAACGGGACGCCGCGCGCAACAAGAACCCCATGGTCCCCGGGTCCGCTTGCCCCCAGGGATCAGTGCATCCAACGATGTTGTCAAAAAAATCGTGCCCTAAGGCACGGGTTGTGTGACGGGACCAGCTGCATCTAGGAGCACCATAGCACAAAAAATCAGCAAAATCAAAAGCTACGAATCATGGGACGCGGAGACGTGATTCTGCGGGCTGTCAGGTGATGGGCGCGATGTCCATAGCGCGTTTGATTTAGGAATGGTGCTGTGGATATGCGAGGGAAGATGGGTGATTTAGCCAGAGATCGGGCCTCTCAGCACCCCCTCCCAACCTCCCCCGTGGAGGGGGAGGTGCCGTGCGGTGGTGCGCGCGAGTTCTGGCCCGATCCATCCATAAGGATGGTGTCAGCAGACTTGAGGCAGGATCCATCCTGAGGTGTAGGGGGATCGTCCGGTCGAGCTTGCGGCTACGGACAAATCTCGAGATGGGCCCCGGGTCGAGCCCGGGGTGACATCGTGGGTGGGGAGGCGTTTCTTGCCTCTAACCCAAATTGGCAAAAAATCAGTCGCCTTCGCCCGGGGCTTCGGAGAAGTATTTCTCGAGCTTGCCGGTTTCGCCGTCCCGCTCCTTGGCTTCGGGCAGGGGATCGCGGCGCTCGGTGAGATTGGGCCAGATGGCAGCATATTTGGTGTTGAGCGAGAGCCATTCGTCGAGCCCGGATTCGGTATCAGGCTTGATGGCTTCGGCGGGGCATTCCGGCTCGCACACGCCGCAATCGATGCACTCGTCGGGGTGGATCACCAGCATGTTCTCGCCTTCATAGAAGCAGTCTACGGGACACACTTCGACGCAGTCGGTGTATTTGCAGGCGATGCAATTGTCGGTGACGATATAGGTCATCTGATGGGCAGTCCGGCAGGTCTCAACGGGTCCGGTGCTAAACCCTTTTCCCTTGCGCTGCAAGGCTGGTGAGGCGCACCTTTTGGCGCATCCTCCCTGCGCAGGGAAACGATGTTGCGCAAGGGACTGGCTGGCGAGTAGGTCAGGTCCCGCCACAACACCGGTCGTCACCCTTGGGCTTGACCCAAGGGGACTGCACTTGCGGACAGTTCAGTAAGTGTAGAGCTCTCGGGTCGAGCCCGAGGGTGACGATTGAGGGGACCGCATCACCTCTAATAGACCTCATCCTGAGCTTGTCGAAGGACGAGGTCTCATAACTGCGGCACTTCCCATTATTAGATGCCGTGACAGCTATATTGGGGCTAGCCGCCCCCCACCCTTGATCCCTCCCCGCGAGGGGGAGGGTGTCGACTGTGCGATCTCTGCAGGAAATGCCTGGTAGACCTTATCCAGAGCGTGTTTGCCCGACCTCGTGGTTCGGCAGGTTCACCATGAGGTTTCAGGGGAAATTGGTGCTTATTCCTCCTCCTCGCCATGGAGGCGGTCGATGTCGCGGCGTTCTTTTTTTGTGGGGCGGCCGGCGCCTTCGGGGCGTTGGGCGATGGCGGCTTCGAAGGGGGACAGATCGGCCTTGGGCAAGGGTGGAGGCGAGAGGTCTTCGTATAGGCCCTGGGCTTCGCTGGCGGGGCCACGGCGTTCGCCGGGGTCGATGATGCGCCAGACGACGATGCGGCCATGCAGGATCATGGTCAGCACATCGCCGGCGCCGACCTTGTGATCGCTGCGCTCGGTCTTGTCGCCATTAACGCGAATGACGCCGGTTTCGATGACTTTTTGCGCAAGCGTTCGGGATTTGAGCGCGCGCGAAAAAAACAGGAACTTGTCGAGCCGCTCCTTGCGGACGGGCACGACAGGTTCAGCCATGTTTTACTCCGCCTTGCGGTCACGCAGGGCCGCAAGCTTGGCAAAGGGTGAATCGGGATCGAAGGCCTTTTCCTTGCGATCCTGCGGCGGCCGGCCCAGCGAGGACCGATCATTTTGGGGGCGATCAAAGCGCGGCCGATCCTCGCGACCCTTGTCCGGCCGGCGATTGTCGTTGCGACCCTTGCCCTCGAATTGCGGCTTTGGATTGAGGTGCTGGGCCTTGCTCAGATCCTGCACTTCGCCCGGTGGGCGCTTGCTGACGATGGGGCGTTGGCGATCCTGACGGGGCGGACGGTTTTGCCCTTCCCCTTCAGGACGGCGGCGGCCTTCGTGGCGGCGATTGTCCTGACGCTTGCCAGCAGGAGACCAGATTTCGTCGAACTCGGGTTCGGCTGGGGCAGCAGGAGCAGTGTCCGGCGCGGCTTCCACAATGGTGGTGGCGGGCACGGATGCATCAAGCGCGGGCGCGGCAGCTTCTGCCGGCACGGCTTCAACCGGAGCTTCGTCCGTCGGCTCGACGGAGGCCGGGTTTTCGCTCAGCACCTCTTCCAAAGCGGGTGCTTCAGCGCTTGCCTGGGCCTCGGGCGCAGGGGCCGGAGCCTTGGGCACGCGTTTGACGCGATAGCCGAGCGAGGTGAGAATCGAGGCGAAATCCTCGCCCGAGCAACCCAGGAGCGACGTCATTTCCACGGTGACGCGGAAGCCATTGCCCTCTGCGGCGCCAGCGGGCACTTCGCCCTGGAAGCGCGTGGGATCAAGCGCGATCAGCGGGCGAATGATGTCGGCGAGGCGCTCGAGAATATCGACGCGCACGGCGCGCTTGCCGGCCACCTTGAAGCCCGCAACTTCGTAAAGGCGCGTATCGACTTCGGGATCGACCACAAAGGAGGTGCGACCGGACAAGACGATATGGGGAATGTCGGTGACGCCGGGCTGGCGCACGCCGCCATTTTTCAGCGCAAACAGGATCAGTGCCAGCTCGCGCGGGGCGGGCTTGAGCGAAAGGGGCAAATAGATGTGGTAGGCGCCGAACTTGATGCCCAGCTTGCGCATCTTGCCGCGTACGTCCTGATCGAGATTCTTGACCTCCTCGGCCACTTGAGCACGCGGGATCAGGCCGAGGTTCTCGTAGAGCTGGTAGGCAATGCCGCGGGCAGCGCCTTCGATATCGGCAGGCGCTTCAAGCGCCATGACGCCTTCAAGCACGGTATTGATGTGGTGGCGCAGCCAAAGGCTGAGGCGATCCTGCACGCGTTCCAGGTCCGGGCCAGTCAGGGTTTCATCGGCCAGGATCAGGATGCGGGGGCGATAAAGCGTTTCGCCCTCGATCAACTCGGCAACCAGATCGCCCTTCCAGCGCAGGCGTCCATCGGTCGCCAGCACGAATTCTTCATTGGGTGCGCCAGCCAGGCGCTCCGCACGATTGTGGATTTCGGGCGCCACCACTTGATCAGCGGCTCCACGCAATCCCTTAGTGTCGGCATCGCCATCATGGCGGGCCAGGGTGAAACGGAAGCCTTCGAGCGTGCCGATGAGGTGGCCTTCCAGCCTCACTTCGCCACGTTCATTGATCTCGGGAGATGCCATACGTTTGTCTTTCAGATGACGAAGCAGCACGCTGGTGCGACGGTCGACGAAGCGCTGGGTCAAACGCTCATGGAGCGCATCACTCAGACGATCTTCAATCTCCCGGGTCTTTTCGCGCCAATGCGCCGGGTCCGCAAGCCAGTTTTTACGGTTAGCGACAAAGGTCCAGGTCCGGACCTGCTTGATCCGGTTGCTGAGCGTGTCGATGTCGCCGCTCGTGTTGTCGCAAAACCGGACCTGCTCGGCAATCCAGTCGGCGTTGACCTTACCTTTTCTGGCTAAGTCCGAGTAAATTCTGGTGACGATTTCGCCGTGATTGGCAGGCGAAATTCCTTGGTAATCCGGGATTTGGCAGCATTCCCAGAGGAGCCGCGCACCATCGAGCCCACGCGCCAATTGCCCCGCCTCGTTGCGCGACACGAATTCAAGGGCTTGCTGGTCCTTGGCGATGGGGACCCGGGTGAGGCTGCGATGTTCGGGCGATGCCTCGAGCGAATGAAGCAGCGCCGGGATGGACGAGAAATCCAGCTGATTGTTGCGCCATTGCAGCACTCGGACGGGGTCGAAGTCGTGCGTTTCGAGCGCAACAACCATTTCCTCGTCGAATCCCTCGGTGCCGCCGGTGACGCCAAACGTGCCATTGCGGGAGTGGCGACCGGCCCGGCCGGCGATCTGGCCGATCTCGGCAGGGGTCAGCAGGCGCGATTGGTGGCCGTCGAACTTGGTATCATCGGCAAAGGCAACGTGGTGGATATCAAGGTTGAGCCCCATGCCGATGGCGTCGGTGGCGACCAGGAAATCCACATCCCCATTCTGGTAGAGCTCGACCTGCGCATTGCGGGTACGGGGCGACAGCGCGCCCATGACCACGGCGGCGCCGCCGCGCTCGCGCCGGATCAATTCGGCAATGGCATAGACCTGCCGCGCGGAGAAGGCGACGATGGCCGAGCGGGCCGGCTGGCGCGAAATCTTCTTGGAGCCCGAATAGGTGAGCTGGGAAAAGCGCGGCCGCTCGATGATCTCGGCATGGGGCAGGAGCTTGCGGATCACCGGCTCCATGGTGCCGGCGCCCAGCAGAAGGGTCTCGTTAAAGCCGCGGGCATTGAGGATGCGGTCGGTGAACACATGGCCGCGGTCGAAATCGATGGCGGTCTGGATTTCATCGACAGCGAGGCAATCGACGCGGATATCGGTGGGCATGGCTTCCACCGTGCATACCCAGAAGCGCGGCTTAGCGGGAACAATGCGCTCCTCGCCCGTAACGAGAGCCACGGCCCCCTCGCCCACCCGCTCGACGCAGCGCTGGTACACTTCGCGCGCAAGCAGGCGCAGCGGCAGGCCAATCATCCCCGTGGGATGGGCCAGCATGCGCTCAATGGCAAAATAGGTCTTGCCGGTGTTGGTGGGGCCAAGAATAGCCTTGACCGATTGGGGAGGCGAGAAGGTCATTGCCGCCAATGTAGGAAATCCATTTGCCAGTTGCGAGTAGCGCAAAGCAATGTCGCAAAAAAGGACAGATGCTGCGGCGCTTTTGCCACCGTGTTAATGGTTTGAACGCAAGGGGAACGAAGCAGCACCGAATCGAAGATTGCCGGTAGATCCCGGTTTGTTCACGGCTAGGGCTTGGGGATGGCCGTGGAGAAAGGCACAAGCAGGCAGGTGATGAGGCACTGGCAGACGGTTTAGGGGGCGGGACCGTTCAGCTGTGTTGATAAACGGTAAATAAGCGGGTGAATCGCCTGAAGATGAAGGGGATGTAAATGCGTCTTCCTGTTTAGGGCTGAAGCAGATTTATGGCCAAAGCGGCGGCGGGCTTGGCGCCGCAACCGGAACTTAAACGAAAAACATCGTTGACCGTGCTGATATGAGACACACGCGGTCGTCACCCGCAGGCTTGACCCGAGGGGTCTTGTTGCGGCGCAGAGCGCAAGTGAAACGCCCTTGGGTCAAGCCCGAGGGTGACGAATGGTGGATGGGAAGGCTATCCCGGATTGGGACAAGTTAAGCTCTGAGCGGTCCAAGCATTTACCCTTGGTGCAAAAGGGGAACGAACGGGGACAGAATCGAGCGTTCGGGTTTGTTCACCGCAGGATGTAGTGTTTGCGCAGGCCAACAGGCACAAAGCTGAGCAGCGCAGCGGCTGCTTTGGGCCGGGATCGCCAAAATGCTGTTCATGTCAGTTGCGAAACTCCTAATTTCGACTGTTGGCGCGCGAATCTAAACCGCTGATTGCGCGGCGTCGGCGCAAACAAAAATGCCGCGTTAACGGATGATCTCCGTTGGCGCGGCACTTTCGAAGTGTGCTGAAAAGGAAAAAGCCGTTGACCGTCCCAAATCGGGAAGGCGGCTAATAGCTCATGCCCGTGAGCACCATGGAAAGATCGCCCATATTGGTGCCCAGAAGGACGCGATAGGGGATGAAATAGCCGGTCTCGCCCAAGGGAGCGTACCAGATCACGATGCGCTCGCTATCGGCCAGGTAATTGGTGATGTCCGAGGAGGTGAAATGGCCTGAAACGGGCTGGTAATCCACCGTGCACAGGACCACGGGGCCCTGGTAGCCCGTGCGGGGCGAGTTGGCCTGTTCCTCGCGGGCAAAGCTCATGGCGATGTTGAAACGTTCAACACCGGTAAAGATCCCCATCTTGCGCTGGCAGAGGCTCTTGTCGAGCGCGCCACCCTTGAGCACGAACGCCGAAAGGAAATCGCCGGCGCCGCTCAGATGCCGGCGCTCGATCGGGACGCGGTCATAATTGTCGATGATGGGCGGCTCGACCTTGAACGAGGACACATTGCCGCCCGCAAAGGATACGTCCACCGAGAAGGTTTCTCCGCTGGCGCGGGTTTGCAGGTCAAACCCTTGCGAAACGAGGCTGTTGCCGCTCGAAATGCCCTGGGCGCTGGCGCGGGCCGTGCCGCTCGCGACAACCGCGCCAAAGCCGGCGACGTTGGCGGACAGATCCAGTGAGTAGGCGCGCTCATTGTCCGTGAGACCAACATCCATCATGGCGATGTTGATGCCGCCCAGTGTCAGGACATAGCTGGCACGGGCCTTTACCTCGGCAGCGCCAGCGGGCAGGGACAGCAGAAGGGCGAAGGCGGCACCAAGGGCAAGGCGAAACTGGGTCAATGGCTGGGTCCCGGCGGGAAAAACGAATCGGTTAATGAAACCGAAACTGCCCGCGCCGCATGGCTGGCGCAAGGCGCTCGCACGGCTTTGAGCAGGCTTTGCCTTGACGCGGGCGCCCCTTTTCTCTAAAGACGCGCCAGATTTCACAACAAATGAGGCCCGTTGCGGTTTGAACCGCCACGCAGGACCTTTACACTATCTAGGATACGAAAATGGCACGTCGCTGCGAACTGACCGGTAAAGGCGTTATGACCGGTAACAATGTTTCCCACGCCCTGAACCGCACCCGTCGCCGGTTCCTCCCGAACCTGCTCAACGTCACGCTCCTGTCGGATGCGCTGAACCGTCCGGTCAAGCTGCGCATCTCGGCTGCTGCCCTGCGCACCGTCGAGCACCGCGGTGGGCTCGATGCGTTCCTCCTCAAGCAGGCCGATGCCGATCTGTCGCCCCTCGCCCTGGGGATCAAAAAGGAAGTGCGCGCGGCCCTCGCCACGGCATAAGCGTAGCTTTCCGAAGAATTTCAAGCCGCGTGGAGTTAGCGCTCCACGCGGTTTTTGTTTGCGCGGGGTTTTTTCCACTCACAGCGCATCACCCTCGGGGCCGCATTTAGTCACAAGGGAAGTGTAGAACCCTTGGGGCAGGCCCAAGGGTGACGATTGAGTGGGTGGTAAGCCTTGCTGCTCACTGCTAAAGAGGCGGCGCACCGGTCTCTTGCCGGCGGCGTTCAACAGAGGTGCATTCTCATGCTGGCTCGTTTCCTGGCGGCTATTGCTGCCATGGTCGCTATTGTCGCGGCTTCCAATATCCTTGTTCAATATCCGTTTGCGGTCCAGCTCGGCCCGGTCAATCTGGGCGATATCCTCACCTGGGGCGCCTGGACCTATCCCGTCGCGTTTCTGATTACCGATCTGACCAATCGTGCGTTCGGCCCGGCCAAGGCGCGCATTGCAGTTTTGGCGGGCTTTGCGGTGGCCGTGATCCTGTCGATCTACCTTGCGACCCCGCGCATTGCCATTGCCTCGGGCTCGGCATTCCTCCTCGCGCAACTGCTCGACGTCTCCGTGTTCCATCGTCTGCGCGACGGGGCTTGGTGGAAGGCGCCGATGTTTTCCTCGCTGGTGAGCTCGGCGCTCGATACGATGATCTTTTTCAGCCTGGCCATGGCGCCGGTTTTCGCGGGGCTCGACACCATGTTCGGCCGGGAAGACAGCTCGCTGGCTTTCCCCGCGCCGTTTCTGGCCGTGGGCCCGGAAGTGCCGCTCTGGGTGTCGCTGGCCTTCGGTGATTTCCTGGTGAAGCTCTTGCTGACGGTGCTGATGCTCGCGCCCTACAAGACCCTGCGCGGGTGGCTGGCGGGACGGAGCACGGTGGCGGTTTAGCGGGCGTTCGCCTTCTGCGTCGCCGTTATCACCCGGCTTGTCCGGGTGATCCATTCTTGCGCGGAGATTGTTGGATTGCCCGGACAGGCCGGGCAATGACGATGGGTTATGGGTGCCGGGTCGCACGAAGTGGGACGCTTGTTTAAAGTCCCGGTAACATCGGGGATGGTCCGGTCAGTCCGCCAGCGCGAACTCCAGCAGCAGGCTGCGCTGCCAATCGTTGAAATTGTTGTCCGAGCCAATGACGATGCGCGTTTCGCCATCAGGGGCGGTGTGCACCAGTAGCGATTCCATGTTGTCGATGGAGCCGCCGGTAGCCGAAAGGAGCAGTTCGCCATCCATGATGGCGCCGGGGCGCACTTCGGCGGCCGGGATGCGGCGCAGATTCATGACGAAACTCAGCATGGACACCCCGCGCTCGAGAACCAGAAGATCGCCATTCGGCAGGAACTTGCAATCGGTGGGGTTGACCACCGGCGTGTTCACAAGGCCGATCGGGCCCTTGTCGTTCTGTCCCAGGAGCCAGCCGCGGTGGTTGCCGTTTTCGTCCAGTGCTTCTTCGGCCAGGATCAGCGTTGAGCCGGCAATGGGTGAAGCCGGCGGCGCAATACAGAGCGATTCAATGCTCTCGTTGGTGCGCAAATCCGTGAGCCATTGAGGAATGGCGAGTTCGCGCGCGGCACCACTGGGGATGCCGCCGGTCAGCTGGAAGTCGGCGACACGGGTCAGGTTTTCAAAGCCCACCCGCACGGCAGCGGCGGCACCATTGCGATAAACGGTGTCGACACTTTCTGCGTCCTTGGCATATTGGCGCGGCAAGGGCTCGCCCTTGGAGTTCTCCATGGGCGAGATGCGCACGCCAATAAAGCCGAACAGCCGATTGGCATCGTCATAGGCCAGATGGCCGGAAACGAAATTGCCGCGATCGCTGACGAAAGTGACCTGGTTGTTGGGCCCCGTCTGGGTGAGGCCCGACAGGCCGCCAAAAGTATCGTCCTGCGACACCATGGCTATGCCGCCGCGAAAAACGAGCTTGTCGACAGGCTGATCGAGCCCTGCATCCTTGAAGCGGGTGACGGGCGCCGCGCTCACCGTGACTTCCACGGCGCTGGCCGGCAGGCTGACGCCAACCAGCAGCAGCGCCAAGGTGGTGAGCAGCCGGCTGGTCATCCCCGGCCGCGCCGCCTTGTTTGGCCCGGCAATTCCTCGTCAAACAGCGCTGCCAATTCGTCTGTCAGCGCACCCGCCAGTTCCTCGGCGTCCAGCAGCGTCACGGCGCGACGGTAATAGCGCGTCACATCATGGCCGATGCCCACGGCCACCAACTGGATGGGGGAGCGGGTTTCGATGTCCTCGATGACCTGGCGGAGATGGGCTTCAAGGTAATTGCCGGCATTGACTGATTGCGTAGAGTCATCGACGGGAGCGCCATCGGAGATCACCATCAGGATGCGGCGCGCTTCCGGCCGGGCCATCAAGCGCTTGCGCGCCCATTCGAGCGCCTCGCCATCGATGTTCTCCTTGAGGAGCCCTTCGCGCATCATCAGGCCCAGATTGCGCCGCGCATGGCGCCAGGGCTCGTCAGCGGCCTTGTAGATGATGTGGCGTACGTCGTTGACGCGACCTGGATTGGCCGGGCGACCGGCTTCAAGCCAGGCTTCGCGGGACTTGCCGCCCTTCCAGGCGCGGGTGGTGAAGCCCAGGATCTCGACCTTGACGCCGCAGCGCTCCAGCGTGCGCGCAAGAATATCGCCACAGATCGCCGCGATGGTGATCGGGCGGCCGCGCATGGAGCCTGAATTGTCGATCAGCAGCGTCACAACCGTGTCACGGAAATCGGTGTCGTTTTCCACCTTGAAGCTCAGGGCCTGCATCGGGTCGGTGACGACACGGGTAAGGCGAGCCGTATCAAGCAGGCCTTCTTCAAGGTCGAACTGCCAGCTCCGGTTCTGCTTGGCCATGAGGCGCCGCTGCAGCTTGTTGGCCAGGCGCGCCACGGCCCCAGCCAGGTTTTCGAGCTGCTTGTCAAGGAGGGTGCGCAGCTGGTCGAGCTCGTCGGGCGGGCAAAGTTCGGCAGCCTTGACGATCTCGTCGAACTTGGTGGTGAAGACCTTGTAGTTGAACTGGTTTGTGAGTTGTGTGCCCCCATCCTTGGCGGGTGGCGGCATGGGCGCGTCTTCGCCCGCTTCGGCCGCCGCGTCCTCGTCGGTATCGGCCATGTCGGACTCGATACCTTCAACGTCCCCGGTTTCTTCCGAATCGCCGGCCTGCTCGTCTTCGGAGCTGTCCTGGGCTTCGTTTTCGCCTTCGCCCTGCTCGGGGGATTTGTCGGCATTGTCGCCCGATTCAGGCTCCTGGTTCTCGCCTTCCTCGTCGGCATCGTCCGCGTCGCCTGCTTCGCTGTCGGGCACGAGGTTTAGGTCGCGCAGCAGCGCCTTGGCAGCCTTGGAGAACTCGTCCTGGTTCTCGTAAAGGCCCAGCAATTGGTCGAGCGACTTGCCGCCCTTGCTTTCGATTTCGCTGCGCCAGAGATCCACCAGCGCATGGCCCGATGGCGGCACGGGCACGCCGGCGAGCTTTTCGCGCAAGAGGAGTCCCAGCGCCTCGGCAATAGGGGCATCGCCCTTGTCGTCCACCTCGGCGAAATTGGCGCGGAAGAGGCGATCTTCCAGCATTTCGCCGATATTGCCGATCATCCCAGGCATGCGCACGCATCCCAGGGCTTCCACACGGGCCTGTTCCAGCGCATCGAACGCTGCGCGCGCCTGCGGGTCCATGGGGGAGCGCTTGCGGTGGGTTTCAGGATCGTGGCTGGCAAGGCGCATGGCCATGGCATCGCCCTGCCCGCGGGCAATGGCGATGTCGCGCCGCGTCGGCAGGCGGGGCAGATTAGCGAGGCGCGCCTTGTCAGAGGTCAGCAACGGCCGGTCGGCGGTAAAGGTGACTTCAAGCTCGGGCTTGCCGCCAATGGCGCGCACCGTTGCGCCCATGGCGGATTTGAACGCCTGGGTATGGTCGGGCCTATTGGCTTTGCTGCGCGGTGGTTGTGCCATGTCAGATGTCCAAAGCGGGCCCTATGCCACGCCCTCGTCCTTCGACAAGCTCAGGATGAGGGCTACTGATTGGTCACATTGCCCCAGTAGACCTCATGGTGAGCCTGTCGAACCACGAGGTCGTGCTGCGAAATTACGCCGTGACAGCCAAATTCGCTGACGATTCCGGCAAATCTTCCCCGAACACGCGCTGGTAGAACTCGGCAACCACAGGGCGTTCGAGTTCGTCGCATTTGTTGAGGAAGGTCAGCCGGAAGGCAAAGCCGACATCGCCACCAAAGATCTGGGCGTTTTCTGCCCAGGTGATCACGGCGCGAGGGCTCATCACGGTGGAAAGGTCGCCATTGATGAAGGCCTGCCGGGTGAGGTCGGCCAGGCGCACCATGTTGTTGATCAGCTTCTTGCCCTTGTCATTTTCGCCATAGGCTTTGTTCTTGGCGAGCACGATACCGACTTCCTTGTCATGGGGCAGGTAGTTGAGCGTAGTGACAAGGCTCCAGCGGTCCATCTGGCCCTGGTTGATCTGCTGCGTGCCGTGGTAGAGGCCCGAAGTATCGCCCAGGCCGATCGTGTTGGTGGTCGCGAACAGGCGGAACGCCGGGTGAGGCGTGATCACGCGGTTCTGGTCAAGCAGGGTCAGCCGGCCGGCGACTTCCAGCACGCGCTGGATCACGAACATGACGTCGGGGCGGCCAGCGTCATATTCGTCGAAAACCAGGGCGACATTGTTCTGCACGGCCCAAGGGAGGATGCCGTCGCGGAATTCGGTGACCTGCTTGCCGTCCTTGAGGACGATCGCGTCCTTGCCGACGAGATCGATACGCGAGACGTGGCTGTCAAGGTTCACGCGGACCAGCGGCCAGTTGAGGCGCGCCGCGACCTGCTCGATATGGGTCGACTTGCCCGTGCCGTGGTAGCCCTGCACCATGACGCGGCGGTTGAACTGGAAACCAGCCAGGATCGCAAGGGTCGTGTTGCGGTCGAAAAGGTAATCCGGATCGGTCGGCGGGACGTGGGAATTGGCTTGGCTATAGCCCATGACCTTCATGTCGGTATCGATACCGAACAATTCCCGGGCCGAATATTCGGTGTCGGGCAGATTGGCGTACTCGGTCATGGCAAAGCTCTTGGCGGAATAATCAAAGGCGGGAATTCGGGGGGCTCTATAGCAGGATTGTCACGGGGGCGGTAGACGCAGGCTTGTATATGTTACGGGAGCAAAAGCCCCGCAAGATCGTCATTGCCCGGCTTGTCCGGGCAATCCATCCCTTGGTCCCCAGACCATGGATCACCCGGACAAGCCGGGTGATGACGATGGCTGAAAGAGCTTTTTGTACCCAATCTACTTCGCCACGAACCCCGCTTTCTTGAGGTGCGAATAGGCCGCGATGATTGCGCGCAGGCGGTCTTCGGAGGATTTGTCGCCGCCATTGGCGTCGGGGTGGTGGATCTTGACCAGGGCCTTGTAGGCGCTCTTGATGGCGTCGGACTTGGCGTGGCCAATGATGCCCAGGGTTTCAAGCGCCCGCCGGTCCTGCTCGTGGAGCGGCTTGACCCGTTCGGCGGCCGGCTTTTGCGCCTGGCGGTGGCGGTATTTGGCGAACACGCCAAACGGATCGCCATATTTGTCGCCTGGCCGTAAATTGGACGCAGCAGCGCGGGCTGCGCGTGAAGTGTGCATTTGCGGATTGCCCGTGGCAAAGCTCGAGCGGGACTCGGCCTTGGGAGGCGTATGCAGCGCTTCCTCGAGCTCGTCCTTTTCCATGCCGGCGAAGAAATTGTACGAGGTATTGTAGTGTCGGACATGTTCCAGGCAGAAATGGTGGTACTGCCCCTCGCCGCGGTGGCCCTTGGGTGCCTTGTATTCGCCGGGCTTGTCGCAGCCCTCCCATTCGCACATTTGTTC
The DNA here is from genome assembly GCF_003056345.1 of Devosia submarina. Classification (GTDB taxonomy): domain Bacteria; phylum Pseudomonadota; class Alphaproteobacteria; order Rhizobiales; family Devosiaceae; genus Devosia; species Devosia submarina. The sequence goes on along the minus strand of NZ_PYWB01000013.1, from coordinate 55,416 downwards.
GACCGCTGCAGGCTTCTCTTCCTTGCGGGGTTTGATGCGAATGGAATCAAAGATCTTGGAAGACAGTTTCATTCTCGCCTAGTTAGGTGCCAAACCGAATAGAAAGCCCGCCCTCATGAGCGTCACAGACACCCTGATCAGCAAGCTAACCGACAGATTTGCCCCCGCTTTCCTCCAAGTGCTCGACGAATCGAACAAGCATCGAGGACACGCCGGGTGGCGGGAGGGTGGTGAAACCCATTTTCGTGTCAGAATCGCGACCCGTCATTTTGACGGGCTGAGCCGCGTTGCGCAACACCGCGCGGTGATGGAAACGCTGGACGCTGAACTCAGGGATCGCGTCCATGCACTGGCCATCGATGTTTTACCATTGGGTGGCCCCTACGAATAGAGGCTTCACCTGATTGCGTTGCCTCATGGTGAGCCTGTGGAGCCATGAAGGCGTGGCAGACAGGGCTCCACACGCTCAACCTCGTGGTTCGACAGGCTCACCATGAGGTTTCTGGGGGTGTGGCGCCTAGCGCATGTCCTCCAGAAATGCGGAAACCACCGCAGGATTGACGTTTTTCTCGATAAACGCCTGCCCGATCCCACGGGTGAGGATAAAGGTCAGGGCACCGCGCGAGACCTTTTTGTCCTGCGCGATAGCCGCCATCAAAATGTCGGTGGACCCCAGCGTGCCGGGGATGTCAGCTAATCTGGTGGGCAGACCCGCCTTGTGCAAGTGCTGGATGATGCGCCCCGTATCTTGTGATGGAGCAAGGCCCTGGCGGGCGGAAAATTCATGCGCCAGCACCATGCCGATGCTGACGCCCTCACCATGAAGGAGCCGGTCGGAATAGCCGGTGTCTTTTTCGAGCGCATGCCCGAAGGTGTGCCCAAGATTGAGCAGCGCGCGTACGCCGAGCTCGCGTTCATCCTCGATCACGACGCGCGCCTTGTGGCGGCAGCAGCGGGCAATGGCTTCGCCGCGTGCTGTGCCGCCCGCAAAGATCTCGGCCTGGTGTTCCTCGAGCCAGAAGAAGAAGTCTTCATCATCGATGAGGCCATATTTGACCACTTCGGCATAGCCGGCGGCGAACTGGCGGGGATGGAGCGTGTCGAGCGTGGAAAGGTCGGCCAGAACCAGGCTTGGCTGGTGGAAGGCGCCGATCAAATTCTTGCCATGAGGCGAATTGATGCCCGTCTTGCCGCCGACGGAGCTGTCGACCTGCGCCAGAAGGCTCGTGGGCATCTGCACGAACGGCATGCCGCGGCGCGCAATGGAGGCGGCAAAGCCCGCAAGATCGCCGATCACGCCACCACCCAAGGCAATGACGAGGTCATTGCGCTCGAGCCGGGCCGCGAGAATTCCCTCCACGGCCTGGCCGAGATAGGCCCAGCTCTTGGTGCTTTCACCGGCCGGGAGGATGATTTCGCTGTGTTCAAGGCCTGCCGCATCGAGGGACGCAGTGAGACGTCCTAATTGCGCCTTGGCGACGGTTTCGTCGGTGATGATGCCATAACGGCGGCCGGGGAAGCGCTCGGCGAGCAGGGCGCCGGCTTGGTCCAGCAAACGGTCGCCAATCAGGATGTCATAGGCGCGCTCACCCAAGGCAACGTGGACTGTGTGGGCTATATCGGCCATGGGTCAATCCTGGCGCTTGAGGAAATGCAGCACGGCGTCGATCACGTCATTGGCGACGACGTCCTGGGGGACATCGCGGCTCGAGACGGTGAGGTCGGCTTCGGCATAGATGGGGTAACGCTCCTCGATCAGCTTTTCGAGCGTGGCGCGCGGATTGGCGGTCTTGAGAAGCGGCCGGTTGGAGCGGCGCGAGACGCGCTCAAAAAGAATATCGGCATTGGCCTTGAGCCAGACGGAGATCGCCTCTCCCTTGACCAGGGCACGCGTTTCCCCATTGACGAACGCCCCGCCCCCGGTCGCCAAAACAATATCCCTGTCCTTAAGGACACGGGCAATGACACGGGTTTCCCCGGCGCGAAATTCGGCCTCCCCACGCTGCTCGAACATTTCGGGAATGCTCATTTGTGCGGCTTTTTCGATTTCCTCGTCGCTGTCGAGAAATTGCCGGCTAAGCTTGGCCGCGACACGCCGGCCAATGGTCGTCTTGCCCACGCCCATCATGCCGACCAGGACGATCGGCTTGCCGGCAAGGCGTTCCACTAATTCTTCGGCGCGGGCCTGTCGCGTTGCCGCGTCGGGACGGTTCACCAATACGCTCCCCAGATGATGCCGCTATCAACCCGCACGGGCGGGTGCTGTCAAGAAGCTGGACGCTATAGCCTGTGTTATGGTGCCATGCCTACCAAACAGAAACCATTTCCCTCTATATAGTCCCAAAACCAAAGCGCCGGAATTTCATGCCCACTTTGATCCGCCTTCTTATCACGCTGCTTTTCCTTGCTGGCCTCGTTTATGCCGGCATGATTGCGCTGATCAGCTTTGTCGAGCCCACGCCCAAGGAAGTAACGGTCCGTATTCCCTCGCGCGACCTGCTGGGTGGAGGCGCACCGGCCCTGCCCGGCAGCGCCCCGGCGCCTGCAGCGCCCGCGCCGGTTGAACCGCCTCCGGCTGAGCCAGCACCAGTGGGCAATGCGCCCGAGGGCACCGGCGCCAATCCGGGCGCTGCCGAAGAAACCCTGCCTGGACAGCCATGAGCGGCCAGCATCTGATCGGCGCTTTTCTGGAAATGATGAGCGCCGAACGGGGCGCGGCCAAGAATACGATCGATGCCTATCGGCGGGATCTGAGCGACTATGCGGGCTTCGTTGCGGGGCGCAAGCAGACGCTGCTCAATGCAAGCCGCGACAGTGTCAACGCCTATCTCGACCAGATCCGGCGCGATGGGCTTTCGGCATCCTCAAGCGCCCGCCGGCTTTCGGCCATCCGGCAGTTCCACCGGTTTTTATGCGCCGACGGGATCAGGGGGGATGATCCGACGCGGATCGTAGCCAGCCCCAAGCCGCGGCGCGCCTTGCCCAAGGTCTTGAGCATTGCGGAGGTCGACAAGCTGCTTTCAACGGCAGAAGAGGAGGCCAATGCGCCTGCCGAGCCGGCGCAGCAGGCGGCGGCCCTGCGGCTCTATGTGTTGCTGGAACTGCTTTATGCCACGGGGCTGCGCGTTAGCGAATTGGTGAGCCTGCGCCGTCAGGCCGTAATGCGGGACACGAGTTATTTGACGGTTGTGGGCAAGGGCAGCAAGGAGCGGGTCGTCCCGCTCAACGACCGGGCTCGTGATGCGCTCAAGGCTTATCTGGGAACGCTTGACCCGGGCCCTTTCTTGTTTCCGGCAGGCGGCGCGGAGGGGTATTTGTCGCGCCAAGTGTTTGCCCGGGATCTGAAATCGCTGGCAGGGCGCGCGGGGATCAGTTCGGCCCGTATTGCCCCGCACGTGTTGCGCCATGCCTTTGCGAGTCATCTGCTGGCCGGTGGGGCGGATCTGCGCGTGGTGCAGATGCTTTTGGGGCATGCCGATATTTCCACAACGCAGATCTATACGCATGTGCTCGATGACAAGCTGCGGGATCTGGTGGAAACGCACCATCCGCTGGCACAGGGGTAGTGGCCTCGTTCTGAGGGTTGATAGCTCCACTCGCGCGACCTCGTGGTTCGACAGGCTCACCATGAGTCTTTAGCCAATTGGCAAGGGCTTTCCGCACGCGATTGGCAACAAGTCTTGACTTGGCGTCGCCTGATCGTCACTTTCCGGCCACTTTAGGGCGCAACAGCAGCGGCCGAATTCATGGGTCGCGAACAACAGACCCCTAACGGGCAGGTGGGATGCAGTCTTATCTCGATTTCGAAAAGCCGGTCGCCGATCTGGAAGGCAAGATCGCCGAGCTCAAGGCCATGGCGGCAACGGACCAGGCCGTCAGCATTGACGAAGAGGTCAACCGGCTCTCGAGCCGGGCCGAAGAGGCCCTGGTGGAAATCTACAAAAAGCTTACCCCTTGGCAAAAGACCCAAGTAGCGCGCCATCCGCAGCGCCCGCATCTATCCGATTACATCCGCACGCTGATCACCGAATGGCAGCCGCTGGCCGGTGACCGCAAATTTGCCGAAGACGCGTCCATCCAGGCCGGTTTTGGCCGGTTCAACGGGCAGCCTGTTGCCGTGCTGGGCCAGGAAAAGGGCAATTCCACGGAAACGCGCCTCAAGCACAATTTCGGCATGGCGCGGCCGGAAGGCTATCGCAAGGCCGTGCGCATCATGGAAATGGCCGACCGGTTCAACATTCCGGTCCTTTCCTTTGTGGACACCGCGGGCGCCTATCCCGGGATCGGCGCCGAAGAGCGCGGGCAGGCCGAGGCCATTGCCCGCTCCACGGAAAAATCGCTTGAACTGGGTGTGCCCAACATCGCCATCATCATCGGCGAAGGCGGCTCGGGCGGCGCCATCGCCATTGCGACGGCCAATCGCGTGCTGATGCTGGAGCATGCCATTTATTCGGTGATCTCGCCCGAAGGCGGCGCCTCGATCCTCTGGCGCGACGCCGCCAAGGCGCAGGATGCGGCGACCAACATGAAGATCACTTCCGCCGACCTTCTGGGCTTCGGCGTGATCGACGCCATTATCCCCGAGCCGACCGGCGGGGCGCACCGGCACCCCGAAACCGTCATGGCGTCGACGCGTGATGCGATTGCCGCGTTTCTGGCGGACTTTGCGGGCAAGGGGCGGCTGGAAGTGCGCGAGCACCGGCGCGAAAAGTTCATGGCGATCGGGACGGCGCTTTAAGGGCTTTGGGGCTACCCCCCACCTGGCCTCCCCCTGAGAGGGGGAGGGACTGCTTAGTGCACTTGGCACAATCGCGGTTTGACTCTGCTCTTTTCCGCCCCCTTCCAGGGGAAGGTCAGGTAGGGGTCTGCACGCTTGCGTGAATAAACCTATCTTTCGCGAAGATATGGCGTGTGGTAACGCTTCGTTCACCAGCACTTCTTCATGCTGCGCTAACCATCCGTCTCCAAGCGGTCGGTGATTTGTTTCGCTTCTAGGCTGCTTATCTTGACATATACCGCGCTGCGCAAATTGTGTTCTGTGCTGATCCTGCTGTGGGTGGCCCTGGGGCTGGTGGCCTGCGGCGGTTTTTTGCCCAAAAGCAACAGCAATCGCCACAACCAGCCGCTGCAAAGCGGCGTGGTCGCAGCGCTCAAGGCCATGGGGTCCGACCCCGGCGAAGCCATGATGATCCGCATCTTCAAGCAGGAAAAAACGCTTGAGGTGTGGAAGCGGACCAAGGCCGGCAATTTCAAGCTTTTCAAGAGCTATGAGATCTGCGCCTTTTCGGGCAATCTTGGACCCAAGATCAAGGAAGGCGACCGGCAGAGCCCGGAGGGCTTCTATACGATCACACCCGGGCTGATGAACCCGAACTCGGCCTATTACCTCGCCTTCAACACCGGCTTTCCCAACAAGTTCGACCGCGCCTGGGGGCGCACGGGGTCCGATCTGATGGTGCATGGCGATTGCTCGTCGCGCGGCTGCTACGCCATGACCGATGACGGCATTGCCGAAATCTATGCCCTGGCCCGCGAAACCTTCAAGGGCGGCAATCGCAGCTTCCAGCTGCAGATCTTTCCCTTCAAGATGAACGCTGCAAACCTGGCCGCCCAGGCCAGCAATGAGCATTTGCCATTCTGGAAGGACATCAAGGAAGGCTATGATCTTTTCGAGCTGACCAAGAACCCGCCCAGCTGGGACGTGTGCGAGCGGCAATATGTGTTTAATGCGCCCGGCAATGGCGCGCTCAACGCCATGGCCCCCTGCCCTGCCATGACGCAGAATGCGGTTTTGATCGCCAAGCAGGAGGCGGACGAAAAGGCCGTGGCCCAGCAGCTTTCGGCAGCCGAAAGGAAGGCGAATGAAGAAGCGGCGATCAAGGCGCGCGGCGAGGCCATGAGCGGGGCCGTGTCGGGCCTGTTCGGAGGCATTGGCGGGCTGTTTGGCGGTGGGCAGGGCGAGGTCAAGCCGGTCATGAGCGGCAAGCCGGCACCAACGCCTTTCCCCCGTGCGGAGTGGCTGCTTTAAAAGGGCAGCCTACCACAGGACAGCCGCATTTGCCGCCGATGGGGTGAGCCGACCTGCCGCAACGGAGATGCGCCTTGGAAGAAATCCCCACGATCGAGGCCGAGCAACGCAGTGCTGTCGCCGAGCAGCCAGCGGCCGCCCCTGCGCGACGCCTGGCCGGCCCGACGCTTCTGGGCTTTGTTGCAGGGCTTGTGGGCGTTGCAGCGCTTGCGGCATCGGCCTGGGTTTATACAGAGACGCAGCGGGACGTGGCGCGGCTTGCAACGGACATTGCCCAGATCAAGGTCAGCCTTGAATTGTTTAACCGCCAGCAGGCCAATGCTGCACCCGCGTCCGTGGATGATGGAGCGCTGGTGGATCTGCAAAATCGCGTGGGGCTGCTGGAGGAGAATTGGCGCAGTGGCCCGGCGGGTGCACCGGCAGGGCTACCGCCGCTGGCGCCCTCCGGGGCAGCCGCCTTGCCCAGCGATGGCGATTGCCTGCCCACAGGGACGCGCTTCATGGTGGCGGCAGGGGACGTTTATCCCGTGTGCGGCACGCCGGCGCGAGTGGAAATCGGCGCGGTGGATGACGGTTATATCACGCTTGGCAATGGCACGGTGATCGCGCAGGGCGGCACGGTGGGGCTGCCCGAAAGCCAATGCATGATCGCGGTGGTGCCAACCCAGGGCGGGGCGGTGAGTGGGTTTGCTGAGATTCGGGTGACGTGCTGAGGGCTGAGCCAATCACGAGCACGATGTCATCCCGGCCTTGAGCCGGGATCCATCCTGAGATGCTTGAAGGAGGTGAATCCTTCGACCTTGCGGACGTACAGCGATCTCGAGATGGGCCCCGGGTAGAGCCCGGGGTGACATTGTGTTTGTGGCGGCTTTTGGTGGCCACAGCAGGCAAAGAAAAAGGCCCGACTTTCGCCGGGCCTCTTTACTAGAACTGCCCGTGGCAGTGCTTGAACTTCTTGCCCGAGCCGCAGGGGCATGGGGCGTTGCGGGCAACGCCCTCCAGCAATTGAGGGTCGATGGGGGTGAGCGAGGGATCGCTGCCCGTGGCGCCCAGCGAGTCGGCAAGTGTGTCGCCGCCATCGGCATCGTTCTCGCCCGTCAGCGGATCGATATGGGTTTCGCGCAGGCGGGAAAGATCGGCAACTGGGGGCTGAACGGGGCGGGGCTGCAGCTCAACATGGCTGAGCTGGGTGGTCACGAGCTCGCGCAGATTGGCCAGCAACGATTGGAACAGCTCATAGGCTTCCTGCTTGTATTCGTTGAGCGGATCGCGCTGGGCGATGCCGCGCCAGCCGACCACCTTGGAGAGGTGATCCAGCGTGACGAGGTGTTCGCGCCAGAGCCCGTCAATGGACTGCAGAAGGATAGATTTTTCCACTTGGCGCATGACGCTGGGGTTGGGTGACCCCGCCGCTTCCATGGCAGCAATGGTGCGCGCTTCCTTGGTTTGGGCGGCTTCGTCGGCAGCGGCGATCATGCGCTCGCGCACGATCTCGGCGTCGATCCCCTCTTCCTCGGCCCAGGCCTGGATGGGCAGGTCGAGGTTGAGGTAGGTCTTGGCGGCAGCAGTGAGCTGTTCCACGTTCCACTGTTCGGGATAGGAGCGGGGCGGAATGGCCTTGTCGATGATGTTGTCGACCACATCGTGACGCATTTCGACAACGGTTTCGCTGACGTCCTCGGCATCCATCAACTCGATGCGCTGCTCGAAGATCACCTTGCGCTGATCGTTCATCACATCGTCGTATTTGAGGATGTTCTTGCGGATGTCGAAGTTGCGCGCTTCCACCTTGCCCTGCGCCCGCTCGATGGCCTTGGAAACCCATGGGTGGGTAATGGACTCGCCCTGCTCGAGCCCCAGCTTGCCCAGCATGGAATCCATTGAATCAACCGGGAAGATGCGCATCAAATCGTCCTGCAAGGACAGGAAGAACTTGGAATGCCCCGGATCGCCCTGGCGCCCGGAACGGCCACGCAGCTGGTTGTCGATGCGGCGCGATTCATGGCGTTCGGTGCCGATCACCATGAGGCCCCCGGCGGCGAGCGCCTTGGCCTTGTCTTCGGCTATGGTGCGCTTGATCTCGGCGATCTTGGCCTCGCGCTCGGCACCCTCTAGGCCGTCGGCTTCTTTCTGGATGCGCATTTCGAGATTGCCGCCGAGCTGAATGTCGGTACCGCGACCGGCCATGTTGGTGGCAATGGTGATCGCGCCCGGCAGGCCCGCATCGGCCACGATAAAGGCTTCCTGCTCGTGGTGGCGGGCGTTAAGGACATTCATCTGCCCGACATTCTTCTTGCGCAGAAGATCGGCCAGCATTTCGGACTTTTCGATCGAGGTCGTGCCCACCAGCACCGGCTGGCCTCGCTCCTGGCATTCCTTGATCAGATCGGCAATGGCGTCGAACTTTTCCGCCGCCGTGCGGTAGATGGCGTCGTCGTCATCCTTGCGCTGGATCGGCAAATTGGTCGGGATGGTGACAACGTCGAGCTTGTAGATGTCAGCGAATTCCTCGGCCTCGGTTGCCGCCGTGCCGGTCATGCCGGCAAGCTTTTTGTAGAGGCGGAAATAGTTCTGGAAGGTGATCGAAGCCAGCGTCTGGTTTTCCGGCTGGATCTTGACGTGTTCCTTGGCTTCCAGCGCCTGGTGCAGGCCTTCCGAATAACGGCGGCCCGGCATCATGCGGCCGGAGAACTCGTCGATAATAACGACTTCATCGTTGCGCACGATGTAGTCCTTGTCCTTGCGGAAGAGCTTGTGCGCGCGCAGGGCCGAATTGGCGTGGTGGACGAGGGCGACGTTTTCGACGTCATACATGGAGGAGGACTTGAGCAGGCCCATTTCGGCCAGCCTTTCCTCGAGCTTTTCGATGCCGCTGTCGGTAAAGGTCACCGCGCGCTGCTTCTCGTCGAGCTCGTAGTCCTCTTCCTCGATGATCGGCATCAGGGCGTCGATCGTGGTGTAAAGATTGGAGCGGTCTTCGGAGGGGCCCGAGATGATCAGCGGCGTACGAGCCTCGTCGATCAGGATCGAGTCCACCTCGTCCACGATCGCGAATTCATGGCCCCGCTGCACCATCTGCTCGCGCGTATATTTCATGTTGTCGCGAAGATAGTCGAAGCCCAGCTCGTTGTTGGTGCCGTAGGTGATGTCGGCGGCATAGGCGGCTTTGCGCTCAGGGTCCGTCATGCCATGGACGATGATGCCCCATTCGAGCCCCAGGAAATTGTAGATCTGGCCCATCCAGGCGGCGTCACGCTTGACAAGGTAGTCGTTGACGGTGACGAGGTGCGCCCCCTTGCCGGTCAGGGCATTGAGATACATCGGCAGCGTTGCCACCAGCGTCTTGCCTTCACCGGTGCGCATTTCGGCAATGCCGCGCTCGTTCATCACCATGCCGCCGATCAGCTGCACATCGAAATGGCGCATGCCAAGGACGCGCTTTGAGGCTTCGCGCACCGTGGCGAAAGCGGGAACAATCAGATCATCGAGGCTGCGTCCCTGGGCGATCTGCGCCTTAAACTCGGCCGTGCGGGCGCGCAGTGCGTCATCGCTGAGCTTTTCGAGTTCCCCTTCAAGCGCATTGATGGCCGCGACATTTGGCTGGTATCGCTTGACGTGCCGATCGGACGGAGAGCCGAAAATCCGCCGGGCGAGCGCAGCAAGTGCCATATTACAAGGTCCTTTGATTGTTCATCGCGGCCGCCCGACAATCAGCAGATATCCTTGGGAGACGGCGCAATGAGAAGCCTTTCCGGCTTTCGGAATGTCTTGATCCGCCGAGTGGCGGAAAAGCGGCTGAGATGTAAGAGCGCACCCCTCTATTGTCAACGTCAGCGAAATGCGCGACACCTCCGCGGCCTGCCGGAAAACCGGGCGCAAGCCACATGTTTTCGCAGCGCCTCCTCGCTCACGAAATGCGGCGTGGCACATTTTGGCCCAAGTGCCATGTGACGGCAGGCGCCGATCTGGCGGCAGACATTTGTTTGCCGTTGACCCAAAAGCTGCGGCGCCCTTTGCAAGCGCCGGCCAAGGAGAGCTAGCTTGTCCAAATCCTTTTCCCTGCGCTTTGCCCGCAGTGCCAGTGTTCTGGCCCTGATGATGGCCGCCACCGCCATGGCTCCAGCCTTCGCGCAAGATGCAGCGCCCGCCGCGCCCGCAGCCGAAGCCCCGGCGGCAGCACCGGCGCCCGTGACGCCGGAAACCGTTGTCGCAACCGTGGACGGCCAGACGATCACCGAGGCCGATCTCAGCTTTGCCGCTGAGGACCTGACCCAGGAACTGAGCCAGATGCCGCCCGAGCAGCGCAAGCCGTTCCTGCTGCGCGTGCTGATCGATATGAAGGTGATGGCATCGGCCGGCCGGGAAGCCGGCATGGGCGAGACGCCCTTGTTCAAGCAGCGCCTGGCCTATCTTGAAGACCGCGCCCTGCGCCGCGCCTATTTCGCCGAGGCAATCGCTTCGGGCGTAACCGAGCAGGCTGTGCGGGCCGAATACGATAAATTCGTTGCCGATTTCCAGCCGGCCGAGGAAATCCGGGCGAGCCATATCCTTGTGCCTACCGAAGACGAGGCCAAAGCGGTCAAGTCCGAACTTGATGGCGGGGCTGACTTTGCAACGCTTGCCAAGGAAAAGTCGATCGATCCGGGTGCTGCCAATGGTGGGGACCTGGGCTTTTTCGGCAAGGGCATGATGGTGGCGCCGTTTGAAACGGCCGCCTATGCCCTGACCGATGTTGGTCAGGTTTCCGAGCCCGTGCAGTCGCAGTTCGGCTGGCATGTGATCCGGCTCGAAGAAAAGCGCCAGTCCAGCGCTCCGGCATTCGAGCAGGTGGCAGGGCAGTTGCAGCAGCAGCTACTGATGAAGACGTTTGACGATACGGTCGCCAAGCTGATGGATGGCGTCGAGATCGACATCCCCGATGCGGCCTTGGCCAACGCCGTGCAGCAGCAGACCCAGACCGATGCGGCGGCCCAAGAAGCGCCGGCGGCGGAGTAAGATGGATCAGCGCGTGTGAGAACGCTCGCTTCCCCTGATTGGAATGGCCCTCGGAGTTGATCCGGGGGCTTTTTATTGGATGCAAGGCAAGGGGTGATCGGATTGGGCCTGATCGTTCACCAGGTAGGCAACGTATCGCCTTCGAGCCCAAAATCCTTCGCCCTCAGGGAAAGGTTAGGTGGGGTTCGTGAGCACCCGTCTTGCGAAGAGGCCATGTTTGGGGCACACGGGGAGACTGATTGCTTTTCCACCAAGGCTTTGCTCATGGCCCATCCGGTTTCCCCCCTCGCGCCGAAATCCTATCCCGACCTGCCGGCCATTGCCGGGGTGCGCTTTGCAACAGCGGAAGCAGGGATCAAGTACAAGAACCGCACTGATGTGCTCTTGATGGCCTTTGACGAGGGCACAACAGCGGCGGGCGTTCTGACCAAGTCCAAATGCTCCTCGGCGGCCGTGGATTGGTGCCGGGCTAATTTGCCGTCTGGCGGCATGGCGCGTGGGCTTGTGGTCAATTCGGGCAATGCAAATGCTTTTACCGGGGTCAAGGGCAAGCAGAGCGTGGAGCTGACGGCGCAATATGCGGCCAAGGCTTTGGGCTGCAGCACGGCGGAAATCTTTTTGGCCTCAACGGGCGTGATCGGGGAGCCGCTCGATGCCAGCAAGTTCGAGGGCGTGCTCGATACCATGGCTGGCAAGCTCGATTCCGGCTCGTGGATGGATCCGGCCAAGGCCATCATGACCACAGACACATTCCCCAAGCTGTCCGGTGCCATTCTCGAGATCGACGGCGTCGAGGTGCGGATCAACGGCATTGCCAAGGGCAGCGGCATGATCGCGCCCGACATGGCGACAATGCTGAGCTTTGTTGTGACCGACATGCCCGTGGCGGCACCTGTGCTGCAGGATCTGCTGGCCCAGCATGTGCAGACGACCTTTAATGCCATCACGGTGGACAGCGATACATCCACCTCCGACACGCTGCTCGCCTTTGCCACCGGCAAGGCCAATGTCGAGCCGCTGACCAGGCCCGACGATCCGCGCGCCCAGGTGTTTGGCGAAGCGCTGCGGGATGTTCTGTTTGACCTCGCCATCCAGGTGGTGCGCGATGGTGAAGGCGCGACCAAGCAGGTTTCGGTTCATGTGGAGGGCGCGACGTCGGACCAGAGCGCGTTCCGCATCGCCAAGGCGATTGCGGATTCCCCCCTGGTGAAAACGGCGATTGCCGGCGAGGACGCCAATTGGGGCCGGGTGGTTATGGCTGTGGGCAAGGCGGGCGAACCGGCTGATCGCGACCGGCTGGCGATCCGCTTTGGTGACCTCCTCGTAGCCAAGGATGGCGAGCGGGCGCCGGGCTATGACGAGGCCGCGACCTCGGCTTATATGAAGGGCGAGGAGCTTGAACTGACGGTGAGCCTGGGATTGGGCGAGGGAAGCGCCAGTGTTTATACCTGCGATCTGACGCATGGCTATATCACTATCAATGGCGACTACCGGAGCTGATAGGCGGGTGGCCCTTTCGCCCGCCGAGATCGAACAGGCAACATTGCTGGCCTGGCCGGCGCTCGAGGAAGCCGCCGATGGCGGCTGGACGGCTCGGTTCGCCCATGGCTACACCAAGCGCGCCAATTCCGTTCATTGCCTTGACCCGGCCGATGACGGGCGTGCCCAGCAGCGCATAACGGCTTTGGCTGAACTTTATCGCGCGCGGGACTTGCGGCCCGTGTTCCGCGTCACCCCCTTGGCAGGGCCCGGCATCGTGGCAGCGCTCGACGAGATGGGCTGGGATGTTTATGAGCCCAGCCTTGTGCTCGGCATGGAGCTGAGCAAGCGGCAAAGGCTGGTGTCGGCGCTTACCAAATATTTCGAGCCAAGCGATCCTGAATGGCGCCAGGTGCAAGCCGATCTAGCCGGCTATTCAGCGCAAACGCGCAATGTTCTGGGCCAAATCCTCGACCGGATCACGGTTCCGGCGTGCGGCATTGTTGTTTATGACGATAGCTACCAGCCGGCCGGCGCGGCGCTGGCCGTCAATGCTCAAAACTGCGCCGTGCTTCTCAATGTCGTGGTCGATCCCGCCAAGCGGGGCGAAGGCTTTGGCCGGGCAGTGATGCATGCCGGGCTCAACTGGACATCGCAGATGGGCGCGAGCTATGCCGCGATCCAGGTCTTGGCGAACAACAAGGTGGCCCTGGGCCTTTACCGCTCACTCGGCTTTGAGCAGATCTACGAATATCATTATCGGCGGGCACCCCAATGAATATCCTTCTTGTTGTTGCCTGCGCCCTGGTGGATGCCGACCGGCGCGTGTTGATTGCACAGCGACCCCAGGGGAAGAACCTGGCGGGCCTTTGGGAGTTTCCTGGCGGCAAGCTCGAAACCGGTGAATCGCCCGAGGCGGCGCTGATCCGTGAGCTCGAAGAAGAGCTGGGGGTTTCCACCAAGACCGCGTGCCTGGCGCCGGTGTCATTCGCCTCGCATTCTTACGAGAATTTTCACCTGTTGATGCCACTCTATGTATGCCGGAAATGGCAGGGCATTCCGCAGCCCAAGGAGCATACCGCCCTTAAATGGGTGCGGCCCCAGGCGCTGCGCGACTATCCCATGCCCCCGGCCGATGAGCCATTGATCGCCGCACTCTGCGATCTGCTCTAGCGACAGCACTGCGCGGGGGCGAGCATGTTGATGGCCTTTATCCAGGCATTCATCGATGACGAAAGCGGGGCAACCGCCATCGAATATGGCCTCATCGCCATGCTGACCTGCCTGTTGGCCATTGCGAGCTTCACCCTGGTGGGCGAGGCTGTGGTCAAGCTGTTCGACAACGGCACGGCCGAAGTGATTGCCGAGCAGACCAGCAAAATCCCGTCCTGAAGGCTATTGCAGGGCCACGATCTTGTAGCGCTCGCCTGGCACTACGGGGTCGCCGGGGTAAAGATTGTTGATGATGTAAAAGAGCTCCGTGCCGCGATTGAGCCCCTGCATCTGACGGGCAAGGCTATCGGCACTTTCGCCCGGCTTGGCGGTGACGATCTTGATCGACACCTTGCTGACCTGGGTGAGGTCGGCCGGCTCCGTGCGGCGGAAGCTTCGGAGCGTTGCTTCGGCGCCCTGGGCAAAGCGCGGGCTGTCGGCCTTGGCGGCAAAGATGAAGCGATAAACCTGCCCATCGAGCCGCATCACGGACACGCGGAAGAACCATTGATCGGTCTGCGCGAGGCCCGAGGCCATGTCGATGCCATTATAGCTTTGGCTGGTAACCGTTTCGGTCTTGAGGCCCGCAATCCAGCCTGATTTGAGGTAGTCGGTGAGGGCCAGGTCGGGCTGCACATCAGCACTGTCAAAGCGCACCGCTTCCCCATCGCCCGCCACGCCCACGACGGCGCTTTGCCCATTTTGCAGCACATAGCCCTGTGGCACGGTGAAGGTGAATTTGGACGCAGGATGGACAAAGCGCTGCCCGATAATGGAGCCTTGCGCGGGGCTGTCGCCAAAGGTGAGGCCAGCAATGGAGGCCAGATAGCCGGCGCGATCGGTTTCGCCAGCGCCCGATTGGCCAAACATGGTCGTGGCTGTGTCGACCGCCTTCTGGATGCGAGCGGGCGTTGAAGGATGGGAGGAGAGGAACCCGTCATCCCCATTGCCGGCGCCTGCCGAGAAAGAGGCAAAGCGGCTCATCACTCCCAGGAACCGCGCAGCTGCCTGGGGATCGTAGCCGGCCTTTCCCGCATATTCGATGCCTTCGCGATCGGCCTCCAGTTCCTGTGCCTGCCCGAAGGCCGCCATGGATTGACGCGTGCGGTTGGCAGCAGCATCGGTGGAAGTGTCACCGCCAAAAACACCCGTGATCACGCGATCAACGATCTGCGTGGTGCGGGTGCGATCCGTGCGGGCGCGGGCATGGCGCAGGGTGACGTGGGCAATTTCGTGCGCCAGGACAGCGGCCAGCTCGCTCGTGTCGGATGCCAGCGCCAGGATGCCGCGCGTCACATAGATATAGCCGCCCGGCAGGGCAAAGGCATTGACCTCGGATGTATCCAGAATGGTGACCTGGAACTGCGCATTGGGCTGGTTGGCCGCAGCCAGGAGCCGCCCCACAATGCGCGCAACCATGATCTCGGCCGGACGATCGGAATAAACCCCGCCATAGGCGGCAATGATGCGCGGATGCTCGCGGCGGCCGATCACCTCGTCATCGGGATCGGTGCCGGCGGGCACAACGGTGGGGGCCGGATTGTCACCCGTCCGGCTCACGGCGATGTTGGAATTGGAAAGCGTCGTGCAGGCCGACAGCGCGAGCAGCGAAACAGCCAGCAGCCCATGTCGCATAAGCCTTGCGATATCCGACTTGCCGCTCATCGTTCTGCCAGAACCTCGATCTGCTCGGGATGGGTCACCTCGATGCGCGGACCATCCCGGTTGTCCACCCATCCACGAACACGAATCAGTGCGCCGTCCAGCGCCAGCGGATCAAACTCGTCCCCTGCAAAAAGCCGCAGGGCCGGAGCCTCAATGACCACCGTGAAGTCTTCTTTCCAGTACTTGCCAAAGTTGAGATAAACCCGCCCGCCGCTCTTGTCGGCGAGAAGGACCCGCCCTTCCACAAGCTCATAATGACCGGCGCGGGCGAGGAGGTCACCCGGCGCATCGGCTTGGCGAACGCTGTAATAGGGATCGCGCCAAATTCCAAGCCCGGCGCGGCGCGCCTCCCCTTCCGCAGCCAGCAGCAAATCAAGGCAGGCGCGGTTGTCGGGAAAGGAGTAAACCCGCGCCAAACCCTTGCCGATCATGGCCTGCTGCACCCAAAGGGAGCCTTCGGCAGTGGCGACGAACACATGCGCAACGTGCCGGCCATAGCGGTCGATTTCCTCGCCGCCGTAACCCAAAAGCACCTCTTTGCCCCCAGCAAGCTCCCCAAGCGCCGCTTTGGCCTCGGGCGCCAGCGGCCAGGTGGGATAGTTTTCCCGTCCCAGGGGCAGCTTTGGGGCCTGGGTTCCGATCAACCGGACCACCTGGCCATCATCCAGGACCAGCGTGTCGCCATCGGTCACCTCGGCCACGACGCCGCCCTCAACCGTGCGCAATTGCGCGCAGGCCATGGCCGAAGCAGAACTTGCCGAAAGGGCCGCAAGGGTAAGCAGATAGGCAAGGCTGGTCTTGAGCAAGGAAGGCCCCGGAAAGCGTTTGCCCATCATATACGCGATTGGGGCAAAATTGCTGAACGCTTTTGTGCCCCAGACGGTGGAGGGCAGCCTTGCAGGCGCGACCAACTTGTAACGTTTGGTTCTAGCTGGTATTTCCTTGCGCCGTGGTCTCGTAGCTCAGCTGGATAGAGCACCGGATTCCTAATCCGGGGGTCATGGGTTCGAATCCCGTCGAGATCACCAGCGGGCCCCTAGGTTTTCCTATACAATCCTTCCCTAAAGCCGCTGGGGCGCCGGACAACTGGGGCGCAACTGGGACGCCGATTAAGGAATCATCCTCCAATCCTTCACCCCCACAATCTATCAAAACTTCCCCACAAAGATCACCATTGCTTTGGGGAAGTTCGTGGGGAAGTGGAGCAAAATGATGGGGGGAAAGGTCATCCGTTCCTCGGTCCACCTGGCACAAGGTCCTGCACCTCGCGCATGGTGATCTTTGCCTCCCGCTGAACGGCCAGGACATCGGCGATGGTGATCGGCTGCAGCATCCATCCGTCGACGCCTACATCACACGCAGCGGTGGTTGACGGCAGTTCGTTGTGGCTGTGGCCGTACAATTGCCTGACGCCATTGTGGGAATTGTACCAAACCCTACCGCCATAGTGATCAAGCAGGAATTCGTGCTGGTCCTCTCCGCTGCCGACCTGCACAATCATGCGGTGATCGACACCGGCCCACGGCAGATCGGCCACGGCCTTATTGTCGTGGTTACCAAGGACAAGGTACTTCTTGCCATTGAGGCGCCTGAAGATCTTTTCCAGTCGCTCCTGGGGCACTGTCTTCCAGGCAAAATCACCGACATGGAATACGACACCGTTCGCCGGCACTTCGCGATTCCAGTTGTGGATGAGCAGGTTGTCGTGCTCGTCGAGATCGTCGTAACCCCTGCGCTTGGCTTGGGAGCCATGGCCAAAATGGGTGTCGCCGGTGAAAAATACGCTGGCGGCGGATGCGAAGGTAAATTTTGGGATCAGCATGGTCCGGCTCCTAAATCTTCATGCCGCCCATCGACCGCTTTGGCCCACCGCCACCGCCGCGGCCCTCGACATTGAACAGAGAAGCCTCGGGACGCAGAGCCTCTTTGTATGCAGCGACGGAATCTGCATCGGCTGCCAGCAGGCCACGGATCGTTTTGCGTCCGGACAAATGTGCCCGAAGCTGGCTGTAGCTGGCACGATTGACGAGGAACAGCATGTCCACATCCAGCAGCTGCAACCATTCGCGGCGGACCGGGCTCAAGCCGGTGCAATCGAGGTCATGTACCTTCTTCCAGTTCAAGCGCATGGAAGCTACGTTTTTGATCGTCGCAATGCGGGGATCGATGCTGACAACCTTCTGCTGCTCCGGAGCGGGCGCAGCAGGCAACAGCATTAATTCAGGACGCGAAAAAAGGCGGGCGAGTGCTTTCAAAACGTTCATTGGACAGGTCTCCAGGTGCCTGTTCGTCACACTGCCGGATGAGCTAGCAAGGAACTATAGGACCGAAAAAAGATCCTTGGTTCGGACCCGCTCCATCCCCAAGGCGGTCAGGAGATCGTCGGTATAGGGCCGTTTGGCATGCCGCATGTCGTGGAGAAATGACTTGCTGATGCCCAACGCGACTGCTGCCTTATTCGCGCTGCCGTGCTTTGTAATGAAGGCTTCAAGCCTGTGGTGGACTTCGATCGAATTGTAGACCGGACGGTTCCTGCCAGCCAGGCGGCGGATGGCATCTTCCACCTCTTGCTTGAGCGCAGGATCGGTATCGGCAGCCCAGGTGATTGCCCGGATGATTTCAGGTGCGTTCATCAGCAAAGTCCCCCAGCACGCCCATGTCGGCGGCTTCAGCTTTAGCCTTGGCTTCAGCGATCATAGCCATCGCGGCCTCAATTTCACAGCCGCAGCAGGGCTCGCTTCTCCGTCGTGCTGACCGCCCACGAGGTGATCCTGTTTGAGCAATGTTCGCTGCGCCATGCGAGCAAGGGCCAGGAAGTGAACGACTGAGTCAGGCGGGAATTCAGGAGCAACTGGCTTGGCGGGCGGGACGCCGATGCGACGCGAGGGGCTCACGATGCCGGCTTCCGAAAGCGGCGAACAAGATGCGTTCTCTTACGGCGGCAATCAGATCGGGATTGATTTGCAGCGAAGGCTGATCGGCAAGGGCTGCATGGATGGCCTCCAGGTGGTCGCCCTGCCCGCAGCTGAACCTCACCTGCCGGGCATGTTTGATGGCGGCTTTGCGCAAAGCCTCTGCGATGATAACCTGCGGGCTGCCGCGGCGCTTGCCCGTCGGAGTGGTGCTCTGGACCGTCTGGTAGATCTCCGCAGCCACATCAGCGGCAACCTGATCCATATTTACCGAAGGATCGATCGAAGGTGTTGCCGGCGCTGGCGCCAGATACCCGGCAACACTGAAGTTGATGTGGAAGCCTGCAGGCCGCTCGAACTTGCCGTCACGAGGCTCATAGCTGACTTCCCAACCTTCGACAGCAAGGCGGGACGTGTCCATGGGCGGGTTGGCAGCTTTGTTGGCTTCAGCGATCAGCGTCGGTGCAGGCGTCGGGTTGTCGAGGATATCGACACGCAGCTTTTCGACATCGCAACCCACCTGTGCGAACTGGCGGCGCAGGTCGTCGATGTTGGTCAGTACCTTGTCCAGGCGCTTGAGCTGGTCGAGTGTGTGTTGGTCGTAGGGCATCGGAAATCCATGGATTTGCATTGATCCAAAGATAATCGAAGGCCTGGAACACTCATAAAGTCAGGGACTGGGCAAGATAACGTGCAGACGATCGACAGACGATCATGCCCGATGTCAAAAGTCCCCTAGGGTTTGGCGGGGGGATCGATGCCGGAAGATTTGCAGACGATCTGCACACGATATTTGCGTTGTTAAAGCGTGCAAGATTAATTCTAGTTTACGCAACTTAGTAGTTAAACATTCCACGTTTTACGACATGGTTCCATGCTTTCGCTGCCTCCATGATCACCTTCAAGCTCGCGGTGGGCGTATGGAGGTGACGATGAAAAGAGTTTTGGCGATGGTGGCAAAGGTGCTGGCGGCCATTCCGGTGTTTGTGCTGGCGTGGAGTGTCGATCTGGGCCGCTTCATCTTGAAGTGCATGCCTGGATATCGCCCGACGGATCCATCTGAGCTGGTCGAGCAATATGCCGAGGCCGTGGAACAGGCACAGGTGACACCTGCAGCAGACCAAAGGCTGGAGCACGTCCGGCAAATTGCCGGACAGCTGGCAGCAGGTCAGATGCCATCGGAAGATCTGAGCGACGGCCTGAGCCCGCAAGCCGTTCAGTGGCTGGGAGTGATGAGCCCCGAGATGCTGGCGATGGTGGCAAAGGCCAAGCCTGAAGAGCTCCGCCAACACATGAAGGGCCACCGAACAATCAGGGGGCTGCTGGCTTATGATCGCGAAAGCGTCGAAGCCTATGCCGCAGCCGTGGCTCAGGAGCCTGAGCCGGAGATCGAACGCAGGCGCCGGCGGCCGCGGCCGGAGCGGTTGGCGGCGGGTTTTGCCCGGGTCTGAACTATCAAGTAATCCTTGAAAGTCGAAAGGCCGCTGGATCACTCCAGGCGGCCTTATTTCATTTGAACTCTTCCGGAACGCCATGTCGATCGAACATGATCAGCAGGCGGGCGATCCAGGGCGGGATATCGCGGCCATCGCTCTCATACCGACGGACGGTGACACTGACCGTATTGTCCGCCCCGACGTATCCGATGGCCCGCCCTAGCTGAACAGTGCTGAGGCCGAGGCGTTTGCGGATGGCCTGCATTTCGGCGCCGGTCATCGCAGGCGTTGACGGGCGTTCAGGGTGAGTGAGATCAACAGCCATTATTACCACTTGTCTTCGCCATCGAGCAGGCGGTGCCATTTTGCCTGTGCTGCTGAAACAGCGTTCAGGAGATCGTTGTATTCGCCAGTGATGACCACGCCACGCTCCGTTGCGTGTTCTTTGGCATAAGCCACCCGGGCGGAAATTGCAGCCTGCAGCTTTGCATAGACGGTGTCCATGCGAGCGGAAATCTCCGCTCCGGTGTGATTGCGATATTCGATCCAAAAGCTGCTGTGGACCGTGTTTTCATCGAAAAACTTGCGGTTCTCTTCGCTGAACGAGCCGAGCTTTTCGGCCCGGATCTGAGCGGCCCAGTGCTTCTGTTTCGTCGAACCACCGAGGCCCTTCAGCGATGGACCAGTCCACCGTGGTGCCTTCGGCTTCTTGATCTTCTTGCTGTCGAGATAAGCCAGATACAGACGAGCCCGTTCAAGCTTATCGTCAACAAGCGAGCCGGGGACGCCGGTGAGATCGGCTTCAATGCCGTCAGCGAAGTCGTCGAATTCTTCGTCGCGTCCGGGATACGGAACAGCCAAGGCCAGCAACTTCTTATTCAAAGCATCACGCTTGTGGCGGGCCTTTGCTTCTTCAGCTCGGGCTTTGTCGAAGGCAATCTGCTGCAGGCGTGAGGCGTCGTAGAATGCGGAGATGCAACGCCCGACCGTGTGCACCCCTTCGAAGCCGACCATGGCGAAATCAATCATCTGGCGGCCGTCGGGAGCACCGTTTTCACGGCCCACGTGGATGGCCTTTGTAACGCGGGGATCGGCCAGCATGACTTCAATGGCGGCGGCAACATCTGCATCGCTGACGGAAGATGCAGGGCGGTTGGCAAGATCACGAAGATTGATCGTCATTTCAGGTCTCCGGTTAGGGGCGATGCTCACTGCATCTGACGTGAAGATGTAGCCAAATGGCTACATCTTCAAGGGGCAATGGACGATTTATTTGCGGCGCAAAAATGCCGCCAAAAACAAGGTCTTGGCGGCAGCTGCACTGATGGTGAAAATATTCGGCCGTTTTGGCGTCAGCCGTGCAAGCGCTTCCGCAAAGCAACCAGCTCTGCCAATGCCGCCTTGCCGTCCGCCCGCACCTCGGCTTTGCGCTGGGCAAGCCGCTGCTGGTAATAGCGCTGGCCCACTTCATGAGCATGATCCTCGGCAGCCAAGGCCGATGCACGCGCAATGCCGTCCTGGATCGCACGGCCGACACCGTATGCCATCAAGCCGCTGCCGACATGCATTGCACCGATCGTCGATCGAGTTCCACTGCGTCCCATCATGAAAGGTGCCTCCTGGCGCTGGGGTGTGAGGTTAGAGCACAAAAACCTTGTGATCAAATGACGGAATTAGGTGGCATTTGAAGGTTCGGCCGATTTTAGCCCCCGCTTGCGGCGGTGGGTGATCTTCTTGCGTGCTGGAGCCACCTTCTCCATCTTCAGCGCCGCATCCAAGCTGCCCAGCCCGGTTGTTACACGCTTCTGCTGAACGTCTGCGATGCGGACGTCATAGGCATGCTCCCCCTTATAAACCGTGGTGAGGGGCACCACCTGCAGATCGATGCCGATCCTGCGCATCTCCATCCAGATTGGCGGCTTGGTCTTTGCCTCTGTCACGAACAGGCGCTGGATCTGGGACGGTGCCAGATGCCCATCGTGGCCGAACACAAGCCGTGGCAGATCCTGTGACATCACCTCGACAGCCAGACCTTTCTTGCTCGGATGCATTGCGAAGCCGACGGCTCCTTCAGGCTTGGCATAGCCCGACATCCATGCACGGTAGCGACACAGCAGCGAGATGGAATGTTTGCTCTCGAGCTGCTGCAGGTCAGAGCTGTCGATCCGGAACGACGCCCAGCGCCGCATTGCACCGAACTCCCTGATCAAGACGGCCCGAAGGCTTTCCGGAATGGTGAACCCCCAAACGTCACCGACCATGATCCTCGGGTTCGTCTGCACACCCGGGTGGCGGTGCCGGTTTTCAATCAAAGGGTGCCAATCCATGCCATCCCAAACATCGGTGTAGGCAATGCGCCTGATCGACTTTTCCAAACGATCAGGCTGCACCCGGCCGAAATGCGAGGAGATCACACGCTGGGGTATGAAAACAGTTTCCTGATCAAAGGTCATCTTGCCCAGCAATTGGCCGAATGCAGACCATATCAGAAGCACCAGACGCAAGTCGGCACCATTGAAGCCTAGCCCGGGAAGCTTGTCTTCTCCCTCCGCAGGGCGAAAACGCATGCCGGCGACCAATTTCGCGGGGAGGTGAAGAACAGGGTAAAACTCAGTCATAACAGGCTCAAATCTTGCAAGATGTACATACTGCACAACTCGCAAGATGGCGCGAGGCTAACCCATTGTCAATAAGGGGATTTGCTTTTGTCCTTGCGAGATAAAAGTCCGCTCTTATAGTAATCTAGAATCTTCTTATATGCTGACTCCTGAGGAGGTGAGCGCAAGCCAGCTTTGGCACCTTCTGGTCTAGGTAGCGCTCGTTTTCTCTGGGCTGGTCAGCTTGCCAGGATCGTTGATTACGGGTCAGCCAGAACAAGGCAGATCGGACGGCCTGAAGCAGCAGAAGGTGATAGCTGGCGATCTACCTTCTGAATTGGTGTTTTGATGAGAGTGGACTGCTCCTTGGGTCGCAGTCCGGAGATGACAGCCAAAGGCAAGGCTATCCAGGGCCTAAAGGCCGTCTCCGCCGCAGTGCGTCCTAACCATCGCCGGCATGCGTCGGCGGTGTTGTGCCTTGCCAGCCAATATCGCAGCTATTGGCCATGACCCATGCTGCCACCACGAAATCGAAACGCCGGGAAGCAGACCGCTTGAGGAAAGCGGCGGAGCGTGCTGCACGGAAGGCTGCCGGTGCACCGACCATGACGCAGGTCGATCTGGCGGTGACAGAGACGATCAGCTTCTTGATCAAGTCCGAGCACTCACTGTCCGGCAAAATGCCGGACGCGATAAAGGTCAAGGACATCGTGAGCCTGGCAACAGCAATCCTGGTGAAGCGCTGGCGGCTGGATCGTGCTGAATGCAAGAAGGCGTTAGTCGCCCGCTTGGGCCCACGCCCGGAGCATGAATGGCCGCACTATTTCCCTCGCCTGCCCAAGAAGCCATCAGCACCTCCTGCGGACACGTCCAGGGTCAATACTGCCAACACCCCCGTTACTCATACAGGACAGGTCCTGAGGTCTAAACCGGAGGTAACAGAAATATAGAACTGTGCAACGCGACGTTCGCTTGCTGTTTGCTAACCTACGCACTATATTGATCGGGCTTATAATATTCCATGCGACTGGCGGCTCTTCGGGGCCGCCTTTTTTTGCCTGCTGCTTGTCTCAATACAGTTGCGAATTGGGAGGGTGCTGGTATCCCGAACGGACATGTCGCACAAGGATCGTGGGCGTGCGGACATGTCCCAGTCCATCCTAGCTTTTCCTAGCTGCGGGGCCTGTTTGCTTCGTTTCCGAGTACAATCGCAGGTCAAAAAAATACACCCGTAACTTTTCTTAACACGCAGTATGAACCTGGAAAACGCAAAGCCAGGATGGGGCCGGTTGCGGACTGACCGGTTTCGGCTAGAGATTGGAGAAAGCCGCCTTTTAGCTGCCGCCGCATTTGTCGTCGTCTACTCCGGTCACTGCCAGAACCTATCGCTCAATCAGCTGAACTGATGGGGTGAATGCCCCCACTGACGCCACCCAGGCCATGACCGCCATCGAGACCTCTTCGGGCAAGATCTCCAATATCATCGGCATGATCGACGACATCGCCTTCCAGACCAATCTGTTGGCCTCAACGCTCCGGTTGAAGCGGTCGGGCCATTGACGCCGGCAAGACCTCTGCGGTGGAAGTGCGGCGCCTGGCGCAGAGCGCGGCCAGCGCCTCCTCGGACGTCAAGGCGCTGATTGAGGCGAGCGGGCGAACTGCGCAGTGAAGCACAATTGGTCAATCGTGCCGCTGAACGCCTACAGGACATTTTGACCGGAGCGGAGGAAAGCGCGGTGCTGATCGATGCCATCGCGACGGCCAATCGCGACCAGTCCGATGCGCTTGAAGAGGAGGCCATTGCAGTGCGGCAGATGGATGAGCTGACCCAGCACAATGCTGCGCTTGTGGAAGAGACCGATGCCGCCATCGAGCAGACCGAAGTCCATCCGAGTGAGCTGGACCGGATCGTGGCGGTGTTCCGGAGCGGGCAGCTTGCGGCGGTGCCCAGGCTGGCGCGTCCAGCGGCGCCGCGGCCTGCTCAAGGTGGAGGGCGGAGACTGGGTGAGGCCCAGCGAAAGGTCCTGCACACATCACGCGATAACCCATCCTTTACCACGAATGGCTAAGGTTTCCGTGACTATGATCCAGATGAAGATTTGCGAATCTCGATGGGCACAGAACGTCACAGAAGCCAATCTGGAAGCCCCTCGCCATGACCTCAGATACCGCCGATCTTCTCCAGTCTCGTCTCGACTTTATCGGTCTTGATGAAAATGCGCGGGGCAGCGTGGCCCGCGCCCAGCCGATGATCGAGGCTCATCTCGAACCGGCCCTGACCCGGTTTTATGCCAAGATCGCCGAGGTGCCGGCCGTGGCCCGCTTCTTTGATGGCAAGCCACAGATGGATCGGGCCAAGTCCAAGCAGCTAGGCCATTGGTCAGCCATTGCGACGGGGCAGCTGGACCAAGCCTATATGGAGGCCAGCAGCAAGGTGGGCCTCCGCCATGCCAAGATCGGTCTGGAGCCGCGCTGGCATATCGGTGGCTATGGCGTGATCATGGAAACACTGGTGCGCGGACTGGTGCACGACACCATGGCGGCAGCGCTCGAGCCGGAAAAAGGCCGCTTCGGCCGTTCCGTACCGCGCAAGGCGGAAGCCGTGCTGGCTGATGCGGATGCCATGGCCGACATGTTGGTGGCGGTGCTCAAATCCATGCTGCTCGATGTCGAGCTTGGCGTAACCGCCTATTTTGACAAGCTGACGGCCGATGCCCGAGAGGCGAATGACGCGGCGCGCGCAAAAATCGACAAAGCCGTCGCCGCGACCGGGGCGGTGCTCCGTGATGTGGCCCGGGGCAATCTCACCAGCCGGGTGACCGAGGCGCTCGACCCCGAATTCGACCAGATCAAGCAGGACACCAATGCGGTGGCAGAACGGCTGACCGAGATCATCGGGCAATTGCAGCAGACCTCCCGCTCGCTCAAGACGGCGACCGGAGAAATTCTGTCCGGCGCCAATGATCTGGCCGATCGCACCACTCGGCAGGCGGCGGCCATTGAGCAGACCTCTGCTTCGGTTGAACAGCTTTCCACGGCGGTGGTGGAAAATGCAAAACGGGCGGTAGCCGCCAGTGACACGGCCCGCCAATTATCACGCAGCGCAACCGAAGGTGGCGCGGTGATGGGCGAGGCCAACCAGGCCATGAGCGCCATCGAAACATCGTCGGGCAAGATCTCCAACATTATCGGCATGATCGACGACATCGCCTTCCAGACCAACCTCCTGGCCCTCAACGCGTCGGTGGAAGCGGCGCGGGCTGGCGAGGCCGGCAAGGGTTTTGCCGTGGTCGCCGTGGAAGTGCGGCGGCTTGCACAGAGCGCGGCCCAGGCCTCGAGCGACGTCAAGCAATTGATTGATGCCAGCGCAGGCGAGGTGCGAAACGGCACCCAATTGGTGGCGCGCGCCGCCGAGACGCTACTTGATATACAGACCCGCGCCGAGGAAAGCGCCGGGCTGATCGATACCATTGCCCGGGCCAATAGAGAGCAGTCGCAGGCGCTTGAAGAAGTGACCATGGCCGTGCGGACCATGGACGAGATGACCCAGCACAATGCGGCGCTGGTGGAACAAACCAATGCGGCCATCGAGCAGACCGAGGGCCAGGCGGTTGAACTCGATCAGATCGTAGATGTATTCCGACTGACCGGGACCGTTCAGTCGGTACCGCAGTCGCAGAAGTTGGCCAAACCCACACCGGCAGTTCGATCCGTATCGCAGATATCGGGTAATACCGCTCTCGCCGCTGATTGGGAGCAATTCTAGCCTACCCTAAAAGACGCCATTTTACTCTGCCATTCCGGGGACAGCAAATTACGCCAAATCGCCATCGCCTCGACTTGCGTGGACCGTCTGCATTCAGGAGATCCAAGAGGCGTTGTTAGTGGCCAAAAAGGGGCGCATTGCTGCCACTAAGCGCCGCATGTTGGTGAGTCTGGGCTAAAATCATTGTCCCATTTCCCGTCCTGTCTGCTCACCACTATTACAAACCCGGATAGGAGCAATTTGTTACAATCAATATCTGTGGGATTAGTAAACCGGCATGTTCCAGCTAACCTAGAATAAGGTTTTTCGGTTTAGATGAGATGCCTCTCAACAAAGGAGGCACCTATGCCAAACAGAAATTCAGCTACTCGCCAGCATATCTTTGTAAAGCTCATCCTCTCCACCTCTGAGGCGATGGTTTATTACTCCGACTTGAACGAGTATGATCCTGACGACCCCTTGAGCCAGCGCATCCACAAGCACTTAGTCAAAGAGTTCGAGGAGGCTTACTTCAACTTGATCGTAGACCTTGAGGAATTAGGGTTCGAGGTGTATCGAGAATTTTACGTCGATGAGCTTATCGGCGAGGAATATCACCTGACTGTTGGACACGACGATCGTGACGATGTCAAAGTTGTCGTGGAAACCTTCCATGAAGAAGCTCAAGCAATCATCATGAAACTTCCAGAGATTAACTGGGGATAATGTAAGTAAGCATCCATCCCGCCTCTTCAAGCTGCAAACCATAAGATTTGCAGAGGGCATGCTAATGCCCTGTCGGCTATGCTGCCTGCCGGTCAAAATCGGGTGCGCTCCAATGAGAAGCAAAAATCAGTTCGTGATAAGTGAAAGTTATCACGGAGTGGCCGGATTTGCTTCTCATTACAAGCAAAGAGAAGCTAACACTACTTAGCTTCCTAACCAGCAAGAAATTGGAGAGTATTCAGGTTTGATGTCGAGGGAACATCCGGGGAACATAGACTAAAATTGTTCCGAATAATTTGGCATGACTAATCCAGTTCATGCTTGACGCTTGCGTTGGTCAGTGAGAAAATTCTTTTCAATCGATTGGTGGTCAGCTTCGCTGTGAGAAAGCGCTCACTAACAGAGCTTACCATGATCAAAATGGCCGCGTGTGTTGCGGTCGATCTATCCACCGGAGCAGGTTTGCTCCCGCCTGTTAAAGCGGAACTCATGTCTACGTTTTCCAATGGTCTCTTGGCGTCAGCGATGGCCGCAAACTCAGCAGGGTTCATACAAAAATGGGTGCGGGCCGACAGATCCGGCGCTCTGCTTCAGGAACTCATTGCCGCAATACTTTATGCCGACATGGCGGAAATCGACCCGGTGAATGCCATCTTGGAACGTAGCTCGATACGGGAAGCAATCGAAAAAAATGAGTCATTAGCGGAGGTGGTCGGCGCTGACCTCCCGTTGGCGCTTCAAACCATTCGCGCCATGGCATCTTCCTTGCCACAGGACTCTGACCAGCCTGGCCCGCGCAGGAGCTAAGGCAAGCACTGTGCCGCCGCTCGGCAGCTAAATTTCCAAGCACGTCGGTTGTCGACATCAACTATCCTTTTTTGGTGGCGAATTCTCGAACAAACAGGTCAAGGAGGCACTCGATCCTAACAGTCTCAGTGCCATTGGTATCACTCCCGAGATCTACACCCGAAACTTCGTGAAGGGCTCGTTGACCGACCCCGACGCCGGGATCCGACGTCGCACCCATGAGCTGGTGAGCGACGCTTGCGAGCAGGTGCGCTTCTTCGGGGCCGACTATGTCAAACTCTGGCTGGTCAGGATGGGTGGGATTATCCCTTCCGGGTCGATTACGGCACGCTCTGGCAACATTCTCTCGATGGAGTGGGGCAACTCGCAAGCGAGGATCCGGCCTCAAGTTCGTCATCGAGTACAAGCCGCGCGAGGCACGCGTCTGCATGAGCTTCGGCTCCGTTGCTCGCACGCTGCTTGGCACCGAGGAGATCGGCCTGCCCAATATAGGGATCCTTCTGGATTTCGGTCACGCCATCATGGGCGGTGAGTCCGCTGCGGATTCCGCTCAGCTCGCCATCGACTATGGCCGTCTGTTCGGCATGGACGTGAACGACAACTACCTTTCCTGGGACGACAACCTAGTGGCCGGGAGCCTACATCCGATCGAACTGTTCGAGTTCTTCTACGTCTTGCGCAAGAACAAGTGGGAAGGTGTCTGGCAGCTCGATCGATTTCTTAGCTGTGAGGACAGTGTGGCAACAGCGACGACATGATGCCATTGGCGCACTCAAGACAGCGCAGAAGTCACTGTTCAGCTCCTTTTAGAATTAAAAGCGCTTTTTAGATCTCAGCTCCATGACCTGGGGCCATTGCGCCTTAGCATTTCAGCCCACCATCAAGTCCGCCCTACAACGGCGGCAGTGACAAGATGGTGAGTTGAGTACGATAGCCTTTGGCAGTCCCCCCCTCCCCTGCGGCTGTACACCTGATTGAGCGATGTCGTTTGCTATTGGTCGACGACAATCTTGGGCTGAACGGCCGGAATGGGGTGGGTAGCCGTCAGTCTGCTTTTGGTCTGACGGGTCAACATACGGACATTCGGCCAAAAGACTTCGATCCCCCTTGACCTTGCCACCGCAGGAAGGTGCAGGGTTGGACAAAGGAGATCATCATGTCCGAACACCCAATGCACAACGACCATGATCACCAGCATCACGCCCATCACCATAGGCGCGATGGGGCGCCTGAAAGCGCGTCTGCGACCAAGGATCCCGTATGCGGAATGACGGTCAATCCGCTGACTGCGCAGCACAAGGCGACCTACGAAGGCAGTACCTACTACTTCTGCTCGGAAACTTGCCGAAGCAAGTTCATG
Source organism: Devosia submarina (assembly GCF_003056345.1). Taxonomy (GTDB): domain Bacteria; phylum Pseudomonadota; class Alphaproteobacteria; order Rhizobiales; family Devosiaceae; genus Devosia; species Devosia submarina. The sequence continues at coordinate 26,454 of NZ_PYWB01000013.1, read as the reverse complement.
GCCGAGCCGACCAAGTATCTGGGGGAAGTGAACGCCCCGATCGAAACGGCGCCGCCCGGCACGATCTGGACTTGCCCGATGCATCCAGAGATCAGGCGGAACGAACCCGGGTCTTGCCCCATCTGTGGAATGGCCCTTGAGCCGGAGTTGCCCACAGCGGACATAGGGCCAAGCCCGGAACTGCAGGACATGACGCGGCGGTTCTGGATCGGGTCAGCGCTGGCGCTACCGGTGTTCGTCTTGGAGATGACCGCACATGTGGTCGACCTGCACCATTGGGTGTCGGGGCAGACGCTGAACTGGATACAGCTGGTTCTGGCAACACCGGTCGTCCTCTGGGCAGGGTGGCCGTTCTTCGAGCGTGGCTGGGCCTCTATACGCAACCGCAGCCTTAACATGTTCACGCTGATCGCCATGGGCATCGGTGTGGCTTGGCTCTACTCGGTTGTGGCAACCCTGTTTCCCGCGATCTTCCCCACGAACATGAGGGGGATGGACGGTGCCGTTCCCGTCTACTTCGAGGCCGCAGCCGTTATCACTGCTCTCGCTCTGCTGGGCCAGGTTCTTGAACTGCGTGCCAGGGAGCAGACCTCTGGCGCCATAAAGGCACTGCTTAACCTGGCGCCGAAGATCGCCCGCCGCATCACGGCAGATGGCTCCGACGAAGAGGTCGAAGTGGATCTCGTCCTCGTCGGTGACCGGCTACGGGTGCGACCGGGCGAACAGGTACCAGTCGATGGCAGGGTACTGGAAGGTCGCAGCGCAGTGGACGAGTCCATGGTGACCGGCGAGTCCATGCCTGTCACCAAGAGCGAAGGCGCCAAGCTGGTCGCCGGCACCATCAATCAGTCTGGGGGTCTGGTCATGGAGGCGACAGGCGTTGGCCGCGACACCATGCTGGCCCGCATCGTGCAAATGGTGGCTGCCGCCCAGCGTTCAAGGGCGCCCATCCAGCGCTTGGCGGATCAAGTCTCCGGTTGGTTCGTCCCCCTGGTGATCGGCATCGCGATCCTGGCATTCGGCGCCTGGATGATCTGGGGCCCTGAACCTCGTTTCGCCCATGCGCTCGTCGCCGCCGTGTCTGTGCTGATCATAGCCTGTCCTTGTGCCCTCGGTTTGGCAACGCCCATGTCTATCATGGTGGGTGTAGGTAAGGGTGCCCAAACCGGGCTGTTGGTCAAGAATGCGGAAGCCCTTGAACGTCTGGAAAAGGTCGACACCATCGTCGTGGACAAGACCGGCACCCTGACCGAAGGTAAGCCCAAAGTGACGCACCTTCTTCCAGCCGAAGGATTCGATGAGCATACCCTTCTCGGTGTGGCGGCCAGCCTGGAGCGCGCTAGCGAGCATCCGCTTGGTGTTGCCATCGTGGCTGCGGCCCAGGAACGCACCCTTGAACTGTCCAACCCCTTCGATGTGGACTCTCCTGTCGGGAAAGGATTGACGGGGCTGGTAGACGGAAAGCGGGTGCTGATCGGCAGCGCTAAGTATCTCGCTTCTGAAGGCGTGCCGGTAGAAGACTGGAAGGGAAAGGCCGACGATATCCGATCCGAAGGCGCCACAGTCGTGCTGGTGGCAATCGAGGGAAAAATTGCCGGGGGCATCGGTATTGCCGACCCCATCCGGCAGACGACGGCCGAAGCTCTGTCTGCGCTAAGGTCGGAGAACATCCGCGTCGTCATGATGACCGGCGACAATGCCGTAACCGCACAGGCGGTTGCCCAACGTCTCGGAATCACCGAAGTGGAGGCCGACGTACTTCCAGAACGCAAGAGCGAGGTGGTCGAACGCCTTAGATCCCAAGGCAAGGTGGTGGCCATGGCCGGTGATGGTGTTAATGACGCGCCTGCGCTCGCAGCCGCCGATGTCGGCATTGCCATGGGAACCGGAACCGATGTTGCCATGGAAAGTGCGGGGGTGACCTTGCTCAATGGGGACCTGATGGGCATTGTCCGTGCCCGCCGCCTATCGCACGCAACAATGGGAAACATCCGCCAGAACCTGTTCTTCGCGTTCATCTACAACGCAGCTGGGGTACCGGTTGCAGCGGGTCTTCTCTATCCGTTTTTCGGCATTACCTTGTCACCAGCGATCGCTGCGGCGGCCATGGCACTGTCCTCGGTCAGCGTAATTGCCAACTCCCTACGCCTTCGCGGGGCGACGATTGTGTAGGTCGATGGATATGCTTGCTGCCCCTTGCCCGAATTACATGAGGAACCGTACAAAGATGTGTGGGTTCAGTTGCCATGAAACGTGACCGCTTGGAGCATAGCCGCAGGTGGCGCTTGCGGATAATCATTGCCGTCGTGCTGGCTGTGGTGTCGGCCATGACACTGCACCACAGCGCGATGGCAAGTCAGCTTGCCGTTGCTCACCACCAGCATCAAGACCAGGTTCATCCCGATAACGACTGCGGCGTTTTGGCTTGCGAGCAGCATCATCACACTTTGCCTGAATGTTGCGGAGTGGGATTGTGCCTCGCTGCCTTACCGGGACCTGCTTCTGCCACTCCTCCCAGTTGGAACCGATCTCCGCGCCACCCTGTGTCCACCCCTGTCAATGTGAGCTGGCCCATCGCGCGCCTTGATCGACCACCAAGGCATTCCTGACCCTTCCGATTACCCGTTTGGAAACTTTTCAGGAATGAACAAATGAACTTCTTCAAAGTAACTGCTGTAGCTGGTGTGCTGCTCGCTGCCTCGTCAGGAACCCTTCTCGCTCAGGAACACGGGGGGCATGACATGTCGAACATGGCCTCAGGCCAGATGCAGCTTCCCGATATCTGCATGACCGGCGGCGAGCATCCGATGGAAGAAATGTCCATGGAACCAGGACAGATGGATGAAGCTCACATGGCCCTGATGGAGGGCATGGATGAGATGAACCAGCAGATGATGATGGGCATGATGGCCGAGGACGTGGACGTAGCATTCGTCTGCGGCATGATCCCCCACCACCAGAGTGCGGTAAACATGGCTAAGGCTGAGCTCGAGCATGGTGACAACGAAGACGCCAAGGCCATGGCGCAGAAGATCATCGACTCCCAAGAGCAGGAGATCGCCGAAATGATGTCCTGGCTTGAGGAGCAGGCTCCCGCTGAAGCGCAGAATTAGGCAAAGCAGAAGGGGCGCATATAGCGCCCCTTCACTTGTCCCCCAGTCTGCTGCAACTAAAGCCGTTGCTCACCGGCAAAGCGCATGAACACGGATTGCTCGGCGTTTCCAAACGAGATCACGTCGTAGTTGTCCGGCGGATAGCCTTGCGGTGCGCTCATGCCCGGCGAACCGAGCGGCATGCCTGCGACAGCTAGGCCTGAGACGTTTGCAGGTCTCGTTTCCAGCAGCCTGTTTATGGCGCCAACCGGCACATGGCCTTCAATGAGGTAGTCGCCGATGAGGGCTGTGTGGCAGGAGCGAAGCTCCAGAGGAATGCCTCTTGCGTTCTTCACCGCCTCCATGTCTTCGACATCGGCAGCCTGAACGGAAAAACCGTTTGCTCGCATATGGGCCATCCAACCACCGCAGCAGCCACAATACCGATCTTTCCAGACTATCACAGCCTGGACGTTCTCGACGCTGAAAGCGGGTATGATCGTCAGCCCCCAGGCGGCTGCGCCCAGAAATAGGGCCGATCTGCGGGTGAAAACCTTCATCTACTTATTCCTTCAAAGGATCCTGCTCGGTATTGAATACCGAATTTCAGCCATGTGTGTGGCCCACGTCCAGTTCAGGTTCAGGCTTATGTCCAAATTCGGGTTCAGCAGAGCTTAGGCCAGGCGCATCGAAGATATCCGGCTGCTCTTTGCCGGTGACGACCAGCTTGCCAAGGAGGCCACGTTCGGCTCGCGAAAGTGCATGATCAACCAGGTTGAACTCCCCCGGCACCTCCAGCGTCATATCCACCACAGCAGCACTGCCTGGCGGCACAGAGATAGTACCAACATCCAGCATCGGTGGGCTGGCGAATGATCCCAGCTGATAAGCGCGATCGAATATTTCTCCGATGACATGGAAGCTGGAGTCTTTGTTTGGCCCACCAACGCCGAAATAGATCCGGATGGTCTCGCCTGTTTCGGCCATCAGCGCATTGTCACCAGTAAGTGCTTCGGCGGCACCGTTGAAGACGTAGTACTCAGGCTGTTCAGCCCCGAGCTTCTCCACACTCCCTTGCAGGTTACCCTGCGTACCAAATGCCTCAGCGGTATAGAGCTCCCCCTGCATGACATAGAATTCTCTATCCACGGGCGGCAGCCCTTCTTCGGGCTCGACCAAGATTAAACCGTACATCCCATTTGAGATGTGTTGTGCCACTGATGGCACGGCGCAATGGTACACGTAGAGTCCAGGCTTTAGGGCCTTGAAGGAGAACTCCCGGGTTTCGCCCGCTTCTGCATGGGTTGCCACCCCGCCGCCGCCCGGGCCTGTGGCAGCATGGAAGTCGACACTGTGGGGTTCCGAACTGTCGGAGGCATTGTGGAGGCTGACCTTGATGGTGTCGCCCACGCGAGCCCGCACGAAGGGCCCTGGCACTTTCCTGTTGAAGGTCCAGTAATGGTAGGTGGCGCCATCCGCGAGCGCTCCGGTCACCTCCACTGTTTCAAGGTCTATCATGATGGTCTGCGGCGCACGGCTCTCCCATGCCGGCAGATCGGTAGCCTTCCGAACAATGTCGAGCGGCACAGCGGCTGTGCCGTTCTCCTCAGGATGCTCATGAGACCCGGCTGCCGAAACGGCTCCGGCAGAGGTGACCAACATCAAAATAGCTGCCAGGACGGGGAGTAGGCGATTGGGCGCGCGCATGTGGTGTCCTTTTCGATATTGTTGAGCTCACAATAGCCTGCCTGCAGCTTTGGTTCGTTGCGCCAGCGCAATTAAACAGGGCGAGCACTGACCAAAGCGCTTGCGGTAAACAGCACCGAGGCTTTCACTCGCCTGAACTGTGCGACACCGAGGAAAGCGAAAACGACCGAACATGGACAACCCGCCCAGTTGCAGGACAAGCATCGCGGCCACGGCGGCAAAGGACACCCCCACCTGAAGTTCTGGATCAACATGATCCTGGGCTTCATCGTCATGTACGTGGTGATGTTCTCCATGATCAATGGCCCGGGCGATTTCCGGAACAACCTCAACATGTTCTACATGGCCGTGGCCATGTGGGCGCCCACGGGCATATTCATGCTCGCCGCTATGCCGGGCATGTTTCCCAGTAGGGCGTGAATATCATCCTCTAGTGCTTTTCGCCGTGCTGACGGTCGGCTCATTCTGGGCACACGTTCGCAGGCGTTGATCGATGACCGCCAGTTCATCCGTTCCATGATCAGCACCATTCCGGTGCCATCCTTATATGTCGTGAGGCAGACATACGGATCAGGAACTGGTGCAGCTCTGCGGCGACATCATCGAGGCGCAACGACGCGAGATCGAGCAGATGGAGACGATTGGAGCTCGGCTGTAGCCCAGGTTGGCCTTTGCCGCCTGACGGGGAGCGAACTCAGGCAGCAACCGACAAGAAGGCTATACACGTTTCCTCCGAGGAACCGTCCAACAAGCTGCACAAGGCCGATTTCATCGCGGGGCTATGAATGGCCGCTTTCTGGATTTCGTAATTTGCTGTGAGTGACAGAAATGGGGTCGAAACCGGCCCTGCCCCATTCGACTTTGAACTGGTTCGCAGCCTAGCGACTTCCGATCGCCTGGAGTTTGCGGCTGAGCTTCGTTGGACAAAGCTGGCTACAGAGTTGGATCAAACCCTTTTCGAACACATGCCGCTGGGCAGACATGGTCAAGCAAAACCGGCAAGCATCTGCGCAATCCGTTTGCGGACGACTGGAGATCGCCCGACCAACGTGAGCACCCGATCGCGCAGCCATCTTGGTGCCTGTGACTTCAGTGTAGCAAGCCTGGTAAGTCGATCGGTTCGATCAAGAACCTGCTGCGCAGATGCACGTCTTGCCGCTGCGTACTCGTCGAGCTGCGTGCCACCATGCCGCAGAAAATCCGTCAGCGCTGATGCTAGCGCTTCAGCATCGCGTACCCCTAAGTTCATGCCCTGCCCTCCTGCTGGGCTGTGCACATGAGCAGCATCGCCGACGAGCAGGAACGGTCCATCACGGAAACGATCCGCAATCTTATGGTGGACCTGGAAACGCGAGCCCCAAATAACATCATGAACCTTTACGCCGCGACTGGGCCCCCGAAGATCGATTAGGCGCTGTACATCTGCCGTGCTTGGCTGCGCTGGAGCGTCTGCCAGTTGCGCGACCACTCGGAAGCGAGACCGCGACATTGGTGCGACGACCAGCGTCCCTCCTTGAGCGAAAAAAAGACTTACCTCGCTTACAGCAATGGGCCAGTCCATGTGAACATCGGCGAGCAGGAATGACCCATAGGTTTTGCCGGGGAAGCCAATGCCCGCACTTGTGCGTACCAGACTTTTCTCTCCGTCAGCCCCGATGATGAAGCGAGCTGCTATGCTCTGATCGCCCGATGCACTGGAGATGCGAGCAACGACCCTGTCTTGCTGGCGTGCGAACTCCACAACCTGCGCGGCCCGGCTGACCTGATGGCCTAGCTGTGCAAGCCGGGTAGTTAATACCGCCTCGGTTTCATCTTGCGGGATCATCAGCGCATAAGGCGTTGCGCTATCAAGGACAGAGAACCGTGCCTCCAGAAGCACCCGGTCACGCTGTCGAACCCTGAAGTCTGGCGTCTTGATACCCTGCGAGATGAGCTGTTCGGCAACCTTAAGCCGACCAAGTGTTTCCAGAGTTGCGGCGTGAATAACAGCGGCCCGCGAGGTGTTCTGCGCCGCAGGCAAGGCATCAACAATGCGAAACTCCACTCCGGCCTGAGCCAGTCCAATTGCGGTGGCCAAACCAGCGGGACCTGCTCCAACGATCAGTACGTCTGTTGTTTCGATCATGAGCGCCTCCTATGTAAACGCTTGATTACATCCGGTTCCAGCGCTATGTCAACAGGCGTTTACATGAGGTACATATGAGCCGAGACTCCGAAGCAACACAGGAACGGTTGGTGAGTGCTGCCAGACGCCATTTCGCGCTCTATGGGTTCGAGCGCACCACAGTACGTGGCATTGCTGCAGAAGCTGGCGTGAACGTCGCGCTGATCAGCCGATACTTCGGCGGTAAGGAAGAGTTATTCGCGAGGGCCGTAGCCATCGACCTTGAACTTCCTGACCTGAGTTCTGTACCCAAAGATCACCTGGGCAAGCGCCTGATCGAGCATTTCTTCAAGCGCTGGGAGGGAAACGAAGCCGACGATTTGCTTCGGGTGTTGGTTCGAACGGCAGCGACGAACCCCATCGCCGCTGAGAAGGTCTCAGCCATACTGCACAATCAAATCATTCCCATGGTGACCAGGATCGCGGGGGACAAGGACGCGCAGCGCCGGGCGAGCCTCGTTGCGACGCAGATCCTTGGCCTGGCCTATTGCCGTTATGTGCTGAACTTGAGCGATGACTATCTGGCTCCACAGCAAGCTATCGGAGCTATAGGAGAGACGGTGCAGCGCTACCTCTTGTCGGACCTCCCTTGAGCATAGCTTTTGGGAATACACTCAATCTCTCACGATCCAGACTGCCAGAGCATGGGCTGACACACTCACGAGCAGTGCCAGGAGCACAGCATCACCTGGAACATGGTTGCCGAGATAGGCTCCTCCTGTTGTCGCCAGTACTGCCACCGCCAGACCATTCAGGTATTGCGCAGTTGTCTTTCGCTTCTCAGTCATATGCACCTCCTGTTGCGTGAGAACAGGATAGGTGCTCTGCAGAGCAGGCGGAGAACGGGAGTAAGCTGGATAACTGCAACCTGACGAGGTTCCCGCTGCGCCCGCATTCAGCGCTCGATAGGCAACGCCATCTGAGAAGGCTGATCCTCCACAGCGCTGCCGAAGCTTGAGAGCGTTACGCCCAGCAGACGGATGGGAAGCCGCGGCGGAAACACTTGCGCCAGAAGATCCTCAACCACGCCGGTAAGCTCGGGAAGACTGGAGACGGGAACAGGTCGGCTCCTTGATCGTGTGATCTGCTCGAAGTCTGCATACTTGACCTTGAGCGTTACGGTGCGACCGTGCAGATCACGGGACTGACACACCCGCCAAACCTTCTCCATTAACGGTGCGGTCAGCTCGCGAGCCTCATCAATGGTCGTGATGTCATTGCGGAACGTGTCCTCCGCCCCGACCGACTTGCGCTCGCGGTTCGGTTTGACCTCGCGGTGGTCGATGCCGCGGGCCAGATCATACCAGTATTGCGCATGCTTGCCGAACATACGGGTTGCCTCCTCCAGCGACAAGACTGCCAGATCTGCTCCCGTGGTGATGCCAAGCTTGTGCATCCGTGCCGCGGTTGCAGGGCCAACACCATGGAACTTCTCGATCGGCAAGGCGGCAACGAAGGCAGCGCCTCTTTGCGGCGGGATGACAAAGAAGTTGTTTGGCTTGCGATAGCCAGACGCCATCTTGGCCAGGAACTTGTTGTAGCTGATCCCGGCCGACGAGTTCAGCCCCGTCACTTCCTTGATCCTCCTCCGGATCGTATTGGCAATGTCGGTCGCCAGTGGGATGTTCTGCAGGTTCTCGGTAACATCAAGATAGGCCTCGTCCAACGACAATGGCTCGATCAGCGTCGTGTGCTCGGTAAAGATCTCCCGGATCTGCGCGGATACGGCTTTGTAGACCTCAAAACGCGGGGGCACGAAGATGAGCTGCGGGCACTTCCGCATCGCAGTGACCGACGCCATGGCCGAGTGAACGCCAAACGCCCTGGCCTCATAGCTTGCAGCCGCAACAACACCGCGGGCAGCGCCATGTCCCACGGCAACAGGCTTCCCGCGCAGCTCGGGATTGTCCCGCTGCTCGACGGACGCATAAAAGGCATCCATGTCGATGTGGATGATCTTGCGGATGCTCATGTCCTTGCGCCTGGGACCCCCATCTTATCTCTCCTGCCTCTGACATGGCGTGTCAGCAGCCTTGCCTTACCGCCCAAACTTGCGACCACCCTTGCGCTTACCGACCCACGGCATCTCACCGGCCATGTTGGCCTCTCGCGTTCGCTGTAACTTAAAGAGCTCTTCGGTGGACAGGATTGCGGTCCCTGCCCCATGCGTGCCGGAGAACGCAGGCCGTGTGCCGGCATGACCCAGAGCGAAGGTCGGATAGCGCCAACCGCAGATCGAACATATAAGCCGTGCCGCAAGGTATTCCTTGCCTAGGTAGAAGTCGAAGCTCCAGCCGACATGGACAGCCAGTACCTCAAGCCGCAGCTGTGCGTCATGGGTGCAATGGTAATAGTGGCTGCAATAGGCATGGATGGCGCGTCCAGTGACGCGAAAATCCTCCAACGTGCGAATTGGTCGGATCAGCATCAGTGAAAGTTCCGCCCTGCCGGAAGAACATCAACCAACCGCTGCCGAAGCGCCTCCTGATACTGCTCCTGCTCCCGATTGCGTCCGCTGGGGCCGCCCGTCTTCCCCTCATCCGCCCGAGCAATGATGCGCTCGCCAATGTCCGCGCCGCCAGCAATGGCAGCCATGTCCGATGTGAGGTCCACGAACTCCTTGGCAATGACGTGAATGACAATGCCCTCGCGCTGCAGCGTCCCTTTGACGCCCAGCACACGAGCGCCGAGCACGACGCGCCGATTGGCCTCGAACACCTTGGGCCAGACGATAACGTTAGCCACACCGGTTTCATCCTCCAAAGTGGCAAAGATCACCCCGCTGGCCGTCCCTGGCCGCTGGCGCACCAGGACAAGACCAGACACCAGAACAGTGCTGTTGGCTGGGAGAGTGCGTAAATCATCAGCCTGAACGAACCGCCTTCTGCTTAGGTCCGGACGCAGGAAGCTCATGGGGTGCCCCTTGAGCGAGATCGAGAGCGCGCGATAGTCGTGGATGACCTCCTCGCCCGGCGGCATGGGCGGCAAGCCGCTCTCGTCTTCTGCCCATCGGGCCGGTCGCTCACCCGCCTGGAACAAGGGCAGTGTCTCGGCACCATGCTCGCCAACCAAGCCAGAAACGGCCCAGAGCGCATCCCGCCGGCTCAGGCCAAGAGACTGGAAGGCGTCGGCTTCAGCAAGAACCTCGATGACCTTGGGCGAGAGCTGGGTCCGCAGCCACAGATCACGGATGCTGTCATAGCCACCTTGCCGCCGGGCCACGATGATGTTGGCGTGGTCCGCCCTTAAACCAGCAACGAGATTGAACCCCAGCCGAACACCGCGATTGCCCCAGATATCCTCCTCCATGTCGCGGTGCCGCGGCGCGATGTTGAGCCCACTCTCATTGCTTCGCTCCATGACGTTCTCGAGATCGCTGAGGTTGATGTCGACGGGACGCACATCGACGCCATGATCCTGGGCATCCCGGATAATCTGGGAGGGCGCATAGAACCCCATGGGCTGGGAGTTCAGCAGCGCCGCCGCAAACACATCGGGATAGTGGCATTTGATCCAGCACGAGACGTAGACCAGCAGGGCAAAGGAGGCGGCGTGGCTCTCGGGAAAGCCGTAGGAGCCAAAGCCCTCGATCTGCCCAAAGCACCTCTCGGCAAATTCTTTGTCATAGCCTCGCTCGAGCATGCCGTTGATGAACTTCTCCCGGAACAGGCCCACCCCGCCCGTGCGCTTGAAGGTGGCCATGGCTCGCCTCAGGCGATCAGCCTCTCCTGGCGTAAAGCCCGCCGCAACAATGGCGATCTTCATGGCTTGCTCCTGGAACAGTGGCACGCCATAGGTTTTCTTAAGCACCTGCTCGAGTTCAGGCGATGGATAGCTGGTGGGTTCAAGACCCTGACGGCGCTTGAGGTATGGGTGCACCATATTGCCCTGGATGGGACCAGGCCGCACGATCGCCACCTCGATGATGAGGTCATAGAACTCTGATGGCTTTAGCCGGGGCAGCATGGACATTTGCGCCCGGCTCTCAATCTGGAACACACCGATCGTGTCTGCCCGATGCGTCATCTTGTAGACGCGGGGGTCTTCCTGCGGGACCGTGGCGAGGGTCAACGACAAGCCGTAGTGCTGACGCAGAAGATTGAAGCTCCGCCGAATGCAGGAAAGCATGCCAAGGGCCAGCACATCGACCTTGAGGATGCCGAGCTCATCAAGGTCATCCTTATTCCACTCAATGACCGTTCGGTCTTCCATGGCGGCGTTGCTGATCGGCACGAGGTGGTCGAGCCGGTCGCGGGTGATGACGAACCCGCCGACATGCTGGCCGAGGTGGCGTGGGAATCCGTATAGAACACTGGCGATATGAAGAACCATGGAGATGGTTTGATCTCGTGGATCGATGCCGATCTGCTTGAGTCGCTCCGTTGGGAAGTCGATCTTGCCCCAGCCCCAGTTCAGACCGGAGATGGCCGAGATGGTGTCGTCGGACAGGCCGAAGACCTTCCCAACGTCCCGCAGGGCGCCCTTGGTCCGATAGGTAATGACGTTGGCGGTGAGCCCGGCCCGGTGCCGCCCGTACTTCTGGTAGATGTACTGCATCACCTCTTCGCGTCGCTCATGCTCAAAGTCGACGTCGATGTCTGGTGGCTCGTCACGTTCGGTCGAGACGAACCGCTCGAACAGGAGGTCGATCAGCATGGGATCGACTTCGGTGATGCCAAGGCAAAAGCACACGGCAGAGTTGGCGGCAGACCCCCTGCCCTGACACAGGATGCCGCGCTCCTGCCGGGCGAAGCGCACGATGTCCTGGACGGTCAGGAAGTATGGCGCATAGCACATCTCACCTATAAGGGCGAGTTCATGCTGGAGACCCTTTTGCACGCGCTCAGGCACACCTTCGGGGTAGCGCCCCTTTGCACCGGCATAGGCAAGCCGCTCCAGCGTCTGCTGCGCCGTCTCGCCATTGCCGACCGTTTCTTCGGGATAGATGTAGCGGAGCTGATCCAGTGAGAAGCTGATGCGCTCGATGACGCGCCTGGTCTCTGCCAGAGCCTGGGGGTAGTCGCGATAGAGCCGTGCCATGTCCCGGGACGGGCGAATGAAGCGCTCGCCGTTTGCTGCGAGGAGAAAGCCGGCATTCTCGATAGTCGTCAGCTCCCGAATGCAGGTCAGCACATCCTGAATCACCTTGCGACCGGGCTCATGATAGAGCGTATCCATAGTCGCGAGCATGGGCAGCCTGGCATGGGCGCAGGCGGCAGCAAGTCTGCCCAGTCTGGCACGATCATGACCGTCAAAGCACTGAGCAGCTCCGACCCAAACCTGCCCTTGATTGCCATGCGCAAGCCGCTGAGCGATGGCGACGTCATGCTCAACCTGACCGTCGCGTGGCATAACGATCATCAGCTGACCGGAAGCGTGCTCGATTAGATCCTGTAGCTCGAGATGGCACTCGCCTTTGAGTGCCCGCCGATTGCCAAGGGTCAGAAGCGCCGCGAGCCGGCCATACGCCTCTCGATCGCTTGGATAGACGACAATGTCCGGCGTGCTGTCCGAGAAGACGATGCGAGCACCGACAACCAGGCGGAAGTCAGGATAGTCTTTGCGCAAATCCTTCCACGCCGAAAAGGCACGCACCACGCCCGACAAGGAGTTCCGGTCGCAAATGCCGATGCCGGATAGACCAAGCCCTGCAGCCTGGGCCACCATCTCGAACGGGTGGCTGGCGCCCCGCAAAAAGGAAAAGTTTGTGGCGGCAACGAGCTCGGCATAAGTCCCGACCAGCTTCTCGGGCATATGCTTCGTCTCAACCACAACCGACTCCTACACGAGCAATGTTCCTTCTTTGTTCTCACCGAGTCAGCTGCGGAGTCAAGGCAAGCAGAAGGAGCCTGCGAACCTGTGGAAAAGGATCGAGCTCCCATAGGGACGATGCTTTCCAATGCGGCGATTCAGCCTGCTTGTTGCAGGGTCTGCACTGCCAGGAGAGTGTGCTTGATCTAGATGGCTCTCACTTCGGCCAGACGCCTGACGGCATATTCATCTTTCCAGCATACAGCTGCCTCCCATGCAGCCGCTGCCTGTGCGGCAATGTCATGTTCATCAGCATCGAGATCTGCGGTATTGTGAGGCAGCACCAGATCAAGCAGATCCACGTCAACATGTGCTTCATCCCAGTCGATCAGGGCAACACTGTTTGCGGTCACGCGAACATTGCCGGGATTGTCAGGGTTGCCGTGCACAACGCAGGTTGGCCGTCCCACAAGCCGCGCCCAGGCCGCCCGGCAGCGAGCAACCGCTTCTGCGGGCATCGCAGCAAGATTGATCTTGGTTCCAGTTTGGGCATGTAGCAGGTCGGTGGAAGAGCGCCATCCTGGCCGTTGCGGCCATCCTTGTGTTAACTGGTGCACCTGCCGCAGTGTTTCGGCGACGCGCCGCCAATCTTCAGCCGTCTCCGGGGGGCTACCCTCCATATATTTCATCACCATCAAGCCATCCACGAACAGGCGACCATCTGTGGTGGGGATTGGCACCGGCACTATCAGCCCATTGTGCTCAAGGTGCTGCAGGAGTGCCGTTTCCCATGCAAGATCAGCATCGCTTCTTGTACCGAGCCGCGCCACGGCGATCTGACCATCCAGGCGCACGCTCCAAACATCGTTGACAGATCCACCATGCAGCGGCTCGATCCGGTGAGCGTCCTTTCCCCAGTTCTCGAGCGCAGCCCAGCCCACCGCAGCATTCTCCAACAACAACTCTTCGAGCCTAGCTCGGTGCCGAATTTGGAGCAACGCTGAGCTTCACCTGATTGGCATGTCTAGGCTGTTTCGCCACCATTCGCACTGGAGACGATCTTCGAAAGCAAACGGCAACGCTCGACTGGTATTCTACTGTCATGAAAATCATTCGCTTTGACCCCAAACGCCGCCAAAATCGATCCCGCCAGCAGCCGAGAGATCTCCTCACGCCAGCACTCGCTCTGGCGGCATTGGTGAGCGTATGCACTCTGGCCTGGGTCGCTGCGGGCACCTTGCTGCCGAGCGGTACTCAAGCCTTGGTAGCATCGGAGCTGCGTGCTCAATTTCGGATGTGCGGTTCAGGCCAACGCCATACCTGCGTTGTTGATGGCGACACCATCTGGTTTGATGGCACGAACCTGCGGTTGCAGGCCTACGATACGCCGGAACCTTACAACGACATCTGCGGTGGAGCACAGGAGGTCGCTCTGGCGAAGCGGGCTAGCGCCCGCTTGCTCGAACTGCTCAATTCGAACAGCTTTACTGTCGATACTTTCGGCACTGATCGGTATGGCCGCACCCTCGCTACCGTCCGGATCGGTGGGACCGATGTCGGTGACATACTGATCTCCGAGGGTCTTGCCCGCAGATGGCCTGATGGCCCTGAGTTCTGGTGTTGATGCGCGTTCCGAGCGTTGATCCGAAGCAAGACAAGCTGATCGAGCACTTTGAAAAGAAGCTCGCTTATTTCCAGAGCCTCACGTCGCATCGGCGGGAAGAAGAGGCGGCAGATGAAGCCGAAGCGACCTGTCGGGCTATGCTGTCTCATCTTCGCGGCAATAACCGAACGGAGGCCGCTAGTACGGCGCAGCCACTGACGCTAGAGGAATGGCTGGACCAGAACGATCGGGAGACCAGCCAGGACGATTAAAAATGGCTCGTTTGCGGGCCATCCGCGCTTCAACAAGGGCAAACTAGTGCCTGGCAGACAGCCAGGGCAGCATGAATCCGCCCTGACTTCGCTTCTTGGAGGTGCATCGAAAATGCAGAGCCTCCCGTTTCATCTTGCTACTTGGCGGCGGGTGCCCAGAAGTCGTCTTCAAGGTCGAGGAACAGGCTCTTGGGGATCATGGCGTGCACCCCTTTAGTGCCGTCAACGATTTGGCTGACCTCAAGATCCACACCAATGCTGGTCAGCGAATACGCTTCCATTGTGTCGAGGCCAAAGCGGGCAGACAGGAAATCGATAGATTCCTGCACCGCATATTCCGCTGCCAGATCCAGATCGGGATCCAAACCCATGGGAATGAAGTGGGTTGCAGTCTCAAGAAGTGGAAAGTTCATAGGCGTGTCCTTGTGGAGGATAAACTCCACGGTCACCTCCAGCGGGGACTCAACGGCGGTCAGGTTGGATTCGCCGTCGCCTTGGGCAGCATGGCCATCGCCCGTTGAGAACAGCGCACCTTCAACAGCAACTGGCAAAAAGAGAGTGGTGCCTGCCGTCACCTCCTTGAGGTCGATGTTGCCACCATGGCGCCCAGGAGGCGGGCTCGGAACGCGCTCTGCAGCTGCAAGGCCCATGATCCCCATGAATGGTGCCATTGGCACTTCAATGCTCTCGTTGAAGGGGATCATCTCCCGTTCCATGTCGAACAAAAAGACCTTGGACCAGCCGCCCTCAGGAACGATGCCGGGTAATGCACCGCCAGTGGTGGTTGTCAGGTTGACGCCATAGAATGGAGCTAGCGCCGCAACATCGTGCACGCGCATCTCGATCATGTCGCCTGGTTCGGCTCCCTCGATGTAAATCGGACCAGTGAGGATATGGACGCCCTCCTTCTCAACGTTCTCGATAATGCTGACGAGGTCCGCCACGGCGTCAGTGTTCGGTAGCCCGTTCTTTTCGGCGAAGCCGGCTGGGTCCTCCATGGGAAATCCAGCGGAATTCACCGTCTCGATCTTCACCGTATCGCCTGGCTGAATGGTGAGCACCGGTTCAAGATCCGGCGAAAAGTAACCCCAGTGTACAGTATCAGGCGTTGCGCGCAGCACGTGGTCTGGCTCCGAGGCTCCCTGTGCGAGCGCCGGCACTGCTGAAGTCAACAGCAGGCCCGAAACGGCCAACAACGCAGGGTTTATCTGGAACATGATTTTTCCTTTTAGGCTTGGTGTGCATAGTTCGTGCTAGCAGGCCTTGAGTGGACCATTGCTGCGCCGCTACAGCTGCAAAGGGCGTGCCAACGATCTTAGGGCGAAAAATCTGCTATAAGATCAGCAGCGCACGAAAAAAGCCTCAAATGTAAGCACAAGGCCGCCTTAAAGGGCTTCAATGTTTTTGACTTAAGATCGCGTCGGACTTGATGCGAGCCTCCATATGCGTACGCCACCACAACTCCTACCTGTGGCCTCGCTTTTCTGCTCCCCTTGAGGAGTTGAACAACCGCGGCGAACCCGGTAGCCGGCTAGGCGCAGGGCGCTCTACTTCGCCTGTGTCCCAGCTGCGCCCATCGCAACAGCAATGACTCAGGTGCGCACATCGCAGACGACACATTCATTGTCTAGCGATCAGCTGGGCTCGTCTGCACGACCCCAGGGCACAAGGTTGTGGGCCGAACGACGCCCAACTGGGATGGCCTCCAACAAACTAGCGTTCGCGCTTGAGTTCTTCAATTCGCTTGCGCCCTGCGTGCTTGCCTGACTATCGATCACCTGCCAAGGCGAACGCGTGTTAAACGTCGAAGCTTCTCAAGAGGACAATGGGACGGTCGAGCCTCACCTTCCACCAGGTCAAAGTTCAACAGCATCAATGTGTGGCCGGTCGCCGAAAGCTGATCAAGTATTGTCGCCCCTACCCTACCCTGCCCTTCAATGCCATGAAGCAAATGGCGTCCACGGGGTGGTTTGCGGACAGTCCGCTTCCGATTCAGCGGCGACGAAAGCGGACTGCACATTATGCTTGTAGGGGACTACTTCAGCCATAGGCTTTTATCGGCCTTTGGGCCGCTCAGATTGCCTTGGCACTGGTTTACGGCAGCGCTGGATCGATGAAGCTGCTTCAGCCCATCGATGTGCTTGTCGCCTCTGGCTTGACCTACATCGCCACAATGCCTGAGCTGTTCATCCGCTTTGTCGGCCCGATGGAAATCCTCGATGCCATCCGCCTTATCCTACCGACGCTGACGCGTATTCTTCCAAAGCTGATGCCAGCAGCAGTAGGACTTTCGATCGTGCAAGTAGGGGCACTTATTCTTCATGCTTCACGCGCTGAGTTCGTGGTCCTGCCGATAAACGTCGCCCTCCTGGTGCTGGCTCTGTTTGTAGTTTGGGGACGAAGCCGAAAAGCTCCTATCGCCTCCCGATGATATCTCTGCGGCGGGCACAGGCCCGCCGCTCAACCTAAGGGATCGCTCCGTCACCGAAATCCTTCATTCATGCCACAATATGCTCGCGCATGTTCTTTAAACCCCCCGTCCATCGCTGTAGCTGATTAAACATGGCGTTGGCACCTTGAACGGCTTCATCAGTCGGTGTGAAAGTGCCTTTATCGTCGATCATTTGTTGAACAAATGGCAGGGGAAGAGTCGGCGTGAGGGTGACCACATGCAAATTGCCAAGCAATGATCGCAGCACTTGCGCAGACCGTAAGCCACCGGAGACCCCACCGTAACTTACAACGGCGGCCGGCTTCTCGAACCACTCGAAAGCTAGGTACTGGATAGCGTTTACTAAGGAAGCCGGAGGGAAGTAGTCATATTCGGGGGTTACAAACACAAAGGCGTCTGCCGTGGAAACTATGCGGCTCCACTTCTTGCTATGCTCATGTTCATACTTGCGCATCATGGGATGACCCGGCTCATCTAAAAGCGGTAAAGCCAAGTCGGCAAGGTCAACAAGCTCTACCTCGAAGCCATCGTGCTGATCTGCAACCTGCTTTACCCAGTGAGCAACTGCAGGGCCGACCCGGCCAGGCCGAGTGCTTCCAATTATGATTTTGAGCTGGAATGCCATCATGTTTCTCTTCAGTGCTAGAGGCCCAACTCTTGCCTACGAGGGCAAGGAAGGACGCCGTTATGGTTGGGCGGTATCTTGTTGAAACTAAGGTTTCGACGAGATACTATATCGACCTACATCGCTATGCACGAACGTCACAAGACGGCACTTTCAAGTTACCGAGGTATCCTCGATGAAACCAATCCACCTAGACCACGGACACCCAAACTGCGCCGCCACCCGAGACGTTCTCACGATCGTCGGCAGCAAATGGGCAGTGCTCATCGTTGCCTTGTTAGAAGAACGTCCAAAGCGGTTCTCTGAACTCAAACGAGAAGTCGGCGACATTAGTCAGAAGTCGCTCACCGCAGTGCTGCGCGAGCTTGAAAGGGACGGGATCCTAAACAGGACAGTTACGCCCAGCATTCCACCACGAGTTGACTACGCTCTAACAGACCTCGGGCAATCTCTTCTTAAGCCCATTGCCTCTCTAGGCCGATGGGCCGCCGAAAACCATCCTGACGTTTTGCGCGCTAGAGCTTGCTACCTGAGTGGGAACAAACAAGCTTAAGTTAATTTCGCATGGAAGAATTCTTACCGGGGGCTATATCAGCGCCTTCCAAGCGAAACTTCTGTAAGCTTCCTCGGGTGCTAACGATTACTTGTTCTATAAACCGTCGCACCACGATGGCCTCTTCCGGAGAGAGCGCATCTATTACTTCGGCGTTGAGCCTAAACAACTTCGCACGCAGATCGCTAAATTCTTTTTCACGTGCCACATCTCCAAGCGAAAGAAGTACACCACGCCGATCTGTCGGATGCGGCGATCTTACTATAAATCCTTTAGCTTCAAGCCTGTTAATCAGGATAGCAATCGCGCCGGTCGTAAGTCCTAAATGCTCCGCAAGTGCTTTCGGCGTGACCGCCCCTTCCGCCCTCGCCACGAACACCAAGGCTAACAGATCTGCCTGATTTAAGCCGATCTGCTCGGCAGCCCAGCGCTGAACTTGGCTGAGTTCGAGTGTCAGTTCCCGCATCAGTTCATCAAGCCCTGGTTGCGATTGATAATTCATCGGATTGATCCTGGAATGCATGGTACCTATGTCGCATAGTATATTTGTTGCAAAGCTATATCGCAAGGGATATGTTGACTGCACAGATTGTACAGGAGGCAGCGATGGCCAAGAGCGACGGAACGGACGGTGCAGACACAGTTGCACCAATTGGTGACGACCTCACAGCAAAGGCAACACAGCCGCGGCTTGCAATTGTCTCTTCCAGCCAAGAGCGGCCGCGAACCTCGGCATTAGCGGAGCAATCAGCAGTTCCTGAAAGCGCCTCGTCGGCCTCGCGACCTGGCCAAAACAACAAGCGTAAAAAAGCCGGAGCGGTTGGCTTCCTTCTATTGGTCGGCGTAGGCGCTTGCTTTGCTTGGTACCCATTGTCCGATCGGTACGCTCCATATGCAGGCAGCGCCTCCGTCACTGCGGACGTGACCCAAATCTCTGCCCGTGTGTCCGGTCCAGTAGTTGAAGTGGGTATCAAGGATAACGCTCAAGTTACCGCCGGTGATGTGTTGTTTGCGATCGACGATACGACATATCGGATGGATGTTGAGCTCGCGGAGGCTCAGCTCGCACAAGTACTCAATACTGTAGGTTCAGGATTTGCAGCTATACCAGCCGCAGCTGCAAGGCTTGAGCAGGCCGAACTGGCGCTCGAAACAGCCAATGAAGATTTGGATCGAGCTCAGCAACTCTTCGATAGAGGCTTGGTCGCGCCTGCAAAGCTCAGCGTCGCACAGGCAGCGCAGCGTTCAGCTATCTTGACCGTGGATGCAGCCAGTTCAGAGGTCGAAAGACTGACTCTCGCAGCTGGTGCTGCTGATTCCGACAATCCCAGTGTGCGATCGGCTCGAGCCACGCTTGAGAAGGCTGAGTTCGCTTTGGCCAGCACCCAGGTCGTCGCTCCTTCTGATGGGTACGTTTCGAACCTTTCTTTGACAGAAGGGCAATATGTTGGCGCTGGTACTCCTGCGATGACATTCATAAATCCGGCGACCCAAATGATTATAGCCGATTTTCGTGAAAACCAGTTGATCAGTGTTCAACCCGGAGACCGGGCCATCGTGACCTTTGAGGCAGCGCCAGGCAAACAGTTCCCCGCGACGGTTGAGAGCGTTGCGTGGGGCATCAACAGTGGCCGTACAACCGTTAATGGGCTTTCTCAGTCGTCCAACGATACGCGATGGTTTCCTCCTGCAAGGAAGATACCAGTCCGCATCAACATCGAGGACATCACGGCGATCCCGGCAAACGTCCGCTTAGGTTCCGAAGCCAGCGTCCTAATCATTCCGGAAGACGGTCCTATCCCAGAATTGTCCAAAGCTTTCCTCGCAATCAGCGGCTTTTTTGCTGGTTTCAATTAGGTCTCTGCGACATGGAAGAGTTACCTCGGGTCGATCCTAACGAAGACCCTTATCTGGCACTGCGGACATCCCTGGCGGTCGCGGTTTGCCTTCTCCTGTCGGAACCTCTGGGCATAACAATGCCTATGCTCCCAGCGTTGTTCGGCATGATTTTCATGTCCAACCAACGTGGCGCGCTCACGCCACGAACCTTTGTCATTCCAGTCATGCTGCCAATCATTGCGATTGTCTTCAGTTGGACTGCAGCCGTCACAGTTAACGAACCGATGGTATTCATCGCTCTTAATTCTCTTCTGGCTGTTGGGGGGATGTCGCTCGCCCTTTTCCGAGGATCCAAGGCAGGTATGATGCTGACAGTGTTTCCTCTCATGATGGCCATGGCTGCTTTAACAAGTGACTTCGCATTGGCGGCCATTAAAGACAGCATGGTGATGGGAGGTATCGCTCTAGGAGTGTCAATTGTAGGCCTCAACGTGCTATTCCCGCCGCAAACTTCGCGGGTGCATGAAGAAGTAGCGTCTCCCTTGGTCAGCGATCAGCCATGGACTGCTCTGCTCATCCGCGTAGCCGTCTACGTTCCAGTGATGATCTTTGTTTTCTCCACCGGGGACATGAACATGATGATTGTTCCCCTAATGCTGTTTTTTGTCTGCGCCCAGCCGTCGACAGATACCCGCATGCATCAGGTGATAGATCGTGGGGGAGGAACCATGGTGGGGGGGCTAATCGCAGCCCTTATTATGGTGATGTACAGCATCGTTCCTGAGCTGCCAGTTCAAATATTGCTGCTGTCCGCCATGACCTATTTCCTGATCGATAGAATGACGACAGGAGCATGGCGTCCCCTTCGATATCAAAACATTTGTTCGACAGCATTGGTGATGGTCCTATCTGCAACAACCACCGGAAGAGATGCTTTGGAGGTTGTTTTGCAACGAGTGGTCCTGACTGCAGGGACAATGGTAGGCGCGATTTTGATCCTTGCCATATTGGAAGCAGTCTTCCTTGCTGACCGTAGTGCTGATCTCCCTGAACCTGCCGTTTCTTAGAGTTGATTGAACTTGGAACGTTCTCGCAGCGACCGATTATGTCCCCTTGGCAGGCGCAGGCCTCCATGCGCATCTGGGCCTCGTGGTATGCCCAGAACTGTCGAGTAGGACGGAGGGTGCTAAATTGTGGCACCCTCCGTACCTGACAGAAGCACCCCGACACAAAACCGGCAGGCGTTTGATCTGACGTGTGCACTTAAGTTTAGGCATTGCCACCCGGGAAGTCTGGTAAAGCTTTTGGCTAAGAAACTGGTGTGGAAACCATGTGCAAGCGTCGATGGCGATAGCCGTTCAAGGGCCATAACTTCCTGGCGTAGATCAGGGTTAGACGGCGCCAAGCCTAGATTGTTTGAGGCGACAAAACGTTGAACGCTCAGCGTCAACGCGGAAGTCCGCTTTCAGGAAGGTCACTTTGGACTGACGTTGCCCCCAACTTCTATCCAGCGTGATGGAGACTCTGGCGGTTGTCATGGCCGAACTGGCCGGGGTGAGCGACGGGGGCTGCCGCGGAGCCCGCAATTGAGCGCAGCGGCAGGTCCCGGCGCGGGTTGAAGGTGTTTGCGTACTCGTCTGGGGTCATCCAGCCGATCCGCGAGTGAGGTCGGTTGAGGTTGTAGTCCGTGCGCCAGCCTGCAACCGCAGCCCTGGCATAGGAGAGCGAAGGGAAGAGCGTTTCGTTCAGGAGCTCGTCCCTGAGCCGACCATTGAAGCTTTCGATGAAGGCGTTCTGCATAGGCTTGCCGGGCGCGATATAGTGCCAGTCGATGTGGTTGCGATCCGCAAAGCTCAGGATCGCGTTGGAGGTGAACTCCGTCCCATTATCGCTGACGATCATCTTTGGCCGGCTACGGCTGGTGATGAGCGTCTCTAGTTCGCGGGCGACCCTGAGCCCCGACAGAGATGTGTCCACCACCAGGGCGAGGCACTCGCGGGTGCAGTCATCAACCACGGTCAGCACCCGGAAGCGCCGACCATCGGTAAGCTGATCGGAGACGAAGTCGAGGGACCCGCGCTCGTTTGGCGCCATCGGTATCAGTATGGGCGATCTGGTTCCCATGGCACGTTTACGGCCACCCCGGCGACGCACTGTCAGCTTCTCCTCGCGATAGATGCGGAAAAGCCGCTTGTGGTTGACCTCGTAGCCTTCCCGGCGGAGCAACACGTGCAGCCTTCGATAGCCGAACCTGCGACGCTCATGAGCGATAGCCTTCATCCGCTCGCGCAACGCCACATCATCGGTGCGAAGGGCTTGGTAGCGCATCGTCATCCGGCAACATCCCAGCACTCGGCACGCCCGCCGCTCGCTCATCCCATACTTGGTCTGGAGATGAGCGACAGCCTCCCGCTCAGCGGCGGGCGCTACCATTTTTTTCCCAGAAGATCCTTCAAGGCGGCATTGTCGAGCATGCTGTCGGCCAGCAGCTTCTTGAGGCGCGTGTTCTCGTCCTCAAGGGCCTTCAGCCTTTTGGCCTCGCTGACGTCCATCCCGCCAAACTTAGCTTTCCACTTGTAGATGCTGGCGCTGCTCACGCCATGCTTGCGGCACAGATCGGCGATGGGAATGCCGGCCTCGTGCTCCTTCAAAACACCGATGATCTGCTCTTCGGTGAACCTGGCTCGTTTCATCTCTGGTCCTCATTGGGCCAGAGCCTACTTCAAACTGGATTAGGCGCAGGGGGCAACGTCAAAGGACGCATCATGTTTTCTCACACCCGAGCCGATTTCGGACCTGATTTCATGTTCGGCGTAGCCATGGCTGCCCATCAGATCGAGGGTGGCCAGACCGATGGTCGCGGTTCGTCCATCTGGGACAGTTTTGCGAACACGCCCGGTAACACACGCAATTTCGACAATGGCAACATTGCGTGCGACCACTACAATCGCTGGGCCGAAGATCTCGACCTGATCCGCGACGGCGGCTTCGACGCTTATCGCTTTTCCTTCTCCTGGTCGCGCCTGATCCCGGAAGGGACTGGCGCACTCAATTCCAACGGCTTCGCGTTCTACGATCGGCTGATCGACGGCATGCTCGAGCGCAACATTAAGCCGTTGGCGACGCTCTACCACTGGGACCTGCCCAGCGCCCTGCAGGACCGTGGCGGCTGGATGAACCGTGACACCGCCCTGGCCTTTGCAGACTACGCGGCCATGGCGTCTGAAAAGTTCGGCAGCCGCCTCGAGAGCATCGCAACGTTCAACGAACCCTGGTGTATCACTGTACTCAGCCACTTCCTGGGCGCACATGCTCCTGGCTATCGTGATGTCCGCGCTACCGCTCGCGCCATGCACCACGTACTGCTGGCCCACGGCCTCGGCATCAAGGCCATGCGGGAAGTCGGCACCAACGACAAGCTCGGCATTGTCGTCAATATGGAGAAGTGTGATCCGGCCAGCGACAAGCCCGAGGACATCGAAGCGGCAGCGCTGGGCGACGCCATCTTCAATCAGTTCTTTCTCGATGGCGTGCTCAAGGGCAGCTATCCGGAGAAGGTCACAAATATCCTGGAGCCGCACCTGCCCAAGGACTGGCGGGACGATATGGCGACGCTCAACCAACCGCTCGATTGGGTCGGCATCAACTATTATACGCGCTTCCTCTATACAGCCGATCCAAAGGTGCCGGTTTTCCCGTTCACCCAGGCGCGCGGTCCGCTTGAAAAGACGAATGTCGGTTGGGAGATCATCCCCGAAGCGCTGACCGAGTTTTTGGTTCGCGTGTCCAACCGTTATCCAGGCCTGCCGATCTATGTCACCGAAAATGGTGCCTCGGAGACAGACGAGGCCAAGCGGATCAGCTTCTTCGATCGGCATTTTGCGGCGATGATCGAAGCTCAGCGACGAGGTGTTGATCTTCGCGGTTACGTGGCTTGGACCCTGATCGATAACTTTGAGTGGGCCGAAGGCTTCACGCCCAAGTTCGGGCTGGTCGGAATGGATCCTTTAACGTTGGATCGCCATCCGAAGCGCAGCTATGAAGCGTTCAAGACCATGCTTGCTTAAGCCTACATCACCGACCTGCCGTAACATTCTGAAGTGCAATACGCCTAGGGCTTGGCATCTTGCCTGGCTCAGAACGGCCTTTGCGTAGCTCCTGTTGAACGGCCACTCTGATCGTCCCGTGCTTGGTAGACTGGCCGCTTCCAATAGGCTGGTTGGGGGTGGGTGAACTAACCCGCTGCGCGGGAGGGTGAGCGTGGTGAGATGGCGGCTACGCGACTGAAGTCATCGCCTGATTGAGGATCGCCTGGTTCGGGCGTTCTCTTTTGGCTCCTTCAATCCAGGAGCCCGACAATGACCACAGTCCTTCCCAACAGCCCTGTCAGCCCGCTGCGCCAGAAGCTGATCGACGACATGACCATGCGCCACTTCTCGGCAGCGACCCAGCGCAACTACATCCGTGATGTCGGGCGTTTCGCATCGTTCCTCGAGCGGTCGCCGGACACCGCAACCACCGAAGATGTGCGCCAGTTCCAGCTGGCCCATAGCGAGGCCAACGTCCCGGTGCCGACCATGAACACCGTAGTCTCGGCGCTGCGCTTCTTCTTTGCCGATATGCTCGACCGGCCGACCAGGCGCGCAAGCTGATGCGGGTGGCCGCCCCCGTAACGTGCCAGTTGTGTTGAGCCGTGACGAGGTTGCTCGTCTGCTCAACGCGACCTGCGGCCTTAAGCAACAGGCGGCGCTGTTGGTCCCTATTTCATCTTCGACCAGCAAGATGCGCATCACGTTCCTTTCGTTGTAGCTGAAAGCGAACGGCAGCAGCTGCGAAGCCCATGGATTTTTGTAGACGATCGTTCCGTCAAAACCAGCCCGGTACAGCACTTCCGGTACGCTTTTGAACTTTCCACATCGGGCAAACACCGAAGCAGCAAGCGCTTCGGTGTTTTGCCTGTGGTTAGTCGTTTCCTTCAACCAAGCTTTCCGTCGAACCGAAAGACTGTGCCGACCAGCCCGAGCCGGTTGGACGAACGCTGAACTGGGTGGCGACACCTGACGCGGGCTGGCGGATCTGAAGAGTGTTCTTGTCGACCAGGATAAAGGCGCTGGAGCCATCGGCCTTGTGCGTGTCGACACGAATGGCACCACCCCATTCTTCTACCCGCTCAGCATCGATGCCATTTTGCTGCAGGATGGAGATGATGGTCTGGTGCGAGCGACCGTTGATGGTTTGATCACGATCACTTTCATTGGCGAATGCAGCGGCCGGAACAAGAGCAACGGCGGCGGCAAGCAGGATGGGAAGGTGTTTCATTTGGATGTTCCTTTCTTTTGAACATCCTCACCTTGCGACCCCACCATTGCCCCAACATTGCGGAGCCAAATATTTGCGAACTCTATGGTGACTAGCGCGGGATTGCAGCGTCGAGGTTCCACCACCAATCCACACGGGACGATAGAACGGCGTGCAAGAAGCGGACGACGGTGAGTTGTCGAAGTAAACCGACGCGGTCCTCTTCCTCAGTAGGGCGGGTGTTTGAATTGCTCTTAGGGGCGACATCACACGGCTAAGTCAATCAGGAAAGACCCTAGCCTGGTTCCTGCGTCGGGTTGCCCCTGCTCGATGTCGCGCATGGCTCGGCGGATTGCACGCGAGATCACCAAAGACCTCCCGGAATAGGCAAGTGACCAGTTGGGCAGCCTTCGCTCCGTTGCAGCACTGTCGAGGACGGTCTTAATGTCCTGATGCCGCGCATCGCTTTCGATTGCGGCACGCAATGCTCGCACGTTCGTCTCTGGTCCCTCGACGAGCTGAGCGAAGTGCGTTCCGTCAAAGACCAGGACGCCAGTAACCTCCAGTTCGGCGTTCTTAAGTCTAGACTGGTCAACGATATCAGTGATTTCACTCTCGATGTCAGCGGAGCTGATGCAGCTTCTGCTGATGTAGATCCAGTTCCACAAGTCCATGCGCTAAAAAAATGCTTTGCTGATAGTTCAAGAAGCCAGCTGCCGGCCTGATTGAAGGGTCATAGAGCTAATCCGATCAAGCGACCAGCTTCGTATAAAGTCTGGTACCCGCGCATTGTTCATGGCCTTGGCAATGAAGTATCCCTGAGCAACATCACACTTTTTATGCTGGAGAATGTTCCATTGCTCGAGTGTCTCAACACCTTCAGCAACTACCTGAATGCCGAGGCTCTGCGAAAGACCAATAACAGCTGCGACGATTGCAGCTGCATCTGGATTTCCCATATCGCTGATGAATGAATAGCCCCTAGATTTGTAGACGCCTTCTTCCCTAATTTTGAGGCAAGGAGGCCTTTATGGGCAAAGCCAATTTCACCGACGAGTTCAAGCGGGACGCGGTGCGTCAGATCACCGACCGGGGTTA
>NZ_PYWB01000012.1 GCF_003056345.1 Devosia submarina | reverse complement strand
CCATCGTCGAGTTCAAGTGCGAAGTACCGGGACAGTACGTTCTTGTGGACCATGCCCTCTCGCGGGCTGAACGCGGGCTGGCCGGCTACCTGATCGTGGAAGGCGAGGAACAACCCGACATCTTTGGCCCTATCGGTGAGCCACCGGACGCGTCCATGTCGGGCCACTAAGCCAAGCCTGATCGACCTGCTGGCACCATGCCAGCAGGTCACCTTTTTCTATGATGCCAGCGGAGACCCAAATGACCTTGAAACTTCTGAAGCGGACGCTGCTCGCCGGCGGCGCAACTGCCCTGCTCGTGGGAGCGACCTGGCCATTCAGCGTAGCGCAGGAAATGCAAGTCGAAGGTGTTTTTGCGCTGCCTGATGTCAGCCAGAAAGTTTCTGGCGACATGGTTCTGGAGGAGACTGGGCCACTCAGCCGCGCAGTGGAGCTGGTTTACACAGACCTTGCAACCAACAAGCAAGTCTCCAAGTTCGACGTCGAGCTTACTCAGGAATTGCACATCCTAGCTGTCGACGCAGAACTGACTACCCTGGTCCACCGGCACGTGGAAGAAGCCAATGACGAAGGCGTTTTTGCGGCCGAACTCGACTTCCCCAAGCCTGGGCTTTACCACATCTATACCGACGCCGTTCCCTCGGGTATGGGCCAGCAGGTTCTGCGCTTTGACGCTTCAATTGGAGCTGGGAGCAAAGAAACACCGAGGCTTCCCGCCCCCTCCGCTTCAAGCGGTCCAATTTCATCTGGGGACGGTGAATACACCGTCACCCTGGATCCATCGCAGCTGCGCGCAGGCGCCGAAAGCCTCATGACCCTCTCGGTTGAAAAGAACGGCAAGCCTGCCCAAGATCTAGCGCCCTATCTGGGCGTCGCTGCCCATGCCGTGCTCGTGCGGGCTGAGGACCTAGCCTATGTGCATGCGCACGCCATGAGCGATGGTGCCGAGCAGCATGGCTCCGAAACCGCGATGCAAGGGCACGACGGGCATCACAGCTCTGGCGGCCATGGCCACGCCGGTCATTCGCAAAGCGCCACTACGCCAGCCACGAGCCATGGTGCACATGGTCACGGTGCTGCGGATCACCCGCCGGCGCAAACATCGAGGAGCCATTCAGGCCACGGCGACCATGGAACAATTGCGACAGCAATCTCCCCTGAAATGAGCATCCATGTGACGCCACCGGCACCGGGCACCTATGCTCTTTGGATCGAATTCATCGGCGGTGAAGAGGTTCTCACCGTGCCTTTCACCATCGAAATTCCGGAACAACGTAACTAAGGCTGCGGATATGTTCCACGCCATAAGGAGAAGAAGAAAATGAGGATTGCACTTACGCTGGTCACCGGTACCGCTGCATTACTGGCAATGTGCGCCCCCGCATTCGCTCACATCACGCTGCAGACAAAAGAGGCACCAGTCGGGGCCTCCTACCGTGCAGTGCTTGTTGTGGGTCACGGCTGCGGCAATGAGGCAACTACCGCCGTTCGGGTCCAGGTTCCGGAAGGGCTGTACAACGTCAAGCCGATGCCCAAGGCCGGCTGGACGATCGAAACCCAGACGGGTCCTTATGAAACCCCCTTCATGAATCACGGCACTGAGCTAACCGAGGGCGTTAAGGAAATCACCTGGACCGGCGGCAACCTGCCCAACGATTTCTTTGATGAGTTTACCTTCCGTGGCACCCTGGGCGGTGAACTTGAAGAAGGAAGCACCCTGTTCTTCCCCGTGATCCAGACTTGCGGCACAACGGAAGACGCCTGGATCGACCAGTCTGGCGACCATGATTCTGAGTTCCCTGCACCCTCGCTCACGCTTACTCCTGCTGCAGGGCACGCCCATTGAGTTCATCGACCTTCGACGCGAGGGAATACCCTTGCGTCTTTTCTCTGAGCCGCTTCCTTGTCCCGCTCGCCATTATGCTGGCAGCGGGACTGCTGGTTTGCCTCGCCTTGTGTCAGGGCGCACACGCACACGCCACCTTGACAGCAACGCTGCCGGCGGATGGAGCGGTTCTCGAGAGCGCACCAGACACAGTGGCTCTCTCGTTCAACGAACCAGTGTCGCTTATTGCGGCGTCCCTTGTGCGCCCAGGGGGAGAACTGAGCGATCTGGAGCAATCTTCGGCCTCTGGCACCACCATATCAATCAGCTTGCCCCCAGAACTGGGTGAGGGAAGCTATGCGCTGAGCTGGAGGGCAGTTTCCGAGGATGGGCATCCCATCAGTGGAACGAGCTTTTTCGTTGTAGGCACAGCCAGCGCTGCTCAAAACTTCGTTGCTTCACCGACTGGCTCGGCTGTTGCCAGCGCGCTATGGGTAACGCGGTTGGCGATGTTTATCGGCTTGTTCTTCGGAGTCGGCGGAGCTGTCTTTCGTTTGCTTGCGCCTGAACTGCCGCCACTTGCAGGTACTAGCTGCAAATGGACAATTATTGCCGGCCTCGTCGCTGCGCCTCTTGTTGTTGGCCTTCAGGGCCTGGACCTGGCCGGCGCAGATTTCTTCGCACTTCCCCAACCCCGAACCTGGCTGCTGGGAATAAACAGCCCGTACGGCACCACTGTTCTCCTCGCCGTCGGCGCATTGCTGTTTGGATTCGGAACCTTGTACGCCAAGTCGCCAACATGGGTTCGCGTTTCGGCCGCTGTGGCGCTGCTGTTGACTGGCATTGCCATCTTGTCCAGCGGGCACGCGAGTGCTGCCCAGCCGCAATGGCTTACCAAAACTGCCCTGTTCCTGCACATAACGACAATCGCCTGGTGGGTAGGCGCCTTGTTCCCCCTTGTGCTGCTGCTCCGGCAAGATAGGCGCTCCGCAACGCCACCGCTGATCAAGTTCTCCCGCGCCATCCCTTTCGCCATCGTCCCGCTTGTGCTTTCGGGCGCCATTTTGGCTGCAATTCAGCTGGGACCGCCGGGCAGCAATTGGCTGTCACCCTACGGGCAGGTTCTGGCGGCAAAGCTTGTCCTGCTTGTGGTTCTCTTTGCCATTGCCAGTTGGAACCGCTGGGTTTTGACGGCGCCGGCAGCGGCGGGGGATGTGCGCGCTTTGCGGCACATGCGCCGCGGCATCATCGCTGAAATCCTCATCATACTCGCTGTGCTGGGCCTGGTCTCAACCTGGCGCTTCACGCCGCCGCCACGCGCCCTGATAACTCAGCCAGCAACATCGATCATGATTCCGATCTCGCAAGAAGAGCTGCATGCATCGCTGAGTTTTTCCTCGCCACGGGTCGGGTCCACCAACGTCGAGATCGCTCTGGGAAAACATGGTGGCGAAACACTCACCCCAAGAGGGGTCAAGGTGTCGCTCAAGCCAGTGGGCGAACAGATGGCGCCAATTGTCCGTACCGCGGAGTTGAACGACGCAGGTGTCTGGCAGGTAAACCAGCTAACCATACCTCTTCCTGGCATTTGGTCTGTCGAAGTGGAAGTGCGGGTCAGCGACTTTGAATTGGCCAAGCTCAAGAGCCAGATAGAAATCACTCCTTAGCCTTAGGCGTCATTTCGCTCGGCGTCTCCCAATACATAAGGGAAGACCGCGTCAGGGATCACGCTGTGCGCCACGCTCATAGGCGCGGTTTTGATGGCTGCGATGCTTGCCATCGCCACGCTAGAGGGCGTCCTTCCTATCACTCCAGCCAGTTCCAGTTGCACTTGCGGAGGTATGAGCAGGAACATCTCGGCCGCACGCGTGGCGTGACGAAGTGCAGGCCCTCTCTTGCCTTCCCGCACCTTCACCCCGGAGGCAGAGAGCAGGATCAAGCCTTTGAAGAACAGTTTTTCATCTCCCAAGGCCATCTGCCACAGCCCCTCCCAGGCTTCGTGCGCTTCCCAGTAATAGCCGTGATTGAAAAGGTCGGTTCCCCAGAGAAACTCGTGTGAGCCCAGCATAGGGCTCCCATGGATTAATGGTGCCGGGAGCCCGTGGCTGTGCCCTGCTGGATCCCGCACCGGATGAGGATAGCGTCCTGGCAAATACGCATAAGACGGAAAGCTCCTGCCGATTGCATAGCGCGGCCGATCAGTCACGTTGTTGATCCCTCCAGGCCGCAACATTGTACGTCAGGCTGTCAGGATCGGACTAGAAGGTTTGTGCAAGCGCCAGCTTTTCCCTGCGCTTGAGACAAGAAGCTCCCAAGGCGTGTGCGCTCGGGAGCCATGGGAAGCCGCTCATCACCAATCGCTTACTGCAGCGAAGGATCATGACCCCCCGGTTTGGTAGTGCCGACTGTGGCTCAGGCAGCCTGGGAAAAGCGCACGCTTGTCCCATCAACCACATCCCGCACACAGATCAAATCGGCCAGGAGCGAGGTCGCGCGAAGCACTTGTTCGGGGTCCAGATTATTGCCCGTCAAGGTCACGACACCATCGGCTACGCTCACCTGCATGCCGGTGGGGTCCAGAAACGGATCCTCCCACAGCGACACCATGACCCGGTCCGCGATCGCCTCGTCCGTGCGTGTCATATTTGTCTTGCTCATGTCAGCCTCCAGAACTTGAGGCATCCATAACCCGGGCAAGAGCGCGCTTTGTTGCGCAAGATCAAAGATCCACCGGATCGGCTGCATGCCAGCTATGTGTCGCACGCGCAGTGAAAGGCCAGCAGAATATTCCTGCTGGCCAAAGCTTGTGCGCTTTTAGTCGTTGTAGTCGGGCATGGCTTCGATCTGCTCCTGAGTAAGCTGAGTAATCAGGCGCCCCTCAGCCACGCTCAATTCGCTGATCTCCAAAATGATCGTTTTGTCGTCGAACAAACCTTCATCGATTTCGATTGCGACTGCTGAAACGACTCCAGCTTCGGTGCCAAGAACTTCATCCACTTCGCCAATGCTCTCACCACGCTCGGTGAAGACATCCATGTCTTCGAGCTCGTCAACACTTACGTTGAGCCCGGGAACCTGTACGGCATCGTCATCGATCTCGATCCAGTTCGCTGGCGCATTCTGCGCAAAGGCGGTGCTGGTCATCAGCAGAGCTGCGGCTAGGGTAACAATCTTGTTCATGTAAACCTCCTTGATGGTGGCATTTGAACGACCACCCCTGTCGCAAGTTCCGGGCAACCGGCTGCACGGTCACGTTAGTACGGAGTTTACCAAAGCCGTCCAATATCTGAGGGCGCGATCCTGTACTGCTTACGCGCTTTTCACCTTCTGGCCCCGGACACATCCATGCTCAAGTCTTTATCCGCTTGCCTCTTGCTGCTTGCGGCTCCGGCATGTGCTGCTGAATGGCAGTTTGAGAGCGGCAGCACCCCTATTGCCTATTTCGACAATGAGGGCGCACAATTTCAGTTTGCCTGCCGGGGCGGTGATCTCGCCATGGCCTTTTGGGTGCGAAAGCCCGACAGCGAGGTAGCCTCGGCAAGCACCATGAGCCTTGCCCTCAATGCCAAAGGCAACAAAGTGTCTGTCGCCAACGACACCAACTTCGCTCAGGATTTTCCCCTGATCCACAGCGATGGCAGTTCCGTCCTGGTTCGTGGTCCCGTGGCCCGCCAATGGGCACGCCTGGCCCAAGAAGCTGGTGACAAGATCCATTTGGCCTTCGCCCGCACGAAGCGCGACGGTCAACTCGAATTCCTGGATCGCCAGACTTTCGGCGCCAAGAACTCGTCTGCCGCTATTGGCAAGGTTTTAGCCCGCTGCGGCTAGCTGATTTTGCGTATAGCGCTCGGCTGGAGCCCAACGGTCTGACACACCTAAAAGGGTCGGGTTGTACTTCACCTGAGGCAAACGGGAACCCTGGCGCATGCGCAATGTTCACCGCTGATACCAGGAAAAGGAGAACAAGATGCGCTTCGCCATAGCTATGGGCACCGCCCTGCTCGTAACCGCACCGACCTTCGCACAGGAAGCAGGCACCACCACCGCATTGGAGATCAATCCACAGTCCTATACTGGGCTCTGGTACGAAATTGCCCGCACGCCCACGCCTTATCAGCAAGACTGCGATGGCGGCGTAACCGCGACCTACAATCTGGTGGATGATGCCACCATGGAGGTCATCAACCGCTGCGACCGCACCTCCGGCGACGAGCAGGGTGTTGTCGGCACGGCCGAAGTCGTCAACGGCAACTTCAACACCTTCTCGGTTGAATTTGGCGAAGACAGCGGTGCTCCAGGAGTCAACTACGTCGTCGCCGCCGTAGGCGAAGAGGAAGACGGGCAATATCCCTGGGCCGCTGTTTATTCGCCTGATGGTAACACAGGCTGGATCCTGGCGCGCGAGCCTGAACTCTCGAGCGAGGACCGCGAGGAAGCTGAAGCGTCCCTTAGCGAGGTCGGCGTGGATCTCTCGGAGCTTTCCGATACCTCCCAGCCGCCCCAGACCTATGACCCGTCTGCGCAATAAAAGCTTTCGTGAGCTAGAATAACAAATAGATCGATCGATGTTGCTCAGCCAGCATCGATCAATCATTCGACGCCCGCTCGTAGCCGGGTAAAAAATCATGCGCGCCTCCACAGCGCTCTACCCAGCGCGAAGTTGGCCGGACCAATGCCCGAGCAAGCCAGCTCCTAAATTCTGGCATGCTCGCTTTCGCATAAGCCATGATCCGCCAGCGCCTCGATGATCCTGCATTCACAAATACGCCCATGGCCGCATTCATCGATCATGCGCGTCAGCTCGCCCTTGAGCGCCTCCAAGGCCGCGATCCGGCGGTTGATCTCGGCAAGATGGCTTCGGGCAATGCTGTCCGCCTTGTGGCAGGAAGCTTGTGGCTCGGCGGCCATCGCAAGAAGCTCGCGTATGTCCTCGACCTCGAAGCCCAGCTCGCGCGCGTGCCGGATGAAGTTAAGACGCCGGATTTCAGCATCGCCATAAAGGCGGCGATTGCTTCCTGTTCGCGGCGGTGAAAGTAGCAATCCTATTTGCTCGTAATATCGGATGGTCGGGACCTTGATCCCGGTCCGATCGGACGCCATGCCTATGGGAACAGCCATGGGAAGTTTCCTCTTGATCCTCTAGTCACTAGAGGATGTAGGAGTGATCCTGAGGCATTGCAAAGGAAGCAATATGGACAAGACAGCAGAGGCAAGGGCGTGCACCGTGGTTCATGGCGGTTGCGGCTGCAGCAGCAATGCGCCCTTTGACGGGATGGCACCAGGCTATAAGCGCGTGCTCTGGATCGTGATTGCCATCAACGCCGTGATGTTCATCATTGAAATGGCAGCAGGACAGCTCGCGGGTTCGCAGGCCCTCCAGGCGGACGCGCTCGATTTCTTGGGCGATACGCTTACCTATGGCCTCAGCCTCGCCGTGATTGGCGCCAGCTTGCGCGTGCGCTCCACGGCTGCCCTGTTGAAGGGGCTCTCGCTCTTGTTGATGGGTCTATGGGTATTCGGTTCCACGGCCTATCAGGTGCTTGTGCTGGGCACGCCCAGCGCCGAAGTTATGGGCCTTATCGGCCTTCTGGCGCTTGGGGCAAATTTGGGCAGCGTTCTTCTTCTTATGCGCTACAAGGACGGAGACGCCAACGTCCGCTCCGTCTGGCTATGCTCGCGCAATGATGCGATCGGCAATGTCATTGTCATGGGTGCGGCAGTAGCAGTGTGGTTCACAAAGAGTGCCTGGCCCGATCTCATCGTGGCCGCGATCATGGCCGCACTCTTTCTCTCTTCCTCCTTCCAGATCCTGCACCAGGCTTGGGGTGAGTACCGCAGCGGGGAGGATAGGGGAGCCCTGAGCAGTCACGGGCATGACCATGCCCACCACTAACTAGCGCGTGGAGCCCATAGGATAACGCTTGCCCCCAAGAGTGCCAGCACGCCGCCGGCAAGATCCCACCTGTCGGGAACCCGCCCTTCGGCCAACCACAGCCAAAGCAGAGAAGCCATGATATAGATGCCGCCATAAGCAGCGTAGGCTCGTCCGGCATTCTCGGCTGGCGCCAGGGTCAGCAAATATGCAAACGCCACAAGCGACGCAGCGCCGGGGAAGAGCCACACGGGCGAATGTCCCTGGCGCAGCCAGGCCCAGAATGCAAAACATCCTGCAATCTCGGCCAAGGCTGCCCCAGCATAAACAAAGGCGGTGGTTGCATAGACGGGCACGACGATCTCCCTGCAGCGCAGCAGCTAGATCGCAGCCATGGTCGAGAACGAACCAGTTGGACAAGGGCCGTTGGGGTCCAGGGGCGCTTTCCTCGGATCGTTCTGGTTGAACACATAGCGCTGTTCGCAGACATCCCAGACCGGAGGCTGCCTTGTTTGGTCAAACGCATCCACACCCGTTTTGAGGTTCCGCCAGAACCCTACATGCGGGCTTGTGGCGTGCCGCGCGAAATTATCTTCAGTCATCCGGAAAGGCAGCAGCTGAAGCTGGAATGCCGCGCTGCCACCTCGGAAGGCCTCCCGCGCAAGCGCATAGATCTCCTTGATCCCCTCGTCGGTCATCGCATAGCAACCCACCGATTTGCAGTCCCCATGGATCATCAGATAGCTGCCGGTGCGGGCCAGCGCCTGGTCAAACTTGTTTGGGAAACCGACATTAAACGCCAAATGGTAGGATGATTTTGGGTTCAGCAGCGCAGGCGTCACGTCATAGAAACCCTCGGGCGACTGAAGATCCCCTTCCCGGATTTTAGGGCCAAGCGTTCCCGACCATTTGCAGATCGGATAGGTCTTAAGGAGGGCAAATTGGCCTGACCGGCTCCGTTTCCAGACCTCGAGCTCGGACGATTCTTTATAGACCCGGATCATCATGGGCTCGGCCGGCGATGTCCCTATGGCAGCCATGCGCTCCACCAGCGCCGCCGGAAGCGGTACGTTGGCGCGATTGTCACCCCAGAGCTGGCAACCAGCCAGGAACGCAACCGCTGCCAACAAGGTGATAATGC
Source organism: Devosia submarina (assembly GCF_003056345.1). GTDB lineage: Bacteria > Pseudomonadota > Alphaproteobacteria > Rhizobiales > Devosiaceae > Devosia > Devosia submarina. The sequence goes on along the minus strand of NZ_PYWB01000012.1, from coordinate 103,484 downwards.
GAATGGTGCTGTTCAACATGGTCAAAAGCCCTTTTAATTTGTGCGCACCATGCGGGCAGAGAATTACTCCCCGGTAAACCAAAGCGATCTGTGACCGGAACGAAAGGGAAGGTCAGCTCTCTGGCGATTTCGCGCGGCTAGAGCAGCCAAGCTTGTTTGGCGCTCGGGATCGCACTAGGGCTGGCGGTACTGCGACCAGCAAGGGCATCTACCGGCAATGGCGAAACAATTTCCCCGTCTTGAATCCCACCATCATCGATTCATCGCAGAACAGCACATGTTCTTCACCGCCACGGCAGCGCCGAATGGCCGGGTGAACATGTCGCCGCGCAGTACGGACATGTTCCGTGTTCTGGATGACAATACGGTCCTCTATCTTGATCGAACCGGCAGCGGCAACGAAACTGCCGCCCACCTCGCGATCAATCCGCGCCTGACCATCATGTTCTGCGCTCTGGCCGGCCCGCCATTGATCATGCGGCTCTACGGCCATGGACGGGTGATCCATCGCAAAAGCACAGAGTTCGCCGCCTTGCTTGCCCAACACTATGGCGGACAAGCTCCGCTGGGCGCCCGCCAGATGGTGATGCTTGATTTCGATCTGGTGCAGACCTCGTGCGGCTATGGCGTGCCACTTTTCGAATACCAGGACGAGCGGCCTCAGATGGATGCCTGGGCACGAGCCAAGGGCGTTGATGGCATCGAAGACTATTGGCGCCAAAAGAACCAGACCAGCATGGATGGATTCCCCACGGGCTTGATGGACCAATAGATTGCTGCTGTCTCCCGCTGGGCAACGCGGGAGTTAGTGCCTCATCATTAATGAGCCAAGCTCTGAAGCCGGTAAGGCGCGGCTGATCAAATAGCCCTGAATCTGGTCGCAGCCCTCCCGACGCAATAGCTCTAGCTGCTCCTTGGTTTCAACGCCTTCGGCTGTGACCTTTGCGCCCAGCGCTCCTGCAAGCGATGTCACCGCGCGCACAATGGCCACGCTGACCGCGTCATTGGGCAGGTCCTTGATAAAGGAGCGATCGATCTTGATCTTGTCGAAGGGAAAGCTCCGCAAATAGCTCAGGCTTGAGTAGCCGGTGCCAAAATCATCGAGGCTGACCTTCACGCCTAGCGTGCGCAAATCGTGAAGGGTGCGGGCAGGAAGATCCCCCTCCTCCAGCAGCGCGGTCTCGGTAATCTCCAGTTCCAGCCGGGCAGGGTCAAATCCAGTAGACCCAAGCGTTGCCCGAATTTTTCTGGCCAGATTGGGATCGCGAAACTGTACAGCCGAGATGTTGACGGCAACCGTGATTTTGCGGGGCCACTCGAGAGCATCCTCGCAGGCGCGGCGCAAGGCCCATAAACCAAGACTTCCGATGATACCGGTCTCCTCCGCCAGGGGGATGAACTCGGCGGGGGAAACCATGCCACCAATTGGATGCTCCCAGCGCATAAGCGCCTCGAACCCGGCGACGCTCTCATCGGCCAGATCATAAAGGGGCTGGTAATGCATCGCCATCTGGTCCCGCTCCAGAGCCTGCCGCAACTCGGTTTCCATGGTTTGCCGCTCTTGAGCGCGCGCGTTCATCGCGGGATCAAAGAACACATAAGACCCGCGCTTGCCCACCCTTGTGGCCGCAAGGGCGAGGCTGGCGCTGGTAAGCAGCCTTTCAGCTGTCAGACCGTCCCGGGGCGCCAGTGCTATTCCAGCGCTGCAGCTCAGAACATGTTGCTGGCCGTCCAGCCTATAGGGCTCGGCCAATCTGCCCAGAAGGTCCTCGACGAAGCGGGCAGCAGCTTCCTCATCACGGACGTCCTTAAGGACAATCGCAAACTCATCGGCACCGAGGCGCGCTACAATCCCGGTCTGCGCGGCAATACCCTCAAGACGCTGCCCTACGGCCTTGATCAGGGCATCGCCGGCTGCGTGGCCCAAAGCGTCGTTGATGGCCCTGAACTTGTCGATATTGAGATGCAGAACGGCAAGACTGGTGGATGTTTTCTGCTCCTTGAGCGCCTGGATCAGGCCTTCCTTGAGCATTGCGCGATTGCCATGACCAGTGAGGCTATCCCGATAGGTCATCTGGTGAATGCGCGCCTGCGATTGCTGGCGTTCGGTGATTTCGTGTTCGAGCCGCTCGTTGAGCCGTGTGAGTTCACCGATCCGGTTCTGCAAGGCAACTTCAGCCCTGCGGCGGGCGACATGGGCTTCCACCCGCGCCAGGGCAATGGAAAATTCGACTGGCTTGGTGATGTAGTCATTGGCGCCAAGCTGCAGCGCCGTGACAATATCCTGCACTTCTGTTTTTGCCGTCACCATGATCACGGGCAGCATAGCCTGTGACCAGGTGGTGCGTATTTCTCGCAATACCGCCAGACCGTCCATGCCTGGCATCACAACGTCGAGCAGCACGATATCGTAGATATTGTTGGCGATCAGATCGAGCGCCTGCGGGCCGTTCTCCGCCTCAGTGACGTCATAGCCCCGGCGCGTAAAGCGGCGGCGCAATATTTCTCGGTTGTCGGCGATGTCATCGACCACCAATAGCTTGGGCGCAGGAGCGGAGGGAATATTGTCAATCAAGGCGCTGCCTCGCAATTTGTATGATGGCGGGATTGCGCGTAAGTGCGGACGGGCCTGGGGGTCCATCCGCAGACTGGGAATTTGCTGAAGGAATTACGCGACAACATCGAGCGGTTGGGCGTTTTCCGCCTCGAGCAGCACGTTGGCTTCGTCGTAAGCCTGGCGCAGAATGCGAACCGCATCATCGATGTTCTGCCTCGAATGCCCGGCCATGACCTGCAGCCGGAAGCGTGCCGCCCCCTTCCCCACTGCGGGGAATTCAACCAGATTGGCCAACAGCCCGGTCTCGGCAATCTGCCGGCTGACAACACGCGCGAGACCTTCCGAACCCATCTTTACCGCCACGATAGCCGAGGGCTCTCCATAGACTTCTAGCCCGGCATCGACGAGCTTCTGCCGGAGGTCAAGCACATTGCGCATCAGGGCGCCGCGCAGTGCTTCCCCTTCGGCCGAGTCAACGATCTCGAATGCCCGCAGCACGATTGCAGCCTGAACCGGCGACAGCGCGTTCGAGAATGTCTGCGGAGCACTGTAGAATTTGAGATATTCTTTTACGGCGCGCGTCTTGCTCGCCACAAAGCCACCATTGGACCCAAAGGTTTTGGAGAAGCTGCCCATGACGAGATCGACCTTGCCGATCATGTCCTGCGCGCCGATGTGACCGCGTCCGTTTGGACCTAGGGCACCCAGATCATGGGCCACGTCAACAACCAGCGTTGCGTTATATTCGTGGCATAGATCCTGCATGGCACCGATATCGGGCGTGTCGGAGTCCATCGAAAACAGACCCTCGGTCACTACCATGATGGCGTTGGTCGTGTCTTCGGCGCGAATGGTGTGCAGCCAGTGGCGGCAATGCTCCAGGTCGAGGTGGCGGAAGCGGTACAAATTCTTGGTGGCAGCCGCTGCCCCTTCCTGAAGACAGGCATGGGCAAGATTATCCATCACGATGTGATCGGCGCTGCGAACCAGGCCCTTGATCACGCCGAATCCTGCGGCCCAACCAGTGGGAAAAAGCGTTACCTCTTCCATGCCCAGGAAGTCTGCGATCTTGCGCTCAAGCGCCACGGAGTGACTGGTGTTACCCACCAGCGCGGGCGAGCCGGCGCTATGGACACCCGTCTCGTCAATAACCCGTTTGGCAGTTTCGATAATGGAGGGGTGGGAAGACAGGCTCAAATAGTCCTGCGACGCAAAGTTCACGCCGCGCATGGCAATGCCGCGATCATCCCGGGCCGAACACACCGCACCGGGGCCGCCCTCTGTGGCGCGAGAAAATGGCCAAAGGCCGCTGCCACGCCGCGTGTCCTGCCAGGCAAAGAACTTCTCGACTCGAGAGATGATGTTATTGCCATCAATGATGCGGAAGTCCCGCATGCTGCCCTTAAGAGCGGCAGGCGGCAGGCTTTTCACTGTATTTGTCAAAACGAACCCCTGTTTACTTGAAGTATTTGGCCACTTCTTCTTGGGCGTCGCGGCGCATAATGAAGATCACGGCCTAAATTTTGCCTTAAAAAACAAAGTCGAGTTCCCTGTGTGCTGCTCACATTTAGCGGATTGGTTATCATGGTCTTATGGGAGAAGCCTAAGCGAACGTGAACCCCCATAGCTTGGTTGTACCTAATGAGGAGAGCTAGGCCCACATGGGGAACAAATTGGCTTGCAGCGCAGGCTTATCCTTACTAATCAAGGTACTTAACCCGAGCAGCAAGGATGGAAAACATGAAAATAGCTGGTCTTGCCTTGACTGCTTCCTTGTTGCTTGGCGTTGGGAGCGTTGCTGCTGATCCGCTGATCCTTGCGCCAGATGCTTCCCCGTCCGCGATCGCAGAGGTACAGAGCTATAACTGGTCGGGCTTCCATGTCGGCATCTTCGGTGGCTATCTCAGCAGCAATGCTTCATCGGAGCTGGACAGCGTAGAAGGCGCTCTTCTTGAAGCCGATGTCGCGAACGGCGCCTTGCCAGGAAGCGTCTCGGGCAGCTCAGGCGGCGCATTGTTTGGCATTGGGGCTGGCTATGACCAGCAATTCGGCCGTTTTGTCCTCGGCATCGCAGGTGACGTGGCTTGGGCAAATGCTGATGGATCGGCGGAGTTCCGTGCCATTGACCCTGGCACTCCCTTTAGCCCGCCGGCCTTCGTTGGCCAGGAAACGGTCACCAGCTTCCAGACCAATCTGAACAATCTCACTACGGCCCGACTTCGTGCCGGCGTCACCGCCGACAAGGCTCTATTTTATGTCACAGGCGGCTTGGCCGCTGGCCACGTGGAAAACGAATTTGGGATTGCTCTGCCCGGAATTGCGACAAGCTTCGGACCTTGGTCGGCTGACGGCCTGCTATGGGGTTATAGCGTAGGCGCCGGCGTCGAGTACGCTGTCACGGAAGATGTTACGGCCAAGCTCGAATATTTGTACTATGATTTTAGCGATCGGAGCGTCCGCGCTACGGACGGAGCCTTCCCCGGCCAGCAGATCACCTATCGCTTCCTCAACAATGGTGGCCTGGTCCGCGCTGGCTTGAACTTCAAGTTCTAGGAACCGCTTGAGCCAAAGAGACCGGGAACAATTCAGGACCTGGTTAAGGTACACGCGCTGCGAGGGGCGAGAGCGCGTTCAATCCGATATAGAAGACGCGGCAGGTCGACCGGCTTGGTCTCAAAACCAGCACATCCCATTTCCGCGCTCCTATTGCGGTCAGCCGCGAGCGCATGGGCAGTCAGCACGATAATGGGTATATCGCGGATCTCCGAAGACGATCTGATGATCCGGATAGCTTCCCACCCGTCCATTTCCCCTAGCGCAATATCCATCAAAATGAGGTCTGGCCGGCTACTTGCCGCTTTGGCAATGCCATCCGGCCCGTCCACTGCACACACAATTTCATAGCCGTGGCGTCTCAGCCGGCGGGAAAGCATATCCCGATTGGCTTCGTTGTCTTCCACCAGCAATATCTTATACATAGTCTCTGCTTTTCACCGCAGGGTAATCAGTCCTGCCCGCGAACGCCGTAAGGACGAAATCGGGGGCGGGGCAATCCGCTGCGGGCCGATCGTTGTTAGGCAACTTCACTAAGAAGGTGATCGCCGTCCGTGCGCTCACCATTTCCAGTCTGACCTTGTGCTATCTGCCTGTCGCCAAGAGGCAGTGAGACGGTGAAGCAGCTACCTTTCCCAGGCTCGCTTTGCACCGCAATGACGCCCCCCATCAAACCTGCGAGCTTTTGACTAAGGGCAAGGCCCAGGCCAGTTCCACCATATTTGCTAGAACTATAGTCCTCGGCTCCGTTGAATGCGTCGAACAATCCCGGCATCATCTCCTCGGACATGCCAATCCCGGTGTCCTGAACCTCGAGCTGCAGCACGCCATCGGCACCGTCTGTGATGCGCCTGGCGCGAACTTCTATCTTTCCGCCCTCTGTAAACTTCACCGCATTGCTGACCAGCTGCGAAACGATCTGCTGCACCTTGTGAGCGTCGCAGGCGGCCCTTTCTAGATCCGCGCAAATGTCCACAAACAGCTGGGTCCCGCGCCCTTCGGCCGTGGCTCGGAACTCCTCGGTTGTCGCCGCAATCAAGGCGCCAATCTCCGCCTCTTCAATAAAAAGCTCCATCTTCCCGGCGGCGATTTTGGAGAGATCCAGCAGATCATTGACGAGGCCAAGCAATTGCTTGCCTGCGCCCCGAATACGCTGAAGGTCAGACACCCCGAAGCTGTCTTTGGACGCTTCGGCCTCCTCCAGCAGCATTTCGCTATAGCCGATCACAGCGTTGAGCGGCGTGCGCAGTTCATGGCTGGTCTTGGCCAGGAACTCGGACTTGGCGGCATCTGCGCGTTCTGCCGCCGCAGTAGCTTCGCGGAGTTCAGCCGCAGTAGAAAGATGCTGCTTAACCTCGCTCTCCAGCCCGGCCTGTGAGGCAAGTATCCGAGCATAGTAGAACGACATCATTGTCACGTACAGCGAAGCCGCAACTGTGGAGATGATCCCAAGGGTCAGCTGCGAGGACTCGGGAAGATCGTGATGGGGCGTGTAAACGAAAATATAGAGCCCGCACGCAAGGACGACATTTGCGGCAAAGAGCGCCATTGCCGCTCCACGAAGGGCAGGCACTGGGCCAAGGTAAAAGAAGGCAAGCAAGGGTATGACAAGTACCCACGGCAAGGTCGGGGACGTCACACCGCCATAAAAATAGCAGCTCCACAAAATGCAGAAGATCAGGTTTTCGACCGAAAGCAGCGCCAACAGATTGTAACGCGCTGTAAACCGCAACAGAAAGGGAAACAGCCAGAAGCCGGTAATGGACAGGGCGAGCACCGCAACAGGCAAGCCCGGAGCCGGATCGAGCAAGAACAGCGCAAGCGGCACGGTATTGCCAAGAAACGGCCCAAACAGATGGCTGATCAGGAACACCCGCGCCTGTTTGCTCTTTTCCGGGTCAGCAGCGAGCCGTTGGGGGATAAACCATTCCACCAGGCGGCTAAGGTGATCGGACACCATCTTTGAGCTGAAGGGCCGTGGCATGTTCAATCTCCAGCGGCGGAATGGCCGGGCGATAGCTCTGCCTGACCTGCCTTCGCGCCCGCCACACAAGCATATCTACTGATGTTTAAGTGGGTGTTACCTCCAGCCGATGCACAATTCCTTAAAGGCTCCCGCCGCACCATGGCACGCTTGAAGGAGTGAGCTCGTTGGCCGCTAAAGACAGCATTCTTGATTTTATCGACAGCTTCATACCGGCGTCTGCCAAAGCTGAACGCTGGGAGCTAGGCCAGGCGAGAAACTTCGTTTTCACCCATTTTCTAGGCCCAGCCCTGGCCCAGACGATGAGCGTCTACCTTTATCTGGTGGACACTGAGCCGAGCTGGCAAAAATGGGTCGTGATCTGCCTGATCTGCTCATTCTTTGTCATGCCGCTTATTTTGCGCAGGTCAGGCAATCTCAAGCTCGTGGCCCTGCTGTCTTTCCAGGTGCTGACATTCGCCTCTCTGTTTGGTGCCTATCACTACGGCGGCGTGGTATCGCCATTCGTACCCTGGGTAATCGTCGCCCTTATGCTCGGCTTCTTTTACCTGTCCGAGCATGCTCTGGGGGTGATCGCCCTGTTTGCCGCCAATCTGGTCGGCTTCGGTATCGCAACCATGGTCTGGGGTCTTTCCTCGCGCCTCCCAATTTCCACCCTCACCCCGCTCAGCTACGTGTCCATCATGTCGGCCACTATCTATATGGCGTGGATGGCCAACTACTACGCCGGCATCGTTTCATCGCGATCGGAAACCGAACGCGAGGCAGAGCGGCATCGCAACACGGCGCTGCGGCTGCGCGAAACCAAGGAATTGGCGGAGAAGGCAAGCACGTCGAAATCCATCTTTCTCGCCAAGATGAGTCACGAACTGCGAACACCGCTGAACGCTGTGATCGGCTATAGCGAGATCCTGTTGGAAGACGCCGAAATGGAGGGCAAGGGAGACCAAACACTTGCTGACCTCAAGCGCATCAATGCCGCAGGAAGGCACCTACTATCGCTGGTTGACGACGTTTTGGATCTTTCCAAGATCGAAACGAGCACCATGGAGCTTGAAGCAAGTGCATTCGATCTCCGTTCATTTGTTGATGATGTGATCTCCAACGCTCAGCCTTTGATAACTCAAAATGGAAATCGGCTGGAAATTGAAACTAGCGGCAGGCTTGGCTCGGTCCGCAACGACGCAACTAAACTCCGGCAAGTCGCGCTCAATCTTCTGAGCAACGCGGCCAAATTCACGCAAGACGGCATTATTACATTCACAGTGCGCCGGGACAGCAAAGTAGGCGGCGACTGGATCGAGATCTCGGTGCGCGACACTGGCATAGGCATGTCGGAAGCGGATCAGGCCAAGCTCTTCCAGAATTTCGCCCAGCTAACGGAATCCACCTCCAGCAAATATGGCGGCACCGGGCTGGGACTAGCACTGAGCCAGAAACTTTGCGCCATGATGGGCGGTGCAATTTCTGTGCGGAGCGAGCCCGGCAAGGGCGCCCTCTTTACAGCCCGCGTGCCGGCCGACGTCACAATCGCCCAAAGCCCCTTTATAGGGGAAGCAGGGGATGAACTCGAATACCCGCACCCCATGGCCACTGCGAGCTGATCGCCGTGCATCTCAGCCGGCTGCGGCTACGATAAATTCCGATACTACCTCAAGGGCGCGGTCCTGAGTGGCTGCTACGCCCTCTGGTGGTTGGTGATCACGCAAGGTGCGGTCTCGCTGGCGGATCAGCTCAGCCACGACATCTTCATAGGCCACCATCACCGATGTGAGCCAACGATTAACCAGATAAGAAGGCCTGGGCATCTGGATATCAAAGCGACCCAGCAATGGGATGGTTTTGTCTGCATCGGCCCAGTCGTCCCCCACCACCCATTGGTTCACAGTGAAGATCCGCAGGAGCCGCCCCTCTGCGTCCACACCAATGGCAGCCAGGTGATGGATCGACCCTCCTGGCCCCTCTGGCCGCACAAAGCAATGGAAGTGCCCGTGCTCTCGCGCGCCTTCCTCGGCAGGGTGGCAGTGGTAAAACCACTGCCCATTGCTGACGGGATCAAACACATCCCCTTCCGGGTAGTGCTCCCAAGCATCGATATTATCCACGCCCCGGAAAGTTTCACTCAGAATGGAAAGCCCTTCCTTGGCGAGGATCGCCTCGCAGAAGGCCTTTTCGGCAAGTGCACGCTCCCGAGCTTCGCTCATTGGCTTGTGACCACCAGATCGGGGGCTTCCTGGTCTGCAGGTTTGCGCACCGGCGGAGGCGGCGGAGCCTTGAGCACGGGCGCAGCCGGTTGCGCCGCTGGTGGCGGCGGTGGCGCCTTTTTACCCTCGCTTGTAGGCTGAGGCGCTGCGGGCGGAGGCGGTGGTGCCTTCAAATTCGGTGCACCGGCAGCGCAAGGGGCTGCAGGTGACGGTGGCGCCGGAGCCCGCGTGGGCGCCCCGGCCGCACAGGGTGCACCTGCAGCGCAGGGCGCAGCACCAGCCGCACAAGGTGCGGAACCCGCAGCCGCGACACTGGTGCCTTGGGCGCTAGGTCGGGGCGGCACGGGGTTTGTTACAGTGTCATAGGCTATTGCGACGGTCGTAACGGCGAGTGCTGCGCCAAACAGGAGCGTGTTGCGAGTTGTCGTCATTTCTTGGCGAACCCATCAAGACCAAAGACCGGCCGCAGCCATACGCCGCCGAGCGACCCAACAAATGCGGCCGCGAACCAGAGCCAGCCATGCAGGCTTCCCGTAGCGATACCCGAAAACAAGGCACCGATATTGCATCCGAACGAGAGCCTTGCGCCATAGCCCATCAGCACTCCACCCAAGGCAGCAGCCAGGAGCGATCCAAGAGGTAACTTCGCTTTGGGAGCGAACTTACCGGCCACCGACGCTGCGAGCGCAGCACCAAGAACCAGCCCGAAATCCATTACCGAAACGGTGTCGGCCAATACGCTTGAGTTGAGTGCTCGAGCCTGCGCAGGCCAGGTCCAGAACTCCCAGCTCGCAACATCGACACCCAGCCCTTGCGCGAGTTTTGCGCCCCAAAGGCCAAAGCCATAGGTGATGGACCATGGATGCCCGGCCAAAAGCAGGGTGGCGTTGTTCAGCAATGCCAGCATGAGCCCTGCCCCGACAAGCGGCCAGGGTCCACGCCAGATCCAGGTCCAACCGGGTCGCGCCGGAACGGGTTCAGCTTCTATGTTGCCATGGACACGCTTTTCAATGACAGCGGTGACCAGCGCCACACCAGCCAGTCCGGCTATGGTCGCGGCAATGGCAAAACCCACCCCAAGTTCTGCGCCCAGGCTGATCGTGCCTATATTGGGTTGTTGGAGCCAGAAGGGCAGATGCGCGGTGCCCACCAGCGCGCCGATGATAAAAAAGGCGAGGGTGACCAGCATCCTGGCTGAGCCGCCACCAACGGTGAACAAGGTTCCCGAGCCGCAACCACCACCCAATTGCATGCCAAGACCAAAGATTGCCGCCCCCAGCAGCACCGACACACCCACTGGACCGGCCGCCGCCGCAATGGATTGACCACCGATATTGCCTGCTGCAACCAGCGGGATCATGGCCAGAGCTGCCACCCCAATGGTGAGCATCTGCGCCCGCATGCCTCGACCGCGCTTTTCCACCACCATGCGCTTCCAGCCGCCGGTGAAGCCAAAGGAGCCATGATAAAGCGTAACGCCCAGCGCGCCCCCGATCAGGAAAAGGCCGCCTTGCCTCAGGTCAACCAGCCAGGTGATCGCAGCAAAGCCAAGAAGCAGGAAGGCGACGGCCACGGCAAAAGGCGCCCGATCGGCAACAGCTGTCGGCAGGAACTTCGGGGCGGAAATGGAAAGATCTGTCATGAGTTCTCGAAGAAAAAAGACGAGCTCCGGAGCCATGCCAAGGTGCATGAACTCCGAAGCTTTTCATAGGCTTGGGTCAGGTAGAATTACTGGATCGGACGCGCCGGATCAGCTGCCCACTCAGCCATGGAGCCATCATACATGGCCGTGTTCTTGTTGCCCCTGACCTCATGGAGCGCAAACCAGGCAATCGATGCCCAATGGCCTGTGTTGCAGAAGACGATGTTCTTTTCATCCGCAGCTAGCCCCACAGCCTGCTCAAGCGCAGCAATGGTCTCGGGCTGGGCGAAGCTGGCATATTCGCCGCTGTAGAGTTTGGAATGGGGAATGTTGATCGCACCCGGAATGGTCCCCTCAACTCGCACGACCGGGCTCTTGGACTGTCCGAGGAACTGCTCCTCGGGGCGGCCATCGACCAGCTTGATGCCGGCAGTCAAGGCTGCTTCCACGTCCGCTGTCGTTGCGCGCAGGTCAGGGCGCACCTGCGCAGGAAATTCCACCGCAACAGGGGTTACCGGCTCTGCAACACGCTCGCCGCCCTGAGCATCATATTGGCGCCAGCCGCCGTCAAGAATGGAGACGTCGTCGTGCCCAAGGTACTTGAAAGTCCAATAAACGCGCGTTGCGCCACCAAACTCTGAAGAATCAGTACCCCACGGCACGATAACCACATGGTCATCCCCATCGATGCCCAAGCTCCCGATCAATTCGGCAATCTCGCCTTCGGACGGTATCTGCCCGGGCACGCCATCCACTTCGACGCGCCATCCAGCCGACGCATAGGGAGCAACCACGGCATTGGCGATATAGGGAAGCTCACCCAGATCCGTGCCTTCGATGTCATCGCGAATATCGAGGATCTTTACATTTTCCTCCCCCGCATGCGCCTTGAGCCATTCGGCCGTTACCAGCGGAGTGACTTCCTGCGCGAAAGCGATGGAGGGCGCCGCGATAAGAAAGGCAGCAGAAACAACAAGCGATGCCAAACGCATTGCGAAAGCTCCAAAAAACATGGTTGGGCGCATACTAGATCAGAGCAGTCGGCTATTCGACGCATAGCGCTTCAAAGAAGTCCCGCTTCGGGGAAAGCCACTCCAAGGTCAAAGCTTGGGAGAGCATGATCTTCTCCGGCCTATGGCCGCGCGTTTATCCTTAAACACGGCAAAGCAGAGGCGACAGGAAAATGCCCCGCAGTTTAGCCCGGCTCGGCACTGCACACATCGGATGCCCATATGGATACCGGCTCGCCCGGCGTTGCGCCGAGTTCATGGCAATTCTCGTCTGCACAAAGCTGCCAGCCACTGAGTGTGGCGCCCGAAGCTGCAAGATCGAGGCGGCGGAGCGGCGCCAGATCGGGCCGGTAAGTCCAGCGGCCATCCTTCCACACGGCATCAGGTGGCAAGTCGATCCCTGCCCCCGAGCCTTCAACACTGGCGGAACTCAGCGCCAGGCGATCACCCTCTACATGCCAATGTTCGACCCATGTGGTTTTTTCAACCGAATGGATCCAGCTAAGGGAAAAGCTTGCGGCCAAGATCGTTATGATGCCGCCGGCCGAAGCGATGCAGAGGCTCATGTAGCGGGCCGTGGCTCAGCGGTACTACGACGCCACCAAAGCCAGGCCGTGAGCACAATGCCCAAGGCAAATCCCAATTCGTCGGTCCAGGGCAAGGCTAGGATCAGGAGCAGTCCGGCTGCAAAGGCAACAATTCGCTCCACCAGACTGAGCGGCGCGAACAGGAAACCCGCGACGGCAACGCCCCATAGTGCTATTCCAAAACAGGCCTTGAGCACGATATAGACCACCTCAACAGGATAGCCGAAGCTTTCCGCGATGGCGCCCCCGTCCTGAAGCATCAGGGATGGCGTATAAACCGCCATGAACGGCACCACGAAACCCGCGGCCGCCAGTTTTGTTGCCTGGAGCGAAATCTTGAGCCCCGATGTCTTGGCCATGGGTGCCGCAGCAAAACAGGCAAGCGCAACGGGCGGCGTCAGATCGGCCATGATGCCGAAATAAAAGACGAACATGTGGCTCACCAGCAGCGGCACACCGAGCTCCAGCAGCGCTGGCCCGGCCAGCGCCGAGGTGATGATGTAGTTGGGGATGGTGGGAATACCCATGCCCAGAACAAGGCAGGTGAGCATGGTGAGAAACAGCGAGAAGAAGAGATTGTTTTCGCCGATATTGATGATGGCACCGATAAAGGTTGATGCGATCCCCGTCAGCGTCAGCGTGCCGATAACGATGCCTACCACGGCGCAGGCAATACCCACCGGCAGAGCATTGCGCGCGCCTTCGGCAAGCGAGTCCTGAACGATCAGCAGGGTTGCCCGCCCACCCTTCGTCACGGCGCAGGCAAGCACGAGTGCGGCGATAACAATCAGCAGCAGGTTCACGCCATATTGCAGGAAAGCTGCCGAGGCGAGGCCTAGCGCAATCCAGAACGCGAAGCGGAACGCACGTGGGCCGATCATAGCCGCTAGGGGCGTGCCCAAGATCAGAACGACAACAAGGGCTAGTCCCATAGTACCCGCAAAGATCGGCGTGTAGCCGGCAAAAAGGAGGTACACCAACGCAGCCAGCGGCAGCACCAGGGGCCAGTGGTCACGGACGGCATGCCAAGGATTGGGAAGCTCGTCCTTGCTCAGCCCGCGCAGCCGCCATTTGCCGGCTTCAAGATGCACCATCCAGAAGCAATTGGCAAAATAGAGCACGGCAGGGATGATCGCGGCGAGGACGATGCTGCTATAGGGAACGTTGAGCGTTTCCGCCATGATAAACGCCACCGCGCCCATGATGGGTGGCATGATCTGTCCACCCATGGAGGAAGTTGCCTCCACCCCACCGGCAAAGGCTGAGCGGAAACCGAACCGCTTCATGAGGGGAATGGTGAACTGTCCGCTGGCCACTACATTCGCTACCCCAGAGCCTGAAATTGTTCCCATCAGCGCCGAGGAAAGGGTGCAGACCTGCGCAGGCCCACCGCGCCAGCCGCCCACCAGGCCAAGCGCAAAGTCATTGAACAGCTTGATCATGCCCGCCTTTTCAAGAAAGGCGGCAAAGACCACGAAAATGAAGATGTAAGCCGAGGAGACATAGATCGGCGTGCCGTAGATGCCCTCCGTACCAAAGCCGAAATGCTCCACGATCTGCACAAAATCATAACCGCGATGCACCAGCGGACCTGGGGCATATTGACCGAAAAAGCAGTAGGCGAGGAAAATGCCGGAGATGATCGCCAGCGGCCAGCCCATGAGCCGCCGGGCAGCATCGAACACGAGGACAATTGCGGTCGTGCCCACAACGATATCGAGCGTGGTCAGGAAGCTGCTGCGCCGCACAAGATCGGCATAGAACACCCAATTGTAGATGCCGGTCACAAACCCGGCGACGCCCAGAACCCAAAACCCGATGCGGCCCCATTTAGTCTTGGCTACGAGGTTGCCCAGCAAGGCATATCCGAGCAGCAGGAGAAGCCCCACGTGCATGGCGCGCACCACCTGGCTTGGCAGCGTGCCATAGGCAGCGGTCCATATCTGGAAAAGAGAAAACAGGACGGCGATCCAGAAGGCAATCCGCCCCATAATGCCCAAGCCAAAACCGGGTGGCAGTCCCTCAACGACCTCTTCTACGCTGGGTGGCGGCTGATCGGGAAAAGCATTGGTGGTGGCGGTGGACATCGAGTCTCCTCCCAGACAACTCGAGCGCAGCCTGGTGCTGGCCGTAAATCAGCTGACCAGATGGCGCGAACATGACGTAAAAAACATTGTCAAAGGGGCCCGCCGCCGCAAGCCGGCGGGCCATGCGGCCTACATGAGGCCGGCTTCGCGATAATAGCGTTCTGCGCCTGGATGAAGCGGGATCGAGAGGCCGGAAAGCGCGTTGGCCGGATCGATATCGTTGGCCGCTGCGTGCGAGGCGATCATGCGATCAAGATTCTCGAACATCAGCTTGGTCATTTGATAGGCCGTTTCCTCGCTGACGCCTGCGTGGGTTACGAGGATATTGCCGATCGCAGCCGTGGAAACGTCTTCTTCCTGCCCATCATAGGTTCCAGCGGGAATGGTCGATGCAACATAGGGGGCCCCGATCGCTTCAACCACTTCAGCTGGGATGGAGACGATGTTGATGTCCATGGTTGCCGCAAGATCCTGGATAAAGGCCACGCCCAGGCCCGAGGACTGCAGAGTCGCATCGAGCTGACGGTTCTTGATGAGTTCGGCAGACTCCGCATAGGGGAGGTATTCAACCTTGCCCATGTCTTCGTAGCTCATGCCCGCGGCCGCGAAAATCGCGCGTGCATTGAGCTCGGTGCCCGATGCCGGAGCACCAACCGAGATGGACTTGCCCTTGAGGTCCTCAAGCGTCTTGATGCCGGATTCGGCACTGGCAACGATCTGCACATAGTTCGGATAGATCGCGGCAATGGCGCGGATATCGGTCAGTGGCTGGGGAAATCCGGCTTCCTGCAGGCCCTCCCAACCGGACGCAACCGAGTCACCTAGGGCAAATGCCAGTTCCCCCTTGCCTTGCTGCAGCAGGTTGAGGTTCTCGACCGATGCCTTGGTGGCCTGCACCTGGGTTCGAGCACCCTCGATATTGTCTGCGTAAATCTCGGATAACGCGACGCCCAGCGGATAGTAGACACCCGATGTGCCGCCCGTCAGCACATTGATGAATTCCTGAGATTGGGCCGCACCGGCGCTGGCACCGAACGCAAGAGTGGCGCTGACGAGAATGCCGGACAGCCAGCGTGGGGAAACAACAGTCATGCTCAATCCTCCTGTAGCATGCGTATTATTATGGGCCGAACAGCTCCTCAGTGTCCGACAGGCAGTACATTGCAAGCATCATGCCAGTTCCGCAACTGCGTTCTGGCCGCCTTATTCCGGGATTGCTCATGCAAACACCGGCGGAAATCCGCCCACTCGCTCCTCTCCCGAGGCGAAACTTCGCTCACTGGGTCGAATATGGAAGCGCACCAATGGCGGGAATGCCTCCCAAGCTTCGCTCCGGCTGCCCTATCGGGCCATAGCTGATGCCTGCTTAAAATTGGAGAGGCCGCCTATCCGCTCGATATGGCCGATGATCTGGTCAATGTTCTCGCGACGCAGGAGATCGGTGAAGATATACGGCCGCCCCTCGCGCACCTTTTGCGTATCGCCTTCCATCACCTCGAGGCTCGCGCCGACATAGGGTGCAAGATCGGTATGGGTGATGACCAGGAGGTCGGATCGTGAAATAGCCGGGCCACCCTTACGCGGGATTTTTTCGCCCTGTGCGACGGAGATCACATATAGGGTGATATCGGCCAGATCAGGCGAGAAGGTCGCCGCCAGATTGTCGCCGCCGCTTTCGATCAGGATGATGTCGAGGTCGGGGAACTTGCGATTGAGGGCATCAATGGCGGCAAGATTGAGCGAAGCATCTTCGCGGATGGCCGTATGGGGACAACCGCCGGTTTCAACGCCCACGATGCGGTCTTCGGAGATCGCCTGCACCCGCGACAGGATCAGCGCGTCTTCCTTGGTATAGATGTCATTGGTGACAACAGCCATGGAATAGCGTTCGCGCATGGCCTTGAGCAGCATTTCGCACAAAGTCGTTTTGCCCGAACCGACAGGGCCGCCGATACCGACGCGAAGGGGACCGTTGGGAGATGTCATGAGCGGAAAATCCTTGTAGGCAAAGTATCATGGCGCATCTGAGCGATGTCGGCGGCATAGCCGATTGTGCCAAGATCCTTGAGCGTAGCGGTGGAGCAGAAATTAGCTAGATCTGCAATTGCGGGCTCAAGCGCAACCAGCGCCCTTAGCCCCGCATTTTGGCCGATCGGAACGAGCCGCACGGCCACCGAAATCTGTGCCTGCACCTGGGCGGTGAGGAATGCCAGGGCAGCCTCTGCTACCCCGATACCGTGCGCAGCGGCAATCGCGCCCACCGCAATCGGGTAGGGAGCTTGAGATGGCAGCTCGATCGGTACCGGCCACACGCCCGCAGCTTTCACAAAGGCATCGCCCATCTGCAGCAATTCCGCCTGCCGCTCGCTGGCAACAGTCAGGGCCAGGCAGAGCTCGGAAAGCTCGCCAAGATAAAACGGATCAGCGTTGTGGCGGTGCGCTTCGCAAAGAAGAATGGCGTCGGTCTTGAAGCTGCCATGGTGCAGCAGGCCCTCGAGCCATTGTCCCGTCGTCGCGCCATCGCTCACGCTGCCTTCCGCAATGGCAGTCTCAAGACCTGCAGACCAGGCAAAGCCGCCCACCGGAAAGGCAGGTGACAAAAACGCCATGAGCCTTTGCAGCGCTACGGTCATCGCTGAAGACGCAACGCGTGGTTTTCCGTGCCATGGCTATGCCCATGATAGGCACCATGTTCAGGCGAGAACGGTGCTTCAACGTCGCAGACCCTGGCACCCAAACCCACAAGCATTTCGCGGATCACATGGTCGCGGCGGATCAAGAGTCGTTCCCCTTCGAGCTGCGCTGGCAAATGCCGGTTGCCGATGTGCCAAGCCAGGCGAACGAGGTGGGCCTGGTTCTTGCCGGTCACCTCATAGAGTGGCTCCCGCGCCGCCTTGATCCCCACCAGCCGGCCATCGGAGAGTTCAAGCCCGTCCCCATCATCCAAGGTGATCGTAGCGGGGAAGTCCAGGAGAATATCCTCGCCAGTCGACAGGCGCAGCGATCTGCGCCGCAGACGACGCTCGCCGGCTTCCAGGGTAACAGTTGCGAAGAATTCTTGGGCGACTTCGGCTGCGGGGAGGTGGGCGGAAACAGTCAGCATAGGGCCTCAGAACAGGAAATAACGCTGCGCCATGGGCAGCACATCGGCCGGCTCACAGGTCAAGAGTTCACCATCGGCGCGCACCTCATAGGTTTCGGGATCGACTTCGATGTGGGGCATAGCCGAATTGTGGATCATGGATGCCTTGGTGATGCCGCCGCGCGTGTTCTTGACCGGCAGCAGCGTTTTTTGAAGGCCATAGCGCTCCCGGATCCCGCTATCGAGCGCTGCTTGGGACGTGAAGGTTACGCTGGTGGCGCGCTTGGCCAGGCCATAGGCGCCGAACATGGGGCGGTAGTGAACCGGCTGCGGCGTTGGGATTGAACCATTCGGATCGCCCATAGGCGCCGCAACGATCACGCCGCCCAGAAGCACCATTTCGGGCTTCACGCCAAAAAAGGCGGGGCTCCAGAGCACCAGATCGGCGCGCTTGCCCACTTCGATCGAGCCGATATGTTCGCTCATCCCCTGCGTAATGGCGGGATTGATCGTGTATTTGGCGATATAGCGTCGCACGCGGAAATTGTCGTTGTCGCCGGTTTCCTCGGGCAGGCGCCCGCGCTGCCGTTTCATCTTGTCGGCCGTCTGCCAGCAGCGGATAATTACCTCGCCGACCCGCCCCATGGCCTGGCTGTCCGATGAGATCATCGAAAAGGCACCCAGATCATGCAGGATGTCTTCAGCCGCGATCGTTTCCTTGCGAATGCGGCTTTCGGCAAAGGCAACATCCTCGGGAATCGAAGGCGAGAGGTGGTGGCACACCATCAGCATGTCGAGATGCTCGGCAATGGTGTTGACCGTATAAGGCCGCGTCGGATTGGTGGACGAGGGCAGAACGTTGGGAAGCCCCGCCACGCGGATGATGTCGGGGGCATGGCCACCGCCAGCCCCCTCGGTGTGGAAGGCATGGATGGTGCGGCCCTTGAAGGCAGCGATGGTATCTTCCACAAAGCCGCTCTCATTGAGCGTATCGGTATGGATCATCACTTGCACGTCGTAGTCATCTGCGACGCTGAGGCAGGTGTCGATACTGGCAGGGGTCGTGCCCCAATCCTCATGCAGCTTCATGCTGCAGGCGCCGGCAAGGATCATTTCCTCGAGCGGGGCGGCAACGGACGCATTGCCCTTGCCTGCAAGGCCAAGGTTCATGGGGAAGTCTTCAAAGGCACCCATCATCGTCATGATGTGCCAGGCGCCGGTGCAGGTCGTCGCCAGCGTTCCGTGGGCCGGGCCTGTGCCGCCACCCAGCATGGTGGTGATCCCCGACATCAACGCTTCCTCGATCTGCTGAGGGGCGATGAAATGTATGTGGCTGTCCATGCCGCCGGCCGTCAGGATCTTGCCTTCGCCAGCAATAACTTCGGTCGAAGGGCCGATGATGATGGTGACGCCGGATTGCGTGTCGGGATTGCCGGCATTGCCGATGGCGTGGATGCGGCCATCCCGAAGTCCTATATCCGCCTTGTAGATGCCGGTATGGTCAACCACCAGTGCATTGGTGATGACGGTATCGACCGCCCCTTGGGTGCGCGTGGCCTGGGACTGCCCCATGCCATCGCGGATCACCTTGCCGCCGCCGAACTTGACCTCTTCGCCATAGGTGGTGAAATCCTTTTCCACCTGGATAAAGAGTTCTGTGTCGGCGAGGCGCACGCGGTCGCCGACGGTTGGGCCATACATCTGCGCATAGGCAGCACGGCCAATCTTGACTGCCATCAGAGTTTTCCCATGATTTTTTGCCGGAAACCATAAACCTCGCGCTTGCCGCCCAGTGGCACAAGGCGCACTTCGCGCTCCTGTCCCGGCTCGAAGCGCACGGCCGTGCCTGCAGCCAAATCAAGTCGCATGCCGCGCGCCAAAGCGCGGTCGAAGCGGAGCGCCCCATTGGTTTCAAAGAAGTGGTAGTGCGAGCCCACCTGAATAGGCCGGTCACCCGTATTGGCCACCAGCAGCGTGATAGCCTCACTCCCTTCGTTGAGCGTAATCTCGCCCTCGCGCGTGATAACTTCCCCGGGGATCATCCTAGCTTCCCACCGCGATCCAGAGGCCACCCAGCGCCAGCACGCCACCAGCGACGCGCGCCGCAACAGGACCGGTGAACCGGCCTGCAAGCACCCCACCCACAACGCCCAAGGCGTGAAGCGCTGCACTAGCGGCGGCAAAGCCAGCCATGAACGGAACCGCACCTGCCTCCCCAAGTTCGCTTCCATGAGCATAGCCGTGAAACAGCGCGAAAAGCGCAACCATCACCGCAGCTACCGCGACCGGCGCCTGAACGGCCACCAGCGCCAGAAGCCCCAGCGCCACTACGGAGGCCGCGATCACCGGCTCAACAAAGGGAAGGCCGATTGGGGTCATGGAAACAGCAAAGCCCAGCACCATGGTGCCAACAAAAGCTGAAGGGACAGCCCAGATGGCGCGCCCACCCAGGAGGCTTGCCCAGAGGCCAACGCCCACCATGGCCAAGATATGGTCCAGTCCAAACAGCGGGTGGGAGAAGCCGGCAACGAAAGAGCCATGCTCGAGCGGGTCAAGATGGGCAAAAGCGGGCGTCGAGGCGAGCACGAGCATGCCCAGCGCTCCCCAGAATAGGCCTAGTGTCTTCTTCATCTGCTTTCTCTGCCTCTTGTTCAGCGAATGGGCTGGTGCACGGTGACGAGCTTGGTGCCGTCGGGAAAAGTCGCTTCCACCTGCACGTCGTGGATGATCTCGGCGATGCCATCCATCACCTGTTCGCGCGTGATGACATGGGCCCCTGCTTCCATGAGGTCGGCGACCGAGCGGCCGTCGCGCGCACCCTCAACCACAAAGTCGGTGATCAGGGCGATCGCCTCGGGATGGTTGAGCTTGACGCCGCGTTCGAGGCGCTTGCGGGCAACAATCGCCGCCATGGCGATCAACAGCTTGTCCTTTTCGCGCGGGGTAAGGTTCATGCAAATAATCCTATAAAGTCCAGAGGCTAGGCAGCCCGCCATTGCCAGAAAGCACACTGATGATCGGCACAATAAGCCGCCTGAGGGCAAGGCCCGAAGGAGCCATTACCCGTACCACCAGCCGCTCGCCCGTACGGCTGATGCCAACCCCGGGCAGCGGAGCCGGCAAAAGTGCTTGTCGACGCTCGGCATCGGCCCCGACATAAAGCACGATGGCAAAAGCCGAAGCGCCGGCGAGAAGGGCAATGCCATCCCGCTCCCGCTCGGGCGCGCCGCTTATCCCCGTTTCTTCAGCATGCACCAGCTTGCCACCGCGCCGGATGCGCCATGAGTCAGCGAAGCAAGCATGCCTTGCACTTTCCCCCATGGCGTCGCGGCCGAGCAGCACCGCTTCCACGGCACAAAGGCTGGCGGTTTGGTCGAGATCGATACTGATCCGGCGCGAGAGCCGCCCCTTTTCAAAGAGGATCGTCTCCTGCGGCATCCAATCGAGATGCGCATCAGGACCGACAGCAAGCCGCGTCTCGATCTCCGCATCATTGCCCAGCGATTTATAAACGCGCTCGCAGGCCTGGGTGGTCACCGTCAGCCGGCCGCCCGCCTCGACATCGGCTTCCCAGCGGACATGGTCGCCACCGGTCAGCCCACCCGCCGTGTTGATGAGAACGGCGTTAAGGGATGAATCAAAGCTGTTGGGCAGCCGGATCTTGGCGCAGCCTTCCTGGAAAAGCGTGCGCAGCGCCGTGCGGCCATCGCGCATCTTGACGCTGATGCGGCCCACGCCCCTGGCGCGCTGTAGAACCGGAACGGCTGACAGGACCATGCTCAAACCATTAAATGCCGGCGCACGTCGGGCCGGTCGAGATCACTGGCAGGGCCGGCATGACGAATTTCGCCCCGATCCATGACATAGATGTCGTCGGCGATCTCCCGGCAGAAATCCAGAAATTGCTCCACAAGAAGAATGGTCATCCCCTTTTCGTCGCGCAGGAACTGCAAGGCGCGCCCGATATCCTTGATGATGGAAGGCTGGATGCCCTCGGTCGGCTCATCCAGCACCAGCACTTTAGGCCGCGTTACAAGCGCCCGGCCAATCGCTAATTGCTGCTGCTGCCCGCCCGAAAGATCCCCTCCCCTGCGGCCGAGCATGGATTTGAGTACGGGAAACAGGGTGAAGAGGTAATCGGGTATATGCCGCTCCCCGCGCGGCAGTCCGGCATAGCCTGTTTCGAGATTTTCCCGAACGGTCAGCAGTGGAAAGATTTCCCGCCCCTGCGGCACATAGCCAAGTCCCATGCGCGCCCGCTTATAGGGCGGCGCCTTGCGCAGCACATCCTCACCGAACACGATCTCGCCGGCCGATATGGCATTGACGCCGGTGATGGCCCGCAAGGTGGAGGATTTGCCCACGCCATTGCGGCCGAGCACCGCGGTGATGCGGCCCGGCTGGCAGGCAATGCTGACGCTGCGCAAGGCCTGTGCCGCGCCGTAATGAAGATCGATGGCATTGATCGCGAGGGCAGTGCTCATGCGGTTTTATCCCGGTAATTCATACTCATCGCCCCAGATACCGCTCGATCACGAGGGGATTGGCGCTGACCTGATCGAGCGTGCCTTCAGCCAGCACCGAACCTTCCGCGAGGCAGGTGACGCGGCTACCCAGATCCCGCACAAAGCTCATGTCATGCTCCACCACGACTACGGAGCGGGTCAGGGCGATGTTCTTAAGCAGCTTTGCCGTTTCCACGGTCTCGCTGTCAGTCATTCCGGCCACGGGTTCGTCCACCAGCAAGAGTTTTGGATCCTGCGCCAGCAGCATGCCGATCTCGAGCCATTGCTTTTGCCCATGGCTGAGATTGGCGGCGAGCTCGTCTTTGCGGCCTGATAATCGGACGATGTCGAGTATCTCCTCGATGCGTGCGATATCCTCTGCGCTCGGGGTGTAAAACAGCGTGCGGAATATACCCCGTGGTTTGCGGAGCGCCATTTCGAGATTGTTCCAGACGGTCTGGCTTTCGAACACGGTTGGCTTCTGGAACTTGCGGCCAATGCCTAGATTCGCAATGGCCGCTTCATCAAGCTTGGTGAGATCCGTCCGCCCGTCAAACAGCACCTCACCATCGTCCGGCCGGGTCTTGCCCGTGATGATGTCCATCATCGTGGTCTTCCCCGCGCCATTGGGGCCAATAATGGCCAGCATTTCGGCAGGTTGGACGATCAGCGAGAGCTTGTTGATGGCTCTAAAGCCATCGAAAGCCACCGAAACGCCGTCAAGGTAAAGCATGGTGCCGGTCTTGTCGGTCATGGCGCTCACTCCGCCGGCTCTGGTTGAGGATCGACGCCGGCGTCGCGCTGGTTACCAGAGCGTTCAGGCCTGGCCCGTGCGGCACGATACTGACCCAGCAGGCCCACAATGCCCTTGGGCAAAAACAGCGTCACCAGCACAAACAAGGCACCCAGGGCAAAGAGCCACAGCTCTGGCAGCGCACTGGTGAAATAGGACTTGCCCATATGGACGAGGATCGCGCCGATGATCGGACCCACAATGGTGCCGCGGCCGCCAACTGCCGTCCAGATCACCACTTCAATGGAGTTGGCCGGATCGAACTCGCCGGGATTTATGATGCCCACCTGCGGCACATAAAGTGCGCCCGCAATCCCCGCGATCACCGCCGAAACGGTGAAGGCAAAGAGCTTCACATATTCGACGCGATAACCGAGGAACCGCGTGCGGCTTTCGGCATCGCGCGCGGCAATCATCACCTTGCCCAGTTTGGAATTGACGATCCCCGAACACACAAGCACCGATAGCGCCAGCGCCAGGGCCGTTGCGGCAAAGAGAGCACCACGGGTCGTGGCAGCCTGCACCGGCACGCCCAGGATCTCCTTGAAGTCCGTTAGCCCATTATTGCCGCCAAAGCCCATGTCATTGCGGAAAAAGGCGAGCAGCAGGGCAAAGGTCATCGCCTGGGTGATAATGGAGAGGTAAACGCCCGTGACGCGGCTGCGAAAGGCAAGAAAGCCGAAGACGAAAGCCAGAAGCCCAGGCACCAGCACGACCATGAGACAGGCAAACCAGAAATTGTCGAACCCCTGCCAATACCAGGGCAGTTCCTGCCAGTTCAGGAACACCATGAAGTCAGGCAATTCTGGATTCGCATAAACGCCACGATCCCCGATCTGGCGCATCAGATACATGCCCATGGCATAGCCACCCAGGGCAAAGAACGCCCCATGCCCCAGCGAAAGAATGCCGCAATAGCCCCAGACGAGGTCCAGTGCTAGGGCGAGCATGGCGTAGCTCAGATATTTGCCGAACAGCGTCACCACATAGGTGGGAACATGGCCTGGCTGGCCAACGGGGATCAGCAGATTTGCCGCCGGTACCAGGATGGCCAGGGCCACAAGAATGCCCACCAGCCAGATGGCCTTGCGGTCGAGCGCACGAAAAAGGGCTTGGCTGATCATGAGTTTACTCCACAGCCCGCCCTTTGAGGGCGAAAAGGCCACGCGGGCGGCGCTGGATGAAAAGGATGATGAGGACGAGGATTAAGATTTTGCCCAGAACCGCCCCGGCATAGGGTTCGAGAAACTTGTTGGCGATCCCCAAGGTCATGGCACCCACCAGCGTGCCCCAGAGATTGCCCACCCCGCCAAACACCACGACCATGAAGCTGTCGATGATGTAGCCCTGTCCCAGATTGGGCGAGACATTGTCGATCTGGCTGAGGGCAACACCGGCCAGCCCAGCAATGCCGGAGCCCAGGCCAAAGGTCATCGCATCAACCAGGGGCGTGCGGATACCCATGGCCGAAGCCATGCGCCGGTTCTGCGTCACTGCCCGCATCTGCAGGCCCAGTGCCGTCCTGTTCAGCACAAGCAGCAGCGCCACAAAGACGGCAAGGGCGAAAACGACGATCCAGAGCCGACTCCACGTGATCGCAAGGCCATAGAACTCGAACGAGCCCGACATCCAGCTCGGATTGCCCACCTGCCGATTGGTGGGACCGAAGATAGAACGTACCGTCTGTTGCAGGATCAGCGACAGTCCCCAGGTAGCAAGCAGCGTTTCGAGCGCCCGCCCATAAAGCCAGCGGATCACGCCCCGCTCTATCGCAACGCCCACAAGCGCTGTCAGGAGAAACGCCAACGGCAGGGCAATGGCGAGGGAATAATCAAACAGGCCCGGCGCGTTCTGCCGGATGGTTTCCTGCACCGCAAAGGTCGTGTAGGCGCCCAGCATCACCATTTCGCCATGGGCCATGTTGATGACGCCCATGACCCCAAAAGTAATGGCAAGCCCAATGGCGGCCAGCAGCAGCACCGAGCCCAGCGACACGCCGAACCAGACATTCTGCAACGCATCCCAGACCGCGCGATCCCGTGCCAATCCATCAATGCTTGCCTGGATATCGGCGCGCAGCTCATCGGGCACAGTGCCCATTGCTGCAGAAAGAATGCTCGCGGCATCGCGGCTGCCCGAATGGGCTACCGTCTCGGCGGCGGAGCGAATTTGCTCGACATCAGAACCAGATTTTAGCGTGATCACCGCACGCGCCAGTTCCATGGTGCGCTTGATGGCTGGGTCGATCTCGGCAGCAAGCGATTCGTCCAGCAATTGCAGATTGGCCGGATCGGCATCGCGCAGGATCGACTGTGCAGCCGCCAGGCGCGTCCCGCGATCCTCGCTCAACAGTGTCAGCTGTCCAATGGCGGTACGCAGGGTGCGGCGCAGGGAATTGTTGACCCGTACCTTTTCCACGTCGCCCCGGGGCACACTGCCAAGGCTTTCGCCTGTGAGGGGATCGGTCAAGGCAAAATCTTTGCCGCTGCGCTCGACATAAACCACCTTGCCGGTCTCCTCGACCACCAAGAGATCGCCCTCCGCCAGCACCTGCAGCACACCAACGACGCGCGGATCGCCACTCGCGACCAATGCTCCAACTGCTCCGGCACGATCCGCATAGGAGCCCGGAGCCAGGGCATCGATGCGCTGCGTCAGCTCGGCATCACTTACCTGCGCCAGAGATGGCGAACCAAAGGCAAAGACGGCAACCAGAAGAGCCATGGCGGCGGCCAGCCAGCGGCGCGCGGCACTCCTCTCCATAATCGTTCCAATCAAGTCGCTCATCATTGTGGTTCCAGCTCAGGCAGATCGGGAAGACGAGGGCGGCGAGCCGCCCCCGTCGCTTCTTTGGCGGGGCCTTATTGTGCGGCCGCGACGCCGCCGCAGGCCTTGGTTTGGGTATTGTAGTTGCCGCAGTTGATGGGCGCGGTCCAATCGGCCTCGAGCACGGCGCTTTCAGGCAGGAAATCGGACCAAGCATCGCCGGGCACCAGTTCTTCGGTTTCCCAAACGACGTCGAACTGGCCATCATCCTGGATTTCCCCGATCAGCACGGGCTTGGTGATGTGGTGGTTTGGCAGCATCTTGGCGGTACCGCCGGTCAGGTTGGGCGTTTCGAGGCCCACAATGGCGTCAATCACAGCGTCCGCTTCGGTGCTGCCAGCAGCCTCCACAGCCTTCACCCAGAGATTGAAGCCAATGTAATGGGCTTCCATCGGATCATTGGTGACGCGGTCTTCCGAACCGATGAATTCATGCCAGGCGGCAATGAACTCTTCATTCTCGGGCGTGTCGACGCTCATGAAGTAATTCCAGGCGGCGAGATGCCCCACCAGCGGCGTGGTGTCGAACCCTGAAAGCTCCTCTTCACCCACGGAAAACGCCACGACCGGAATGTCTTCGGCCATGATGCCCTGATTGCCCAGTTCGCGATAGAACGGCACATTGGCGTCGCCGTTGATGGTGGAGACGACCGCGGTTTTCTTGCCTGTCGAGCCGAAGGTCTTGATATCGGATACAATGGTCTGCCAATCGGAGTGCCCAAACGGCGTGTAGTTGATCATGATGTCTTCGGAGGCCACGCCCTTGTCGAGCAGATATTGCTCGAGAATCTTGTTGGTGGTCTGGGGATAGACATAGTCGGTACCCGCAAGCACCCAGCGCTCCACACCCTCTTCGTTCATCAGATAATCGACGGCAGGGATTGCCTGCTGGTTGGGCGAAGCACCGGTATAGAAGACGTTGCGCTGCGACTCCTCGCCCTCGTACTGCACGGGGTAGAACAGGAGGCCATTGAGCTCCTCGAATACCGGCAGCACTGATTTGCGGCAAACCGAAGTCCAGCAGCCGAACACCGCATCAACTTCATTGACCGTCAAAAGCTCGCGCGCCTTTTCGGCAGCAAGCGGCCAGTCCGAAGCAATATCGACCACAACGGGCTCGATCTGCTTGCCCAAAAGGCCCCCATCGGCATTCTGCTGCTCAATCAGAAACAGCATCGTATCCTTGAGCGTGGTTTCCGATATCGCCATAGTCCCCGACAGCGAATGAAGTATGCCCACCTTGATCGTATCGTCCTGGGCTAGCACCGGCGTGGCCAGGCTCCCCAAGCTCAGCGTCATCAACCCCGTCAGCGCCGCACATGTTTTCATTGCAGTCATGATTGTCTCCATCATTTCCCGCGAAACGATGTTGCAAGGGGCATGCCACTGCCCATCAATCATGTAAGCTGTTGTTCTGTTTGCTGTTTCTTGGCGAGGTCAAAAGCCAAGGCTATTCAGCCGCTTGTTTGCTAGGCGCAAAGCTTCAAAATGCCTAATATTTGCGCATTGGCATAACAGATCATTCGAAGGGAGCAAACTGTGCCTAAATCTCGCCCACTCGTCCGGCAATGAGAGGCAACAAGCCTTCTCGCTCGCCAGGATTAAGCTAGCCCTACATGTCCGCCAACAGCGAGCTTGCTCACAGAATTCGCCAGGGCTTCAGCACCCGACAAGCATGCTACGTATCTTGGTCGCCAGCTCGTCCATGGCGAAGGGCTTGGTGATCATGTCCATGCCGACGCCCAGGAAATCCGAGCGCGAAGCGGCCATGGCAGCGTATCCCGTGATAAACAGCACACGCAATTGTGGACGGGTTTGCCGGGCGATATCAGCCAGTTGGCGCCCATTGAGGCCGGGAAGGCCGACATCGGAGATCAGCAGATCAAGCCGCGCATCTGATTGCAGGATCGGCAGCGCCGCATCGCTATCAGCAGCCTCCAGGGCAACATAGCCCAATTCCTCCAGAACATCGACGACCAGCAACCGTACAGCGGCGTCATCTTCGACGATCAGCACCGTCTCGCCCTGTCCCAAGGGCGTGGGTTCCGCATCCGCTATCGTGATCACAGGCGCGGTTTCAAGATTGCGCGGCAGATACACCGAAACATTGGTGCCCTTGCCTACTTCGCTGGCCAGCTCCACATGGCCGCCCGACTGCCGCACGAAGCCGTAGATCATGGAAAGGCCGAGCCCAGTCCCTTGCCCTATGGGCTTGGTGGTAAAAAATGGGTCGAAGGCCTTTTCCATCACCGCCTCAGGCATGCCCTCGCCCGTATCGATCACCGAAACGCGCACATAGTCACCGGCGGCTGCTCCGTCCACGCTCGGTATGGCACCTTCTGCCAGCGTTACATTGGCAATTTCGATCCGCAATTGCCCGCCTTTGGGCATGGCGTCACGGGCATTGATGGCAAGGTTGAGAACAGCGCTTTCAAGCTGGTTGGCGTCGGTAATTACCTGCCAGCTATCGGGGGGCAGAACGGTTTCGAGGCTAATGCTTTCGCCCAGGGTACGGGTCAGCAAATCTCGCATGGAGTGAATCAGCGGCACGACGTCGGTAGGCTTGCGATCAAGCGACTGGCGGCGCGAAAAAGCGAGAAGGCGATGGGTCAGGGATGCGGCGCGTTGTGCCGAGGTGATCGCCGCATTCATGAACCTGTCGAGATCATCATAGCGCGCGTTGTCGATGCGCCGCTTCATCACGTCGAGCGAACCAATAATGCCGGTGAGCATGTTGTTGAAATCGTGCGCAATGCCGCCCGTGAGTTGCCCGACCGCCTCCATTTTCTGGGACTGTCGCAGCAAGGCTTCGGTTTCCCGCAGGATTTCCGCCTGCCGCCGCTCCGCAGTGATGTCGTGGCCGTAAAGGTAGATCAACTCGCCTTCGGCCGCTGCATCCCAGGAGAACAGGCGCGGCGACCCATCCGCGCCAACAAGCTCCAATTCGCGCGATGCCGGCGGGCTGCCCGGGTCAAACGAGACGAGTTGCTTTGCATTGCCCTGCTGCTGCTCGCTGGCCAGGCCAACAAAGGACATCCCGATCAGGCTGGGCTGTTCAAAGCCCAAAATGGTGTACCAAGCCGGATTGACGTCGCGGATGATGCCGTCCACCCCAACAACGGTCAGCAGATCGCGCGAGTTCTGCCAAACTTGGTTCCGCTCTCGCGTGCGCTCACGCACATTCTCGGAAAGCGCTTCATTGGACAGGCGCAGCCGCTCCTCGATGCGCTTGGATTCGGTGATGTCATAAATGACGCCGATATAACGCAGCCCGCTTGCTTCCAAGTCCTCATGGCACTCGCCGCGACGCGCCAGCCAGCGCGTTTCTCCCGTATCGGCGCGTGTAATGCGAAATTCTATGTTTCGATCCGGCTGCGGCTCATTGTGCAGCTTGGGATCGATGATCGGGCGATCCTCGGGATGGACCAGCAGATTGATCGTCCTTACCGGAAGAACACTGGTTGGATGCAATCCAAGCAGCCGGCAGAACTGCCGGGAGACCGAGACCGTCCCATAGCCATCAATGTGCTCGAACGTGCCCACCTGCCCTGCGGTCTGGGCCACGCGCAATTGCTCCTCGGTCCGCTTGCGATCGGTGACATCAACAAGCGTGCCGTGGAAACGGATAGGCTGGTCGAGCTCGTCGAGCACAGTTCGGCCATCAGCGTGAACCCAGCGAATGCCGCCATCTTCCCGCAGCAGCCGGTAATCCTTGGAGAACACTTCCGCCCCGGCCAATATGCCGGCCACGGCAAGGCGGATGCGGCGAACGTCTTCGGTGTGTATGCCGGCAAAAAACCGGCTCGTGGGCACACCCTTGGCAAGCTCGATCGGATCCTGGCCGGTCAATGCCGCAAAGCGTGCATCAGCGGTCAGGCGCTGGCCCGGAATGTCCCATACCCAGACGCCAGCGGCCCCTGCAGCCTCCAGGGTCAGCTCAAGTCGCTGGCGCGCTTCCCCGATCTTGCACTGCAGTTCGGCAAGCTCGTTCCGGGCGGATGCGATTTTGTCCATGTCTTGGTTGGTCAGCACTTAGAGCGCGGCTTTCATCGTTGACGCCGTTGGATCATCCACCAACAGCCCAATTGCTGTCAGCGGTGACGCGGCTGATGAAGTCGCCAAGCAGTTCCTTGAGCATGCCCAGCGAGGGAAGATCCATGATCATGGCGATATAGCCCCGGATGTTCCGGTCGCGCACAGAAAAATTGATGTAAAGAAACAGCACGAGCCCGTCAGTGTCGGCCTCTTTGTTCACGTCGAACAGCACCTTGCCATCGCCATAGAGCACCTTGGGCAAGGACATTTGCAGCGACTGGTCAAGCATGTTGGCAATCGTACCCAGGCAGCCATTGAGGATGACATTCCCCGTTTCGGCAAGCGCTTCATCCTTGAGCGAGGCGACCTCGGCCGAATCGAGCTCGTCTCCCATGATGGCCCTGACCAGATCGAGGCTATTGTCCTCGGGGAAGATCAAAAGGGCCTTGCCGGAAAAGGCACCACCGAACTCTTGCCTTATGGCAACCAGATCATCGCTTTCGCGCTGCCCGATCAGGGCTGCCGCGGCATTCTGGGTCACGACCTCTACGGATGGAACCGAAAGAAGCACCTGCTTGCCCACCATCTTGCGCAGGCTCGCGGCAGCACGGCTCACCCCGATATTGACCAGCTCGGTCAGGGCATCGCGTTCTAGTTCGTCAAGCGTCACGCTGATGAAGCTCATGCGCTCGCCTGGCGCAAGCGCAGCGCCGCGCCGCTGAGAAAGCCCTTGATGGCATCCTCCGTTACGGGCTTGCCCACAAAGGTGGCGTTCAGCTCACGGGCGCGCGCAACGATTTCGTTCTGCACATTGGCGGTAATGATCGCGATTGGCATTTGCGGATAGCTTTCACGCAGCTCGGCCGCCAGCTCAAGACCGTCCTTGCCGGGCATGTTGAAATCCAGCACAGCCAAATCCACGGACTGATCCTTCACAGCCTGCAGGGCTTCTTCGGCACTACTGGCTTCCACGCGCTGCCAGTCCGGCTGGAGCGCAGCGATCGTCTTGCTGGCGACAATGCGCGCCAGCTTGCTGTCATCCACGAGCAGGACCGTCACCATCCAAGAAACTCCGTCATTATGTTGATCCGGGGATCACAAAATCCATCTGTAGGCCCCTGACAGTTCAACGGCAAGCTAACTCGCCCTCCTATCAGATGTATCATGGGCAAGAAGTGGCAATATCCAGTCATGGATAAACCCATGTAAAGGCACGCCCCTCACCGGCGGCCCCAGCGCAATGAGGATTTGCCACAGCGCCGTGTGGACCCACTCAACCCCGGCTATATCCACTGCCATGCCCGGATGAGCCTGGATCAGGGCGAGCAGGCTTTCTGCTTCTTCCGCGCCGCAATTGCCCGAAAGCACAATGGCATCTTGCCCCAGAGCTACGCTCATCCCACCAGCTCCGTCACATCGAGCACCAGCAGCACCTGCCCACTCCCCAGCACTGTTGTACCCGCCATACCCGGCATGCCTCGCAAAAGTCCATTGAGCGGGCGGGTGATTGTTTCGATCCGCTCATTGACGCCGTCGACCGCGATGCCCACCAATTGCCCGTCAAAATCCACCACCAAAACGGTCAGCTCGCCGTCGGAAGCGACCTCGGCCAGGCCAAGCAGATCGGACAGCGCCAGCAGGGGAACGGTGCGGTTTCGCAGCACAAAAGCCCGGTTAGATCGAATGGGGGTGATTGCATCATGCCGGAGGCGCACGGTTTCGACCACGTCCTGCATGGGCACGCCATAGCGTTCACCCCCCACCGAAACCACAAGCAGCTGCGCCATCGCAAAACTGATCGGCAGCCTCAGAATGGTCCTTGTTCCCTCGCCTAAACGGCTATGGAGGCTTACCGTGCCTCCCAATCGGGCAATGTCGGTCCTCACGGCATCAAGCCCCACGCCGCGCCCCGAAAGGTCGGTGACATCGGCGGCGGTGGAAAAGCCGGGCATGAACAGCAGCTCCAGCGTGTCGCGCTCGGACAGCGTGGCTGCGTGTTCGGCGCTTACCAAGCCCTTCCGCAGGGCCGTGGCACGAACAAGCGCCGGATCAATGCCGCGCCCATCGTCGCGCAGTTCCACTGACATGGTGTCCCCTTCGGAAACCACAACCAGCTCTATCCTGGCTATCGCCGGCTTGCCTGCAGTCAGCCGCTCGGCTTGGGGCTCGATGCCGTGATCCATGGCATTGCGCATCAGATGCAGCAGCGGCTCAAACAGCTCATCCACAATGGTCTTGTCGGCCTCCACCGTGTCGCCCTCGATATGGAGATGAACCGGTTTTCCCAGGCGCCTCGACAAATCCCGCACCATGCGCGGAAGGCGCTGGAATGCCTGGGACAAAGGCACCATGCGCGTCTGCAACACGCTGCCGTAAAGCGCGCCGCCAAGCCGATCGAGATCCTTTTGCGCGCCGGCTATGCTGCGCGCCAGTTCAAGGCCATTGGGCAATGCACTGGCCATTGCCGCAAGGGAAGCCATGCTGTTCTTGGCCGTGATGAGCTCACCAACAAGGTCGAGCAATTGGTCGATACGGGCTGGGTCGACCCGCAGGCTACGCGTGCTATCTGCCCGGCTCTCCCCCGCTACCGGCTCCGCCTGTTGCTCTCTACCTCGAGGCAAAGCAACGATCTCCACCTGGTCTGGCATCAGCCGGAAGATCGCCTCCACCTCTGCGAAAGGCGCGGCGCTCAACACTTCGAACTCCAGATTGGAGCGGAACGGATCAAACAGATCCGGAGCCGGCCAGGGATCGCGATTTTGGATCGAAAGGTGAAGCAGCTGCGGGATGCGCGCGACAAGTTCGAGCGGATCGTCGCCGCTGAAAAAGCATTCGGGGTGCGGGCGATAGCGGAGCGCCACGGCGGCATGGCCCCCGATCTGCGCCGCCAATTGCAACGCCCATTCCGCCAAGGCATGTGGCGCAGTTTCGTCGATCGCCTCGGCCTCTCCCCTCAGCGCCTCCTCCAGCGCACCCGCCTGCCCTAAGCGTCGGGGATCAACCATGCCGCGTGTTTCAAGATCATCCACACACCGGTCAAACCACTCGAGCACCGCGCAAACAGCATCGATCTCCCTGGCATCGAGCCTGGTCGCCCCGGAACGAACCCGGCCCAGATTGTCCTCGGCCGCATGAAGCGCCGAGTGCAACGGCACAAGGTCAAAGAGCCCAGTCGATCCCTTGAGGGTGTGAACAGCTCGGAAGGCGCTATCAAGCCGGGCCGCATTATCGGGCTCGGCCTCAAGCACCAGAAGGTCATCGATCGCGGCCTGCACGAGCTCGCGCGCTTCCACGATGAACTGATCCAGCAGCTCGTCCATCAAAGCTCCTCCGGCCGCTGATAAACAATGGCCTGGGGAAAGCGCCGCGTGATAAAACGCTCGGAAATCCGCGCCATGGATTCCGAATGCCCAAGGCACACATAGCCGCCCGGAACCAGGCTCGCGAACAGATGCTCCATGCAGCGCATGCGCGCCGCCGCATCAAAATAGATCAGCAGATTGCGACAGAAGATAACATCGAAACGCCCCTGCCGCGCCACCGAGGCTGGGTCGGTAATGTTGCACGGCGTGAAGGTAACGGATTCCCGTAAATCCTGGATCAACCTGAACCGGCCGTTGGCAGAGGGCGCGAAATAGCTATTGATGAGCTCTGGCGACAGCCGCATCACCGCACGCGAGCCATAATCTGCCTCGAGCGCTTCGGCGATAATGTCCGTGTCGATGTCCGAGCCCACGATCTCGACATTGTAGGCGTCCACCAAAGCCCAGTTCTCCAGCAGCCATATAGCAATGGAATATGGCTCCTCCCCGCTTGAGCACGGCACCGACCAGATGCGGATCTTTTCGCCCGGCTGCTTGGAGCGAATGATTTCGGGAAGGATAAACTGGCTCAGGCAGGAGAGTTGATGCTCTTCCCGATAGAAATAGGTTTCATTGATGGTGAAGCTGTTGATCAGGCGCTCGACCTCGCCCGGTTCGGATCGCAGCAGCGCATGGTAGTCGGCGAAGCTGCTGAGGCGCGTTTCCGCCATTCGATCCGCAACACGGCGGTCGATGTAATAGCGCTTGGTTTCACCAAAGCGCATGCCGGTGCGAGCGTGGAGAAAATCAGTCAGGACGGCGAGCTCGGCCGCCGACAGCGGGGGCAAGGCCCTGGCTCTTTCCAGAAGTTCGGCCCTGCGCCTGATCATGCCAATAATTCCGCAAGGCGCCGCGGGATATCATCGATCGGCAGCGTTTCGGATGCCCCGCCCCGGCCGACCAATTCCCCGGGCATGCCCCAGACAACAGCCGTATCGCGCGCCTCGGCGATTGTGTAGCCGCCTCGTTCGCAAAGCTCGGCCATGGCCGCGGCCCCGTCGGACCCCATTCCCGTCAGCAAGACACCAAGCAGCTGCGCTGCCGGTACATGTTGGCAGGCGCTGCGCACAAGGCGGTCAACGCTGGGATGCCAAAGATAATCCTCCTGCATCGGCGCGGCGTTCGCCACCAATTGCCCGCCGCGCATGGCAATGACCATGTCCGTTCCGCCACGAGCAATATACACGCCACCCGGCAACAACGGCGTGGGTCCCCCCACTTCACTCACGGCAAGCGGGGAGAGCCTGTCGAGCCGGCGCGCCAAGGGACCGGTGAAGGCAGCCGGCATGTGCTGGGCAACAACAATCGGCCATTGGAAGGTTTGGGGCAAATTGCGCAAAAGGATGTCCAGAGCAGGAGGCCCCCCGGTCGAGGTGCCCACCACGACGAGCCCGGAACCGCCCCGTTGCGGAGCAGCAGCCTTGGGCATGGCAGGCGCCGGAACGGCGTTGGCCCGGCGCAACCGCATCCGTTCCGCGAGGCGTCTCGTCCTTGGCAATTGCACTGCCGCCGCCGCGCGCACCTTGGCAACCAGATCATCGGCGAGCCTCTCCATATGGAGCGACACCGCGCCTTCCGGCTTGGCAATGAAGTCCACCGCGCCTATCTCGAGCGCGGTCAGGGTTTCATCCGCCCCATCCTCGGTCAGCGCCGAAACCATTACCACTGGTACCGGATGCTCCAGCATGATGCGGTCAAGGCACGCCAGACCGTCCAGCTTGGGCATGTTGATGTCGAGCGTCACCACGTCGGGCCGAAAGCTGGTGACCTGCTCAAGCGCCTCGAGCCCGTCCCGGGCCACAGCGATCTCGAAATCTCCCGCAGCCTTGAAGATATTGCCCAGCAGCTTGCGCATAAGGGCAGAGTCTTCTGCAATAAGTAGCCGGATCACGCCGGGCCCGCCGAGCGCTGTTTGGCGGCAATGTCGGCAAGCACATCCTGCTCGGCGCGGCTCAGCAGTTCCGCTGGATCGATCAGCAGGATCAGCCCGCCCTCTTCGCCGTAATGCACCGCGCGATTGAACACGCTCGATCCTTCTGCAGACAAGGACGGCGTAGCGACAATCTCCGAGCGGGCTACCGACACGATCTCGGAAACCGCATCCACCACGAGCCCGGCCTGCAGGTCCCCAACCGTAACAACGATCACACGCGGCTGCACGTTGGCGCCTGACACTGGCGCCGCAAAGCGCTCGCGCTGGTCGATCACGGGCACTGGGCGACCGCGCAGATTGATGATGCCTTGGACAAATCGCGGTCCATTGGGCAGGCGTGCAATGGTTTTGGGCTGGCGGAGAACTTCCTGCACCGCGGCAATGGGAAGCCCGTAGCGCTCTGGCCCAAGCTCAAACACCACAAACTGTTCCTGCGCCTGCACAGCGTCCTGATCGGCCATCACTGGAGCTTTCCCTTGGGTGCCGGCAAGTGTCGCTTCAACGGTTTTGTTGGCAAAAAGTCGAGAAATCGAAAGAATAGACACGAGGGGCTTGCCCGCCCCCTGCCGACCAATCGCGTCGAGTTCGGCCTTGCCGGCACTACGCTGGAGAATGGGCGGCACATCGTCGATCGCGGTTTCCGGTAGCCGCAGAATGGCTTCGATATCATCAACAACAAGCCCGATCTGCGCACCCTGGTGATCAATCACAAGGACCCGGCCACCAGCGAGCCCCGCCTGAAGCCCACCAAAGCCCAGAAGGGTAGCGAGCGAAATAATGGGCAGCGTTCGCTCGCGCAGCTCGGTTACGCCGAGCACCGCATCATCGGCACCAGCGATTCGGGAAATCTCCCTGGGAACACGCAGCACTTTCACCACAGCCTCGAGCGGCAAGGCAAAGCTTTGGCTGGCGATCTGAAAAGCCAGGAGAACGCGCTGGGCTATTTGGGCTCCGGCCGTGTCCTTTGCCGTATCCAGCACGGGGAGCTTGGCGGACGCCTGGGGCGCCTCTCGCTTGAACCCCGCTTGAAGCAGAGCCGACAAATCGATCCGTCGGCCGCCCCCGGAGCCTTGCCCATTGTCCAGCCGCAGCACGGCGTCCACCAGCACGCCCACGGGCCCACCATGATCTATCACCACGAGCCGCTCTTCTTCGCCGGGGCTTTGATCCATCAACCGGGCAAGCGAAACCACCGGCAACACGGCGCCACGCAGATTGCTGACGCCCAGCAAAGCCTCTGGACCATTGGGCACACGCGTGATCTTGGGGCGGCGCAGCACCTCAACAACGCTTTCCCCCGAAAGCGAATAGGTTTGTCCCGCCACCGACACGGTCAGTTGGCGCTCCGCGCCCGGGCTGGCTTTCGCCTCTGTGCCCACCCTCAACCCGCCGCCTGGAGTTCTTCGGAAAGCAGGGCAATTTCCTCGATCGCGGCCGCCAGATCCTCTGCTGCGCTCGATTGTTCACGAGCCGCGCTTGCGGCCTGGCCAGCTGCCGCGCTCGCCTCCTGGGCTACGGCCGCGATCTGCTCGGTGCCCAGCAGGATTTCGCGCGCAGCCCGCAGCACTTCGTCTGCGCTCCGCAGAATGGCGGAATTGCCCGCACTGATGGTTTCGCAATCGCGCTGCACCTGGTCGAGCCGTTCCACGATGATCCGGTTGCGCGCTAGCTCCGCCTCCGAGGCCTGCACGGTCATCTCGAGGTCGCGTCGAGCCGAACCAATCGTGCTCTGGATGGAGCGCACATTTTCCTTGGCGCCCTCGATTGTATCCGAAGCATTATCGGCCAGCTTGCGAATATCGCTCGACACAATGGCAAAGCCGCGCCCCTGGGCCCCTGCGCGCGCCGCCTCCACCGACCCACTGACGGCCAGCATGCTGGTTTGCACGCCCACCAGGATGATCCGGTCCACTGCGCGTTCGATCCGACGCGAGACTTCATCGAGCGAGGAAAGCGTCTGGATAGCCGCGCTTATGCTGGCGAGCCCCGTCTGGAGTTCGGCACCAATGCCGACCACTCGGCTCCTGCTGCGCGTCAGGCGCTCGGCAATAGCCTCTATCTGCCGCACCGCTTCGCGGGCATTTTCCGTGCTGAGGCCAGCGCTGGTCTCGATCTCCGCCATGGCGGCATTGGACTCCTGGGTCGCAGCTGCCTGCTCCTCGGCACCCCGGCTGATCTGGTCCACGGCGATGAGGATTTCGGCGGCCGCGCTGGACAATTCCTGCACCGTGGCAGACAGCTCCTCGGCAGCCGCCCCCATTGCCGCGGGATCGCTTTCCCCGTCAGCACCATCCAGCAGATTTTCTGCCATTTGCGACAGGATCTGCGCAGCCTGCTGGCTTTGATCCAGCGCTGCACTCTGCTGCTGCACGGAGCGCTGCGCCTCGGCGGCGGCAGCAGCCTGCTCTTCGGCAGCGGCCGCAACATTTTCCGCGCCCTTCTGCGCCTCGCGTGCCGCAAGGTCGGCTTCAACGGCAGCGGTCAGGATAATGCTGCTGCCATCGAGCAGGGCCAGCAAATCGCCCCGGATCGTACCGAGATCAGCGGACACAGCCTGCCCCACTTCGGTTTGTGCCCGAGCCGATTGCGCGGCTGCAGCGATAAGCGTCGCAACCTCCGCCACACCCTCGCCGACCGACTGGGCCAATTGCTTGACATCGCGCGCGCTGCGCTCGGCACTTTCAGCCAGCGCCCGCACTTCGTCGGCCACAACGGCAAAGCCGGCGCCCTTGTCCCCCGCCCGGGCAGCCTCGATTGCCGCATTAAGCGCCAGCAGATTGGTTTGATCGGAAATATCGGCAACAACAATGGTTGTTTCCCCGATGCTCCCGGCCTGGCTCTCGAGCCGATTGATCAGTTCCACGGCTGCCAGCTGGCGGGCGGCATTGTTGTCGATGGCCAGCAGCGAATCCTCGATCGTGGTTGCTGATTCCACAATGGCTGACTGGAGAATTTCGGTCTGCCGCCGCGACGCTTCGGCATCGGTGCGAGCCGCCGAGAACTGGCGGGACAATTCCGAAACCGTCGCCAGCGATTCATGTGCTGCTCCTGCGGCTTCCTCGGCGCCACTGGCGATCTGCTCAAGCGTGCGCCGCAACTCTTCCGCCGCCGCCGCCGATTCCGTCACGCCGCTCGCCAACTGCATGGTCGCCGCTGCAATCCGCTCGGCAGCCTGCTCCCGCGACACGGGCATGCGTGGCTTTGCCGGCGCGCGTGGCGTCTTTTGTTCGGCCAGCACAGACGCGGGTTCAGCGCTCCTGCGCTTTGCGAGAGTGGTCGTCTTGACGAGTGCCATGCGCTTTTCTTCCGGTCTCACTGCAATCAGCCGAACGGAGATAACACCCCGCAGCGCAGAGGCATACACTCACCTGACATATCAGCGCCACAATCGCGTCCGAACCGGCCCTCAGGCCGGAACATAGGTGAGCAGGATCACGTCCGTGTCGAACCGCTCGCTGCCCACAAGGCGCAGCGGCGGCCGTGGTCCGGCAAAGAACGGCTTGCCTTTGCCCAGCACCACCGGATGCAGGTAGATGCGGTATTCATCCACAAGCCCCAGCTCCGCAAGGCTCTGCGCCAGCACTGTCCCACCGATCTCGACCTCCCCATCCACCTCCGCCTTGATCCTGCGCACTTCCGCTTCAAGGTCGGGCCCCAGGAGCTGCGCGTTCGGACCCACGGCGCCAAGAGTGCGGGAGACCACCCATTTCGGCACGTTCCTCCAGGCCTGGGCGAACTCCCGTTCCGCCTCGTCCCAGCCATCCTGCTCGTCATCCCAATAGCGCATGATCTCGTAGAGCCGCCGCCCATAAAGGCTGCCAACCAGGATCTGCGTTTGCTTGATGAAATGCTGGAACAGGCCTGGCCCCGGCCCGAAGGCATCGTGATCGACATAGCCGTCCAGCGACTGGTTCATTCCAAAGAAAAGCTTGGCCATGTGTCAGCTCCTCATCATTGGCCTGCCTGTTACGTTTGGACACGTCTGCGTTGACCCGAAACCACCGATCTCACCCGGCGAGAAACCGCCGGAATGGACATCAAGATCGTGACCACAATCACCATGCAGATCACGGCACTGATCGGCCGGGTGAAAAACGGGCTGGGATCGCCATTGGTCAGCAAAAGCCCGCGCCGTAAGTTGATATCCAGCAAATCCCCGAGCACTATGCCCAGCACCAGCGGCGCCATCGGGTACTTCATCTCGCGCAAAAGAAAGCCGACTACGCCGAACACCAGCATGACATAAACATCGAACATGCGCTGGGTGATGGCAAATGAGCCCACAACGCACAGCACATAAACCACCGCCATCAAGCGTTGCCGCGGCACCTGCAGCACCTGGATGAAAAGCTTGGTGAGCGATAGGCCGAACACCAGATTGGCGATCGTCGCCAGCAAGAGCATGGCCACGACCTGGTAGAGAAAGGTCGGGTTCTCCACCATGATCATCGGGCCTGGCCGTATGCCATGGATATACATGGCGGCGATCAGCACTGCAGCTGCCGCCGAACCGGGTAGCGCCAGGGTTAGCGTGGGAATCATGGCGGCTGACACCACCGCATTGTCACCGGTTTCTGCCGCGATCAGCCCTTCCTGGCTGCCCTTGCCGAATTCCTCGGGATTTTTGCTGGCTCGCTTGGCGGCAGCATAGGAGGTCCAGGAACCCACATCCTCGCCTACCCCCGGAATGATACCGACGAATGTGCCAATCAAACCCGACCGCAGGATCGTGCGCCAATAGCGGAAGATTTCACCGAAGCTGGGCACCACGCGATCATTGACCGCCGCAACATGAGCCACGCCATTGCGCTTCATGGCCGACAGGATTTCTGCCAAGCCAAAGGCGCCAACCATGGCCGGGATCAGATCGATCCCACCCCCGAGCGCCGGAATGCCGAAGGTAAAGCGTTGATGAGCATGCAAGGTTTCCATGCCGACCATTGCGACCAGGAGGCCCAAAATACCGGCGATGTATCCCTTGAGCGGCGTATCGCTGCCGGTCATTTGCCCCGAGATCAGGACGCCAAATAAAGCCAGCCAGAAGAACTCGTATGAACCAAATTTCAGCGCCGCTTCGGCAAGAAAGGGCGCAATGATCGCCAGGAAAAACACTCCCACCAGCGTACCCAGCGAAGATGATGTCGTTGCCAGTCCCATGGCCAGCCCGGCCCTGCCCTGTCGGGCCAGCGGATGACCATCAAGGGCTGCCGCGGCATTGGCCGGCGTCCCCGGGATATTAAGAAGAATGGCTGTGCGGCTGCCGCCATAAATGGCGCCGAGATAAACGCACATCAGCGTCAAAATTGCCTGGTCTGGCGCCATTTTGTAGGTCAGCGTCACCAGCAGCGCGACGCCCATGGTGGCCGTCAGTCCTGGCAGGATCCCGATAACAATGCCCAGCAGCGTGGCCCAGGCCACATTGAACAGCGAGGCCGGGGTCATGAAATGGCCAATGCCCTGGCCCAGCAGGAACACGCCGTCAAACATGGGCAATTTCCTTGCGCCTCACCGGTCTCATGGCAAACGCACCAAAAAGATGCGCTCAAAAACAAAGGAAATTCCGCCCCCGCCAACCACCGCAATGCCTAAAGCCCAGGCAATCGTCGACAGGAAATTGGGCGGCTCCTCGGCCAGCCATGTTTCGAAAAGGACGATAAACGCAAAGATGAACGCCATGGCGGCCGCCCAGAACGGCAGCCAGCCGACCAGCACCAGCGTGTGCAGAAACGCCAGAGCCAGGATCACCCCGACCCGCAAGGCCGCCCGTGTCCCCAACAAGGCCCCCAATCCGCTCCAGCCTCCAGGCGCGGCGATGCGCGTTGAACGCCACAGCAAAAGCAGGCCGCAAAGGGTTAGCGCCGCGGACAGCAGGATGGGAACAAGCCCGGGAATGGTTGCCGGATGCACGTGCCGGTTCTCAAGGCGCGGCATGGTCCAGGAAAAGTAAAAGATGGTAACGCCCAGCGCCACAAGCACCAGCGCCATCAGCACATCGGCCCGCGCGCGAATAGCAGCTTCAAGGCTTTCCGCAGCCGAACTGCGCCTCAGCTCATCATCGCGTGAAATCGTTGCCTTGACCGCTCCCGATCCCTGCGGTCCGCCATCAAAAGTCGAAATAGCCGCTCTCCTTATGGAGCCTCGCACCACCACACGACACGCCCACGAAGGCGCGCCCAGGTGGACTTGATTGCAGGTGGAAAGAACCGGGGCAGAGCCCTGCCCCGGCTTGCCTTGAGCAAAACTACTGCTGCACTTCCGTGCGCGTCTCGCAGTCGATCCCGATGGTGGATGGATCATTGACCGCTTCGCCGCGCTCAACCGATGAGCAGGCCTCAAGGATCACCACCGGCATGGCCAGCGCACGGGCCTCGGCGCCGTAGGAGGGCGCAAAAACCGCGCCGAACGTTTCGGCATAGGTCCGCAGCTCAGGCGATGTTGCAACCTTTTCGGCCCATATCTTGTCCACCGTCGCAAGCACTTCGGGTGGCGCATCGGCGGGGATAAAGATGCCGAAATAATCGGGCGCCAGTTCCATGTCGGGGATCCAGTCCGTGATAGCAGGAATGGGGTCGACCCCATCAAGCACCAGCGGCTCGTCGGAAAGAACGGCAAGCGCGCGTAGCCGTCCGCCGCGGATCAATTCGGTCTGTTCCACCGCCAGCTGGGTTGTCACCATGGCTTCCCCGGATGCCGTGGCGATCGCGGCCGGCCCGCCCCCGTCATAGGTGATCATGTTGTAGTTGAACCCGCCAGCCGCATCCGACAGGGCCGCAATGGCCGTTCCGCCGGACGAGGTAATCCCAGCCGTCGCGACGGTAATTTCCTGCCCCCGCGTCTTCAAGGCGTCCAAAAGCTGGCCGAACTCGGTGAATTCACTGTCCGCCGGCACGCTCACCACCGGCACATTGGCCACCGAAAGATAGATGTGCCAATCGTCTATGTCGGTATTTTCCAA
This sequence comes from Devosia submarina, assembly GCF_003056345.1. Taxonomy (GTDB): domain Bacteria; phylum Pseudomonadota; class Alphaproteobacteria; order Rhizobiales; family Devosiaceae; genus Devosia; species Devosia submarina. The sequence continues at coordinate 61,370 of NZ_PYWB01000012.1, read as the reverse complement.
CAAGCCCGTCACCGAATAGGTCGCGTTGTTGGCAATGGCATTGGCCGTCCAGGTATAGCCATCACGGGGTGCGTTGAGCACTTCCTGCGTCCCGATCGCGCCGGAAGCCCCTGGCTGGTTGACCACCACTACGTCCACGCCCAGCGCCTCTGCCAGGATTGGCGCGGTAACGCGTGTCACCTGATCGGTGGAGCCGCCTGCGCCCCAGGGCACGATCAGATTGATCGGCCGGTCAGGCTTCCACTCCTGCGCAACTGCCAAAGAACTGCCCAGCAGGAGCGCCGATGCGCCGCCAGCCAGAACAAAGAAAAGCGCACTCTTCATTGCTTCCTCCTCATGTGCCAACCCGGATGTTTCCGTGGCCCGACGCGGCTAGACTGCGACCTGACGGCAGGAGAAGTCAACTACTAAGTAACCAGACAGTTATACCTGGCCGCGCCTCCCCACTGTGCCTTTGCCCGTGTTTTCGGGCACATTGCTTATCGGCGCCAAAAAACGGTCGTCGGGGAGAACTGAAAAGGGATATGGAAGAGAGGAAAAGAACCCGACAAGCGGATGCGCTTGTGCAACAAGCGTAAGAGCGAATTATTGGTGTCGTGCAGCAGTCAGCAATGCGCGCGGCATTGCTGCTCGCGCAGGTAGATCATCCAAACGTGCAGGAAACAGTCCCGAGCCCTTCGGCTGCTGCAAAAACCTGCTCGCCGGCAAACGAGATCGGCCCCAGCCGCGAGCCGGTGATCACCACGTCACCCTTTTTCAGCGGCAATCCACGTGCCGCCGCATGATTGGCCAGCCATGCCAGCGCTGCCAGCATATTGTCGGTCGCAGCGCCGCTCGTTGTGGATTGAACCTCCGCGCCATCGAACTGCAGGGACATCTGCTGCTGCGCAAACTCGGGGAGTTCTTCTGCTGCAATGGCAGGTCCCAGCACCACGCCACCGCTGTTCTGCAAATCCGCTATGCCAACAAGCTGCGGATTTTTGGTACGATCGGGGAAGCGCGAAGCAAGGATTTCGAGCCCCACATGCAGCGAGGCGATAACCTCCCGCATGTCTCCGGCGGCATAGCCGCTCTCGCGCGCCGGAAGATCGTGGCCGATGGTGACCGCAACTTCCACCTCGATTGCAAGACCGGGAAAGTCAGCTGACTTCAAAGCCGCGCCATCGGGAAAAACCGTGTTGGCCAGGATCGGCGAGGCAAAGGGCTCGCCCGATTGCGGAATTGGCTGCACCTTCCAAGCGCCGACCGGCCCCAAAGCCTTCACCGATTCCGTCTGCACGCGATAGGCTTCCGCCGCATCACGGGGCACGACATAGTCGGGAAGGCTCGAGATCAGGGTGCCGCTTTGACGATGGGTCAGCAGCAGGTCGGTCAGTGGATGGGTCATGGCTGTTCCGGTTCGCGACTAAAGCGCCTTGCTATAAATGGCCTGGATATCGGCAAGCCTAAGGGCGCGCGGATTGTTGTCGATAAGCCGTTTGATCGCAAATGCTTCCTCGGCCCACAGGGGAAGATCATCTGCCTTGGCGCCATGGCTGGCAAGGCTCATATCCACGCCAAGCGAGCGGCACCATCCCCAGGCACCCTCCAGCACCTGCTGCTGGTCCATGGCTTCTCCCAGACCAAGAGCCTGTGAAACAATGGCAGTTTTTTCCGGCCGCTCCGGCGCGTTGAACGCCAGCACATGGGGGAAAATGATTGCATTGGCCAGGCCATGGGGGAGCTTGAGGCGAGTGCCGAGCGGATAAGCCAGCGCATGACCACCCGCAGTGTTCACTGGCCCCAGGCAAATGCCGCCATAATAGGAGGCGAGCATCATGCCAGCCCGGGCTTCGGTATCCGCACCGTCGGCGACCGCGCGTTGCAAATAGCGCCCCACCAGGTCAATGCCCATGCGCGCATAGCCATCAATCAGGGGATGCGCCTTGATGTTGGTAAAGGCCTCCACGCAATGGGCCAACGCATCGATGCCCGTGGCAGCTGTCACGGCTGAAGGCACCGAATAGGTGAGCTCGGGGTCAAGCACGGCGATATCGGCGAGCATATGGGCGCTCTCGATCGCCATCTTGGCCAGGGTGTCGGGATTGGTCACAAGCGAGCGGATACCGGCTTCCGAACCCGTACCGGAGGTTGTTGGCACCTGCGCGAGGGCCGTCCGGCGGCCGGCAATTTTGCCTGCGCCAACCACGTCCGGCACCGACTGCTCGCTATTCCACAAAACAGCAACGAGCTTGGCAACATCCATTACCGAGCCGCCCCCCAGGCCTACGACGAGGTCCGGCTTGAAGCGGCGCGCTGCCTCCAGGACGGCATTGACCGCCGGCAGGTCAGGCTCTGGCGGAATGTCGACATAGGTCTCGATATCGCCCCCAAGCCCAAGCCGATCGACAAAGCCGACTGTCGGGCCCATGGCGACAACAAAGACGCGGGCGTAGGCGGCGGCCCATTCACCCAGCTTTGCGGCGGCGCCTGCGCCGATTTCAAGACGTGCGGGTTGCAGCAGGGTAATGCCACGCGCCATGGAAAGGATGGCGTCAGGCATTCTCCGCGGCCTCCAGCGCTTCCATCTTGCCCCAGACCGTGGCGATCTCGTCGGCATTGAGTTCCACCAGCGGCGGACGCACGCGCGTCCATCCGGCATGATTGCGGCGCCGCGCCAGCATGGCCTTGACGGTCGGCAGCTGCACATAGGCATTGGAGAGGTCACGCCAGGCATTGACCCGCTCCTGGGCGGCTTCGACCTTTTCGCTTTGTGCGGGATCAAACCAATTGTCGAACACGACGCGCAAATGCTGGCCGATCAAATTCGAACTCGAGGTAATGCAGCCCGCACCGCCCGAACGCAGCAGGGGCAACATGAGTGGATCGGCACCGGCGAGCACCGAGAAATTCTCGAACGCCTGGGCATAAGCCTGCATGCTCTCGAGCTTGCCCGAGCTATCCTTCACCCCAACGATCACCCCCGGAAACGCCTCGCGCAGCCGCGCCGTCAGTTCGATCGAGATCCCGATCTGGGCAATGGGTGGGATATGGTAGAGAATGATGCGCAGATCATTGCTGCCGACACCCTCGATGAGTTCGGCATAAAAGCGGAACAGCCCCTTGTCGCTCACGCCCTTGTAGTAGAACGGCGGCAACACCACGCAGGCTTTTACACCGGCTTGGACGGCATGCTTCACCAGGGTAACGCTGTCTTGCACATTGGTCTGCGACGTGCCGGGCAGGAGGCGCTTCGGATCAAGGCCTGCCGCGATCACGGACTCGAGCAACTCCTGGCGCTGCCCGAGGCTGAACGAATTGGCCTCGCCTGTTGTGCCCAGCAGGGCAACACCGTCGCAGCCCTCTTCGATCAACGCCTTGCAATGGGTGGCAAAGGCGGCGTGATCTGGCGCACCATTTTCCGTCACGGGTGTCGCGGAGGCGCAGAACACACCATGGATGGGGAGCTGAGTTGCAGGATTCATGACTTCTTCCCCGAAACGAGCCGGCGCGCATAGGCGATCGCGGACTTCATGTTGACGTGGTTGGCCTTGCCAGTGCCGGCAATGTCGAATGCGGTGCCATGATCCACCGAGGTGCGGTCGATGGGCAGCCCCAGCGAAACGTTGACGGCGGTGTCAAAGGCAACGAGCTTGATCGGGATATGTCCCTGGTCGTGGTATTGCGCGACCACCAGGTCAAAAGCCCCGGTATAAGCGCGGTGATAAACCGTGTCGGCCGAGATGGGCCCGACCACGTCGATTCCTTCCGCCTTAGCCATGGCGACGGCCGGCACGACCTGCTCGTCGTCCTCGCTGCCAAAAAGCCCGCTTTCCCCGCAATGGGGATTGATGCCCGCAACAGCAATGCGCGGCTTGTCATAGCCGATGCGCTTGAGGTGCTCGTTCCCGGCGCGAATAGTGGCAAGGATGCGCTCGGGCGTTGCGCGATCGATCGCTGTCTTGAGCGAAACATGGGTCGACACATGGATCACCTTGAGCCGCTCGGACCCAAGCAGCATGAACGCCGATTTCTGCCCCGTCAGATGGGCCAGCATCCCGGTGTGCCCATCATAATGGTGCCCCGCAAGGTTGAGTGCTTCCTTGTTGATCGGCGCGGTCACAATGCAACCGATCTGTCCCGCCTCGGCGTCTCGCACAGCCTTCTCGATAAAGCGGAAAGCCGCATCGCCACCACGCGGATCAAGCCTGCCCCAGGGCAGCGGCCCCCCTTCAATATGGAGGTCGACCACAAGGCCATCTAGCTCAAGTGTGGCGCCAACCGCCTCACGCGCTTTTTCCAGCGTTTCGCGATTGCCATAGATGCGGGTGCGGGCACGCTCGTCCGCCCCCATTTCCGCCAGGGCCTTGACCGCGATCTCGGGGCCGACGCCAGCCGGGTCGCCCATGGTTATTCCGATGATGTCGCTCACGCATGTTCTCCGTCGATCCATCCCGCGGGGAGACGGACATATTTGATGGCGCGCCGATAGAAGGTGTAGGCAAGGTGCAGCTCGCCCGCGTCCCCTTCCAGCAGGTAGGGGTAGGACAGCTCCTTGTTACGCCCGTCCACCGAGTTGTTCGAGAGGCACGTTCCGGGGCTCTCCTCGACAATGCGGCGCAATGGCCAGGTCTTGCCGCCATCTTCCGAAACGCAAAGCGTCAGCGGCGCACGCGGCACGCCCCAGATGGGCGAGCATCCACCGGTCGCATCAGGACGATCATCGCCCGCTTCGATCTCGTCATAAAGCGATGCGCGGCGATCGGCCGAAAGTGCAGCCGAAACCGGATTGCACAGCATGGCCAGGCGCCCGTCACGCAGCCGGACAACGTTGATGGACGAATTATTGTTGGGCACATCGGTCGGCGCAGGCGCGGACCAAGTCAGGCCACCGTCAAGGCTTTCCGAGCGATGGACGAAATCGGACTGGCGCCGCCGGTAAAAGGCCACCATGTGCTCGCCATCAAGCGGCACAATGGTCATGTGCACCGACCCGATCGAGCCGGGCACTTCGTTCATGGACCAGCTTTGCCCTTCGTCGTGGCTGATGGCCACGGCGGCCGTATCATGGCTGCCGTTCCAGCGCTGGCCCGGGCGTGAAATGCAGCGGAACACCGGCATCATCCACGCGCCATCCTTGCGCCGCACAAAGCGCCCGCGGATAAAGCTGCCAAGCGGCAGGTCAAGGACGCGCGGTGCGCCGCCTAAAAGCTTGGCGCCGGCAATTTCCACCGGCCGCGCGCGCAGCAGGCACTCGTCCTGATTGCCCGCCGGCTGCGCGGTATGAAACAGCTGCCACTGCCCTTGCCCATTGCGCCACAGCACGGGGTTCTGCTCGGACCGATCCTGGTCGTTGCTGAGCTGGATGGCGTCGCTCCAATGCTCCGCGCCGGGAGCAAGGGTCGAGCCATAGATCGAGATATCGGACTTGCCCTCAAGCGTGCCGCCAAACCAGAGGCATGCGAGCGTGCCATCATCGAGCCGCTCGATAAAGGCGGCGTGGTTCTGCACCATCGGAGAGGGCAGGAAAGCCTCCAGGCACCCGTCCTGCACATCGGCAAGAACACCGTTCATCCGAGCTGCGATTTCATCTGGCGACATGCCCAACCCTCCAATTCGCTGCTGCAAACTTTACATCGAACCGGCTGTTGTCAAGCTAGTGAATTCGATTTTTGCCAACTTACAATCGCAATAAACCACTGAAAACACAAAAGTAGCAGTTAGTTAGCAGGATACAACTTTCAAGTTGTCCGGTTATCCGCTTTTTTGTTTGACAACAATCTGCCGTTTAAGAATAGTGCCTTGGCACGGGAAAGCCGCCTCGGCGCGCGCTCCCGGAGGAGAATTGCATGAGCGCAACGCAGCGCCGCTCCTGCCGCCGCACAGCTGCAATGGGAGGTTACCCTTGATCCTAAAGCCGATTCTGGTCGGCGCCTTGTTGGCGTCCACAACAATTGCCCCTGCCTTGGCGCAGGAAAACACTGACATCACCGTGGTGTTGAGCGAAGAGCTCGACCTGGTCGACCCCTGCATGGCCACCCGCTCCAATATTGGCCGCGTGGTTTTGCAGAACATCAGCGAAACGCTGACCGAGCTTGATGTACGCGGCGATGAAGGCCTCAAGCCACGCCTGGCCACCAGCTGGGAAGACAAGGGCGACGGCACCTGGCAGTTCAAGCTGCGCGAGGGCGTCAAGTTCTCCGATGGCAGCGATTTCGACGCCAACGACGTCAAGCACTCGTTTGACCGCGTCTTCTCCGATCAGATCACCTGCGAAAGCAAGCGCTACTTCGCCGACACCGCGCTGACCATCAACGTGGTCGATGGCTTCACCATCGACGTCAAGGCCGAGCCGGCCCAGCCCATCCTGCCGCTCCTGATGAGCCTCGTCACCATCGTGCCATCCGAAACACCGATGGAATTTGTGCGTGACCCGATCGGCACAGGGCCCTATTCCATGACCGAATGGACCGCCGGCCAGCAGATCGTCCTGACCCGCCGCGATGATTACTGGGGCGAGCAGCCCGAGGTGAGCAAGGCCACCTATTTGTTCCGCTCCGAGCCCGCCGTTCGCGCCGGCATGGTTGCTGCAGGCGAAGCCGACATTGCCCCGCAGATCACCCAGGAAGTTGCAGACAACAAGGCGACCGATTTCTCCTATCTCAATTCGGAAACGGTTTATCTGCGGATCGACAGCCAGGACGCACCGACCGACGACATCCGCGTTCGCCAGGCGCTGAATGCCGCCATCGAGCGCGAAGCCTTTATCGGCACCGTTCTGCCCGAAGGAACCGAACTGGCGGTCGCCATGGTCCCGCCGACGACGCTGGGCTGGAACGCCGACCTCACCCCGCACGCCTATGATCCCGACCGTGCTCGTGAACTCCTTGCCGAAGCCCAGGCTGATGGCGTCGACACGAGCCTGCCGATCGAGATCATTGCCCGCACCGAAAACTTCCCCAATGTGACGGAAGTGGCCGAAGCGATCACGCAGATGCTGACCGATGTGGGCTTCAATGCCACCCTGCGCATGGTGGAAGTGGCCGAGCACGAGCAGTACTATTCCAAGCCTTATCCGGAAAGCGAAGGCACCCGCCTCGTCCTGGCCCAGCACGACAATTCCCGCGGCGACCCGGCCTTCTCCATGTTCTTCAAATATGCCAGCGAAGGCACCCAGTCCGGCGTCAACGACCCAAAGGTTGACGATCTGATCGCCCGCGCCTCTGCTGCCACTGGTGACGAACGTGCGGCCCTCTGGTCGGAAGTGTTCGCCTACGTTCACGACGAGATTGTCGCCGACGTTCTGCTGTTCCACATGGTTGGCCTCAGCCGCGTCAGCGAACGCCTCGACTTCACGCCCACCATTGCCACCAACCAGCAGCTTCAGCTGAGCGAAATCAGCTTCAAATAAGCCGCTAACTCAAGCAAAACAGAAGGTGCCGGGACCACCCCGGCACCTTCCGCACTTCCCACCGGACCCGAGTGAATCCATGACCAAAATGATCGGACAACGCGCAATAGCGAGCCTTTTGTCCCTCCTGGGGCTCATGGTCCTGGTGTTCTTCCTGTCCCGCCTCACCGGCGACCCTGCGGTGTTATTCCTGCCGATCGACGCCACCGAGCAGATGAAGCAGGAATTCCGTGCCCTGCACGGCCTTGACCTGCCCCTGATCGAGCAGTTCGGCCGCTATCTCCTTGATCTTTTGCAGCTCGATTTCGGTGAATCGTTGCGCAAGGCTCGCCCCGCCATCGACGTGGTGCTTGAAGCCTATGCCTGGACCCTGCCGCTCGCGCTGATCACCATGAGCCTTGTAGTGGTCTTTGCCATCATCCTGGGCTCGCTAGCTGCCTTCAATGTCGGCGGCTTCTTTGATCGCCTGATTTCGGTTGTTTCCCTGGTCGGCGCTTCCGCCCCCGATTTCTGGATCGCCATTGTCGCCATCGTGGTCTTTGCCATTGGCCTGGGCTGGGTCCCGACCTCCGGCGTTGGCACGCCGCTCCACTGGGTCTTGCCCGTCGCCGTCCTCTTCATCCGCCCCTTCGGCCTTGTGGTGCAAATTGTACGCGGCTCCATGCTGTCGGCGCTTTCGGCCCCCTATGTCAAAACCGCCCGCGCCAAGGGCGTCAAGAACCTGCCGCTGATCTTCGTCCACACACTGCGCAATGGCATGCTGCCCGTCATCACCGTGATTGGCGACCAGGCCGCCGCCATGCTCAATGGCGCGGTGATCGTCGAGACGATTTTTGGCTTTCCCGGCATTGGCAAGCTGATGATCGACTCCATCTTGCAGCGCGACTTCAACGTGGTGCTCGCCGCCATCATGGTCACGGCCATTGCTATCTTTATCATGAACATCCTGATCGACCTGGCCTACGGCCTGCTCGATCCGCGGATCCGGCACTAGGAGCCGCCCATGGCCGACCTCTCGCTCGCCAAGCCTGCCCAGACCAGCGCCGCCAGTCGCGGCTCGTCCCTTCTTTCCATGCTCTGGCGCGACAAGCTTGCCTTCGTCTCTGCCCTTGTCTTGTTGCTCATCATCCTTTGTGCGCTGCTGGGTCCAACCCTGCTCGATGATCTTGCAACGCGGCAAAATCTGCGCGGCCGCAACTTCCCGCCCTTCAGCCTTGATCGTGGCTGGGCGTTTATTCTGGGCGGTGACTCGCTGGGCCGCCCCATGCTGGCGCGCCTGATCGTTGCCGCCAACAGCACCATCCTGATTGCTGCCGGCACCGTGCTTTCGGCAATGATTGTCGGGGCCGGGCTGGGCCTTGTTGCCGGCTACATGGGCAAGAACATTTCGCAGGCCATCATGCGCCTGGCCGACGTCATCATGTCCTTCCCCTCGCTCCTTCTGGCCGTGGTCGTCCTTTACGTACTCGGCCCCTCCATCCCCAACATGATCCTGGTTCTGGCGATCACCCGCATCCCTATCTACCTGCGTACCACCCGCGCCGAAGTGCTCGAAGTGCGCGAGCGCATGTTCGTCCAGGCTGCCATCGTCATGGGCGCGGGCCATTGGCGCATCATCCTCAAGCATATCCTGCCGGTGGTTGCGCCTACTCTGGTCACCATCGCAACCCTGGACTTTGCCTTTGTGATGCTCGCCGAATCCTCCCTGTCGTTCCTGGGCATCGGTGTGCAACCACCTGACATCACCTGGGGCCTGATGGTTAGCCAGGGCCGTCCTTATCTCAACACCGCCTGGTGGCTGGCGTTCTGGCCGGGCCTGATGATCGTCATCACTGCGCTTGCGCTGAACCTTCTTTCCAATTGGATGCGTGTCGCCCTTGATCCAGCCCAGCGCTGGCGCCTTGAAGCAAGAAAGACCAAAAATGTCTGAAGCGCTGCTGACGGTCAAAAACCTCTCGGTGGACTTTCACACCGCAGGCGGCACAGTTCACGCGGTGAAAAACGTCAACTGGTCAATCGCCCCGGGCGAGACGCTTGCCATTCTGGGCGAGAGTGGCTCGGGCAAGTCGGTTTCCGCCAATGCCGTCATGAACCTGCTCGATAGGCCGCCGGCCGAGATCGTTTCGGGGGAAATCCTTTTTGAAGGCCGCGACCTTCTCAAGATCAGCGACGAGGATCATCGCGCTCTTAACGGCAAGAAGATCGCCATGATCTTCCAGGATCCGCTTGGCCATCTGAACCCCGTCTATACCGTTGGCTGGCAGATCATGGAGATGATGACCGCCCATGGCCGTCCCGCAAGCGCGGCACGCGCCCGGGCTCTGGAGCTGATCACGCGCGTCGGCATCCCTGAGCCCGAAAAGGCCATGGGCAAATATCCGCACCAATTCTCCGGCGGGCAACGGCAGCGCCTGATGATCGCCATGGCGCTGATGCTCAAGCCCGACATCCTGATTGCGGACGAGCCGACCACCGCGCTTGATGTCACCATCCAGGCCGAAGTGCTCTCGCTCCTCAAGGAATTGCAGCGCGAAACCGGCATGGCGCTGGTCCTGATCACCCATGATCTTGGCGTCGTCGCCGAAATCGCCGACCGCGTCGTGGTCATGAACAGCGGCGAGATCGTTGAAGCGGGAACCGCACGCGACGTTTATCACAATCCCCGACACGCCTATACGCAAAAGCTGATCGCCGCTGCGCCCGGCAAGGGCGACATCAAGCTTTTGGATGATGCGGCGCCGCTTCTGCTTGAAGCCAAGAAGCTCAACAAGACCTATGGCGAGTTCGCTGCCCTCAAGGACGTATCGCTGACCTTGGCGCGCGGGCAAAGCCTGGCGGTCGTCGGGGAAAGCGGCTCGGGCAAGTCGACCCTGGCTCGCACGCTCCTGCGGCTTGAAACGGCTGACAGTGGCGAGGCCTTCTGGAAAGGGCGCGACCTCATCAGCATGAATGCGCGCGACCTGCTCGGCTGCCGGCGCGAAATCCAGATGGTGTTCCAGGACCCCACCCAATCGCTCAACCCGCGCATGTCGGTCTATCAGCTGATCGCCGAAGGCTGGGACATTCACAAGCTGATGCCCAACCGCAGCGAGCGCCGTGCGCGCGTACTGGAACTGCTTGAACAGGTTGGCCTCTCCCCCGAGCACGCCGATCGCTATGCCCACCAATTCTCCGGCGGCCAGCGCCAGCGCATCGCCATTGCCCGCGCCTTGGCGCTTGAACCAGAGCTAATCATTTGCGACGAGGCCGTTTCGGCGCTCGACGTTTCGATCCAGGCGCAGGTGATCGCCCTGCTTGATAGCCTGCGCCAGCGCTTGGGCATTTCCTTCCTGTTTATCGCCCACGATCTTGGCGTCGTGCGCGACTTCGCCGACACGGTGATCGTGATGAAATCAGGCGAGATCGTCGAGCGCGGGCCAACGCGGCAGATTTTCGAAACGCCCGAGCACCCCTATACGCAGCGCCTCCTCGCCGCTAATCTGGACCCCGATCCCGATGTGCAGGCGCAGCGCCGGATCATCCTCAGCAATGGCTGAACTCGCGATCATCGCGGATGATTTGACCGGAGCGCTCGACGCCGCCGCGCCCTTCGCCATGCGCGGCATCAGCACATGCGTGGCTCTCAGCGCCACCGGCCTGCACCAAGCTTTGGCCAGCGGCGCGCGCGTCATCGGCGTTTCCACCGATAGCCGTGAGATTTCCCCCGCCGCAGCAAGGGAGGCAGTCCGCCAGGCCCTTGCCGCCCTCCCCCCCGGCATCAGGCTCTTTAAAAAGGTCGACTCGCGCCTCAAGGGCAATATCGCCGCCGAACTCGACGCCCTGCCGCATGCTCGGAGCCTCGTCGTCCCCGCCATTCCCCCGTTTGGCCGCTGGATGCGCAACGGGTGCCTCGGCGGCTTTGGTGTTTCAACACCCATCGACATCGCCGAACGTCTCGGGCGCCATGCGGGCACGGCGATGATCCCCGACGTCGAAACCGACACCGATATCGAACAAGCCCTCAATGCCGACATCGATCTTCCAATAGGCGCCCGCAGCCTTGCCGAAGCTCTTGCAAAACGCATGGCCCCGCCTGCAGAGGTCACCATCACCCTGCCGCCCACCCGCGCCTATTGCGTCATCGGCTCCACCGACCCCATCACCACGGGGCAGGTCACGAGCCTCCTTGCAGCCGACCCATCGGCCTTCCACATCCCAGCCCCCAATGGTGTCGCCAAGGCCGCGCCATTGGATAAAAACCTGGTCGTCCTTCAGGCCGTTCCCGGTGCAACCACGGCTGACGGCAAAGCCGTCGCCACGGCCCTCGCCCAATCACTCGTGCAGATGGAGCCGCCCGATGGATCGCTCCTTGTGCTCTCGGGTGGCGCCACGGCGCAGGTCATTCTCCAGCATCTGGGCATCAGCACGCTCGATCTCCTGGGCGAAATCCAGCCGGGGCTGCCTCTTGCCCGAGCAGGTGGCTTGACTGTGGCCACAAAATCCGGCGGTTTTGGCGACCCGGAAACCCTGCTTCGCCTTCTCGCCCCCTATTCAACCCTCGGAAACCAAGATCACACCCATGTCGGATAGTCTTGTCGGGCGCCGCAGCCTCGCAGATACGGTTTTCGAGCGCATCCAGCGATCCATCAAATCAGGCGCCTATGCCGTGGACGAGCGCCTGCCGACCGAGCACGCCCTTGCCGCCGAGTTTGGCGTTTCGCGCCCCATTATCCGCGAGGCGCTGCAGCGCCTGCGCGACCAGGGCTTCATCTATTCCCGTCGCGGCGCCGGTAGCTTCGTGCGCGAACAGGGCATCCGCGAACCACTCGGCTTTGGGCAGATGGAGAACCTCTCCGATCTCCAGCATTGCTACGATTTCCGCCTCACCATCGAGCCGGAAGCCGCCGCCATGGCCGCCAATCGGCGCTCCGAAGAAGCCCTGCAAAAAATCAAGCGCGAGCTCGCCCTCCTGCGCGACGCCACCAATCGCCAGGCCCACCGCGCCGACGCCGATTTCATGTTCCACCTCAGCATCGCCCAGGCTGCCGGCAATCCTTACTTCGTAACCGCCATGCAGGCCCTTGAAGAACATATCGCCGTGGGCATGCGGCTGCACGGCTTGTCCCTCAAAAGCACGCAGGACGGCCTCCGCCACGTTTTCGTCGAGCACACGGCCATCTATGAAGCCATCCGCGACGGCGACTCAGCCCGCGCCCGCCAACTCATGCACGCCCACCTCACCGGCTCGCGCAGCCGCCTGTTCTCGACCGAACCCGGCCGCTGAAGCCAGGCGATCAGCCTCCTCCTCGCAGCCGAGCTTTGTTTCAGATGCTCTCTGCATCGTGATGTTATTTTCACCGCAGACCAGAACCATCTTCCCGATGCGACATTCTCCCGACTTGCCGTGGGCAACCAGCATGAGGATTCAACCATGAAGAAGATTATGGCCGGCGCCTGCGCCGTTATGATGGCCGTCACAAGTTTTGGGGCCGTCACTGTGCCAGCAGCCGCGGCTCCCCTGCAGCTGACCTCCGAAGCACAGTTCATCACTGTTCAGGATCGCGGCCGCGATCGCGACCGGGATCGTCGTTGGGATCGCGAGCGCCGCTGGGATGGTAACCGCGACAATCGCCGCGGCTTTGAGCGTCGTGGAGGCTACAGCTACTACAATGGCCACCGCGGTTCGCGCGATCGTCGCGCCGGCTGGCGCCAGCACAATGGCTATTGGTTCCCGCCAGCCGCATTTATCGCGGGCGCCATTATCGGCGGCGCCATTTCCAGCCAGAACAACAACAGCAATTCCAACGTGGTCCGCATCACCCGCGAACACATCCGCTATTGCGAAAACCGCTACCGCTCCTACCGAGCTTCGGACAACACGTTCCAGCCCTATAACGGCCCGCGCCAGCAGTGCGTATCGCCCTATCTGTAACGGGGCAAGTCACCCCATCAGGCGGTCCTCCGGGGCCGCCTTTTTTTTCTACCCGCGATCTAGCCTGCCCTGGCCGGCGGAGCGATCATGCCGGGCACAATATCGGTGTTCTGCGCCACTCGGATTCGCCACCCCTCCTGTTCGGCGCATAGAACCAAAAGCAAAATACCCTCGCGCGTCCCAGCCGCAACATTGTCCGTCGCCAATGCACCCGTCAGGGTCCAGGTGACATGGACCGCCACAACGCCCGGCGCTATGGCCTGAACGGATGACGCCTCCCCTTGCAGGGTGCTGTGCCGGAAGATCGTCGCATGGGTCGCCACATGGGCCGCTTCGATCTCGTCCCGGCTTTTCCACCAGACGCCAACCACGTTCACGAACTGGGCCTCCGGCGAGAACAGGGCGGCGAAAGCCTTCATGTCATGCTGGTTCCACGCGTCGACAAACCCGCGTGCCACATCCTCCGGGCTGTTCTTCAATCTCACCCCCCGCCGTTCAACCGGCAAAAAGCCCGGGGCCATGCCCCGGGACAAGTTCTGTCAGGAGTGACGCTTGCCCGGCATTCACGAGGTCGATGAGCGCCGGCCAACACGTCGCAATGGGATTCTAGGAGCCCATGGCGGCCGCCACATCATCCATTTGCATTAGAACAGGGGCCAAACTGCGCTGCTGGGCACAACACAGAAGGTAGGGCCCTCTTCCGAGCTATTGCCCGGCTCGGGGCAAAGCGTTCTGATGCGCCCCCGATCCAGCCGGTTCCACAACCGTTCTGGACGATCCAGAGGCCAAAACAGATTGCCAGAGCAAACCCGCTTTTCTTGTGTTCGGGCAAGATCACGACCAAGCTCTGCCCGGATCGATGGCCGATGCGGCGGAAACAAACCCCATGCTTGATCGCTTCCCCCACGAGCTGGTCACCGACCTGATCGGCCTGCTCTATGACAGCGCGCTCACTCCCTCGGTCTGGCCTGAAGCCCTGGGCCAGATCTACAAGGCGCTTGGCTTTTCCAACATTGCCCTTTCGATCAACAGCCTTACGAACGGGGCCATGAACAACCAGGTGGTTCTGGGCATCGAGCCCCATTGGCTCGAACGCATGCCGCTATACGGGCAAGATTTGATTGACCTTTGGGGTGGCCCTGCCCGCATTGCAGCCCTGCCGCTCTACGAGCCCATGCTCACCACCCAGATCGCCGATCCCCAAATCTTTGCCAGCAATCCCTATGTAACGGACTGGAGCGCACCGCAAGGATTGGTGGACGCCCTTGGGCTAGGCCTGCACCGCGATACCAAAATGGTGGCGACCTTGGGCATGGGCATTCACCGGGACCGCGGAGAGGTCGGTCCGATTGAGATGGACGTCGTGCGCACATTGGCGCCCCACCTCAGGCGCTCCATCGTCTTGGGTGAACTCCTGGAGCGCCGGGTGCTTGAGGTCATCACCTTCGAGGCGCTGCTCGATACCATTGCCGTTCCAATTCTCCTGCTGGCCGAGAACGCCTTTCTCGTTCACGCCAATCTTGCAGCGCGCCAGCTGTTGCAAGCAGGCAGCCTGATGGTCAGCGTGCGCGGCATTCTGCGCCTGACCGATCCCGAGGCCGAGCGCCGCCTGCTCCATTGCCTCGACATAGCGGCACACCAGGAAACGGCCCTTGGGCGCAAGGGCATAACGGTGCCAGTCCATGGGCTGGAGGGCGAAGCCGCCGCCGCAACGGTGCTGCCGCTTGCGACTGGCCCTGTACGCTCTGCCCTGGTCCCGACGGCTATAGCTGCCGTTTTTCTGTCCCCACACAATCAAACTGAAACCCCGCTCGATGCTTTTGCCGCGCTCCATGACCTCACCCCCGCCGAGGCCCGCATAGCCGAATTGATCGCAAGCGGCCTGACGCCCAACGAGATCAGTGCCGAGATCGGCATTGCCCGAACAACGGTTCGAACCCACCTTCAAAGTGCGCTGGAGAAAACCAATAGCCGCAGGCAACTCGAACTCGCCCTGCTGCTGCGCTCCTTCCGCCCACCTGTTTGATGCCGATGGGCTCAGCCAGGCAAATGCCCGGTCGCTCCAAAAAGCGTCAAGACAGCCAGCATCACCAGGATCACAGCCGATCCGGCCCTGGTGGCGCCCTGCCGCTTCAGCAAAACAAAGCGAACCGCCGGCCGTGACACGAAAGCAGCCAATGCGCCGTACCAGCACAGATTTGCCGCAGCAACCAGGAGCGCCGCCAACAGGATTGCGATGGGCGCCCGCGAACTCGCCAGGGGGCCCGAAAACATGGTGGTCGTGAATACGGCGGTGAGGGGCGAGGTTAGTGCCGCAACCATGCCGGTACCCGCCAGCGCCAATGATGTTGCGGGGCTGATTGGCCGCTGGGCAGCAGCCGGCGTGCGCAGCATCATCGCGGCCGCCAGCAACAGAACGGAAGCTCCAGCCGCCTGCACGACAAGAGCCGGCACAATGCGAAGAAAGACATCTGCCGCCAGCCCCGCGCAAGCCGTTACTGCACCTGCCCCCGCCGCAACGCCGGCAATAAAGTTCGCGGCCCGTCCAAGCCCCTCGAAGGCTGCTATGCTCCCCGCCGTCACCATGATGGTGCCCGGAACCACCAGCACGAGGCTATAGGCGGCAACGAAATGAAAGAGGCCGATCAACAGATCACCGGACATGGCTCCCCCCGACACTCCCAAGCTATCTGCTGACAGCTTGCGAGCGGGGGATCATCTGCCCCGGTGAATCCCTCGGCATCCTCCGTTTAGAGGAGGAGGCAAAGATGTGAATAACGGATGTGCCGGATGATTTTAGTGCGCCTCGCCTGAGGTCCAATCTGAACAAGTCACCCCAAGGCCGTTCGCGGAAGGGCTGTCACGCTAGTTCTGGCCGCCTATGGTTTTTGTGGTATGGAACTGGCTTAGCCCGATTTGGCCAAACAAGCCTTGCCGGTTCCGCGCGGAGAACGCCTTTGCCGCCGACCACCAGATCCACTCACCAAAGGCAGGACGCGCTGATGACGAACCGCAACCCGCCCTCGGTGACCATTATCGGCGGTGGCGCGAGCGGTGTGTTGCTCGCCGCGCATCTCCTGCGCAATCCCCAGAGCGATGTTCACGTCACCCTGCTGGAGCGCCGGGGTCAATATGGGCAGGGCCTTGCCTATTCCGCCAGCCAGCGCGATCACAAGGTCAATGTGCCGGCGCGCGGCATGAGCGCCTTTGCCGATGATCCCGAGCATTTCTGGCGCTGGCTGCAGGCCCGGAATTATCCGGCAGAGAGTTCCTGGGTCTTTGTGCCACGCCGGCTCTATGGCGTTTATCTCGAACACGTGCTGAGCGAAGCCGGCCGGCTGCGTCCGGGCCGGCTGACGGTACTTGCCGAGGAAGCGCTTGCCGTGCGGGAGGCCGATGGGGAAATCGAGACGTCCCTGGCTAACGGCACGAGCCTCACCAGCCAGCATGCCATTCTGGCGGTGGGGCACGAAACCCAGCCCGCCCGCGGCCGTGGTATTGCTGTCCGGGTCGGCTCGGAGAACGACACCCCGCTCGACCTCGACGCGCCTGTTATAATCCTTGGATCAGGTCTCAGCATGGTGGACGCCTGGCTGTCCCTGGCGCAAGCCGATCATCGCGGCCGCATCATCGTTGTTTCGCGCAATGGCTTCCTGCCCAAGGGCCACCGCGACGTACCGGCCCTCCCCATCGACGCCGCCGATGTGCCCTTTGGCACCGATCTGCCCCAGTTCCTGCGCTGGTTCCGTGCTCGTATTGCCCAGGTGGAAGCCGGCGGCGGAGACTGGCGCTCCGTGATCGATGGCTTGCGGCCGTTTAACCAGCGGCTGTGGCAAAGCTGGAGCGAGCGCACCAAGCGCCAGGCCCTGCGCCATCTGCGCCCCTGGTGGAACATCCACCGCCACCGCCTGCCCCCCGATCTGCATGAGCGCTTGAGCGCAGCCGTCCAGAACGGGCAAGTAGAGCTGATTGCCGCCGAGTTCCTGGGCGTCGAGCGGCATGGCGAGGGCGTGCGCGCCACCATCCGCCCCCGGGGCACAACCGAGCGGCAAACCCTGGACGTTGCCCGCCTTTATGACTGCGGTGGGGTGACCGTCGATGTGGCCACCAGTTCCAACCCGGTGATCCGCGATCTGATCGCCACCGGCAAGGGCCGGCCCGATGCCCTGCATATCGGGCTCGATGTGGACGAGCATTGCCACATCATCGATAACGCA
Source organism: Devosia submarina (assembly GCF_003056345.1). Taxonomy (GTDB): domain Bacteria; phylum Pseudomonadota; class Alphaproteobacteria; order Rhizobiales; family Devosiaceae; genus Devosia; species Devosia submarina. The sequence goes on along the minus strand of NZ_PYWB01000012.1, from coordinate 43,852 downwards.
GGCCAAGCCTGCCAACACCTGCTCGCCGTAGGCCCCCTGACGCGCGGACGCTTCTTTGAAATCGAAGCCGTCCCCGACATTCGCCAGCAATGCGCCGACATCGCCAAGCGTATTCTCGCCGATCGCGAATAATCCTGGGCCAAGGCACAGCCCAAATCCCTGCCTTGCCCGGCAAATTGGACCTAGCGCCTAAGGACCTGAAGGCTCGACACGCAAGCCCTCTTCGTCAAACAGGTGCCATTCCCCTGCGGCGGGTGAAACATGGAGAATGTCCCCGCTACGCAACCGGCTTTGCCCGGGTTCATGCACAAGGATCGGCGTTCCATTCGGCGTCATGCAATGGAGATAGCTGCTGGCCCCGTGCTGCTCGGCAAGCGTCACCTTGAGCGGCCAGCCATCCGCGGAGGGAACGAGATGCTCGGGCCTGATGCCCAGGGTCGCGGCTGCCCCCGCTGGCAGGGGCAGGCCTTGCACCGGCAAGGTCAGGTTCGGCAGGCCTTCCCCAGATAGGGTAATGCCTGCTTCGGAATTCTCGACCACTTTTGTTTGCACGAAATTCATGCGCGGCGAGCCGATGAAGCCGGCCACGAAAGTGTTGAGCGGCTTGTTGTAGAGCTCGAGCGGCGCGCCAACCTGTTCGATCCTGCCGCCGCGCAGGACGACGATCTTGTCGGCCATGGTCATCGCCTCGATCTGGTCATGGGTGACATAGATCATGGTATTGCCCAGCCTCTGGTGCAGGCTGGTGATCTCGACGCGCATCAGCACGCGCAGCTCGGCATCCAGATTGGACAGCGGTTCGTCGAACAGGAAAATCTTGGGATCGCGCGTAATCGCCCGCCCGATCGCCACGCGCTGGCGCTGCCCGCCCGACAATTGCTTGGGCCGGCGTTCCAGCAATTGCTCGATCTGCAGCAGCGCCGCAGCCTTGCTAACGCGCTGCTCGATCTCCCCTTTCGGCATGCGGATGTTTTCAAGCCCGAAGCTGAGGTTTTCCCGCACGGTCATATGCGGATAAAGCGCATAGGATTGGAATACCATCGCGACGCCCCGATCGGCCGCCGGAACGTTGATCACGCTCTCCCCATCGATCCGGATATCGCCCGAGCTGGCATCCTCCAGCCCTGCAATCAACCGCAGGAGCGTTGATTTCCCGCATCCCGAGGGGCCGACAAACACCACGAACTCCCCGTCCGTGATTTCGAGATTGATGCTGGGAATGACCTCGACCAGCCCGAAGGATTTGGTGATGTTTTCAAGAACGAGATTGGCCATGGCTGGACCTCACTTGATGCCGGTTGAGGCGATGCCGCTCGTGATATAGCGCTGCAGGAAAATAAAGGCGAAGGCCAGCGGCAGCGCCGTCAGCGTCGTCATCGCCAGGAGCTGCTCGTAGCGCACCACGTTCTCGTCCTGATACGATGCAAGCGCGAGCTGCAGCGTGAACACTTCGCGCCGGTTCAGCACGACCAGCGGCAGAAGGAAGTCGTTCCAGCGCGACAGGATGGAAAAAATCGCGACCACGGCCAGCGCAGGGGAGGATAGCGGCAGGATGATGCGCCAGAAGATGCGCCATTCGCTCGCATGATCCATCCGGGCGGCTTCGATCAACTCATCGGGGATGGTCAGCATATACTGCCGCAGCAGGAACACCCCGGTGGGTGTTGCAACCGTGGGCAGGATCACGCCCCACAAATTGTTCACCAGCCCCAGCTGCGCCACGATCAGATAGGTCGGAACAAGCACAACGGTCGCGGGGATCATCAGCGTCGACAAAATAGCAACGAGAGCCAGGCTGTCGCCCCTGAACCTGTATTTCGAGAGGGCAAAAGCGGCCATCGAGTTCATGATCAACGTGATGATCGTTGCAGCGACCGTGATGAAAAGGCTGTTGAACACAAAGCGCCAGATCTCGCTGCCTGAACTCGCCAGCAGCTGCACATAGTTCTCGACCGCGAAATGGATCTCACGCACCGGCGTCGCATTGGCCACCGGCACAACGATCCGCCCCGCCTCAGGATCGGTCGGATCAACCATCTGCGCATTGAGCCCCACCCGCCGGATCTGCGCCAGCTGCACCACGTCACCACTTTCCGTGATGACATCGAAAAGCGGCAGCGTCCCCTCATAGCCCTCCACGACAACCTGCTCGGTGGAATAGGGCAGCAGCGTCGGTGGAAATTCCTGCAACGCCGCGGAGGTCTTGAACGAGGACAACACCACCCAGATCACCGGCGCGAACATAACAAGGACGCCCAGCAGCAGATAGCCATAGGTCAGCACGTCCGAGATGTGGAGCCTCCCCCGTCCCCGCCGGCCAAGGAGCATGTTGCGCACACCGCCTGTGGAACTCGCCAAGCTTAGGTCAGCCATTGCTTGAACCTCGCGAAATGCGCAGTTGAACCAGGGTGAAGATGAGGAGCACGATGCCAAGCAGCAGCGAGGCCGCCGCCGCCAGCCCGAAATTGCGTGGCTGCACGGCAAACCCGATCTCGTAGATATACTGCACCATCAGCAAGGTCGCTGACCCCGGCCCCCCGCCCGTCAGCACATAAAGCTCATCAAACGTCTGCACCGAGCGGATCACCGCAAGGATAAACACCACCAAAAGGACCGGCTTGAGCAGCGGCAGGGTAATGCGGGTAAAGGCACGCCAATGGCTGGCGGAATCCATCTTGGCCGCTTCATAGACATCGCGCGGGATGGCTTGCAGGCCGGCCAGCAGGATAATGGTGTAGAACCCCATATGGGCCCAGACCGTGACGAACACCGACCAGAAGAATGCCGAATTGGCATAAACCAGCCAGTTGACGGGTTCAAAGCCCAGATTGGTGAGGATCCCGTTCAGCACCCCCGTTCGTTGCAATATCCATTGCCAGGTGAGGGCCACCACCACGGGCGAGAGCATGACAGGGAAAAAGAACACACCCCGGAAAAAGCCGCGGCCCCTGATATTGCCATTGAGGCATATGGCCGTCAGGAGCGCGATCCCGATCATGGCTGCCACCTGCGTCGGCACAAACACAAGGCTGTTGCCCAGCGCGCGCCAGAACAGGTCCCGCGAGCAGGTTGAGGGATCAAGGTAATTGCCGCAATCAAGCAGCGTTTCGTAATTATAGGTGCCGATAAACGGGCGTTGGGATGGATAAAGGCGGTCGCTGCCGGTGAACGAATAGAAGATGTTGACGAACACCGGCAGCAGGGAGAACAGGATCACTGCAAGCAGGTTTGGCAGCAAAAAGAACCAGGGCATCTTCTTGATGCCGATCGCCTTTTGCAGCCCTGCCATGAGAGGCTCGATGGCCCGCGCGGGCAAGGATGCCACCGCCCCTGTCGCGCGGGCAATGCGAAGTGAAGCACTCATTCTGCTCTCCCGCGTCTGGGGCGCTACTGAGCCTCGGCCGCCTCGATGGCCAGGTTCACATCCTGCTCGATGCGCTCCAGGGCGCCATCAACGTCCAGTTCCCCGTTGAGCACCTGGCTGATGCGGGTGGTCAGCGCGTTCATCATGGCGCGCTGGTAACGCCAGCCCTGGAAGCGATAGGCAGCCGGTGCCATCTTGGGGATCTGCGCAATAAAGGTCGCGAGAGCCTCCTGGGTGCGCTCCGATGCTCCGGGATATTCGATGCCGCTTTCGATCAGCGTCGAGGCAGCCGGGATCTCCACGGCCGCCGCCAGAACCTGGCTGAGGTTTTCGGGCTGGGCCAGGTAGTTGATGAACGCACCCACCAGTTCGGGCTGGTCGGTATGCTGGAACGCCACCAGCGCACCACCGCCCGGCATGACGGTACAGGAGGACGGACCGCACGGAGCGGGAATGACCTTCCAGTCAAACAGATCGCCCACTTCCTGGTCCATCTGGCTCAGCGTCCAGGAGCCACCGAAATAAAGCACCGTGTTCGCGTTGAGGAAGTCAGAGAACAGCTCCCGGTGCGTCGCACCACCCACGGCGCCCCAAAGATCCATCGGCATGGTGCCGTCCTGGTGCCACTCAACGAACTGCTCGATCGCGGCGCGCAGGCCGTCATCAACCACAGGCTTGCCGTCCTCGCTGACCAGTTCTGCGCCATGGCTGATCGCAAGGCTTGCAAAGCGATGCCCGGAGCGGTCCATCTCCATGGCAAATTCGGTGCCGGTGGCCTCCGCAACCTCGCGCGTGGCCGCAGCCCATTCCTGCCACGTCGCCCCTTCTGGGGGCACCTCGACACCGGCCTGCTCAAACAGCGTCAAATTCACATAGCCGCCGTTCACCGTCAGCGATGTCGGCATGCCATTGATGGCGGTGCTTTCAGCATCACCACCGCGCAGCCATTGCAGCGTTTGCTCGAAATTCTCGTTGAACGTAGCGGGATCGACGTAAGGGGTGAGGTCCAGATAATAGCGGCTCAGCCCGCCAAGATCGGTGACAATCGCCGCGTCCGGCCCTTCACCCGATGCCAGCTGCACCGGCAGGCTTTCCACCATCGACTGATAGGGCACGATCTCGAGGTTGACGGTCTTACCGGGATTTTCTTCCATGAATTTGTCGGCCACCGGCTGGATGGTGTTGCAGCCAAAACCCAGGTCGTCGCAGACGACAGTGATTTCCTGAGCAAGCGCCGGTGCACTGGCGAACATCAGGACGCCGAAAGCGCAAGATAGACGAAGACTAGAAAGCTTCATTCATTTCTCCTCCACATCCGCCCCGAGGTAACGGCTCCTCCCGACCCTGAAGCGCTCTGGTCTGGCCAAGTCCACTGGCCTGACCAGCAAGTTGCGGTTAACGCGCATTCTTGTCAATAGCGGCATTGCTGGGCTCGATGTCAGCTGAAGGCCGCTTGACAGAGCGCGATCCTTGATATGCACTGACCCCATTTGGTCTGACCAGATCGCGACTGCGCCGGCCAGATCAAGGACCTACCTTGATCCAGGGAATTCATGAATGCTGAGATTTGCCGCGATTGGCATCGACCACGGCCACATCTTCAACCATATCGACGGGCTGCTGGACGCCGGCGCAGAATTTGCCGGTTATTGCCCTGAAACAACCGTGCCCGCGCTGGTCGAAACGGTCGGGCAGAAATATCCCGAAGCCCCCCGAACCAACCGGCAGGCTCTGCTTGATGATCCCAGCATTGATGTCGTCTGCATTGCCGCAGTTCCGCGGGATCGCTCGGGCCTTGCTATTCAGGCGATGCGCGCCGGAAAGGACGTGATCGTCGACAAGCCGGGCGTCACCACATTCGACCAATTGGAGGAAGTCAGGCGCGCGGTGGCCGAAACTGGCCGCATGTTCTCCGTGTGCTTTTCGGAGCGCCTTTGCGTTCCCTCCGCGGTAAAGGCCGGCAAGCTCGTTAGGGATGGTGCCATAGGCAGCGTCGTTCAAACCATCGGCATGGGACCACACCGGCTTTCCCCGGCGAGCCGCCCCTCATGGTTCTTCGACCTGGACGCCTTTGGCGGCATTATCGTCGACATTGCCTCCCACCAGATCGATCAATTCCTGTTCTACACCGGCTCGGGCACGGCAGAAATCGTCGCCAGTTCGGTCGGCAATTTCAACACCCCTCAAAGCGCCGACTTCCAGGATTTCGGCGAAGTGCTGCTGCGTAGCGAGCAAGGAGCTGGCTATATTCGCGTCGACTGGTTCACCCCCGATGGCCTGCCCACATGGGGCGATGGACGCCTCACGATCCTGGGGACCGAAGGCTATATCGAGCTGCGCAAATATGTCGATATCGCCGGACGGGAAGGCAAGGATCACCTCTTTATCGTCGACAAATCCGGCGTCCAGCACATCGATTGCAGCAACGAGCCACTCGACTACTTCACCAGCTTTGTCGCCGACGTGCAGAACCGCACCGACACGGCAATGAGCCAGGAACACGTGTTCGAAGTGTGCAGGCTCTCGCTCGAGGCACAGCAAAAGGCGACGCATATCTCTGGAGGAAAGCAGTCATGAGCAGGAAGTTGCGGGTCGCGGTGATCGGTGCGGGTATCGCCGAACGACACCTCATGGGCTACCAGTGGAACAAGGCGCTTTTTGACGTGCCCGTGCTCTGCTCCCTGGATGAAGACCGTGGGCGAAACCTCTGCCAGAAATTCGGCATCCCTGAGTATACGCAGGATGTGGAGACGCTTTTCGGGCGGGACGACATCGACGTCATCGACGTTTGCACCCCCCCGCACAACCATTTCGAGCTGTCGCGTCGCGCCATCGAAGCGGGCAAGCACGTGATCTGCGAAAAGCCCCTGTTCGGCTCCATTGCCGATGTGGATGCCATGAGCGAGATCGTGCAGAGATCGGACCGCAAGCTCATGCCCATCTTCCAGTATCGCTATGGCACGGGGCTGCAAAAGCTCAAGCTGCTTATCGAGGAAGGGCTCACCGGCAAGCCCTTTATGACCACCATCGAGACCCATTGGTGGCGCGGCCCGGCCTATTATGAAGTGCCATGGCGCGGCAAATGGGCCACTGAACTCGGCGGGGGCCTGCTTGGCCATGCCATCCACGCCCATGACATGCTGAACTATGTGCATGGTCCTTGCGCAGAGCTCTTCGCCTATGGCGCGACCCTGGTAAACAAGATCGAGGTCGAGGATACGATGGCGCTCGCCGTCAAGATGCAGAACGGCTCCCTTGCGACCCTGTCGATGACCCTGGGATCCCGCAAGGAAATCTCGCGCCTGCGCTTTTGCTTCCATGATCTGGTCGCCGAAAGCATTCTTGAGCCCTACACAATGGGGCGCGACCCCTGGCAATTCACCGCCGGCACGCCCGAGCACCAAAAGCGCGTTGACGAGGCCCTGAGCACTTACGAGAACAAGGAAGACGGCTACACCAGGCAGTTCGAGCTTTTCCACGAGGCGATCATGGCCGATGCAGAGCCACCGGTGACCCTCCAGGATGCCCGCAATTCCCTGGAGCTGGTAACGGCAGCCTACCATTCCCAGCGAACCGGCCAGCCAACACCAATGCCGATCGAGGCCGATCATCCTCTCTACAAATCCTGGCTGCCCGACACCGAGGCTGCAGCTTAGGGCATCGGAGATGAGCAGCGCGGAAAAGGACAGAATAGACCGCGCATTGGAGGTGCGGCCCGGCAGCACGCCGCGCCTTTACCAAACAGTAGCCCAAAAGATCGCCGCCATGATCCAGTCTAATGGGCACATGGCGGATTGGCGCATCCCATCCGAGCGGGAATTGGCTGACCAGCTGGGCGTCAGCCGCCCGGTGATCCGCGAGGCGATCATAGCGCTTGAAATGCTGGGCCTGGTGGAGGTTCGCGGCCGCACAGGCATTGTCGTGCTGGAGCAACCCACAAGGCCCATCAGCTTCGATACCTTTAATGCCGATATCGGCCCCGGACCATTCGAGTTGCTCGAAGCGCGCCTGGCCATTGAAGCCAGTGCCGCCGCCATGGCTGCCGAACGCGCGACAACCGCCGACCACGCCATCCTTGAAGCCTGCATCGAGCAGATGCAGCTGGAACGCGAAGTGGTCTTGCTGAACGAAAAGGGCGACCGCGACTTCCACCTCAACATCGCCCGGATCAGCGGCAACGCCATCATCCTGTCCATGACCGAAGCCCTATGGGTCCAGCGGGACCACTCGGTCATGTGGAAGAAATTGCACGAGCATATCCATGCTCCCGATGTCCGCCCGCTCTGGATTGGCGATCATCATGCGGTCCTTTCGGCCATTCGCCTGCGCAACCCAGATGCCGCCTACAAGGCCATGGCCCGGCACATTCGCAATGTGATCGACGAACTGCTCGAAGCCGACGAAAAGGCGCGCCTCAACGGTTCAGGGTCGATCAGCGCTCGATCAGCTCTATCATGATCCCATCGGGGTCCCGGCAAAAGGCGAGCCGGCGCGCTATGTCGCGGTTGTGGGCGTCGCGTGGTGGCTCGACCATGTCGACGCCTGCATCGAGCAATTTGCGGTAGGTTTCATCCACGCTCTCGAAGTTGAAAGTGAGGTGGCGCACCCCGGCGCGTCCCACGGCAACATCCTCGGCCGTCAGCGCGCCCGTCGCCGGGCAGATCATCTCGATCATCGGCCCCTTGGCATCAAGAAACGCCATCTCGTCCCCGTTTTGACCCGGGCGGCGCACCAGCAATTTCAGCCCCAGCAGATCCACATAGAACGCCAGGCTCTTGTCGATGTTCTTAACCGTAATACCCACATGCTCGAACCCCTTCAGCATGCCATCCCCTCCCTAATCTTTTTGCGCGGCAAGCCGGCTGCGCTCGTCCGCCTGCAGCAATTCCTCTGATACATTGTTGATGTGACGGGCCATCGCCTTGAAGGCGGCGTCCCCATTGCGCAGCTTCATGGCCGACAGAATGGCATGGTGATCGCCCACCCAGAGCGGACGAACCGCTTCGGCGTGAATATGCTCCTGGATCTTTTTCCACATCCGGGAGGCATCCCGCTGCGCCCAAAGCGCCTCCATGATGGAAACGATGATCGCATTGCCCGTCATATGGGCAATGGTCATGTGGAATTCCCGGTCGTTCTTTTCGTTGTGAAGGAGCGATGCGCCTTCCGCGTGCATGCGCGAAATACTGTCCTCGAGTCGCATCAGATCATAGCTGTTCGCCCGCTGCGCCGCGATCGCAGCAGCACCGGACTCCACGGCAAGCCGCGCTTGCAGCAGTTCAAACGGCCCCGGCCCGATATCGGTATTGATGGCATCGAAGCTGATCTGGTTGGAACGCTGCGGCAGGATCTCGATCCCGGCGCGCCCCCGCACCTCAACCAGCCCACGCATCTCGAGCGCAATAACAGCCTCGCGGATGGATGGCCGGCTGACCTGAAGTTCCTCGGCCAGCTCCCGCTCGGACGGCAATCGCCAGGACGGATCATTGGCATGGGCCTCGATCATGCGGGCGATGCGCAGCGCCACCACCTGATAGAGCCGCTTCTTGCCGAGTTCGGCATTTACACTGTCGTCCCGGTCCAAATACCCGTCCTTTTCCGCTCGATCACCCGATCGAGGATTGCCGCGACAGCACAACGCGCCAGCGATCATCCCGATCGGTCTGTAGCCTCGCGGCCGCCAGAGCGCCATCGGCATCAAGCACACGAACATCGATCACAGCCAATTGCCGCCGAACCGTCTCAAGGATCAGGGGATGCAGCCCCAAGGCCCCTCCAATCAACCCCACCGGCCGCTTTCCTGCCCTGGCAACAAGCGCCAGCGCAAGCTCTGCCAACTCCTCCCCGGCCCGCTCCAATACCCCCTGCGCAACCGCGTCGCCCTCTGCCGCAGCCCTTGCCACCGCAACGGCCAGGGTCCCGATCCGGCCACGATCGGCTGAATACACAAACTGCCGCACATCGTGCCAGCTGACCCCGCCTATGGCCGCAAACAGCTGATCCGCCAGCCTTTCGCAGCCCGCAAACGAGCCTTGCCGGTCCAGCGTGCGAAACACCCGATCAAGCGCCCGCAACGCGATCCAGCCGCCCGATCCCGCATCATCGATCAGAATTCCCCTGCCCCCGACGCGAACCAATTCGCCCCCGGCACCAATGAAAACACCAATCGACCCTGTTCCCGCCGACACCAGATGCCCCTCACCCGGCGCAAAATTCGCCGCATAGGCCATGACGATATCATCGGTGACCACAAGGCGCCCCGAATCGACGGAAAACAGCGGCACCAAGAGTCCCTGCAACTCCCCAAGCACCGCGGCACCAAAGCCGGTAATTCCGGCCGTCACCGATTGCGCCGCCAGCCCTCCATCCGCCAGCCCCGCGACAACCGCCCGCAAAGCCGTTTCAAGCCGCACCCGCTCGGCCGGATTAAACAAATGCCCGGTCGCCCCCGGTCCCCGTCCCCGGGCGATCTCGACCCCCTCGTCATCACACGCCACCCAGCGGGTCGCCGTGCCGCCAATGTCGATGCCGAGGTGAACCATTCTGCTCACACCGGCACGCCCTGCCTGATGAACATGCGGGTAATCTCGCGCGGATTGGTGATCATCGTCCCCACCACCACGGCGAATGCCCCCGCCTCAAAGCCCTGCCGCACGAGTTCGGGCGAATTGAACCGCCCCTCGGCCACAACAGGCACGGACACCCGCTTGGCCAAGCCTTCCAGCAGTGCCAAATCCGGAAATTCCGGCCGCGGTTCGGTTTCTGCCGTGTACCCCGACAGCGTTGTCGCGATGTAATGGGCGCCCCAATCGGCCGCCTTCAGCCCCTCATCCAGCGTTGAAATATCGGCGAAAACCTCCGCCCCCAATTCCTCGCGAATGCGCCGCACCAGAACGGCGGGCGCCTCGCCATGCCGTGGCCGATCGGTGCAATCAAGGGCCACCACATCGGCCCCTGCCGCCACCACTTCGGCTGCTGCCTCAAAGCTTGGCGTAATGTAAACCGGCCGATCCGCCGCAAACACTTTGTTGATGCCGATCACCGGCAGGCCCGCCGCCTTCACCGCCGCAATATCAGCCGCCCCATTGGCCCGGATCGCCACGGCCCCGCCATCCCGCGCCGCCAGCGCCATCGCCCCCATGAACTGCGGCCCATGGAGGGGATTGTCGGCCCTGGCCTGGCACGAAACGATCAGCCCATGCGCAAGCCTCATTTCACCGCCCCCGAAGTCATGCCGGCAATGAACTGCTTGGAAAGCAGGATATAGATCACGATAATCGGCGCCGCCGACAGCGTCAGCCCGGCAAACAGCACGCCCCAATCGGTGGTGTATTCGCCCATAAACGTCGTCAAGCCCTGCGGCAGGGTCTTGAGGCTATCGTTCTGGATGAAAACCAGCGGAAAAAAGAAGTCGTTCCAGATCGGCACGACATTCTGGATCCCGGCAATCACCATGGCGGGCCTCACCAGCGGCAGCATGATCGACCACATGATCCGCGCTTCGCTGGCCCCATCCATGCGCGCCGCATCCTCCAGCTCGCTGGGCAGTGTCCTGATGAAGCCCGTCATGATGAAGACGGTCGTGGGCAGGCCCATCGCCGTATAAACAAAAATCAGCGAGAGCTGGTTGTTGAGGATCGAAAGGTCCCGCATCAGCATGAACAGCGGAATGATGGCGAGCTTGAGCGGCAGCGTCAGCCCGGCCAAGAAAAACATCAGGATGAAGCTTGCGCCGGTAAACTGATACCGCCCGATCGCATAGGCCGCCATGGTTCCCAGCGTCAGGATCAGCACCATGGAGGTGCCGGTGACGAAAAAGGAATTCAGCAGATAGCGCAGGAAATTGGTCTCGCTCCAGATCTTGGCAAAGTTCGCCACCTGAGTGAAATCAGGAATACCGAAGGGCGATTGGAAGATCTGCGGCGTCGTTTTGAACGCCGAAAAAACCATGATCACGATGGGCGCCAGCATGATAACCGTATTGGCCACCAGGATGACCTGCAGCAGCCCGTCGCGCCCCAGCGCGCCCAGGATGCCGCGGCGATCGCCATAGGTGCTCGCCCCCGCACTCATAGCTGGATCTCCCGCGCCCGCAGCCGCACCGTGATCACCGTGGCAACCAGCGCGATGAAGATAAAGATTAGGACGGCCAGCGCGCTGCCCAGCCCGAAATTCTGTTGGCCCGCGGACACATTGCCAAAGGCCGTGCGATAGAAATAAAGCCCCAGCACGTCGGTCGACCCGAAGGGCGAGCCATCAAGCCCGGCCATGATATAGGGCAGCTCGAACCAGTTGAACGCGCCCACGAACAGCAGGGTAAAAACAATGGTGGCGCTGGGCGCCACAAGCGGCCAGACGATCTTGGTGATCTTGACCCATTCGCTCTGGGTTTCCATGCGCACGGCATCCAGCATTTCGCTGGGGATTCGCTGCATGCCCGCGAGAAACACCAGCGTGGGAAAACCCACCATGTGCCAGGCCTGCGCCACGATCAGCGACCACAGCGCCGTATTGCTCTGCCCCAGCCAGGGCTGCGCCAGCTCGCCCAGCCCAAGCCCGCGCAGGCTGATGTTCACGACACCGAACAGGGGGTGCAAAAACAGCTTGAAGAGATAGGCAACAATGATGGTCGAAAGCACCACCGGCAGGAACACCGCAATGCGATGAAAACGCGCGCCCGGCAGTTCGCGCCACAGCGCATAGGCCAGAACAAATCCCAGCCCGTTCTGCAGCACCATCAGCGCAAAGAACACCAGGACGTTGTTCTTGAAGGCGTTCAGCGTCCAGCTGCGATAGGGTTCCACAAACAGCACGGTGTGGAAATTCTCGAGGCCCACAAACGCGCCGCGCCGCAATCCCTGCCAATCGAAAAAGGCATAGGCGAAGGCGGAAATGATTGGATAAACGATAAACAGCGCCACAAAGGCCAGCGGCGGCACAATCAGCACGGTGATCCAGAGGCCGCGGCCGGTCATCCGAAGTTGGGGCATGAAAATTCGCTTCGCTCTGGCGCTGGAAGATGGCGGCCCCTCGCGCATGGGAGGGACCGCCGGAGTTCTTAGTTCTGGAAGGGCTCGTACCAGGCAGCAAGGCCGGTGGTCAGCGCTTCACCGATCGCCTCGGGCGTCGTTTCCCCGGCAAACAGCTTCTGCATTTCACCCTGGATCAGCACCGAACCCGATGGCTCGCCATAACGGAAATGGGCCAGCATGAGATAGGGGATGGAAGACTGGTTGAGCTCGTTCACCTCGGCCAGCAGCGGGTCCTGGAAGGTAACGCCCGGCACAGTCGAAATATTGCTCAGCGTGTCGGCGAACGCCTGGCCGAATTCCTGGCTGGCGAGGTAGTTGAGGAAGGTCAGGGCTGCTTCCTTGTTGGCGCCCGCCGCATTGGCGGCGTAACCACCGTCAAAGTAGAGGCCAACGAGCTTTTCGTCCTCGGCCGTCTGGCCCGGAGCGGCGAAAACACCCACTTCGATATCGGGGTTCATGTTCTTGAAGGTGGCGATTTCATAGGAGCCGCCCACAAACATGCCCGCCATACCCGAGCCGAACAATTGCTGGGCAGAGGGGTAGTCGAGGCCGATAAAGCCATCGGGGAAGTACTTGGCCGCAAGATCGGCGATCTCGGCCAGCGCGCCGGTGAAACGCTCATCGGTGAAATCGGCAGTGCCGGCCATCAGCTCGTCATAGAAGTCCTTGCCCATGAGCGAGGAGCCCAGGCCAAAGGTCACGGTTTCATTCTGCCAGGCCGTTGCGGTACCATTGGCAAAGGGGATGACGCCCGCATCAAGCAGCTTCTGGCTGGCGGCTTCCAGTTCTTCCCAGCTTTCCGGCTCGCTAATGCCATGCTGGTCGAACAAGGCCTTGTTGTAGATCACCAGCTGCGTCTGGCTTGCGAACGGCACGGCATAGATCGTGCCATCCGAGCGCATGCTTTCAGCCGCAAGCGAGGCTTCGCTGAAGTCGGCCAGCGCCGGGATCGTCTCTGTGCTCAGCGGCTCGAGATAGCCGGCGCTCGCAACATTCTCGAGCCCGCCATAGGCGCGCACCATCATCACGTCGGGACCGGTACCACCGGCCAGGGCCGTTGAGAGAATGGTGTTGTAATTGGTGGCTTCAAAGGTCTCGAAGTTCACCGTAATGCCAGGGTTTGCGGCCTCGAACGTCTCGATGAACTGCTCATAGGCCGCGCGGTCTTCCTGGCGCCAGCTCCAGAACGTCAGATCCTGCGCCAGTGCGGGCGCCGCAACAAGCATCGCTGCCAGGGCAGATCCGATGCGCAAAATATTGGTTTTCATGTGTTCCCTCTCTCCATTGAATATCAAGGCACTTCCCTCCGCGCCTATGGCACCAATCGTCGGCCATCCCCTGCGGAAAACAGATGCACCGACCCTGGCTCCACCGAAATGGTCACCATGTGATCGGGCTCGAAAAGGTCATCAGGGCCTGTGCGCGCCGCGACCAGCGTTCCGTCAGCCAGCCGGACATAAACATAGGCATTGTCGCCCAGATATTCGGTGTAGACGACCTGGCCGGCAAATCCATCGCCCCCCGCTGTCCGGCTGAGCCTGACCGCATCGGACCGCAGGCCCAGCTTGAGCTCGCCCACATCAGGCAAGGCGCCGACATGCACCGAGCCGCCATTGGGCAGCACCAGCCGCTCGCCTTCGCATCGGACATCCACCAGCGTCATGCGCGGCGAGCCGATAAAGGTCGCAACAAAAGTGTTGGCCGGTGTCTCATAAAGATCGCGCGGCGAGCCGACCTGCTCGATCCGCCCCGCATTCATCACCACGATCTTGTCGGCCAGCGTCATCGCCTCGACTTGGTCGTGAGTGACATAGATCATGGTGCCGCCGATCTGGCGGTGGAGGCGCGCAATTTCCAGCCGCACCTCGGACCGCAACGCGGCGTCCAGATTGGAAAGCGGTTCATCCAGCAAAAACACCTGCGGCTTGCGCACCAGCGCGCGGCCAATCGCAACGCGCTGCCTTTGCCCGCCAGAAAGCTCGCGCGGCTTGCGCTGCAACAAGGGCTCGAGCCGCAACATGCGCGCCGCTTCCGCGATCCGCGCTTCCACTTCGCCCTTGTCGAGCCCCATCAGCCGCGCACCGAACGCCATGTTCTCATAGACATCCATATGCGGGTAAAGTGCATAGGACTGGAACACCATGGCGATGCCCCGGCGCGAGGGCGGCACGTCGTTCATGCGCTTGCCATTGAGCAGGAACTCGCCCCCGCTCATCGGGTCGAGTCCAGCAATCAGCCGCAGCAAGGTCGATTTTCCGCAACCCGAAGGGCCAACAAACACCACGAATTCGCGGTCGCCTATTTCCAGGTCGATGCCGTGGAGCACGTCGACATTGCGGAAGCTCTTCTTGATGCCGCGCAGCGAAAGTTGAGCCAAATGGCGTCTCCGACTGTTCCGTCGCCTACGACGGTCCCTCTCACCGGTAGCCTCTCCAGCACACCAGCTTGAGGAATAGTAAATTCCTGAACACCCAGAGTGTCAAGAATAGAAAATTACGTCAATCGCTTGGCCGCACGCTAAACGACCTTGAGCACCTTCACCGCCGTTTCGCTGTTATGGATATAATCATGGGCATCCGATTGGCGGCGCAGCAGCAGAATGAACAGCATGTCGGTCAGCATCAGCTGGGCGTCCCGTGCGGTAATCGCCGAGGAGCGCACCCGGTCCTCATCCCCCACCGTAAAGAGGCTGATATCGGCCAGCTCGAGCAGCGGATTGGGCTGCAATCCGGTAATGGAGATGATCGTGGCACCGCGCTTCTTGGCCAGTTCGGCGATGCGCAAGGTCTCCATGCTGCGCCCCGAATGGGACAGCGCCACTAGCACATCCGAGCCATTCAGCGCCGAAGCATTGGACAGCTGGATATGCGTATCGCTGTCCAGCAGCACCACACGCCCGAGCTTGAGCAGCTTGAACGAAAAATCCTTGGCGACGAGCGAGGAAGCCCCCACCCCCGCCAGTTGGATACGCCGTGCGTCACTCAGTGCCCCAAGCGCCAGATCGATCGTCGCTTCCGTGTTGGCCGCCGAGGTTTCCCGCATGGAGAGAAGCTTACTGCCGATCAGCTTCTGCAAAATCGTCATATAGCTATCATTGGCTTCGATCGTGCCGTGGATCACCCCGCCGGGCGTCTGCCACTCGATGGCCTTGGCCTTGTTCACCGCCAGCTTGAGCTGCTGATAGCCGGAATAACCCAGTTTCTGGCTGAACTTGACCACACTGGATTGGCTGCGCCCCGTTGCCTCCGCGAGGCCCGCCGAAGACAGCGCCAGCATTTTTTCAGGGTGATCGATAATGAATTCAGCAATTTGCCGGTCAGCCTGGGTAAGGCTATCGAGTTGCGCCGCTAGAACCTTCAGAACCGACATGGCTTCCCCCCGAACACCTTCCCCAACAGGAATACATAATTCCAGGTTTCGTTGACAGCTGGAATAATCGCTCCTAGCATTTAGCGGGAATAAAGGTGAAGGCACGATGGCAAAAACGACCCTGATCGCGGAACTGGGTAATCTGGTATCGGAAGCCCGAAACCCGCGGACTATGCAGATCGACCTGATGACAACGCCGGAAATCCTGGCCGCCATGAATGCCGAGGATGCCCGCGTAGCCGACGCCGTCAAGGCCGAACTGCCGGCCATCGCAAGGGCCGTTGACCGCATTGTCCAAGCCTTTCGCGAGGGCGGGCGCCTGATCTATATGGGCGCCGGCACCAGCGGTCGCCTGGGCGTCCTCGACGCCTCGGAATGCCCGCCCACCTTTGGCGTGCCCAACACCATGGTCGTCGGCATCATCGCAGGCGGCGACTCGGCCCTGCGCAATCCCATCGAAGGAGCCGAAGACGATCCCGACCAAGGCCGGCGTGATCTGGAACGCATCGAGGCATCAGCCAAGGATGTCATCGTCGGCATCGCAGTCAGCGGCCGCACCCCCTATGTGATCGGCGCCCTCGACTATGCCAAGGGCATCGGCGCCACCACGATCGCCCTGTCCTGCAACCCCGACTCAACCATTGCCCGGCTGGCGGGCATCGCCATCTCGCCCCTGGTCGGCCCCGAAGCCCTCACCGGCTCCACGCGCCTTAAATCCGGCACCGCCCAAAAACTGGTCCTCAACATGCTGACCACCGCCAGCATGATCCGCATGGGCAAGACCTACGAAAACCTCATGGTCGACCTTTCCGTCAGCAACGAAAAGCTCGCCGCCCGCGCCATCCGCATCCTTGTTGAAGCGACCGGCTGCTCGGCCGACGAAGCTGAGCGCCACCTCGCGGCCGCCCGCAACAATGTAAAGCTTGCGATCCTCATGGCGCTGACCGGTCTTGACGCCGCCGACGCCCAGTCTGCCCTCCAGCACGCCGATGGCTTCCTGCGCCGCGCCGCCGGGCAATCCGGTGCGGCCGGCTGACCATTAACCTATTGGCTCACCAAATCCCCCACCGCGCGCCGCAATGGTAGAATGCCGCTGTCGAAATGCCTGGTGGGATGAACGCGATTGGTTAAAAGCGTCCAGGCCCGGCCCCGGGCAAAGTCGATCCACAAGCCGGTTCCGGTGAAACCGGTATGCCCGATCGTCTCCTCCGAGCACCCATCCCCGCCCGACCATCCGGAATGGCGACGTTCCCACCCATGGGTGCGCCGCTCGCTTAGCTTTTCGCGCATAAGCGACACTGTCGCGGGTAACAATGTGCTAACGTTTAGGACGTCAAAGGCATAGTTCAACACGGCCGATGCGGTGCCAAAGAGCCCTGCATGCCCCGCACCCTGCAGCGCCGCGCAATTCTCGTCATGCACCTCCCCAACCAGCACCCGCCCCCGCCACGGGCAGCGTTCCGTCGCCGCCGCCTCCTCCGGCTTCGCCCCCCAGGCAAAGCCCGGGCCCGGATCCATCTCGCGAATGGCCTTCCCCTCCAGCCGCTCCAGCACGATCCCAAGAAGAATGAAGTTGATGTCGGAATAAACCGGAGGACCTTCCCGCCAGTGGCGATGCAGCACGAATTGCCGCAATAAATCAGGATCTTGCCCATAGGTATAAAGCGGGAAAACGCCGGGAAAACCGGTCTGGTGCCCCAGGCATTGCCGGAACGTCACGCGCTGCAACCAGCTCTCCGGATAGTGCTGCGCAAAGTCCGGAACCACGCTCCGCAACGGCGCATCGAGATCAAGAACGCCCTCCCCCGCCAGCTGCAATATCCGCGTCGTCGTAAAGATCACCTTGGTCAGCGACGCAAGATCGAACCAGGACCCTTCCTCCATCCCTCGCTCAACCGGCAGCACCTGCGCCCGCCCAAACGCCCGCATCGCCTGCTCCCCGGATGCATCAGCCACCCCCAATACCCCACCCGGCACCCGCCTTTCAGCCACCGCGTCCGCCAGTGGACGAGACGCACGATTCAAAAGCTCTCGCATGGAAAATCCTTTAGCTGCCCCGGGTCAGTGCCTCGGCAGCAGCATTGAAAACGACTGCCCGTGCTGCCGCAACCAAGCTGTTCAATGGCAATGTCTTTTTGGAGGTATGGCCGACCCTTAAGCCGGCCATGCTGATGGCCCTTAGGCCGATACAGCAATTGAGCCGGTCAGGTCGTTGTTTGAACGAATCGGCATTCCAGTCACGCTCAAGCTGTTCCGCCTGGAAGAAGCCAAGCTGGGCTGGACGGGCGAACAGGCGCTGACCGCCGACCTCCAGCTCGCATCCTGATCTCGAAAGAAACGGCCATGACCCTCGCTTCCGTCTTGCCGCCGACCGCCAAATTCCTCGACTGCTCCCGCCACGCCCAGGGCCTTTATATTGGCGGGCAATGGGTGGGTGGCTCAGGCATTCCGGTGATTGATCCCTCCACCTAAGAGGTCCTTGCCGAAGTTCCTGACGCAGGCGAAGCCCAGGCGAGGCTGGCAGTCGACGCCGCTGCGGCCGCAGCGCCGGGTTGGCGCAAAACCCCGCCCCGGCAACGGGCCGAGATCCTTCTTCGCTGCCACAAGCTCATGCTCGAGCGCATCGAGGAGCTGGCAATTTTGATCTCGCTCGAGAACGGCAAGGCACTGAGCGATGCACGCGGCGAGGTTACATATGCCGCCGAATTCTTCCGCTGGTATGCTGAGGAAGCCGTGCGCATCAGTGGGTAATATCGCGTTGCGCCCTCAGGCAGCAATCGCATCCTCGTCGATATGGAGCCCAAATATATTGCGACCGCGTTCTGATGGATGATCTGTTCCGCACACGCAGACACGTGCAGAGCGCAGTGCAGCCACCACAGAGCCGTTTCAGACCCAGGCGCAGCAGCTTGCCCAAATGACCAAAACGCAGCTCACCTCAGTCAGTGGCGGCAATCACATGAGCGTCGCGCTTGATTTGGGCGACCCAGGCACGCAGGCCGGAAAGGCACTCCTCACCATCTGTTCCTGACGCCAGCTTTTGCTATTGTGTCCTAAAGGCGATGAGCTTCAACCACGCCGTGCTAATGCTTGGCCGGAACTGCTCTGGCTCAGCCAGGTGCTCGGAAGAAACAAACATGACTACGGGTGACGCGTGACAAACACCAAGGCAAACATCGTTGGTGGCGGCCCCAAAAAGGTGCTCTACACCTTGGCAACAATCGCCCGCATGGGGCCTGCCAAGGCCGGCAAGGCGCTCACGGCCAGGAATGCCTGCAAGGCCTGTGCCTATGGCATGGGCGGCCAGCGCGGCGGAATGACCAACGAGCTCGATGAATTCCCTTCGGTCTGCAACAAGAGCGTGCAAGCTCAATCCACCGACATCCAACCCGCCATACCCCATGCCATTTTCGATCACCCAATAGAGGAACTCGCGGAACTGACCGGCCGGGAAATGGAGCATCTTGGGCGGCTCGGCACGCCCATTTTCAAGGCCGCCGGCGACCATCGCTTCCGCCCGGTTAATTGGACCTTCGCCATCGCCCAGGCGGTGAAGCGGCTCGGTGAAAACGATCCCCAGCGAAGCTTTTTTTATTCCTCTGGACGCTCGTCCAACGAGGCGGGCTTCATCTTCCAGCTGCTCGCGCGTGCCTACGGCACCAACAACGTCAACAATTGCTCCTATTATTGCCACCAGGCCACCAGCGAAGGTCTTGCAACAACAATCGGCAAGGGTACGGCCACGGTCGAACTGGAAGATCTGACAGGCGCCGACCTCATCTTCGTGATTGGCGCCAATCCCTCGTCCAACCACCCGCGCTTCATCCACATGCTGAAGAACTGCCGCGGACGGGGCGGACAGGTGATCGTCATCAACCCCGCCAAGGAGCCGGGGCTGGTGAAGTTCGCCGTGCCGAAATCCCCCAGTTCCATGCTCAAGGGCGGCAGCGAGATCGCATCCGATTACGTGCAGCCACGCATCGGCTCGGACATCGCGCTGTTGAAGGGCATTGCCAAGGCCGTGCTTGAACTGGGGCTGGAAGATCGCGCCTTCATCGCATCGCATGCTTGGGGATACGAGAGCTTTGCTTCCGATCTCGGACAGCTCGGCTGGGATGATATTGTGGAAGCTTGCGGCGTTTCTCGCCCGGACATCGAACATATTGCCCGCCAGTACGGACGATCAAACAACGCCGTGTTCGCCTGGGGCATGGGCATGACGCACCACATTCATGGTGTGGCCAATGTCGAAGCGATCGCCAATCTCGCTATACTGCGCGGAATGGTAGGGAAGCGATTTGCCGGCCTACTGCCCTTGCGCGGCCATTCCAATGTCCAGGGCATAGGCACGATCGGCGTCAAGCCGGTGCTTGCCAAGGATGTGCTCGACAAGATGGAAAGGGCGTTTGGCATATCGTTCCCCCGCGAGCGGGGCTTCGACACCATGGCTTGCCTTGAGGCAGCTGAAGCTGGAAAGATCGACAGCGCCGTTATCATGGGCGGCAATCTCTGGGGCGCAACGCCCGATACAGCCTTTGCCACCCGCGCCATGGAAGCGATCGGGTTTAAGCTGTTTTTGACCACCACGCTCAACATGGGCCATGTGCATGGTCTGGGCGATGGCGAAGTGCTGATCCTGCCTGTAACTGCGCGTGACGAGGAATGGGAGCCCACCACCCAAGAATCGATGTTCAACTATGTCCGGCTCAGCGATGGAGGGATCAAGCGGCTGGACAATGTGCGCCCTGAAAGCTGGATCCTGGGAGAAATCGGCCAGGGCCTGCTGCCATCGTCGCCTATCCAGTTCAAGAGCTTCAGCGCCCACGCAAAAGTGCGGGACGCTATTGCTGCCATTGTACCTGGAATGGAGCAATTGGCTGACATCGGCGTGGCCAAGCAGGAATTCCATATCAAGCACCGGGTGATGCATACGCCCCAGTTTGGCACGCCGGACGGGCGCGCGCATTTTGTTGTGACACCCCTGCCCGAGCCGAAAAGGCAGCAACTCAGCCTTGCCACTGTGCGCTCCGAAGGGCAGTTCAACACCATCATCTATGAGGAGAAGGACAGCTATCGCGGCGGCGCTGGGCGCAACGCAGTGTTCCTGAACCAGCAAGACATGGCTGCCCTGGGCATCAGCGAAGGTCAATCGGTGACGCTGGCCTCCGATGCTGGCCGCATGCAGGCGGTCGCCACGCCGTTCGATCTGCCTCGCGGCAGTGCAATGGCCTATTACCCCGAAGCAAATGTGCTCGTGGGCACGGCCGTCGATCCGCGCAGCAAGACCCCAGCCTTTAAATCCGTGCCCATCTGGGTTGAACAACCAAGTGCCTGATCACAAAGCAGGCAGATCGGCCCTATTCATCGGGCAAGACGCAGGAGCAACCAAATGGCGCTGATGAATTATCTTACCCGCATTCAATTCGACGCGGGCGCCATCTCCCTGCTCGCCGATGAACTTAAGCTTCTTGGTGTGTCGCGGCCCCTGATCGTAACCGACAAGGGGATCGTTGCCGCCGGTCTGCTCGCCAATGTTCTGGCCAAGTCCGGCCTTCCGCAAGACACCACCATTTTCGACAACACGCCCGAAAATCCCACGGAAGCTGCCGCCGATGAAGCAGTCGCGCTTTTCAAAAGCGCCAATTGCGACAGCATCGTGGCTCTCGGCGGCGGCTCGCCTATTGATCTGGGCAAGGCCGTGTCGCTGCTGGCGACCCACCCTGGGCCGCTGGATCAATATGCGGCCATTCTGGGTGGCATGGACCGGATCACCGGCAACAAGCCCCCCGTTGTTGCCATACCAACCACGGCCGGCACCGGCAGCGAGGTGGGGCGGGCGGCCTTGGTGACGCTTGAGGATGGCCGCAAGCTGGGCTTTATTTCTTCCTACATGATCCCGAACCTTGCCTTGTGTGATCCCGAGCTCACCCTTGGCTTGCCGCCCTACCTCACGGCGGCAACCGGCATGGATGCCATTACCCATTGCATCGAGACCTTTCTCAGCCCCCGGTTCAATCCGGTGGCCGATGCAATTGCCCTCGACGGGCTGGCGCGCGCGGCAAGATGGATCGAGACGGCTACGGGCAATGGCTCCGACCCAGTTGCGCGACATGAAATGATGATGGCGGCCCTGCAGGGCGGCCTGACCTTCCAGAAAGGGTTGGGTGCGGTCCATTCGCTCTCCCACCCGCTGGGCGGGCTGAAATCGCTCAGGCTCCACCATGGCACGCTTAATGCCGTGCTGTTGCCGGCGGTGCTGCGCTACAACGCAGAGGGCAACGGGGAAAAATATGCACGCATCAAAGCTGTTCTAGGCCTTTCGGAGCACGCCGATCTTGCCGAACATATCGCAGCGCTGTCCCGGCGGCTCGGTCTGCCGGCAACGCTGAGCCAAATGGGTGTATCCGCCGAGCACTTTCAACAGATCGCTGAATATGCGGTCAAGGATCACTCGACCGCGTCCAACCCTCGTCCCGTCACAGCACAGGACTTCGTTCGGCTCTTGAACGAAAGCCTCTAGAAGCAGCCAGCTGGGCAGCAATTGCCCTTAATTGTCGCTCAGCCGTACGCCCGTTTCCGCGTCAAAGACATAGACCTGCTGGGGAGATGTATAGAGCGTGAGGCTGGATTCCACCTCCACCAGATCGTCCCCACTGACCGTCACAATTGTTGGCTGGCCCGCAAGGTCCACAGTGATAAAGGTTTGCCCGCCCGTCGGCTCGACGATGCTAACCGCTCCCGTCAGCCCCGGACCTTCCCCGCTGCGCTGGAAATGCTCGGGACGGACGCCCACGATTACGGGGCGCCCCTCTTGCACCTGCGCAGCAGGCCGGAACTCGAACGTTGCGCCCGAGGCCGTTCGTGCAGAATTGCCCGCAATGGTTGCTTCAAAGAAGTTCATCGCTGGCGAGCCGATAAAGCCAGCCACGAAGGTATTGGCCGGCTGGCGATAAAGCTCCATTGGCGAGCCGGCTTGCTGGATGATGCCCTTGTTGAGGACCACAACCCGGTCCGCCAATGTCATGGCCTCGACCTGGTCATGGGTCACGTAGACGGAGGTCACCCCGACCTTTTTGTGCAATTGCTTGATCTCGGAGCGCATCTGCACGCGCAGCTTTGCATCAAGGTTCGACAATGGCTCGTCGAACAAAAACACGGATGGATCGCGCACAACAGCACGACCCATGGCAACGCGCTGGCGTTGTCCCCCCGAGAGCTGACTGGGCTTGCGGTCGAGCAAGGGCTCCAGCTCCAGCATGGTCGCAGCCGCGCGAACACGCTGGTCGATTTCCGCCTTGGGCTTGCCGGCCAGTTCCAGGTTGAAAGCCATGTTGCGATAAACATTCATGTGCGGGTAGAGCGCATAGCTCTGGAACACCATGGCGATGTTGCGCTCCTTGGGCGTGAGATCGTTGACGATCTCGCCCCCAATGGAGATATCTCCGTCCGTGATATCCTCCAGCCCGGCGATCATGCGCAGAATGGTGGATTTCCCACATCCAGAGGGGCCCACCAGCGCCACGAACTCACCATCGGTGACCTCGAGGTTGATCCCCTCGATCACGGACACGGACCCATAGCTTTTGGAGATGTTGCGTAGCTCAAGACCGGCCATGGCCAACTCCGACTATTTGACGGCACCGGCGGTCAGGCCGGCAATAATGTGTTTCTGTGCGGCAAAGAACACCACGATGGTGGGCGTGATGGTCAGGGTGATAAAGGCCAGGATCAATTGCCAGTCGGTGCTGAACTCGCCCCGATACACCATGATGCCCAGCGGCCATGGATATTTGGATTCCGAGTTGAGCATGATCAGGGGCAGGATGTAGCTATTCCAGCTGCCCACAAAGGAGATGATCCCCACCGTTGCGATGATAGGACGGCTGAGCGGCAAGGTGATGTGCCAGAAGAAGCGGAAATAGCCTGCGCCATCCACAAAGGCTGCATCAAACAGCTCTGAAGGCATGCCGCGGAAATAGTTACGAAACAGCAGGATACTCATGCCCAGCCCGAACGCTGTCTGCGGCAGCACAACGCCCCAATAGGTATCGAGCAGGCCCAGATCGCGGATGCGGATAAACAGCGGCAAGATGGCGGTGGCTGCCGGGAACATCAGCCCGATCAGGAAATAGTTGAGCAGGTGCTCGGAGCCGAAAAACCGGACATGGGCAAAAACAAAGGCTGCCATCGCCGCCAGGGTGAGCACCAAAAACACGGTCAGCCCGGCGATCAGGAGCGAATTGCCCATCTGCAGCCAATAGCGTTGGCTGACCAGGATATCGGTGTAGTTGGAGACCATCCAGGTTTGCGGCAGGCCAAAGGCGTTGCCGCGCAGATCGCCTAGTGTCTTGAAGCCGCCAAGGGCCGTGGTGATCAGCGGCACCAGTACTACGGCAGCAACGATCAGGAGCGCGGCATAAAGATAGGTTTTGGTGCGAACACCCAGGCTGCGTCCGCTTGTGGGCGCCGAGGCGGCGTTGATGGGGGGTGCGGTGTCAGTCATTGCGCATGAAAATCCGCTTGTAGCTGAAGGCAAGGCTGACGCAGATCACGAACAGCACGACGCCAACCGCCGAGCCGAAGCCTACCTGCATGCGCATCACGCCAAAGCTGTAAAGGAAGGTAACCAATGTCTGGGTCGAGTTCGAAGGCCCGCCGCCTGTGAGCGGCATGATCATGTCGAACAGCTGGAGCGATCCGACCACGGCAAAAAACACCGACAGGCGCACGGTGGAACCCAGCAATGGCAGGGTAACCTTCATGAACTTCTGCCAGCCCGTGGCGCCATCGATATCGGCCGCCTCCAGCACGCTTTTGTCGATCGCCTGCAGCCCCGCAATAAACAGCATCATGTGGAAGCCGAAATACTTCCAGACGATCACCGCAAGGACCGCATAGAACGCCACATCCTTGTCAGCGAGCCAGAAGGGCGACGCCTGCCCGAAGAACTTGGCGATGTTGGCAACAAGGCCGAACTCACCGTCATAAACGAAGCGCCAGATCATGCCGGCAGCCACGTCGGCGAGCACGTAGGGTAAAAAGAAGATCAGCCGGAAGACCAAGGCGCCCTTGATGTGCTTGGTGACCATGGTGGCCAGCCACAGCGCCAGCGGGATCTGGATGCAGATCGAGGCAACAATGATCAGGCCATTATTGACCAGGGCGTTGCGGAACGCTCCCTGCCTGAAGATCAGCTCGTAATTCTTCCAGCCGACCCATTGGGTGGGAAGGCCATAACCGTTCCAGTTGAAGAACGAGTACCAGGCAGCCTCCCCCATCGGCAGAATGACGAACAGGGTGAACAGCACAAGCGCCGGGGGCAGGAAAAGAATGATCACCGGCCACTTGCCGCGTGCGCCGGAACGGCGGGCACGGGTGCGCGTGGGCGATGCAGGCACGCTCAAGCTAGGCGCAGGCGCAATCTGGCTCATGGGAAACTTTCCTTCGGGCCGAAGAAAAATGGAGGCGGCCCAGGGAGAAGGCCGCCTCCAAAGCTTACATTTCCATGGAGAAAGCGTCTTGGATCTGCTGCAGCGCTTCTTCTGGTGTAACCCCACCAGAAGCCAGTTCCACGGACATGTCGTTGACGACGCGGCCAACATTGGGCCCGAGATCCTGGTCTAGGTAGTTCTGGTGCCAGGTGGCCTTGGCCATCTGCGCCGCACTATCGGCAAGGCTTGGATCTTTCACGCTGGTGTCCGATCCAAGGGCAGTCGGCAGAACGTTGTTGCGTTCAGCCAGCTTGGCGGCGTTTTCAACCGAGAAATAATGGATGAAATCCTCGGTTTCCGGAGGTGCATTGGTGGTCACAACCCATCCATTGAGGCCACCCAGATCATCGGTGATGACACCCGCGCCACCCTCCACCAGTGGAAAGGCAAAGCGCCCGATCTGATCCTGCGCCAATCCCTCGCCATCGGTTGCAGAATTGGCCTGGTTGGAAGCGGTTGCCGTGTTTTCAAAGCCAAGGATCATAGCGGCCCGGCCATCGGCGAATACGGCCTGCGTATCGGGCCAGGTGGCGCCGAGATAGCCTTCCTGGAACGGCTCAAGCGCGCCAAGATCAGCCAGGTGCTGGCTGGCCCTTACAAAGCCTTCGCCCTGGAAGCCCTCGCCCGCCTTTGCGGCTTCGAAGCCCTCCTTGCCCACCTCGCGCATGGCAAGATAGCTCCAGTAGAAGTGGATCGGCCATTTATCGCCACCGCCTCCGGCAATCGGGGTTACACCGGCATCCTTGAGCTGTTGCACGGCCGCAAGAAAATCGTCCCAGGTCTGGATGGACGCAGCGTCCACGCCGGCCTGCTCAAACAGCGCCTTGTTGTAGAAAAAGGACACAAGGCCCGATTGTACGGGCGCCGCCCAAACCTTCCCATCGAAGCTCAAGCCATCAACAGCCGCAGGGCTGACGGCATTGCGCCAGGCGCCGCCATCGGCATCCAGCGCAGCCGTGATGTCGCGAATGGCACCCGTCTGGGACTGCGCCTTCAGCACGCCACCGCCCCAGGTATAAAACATGGACGGCGCTTCATTGGACTGCAGCAAGGTGGGAAGCTTGGCCTTGAAGGCCTCGTTTTCCAGAAACTGAAATTCGATATCGACCCCCGGATTGGCCTCCTCATATGAAGCCGCAACCTCCTCCCAGGTGGCAAGGCGATCCGGATTGGCTTCAAGGTGGAGCCATTTGATGGTGGTTTGAGCGTGTGCCGGCACACTCGCGGCGAGCAAGGCCAGGGCGCTGAGGGCAAAAAGCCCCCGCTGCCGCGCAAGGCGGCCAAATTCAACGAACATGAGCATTCTCCTCCCAGGGTCTTTGCCCTGTACTTCAGGAGCCTGCTTCCATGAGGCACGTAAGTCAAGACTAATTCAGACCTATAAACAGAGCGTGTTTATTACCATGCGCACTTCATCTGCGCGCCGAGAAATGGCCCTTGTTTGCCGCACCTTCACATAAACCTTGGGAGCACCAGACTCCCCTCGCCAATCATACCTGCGCATCCACACTTGAGGCATGACAAGGCCATCGATCGGGGCGCAAGGTCCCCTTTCCCACTGTTTGCTGTCTCAGCCTAATCGGATCGCAATGGCGCTCAGCACGCTATTTGGTTCTGCGCATCGCCTCAGCCAGCCTGTCACCCAGGGAGCCGGTGCTTCGAGGGGCTTGCTGAACTGGCCGCTGCTTGGCGTGGGAGGGCTGATCGCGAGGGCGTTCACGCGGGGCGGAGGCGTCGATGTCCTTGCGCATGGAGAGCCCGATGCGCATGCGCGGGACGTCCACTTCCACCACCCGCACCTTGACCACGTCTCCGGCCTTTACGACTTCGTGCGGGTCCTTGACGAATTTATCGGCCAATTGGGACACGTGCACCAACCCATCCTGATGCACGCCGATATCAACAAAAGCACCAAAGGCAGCCACATTGGTCACGGTGCCTTCCAGCATCATCCCGGGCTTGAGGTGCTTGATGTCGTCCACCCCTTCGGCAAACGTGGCTGTCTTGAAGGCCGGGCGCGGGTCGCGGCCGGGCTTTTCCAGTTCGGCCAGAATGTCGCGCACCGTGGGCAAGCCAAAACGGTCATCAACGAAGCTCCTGGGGTCAAGTCCCGACAGGGCCGACTTGTCGCCCATGATGGTCCGGAGGTCCCGCCCGCAGGCAGCAACGATCTTGCGCGCCACCCCATAGGCTTCGGGGTGCACCGAGGATGCATCGAGCGGCTCGATGCCATCGGTGATGCGCAGGAATCCGGCGCTTTGCTCAAAGGTGCGCTGGCCCAGCCGCGGCACCTGAAGCAAGTCTTTCCGCGAGCGGAATGGGCCATTGGCGTTGCGGTGCACGATGATCGCTTCGGCAACGGAGGGCCCCAGGCCCGAGACCCGGGCCAGCAGCGGCGCGGAGGCGGTGTTGAGATCGACCCCCACTGCGTTCACGGCGTCTTCCACCACAGCGTCCAGCGAGCGGCTAAGACGATACTGATCCACATCGTGCTGATATTGCCCCACTCCGATCGCCTTTGGCTCGATCTTGACCAGTTCGGCGAGCGGATCCTGCAAGCGCCGGGCGATCGACACGGCGCCACGGAGGGACACATCGAGTTCGGGAAATTCGGAAGCAGCTAGCGCCGACGCGGAATAAACCGAAGCCCCGGCTTCGGACACGATAACCTTGGTCGGCTTGGGCGCGGGCACAAGCTCTATGAGATCGGCCACCAGTTTCTCGGTCTCCCGACTGCCGGTGCCATTGCCGATGGCGATCAGTTCCACGCCATGCTTCTTGATCAAGCCACGAATGGTCGCCTGCGCACCGCTTACATCGTTGCGCGGCTGGAACGGGTAGATGGTGTCGGTATCGAGCACCTTCCCGGTTGTATCGATCACCGCGATCTTGCAGCCGGTGCGAATGCCCGGATCGATGCCCATCGTCTTGCGCGCCCCAGCCGGGGCAGCCAGCAAGAGATCCTTCAGATTGCGGGCGAAAACCCCGATTGCCTCGCTTTCCGCGCGCTCGAGCAGCTCCACCATCAGGTCGATGGCCAGGGTCACCCGCAGGCGTGTGCGCCAGGCCCAGCCTGCGACCTCCCGCAGCCAACGATCGCCCGCGCCATTTCCCTGCGCCTTGAGCGCCCCGACAACGAGACGCTCAACCGGCTTGATGGGGTCGGTAACATCTGCATCCACTTCGATATCAAGGGAAAGGAACCCCTCGTCGCGCCCCCGCATCATGGCCAGGGCACGATGGCCGGCCACTTTGCTTAAGCGTTCCGAATGGGCGAAATAGTCCAAAAACTTCGCCCCGGCCTCTTCCTTGCCCTTGACCACCTTGGCGCTGAGCATGGCCTTGTCGCGCATGTAATCGCGAAGCTGGCCAAGCAGGGCTGCATTCTCGGAAAGCCCCTCGACCACGATGTCGCGTGCACCTTCAAGCGCTTCCTTGGTGCCCAGGACGTCTGGGGAAAGATAGGCTTGCGCCAATGTCACGGGATCGGCACTACGATCGGCCAGGATTGCTTCGGCCAGCGGACCCAGGCCGCGTTCGCGAGCGATTTCCGCCTTGGTGCGGCGCTTGGGTTTAAAGGGCAGATAAAGGTCTTCAAGCTCGGCCTTGGTGGCGGCTCCCGTGATGGAGGCAGAGAGCGCGCTGGTGAGCTTGCCCTGCTCTTCAATGGATTTAAGGATCGCCGCGCGGCGCGATTCCAGCTCCCGCAAATAGGTCAGCCGTTCGGCCAGCAAGCGCAATTGCGTATCGTCGAGCCCCCCAGTCACCTCCTTGCGGTAGCGCGCTACGAACGGAACCGTCGCTCCGCCATCCAGCAGTTCCACGGCTGCGCGCACCTGCTTGGGGCGGGCAGTGATTTCAGTGGCGATCTGAGCGGCAATGCGGGTGTCGAGCTGGGACATGATCTACTCTTGGTTCGGCTGGCGCGACCATATACGGCTCGGTCCGCTACGCAATTGCCCCGTCGAAATCCTCCACATTCATCTCGGGCAATTGATCTCCCGCCTCACCTGCACAGCGTGCCGGGCAACGCATGAACGCTACGGAACGAAGGGAGCTCCGCGATATTCACTGGCCGCCAGCGCATCCAGTACAACCATGACATTACGCCCGTCCTGCAATGCCGATGCCGGCAAATCCGGTGTCTTCTGCTCCCCGAGCATGCGCCTGACGGCCACGGCCTTTACCTCACCCGTGGCAACAACAATGATCCGGCGCGCCTCAAGGATTGTTCCAATACCCATTGATATCGCCTTCCGCGGCGGCAACTCCCCCGCTCCAAAAAAGCGCTGGTTCGCGGCGATGGTTGATGGCGTGAGGTCCACGGCTCTGGTTCTGGACTGAAAGCTCGAGCCGGGCTCGTTGAAGCCGATATGGCCATTCTGACCAAGCCCAAGCAGCATCAAATCAATACCGCCGGCCGCAGCGATCTTGCCCTCATACTCGGCGGCCTCCCCGGCGGGATCTCCGGCAAGGCCATTGGGGATATGATGGTGTTCAGCCGGTCCATCGACATGGTCGAACAAGCGCTCCCGCATATAGGTGGCGTAGGAGCCTGGGTGGTCGGCACCCAGGCCGATATACTCGTCCAAATTGAACGTGGTGATGTCCTTCCACGACACCAGGCCCGATCTGTAGCTCTCGACCAGCCGCGCATAGATTGGCTCGGGCGTACCACCCGTGGGAAGTCCGAGTACCGAGGCAGGCGATAGCTTTATGTGCTCCAAGAGCTGTTCGTGCACAAAATCGGCGACAGCCTCTGCCGAGGCTTTCACGATAACGTCCATTAGGTTCGCTACTTCAAAAAAGGGAAAAGGGGATATCGACTAGAGCCCGTTCATGGGCGCCAAACCGTCAGATTTCCAGCATTGTTCTGACCTTATCAACCAGGCCGATGCCAATCGCGCGCGTGTTCGCCGCATCAAGGTGAACCCCGTCCACCGGGCTCGTCCTTGCAACGCTGCCTGCATCCCAAAATCGGCAAGTCTCAATCGCCGCGATCTCGCGGTATAGTGACGCCAGCTTGCGCGATTCTGGTCCGGCACCTGCGAAATGGTCCAGAGCCAGGGACTGCGCGGGCTGGCTGATAAAAGGGGGTGCAACAAGCATGATCTTCGGTTGCGGCTCGTTCGGCCCAAAAGGATAGTGCAGGATGATTTGGGCCAGCCGGCGCATGCCCAAGGCGGCACCGAGCGCCGTGCCACAGATATGGGCCTTTAGATCATTGGTGCCCAGCATGATGATCACGAGGTTAAGCGGCGTATGGGTGGCCAGGAGCATGGGCAGGGCCCGGACGGCGTTCAGATCGGCAAGGCTAGCGTGATCATCAAAGGATGTGGTGCGACCACTCAGACCCTCGGCAATCACGCGCGCCTTTCCGCCCAATTGCTGTTCCAGAACACTGGGCCAACGATCCTCGAAGGCATGCCGGCCGCCTGTTTGTGCATCGGCTCCCCAGGTCAGGCTGTCGCCGAAAGCCAATATCGTCTTCATGCATTGCGTCCCGTGCGAGAATGATCGTCAGGCGTTTTCCTGGCAATGGAGCAGCGCGCCGATAAGGCCGCTGTCACTACCCAATTGCGCCGGCGTGACGCGCGGGCGAAACAGCGCCGGCTCCCCTTCCAAATGCGTTACCACCTGCGGCAAATAGCCGGGTGCTAGCCCGATGCTGCCGCCGATGGCCACGGCATCCAGCCCAAGGATCACCGTCAAATCGGCAATGAGCCGGGCCACGGCCTGAGCCGAACGCCCGATGATCGGATCATAGGGCTCGCGAGCAAACACAGCCTTGGCATCGGCCAGCCCCGCTGCCGCAGCAATGGCGCGCCCGCCAGCGACGCTCTCCACTGTTCCCAAACGACCCGAGCCACAAGGCTCACCGCTTAGCGGGGAAGAGCTAAAACCGACATGCCCGGCAAGGCCGTTATTGCTGTCAACCAGCTTGCCCGCCAGCACCAGCCCGCCACCAACACCGGTGGATACGGTGAGATAGGCGAAATTATACGCGCCCTGCCCCGCGCCGAAACGGCTCTCGGCCAGGCCAGCGGCGGCCGCATCGTTGATCGCCGACACCCTGGCGCCAAAACGCTCGCGCAACATGGCGCCGAGCGGCGCGGCCTTGATCGCGCTCAGCGTCGCAGTGTTGACAGCATGCCAGCAGCCCTCCCGGTCGATCCGCCCGGCCACAGCCACCCCGAGCGGTTCACCCGCTTGGTAGCCGACCTCCTGGAGGAGAGCGGCCATTGCCTGCATTTGCCCGCCCAGATCAGCACCGCCGCTGGTGGCGCCCTGCGCCCGAGCCTGCACCGCTCCATCTGCGATGCGCGCAACGGCGATCTTGGTGCCCCCCAGATCAACGGCATAGCCCGAAACGCTCATCGGGCGCTCCGTACGGCTTCGGCGAACCAGCCCGTCACGTGCTCGAGCCGCGTCAGGGCGCTGCCAACCGTCACGGCATCGGCACCGGAGGCCATGGCACGCGCGGCAAGCTCGGGCGTGTTGATCCGGCCCTCGGCCATCACAAAGCCCGCCCCCAGGCGCTTGAACGCCGCGATCAGCTCAAGATCGGGACCATCGTTCAGCCCCTCTGTCTCATCCGTATAGCCAGACAAAGTCGTGCCCAAGATAGCCGCGCCCTCTCCCAGGGCCGTGCGACCATCTTCGAGGGTCGAGCTATCCGCCATGGCAAGGCACCCAGCATTCAGAATGGCGCGAAGCACATCCTCTCGCCGATCCGTGCGCGGCCGGCTGGTAGCGTCATAGGCGATGATGTCGGCGCCGGCATCTGCCAGGGCCAGGGCATCCGCAACAGAAACCGTGATGCGCACGGGGCTGTCAGGAAGGTCTGATTTGACAATGCCGATAATGGGCACGTCCACCACCGGGCGAACAGCCCGCAAGTTTTGCACGCCCTCGATGCGCACGCCCATGGCACCGCCCGCTACCGCAGCCCGCGCCATGGCAGCGACAATCGCCGGATCGTCCATCGGCCCATTGTCGACCGGCTGGCACGAAGCAACAAGCCCGCCTCTGAGGCGATCAAGAACAGCAACCATTTCCGGTCCTTTCGGGAAAAATTTGGCGACGGGCGTACCCGCCGCCAGTTTGGGAGATCAAGCCGCCTTGGGCGCTGCTTCCCGCACAATCTTGCCAATGGCTTCCAAAGTGGCTGCGTCCAGCGGCTTGAGCGGCGCAGTGAGCGAAGCCGAGCTTAAAAGCCCCTTGACCCCCATGGCCGCCTTGAATGCGCCCACGCCCGCGGCATCGCCCGATCGGCCCGTGGCAACAAAAACGATCTCGAACAGCCGGTTGAGATATTCCTGCTCCTCCATCGCTGTTTTCATGTCACCGGCTTTGGCGGCGTTCCAAAGGCGCACATAGGCGGCGGCATCCACATTGGCCAGGCCCGGCACAGCGCCATCGGCCCCGATCATGGCCATGGCATCGACCACCACTTCATGCCCGGTGAACAGCGCCAGCGGATAGCAGGCCTCGCGGTTCATCGCGATCAGGCGGCGGAAGCCGACATCGTCGCCCGAGGAATCCTTGACACCAACAATGACGCCCTCCCGGCCCAGCTGCACCAGCAGCTTTGGCGAGAGCTTTTTGTGCGCGCGCACCGGAATGTCATAGGCAAACAGCGGCGCATCGATGCCGGCGCGGATCATGCGGAAATGCTCAGCGATCTCGGCTTCATCATTGATGGTGTAGAGCGGCGCCGTCGTGACAATGGCGTCGGCACCCGCTTCGATCATGGCCCGAGCAGTGCGCACAACACCGGGGGCACTGACTTCCATGGCGCCTGCGATCACCGGCACGCGGCCAGCGGCCGTGGTGCTGATGGCCTTGACCACGGCAATGCGGGTTTCTTCCGAAAGATAGGCAACCTGGCCTGTGGAGCCCAGGGCAAAGATGCCATGAACGCCCGAGGTGATCAGATATTCAACAACGCTGGCGAGATCGTCGAAGTTGACGCTGCCGTCCTCGTTGATCGGCGTAATGACGGGCGGAATGATTCCGTGAAAAGACATGTGTTCTTGGTTCCGAACTCAGGGGATGGGAAGGGATGGGGCGGCCCCGGCCCGCAGGAGACTGGGCGCGGCTGCAAGAAGGGTGCGGGTATAATCCTGGCTGGGGCTGTCGAGGACCTTTGCGCCGGGGCCGAATTCAATGACCTTGCCGCGGTGCATCACCGCAATATCGTCCGAGATATGGCGCACGGTCTGGATGTCATGGGAGATAAAGACCATGCCCAGATTGAGCTCGCTCTTGAGGTCCTGCAGTAGATTGAGGATCTGCGCGCGCACCGACACATCGAGCGCCGAAGTGGGCTCATCGGCCACGATAACCTTGGGATCGAGCGCCAGGGCACGTGCAATGGCGACACGCTGGCGCTGACCACCCGAAAGCTGGGCCGGAATGGCGTCGAGCACCGAGCGGGGCAGCCCTACGAGGCTGACTAACTCGGCGACCCTTTTGCGGCGGCTCGTTTCATCGCCGATCTTGTGCACGCGCAGCGGATCAAGGAGCGCCTCTCGCACCATCATGCGGGCATTGAGTGCTGTGGCGGGGTCCTGGAAAACAACCGATACGACCCGTCCGATACGGCGACGCGTTGCCGGGTCGAACCGACGGACCTCTTCCCCGCCAAACCAGATTTGACCTGCGGTCGGCTCCTGCAGGCCAATCAGCACCTTGGCGGCGGTGGACTTGCCCGAGCCGGATTCGCCCACAACACCAAGCGTCCGCCCGGCATAAACGGCAAGTGAAACGTCCTGCAGGGCATGCAGCAGGATCGGTTTGATACCCGCCGCACGGATGCGGAAATCGACCGAAACCTTGCGCAATTCGATAACGGGAGCCGCAGCCTGGGCAAGATTGGACATCATGTTCATGAGTGCTCCTTGATGGGTTGGACCACCGGATCATCGGGATGGGCGGCATAGAAATGCTCGGTCCCCGGAATTTGCCGGAACACCGGAGTGACCCCGCCATTGCGTGACGGATCCGACGAGCGGGGCGCAAAGCGGTCACCCCTTGGGAATTCACGCGGCGAAGGCACGGTGCCGCGGACCTGATGGAGGCGTGCAGCACTCGCCTCGATGCTAAGCACCGCACCCAGCAGCCCGCGCGTATATTCATGCACAGGCTGGGTGAGGATTTCCGAAGTGCGCCCCTGCTCCACCATCTGCCCGGCATACATGACGGCAATCCGGTGAGAGATTTCGGCCACGAGCGCCAGATCGTGCGACACGAACAGCATAGCAAAGCCCAACTCCTCGCGCAGACTATTGAGCAATTCCACCACCTGCTTTTGCACCGTTACGTCCAGCGCTGTAGTCGGCTCGTCGGCGATAACGAGGCGCGGATTTCGGGTGAGCGCCATGGCAATCAGCACGCGCTGGCGCTGGCCGCCCGAAAGTTCATGGGGATAGGCGTTGAGCGTGCGAGCAGGATCGAGCCCCACCATTTCCAGCAGATCCTCAGCCGTTCGCGTACCACCGCGCGAGGTCAGCTGCGCCATTTGCGAGCGGATCAGCATGGCCGGATTAAGCGAGGAAAGCGCATCCTGGTAGATCATGGCAATGCCCTTGCCGCGCAGCGAGCTGCGCTCCCGCTCGCTCATGGTGAGCAGGTTATTGCCCTCGAACAGGATTTCCCCGCCAATCTTTGCACGTGGGTCAAGCAGACCCATAATTGCAAGCGAGGTGATCGACTTGCCGCATCCCGATTCCCCCACCAGCGCCACGGTTTCACCCGGCCGCACGCTGAAGGAGATATCATCGACGACATTAACGTCCCCATGGCGCGGGAACCCAATGCTGAGATTGCGCACTTCAAGTAGGGGCGGCTTGCTCGTGTCGGCAACCAGCCGATCAGTCCGCGCCAACTCCACCCGGCGAAGCTCGGCTAGGCGCTCATCGAGCGACACAACCGGCTCGGCAGACTTAGCTTGGGTTTGCGGCGTCGAGAGCTGATCGATCGCAGCCTCAACGGCGCTGGCATCCACATGGGCCCAGGCCCGCGGCGCGGCCATGGCGTCGGTCATGCCCTCGGCCAGCACATTAAGCGCCAGAACCGTGACCGTGATCAAAATGCCCGCAAACAGCGTTGGCCACCATGCGCCCGACATCACCAATTGCCGCCCCGCGGCCATGACATTGCCCCATGAGGGCGCGGGATCGGGAACGCCGGCCTGGATAAAGGACAGCGAAGCCTCGAACACGATGGCGTCGGCAACAAGAATGGTGCCAAACACCAGAACCGGCGCAAGGCAATTGCGCGCAACATGGCGCAGCAGGATATGGGGCGTCGAGGCACCCATAACCCGCACAGCGGCGACATAGTCTTCCCCATACTGCCCAATGATGTTGGCGCGAATGACGCGGGTCAGCTGCGGTGTGTAGAGAAAGGCAATGGTCAGCACCAATGCCGGCAGGGACTGGCCGAACACGGTGACGAAAACAACTGCCAGCGCAATGCCGGGAAAGGACATCACCATGTCCAACACACGCATCAAAATTTCGGACACCCAGCGACCTGAAGTCGCTGCGATCGCCCCCAGGATGGAAGCGGCAATCAGCGCGACGCCCGTGGCAGCCAGACCGATAATCAGCGAGGAACCAGCGCCATGCACAAGGCGCGAGAAAATGTCCCGGCCCTGCCGGTCGGTGCCAAACCAGTGCGCCGCATCAGGGGCAACAGGTCCACGCGTCAAACCGGTCGCAAGCGGATCATAGGGCGCAATCAAGGGCGCCAGCAGCGCCAGGAGGCACACCAAGGCCAGAACACACAGCGCGACTTTGGAGGGCGCCGACAAATGACGCAGCCCCGACAGGCGCAGCCCGGGAATGGAGAGCTTTTGGGTAAGTTCGTTTCTGATCACGTCACACCGTCCTGATGCGTGGATTGACCAGCACGTAGAGCAGGTCGACGATGACATTGATCACCATGAAGGCCAGCGCCACGGTCAGCGTCACGCCCTGGATGAGATTGGGTTCATTGTTGCTGACGCCGTTCATGATCAGCATGCCCATCCCATTGATGTTGAAGATGATCTCGATAATAACGGCGCCGCCCAGAAGGTAACCCACGCGCAGCCCCAGCACGGTGATGGGGGTGATCAGCGCATTGCGCAGCACATTGCGGCCCACAACCACATGGCGGGGAATGCCGGCGCCAAGCGCCGTGCGGACATAATCCTTGTCCAGCTCCTCGACCACGGCGGTCCGCACCACGCGGGACAATTGCCCGATCACGGGAATGGCCAGAGCCACGGCCGGCAACAGCATGCGCAGGAACCAGCCACCGAAATTGTCCGTCATGGACGGCAGCCGCCCAGCCGTTGGGAGCAATGAAAATATGCCCACCTTCTGCCCCAGCAGCTGGATCAGGAGCACCGCCAGCCAAAACGAAGGTGTGGAGAGCGAGGCGATGGAGACGAGGCGGATCACCTGGTCCGGCCACCGATCGCGATAGATGGCGGCGAGCACGCCCAGCAGCAGCGAGAAGGTGATGGCGATCACCAGACCCAGAAAGGTCAGTTGCAGCGTGATCGGAAAGGCTTTCGCCACTTCGTCGATCACCGGCAGTTCGCGCGCCGAATAGGTGCCCAAATCTAGCCGGATCAGCCCGCCCAGGAAGTGGAAATAGCGGGTGAGCAATGGCTCATCGAGCCCATGCTCGGCCCGATATTGCTGCCGCGCCTCGATCGATGCGCCTTCGCCCAGGGCGGTCAGCGCCGGATCGACCTTGGAAAAGGACATGATGAAAAAGACGAGAAATGTAATCCCGAGGATCATGATCGGCAGTTGCAGCAGGCGGCGCCAGATCAGGTTGAGCACGTTCAGCATGGCCAGTCGGCTCGCTTTGCATGGACGGGGTTGTGAAGGGGCCCCGGAAAGCCGGGACCCACAATGTTAGGCCTGCAGAAAGGCCGCGGCCTACTTCTTGACGCCGACGTCGAGGAAGGAGAGGCCGGTGGTGGGAACGGGGCGGAAGTTCTCGAGCTCCTCCTCGCTCCAGGCGGTCGGCAACTGCCGATGCAGCAACGGATAAAGCGGAACCTGTTCGGAGATCAGGTCAAACGCCTCATTCCACTTGGCCTGCTGCTCGTCTCCGGAAAGACGCACGGCCTCGTCGAGGATCTGGGTCAACTCGGCGTATTCGGCGCTCTCGGCCCAACGATAGCGGTCGGTTGGCCAGATATTGTCGCCGAACCACCACTGCATGAGCAGGTCAGCATCATTGCCAAACACGGAAGGGTCGCCGGGGGCGATCATGGCCTGCATTTCGTTGGCGTCGACCTTGACATATTGCCCGCCGGACTGGCCGATATCCAAAGTGACGTTGAAGCCAACGGCATCAAGCGATTCCTTGACGATCGGCGCAACGTCCTTGACCCAGCCATGGTCGGTGCTGAGCAGCGTGATATCGAGCTGGGGAACGCCGGCCTCTTCGAGCAGGGCACGGGCCTTGTCCGGATCATGGGAATAAACGGTCGATGCTTCGTGGAAGTTCGGATGCGTTTCGGGCAGGAAGGACTTGGCGGCGCTGGCATTGTCGAGCATGCCGGTGCCGATGATTTTGTCCATGTCCAGAGCATAAAGGAAGGCTTGGCGGACACGGACGTCATCGAACGGCGGCGCTGAGGTGTTGAACATGGCAAACAGCAGGCCGAAGGACTGCGCCTTTTCCACCGTAGCCACGGCCGAGACCTGGTCGATGTCGATATAGGGAACGTCTTCGATCGCCATCACTGTGCCAGAGCTGAGCGCGTTGACGCGAGCGGTCGGGTCGGCAATCAAATCCCAGACGATCTCCTTGGCCAGCGCCGGGCGCGGGCCAGTATAATCGTCATTGCGCTCGAAAACGATCTGCGCTTCGGGAACAGCGGAAACAAGGCGATAGGGCCCCGTGCCGATCGGCAGATTGCCGAAGGCTGCGGGATCGGCTTCCACCGCGGCGCGCGGCACGATCTTGATCGAGCCGATCCGCTCGTTGAACAGCGAGAACGGATATTTGTTGGTGAACTTCACCGTTGTTTCGTCAACGGCTTCCACCTTGTCGATAAACGACACAAAGGAGCGGAACAGCGAATTGGATGCAGGATCCAGCACGCGCTCGGCCGAAAATACCACATCGTCCGCCGTCACCGGCGTGCCGTCGTGAAACACTGCGCCCTCACGCAGCTTGATGATGTATTCAAGGCCGTCTGCACTGGTCGGCATTTCGGCGGCCAGCGCGGCATAGGGCTCGCGGGTGACGGGATCAAGGTCAACCAGGCCTTCCATCGTGTGCCAATTGGCGGCTACCGTGACGGCGCCCGAGGCGCTCATGGGATCAAACGTGCCGGACAGGCCATAGGCGATGCCCGCCTGGATGGTCGCATCGAGATCGATATTGTCCAGCACAGGCTGCGCCATGGCGGCAGAACCCAGCATCGAGAGCGAGGCGAAAACGCCGGCAGCCAGCACCAGCGCACGGCGGGATATCCCCTTGGGATGGTAACGCATGAAAACTCCTCCATTGACATCAGACGTCAGATGTCATCTAGACAATTGTGCGCGAGCCCGCAAGCCATGTATCGAGTAATCTCGATTGAATCGTATCTGGCGATCTCCATAACCCGCAGCTCCCGGTGATCGGCGCACAAGAACTGAGTGGACGAATGAACGATCTGGTAGAGGTGCCAAACAGCGAGTTGAGGATGCGCCGAAGCACCACGGCCGAGCAGATCAAGCGCTTGATCCTCACCTCCGGCTTGCGTGCCGGCGATCCGATTCCGACCGAAACCGAGCTTTGCCAGGAGCTGGGGGTTTCCCGCTCCTCGGTGCGTGAGGCGATCCGCCGGCTGGCCACTCTCGATATTGTCGAGGTACGCCACGGCCATGGCACGGTGGTTGGCCAGATGAGCCTTGCGCCCCTGGTGGAAACCCTGGTTTTTCGCGGCGTCCTGTCGCCAGGGGACGACCTTGCGGCCCTGCGCGAAGTGGTGGATATGCGCTGCGCGCTCGACATGGCCCTAAGCGATCGCGTGGTAAGCGTTCACAAGGGCAAGAACAATCCAACGCTGCTCGACCTGGTTGACCGCATGCTTGCTCATGCTGAGGCGGAACGGCCTTTCCTGATCGAAGACCGGCAGTTTCACAACGAGCTGCTGCTTCCCGTGGGCAACCAGCTCGCGGTGCAGCTGGTCACCGCCTTCTGGGATATCCACACCGCCGTCCTGCCCAAGCTCGACCTGGCCCTGCCCTCGGATTTGCGCCAGACCGCCAAGGCGCATGGCGATCTTTATCGTTCCGCCCAGCAGGGCGACGCCGAAGCATACCGGCGTGCCGTTGTCGACCACTACGAGCCTTTGCTGCGCATGCTGCGCGTGAAGTCCCGCCCGTAAATTCTATAAAGGACCCCTCGTGACACTCCCATTGACCGACATGCTGGTGGCCCAGCGGGCTCACCGCATACAGATCGACACGCTGCCCCCCGAACTCGTGCCCGCCAATGCCGGGACCGCCTACCAGGTGCAGACCGAAACAGTGCGCGCGCTTGGCCGCGTGGGTGCCTGGAAGGTCCAACCCTATCCCGAGAACGGCGAACCCTTCGCGGCACCCATCCTCGAGGGCACCATCTTCCCCGGCAAAGCCGTGCTCGAAGCATCGCGATTTCCCAGAACCGCCATCGAGGCTGAAGTGGCGGTCAAGCTCGATCGCGGCTTTCCTCAGCGTAGGGAGGCTTACACCACGCAGGATTTGGCCGAAGCGATCGGCAGCACCCATCTTGCCATCTAGGTTTTGTCCTCCCGCTTCACCGACCCATCAAAGCTCCGCCCCTGGCGGGCATCGCCGACCTGCAAAGCAATGCAGCGGTGATCCTCGGGCCGGCCCACCCATCGCGCGACTTGCCCGATCTTTCCCACCAGGCAATGACCATGTCCGTGGACGGAGCCGAGATTGGCCGCGCTGCGGCAGGCGCAGCAACACAAGCCGTCCTGCGCTCCCTCGCCTGGCTCGCCAACCACGCTTCCGCACGAAGCCTGCCCCTCAAGCAGGGCGACGTAATCATCACAGGCGCCCGCATCGGCGCCCTGCCGCTGAACGGCAAGACCGTCCTGGTCGAAGCCGAGGGTTTCGAGCCGGTATCAGCCCGCTTCGAGTAACCAGCCCTGCGAAAAATCGCCAATAATTCGGGAGTGTCGAGCGCTCACTCAAGGAGGTGGCGGAAATCGCTTTTGCCGCTGCTTGGCTGGAACGCGCTGTGCCTGGCGGTGCCGCTCTGGTTTTATCTGCAGCCATCGCTGGAGCCATCTTTGGCGCGAGCAGTGGTACTTCTTTTCGCTGGACCAGCTATCTTTTTAGCCATGATCGGTAATGTGGCATCGTTTCTTTTCGCCCGCTCGAGACTGGGCGCCATTTTGGTTGTGGTTACTGCAGTACTGTTCCTGATCTGGCTTACCGCAGTGCTGATTTCGTAGTGGCGAGGCCACTCGGAGCGCACTGGGACCCTAGCGGTCAACCACTCGGCCTGTTGAACTCAGGGGGCCGATCCACGTCTTCTGCATTGCCACGATCGACCTCGCCGATGAAGTCCATGATTGCGGCGGCAAGCGCTATTGGAGCTTCCATGGCGATGTAGTGGCCAGTGCCTGGAATGCTGTGCGTCTTCAGCTCGCCGGCAATCGCCGCCCCGAAGGATCGGGCGGTGAAATCTGAACCGGCCTGGTCAATGGCTAGCACGGGCATGGCCAGTGGCTTGGCCGCAACCATGGCCTTGTAGTCCTCCACCTCATCCAGATTGCTGGCATAGATTACCTGTGCACCATTCCATCCGCCGGCACGCGCATACCCGCGGCCGAATTCGGCGATGTCACCTGCTTCAATGGCAGTCAAGCTTGCGAAGATAAACGCGCTCAGCAGCGCCGTTTCACGTTCCTTGAAGAAGCACTCCGCTGCCCCCAGCTTTGCAAGCGTTCCCCAATACCAGGCTATTGCTGGGTTAGCGAGGATCTCAAGACCAAAGCCAGGAAGCCCGGTTTCAATGGCGATGAAGCTTTGAACGTCTTGCGGATAGGTGCTGGCAAGCCGAAAAGCCAATGGGCCTGAAAAGTCCTGCGCCACCAAGTGCACTGGACCGAGCCCTATATGGCCGATCAGCGCGCGAAAATCTTCGGCCATGGTGGCGCTGCTGTCCCTGGGCTGAGCGATGTCCGAGGCGCCGAAGCCGCGAAGATCAACAGCAAACACCTTGTGGGATCTTGCCAGGCGAGGGATCACCTTGTGGAAGGCCCACCAAGTCTCGGGCCAGCCATGTAACAATAGAATTGGACTGCCCTCTGCACCGGCAGCAACATAGTGCAAGGTGGTGCCGTTCACCGCGGCGCGATGGTGGGTGACTTCCGGAATCGTTGCTGACGTCATGTTTCCCTCAATAGGCAACTTGGTTGACTTAATAACCAAGTAGACATCCAGGTTGTCTATGTCAACGACAATGGACACTCTGGTTGTCTTTTTTCGCCGTTTGTTCTAGCAAATGAACATGAGCAGAAACGGCGCCGATCTTGCATTGCTTCTTCTGGGCGGGTTCCGGCAGTTGGCAGACCGCGCCGGGAGCGAGCTGCTGCGGCGGGGTTATCCGGAGCTTCGCCCAGCCCAGGAATTTGCCTTGCGAGCCATTGCAGGTGGCGCCGATAGCGCATCCGAACTCGGCCGCCGCTTATCAGTCTCCAAACAAGCGGCCGCCAAGGTCATCAGCGTGCTTGAGGAGCGCGGCTATGTGGCCCGCCTCAACGATGTGAGCGACTCCCGGCGCAAGCTCCTCTCGGTTACCCCGCTCGGCCATGAGGCCATGGCTCAGGGCGAAGCCATTTTCGACGAGCTGCGCGCCGACTGGGCCCACAAGATTGGCCCGGCAGAGCTGGATCGCCTGCAGCGCAATCTCTCGATCCTGTTGGGAGACGCCGCCATCGATTTGGATGCCTCGGGTATCACCGGGCTGGCTGACGAGTAGCCGCCATGACCATCAGCTTATTGGAAAAGCTCAGGGGCCAATGTCCTACACAGATCGCTAAGCGCCCTCCGCACAATCAGCTTCGCAGGACCCGACCAGCAGCCGCTTACTACGCTGCACTCGCCAGCCACAAACGCTTGCGCAATTGAACTGGTGCCATGGCACACCTATCTGGGGCGGCTAGGACGGTCTCCTTCAGCTCGGAGAGGCCCAGACATGTTTTCCTTTAGCCAAGGCATTTCAGGGTGATCCCACTTTCCATTCTCGAACTGGGTCGTGTGCGCGAAGGCGCAGACCGGCGCACGGCACTTGATGAGGCGCGGGCCCTGGGCCAACATGCCGAAAAGCTGGGATATCGCCGGATCTGGGTTGCCGAGCACCACAACATGGCCGGCGGCCACCTCGCTGGTGATCGCCCATATCGCCGCAGGAACCAGCACGATCCGCGTGGGCGCCGGCGGTATCATGCTGCCCAATCACGCGCCCTATGTCATCGCTGAACAGTTCGGAACCCTGGAAACGCTGTTTCCCGGGCGCATCGATCTGGGCCTGGGACGCGCTCCGGGCACCGATCAGCTGACATTGCGCGCTTTGCGGCGCGATCCGGCCAATGCCGAAAATTTCCCGCAGGACGTCCTGGAGCTGCAGGCGTTTCTCGCGCCCGCCGCCCCCAACCAGCGGATCGAAGCCGTTCCGGGCTCGGGCAGCAACGTGCCGCTGTGGATCTTGGGATCAAGCCTTTTCGGTGCGCATCTGGCGGCCGAACTGGGCCTGCCCTATGGTTTTGCTTCCCATTTCGCGCCCCAGGCGCTTGATCAAGCCTTGGCGGTCTATCGCGATCGCTTCAAGCCGTCCGAACAGGCTGCACGACCCTACGCGCTGGTCGGCGTCAATGTGATCGCGGCAGAAACGGACGAGGAGGCGCGTTTCCTTGCCACGTCACAGCAGATGTCCTTTGCAGATATCTTCCGCGGACAGCGCCGCCTAATGCAGCCTCCGATCGAGGATATCGACACCTATTGGACACCGATGGAAAAGGCCCAGGCCGGGCAGATGCTCGATTTCAGCGTCATCGGCAGCAAGCAAACCGTCCGCCGCCGCCTGCAGCAGATCATCGAGCGCACCCAAGCCGATGAACTGATGATCGTCTCGGACATGTATGACCCGCAAGAGCGCCTGCGCAGCCTTGAACTGACCATGGACGCAACAAGCTAAGGCCCACCGGCAACCTCACCGGCCTGCGGGTCCAGACGCTTGTTATCAATGAAAACTGGCGGAGAGAGAGAGGGACAGGCCGATCCCCAGATCCAGTGCAACGACTTCAGCTACTTAGCAGACAGGCATTTTTTGCTGTGTACCACCTGCAGCGTCTACTGCCAAGGCAACGATTGTGCCTCGCAGGTGAGCATAGGCCGAGTTAACGCACCTGATGGTAATGGCAATGATGGCGTGGAAAGCGGACAGACAGCTTCTCTATCGCGGTTTGTGTCAAGGGCCGTACGGCGTCATCTGCCGCCGAGAGGCGGCATGCCGGACTTGCGAAGACGCCAACGAGCGGCATGCGTTGAGGGTCAGCCTTTGCTGCTCGGCCT
>NZ_PYWB01000011.1 GCF_003056345.1 Devosia submarina | reverse complement strand
CATTGTGGGCCATCCAGCTGTCCTCGGCATTGCGGAGGTAGCACTCAACCGTGTCGCCGACGCGCACGCGAATGAAAGGGCCCGGTACGCGGCCGTTGAACGTCCAATAGCGGTAGACGCTGTCCCCCCCGAGATGGGCTTCAAGCTCGACGGTCTCGAGATCCACGCGAATGGTCTGCGGCTCGCGACGACCGATCGGAGGCGGGATGTCGGTGGGATCATGCGCAATGTCGGCATGCTCCGTCATTCCGGGGTTCACCTGGTAGAGCCGGCCACTCAGGCTGGTGCCGCCAGCACGCGACATGGCAAAAGGAGATTGACCGGCAGCAGTGTGCTGATGTGCTGTTTGTGCCTGTGCTGCTTGTATCCCCAAAGCGCCCAAAGTCAGTCCGGCGGATCCGGCCAGCAGACTTCTCCTGCTCAGACCGTGTTCCGCTTCATCAGTTTTGACGGGTGCGTGTTCTTTGTTCTTGGTCACTTGTTTCTCCGTGGTCTCGGTCGTGAACCTGGAAGTAAGAGCCCCAGCGGGGGCCCTTTGGTACTTATTGGGCTGCCGAAGCCGCGGCTTCGGTTCCGGCATCCGTTGCTGCAGCCTCGGCCAGCAATTCCTTGAGGCGGTCTTCAGGACGTGTCGGCAGCTTCTCAATCAGGGCCGGGTCAATCTCGACTGAGCTGTCACCCACCTGGATCAGGCCGACCATG
The DNA here is from genome assembly GCF_003056345.1 of Devosia submarina. Classification (GTDB taxonomy): domain Bacteria; phylum Pseudomonadota; class Alphaproteobacteria; order Rhizobiales; family Devosiaceae; genus Devosia; species Devosia submarina. Next base: position 113,141 of record NZ_PYWB01000011.1, on the reverse strand, counting down.
CCCATGCCCAGGTGCGGCTGACACTTGTAGGCATAGAAGCCTTCCTGATCGAATGTGACGGTGATCTCCTGGTTGATCTTGCCTTTCCAGGGGGTGGCACCTTCCGGCATGATCTCCACAATGGACTCGCTGTTATGCCCCTTGGTCGTGGCAACAAAGGTCACGGTGTCGCCCGGTGCGATCTTGAGGAAAGCCGGCTCGAACTGCATGGCCCGTCCTTCGGAATCCTTGTTCAACATCTGGACCTGATGGTCTGCCGCCATTGTTGCCGATGCGGACATCAAAATGGCGATGCCTGCTGCTATGGGAAGTGCCGAAACTCTCATGCAATCCTCCTGGTTCTTGCACTGATGTACCTCAGGCGGAGGCTTCCCCCCGCCTGCACAGATGGGCCAACGAGAGAGAGTCCTAATAGTTTCAAGCGCAATGCCCGAACATGGTAAGGGCGGGATACCTCATGCGCGCCTGCCAAATAGCGTTCGGCGAGACAGGCCCGATGATCAAAGAATTCGACTTTCGCGCGCGGGAACGAGCGGGTCACATTGCGGTATTGCGAACCTGTCGTATAAAGCTCGCAGCAAAAACAAGGGCATTCAGTTGACAGGCATCGATCCAAGCGTAGTGCGTTCGTTGCCCATGTTCGAGCAGCTGAGCGACGATGAGCTCAGCAGGCTACTGGCTAGCGCAACTCTGCGCCGTGTGCCTGTGGGTAAAGCTGTCTTCGAGCAGGGCCAGCCATCCACCCATTTTTTCCTGCTTCTCCATGGCCGCCTCAAAGTTACCCAGGTCACGCCGGACGGCCAGCAGATCATAGTGCGGGTGGTTCATCCGGGCGACATATTCGGGTTCGCCAAGGCGCTGCAGCGAGATGACTATCCCGGCACACCGCTCGCGGCGGCAGAAAGCCTGGTGGTTTGCTGGCCGACGGAAGTGTGGGGGACCCTGATCGAGCAGATTCCCAGCCTTGCGATCAACGCCATGCAAACCATCGGCCAGCGTTTACAGGAAGCTCATACACGCTTGCGGGAGATGGCCACAGAAGAGGTGGAGCGGCGTCTCGCCCATGCCGTGCTGCGGCTGATCGAGCGAGCCGGGAGACAAGAGAGCACCGGTGTCCGGATCGACTTCCCCATTTCGCGGCAGGATCTGGCCGAAATGACCGGGACTACGCTGCACACGGTGTCACGAATACTGTCGGCGTGGGAGGCTCTGGGACTGGTAACAGGCGGGCGGCAGAAATTGCTGGTGCGCGATGCAGAGGGGCTTAGGGCGCTTGCGGAGGACGGGACGTAGCGGAGCGAGGGCTGGAGTGCAAGGCAATCACCTTTCGTGACATCACCAAAACTGAGCTCTGTTAATACAAGCTTCCCCCAGCTCGGATCATGATCCGGTAGTTGTCACCGTCTTCATCGAAATCGCCGACCCAGGCATGCCCCCCCTCCCTAAGTTTAGGATAAAGAACCTGAGGCTCTTGATGAAGCAGGGCAAATAGTACCTCGCCCCTATCCATCTTTCCTAAGCGCGACAAGATGCGCTTATTGGGTTCAGGAGACTCAGGCTCAGTACAGTCTAAATAGTATTTGGGTGCTGACCATGTTTCTGGAGGAGGCGCCTCGATGAAATCTCCCGCCGGTTTGAACACAACAGACCATTCGCCATTTTCAAGAGGCTGTGCCTCGTGCGTAAACCCCTTTGCAGCCATCATGGAAAACAGCGGGACGGGCTTGAAGGTAGACAGGAGGCGTAGCCCCTGCCCTTCTGCGAGCCGCCCTACCACACCCATTATCGCGCTTAAGGGCTCGCCACCGTTTCGCTGGATGGGGCGCACATCAAGCTCCAGATCATCCATTTCCTTCTCCCATGGCCTGGCAGTCTGTAGCCAAACGCCGCCACTTGAGCGCATTGCCCCACGATCATGCCGTGGATTAGCGATGCGCTACCTTGTCGCCAATCAAACAAGCCGCATTTTCTCTGTCATTTCATTCATCGCCAATGTTGACCTAGCTCAAGAAATCGCACCGTCCAAGAGATCAGGAAGTGCCGGAAGTTTGACCTGGATCAATTGCGGCGGCAGCGCTCGTGCTACGGTGGGGTCAGCTTAAGGATGAGGATCCAACATGATGCTGTCTGCCAGTCAGATTGCCACTTTGGATAGAGGCTATGATCAGTTGCTGGAGGTTTGTAACAACCTTGAAACGCTTGCCGACACTTTGCCGGACCGGGTGGGTGTCGCAAGGCACCTACATTTGATTGACAGCGTCGAACAGGTAGTCGGCCTAACCAGTCTCCTGGAAGAAACCATCCTGTTTCCTCTGATGGAAGCCTACAGTAGTGCTGATCTAAAGATGACTGTTGAGCGGCTGCGCCGGGAACATATTGCAGACAGGAGCACCGCGGACGAACTTCGGGATTTGTTTGGAGCTTTTCTAGAAGAACGTTCTGGGATATCTGCCGACGCAGTCGGATATCTCTTGCGTTCCTTTTTTGAAAGCGTGCGCCGACACGTGCACGCCGAACGGGCGATGCTGCAGCTGTTACAGGGCTGCCACGAAACTGAGACATTGCATTGACTCAGCTTCTCCTGGCGATCACGGCATTCCTGGCGATGCATGTTGTGCCTACAATTCCCAAGCTACGGGCGAACCTGATCGCAGCTATGGGGCGGCGTACCTATTTAGGCGCCTATTCCATAGTTTCGCTCATTCTACTCGCCTGGCTTGTTCATGCAGCTCTTGGAGCAGAATTCATACCCTTGTGGGATCCTGCGGCGTGGCAGGCCTGGACAACGATTATCGTTACGCCTCTAGGCTTCTTTTTCCTGCTGGCAGGGCTGATGAGCCCTAATCCCGCGTCCGTTTCGATGATCCGTGAAGGACAGCCGGGAGCTATAACGACTATAACCCGTCACCCTGAGCTCTGGGGTTTCATTCTGTGGTCAGGTAGCCATATTGTCCCGAACGGGGACCTCAGAAGCCTTTTGCTATTCGGCACACTCTTCCTGTTTGCCGTGGCGGGCATTCCGTTGAACGAGAGAAAGGCGGAACGGCGGCTCGGGTCTGACTGGTCAGTTTACAAGGGAAACACATCCATTCTCCCGTTCGCAGCTATTGCATCCGGACGTGCAAGACCGCGGGTGGACAAGCCTTCTTTGGTTGCCGGCGCTATCACAGTGATTGTCACAATCTGGATTTTACATGGCGGCCACGCAGCGCTTTTTGCAGTAGATCCACTGGCATTGGCTGGACTTTAGGTCCCCTTAGCAAGACTTTTTGTGCGGAACCTTGCGCCGGAACAAAAAGCCGCAACGCGCTCTGGAGCATTGTCATCAGCATCGACGCTAAAGGCGGCGCCCATGAACATGATGATTTCTCCCTCACTGACGGCCGGGTGCAGAACCGAAGAGGAAAACGCCGGCGAACTGATGCAGCGCATTCGCCTGGCAGTCAGCCAAGCAGCCACTGACTATGTCTGCAAGACCCAGGTGGACGAAGCTGTGCAGCGTTTCATTTCATTTGAACATTCCCGCCTGGCACGCTGGCGGGTTATGAAAGCACAAAGGCACCTTAAGAACATCGTTGCATTGACAGAAATGCTCAGCGAACTGGAAGAAGTCAGTTGGACCGAGATCGACCGCTCCGTCTTTGGTGAATTGGCACACCTCTTTGAAGATGTTGCACAATCGGCATCCCTGGGCTCGCTGGCTCTGCGCCTGGTTTCACAAGACGCTCAAGCAACATGATCCGTGCTCTTTATCTCGCACTCGGCGGGCTCATGTTGCTCCTTGGCGCATTAGGAGCGGTGCTGCCACTTCTGCCCACTACTCCGTTTGTGCTGGTTGCCCTTTGGCTGCTGTCTCGGTCGTCAAAGCGGGCTGAGGCTTGGATGCTAAACCATCATGTAGTTGGACCAACGCTGCGGGCATGGCGACGTGAACGAGCGATCTCGCGGAAAACGAAGTGCGGTGCCCTCGCCTCGATGGCTCTGAGCTATGCTGTGCTGCTGATCACCACAGCACCAAGTCTGCAAGTAAGCGCAACAGTTGCAATCATGTTGTTTGCTGCGGGTGGCTACGTCGCCACACGCCCTTCCCCGGCAATTATCGAACTTCCCACTCGGTAGCATGCACCACAAGAACCACAGCGCCGAGCAGACCGAACGGAGCATTTCCGCCTCTCACATCTCTTTTACGGAGTTCGTCGTGACTAGGCAGTATGTCTCTGAGCTCTGAACGGTGAGACCATCAGCAAACTGACAATGGGTGCACTCAGGCTGTACCCCTTTGTCGACGGGTACGGGATGCACATCAGGGTTTGCGATGCGGTTATTACGTTGACCGGTTCCGATCTGAATCCTGGTCCGGGCGGCTGTAGTCGTACCCGAGCAGCGTGACAGGAAGAGCTGGCACCGCTACAGACTCTCCTCTTCCTCAGGATTGCCGTCACGGCCTGCTAGTTGTGTCCGTTGAACAATCAAGCTCCATCAACACCTCTCGGCCGAAGGCGGCGCCTTTCAGCCCATCTTCTAGGTCATCGCCCTCATTGCTCCTGCTTGATTGCAGGAAGCGGCAAGGAGCTTTCGATGCATGCAGGCATGGCTACTTGAGGCGAACCCCATTGAATCCCAGTACCGGGGACGAACAAGGGTCTTAAGCGCTGTCTTTGCCGCGTTGTCTGACATCTGCATACTTGCGTTTGCTTGCCAGTGGCCGCGCATACTCGATGAGGTAAAGTAGGAACGCTGCGATCCAAGCCGCCCCTGAAAGAGAAACTAGTGCCATGTACGCATCAGGCAAAACTCCGGCGATCGGCCGAAGCAATGCCGCGAAAACCATCGCCCCATAGCTCGCGACAGTTATTGGTGACGCATGTAGTTCCAAGCCTGTGTGACCGCGAGTGGCGCGGGTCATAACGGCTAGTGTCATCGTCCCGATACAGCCTACGGTCATGACGTGAAGCGCTGACAGCGGATCAAAGACGCCAACTGCTGACGCAGCTACTGCGGCGAAGCCTAAGACCACAAAACCATAGGCGGCGTGCAGGATCACAACCAGGCCTTCAGCGCCGGTGGTCCAACCGCGCCACCGCGAAAGCCTGAAAGCCTGTACAGCTGAGGCGGCTAAGCACAATACGCCCGTCACAGGTCCTTCAGGCTTGATGACCCACGCGAAAAGGGCGGCGAGAGCAATAACCAAGGATAACGTATCAAATGTATTATATGGCACGGGAAACCTGATCTCACCCCGCTTGCTTAGCCAGTTGCGTGTGAAGCTGGGCAGGATGCGGCCTCCGATGATCATGATCAACATCACATAAGCCGATATTGCCAAACGCGAAGATGTAGCGGTCCAGTAGCCCCCAATAACAGAATAATGGAAGAGAATATTGGCAATTGACAAGGCAAGTATGCCGCTGACAATCTTGATATCCTTCCATTTCTTTCCACCGACGATCTCTCGGGCGCAAACAGCGAAAAGCACTGGCAGAAAGATTGAATCCACCGCTGCAGCAGGCACGGAACCCACTATGTCAGCACAAAGGAGCGCCACCCTTCCGGCGCACCACAGCAGGAAAAGGCCCAGCAGCGGTAAGCCTGAAACAGGCAGGCGGCCCGTCCAGTTGGGAATGGTAGTGAGCACGAATCCCGCCAGGGCAGCGCTTGAGTAGCCGAACAGCATCTCATGGGCATGCCATGAGGTAGGCCCATACGCTACTGACAGCGTAAAGCTCCCCGACAGGGCTAGCACCCAAAGTCCCATAGCACCAAAGCCCCAGATGGCTGCGGCAAGGAAAAACGGGCGGAACCCATAAGACAGGATCACCGGCCCGGTTCGGGTAAGGCCCCGTGGAACTGGTGTTCGCGAGCGGCCGACGGCGTTCGTCATCTATGCACTCCCGAGCTTGATCCGAACTCGAATCCCACGCACATTTGTGCACCGGAACAACAAGGAAGTGCTCCGCGCCATAGCCCCCAGCCATGTATCCAACCGGCTTCGAAAAAGTTTCAGTGCTTTAGGTCTTTGCGAACGCCGCTTCCTTGCGCAGCATCAAACATGGGGCCTGTTGCAAGCATATCAGACGTTTCCTGAATGCCCGCCTTTAGGCCTGACCTCTTTCATCGCCTATGCCGAAGGGGCCTGACAGCAGTCAAGCATGCGGTACGCACCGGGCGTGCCGATCACACCTAAGCTGCCCAGCTACCCCCGCGAGCGTAAGCTGCGAAACATCTACATGCCGGTTAACGCGGCAGCAGTTCGAGCAGTCGGCAAGGAAGCTTTTGAGCGAAGAACACAACGAGTTCAAGAGGTTAAACTCGGTCGGACCAACAAGCTGAAGCTCTGACGGAGAGAAATGCGCAAACCCTGAGAAAGGGTGGCGCGAGAGACGGGGCTCGAACCCGCGACCTCCGGCGTGACAGGCCGGCGCTCTAACCAACTGAGCTACTCCCGCAGCGCTTGCGAACAAGTCGTTCGCGCAACGTGGTGTCCGTTTACCGACCACCCGGGTGCAAGTCAAGCGAGCTTGAGGGCCCTTTGATGAGATTTTTGATTTTTCGCGTCGCGGCTGTGGAAAACTATGTCGGGAGTTGCCATTAGCGGCGAATGCTAATGCACAAGCTTAAATTCGCACGTGCGCGCTGCCCGAGTAGCACGAAGGCGATTGGGTTAGCAGACTGCTACCCTTGAGAATGGAAAAGGAGAAATTGGTGGGCGATGACGGACTCGAACCGCCGACATCCTCGGTGTAAACGAGGCGCTCTACCAACTGAGCTAATCGCCCGCCGGACACTTGGTCCTGCGAATGGTGCCTGATTAGGGCTACCCTGCCCTCACGTCAACCACCAAATGAAAAGGTCCCGGCGCAAAGCGCACGGGACCTTTGTCAGCTTGGAAGCATGAATCAGGAAGCGGGGTTGATCGCGTCCTTCAGGCCCTTGCCTGGCTTGAACTTGGCCTGGTTGGAAGCCGGGATCTGGATCTCGGCGCCGGTCGCTGGATTGCGGCCGGTGGATGCCTTGCGCTGGGACACGGCGAACGTGCCGAAGCCAACCAGACGAACCTCTTCGCCAGCCTTCATCGCGTCCGTGATGGCCTCGAACACTGCATCGACGGCTTCAGCGGCCTGTGCCTTGGTGATCGTTGCTTTGTCGGCGACGAGGCCAACCAGATCGTTCTTGTTCATAGCTTTTCCTCAGAATGATTGCTCGCCCTCGCTGGCGAACCAAAAAACTCGGCAACCCTTGGTCGATTCTAGCCCAAACGCAAGGAATTCCGGGCTTCTCACGAGGCCGAGCGGTGCAAAACCGTTAATGGACCGGAAACTGGCCCCCGGCAAGACCGCAAAGCGCATTTTTGCCCGTTTTCCGGGCTTCTGCACATGCAAGGACCCTTTTCAGCCCGCCGGAACAGCCGCCGGACGCCGCTTGATGCCCAGTATGAGCGGTAGCGCCAAGAGATAGATGGCGGCTCCAATGATCCAGATCAGACCCGGCCAGGTGCCTTGCACGGCAAAATAACTGAAGCTGAAGAACACCGGACCAAAAACAGCGGCAAGACTGACAAGGCTTGCAAGCACACCCTGCAGCTGCCCCTGCTTGTCCGCCCCCACCTGCGCCGTCATGAGCGACTGAAGCGCCGGCATACCTATACCACCCAAGGCAAACAGCGGCGCAAGGGCGAAAAGGATCCAACCCTGCGTTGCCATGCCCAAGATCAGCAGGGCGGTGAGCTCGCAGGCCATGCCGACGACCAGCGCCCAGCGCTCGCCCAGCCGCTCCACAGCAGGCCCGGTCAAGAACGCCTGTGCGCCGGCGTGGAAGACACCAAAGGCGCCCAAGGAAAGACCGATCATGGTTCCACTCCAGCCAAAGCTGTCTTCGCTGAACAAGGCCCAGATCGTGCCGTACATGGTGCCGACGAAGTTCATGATCACGAAGATGGCCATCATGGGAATCAGCGCTGAAAAGGTCAGCGCCCACCCCAGGGGCTTGAACGGGTTGAGGGTGTCCCGGTCGAACTTGGCGCCGCGTTGGCCCGGCCGCGATTCGGGCAGCACAAATAAGGCCAGGGCAAAGTTGATCGCGTTCAACAAGGCTGCCGCGATGAAAGGCGCCCTCACCCAAATATCGCCCAGCAAGCCACCCAGAACCGGCCCGATGATGAAGCCTATGCCGAACATGGCGTGGAACATGCCGAAGCGCTTGGCGCGTTCTTCTTCGCTGGAGATGTCGGTGATGTAGGCAGTGGCCACGGCCATGTTGGCGCTGGTGATGCCCGATATCGCCCGGCCGAGCACCAGCATCCAAAGATAGGGCGCAAAGGCCATGATGAGGTAGTCAATCGCGGCGCCCGCCAGGGAGATCAAGAGGATCGGGCGGCGACCGAAGCGGTCGCTAAGGACGCCGAGAATGGGCGAAAACAGGAACTGGCAGGCGGAATATAGCGCCAGCATGAGCCCTAAGAGGGTTGCAACCTCGCTGATGTGCCCGACGTCTCGCAGCAGGGCGGGCAGAATGGGGAAGATAAGGCCTATGCCGACCGCATCGAGCATGACGGCGGCGAGTATCACAACGAGCGGCTTGTTCATGATGGAGCTTCCTGCAGGCGCAGCGGCCGTGTGGGCATGGATGATTGAGCTAGGTGTTGGTGAACACTAGTCAAGGACGCTGACAAGTCTTGGCAGCAGACAGGGGCGGAGAGAGCGTTGTGCCACGACCTCGTGTTTCGACAAGCTCACCATGAGGTCTACTAGGGGATTGGTTTAGGGCGCTTCCTTGTGTGAGAACCGAGTTGCTCCCCCTTGAGGGGGAGGTTGGGTGGGGGTGCCGTGGCTGGTGCTTGAGGGAAGTACCGCCACCTTGATCCTCCCCTCGGAAGGGGGAGGTGTCGACCGAGGGTTCTGTGGGTCGACAAGCTCACCATGAGGTCTACTCATGCACCGGCGTCACCCTCGGGTCTGACCCGAAGGCTCTATACTTTCCCAGCGCAGTGGAAGTGCAGGTTCCTCGGGTCAAGCCCGAGGATGACGATCTGGGGTGTGGAGCCATGTCGCTCGACGGGACATCAATCCTTCATTCTGCCACGACCACGTGGTTCGACAGGCTCACCATGAGGTCTGCTTTGTTATTGGGCTCTATTTCGGTGGTGCAGTTTTCCGCTCCTCGTTGGAGGGAAGATTGAGTGGGGTGCCCAAGCCATAATGTCGGGGCTAGTCGCCCCCCACCCTTGATCCCTCCCCGCGAGGGGGAGGGTGTCGACTGGGAGTTCTGTGCCGCAGCGGCACGGAGTGATGCAGCCCGTGAGTGCCGTCGACAAACAAAAACGGCGGCCCTAGGGCCGCCGTTTTCAGTTCAATAAACAACCGCCTAGTGCGGCAAGCCGGTGGTGGCTTCGTCGGAGGTTTCCACCGTGGTCGAAACCGCAGGGGTGGTTTCGTCGAAGTTCCACTCGATGGGCTCGGGGCGGCTTACAAGGGCGCGCTCGATGACCTGGTCCATGCGGGACACGGGAACGATTTCCATGCCTTCCTTGACGATGTCCGGGATCTCGGCAAGATCGCGCACATTCTCTTCAGGGATCAGCACGGTCTTGATGCCGCCGCGCAGTGCCGCAAGGAGCTTCTCCTTGAGGCCGCCGATGGGCAGCACCCTGCCCCGCAGCGTGATCTCGCCGGTCATGGCGACATCGTTGCGGACAGCGATGCCGGTCATCACCGAGACGATGGCAGTCGCCAGGCCAATGCCAGCCGACGGACCGTCCTTGGGGGTTGCCCCTTCAGGCAGGTGGACGTGGATGTCGCGCGTGTCGAACATGGGCGGCTTGATGCCGAAATCGATCGAGCGGGAGCGGACATAGGCCGCAGCAGCCGTCAGCGATTCTTTCATCACTTCCTTGATGTTGCCGGTAACGGTCATGCGACCCTTGCCCGGTGTCATCACACCTTCAATGGTCAACAGCTCGCCGCCTACCGAGGTCCAGGCCAGACCTGTAACGAGGCCCACCTGGGACTCGGCTTCGATCTCGCCATGCTTGTAGATGTCCGCGCCGAGATATTGCGTGAGCTTTTCCTCGTCGATGACGATCTTCTTGACCTTGGTCTTGACGATCTCGGCCACGGCCTTGCGCATCAGCTTGCTGATTTCGCGCTTGAGGTTACGCACGCCCGCTTCACGGGTGTAGCGCTGGATCAAGGCGGTCAGCATCTCGTCCGATAGTTCGAACTCGCCATGGGCTAGCCCGTTCTCCTTGAGGGATTCGGGGATCAGGTGCTGCTTGGCGATCGCATGCTTCTCCTGCTCGGTGTAGCCCGAGAGGCGAATGATCTCCATGCGGTCCATCAGCGGGCCCGGGATGTTGAGCGTGTTCGACGTCGTCACGAACATCACGTCCGAAAGGTCGTAGTCGACCTCAAGGTAGTGATCGGCAAAGGTGTGGTTCTGTTCCGGATCGAGCACTTCCAGCAGCGCCGAAGACGGATCGCCACGGAAGTCCTGACCCATCTTGTCGATCTCGTCGAGCAGGAAGAGCGGGTTGGACTTGCCGACCTTCTTGAGCGACTGGATCACCTTGCCGGGCATGGAGCCGATATAGGTGCGGCGGTGGCCACGGATTTCGGCCTCGTCCCGAACGCCGCCCAGCGCCATGCGCACGAACTCACGGCCCGTCGCCTTGGCAATGGACCGGCCTAGCGAGGTCTTGCCCACGCCCGGAGGACCAACAAGGCACAGGATCGGTCCCTTGAGGGTGCCGGTGCGGCCCTGCACGGCCAGGTACTCAAGGATGCGCTCCTTGACCTTTTCGAGACCGTAATGGTCTTCGTCCAGCACCTTCTCGGCCAGAACGAGGTCGCGCTTGACCTTGCTCTTCTTGCCCCACGGCAGGCCAAGGAGCGTGTCGAGATAGTTGCGCACGACAGTTGCTTCGGCCGACATTGGGCTCATGGTCTTGAGCTTCTTGAGCTCCGCCTCGGCCTTGGCGCGGGCTTCCTTGGAGAGCTTGGTCTTGGCGATGCGCTCCTCGAGTTCTGCGATCTCGTTGGTGCCTTCTTCGCCGTCGCCCAGCTCCTTCTGGATCGCCTTCATCTGCTCGTTGAGGTAGTATTCGCGCTGCGTCTTCTCCATCTGCCGCTTGACGCGGGAACGGATGCGCTTTTCCACCTGCAGAACGCCAATCTCGCCTTCCATCAGCCCCAGGATCTTCTGGAAGCGCTCGGCGACCGAGAGGGTCGACAGCAGATCTTCCTTTTCGTTGATCTTGATAACCAGATGGCTGGCAATGGTGTCGGCGAGCTTGGAATGGTTCTCGATCTGCCCAACGGCAGCGACAACTTCGGCCGAAATTTTCTTGTTGAGCTTCACATAGCTCTCGAACTCGGTCGTGGCCGAACGGGCCAGCGCCTCGATTTCGGTCGCGTCTTCCTGCGGCTCAGGCAGGACTGAGGCTTCCGCCTCGAAATAATCCACGGTCTGCAGATAGCGATCGATCGTAGCGCGGCTCAGCCCCTCGACCAGCACCTTTACGGTGCCGTCGGGCAGCTTGAGCAGCTGCAGGACAGTCGCGATCGTGCCCGTGTCATAAATCTGATCGGGAGCTGGATCATCGTCCTGGGCATTCTTCTGGGTCACCACCAGGATGTGCTTGTCGTCGCGCATGACCTCTTCAAGCGCCTTGACCGATTTCTCACGGCCGACAAACAGCGGCACAATCATGCCGGGGAAAACAACGATGTCGCGCAGGGGGAGAACCGGGTAAACGCGATCCCGGCTTGCTTCACCGCCCGTGGGATTTACGTCCGTCATCTCGTATCCTTTCCAAGGCGCGCGGGAGGAAGGACCGGTGCGCGCCCGTAGTAGACAGCTCCAGCATCGAGGCTGTGCTGATTCCGGTTAATAAATAGGGTTCCACGCCCGTCCCGCAAGTCGGACCTTGCGGAAATGTGACACTTCTTGCCGGATCGCACAGGAGATATGCGAAGGGGCCGGAAACATCTCTGTGCCTTGCGAACATGAGTTGCGGCCGAGCCAGGGCATATCGCCTTTCGGTGAATGGCCGGACGCATAATAGAGTGATGGGTGATGGACACATCCCCTATTGCCGCACAGCTCTAGGCGCCGACATAGCGGGCGCGCGGGCGGATCAGTTCGCCGCCACTGACCTGTTCCAGCGCATGGGCGAGCCAGCCAACGCTACGCGCCAGGGCAAAGATGATCAGGGGCGCCTCGCGAGGAAGATCGTGGGCGAATGTCAGGGCGGCCAAGGCAAAGTCCACATTGGGGCGCTCGCCGGTGATGTCTTCGCCGATTGCGGCCAGATCACGCAAGAGTGGCGGGAGAACCATGTGGCTGATCAAATGCTGCGCGCGCATATCGCCACTGGGATAAAGCGGATGGCCGAAGGACGGGACAGTGAGCCCTTGCGCGAGCCGTGCGTTGATCGCCGCCTCGGCGCCGTTGCGTTTTGCATCATCGGCCAAAATAAGCACGGCGCCGGCGGCACTGCCATGCAGCGGTCCAGTGAGCGTGGCGAGCCCGGACAAGCATGATGCGGCAAGCGATGCGCCAGTGGAGGCAGTGACCCGCGCGGCAAAGGTGGAGGCATTAAGTTCGTGATCGGCCAGGAGCACCAGCGCGCGCCTGATGAGGTCGGCCGCTTGACGCCGTCGCCAGGTCGCGGCAAGCCGGACGTGTAACGGATCGGCTACCATTGAGGTACCGGCAAGGGCGGCGGCAATGTCGGCGAGCACGGCGGCGGCCTCGCGTTTGAGCACCTGAGCCGAGCGCCCGATGCTAGGCGCGTCGCTGGCTGCCCTGCCCGCAAGGAGGCTGAGAGCGTCTGCAATATCGTTGCCGCCCGCCTTGCTCCTGGGCAGCTTGATCGGGTCGGTCTCCCACAAGAGCCCGGCGACGTCTTCGAGCGCGGCCCACACAGCCAGACCCGCAGCATTCTCACCGCGGTAGAGCAGCGTGCCATCGGCAATGGTGGAGATCGCGGTCTGCATCACCGGTTCGCCCCACCGGATCGTCTCGGCTGCGACGGTTTCCTGCTTGCGCCTGCCAGGCGCGCGCTGGGCAAGCCGGCGCACATCATCGCCGCGGTAGAGGCTCCGGCGCGGGTCCTTGGGATCGGGCTTCGCCTTGATCCGCCCGCGGCTCACATTGGCATAAAGCGTCTGCGGCCGCGTGCCGAGCAGGGCCAGCGCATCGGCAGCGGAGAGCCAATCAGCCATCAGACATTGATCCATTTGGTCAAGATTGACGTCAATGTATGCCGGCGCAATGCTTGGTGCAATGTGGCTTTGAGGAGATCAACATGAGCAATGGACTGGAAGACGTCATCGCGGCGCAAACCGTGCTGTCGGATGTGGATGGTGCGCGTGGCACGTTGATCGTGCGCGGCGTATCGCTTGACGATCTGCTGGCAAGACGCTTCGAGGATGTGCTGGAACTGCTTTGGGAAGGCTTCTTGCCGGTGGAGAACTTGGCGGCATCTCTGGGCGCGGCGCGGATACGCGTATTCGAGCAGATCCGGAGCGACCCTGCCCTGCTTGAGCTTTCACCAACGGAGGCCATGCGCCTTATGCTGGCGCGCCTGCCTGATGGGGATAGTGCCGAGACAGCGCTGGCGCTGGTTGCGGGGCCAGCCGTGTTCACCCCTGCCCTGCTCCGCCTCAAGGCAGGACACCAGCCGCTCGCCCCTGACGCAGCGCTACCGCATGCCACCGATATCCTGCGCATGTGCACGGGCAAGGTGCATAGCCAAGTCCAAGCGGCAGCTTTGGACCGCTATCTTGTGACGGTGGCTGATCATGGGCTTAATGCATCAACCTTTGCGGCGCGGGTTGTGGCGTCCACAGGCGCGGGACTTACCTCGTCGGCTCTGGCAGCGCTGAGTGCGCTCAAGGGTCCGCTGCATGGCGGGGCGCCTGGACCAGTCCTTGACATGCTGGATGCGGTGGGGACACCGACCAATGCCGGGGTGTGGGTCGAGGAGGCACTGGCGCGTGGGGAACGGCTGATGGGTTTCGGGCATCGGATCTATCGGGTTCGTGACCCGCGGGCGGATGCGCTCAAAGGTGCGGTGCGGATGCTGGGCGCCGCGCGGGCAATCAATCCGGTGCGACTGGCTGTGGCCGAGGCCACAGAGGCGGCGGCGCTGGAGGCCCTGAGACGCAAGAAGCCTGACCGGCCGCTGGACACCAATGTGGAGTTCTATACCGCCCTGCTGTTGGAGGCGCTGGGCTTTCCGCGAATGGCGTTCACCTGTGTTTTCGCCATGGGACGCATGGGTGGATGGATGGCGCATGCCCGGGAACAGGTGCTGACGGGGCGATTGATCCGGCCGAAATCGGTTTATGTCGGGCCGGTGCCGAAGATGGTGGCCTAGCCCTCGCGATGGGGTTCTAGATCGGGGTGCAACAAACAAAAACGCCGGGCTCAGGACCCGGCGTTTTTCAATTTTTAGCGGAAGTCTTATGCCCCGGCGGGCATGTCTTCCTTTTTGCGGTCGGAGTAGATGTAGAGCGGACGCACGTCCTTGCCCTTCACCACTTCTTCCGAGATCACCACTTCCTCGACGCCTTCGAGGGAAGGCAGGTCGTACATGGTGTCGAGCAGGATGGCTTCCATGATCGACCGGAGGCCGCGGGCGCCGGTCTTGCGCTCGATCGCTTTCTCGGCGATGGCCTTGAGGGCATCTTCGTGGAAGGTGAGCTCGACTTCTTCCATCTGGAACAGGCGCTGGTACTGGCGCACCAGGGCGTTCTTTGGAGCGGTCAGGATTTCGATCAGGGCCGCGATGTCGAGGTCTTCCAGCGTCGCCAAAACCGGCAGACGGCCGATGAACTCGGGGATCAGGCCAAAACGGACCAAATCTTCGGGCGCAACATCGGCCAGGATCTGACCGACGCGACGATCATTGGGATCCTTGACCGTAGCCGAGAAGCCGATGCCCGAGCCTTCGCCACGTGCCGAGATGATCTTTTCCAAGCCCGCAAAGGCGCCGCCGCAGATAAACAGGATATTGGTCGTGTCCACCTGCAGGAATTCCTGCTGCGGATGCTTGCGACCGCCCTGGGGCGGAACGGAAGCCACGGTGCCTTCCATGATCTTGAGCAGGGCCTGCTGCACGCCTTCGCCCGACACATCGCGGGTTATCGAAGGATTGTCCGACTTGCGGGAGATCTTGTCGACTTCGTCGATATAGACGATGCCGCGCTGTGCCTTTTCCACGTTGTAGTCGGCTGCCTGAAGCAGCTTAAGGATGATGTTTTCCACATCCTCGCCGACATAACCGGCTTCGGTAAGCGTGGTGGCATCGGCCATGGTGAAGGGCACGTCGAGAATACGAGCCAGTGTCTGGGCCAGCAGCGTCTTGCCCGAACCGGTCGGCCCGATCAGCAGGATGTTCGACTTGGAAAGTTCGATATCCTGGTTCTTGGTCGAGTGGTGCAGGCGCTTGTAGTGGTTGTGGACGGCCACGGACAGCACGCGCTTGGCGCGGAACTGACCAATGACGTAGTCGTCGAGCACCTTGCAGATTTCTGCAGGAGTCGGCACGCCATCGGAAGACTTGACCATGGAGGTCTTGTTCTCTTCGCGGATGATGTCCATGCACAGCTCGACACATTCATCGCAGATGAACACGGTCGGGCCAGCGATCAGCTTGCGAACCTCGTGCTGGGATTTCCCGCAGAACGAGCAATAAAGCGTGTTCTTGGAGGTTTCGCCGTTGTTTGTCTCTTTGGACATCCTGTCACTCCCGGGGGCAGAGCGCCCCCTAATTTCCGCGCTACAAAAAACGGTAACGCCGAAGGCATAAACAAAGTCTAAGCCGGATCGATCCTAAAGACCGATCCGGCTCTGTGCAATTGCACGCGGATCACAGTACACGGCGCATCCGCAATGTGCTTAACGCAGCGCAATCAGGCCTGGGTTTCCGGCACTGCGCGCTTTTCAAGCACGGTATCGATCAGCCCGAAAGTCTTGGCCTCTTCGGGCGAAAGGAAGCGGTCACGCTCTAGCGCGTTCTCGATTTCCTCGTAAGTGCGGCCGGTGTGCTTCTCATAGATTTGATTAAGCCGGCGCTTCAAACCCTCAACTTCCTTGGCATGGATCAGAATATCGGTGACTTGGCCCTGGAAGCCGCCGGAAGGCTGGTGCACCATGACGCGCGAGTTCGGCAGCGAGGTGCGCATGCCAGCTTCACCCGCTGCGAGCAGGAGGGACCCCATGGACGCCGCCTGCCCCATCACCATGGTGGCAACGGCGGGACGAATGAACTGCATGGTGTCGTAGATCGACAGGCCGGCCGTCACGACGCCGCCAGGCGAGTTGATGTAGAGCGCGATTTCTTTTTTCGGGTTCTCTGATTCGAGAAACAGCAGCTGCGCCACGATCAGCGAGGCCATGTTGTCCTCGACCACGCCGGTCACGAAAATGATGCGCTCGCGCAGGAGGCGCGAGTAGATGTCGAAGGCGCGTTCGCCCCGATTGGACTGCTCGACCACCATGGGAACGAGCGTGTTCATGTAGATATCGTGCGGATCCCGCATGTGATGCCCCTTTGCTGTGCCGGGTCGCGGACCGGGCGAAGCGTTAAACGGTTGGAACACGATTCACCCACCCGGACATCCATGGTGCGTGATCATGCCGAAATTCGAATCAGCGCGACTGGCTGATTGCAGACGATGCCGCCTTAATGGGCGGTAAAGGGAGAGATAGGCGGCATTGCGGCAGGCTTCAATAGCGGCATGGCGCTAAGGCTAATGGGGCGAGTTCTTCAGTTGCAGCCCGGATCAGATCTGGGGCACGCCCTCGTGGTTCGACACGCCCACTATGAGGGCCACTAGGCTTGGAGTGAAGCCTAGGAATCAGCCCAAGCCACAGACGTCTCATCCTGAGCTTGTGGAAGGATGAATGGGCCTCAGGAGGTGAAGCTGACGGCCACGCCCTTCTTCTTGAAATAGGACTGCATGATCTTGCGGCCCTGGCGATTGCTCTGCGCCAGCTTGCTGGGCTCGAACACGGCTTCCTTGGCACCCTCGCGCGCCATCGCGGCCTTGAGCGCGGCGATGTGGGTATCGAGCTCTTCATTATTGTTCTTGATCGAGGCGTAGATATTGTCGATCGCCTCGCTCATCGTCAGATCGCTCATCGCGGTCTCCTTAACTTCACTGCCCCTGAACTAGCGATTTTTTCGGCAAGGGCAAGGCTGCGCTTCACCGCAATCTGACCCATTGCTCGGTCTGGACATTAAAAACCGCAATATGACGCGTTCTTCGCAACGAAGCCGCCCAACGTCAGGTTTGGCGCATCAGTGCGCCGCTTGCAGGCGGCAGCCGGCGCTAGAAGCTCGAGAGGACGCCGGGGACGAGGAGCGGAATATCTTCACTGATGAGCCCCGGCCCGCCGAAGCGATTGGCGGCTTCGGCGTGCAGCCAGACAGCAGCACAGGCAGCTTCCCAGCCTTCCATGCCCTGCCCCATCAAGCCCGCAGCCATACCAGCGAGCACGTCGCCCGATCCGGCTGTGCCCAGCCAGGCCGGCGCATTGCTGTTGATGGCAACCCGTCCGTCGGGGCTCGCGATCGCCGTGTCGCTGCCTTTGAGGATGATGATGGCGCCCGAGGCATTTGCGGCAGAAAGGGCGCGATCGACTTTGCCGCCGCCCATTTCCCCGAACAGCTTGAGATATTCGCCTTCGTGCGGTGTAAGAACGACAGGACGTTCCGGCTGAGCCTTGATGGCGCCAACCAGAGTTTCTTTCTGATCGGCAAAGCTGGTGAGGGCATCGGCATCGAGCACCGTCGCGGCGCCAGACCCAAGAACCGCCAGAACGCTGTTGCGAGTTTCTTCGCTCACGCCGACAGCTGGGCCGATCACCACGGAATTCATACGCTTGTCGCGCAAAAGCTCTGCAAGCGCGGCCGTGTTCTCGGCCGGCTTGAGCATGACGGCGGTGACATGGGCGGCATGCACCAGCAAAGCCGCTTCGGGGCCTGCGAGGGACACAAGCCCCGACCCAACGCGGAACGCCGCCATGGCGGCAAGGCGTGCCGCGCCAGTCTGGAGGGGGCCACCGGAGACAACCACCACATGACCGCGGTCGAACTTGTTGGCGTCGTTAGTGGCCACGGGTACCGACCAGAGATTGGGCGTGTTCTGCCAGGCTTGCGGGCGGATGCTGTCCAGCACAGTGTCGGGAATGCCGATATCGGCCAGCACCACATCGCCGCAGAGGTCGCGGCCGGGTAGCAGGAGATGGCCGGGCTTGAGGCGGAAGAACGTCACCGTCATTTCGGCGATCATGGCTATGCCGCGCACTTCACCAGTTGCGCCATCGATGCCGCTGGGCACATCGATGCTGACAACGGGTCGGGTGCTGTCATTCACCGCGGCGATGATCTCGGCGAATTCGCCTTCCACATCACGGTCGAGCCCCGCCCCCAGTAGTGCGTCGATAACAAGGTCAGCGTCCTCAATGTCGGCCAGCGTGGGTGGGGCGACACGCCCGGTCCATTGCTCGGCCATGGCCAGAGCATCGCCGCGGAGGGCTGCACGATCCCCGATCAGCCGCAATTGCACCGGCCAGCCGCGTTGCTTGAGGATGCGCGCGACCACAAAGCCGTCCCCGCCATTATTTCCAAGGCCGCACAGCACCAGGACAGAGCGCTGATAGTAATGCTCCACGATGGCGTCGACCACCGCCTGCCCGGCGCCTTCCATCAGCTTGAGCGACTTGGTTCCGCCAAGAACAGCAAGGCGATCGGCCTCGTTCATCTGGCTGGGGGTCAGCAGGACATCGGCTTGGGGAGTGGCCATTGGAGCACCCTGTTCTGGGTTGATCGTACTTGCCCGGAACCGCCGGGCTATGTGCGGTAGATGGTGTCAACTAACCGGGAAGAGACTGGTGATGATGCGGTGAAAACACTTCGGCAAACAAAAGGCCGCCCATTGCTGAGCGGCCTTTTTCATCGGCTAGCGCACCTTAGTGGTGGTGTTCTTCCGGGACGTCGTCCTCATCAGCCTGGATCAGCTTGGCGAGGTCGGCGCGGGTCATGGTCTTTTCTTCGATCTGGCCCTGATCGGCGATGAAATCGACGACCTTGTTCTCAAACACAGGGGCACGAAGACCGGCAAGAGCCTGCGGGTTCTTGCGGTAGTAGTCGTAAACCTGCTGTTCCTGGCCGGGGAAGCGACGCACTTCGGCGATCAGCGCCTGCTGGTGCTCTTCCTCAGTGACGTTCACGTCGTTCCTGTTGCCGATCTCGGCGACAACCAGGCCCAGGCGCACACGGCGCTCGGCAATCTTGCGGTACTGCTCGCGCGCGGCTTCCTCGGTCGTGCCTTCGTCTTCAAACGAACGGCCATGCGATTCCACTTCGTGCTGCACGCGCTGCCAGATGGTTTCGAACTCGGCGTCGACCAGCTGGGCCGGAACGTCGAACTTGTGGCCTTCATCAAGCGCATCGAGAATCTGGCGCTTCAGGTGCTGGCGGCTCATCGAGCTGAGCGCTGCTTCCATCTGCGTCTTGACGGCATCACGGAGCGCCTGAACGTTTTCAAGGCCGAGGCGCTTAGCGAATTCGTCATCGAGCTCGCCCGTATTGGGGCCATCGACATGCAGAACCGTCACGTCGAACACGGCTTCCTTGCCGGCCAGCTCTTCGCTCTGGTAGTCGGCCGGGAAAGTCACGGTGACTTCCTTGCTGCCGCCCTTCTTGACGCCGATCAGCTGCTCTTCAAAGCCGGGGATGAACTCGCCCGAGCCGACGGTGAGGTGCGCATGATCGGACGAGCCGCCATCAAAAGCTTCGCCGTTGATCTTACCAACAAACGAGAGACCGAGACGGTCGCCCATTTCGACGACGCCCTCGTCGCCCTTGTCGGTGTAGCCACGGTTCTGTGCGAACACGCGGTTGACCTCGGCATCCAGTTCTTCGTCGGTGATTTCAACCACTGGCTTGACCAGCGGAATGCCCTTGAGCTCCATCAGGGAGACGGGGGGCAGAACTTCATATTCAACGTCGAACGCCAGATCGGCCTTGCCGTCCAGCACTTCGTTGATCACGGCCTGATCGTCGGGAAGATCAACCTTGGGCTGGGCAGCAGCGCGCTCGTCGCGCTTTTCCAGCGTTTCGGAAACAGTGGTGTTGATCGCATCGGTCATCACTTCGCTCATGGCGGAGCGGCCGAACATCTTCTTGATGTGCGACAGTGGCACCTTGCCGGGACGGAAGCCCTTGATGTTGGCCTGACCCTTGAGCTCTTCGAGCTTGGCGCTGAGGCGCGTATTGAGGTCGGCAGCCGGAATGGTGACGCTCAGCTTGCGCTTGAGGCCTTCATTGAGGGTTTCGGTAACCTGCATTCGGTCTTGTCCCGTATTCATTGATCTTGGGGCCAACTCCTTGATTGGTGCGGGTGAGAGGACTCGAACCTCCACGCCTTGCGGCGCTGGAACCTAAATCCAGTGCGTCTACCAGTTCCGCCACACCCGCAAAAGGACCCGTTGGCCGGGTTGCGGTTGCATCTATATGAAGTGTCCGGGCCAGTCAAAGCTTGATTTCTGCCTCTTTCGCTGGCGGTGGGTGCCGGCAAATCGTGCAGATGCGGCTTCAGCACACCTGACGGACGCTTAAAAGCACGCCATATTGCCTATAATCTAGGCATCCGCAGCGCTGCTGTGGCGGGCTGTTTGGACAGCACCTTTGTTAAGACCCTCAAAAATATAAACAATTTCAATCTGGCACGGCTGGCACAGCCTGTGCATACACTTGGCGGTATACGCCGGAAGTGGCACGTGGAGGCTCACATGAAAAAGATCGAGGCTATCGTAAAGCCTTTCAAGCTCGACGAAGTCAAAGAGGCGCTTCAGGAAGTTGGCCTGCAGGGGATCACGGTAACTGAAGCCAAGGGCTTTGGACGCCAGAAGGGTCATACCGAGCTCTATCGCGGCGCTGAATACGTCGTGGACTTCCTGCCCAAGGTGAAGGTGGAAGTCGTATGCCCCGACGATCTGGCGGAAAAGGCAATCGAAGCCATTCGCACGGCCGCCCAGACTGGGCGCATCGGCGACGGCAAGATCTTTGTCTATACGGTCGAACAGGCCATTCGAATCCGCACCGGAGAATTCGGCGACGACGCCCTCTAGGCCCCAAGGCCCTCGCGTTTCGCCGCATACAAAACAAGCATTCCTATTTTTCAGGGGAAGACATCAATGACGACAGCAGCCGACATTCTCAAGCGCATCAAGGACGAAGGCATCAAGTATGTCGACCTCCGTTTCACCGACATGCGCGGCAAGCTGCAGCACGTAACGTTCGACCAGACCATGGTCGATGAAGACCTGTTCGAAGAAGGCACCATGTTCGATGGTTCCTCGATCGCTGGTTGGAAGGCCATCAACGAGTCCGACATGGTGCTGATGCCCGATCCGGATTCCGCTTATATGGACCCGTTCTTTGGCGCTTCGACGCTCGCCATCAACTGCGACATCCTTGAGCCGCTGACCTACCAGCCCTATTCGCGCGATCCGCGCACCACGGCCAAGAAGGCCGAGGCCTACGTCAAGGAACTCGGTATCGGCGACAGCGTCTATTTTGGACCCGAGCCTGAATTCTTCCTGTTCGACGACGTCCGCTATTCCAACACCACCTACAAGGTTGGCTTCTCGGTCGATTCTTCGGAACTGCCGACCAACAACGACACCGAGTACGAAGCCGGCAATAACGGCCACCACATTGCGCTCAAGAAGGGCTATTTCCCCGTTCCCCCGCTCGACACCGCACAGGATATGCGCGGCGAAATGCTCGCAGCCATGGGCGAAATGGGCGTGCCGATCGAAAAGCACCACCATGAAGTGGCCTCGGCCCAGCACGAACTCGGCATCAAGTTCTGCCCGATCATCAAGGCTGCCGACTCGGTCCAGATCTACAAGTACGTGATCCAGCAGGTCGCCAACGCCTATGGCAAGACGGCAACCTTCATGCCCAAGCCCGTCTATGGCGACAATGGCTCGGGCATGCACTGCCACCAGTCGATCTGGAAGGACGGCAAGCCGCTGTTCGCTGGTGACCAGTATGCTGGCCTGTCGATGGAAGCTCTTTATTACATCGGCGGCATCATCAAGCACGCCAAGGCCATCAACGCCTTCACCAACCCAACC
This sequence comes from Devosia submarina, assembly GCF_003056345.1. GTDB lineage: Bacteria > Pseudomonadota > Alphaproteobacteria > Rhizobiales > Devosiaceae > Devosia > Devosia submarina. The sequence goes on along the minus strand of NZ_PYWB01000011.1, from coordinate 90,986 downwards.
ACCAACAGCTACAAGCGCCTGGTTCCAGGCTTTGAAGCTCCGGTGCTGTTGGCCTACTCGGCCCGCAACCGTTCGGCTTCCTGCCGTATTCCGTTTGGTCAGTCGCCCAAGGCCAAGCGCGTGGAAGTGCGCTTCCCCGATCCGCTGGCGAACCCATATCTGGGCTTTGCCGCCATGCTGATGGCTGGCCTGGATGGCATCAAGAACAAGATCCACCCCGGCGACCCGATGGACAAGGATCTGTACGAGCTACCCAAGGAAGAACTCAAGGAAATCCCGACCGTCTGCGGCTCGCTGCGCGAAGCGCTGGAATCGCTGGACAAGGACCGTGAGTTCCTCCTCGCCGGCGGCGTGTTCGACAACGACCAGATCGACAGCTACATTGAACTCAAGATGAGCGAAGTCATCAAGTTCGAGCAGACCCCGCATCCGGTTGAGTACGAGATGTACTACTCGGCCTAAGGGTCGAGCGAGCAAGGACTAAGGAAGGGCTCCTGGAAGGGAGCCCTTTCCTTTGGGTCATTAAGGTTTCTGAGACCTCATGGTGAGCTTGTCGAACCATGGTGGTGGGAGGAGCGGCGGCGTTGCGCCACGACCTCGTCGTTCGACAAGCTCACCATGAGGTCTACTTAAAGATCTATGTTGGAGCGTAGGTTGCGCTCTGGCGGTGACCAGCATCACCCATACGTGACTTACTCTCCACATCCTCGCCAAAATCCTCGGCATTTTACGGAATGGTAACGGCGCTCACCTATTCTCTCCCCATTGCCGGATTGACCGGGGCGCGTGGGGCTCCCTCGGAATCATCCGACGATGGTGTTGCGTACGGGCGCGGAAGTGCCCGAAATCAGAGTTGGAGTACCGGGTGGCTTCTCAGGCGAAAACCCCATGGCGCGTCGTATTTACCCGCGCTTTTGCCGCAGTTCTTGTAGCCCTTGCGATCAGCGCTCACGCCGCTGCGCCGGCTCAAGCCATTGAAAACCTACGCAAATATGCCGGTATCGTGGTCGACGCGAAGTCCGGCAAAGTCATGTATGAAGAAGCTGCGGACAGCCGCCGCTACCCTGCATCGGTCACCAAGGTGATGACGCTCTACGTCCTGTTTCAGGAGTTGAGTGCGGGCAATATCAAGCTCTCGACCAAGATGACGGTGTCCAAGCACGCCGCCGCTGCCGTGCCCACCAAGCTGGGCCTGCGCGCAGGTTCCACCATCACGGTGGAAGATGCGATCAAGTCGCTCGTGACGCTGTCGGCCAACGACATGGCCCGCGTTATCGCCGAACACATTTCAGGTTCGGAAGAAAAATTCGCCCAGCGTATGACGGCCACCGCCCGGGCGCTGGGCATGCGCAGCACCACTTATCGCAACGCCTCGGGCCTGCCCGATGGTGGGCAGGTGACCACTGTGCGGGACCAGGCGATCCTTGGCATTGCCGTCTACCAGCACTTTTCCAACTATTATGAATTCTTCCAGACCAAGAGCTTCAGCTACGGCAAGAAGACCTATGGCAACCACAACCGCGTCCTGGGCTATATGGGCGCCGTGGACGGGATCAAGACCGGCTACATCAATGCTGCCGGCTCCAACCTCCTGACCGCCGCGCGCAAGGACAACCGCCACATCATCGTTGTTGCCTTCGGCTTCAACTCCGCCGCCGCACGCGATGAAAAAGTGCGCAAGCTGGTGGCTACCTATCTGCCGAAGGCACGCCGCGGCAATTACATCGCGCAAGTGCCGGTTCCCGGCCGTCAGGGCAATATGCAGGTGGCCGTGGCCCAGTCGCCATCGTCCGCACCGGTCTTCGTGATGCCCAAGCCCCTGCCCGGCTTCCGCCTGGCCCAACTGGTCGCCGCTAATGGTGCCCAGCCACAGGCCCCGGCCCTCCAGCCCATGCCAGAGGCCGTGCTCGCCAGCGCCCCAACTCCACCCCCGGCCCCCGTTCCGGCCCCACCTGCACTCAACCTCGGCCAGCAGGCCATGCAGGCTGCAAACACACTTGCCGCGCCGGCCTATGTGCCGCCCAATCAGGACGTGATCGGCGCCTGGCTGAGCGATGGCTATAAGCTCGGCGCACCGCCGGCAGCCCTCGGCCAGACGGCGCCATCCGCGCCGCTCGGCTATGCACCATCCGCCGCTATCGATCCGACCCTTGGCCAGCCCATCGATCCGTCCATCTCCAATTCGGTGCAGGCGGCTGACGCCGCCCTGCCGCCAGGTGGCTGGGTCGTGCAGATCGGCGCCGGCCCATCCGAGGAAAGCGCCCGCGCGCTGCTCTCCGATGCCGCAGGCAAGGCTGGCGCACTTGGCGACTTCCGCTCCTATGTGGAACGCTTCGAAAAGAACGGCCAGGTTTTCTACCGCGCCCGCTTTGTAGGCTTCGGCAACCGCGACGACGCTGCTGCCATGTGCAACCAGCTCAAGCAGCAGGACATGAGCTGCCTGGCCATGCAGGGCTAAAACAACGGGCAGCGCCGGGACTATCCGGCGCCGCCCAACAGATGTGTGACACGCCAGGGCCGTATGCCACTGGCGAGTATATGAAGCAAATTGGCGCCTGTGTTTGGAGTAGCCCAATGAGCGAGAATACGGCTCTGTCCGAGCTGGCCAATTTTGTTGGCCGCTCACCGCTAGCAACGGCCGACCTGAGCGCACGCAATCGCGTGCTCGCCGGGATGACCGGCCGGCTTCTGGGCAAGAAGCGTTCGGTGGGCGATCTGCTCGGTGTCGTGCTGGTTCTATCAGCCCGCGCGCGCCGCATGGCCCAGCCCCAAGCCAACATCGATATCGATGTGTTTGCCCCTGGGGGCAAACGCGCCCTGCGGCTCACCCTGGGCTCGCGCTAGAGCGCAGGCTCCGCCTGCATCATGTGGACGAATTGGTGGGCTGAACGACTGCTTGGTTGAGCCGGAGGCAATTCTGCCCGGCCATTCACCGGCAAGTGCAATGCCGCCATCAGATTGCGATATTCCTGGCGAGCGCTCATGTGCGACATGGACGGAACACCGCCCATCAGTTCGTCCGTGAGGGAATCAAAAACGGTTAGACCGCTCGGAAACAACGAGCGGAAGATGACGCGCTCCGCGATGCCGTCGGCCACACGGCAGCCTAACCGGTCGGCGATCCGCTGCAGCATGATCTGAACCTGGCGCATATTGCGCGAAGACAGCATGGAAATGCGATTGCGCACCAGCACCCAATCGATTGCCTTGCCATCAATGGATTGCCGCTCGGCACGCGCGCGCTGCACCAGGCGGGCATAATGGCTCATCTCGCGCGGTTCGCCGGTGACACTGTCGAACTGCGCCATGACGTTGAGGTCGATGAGGCTATCATTGACGGGTGTGATCAGCGTATCGGCCATGGAATGGGCGAGGCGCGTCAGATTGGTGTCAAAGCCGGGCGTGTCGATCACGACGTAATCGGCATGTTGTTCGACCTCGCCAATGGCGCGACGGAACAGATTGAACTCGATGCGGTCGTTTTCCTTGCGCGAGTCGCCGCGCGTAAGCGGCAGGTGGTAATGAACCGGCTGCAGGATTTCGATGCCGCGCCGCCGCTGGCACTCCAAGCGGTTCTGGACATAATGGGTAAGCGTCTGCTGACGGCTATCCACGTCGATGCTGGCGACGCGGAAGCCCTGGTGCAGCAGATAGATGGCCAGGTGAAAGGCCGTGGTCGACTTGCCCGAACCGCCCTTCTCATTGCCTACGACGATGACGTGAACGCCCTTCCCGGCCACCAGCATACTCCCAAACCCTGCACCCTGCCCTAGGCGGACAGGCGCATCGGCTCCACTTCATCGACCGGCAGGTTCAGCGCAGCCACCAGATTGCGATATTCCTGCCGCGCGCTGATGTGCGACATGGTCGTGCTTTCCGAGCCATCCTCATCGATGGGATCAAACACTGTCATCCCGGTTGGAAAGAGCGAGCGGAAGATCACGCGCTCGGCAATCCCATCGGCGACACGGCAGCCAAAGCGCGTAGCGATGGAATCAAGGGTCGCATGCACATGGCGCGAATTGCGCGAGCCGAGCATCGAGATGCGATTACGCACCAGCACCCAGTCAACGCTGTGTCCATCTACGGCGAGCCGTTCGGATCGGGCCCGCTGCACGAGGCGCGCATAATGGCTGGTTTCAAGCGGCGCGCCGGTCTGAGGGTCGATCCGGGCGAGGACGTTGAGGTCGATCAGGCTGTCATTGACTGGCGTCACCAAAGTGTCGGCCAATGAATGGGCAAGGCGGGTCAAATTGGTGTCAAAGCCGGGCGTGTCGATCACGAGGAAATCGACGCGATCTTCCACCTCGCCAACGGCGCGGCGGAACATGTCGAATTCGGCCTTGTTGTTGTCCTTCACCGAATCGCCCCAAGCCGTTGGCAGATGGTAGTGCTTGAGGTTTGGCAGGCTCAGCCCGCGCTCCTGGATATGGATGCGGCGGTTGCGGACATAATGGGTAAAGGTTTGCTGGCGGCTATCGACATCGATGGTGGCGACACGATAGCCCGAATGCAGCAGATAAACGGCCAGGTGGAAGGCTGTCGTGGACTTGCCCGACCCGCCTTTCTCATTTCCCACCACAATGACATGCGCACCATGACGCGCCATCGCTGTCTCCAAATCAGTGTTTGTTAATACATCCACTAAAAAGGGCCGCAGCGGTTAACGGCACGTTAAGATCACGGGCCGCTAACCGCGATGTGAGATTAACTTTTCGCTAGCATTCCGACGGCGTTTAGATCAGCCCCAACCGGGCCAGGTCGGCTGCCAGTGCCAACGATTCGGCATTCTCATTTGCGCCGATGTCAGGCGGCGCATCTTCGGGCCGCAGATAGCGCCAACCCTGGAAGGGTCGCTTGGGGTAAGGCACCGTTCGGATCATGTCGCGCGCCATGATGATGTCGCAATAATCCTTGCCCTCCGCATTGGTGAACTTGGCCAGCCGCAGGATCGGCTGGCGCGCGACGACCTGCCCCGCAATGACCCAATAAAGCGAGGACTTGCCCTCCATTTCCTTTGCCTGCTTGGGCATCATGCGCGTGCGGTGCACATGGACATCTTCGCCATAGTCCGCGTCCCACCAATGGGCGCGCTCATCGCGGTAGCTTTCGAGCTCTTCAAGCGTTTGGACGCCCACGCAGAGCTTGATCATGTGGATCATACAATTGTGCCGGGCTTGGCCCGTCCCTGAATCACGTCAATTTCGTCCTCATCCACAACCCATGGCTCCTTAAGCGCCATGGCAAGCCAGCTCTGGAAGGCCGGAACGGCATAGATGGCTTCCACATAGGCGGCGGCTGTGTCCGATACGGGGAGCGCATAGGTCCTGATACGAGTGGCAACAGGCGCAAACATGGCGTCGGCAGCTGTCAATGCCCCGAACAAAAACGGTCCCCCCGACTTTTGCAGCAGCCCACCCCAGAGCGCTTCAAGGCGCTGGAGATCCCTGGCGACTGTATCAAGCGCGACCTTGCCCGGATGCGAGGAGCGCAGATTCATGGGGGCATGGCTGCGCAGCCCAGAAAAGCCAGCGTGCATTTCCGTTGCCGCCGCACGCGCCAGCGCACGATCGCGAATATCGTCTGGCCAAATGGCCTTGTCGGGGAATTTATCGGCGAGATATTCAATGATGGCCAGGGTTTCTGGCACGACCAAATCACCATCGATCAGCACCGGCACCCGGCCGGTAGGCGATCGCTGGGCGAGCACGTCTCGGAACCCTTCGCCCGCGAGCTGGAGCACTTCGTCCTCGAACGGGATCTCGAAATGCTGGAGCACCAGCCAGGGCCGCAAGGACCAGCTCGAATAATTACGATTCCCGATTAGCAGTTTCATGGCAGCTCCATTCAGCAAGAAGGGCGCCCCGAAACCCCGGGCGCCCTCCAACAAATCACTGTCTAATGTTAATCCTGGCGTTCCTTACACACCAGCAATTACGGAAAAGACCAATCCCATAGAGAGCAGGCAAACCAAGGTCCAGCTTGCTGCTCGCCACATCGCTGTGGCCTTCGGTTGACTACGCATTGTTGCTCCCTGTCAGCCGCGAACGCCGGAGCCCTTCGGGATAAAACCCTCTGCCGCGCCCCAGCAACACAAGATTAACTGTGCGAGAAAACCATGGCAAGCTGCAGTCTTGCCACACTCCTCTGCTGGCCACAGGATTTTCGCAGCGGTCAAAACAGCCCGAACCACAAGCCGGCAATGCCCAAAAAGGCAAAGAAACCAACAGTGTCGGTGATTGTGGTCACAAACACAGCCGAGGCAATCGCCGGATCGGCCTTGAATTTTTCCAGCGTAATCGGGATCAAAATTCCGGCCGTACCAGCAACGATCAGATTGATGATCATCGCCGCCGCAATTACCCCGCCAAGCTCCACATCGCTGAATCGCAGCCAGGTCACGATTCCGATCAGGACGGCAAAAATGACGCCATTGGCAAAGCCCACGATCATTTCGCGCGTGACGAGCCTTCGCAGTCGGCGGCCGTCGAGCTCGCGCATGGCAAGGGCGCGCACGGTAACGGTCATGGTCTGCGTGCCCGCATTGCCGCCCATGGAGGCAACAATGGGCATCAGCACGGCAAGAGACACCATTTGCTCGATAGTGGCGTCGAAAAGGCCGATAACGAAACTCACGGCCAGCGCGGTCACAAGGTTCACCACCAGCCACGGCACACGGCTGCGCACCGTGTCGATGGTTGACCCGGAGATATCCTCGTCGCCAACGCCCGCCAGCAGCTTGATGTCTTCATCGGCTTCCTCGTGGATCACGTCCACCATGTCGTCGATGGTGAGGACACCCACGAGCCGGCGGCTTTCATCCACCACGCCAACTTCAACCAGATCATAGCGCTCGAAATCGCGCGCGGCTTCTTCCTGGTCTTCATTGGCGTCGACCAGCACCAGATTGGTGTTCATCAAGGCTTGGATCGAGGTGGCGCGCTGCGCCCGCAGGAATTTGTCGAGCGGAATGGTGCCAAGCACCTGGTACGACGCGTCCACCACATAGATTTGGTAGAATTCGTCCGGCAAATCCTTTTCACGACGCAGATAGTCGATCGTCTGCCCAACCGTCCAGAAGGGGGGAATAGCGATAAAGTCGGTCTGCATCCGCCTTCCGGCGGAATCTTCGGGAAAATCGAGGCTGCGCTTGAGGTTCAGCCGCTCAAAGGTTGGCAGCTTGGCAAGGACCTCGTCACGGTCTTCCTCTTGCAAATCTTCCAGGATCGCGACCGCGTCGTCATTGTCCAAGCCCGCCACACCGCGCGCAATGGCGGCATTGGGCAGCGCGTCCATCAGCTCGATGCGGACGCTCTCGTCCACTTCCGTCAGCGCCGAGTAATCGAACAGATCCCCCAGCGTGCGTACCAGGTGGATACGCTCCTCGGGCTCCAGCGTTTCCAGCACGTCGCCTAGATCAGCCGTATGAAGGGGGCCGATAACGGTTGCAACATCTTCGCTCCGGCCGGCGAGCAGAAAGGCGCGCAGTCGCTCGATCCATAGCGGAGAGATTCGGTCTTCGCGATCGCGCAGTGCATTGGGATCAATGCCCGCGTCATTGCCAGGCGCTGTGTCGAAGTCTGTGCTCATTGGGAGCCCTTTGCGTCGCGGGTTTCAGGGGCGGCCAAGCTGTAGCTACTCATGCAGCGATGCGCCAGACTAACGCGCAAGATATGCATCACTTTGTGCGTAGGCACGAAGGTTAGGCGTGCCGCCCAAGCTGCCCTTCGGGCACGCAGCACCGCCGTGTCACTTTCGGGCAACAGGCTACCCTGCCTAGCTGTCGCTCTGGAACTCGGCTGAGAGGGCCTGCGTTTGTTGCACGCTGCCCAAACAAGAGCTTGTCTGGAGCAGAGAGGCCTCTGGCCCCATCTTTGCCTAAATGCGTCGGTTAGCTCACGTCTGCGTGAATACCCGCTCATAACGAGAAACAGAATCGTAGGAGATCCCATGTCACGGAAGCTATTCGCCCCGCTCGCCGTCGTTGCAGCCCTGTCCCTTGCTGCTTGCGGTGGCGATGCACCAGCAACGAACGCTCCAGCCGAAACGCCAGCACCGGCTACCACGCCGCCAGCTGACGGCGCAGCTCCAGCAACCCCGGCTCCCGCCACTCCATAAACGAAAAGGCCGCCCCAAGGGGCGGCCTTTTTTCTGGTCATCCGCAAGGGATGATTGGTGCGGTCGAGAAGACTCGAACTTCCACGTCTTGCGACACAGCGACCTCAACGCTGCGCGTCTACCAATTCCGCCACGACCGCACGCTTGGTAGAGCTTCTCCGTTCGGCGAAGCGAGCGGGGATGTAGCAAAGCTCGTGGCCAACCTCAAGCGCTTAAATCGTAATTTCGTTGAAGCCGGTGAAATGATCTTCATGCCGGAGCTTTTCCACAGGTCCGCGCCCTGCCCTAAAGCCGGCGCTGCGCCTTTTGCGTGACCTGGACCCGAAGATATCCCTCATCGACGCTGACCTCACCGTGGGCGATCAGCACATTGTTGGCGTAGATGTTGAGGGGATCATGCTCAGTGGCATCGAGCTCGATCACCGCACCGCGGCCCATGCGCAGTAAATGGTGAATCGGCATCGTCGTCGCGCCAAGCTCAACGGTGATGTCCACTTCAATATTGTCCAATGTGCGCATAAGTAAGTCTGGAGCCTTTTCGTCGCGCAGCTGACGCCGCGGTTCATTGTTTGGTAACTCTCTGGCAAGCATGGTTATGGAAGTGTTAACTCCCCACAACATTGGCTGCGAAACCGTCAACAAACTGGCGCGGGCCGACGGCCAGCCGGTGCAATGGATCATCTCCAAGGATTTGGTGCCATATCCCGATGCACTTGAGGCCATGCGGGCGCGTGCTGCGGGCATTGCCGCCGGTACCGATGAAGAGGCAATCTGGCTCCTGGAGCACCCACCGCTCTACACCGCCGGCACATCCGCCCTGCCCCAGGACCTGCTTTCGGATCGATTCCCCGTCTTTGATGCGGGACGAGGCGGGCAATACACCTATCACGGCCCTGGCCAGCGTGTGGCCTATGTGATGCTGGACCTGACCCAGCGCGGTCGTGATATCCGTTGCCTGGTCAAAGGGCTTGAGGACTGGGTGATCGACACGCTAGCCCTGCACAATATAGCCGGCGAACGACGGGACGGGCGGATCGGCGTCTGGGTACGCCGACCGGAAAAGGGACCCGCCACCGAAGACAAGATCGCCGCTATCGGTGTCCGGGTCTCCAAATGGGTAACCTTTCACGGCATCTCGCTCAATGTCAGCCCGGATCTCAGCCACTACAATGGCATCGTGCCCTGCGGCATATCCGACCAAGGCGTCACGAGCTTTGAGGATCTAGGCCACCTCGTCTCGCTGCCCGAGATCGATTCGTCGCTCCGTGCCGCGTTTGAAAAGCGCTTTGGACCGACGCGAAGCGCTGGTGATGAAAGCCTTGTCAGCATCGGCACTGGTGGCCAAGTTGCTATCGCATAGAATCGCATTGCGGAGATGAGGATGACCCTCGACGATCTGAAACGCTTGTTTACCCGCCAGACCCTGTTCCGGCTCGACGCGATTCTTTCGCCCAAGCTTGTTCCCATCCTTTACGCGCTGGGACTCGCCGCTATTCTCCTATGGGCTGTAAGCCATATGTTCTGGCGGTTCAGCCTCGGCTTCGGCAATGGCCTTTGGGGCTTGCTCGAGCTTGCCGTTTTTGGTCTGCTTTATATCGTCGTGCTGCGGATCGCCTGCGAGGCGCTCCTCGTCTGGTTCAAAACCCATGAGCAAAGCGGTGAGCACGTGAACCGCTCCCGCTATTCGGCTTCCCTGCTTGATGAGGTGCGGGACGCCATTCGCGACCTCGCGCAAGCTGATGAAGCGGATGACTATGCCGAAGCCGACGGATACGCAGCAGCGGCAAGCGATTCCCATGAAACCACCCGCCGCGAGCCCGCCACCGAGCCTGGCGAACTCTTCAAGCCGCGCCGCACTGCCAAGCGCAGCCCACAGCCCAAGGGCTTCTGACCAACAAAAAGGCCGCCAAGACAGATGTCTCGGCGGCCATTTTGATTCAGAAGTTGAGCTTACTGCTTGTTGACGCTCCAGGCGCCGGGACCGGCAAAAACCAGGAACAGGAACACAAAGCAGAACAGGATTGCCGCGTCGCCGCCATTGTTGACGGGGAAGAAATTGCTCGGCGCATGCGCCATCCAATATGCAACGGCCATGGTGCCCGAGGCGATGAAGGCTGCGGGGCGAGTAAAAAAGCCAAGCAGGATCATGACACCGGCTACGATCTCAATCACGCCTGCGAACCAGAAGATCGAGAACATCGGTGGGCTGAACTCTGCAGCAGGAAAGCCCAGCAATTTCTGCGTGCCATGCGCCATAAACAAAAGCGCAGCAATGATGCGTAGGGCGGCAAGGGCCTGCGGCGTGTAGGCGGAGAGACGATCGAACATGAGTGCTCCTTCAGGATGTTGAGGCAGGGTCAGCAACCTCAACTGACGCTTATGCCAGCATTGCTAGAGCAGCTCGATTTATCTTGGAATGGGCAATTGTGCGGACGCACTGTTCGTTGGAACCGACTTTCAAGACTGCACCTCAGGCAAATGGGACAACGCAGCCCCGCGCCCTGCGGGAGGCAGTCACATTGCGTAACCGTCAGATACTCTGTATGACGCGCGCAACCATTCCCACATCGGAACCAACGCTCTCATGAGCCAAGCGCCAAAAATTGGCCTCGTCAGCCTCGGCTGCCCCAAAGCCCTTGTCGATAGCGAGCGGATCATGTCCACGCTGCGCTCGCAAGGCTATTCGTTCAGCCGCGACTACCAGGGTGCCGATATCGTCCTGGTCAACACCTGCGGCTTCCTTGATTCCGCCAAGCAGGAATCTCTCGAAGCTATTGGCGAAGCACTGAACGAAAACGGCCGCGTCATCGTCACAGGGTGCCTGGGCGTCGAGGAAGACCTCATCCGCCAGACGCATCCTTCCGTGCTCGCCATCTCTGGCCCGCATCAATACGAAAGCGTGGTCTCGGCCGTGCACGAGCATTTGCCGCCCGTGCCGAACCGCTTCGTGGACCTGGTGCCCGAGACCGGCCTCAAGTTGACGCCGCGCCACTATGCCTATCTCAAGATTTCCGAGGGCTGCAATAATCGGTGCTCCTTCTGCATCATTCCCCAGATCCGTGGCGATCTGGCGTCGCGCCCCGCTGCCGGCATTCTGGGCGAAGCCGAGGGGCTGATCCGCTCGGGCGTCAAGGAATTGCTGGTGATCTCGCAGGATACCAGCGCCTATGGTGTCGATGTCAAATATGCAGAGTCCATGTACCGGGGCCGCCCGGTCAAAGCCAAGTTCTATGACCTGGCCAAGGAACTGGGGCAGCTCGGCGCCTGGGTGCGCTTGCACTATGTTTATCCCTATCCGCATGTGGATCAGGTGATGGAGCTAATGGCCGAAGGTCTTGTGCTGCCCTATCTCGACATTCCGTTCCAGCATGCTTCGCCCAAGGTTCTCAAGGCGATGCGTCGTCCTGCGCACCAGGACAAGACCTTGAATCGGATTCTTGACTGGAAGCGCCAAGTTCCTGATTTGACTGTGCGATCCAACTTCATCGTTGGCTTCCCCGGCGAAACGGAGGAAGATTTCGACATGATGCTCGACTTCATCGAGGAAGCCGAGATCGACCGCGCAGGCTGCTTCAAGTACGAGCCCGTGACCGGCGCGCCGGCCAACGAACTCGAAGGCATCGTGCCCGATGACGTGGCGCAGGATCGCTGGGAGCGGCTGATGGAAGTCGCGCAGAACGTTTCTGCCGGCCAGCTTGCAAAGAAGGTCGGCCGCACCATTCAGGTGCTGGTGGACGATGTGCTGCCCGAGACCAACAAGGCCGTGGCCCGCTCTAAGTGGGACGCACCCGAGATTGACGGTCAGGTGGTCATCAGCAAGGCTGACGGCATCAAAGTCGGCGATATGATCGACGTCCGGGTGACTGACAGCGATGAGTACGATCTGTTTGCTGAGCCAGTGAGCGCGCTGAACTAGGGCGCTAGACTGTTAAACCCTTCAATCCTCACCCTCGGGCCAGACCCGAGGGCTCTTCGCTTCTCTCGCGCGCAGCAAGTGCAGTGCCCTCGGGTCTTCGCCCCAGGCTGACGATCTGGAATGCTGCAGTAGCGGTGAAACAAAAAACTTGCTCGCCTCCTTCTGGCGCAACGGCATTCCTCCAAGAATTGCGCCCCTAAATTACTCATCCAGCGCAGCGCATTAGCTCTGGACCCGACACCTGCGCCATAGCATCACCGCTCCAACATCATCCCTTTGTTGGAAAATCGCGTCAGATGAACAAGCTTTTTGCCGCCGCTGCAGCTGCCATTGTGCTTACGGCAACGCCTGCCCTCGCCCAACCTACCGACATCCTCAATGCGTCCTACGACATAGCGCGCGAGCTGTTCGCGGCCGAGAACGCTGCCTACGCGGCAAGTGGGGCTAGCATTACCGTCAATCAATCCCACGCCGGATCGTCCGCCCAGGCGCGCGCTATCCTGGAAGGCCTTGCGGCTGACGTCGTCACCTTTAACCAGGTCGTTGACATCGAGCGGCTGGTCGACGGCGGCTTCGTGAGCGAAGATTGGGCCAGCGAGTTTCCCAACAACGCCTCGCCATTCTACTCCCTGCCCGCATTCCTGGTCCGCGCCGGCAATCCCAAGGGGATCAGCGACTGGGGCGATCTAGCCGCCGAAGGCGTGCAGGTGATCTTCCCCAATCCAAAGACCTCCGGCAATGGGCGCTACACCTATCTCGCAGCCCGCGCCTGGGCCAATGAGGAGTATGCCAACGACGAAGCCAAGGTTGAGGAATTTCTCACCAAGCTCTTCAACAACGTGCCCGTTTTTGAGACCGGCGGCCGCGCCGCTACCACCGCCTTCACCGAACGCCAGCTGGGCGATGTGCTGGTAACGTTTGAAGCCGAGGTGCTGGCGGTGCGCGAGCAGTTTGGCGCCGACCAGTACGAGGCCGTGATCCCATCGGTGAGCCTGCTCAGCGAATTCCCGGTGGCCATCGTGGACAAGGTCGTGGACAATCGCGGCACCCGCGAGATCGCCAAGGCTTATCTCGATTTCCTCTATACGCCGGAAGGCCAGGAAGTGGCTGCCGCCAATTTCCACCGCGTGAACGACGAGGCCGTCGCTGCTGCCCATGCCGCCGAATTCCCCGAAGTGCGCCTCGTTACGGCGGAAGACGCCTTTGGTGGCTGGGACAAGATCTCCGAAGAGCACTTCGCCGACGGTGGCCTGCTCGACAAGGTCTTCCTCAACCAATAGCGGCAATCATCGACGATCGTCATCACCGCCTTTGCCCGGTGACCCACTGGATTGCCCGGCCCGCCGGGCAATGAAGCTTGAGAGGCACAGGGAGAAGACATGGCACGGAAACGCTCCAAGCATTTGCTGCCCGGTTTTGGGCTGACGCTTGGCGTCTCCATGCTCTATCTCACTATCATCATCGCCCTGCCCCTCGCTGCCATGCTGCTCAAGGTCGGCGGCATGGGTTGGGAAGAGTTCTGGCGCATTGTCAGCTCCAACCGCTCCCTTGCTGCCTACCGAATCACCTTTGGCTCAGCCCTGGTTGCTTCCGTCCTCAATGGCCTCTTCGGCCTGCTGCTCGCCTGGGTGCTGACGCGTTACAGCTTTCCCGGCAGGCGGTTTCTGGATGCCCTTGTCGACCTTCCCTTTGCCCTGCCCACCGCCGTCGCGGGGCTCATCCTCGTGACCCTCTTCAGCAACACAGGCTGGTATGGGCAGTTCCTTGAGGGCAACGGCATCAAGGTCAACTACACACAAGCCGGCATTATCATCGCCATGACCTTCACCTCCATCCCCTTTGTCGTGCGGGCTGTGCAGCCAGTGCTGGAGGAAGTTCAGGTGGAACTTGAAGAAGCGGCCAAAACTTTGGGCGCTACCGACTGGCAGACCTTTGCCCGCGTTATCTTTCCCACCATCCTGCCCGCCTTCATGGCCGGGTGCGTGCTGTCCTTTGCCCGCTCGCTCGGTGAGTTCGGCGCCGTGGTGTTCATCGCCGGCAATCTACCGGGGCTGACAGAGATTGTTTCCCTGCTGATCTTCATCCGCCTCGAGGAATACAATTACGAAGGCGCCGCGGCCCTGGCCTTTGTGCTTCTGCTTGCCGCCTTTGCGACCCTGATGCTGACAAACGCCCTCCAGGCCTGGCAGAATCGCTATGTCCTTCGGAGCCGCTGATGCAGTCCAATCCCGCGCGTTCTCCGGCTGAATATGCGCTGATCAGCCTCGCCTTTATCCTGTCCGCCCTGTTCCTGCTCGTGCCGCTGGCGGTGATCTTTGCCTTTGCCCTGCGCGAGGGCGTGGGCCAATACATCGCCAATATCTTGGAGCCAGCAACGCTCCACGCGATTGGTCTGACGGTGTTGACGGCGATCATCGTCGTTCCAATCAACATTGTGGTGGGCGTTTGTCTCGCCTGGCTGGTGACACGCTTCCAATTCCGCGGCCGCGAGCTGTTGATCACCATGATCGAAATCCCGGCAGCGGTAAGCCCGATCGTGGCGGGTGTCGTCTACCTGTTTCTTTATGGCGGTCAGGGCCTGCTCGGCCCAGCGCTGCAGGCCATGAACATCCAGCTCATGTTCACGGTGACAGCCATCATACTCGTGAGCCTGTTCGTCACGGCTCCATTTGTGGCGCGCGAGCTCATCCCGCTCATGCAGCAGCAGGGCACCGAGGACGAGGAAGCCGCCCTCTCGCTCGGTGCAAATGGCTGGCAGATGTTCTGGTTCGTCACCCTGCCCAATATCCGCTGGGCGATTCTTTACGGCGCGGTGCTGACCAATGCGCGCGTCATGGGTGAATTTGGCGCAGTATCCGTGGTGTCCGGCTCCATCCGGGGGCAGACCAACACCCTGCCCCTCCAGATCACCCAGCTGTTCAACGACTTCAACGTCACCGGCGCCTTTGCAGCATCATCCACGCTGGCCTTTATCGCCGTCCTGACGATTGTGCTGAAAGCAGCACTTGAGCGGCACGGGCGGCAATAGCTGCCGCTCATGGCTAGCGGGCAAAGGCCTCAAAAGGATTGGTCTCGGTCAGAAGCGTGATCGTTGCCTCATCCACCCCTGCTGATCGCAGCATGGGCAAGATCCGTTCAACCATTGCTGTATAGGGCCGTGGCACGCCGCCACCTAGCTGCGCCGGATCATACCAACCCAGGTCATGACTGAGCAGCAATTGCTTGCCTATCCCGGCCTCCAGCGCCCGCAGGATCAGCGCGACGACCTCATCGTCGGGCTCCCGCCCAAGATGGTCATACTCGATCCAGGCGCCCCGTGCCGCCACGGCTCGATGCATCTCGAAATCCGGTTCCGCCTGGGTGTGGATCGAAATGAAGCGCTCGGCGCGATAGCCTTCCGCCTCGATGATGTCGAGCTGGTCCATAACCACGCGCGACTTGATGGTATGCGAGCCGATCACTGCGTTCGTGGCCCTGCCAGCACGCGCCGCGGCCCTCAGGATGCGCTCCTCGAGGGGTGTGATGCCGTCGTCTCCAGCGCTGATCTTGATCCAGGCAGCACGCACACCGGTGTCTTCCATGCCCTCTTCGAGCTCGCGGACCATCCAGCGTTCCAGCTCATCCAAGCTGGCGTCGCGAACCCAATCAGGAATCCACGGCTCCCGGTAATTGCCAGTAGGAACGACGATGGGGAAATCCGTTGCGCGGGAAACCGCAAGGTCGATATCAGCGCGCCGCCCCACGCCGCCCGTCGAACATTCCACCAGCGCCGTAATGCCCTGCGCCTTGATGGTTTCGATCTGAGGCGCCATCAGCGCCACCACATCCTCCGGCGAGGCTTGCCCATAGCCGGGCTGGTCCGGCGTGCGCAAATCTACGAACACATGCTCGTGCGGCAGGATCATGCCGAGTCGCTCCTTGGGCAAAGGCCCAAGGGTCGTATAAAGCTGCTTCATTTTCCTCTTCCCCCTTGTTTAGCTGCGCAGCGCCTCCAGCGCGGCAACCGCGGTATCGAACTCCACCCGACGCTTTTGGCGCCGCTCGGCGGCCTCCTCGTCCTCGCCCCATTGGCTGATCTGGTAATCCTCATCAACATGGGCAGCCGACCATACCTGGTCTGCCGTAAAGAGCTTGTGCCAAAGACCGACAGCCAGAATGCCCGAGCCGGTTAGCCCCGTGATCGAGACCAGGGCCGTCAGAACAAAGAGGTTCTCCCCTTGAAGCGCCTCGGCCAGCCGCTCCAGCGTTTGTTGCGGCTGTTGCTGGTGGATAATGCCCATGGTCGGCATGAAGCTCACGCCAAAATGCCGCGCAATCGCCACCAGCGCCTTGTCCCACTGCAATTCCTGCTCGGACACGAGCTCCTGTGGCCCCTCCGCGCGATAAAGCAGCAAATCCCCACCCACGAACTTGATCACCTCGTCGCGGAAGGCCGGGATCATCTCTTCGCCGCTTTCAACGGCTGAATTGATCAGCCGCACCATGGGCATGGTGGCCGGATCGATGAACTCGCCCTGTGCCGCCCATTCCTCTGCCATGGCCGTGGCGATCGGTGCCGCGGGCACCACCACAGGCAGCTTCTTGCCCGGTGTGCGAACCGGCCGGCCATCCAGCGTCACCACAAAGCCAGCTTCGTATGGCCCCGCCGCAACCGATTTGTAGAAGCGCTTGGGCAGCTCAACCTTGTTGAGGTGCTGAGCCCGGCCATAGCCGTCATCGATATGCTTGTGAATGTCTGTAAGCTGATCGCGCATTTCATTCTCTCCGGCCACTGCATCGTCCGGCAAGAACGACAGGAGGGGCCAACATTGGCGACACGCTTAACGACGCATCGCCCATTAATTCGGAACGCTATGCCCCATCTTCGGGATCCGTGCCCACATCATAGCGGTCAGGATCGAAGCCAAGGGTTTCAAAGCTTCCCCGCATGTGGGGCGGCAACGGCGCCGAAATGTCGATGCGCTTGCCACCGCGCAAGGGAATGGCCAGGCGCCTTGCATGCAAATGCAGCCCTTCGCTCAACCCCTCGGCACCCTGCCAGTTTTCGATGTTGAAATAGCGCGGATCGCCAATAATAGGCGTTCCCAACTTCGCCATATGGACGCGCAATTGGTGCGTCCTTCCGGTCACCGGCTTCAGCGTTACCCAAGCAAAGCGCCGGCTTGCCGTATCCGTGGTGGAATAATAGCTGGTCGAGTGCTGTGCGCCGGGCGTGCCATTCTTGACGACCACCATCTGCTCGCCATCAGCCGTGCTCTGGCGCGCGAGGAAACAGGAAATCTCGCCCTGCTGCGGATGAGGATTGCCGGCGACCACCGCCCAATAAATCTTGCGGGCGGAGCGCGACCGGAACACGGTTCCAAAATGGCTGGCAGCGGCCTTGGTCTTGGCAACCACCAGACACCCGGACGTATCCCGGTCCAACCGGTGAACGAGCCGCGGTGCCTCGCCCTTGTTGTTGGGCAGGCTCTTGAGCATGCCATCGAGGTGACGCGTCGTGCCGCTGCCACCCTGGACCGCGAGCCCATGCGGCTTGTTGAAGACATAGATGTCTTCGTCCTCATAAAGGATCAGGCTGCGCAGGAAGCGCGCTTCGTCCTCGTTGATCCGAACGGGCTTGGGCGTTCCCGGATCATCGATCGGCGGGATTCGTACCGTCTGCCCCGGCGACAGCCGGGTGCTCGTCGTCACCTTCGCGCGGTCGACCTTGATCTCGCCATTGCGGATGAGCTTCTGCAGGCGGCCAAAACCGAGCTGGGGGAAATGTGTCGCGAACCAGCGATCAAGACGCATTCCGTCTTCATCCGCACTCACCTGCCGCTGTTGAACGCCACTCATGAAAAGCCTCTGGTCACCAAAAGTCCGAGATAAAGCCCCGCGAGGCAAACCACAACCGACAACAGCACATAGCCGCCCGCCCAAAATATTTCGCCGCGCTCGATCAACTGCACTGTTTCGAGCGAAAACGAAGAAAAGGTGGTGAAGCCGCCCAGAACACCCACGGCGGCAAACAAGCGCGCTGTCTCGCTCCATGCCGGCGTGAACCTTGCAAGGAGGCCCATTAATAGGCCCATCAGCGTCGACCCAGCTATGTTGATCAGAAGGGTCGCAAGGGGAAAATTCGTGGGCCAAACCTGGCCAATCAACTTGCCCGCTCCAAAGCGAGCCATGGCCCCGATGGCACCGCCTAAACCGACCAACAGGAACGCTTGCATAAGTCGTAAGCCCTCAACAGTGGCCCGTTCACCACATCAGCTCTTTATCGTATCGCTTTGTCCTGCAACAGGGAACCAAGCTAGCCAGCGCCACTTAAGCCAGCAGATACCGATTGAGATTGCCCATGCTCCCTTTCTCGGCGGCCCGCGCTGCCCTTGTTATTTTGTCTACCCTCGCGCTTGCCGGCTGCGTCACCACCGCGGGCGTTCGCGACAGCGCTGTGCCTGAAGCCATCGCCGACATGGCGGCCGTGCCCGGAGCCCTGGCCACCACGGTGCCTGCGACGGATGCGGAGCCGATCCGCTATTGGGGCGACGCGCAGCTTGAAGAGGGCAAGAGTTTTAAGTTTACCCCTGGTCCTGACGGCGCCGTGGATTTCCTGAGCCTCTCCGGTGGCGGCATCAATGGCGCTTATGGCGCGGGCTTTCTCGTTGGCTGGACGCAAAGCGGTGAGCGGCCGGAGTTCGAGGTCGTGACCGGCATCAGTGTTGGTGCCCTGATCGCGCCTATGGCATTCCTTGGGCCCAGCTATGATGGCAGGCTAACCGAAGTCTTCAGCAGCCTTGCCAGCCAGAAATCGCCCAATCTCAATTTCATTTCGGCCGCCCTGGGCGCCCCATCCATTGCCAGCAATACGCCTGTGCTCAAGGCTATCCGCCGGCTGATTGACCCTGGCACGGTGACCGCCATCGCCGTTGAACACCTCAAGGGCCGCCGCTTGCTGGTGGGCACCACCAATCTTGATGCCGAGCGTCCCGTGATCTGGGACATTGGGGCCATCGCGGCCAGCAACATTCCCGATAGGCTTGATCTGATCCAGCAGATCCTCCTCGCCTCTGCGGCAGTGCCTGGTGTTTATCCTCCCGTGCTGATCGACGTCCGCGCCGCTGGCGGCAAGTTCGACGAGCTTCACGTTGATGGGGGCGTGACCCAGCAGATCGTCCTTCTGCCCGATGGTCTCGATTCCTTGCCTGGGCGGGCGAACCTCTACGTCGTCTATAATGGCGCCATCGAGCCCTCGAGCGAGCCGGTGAACGTGACCTCTCTATCCGTGCTGGAGCGCTCCATTCCCACTCTGCTCAAATATCGCGGCCGTGGCGACATCGCGATCCTCACCAACATGGTTGAGCGCAGCGGCATCAATTATCGCCTGACCGCGATACCACCCAACTTCCCTCAGCCACAAAATGCGCTGTTCGGTGGGCCGGAGTGGCTGGCGGCCCTGTATCAATATGGCGTTGAATCCGGAAGCATGGGCGCGTGGCACCGGAGTAACTAGACCTACTCGCCACTCTCCCCCTTGGCCGCTCTAAGCCGCTCGAAATAGTCCATGCGCTTGCGCAGATCGCGTTCAAACCCGCGCTCTACAGGATGGTAAAAGCTCTGACGGCCGATCTTTTCGGGGAAATATTCCTGCCCCGAAAAGGCCTCGGGCGTGTCGTGGTCGTAGATATAGCCCTCGCCATATCCCGAACCCTTCATCAGCTTGGTCGGTGCATTGAGGATGACCATGGGCGGCATGGGCGATCCTGTTGTTTTCGCAACGCTGACCGCGCCTTTGTAAGCCGTGTAGACGGCATTGGATTTGGGCGCGAGCGCCAGATAAACAACCACTTGCGCCAGCGCCAGTTCACCTTCGGGCGAACCCAACATCTGGAAAGCGTCCCGGCCCGCCACGGCCTGCGGCAGAGCTGCGGGATCAGCCAGGCCAATATCCTCCACCGCCATGCGGATCAGCCGGCGCGCGAGAAACAGCGGATCTTCGCCAGCGTCGAGCATACGGGCGAAATAATAAAGCGCCGCGTCCGGGTCGGAGCCCCGGATGGTCTTGTGCAACGCTGAAATCAGATTGTAGTGCCCGTCCTGCGCCTTGTCATAGATGGGCGCTCGGCGCTGGACGACTGTGAGCAGCCCCGCCGCATCCAGCGTTTCGCCAGGCTTGGCCGAGGCTAGCACCTCTTCCACCAGCCCGAGCAGAGCCCGCCCATCTCCATCTGCCAGGGTGAGCAAAGTGTGCCGCGCTTCGCTATCGAGCGGCAGGCTGGCGCCGGTCAACTGCTCGGCCCGTTGCACCAATTTTTCCAGATCGGGCAAGCCGAGCGACTCGAAGCGCAGCACCTGGCTGCGCGACAGCAAGGCGGCGTTGAGCTCGAACGAGGGGTTCTCCGTGGTCGCACCCACCAGCACTACCGTGCCGTCTTCCATAACAGGGAGAAAACCGTCCTGCTGCGCCCGGTTGAAACGGTGAATTTCGTCCACAAACAAAAGCGTCTTGTGCCCGCTCAGTCGCTCAAAGCGGGCCTTCTCGAACACCTTCTTGAGATCGGCGACACCGGAAAACACGGCCGAGATCTGTTCGAAGCGATAGCCGATCTGGTCGGCGAGGAGCCTTGCCACTGTGGTCTTGCCGGTTCCTGGCGGCCCCCAAAGGATCAGCGAGCCCAGCCGGCCGCTGGCCATCATCCGGCGCAGCGTACCGTCCGGCCCCAGCAGGTGCGTTTGCCCGATCACTTCATCGAGCGAGCGCGGCCGCAATTGATCGGCCAGCGGGCGCGCGCGGTCATTTTCTTCGGGGCTGGCAGCAAACAGGTCGGACATATCAGCGTTCTAGCGCAAGGCGCTGATGTGAAACAGTCCAGGCGCTGCTCTAGTCACCGCTATGTTGCGTTGGACTAGCCACTCACAATGCTCCGCGTCACCTGCCCGTCTCGTTGCAGAATGATCTGCCACGTGCGCACTCGCCGCGACGCCGTCTGGGAGAAGGTCTGGGCGCTGTCCATGGCGATATCGTTGAGCGAGAGGATAATGTCGTCGACCTGCAAGCCCATCTCCGCGGCCGGCGAGCCTGGCTCCACCGCCGTCACGATCACCCCGCGCGCGTCATAAGGCAGGCCCTTGCTTTCGGCCAGAGCAGCATCGATCTGGCGAACGCTGGTGCCGGCAAAGCGGGAATTGCCCGTGATCACCGCCATCATGTCCTCGCCGGGAATAGGCGCTGCCTCCACTGTGAAGCCCACAGTCTCCCGCGTTCCGCCGCGCCAGCGCTCGAGCTGCGTTGTCTGTCCAATCGGCTTGGTTGCGAGGCGGAAGTTGAAGGCGCTGGGATCATCCACTTGCACCCCGTCTACGGAAAGCACCACATCGCCAGATTGGAATCCCGCGCGCGCTGCGGGTCCACCAGGCGCCACTTCCGTGATCAAAGCACCATGGGGCGCCGTCATACCCAGACTTGCGGCGATATCAGAATTGACCGCCTGCATCTTTGCGCCGAACCACGGCCGCACGATCTCGCCACCGCTGATACCCGCTTCTGCCACCAACCGCGCCATGTTGGCAGGAATGGCAAAGCCGATCCCCACCGAACCACCAGTTTGCGAATAGATGGCCGTGTTGATGCCCACCAAATTGCCGTCAAGATCCACTAGCGCACCTCCGGAATTGCCCGGGTTGATGGCCGCGTCGGTTTGAATAAAGAATTCATAGTCCGAACTCTCGACCCCGGTGCGGGCGAGTGCCGATACAATCCCGCTGGTGACAGTTTGGCCAACGCCAAACGGATTGCCAATGGCAAGCACAAGATCACCCACCTCTAGAGCGTCCGAGTCGGCGAACTGCATTGCGGGGAACTGCGCGCCGCCAGGTTCGCGCACCCGCAGGACCGCCAGATCGGTCTGCGCATCTTCAATTACGATATCGACCGCAAATTCGCGTCCGTCCGATAGGGCAATGCGTACATCGGTCGCCCCCTCGATCACATGCCGGTTGGTCAGGATAACGCCGCCAGCATCAACGATAACGCCCGACCCTAGGGATCGGGACTCGCGCGGACGACGCTGGAAACGGCCGTCGCCGAAAAAGCGGGAAAAAAACGGATCGTTCGCAAAGGGAGAGGCGGCCTGCAGCTCGATGCGCGTAGCATAAACATTGACCACCGCCGGCGAGGCCGCCTTCACGACAGGGGCGAAGCTAAGCCGGATCTGCTCGTTGCTTTGCGGCACGGTGGCCGTTGCCGGCGCCGTGACTTGCGCAAGACTGGGCCCATTGAGCGGCGAAAAGGCCACGGTGCCGCCGATTGCCAACCCAAGCAGGGTAACACCAGCCAGCAACAGCGCACGCACACTCATCCGATCACCCTCAAAAGCCGTCAAGGGAACGCAGCCAAACGCCCCTATTCTGTCACGAAAATGGCATCATGCGCATGATGGCTCCCAAGGCCAAATAAATGTTTGCACAGGGGGGATAGCATCCCTATATGCAGCGCTCATTCCCCCGCATGCCCTAGCCCCGAAAGGCCAGTCGTCCATGACCACCGAGCCGACCCACGTTTACCCGAACACATCTGCGCTCATCGCCGCGGAAGCCCCCGACTTTCCGGCTTTTCTGTTCTCCGAACGTGAGTTCCACAAGGCCGTGAAGGTCTTCCGGAAGGGTTTCGATGGGCTGCTGACCTATGCAGTCAAGTGCAACCCCTCGCCCCACATCATTGCTCAACTGCATCGCGAAGGCCTCAAGGCATTCGACGTTGCTTCCAATCGCGAGATGGAATTGGTGCGCGACTACGCCCCCGGCGCGGCCATGCACTACAACAACCCAATCAAGAACAAGCGTGAAATCGAACGCGCCTATGAAGAGTTCGGCATCCGCTCCTTCACGATCGACCATCCGCAGCAGCTCGACCAGCTCGCCGCCGTGGTGTCGCCCAGCCGTGACGTGGAAGTCACCACCCGCTTCAAGGCGGGCAAGGCGCTCAAGTCCTATGATTTTGGCATCAAGTTCGGCGTCATGGAACAGGGTGCAGCCGAGATCGTCACGGCTGTCGAGAAGATGGGCTATACGCCCAGCCTCTGCTTCCACGTCGGCTCCCAGTGCGAAGACGCCTATGCCTATGAACGGCACATCGCGGCCGCTGCCCGCATTGTCGAGGAATCCGGCATCGAGCTCAAGCGCCTCAACATTGGTGGCGGCTATCCCGCGCCCTACCCCACCAGCGAAGCGCCGCCGATGGACTATTACTTCGAAACCATCGCAACCGCGGTCCACGATCATTTCGGCGAAAAGCGCCGACCAGAACTCATCATCGAGCCCGGCCGCGCACTGGTCACCTCGTCCACCTCGCTGCTGCTGCGCGTCAAGCACCAGCGCGGCGGCCAGTCGGTCTATGTGAACGACGGCGCTTATGGCTCGCTGATGGAAGTCAAGTTCATGCACTTCACCCCACCGGTACGCGTCTGGCGCGGCCCGCGCGTGCATGACAACGCCCAGGAGTTCTCCGAATTCACCATCTGGGGCCCAACCTGCGATAGCTACGACGTCCTGCCGCAAGTCTTCACCCTTCCAGCCGATATCGACGAAGACGACTGGATCGAGTTCGGCCTGATGGGCGCCTATACCCAGGCCTCCCTCACACCCTTCAACGGCTTTGACCGTCGCGATCAGTACTGGGTGGAAGAAATCTACACCGGCAAGGACCAGCAGCCGGAATAAACGACAACACGATTGCTTCGCATTTGACCCCTGGGCACTGCCCGGGGGTTTGTGTTTCATGAGTACCCACAATCAGGATTGTGGTTATGCAAATACCGGCTCTAGAAAATCTTGGACCACGCATCTGGATCACCGGGCCGGCGGCGGGTGGGAAATCGACACTGGCCTGCGCACTTGGGCAAAAGCTTGAGCTGCCCACCATTCACCTGGACCAGATACGGTTCGAGCCAGGCACCTGGGCCGAGCGCGCTGCAGACGCCTTTCTGGCCGACGTAGAAGCCTTGGTAAGCCAAGATGCCTGGATCATCGAAGGCAACTACTTTTCATTCCTCGGCGGCAGGCTGGAGCGCGCGACGGGGGTCATCAGCCTTTCCTCCCCGCGCCTTGGCAATTTTCGCCGCTATCTCTGGCGCTGCATGCGCCCCGCCCATCGTATGGGAACCATGCAAGGCGCTGGTGAAACGCCCAACTGGACCATGATCCGGTGGATCCTGTGGGACGAACCCAAACGGCGGACACTGAAGCGGGAAACCTTAAGCAAGGCCCGGGGCTTGCTGGTGGCCACGAACTCGTTCGCAGATCTGCATCGGCTTTACACCGCTTGGAATCTCGGGGAAGTGACCTAAACCGTCGTTTTCTCCTTCACTAGTCCCAGCCTGATCACGCTCTCGGCTGTTGCAAGGATCGCATCCTTGCCGCTGATGAACGAACGCCCCAGCAGGCCCTCGCCCTTGGTACGGTCGTAGTGCTTCTCGTTGCCGATATCGTTGATGATCTGCCGCGCTGGCCCACCAAACCGCGCCAACAGCTTGATGAGCCAATCCGGAACCTGCTTGCGAGTGATCTCGCGATCTGGATAGGCTTCGCGCAGGACCTCGGCCACCTGAGCGAAGGGCACATAGTCCGACGTTGCGAGATAGCGCTCTCCGATGGACGATGGCTGCTGCAGCGCGGCGACATGCATGGCGGCGACATCGCGCACATCGATTACCGAGAACCCATTACTCGGCATGGCCGGCGTCGTGCCCTCAAGCAGGCCAGACACCATGCGCAACGACACACTCGCATCCTCGTCCAGCGCCGGGCCAAGAATGGCGCCCGGGTGGATCGTGGTCAACTCCAGCTTTTCAGAACGCGCATATGCCCATGCAGCGCGTTCGGCCTTGGTCTTGCCCACGCAATAGGCCCAGGTGAACTTCATGGATTCGAGTTGCGTGTAGTCGCCCTCTGTATAAACCCGCTTACCCGTGCTGTGCCCATGGCCATAACCCACCGTGGCGATAGACGAAGTCATGACAATGCGCTTTATGCCAGTGACCACAGCAAAGCGCAGCACCCGCTCCGTCCCTTCGACAGCGGGCCCGATCACCACCTGTGGATCTTTGGGCTCAATGCCCAAAATCTGGGACGCCACATGAACAATCGCGTCCACTCCGATCATGGCCTCTCGCCAACCATGATCGCTCATCAGATCGAGTTTCACGAAATCGAGCCGCCGCAAGGCGTCTCCGCCTACCTCCCGTGTGACAGCCTGGCGTACCTTTTCGGCTCGGCTTTCCGAACGAATTGTGCCGCGTACATGGAACCCGGCCCGCAGCAGCTCGATCACCGTCCACTTGCCGACGAACCCACCTGCACCTGTCACCAAAACCCGACCAGATCGCATCCACTACATCCCAAAACAAAAGCGGCCACGGAATGAACCGCAGCCGCCTGAAAATGTCTATGGGTCTTGGCGCTTACGCTGCCTCGGACTCGTCTTCATCACGATACTGGACTGGACCGCTATCCTGGCCCTTGGCATCAACGTCGCGATCAACGAACTCGATCACGGCCATCGGGGCATTGTCGCCATAGCGGAAGCCAGCCTTCATGATGCGGATATAGCCGCCCTGGCGTTCCTTGTAGCGCGGGCCGAGCACGGCAAACAGCTTTGCCACCTGACCTTCGTCGCGGATCTGCGCAATTGCCTGGCGACGAGCATGCAGGTCACCACGCTTGCCAAGCGTAATCAGCTTTTCAACGATCGGACGGAGGTCCTTTGCCTTGGGCAAAGTGGTAACGATCTGCTCGTGCTTGATCAGCGCGGCGGACATATTGGCGAACATTGCCTTGCGGTGGCTGGCAGTCCGGTTGAGTTTGCGGCCTGAATTACCGTGGCGCATGGTTGTCTCCTAAAGGGCTTGGCAGCGCGGGATCAATAATGATCTTCGTAGCGCTTGGCGAGGTCATCGATATTCTCGGGTGGCCAGTTGTTGACGTCCATTCCGAGATGAAGCCCCATTTGTGCCAGGACTTCCTTGATTTCATTGAGCGACTTGCGGCCGAAATTCGGTGTCCGCAGCATCTCGGCTTCCGTCTTCTGGATGAGGTCGCCGATATAAACGATGTTGTCGTTCTTGAGGCAGTTTGCCGAACGCACCGAAAGCTCGAGCTCGTCGACCTTCTTGAGCAGCGCCGGATTGAAGGCGAGTTCAGGAACGGAATCCTGGGCCTTTTCCTTGCTGGGCTCTTCGAAGTTCACGAACACCGAAAGCTGGTCCTGCAGGATACGCGCAGCATAGGCCACGGCATCTTCAGGCGACACGGCGCCATTGGTTTCCACCTGCAAGGTCAGCTTGTCCTTGTCCAGGCTTTCACCCGCACGAGTAGCATCAACCTTGTAGCTCACGCGGCGAACCGGGGAAAACAGCGAATCGACCGGGATATAGCCGATAGGTGCGTCTTCGGGACGGTTCTTCTCGGCAGCGACATAGCCCTTGCCGGTATCAACGGTGAATTCAATGTTGATCTCAGCGCCATCATCGAGATGGCAGATCACGAGTTCAGGGTTCAGCACTTCGATGTCGCCGGTGACCTTGATGTCGCCAGCGGTCACCGAGCCCGGACCCTGCTTGGAGAGTGCCAGACGCTTCGGACCCTCGCCGCCCATCTTCAACGCGATTTCCTTCACGTTGAGAACCAGGTCGGTGATGTCTTCCCGCACGCCCGGAAGCGAGGAGAATTCATGCAGGATGCCGTCAATCTGGATTGCGGTCACTGCCGCGCCCTGGAGCGACGACAGCAGCACGCGACGAAGAGCATTACCCAGGGTAAGCCCGTAACCGCGCTCAAGCGGCTCGGCAACCACCGAGGCCACGCGCGCGTTGTCGCTGCCCGAAACAATCTCCAGCTTGGTCGGCTTGATCAGTTCTTGCCAGTTCCTCTGGATCGTCACGGTTATGTCCTTTCAAAATCGCGGCCCCAGCCCGAGCCGCTCCGCCGCAAACGCAACAAGACTCCCGGCCTGCGCAGCCGGGAGCTCTTCATACCGTCGTGGTTAGACGCGGCGCCGCTTGCGTGGGCGGCAGCCATTGTGCGGAATGGACGTGACGTCACGGATCGAGGTGACGTTGAAGCCAGCAGCCTGCAGGGCGCGCAGCGCCGACTCACGACCCGAACCAGGGCCGCGCACTTCGACCTCAAGGGTCTTCATGCCATGTTCCTGCGCCTTCTTGGCAGCATCTTCAGCAGCCACCTGGGCAGCGTACGGGGTCGACTTGCGCGAACCCTTGAAGCCCATCACACCCGAGGAGGACCACGAAATCGTGTTACCCTGCATGTCGGCAATGGTGACCATGGTGTTGTTGAACGAAGCATTCACGTGGGCAACACCCGAGGTAATGTTCTTGCGTTCCTTGCGCTTGACGCGCGTAGTTTCAGTCTTAGCCATCTATTTCCTCAATTCGATATCAGCGCAGCCGTTAGCCATCCAGCCCCGGCAGCTACATCGAAGAACCCGTAAAAGCGGGTTCTTACTTCTTCTTGCCGGCGATCGGCTTGGCCGGACCCTTGCGGGTACGAGCATTGGTATGGGTGCGCTGACCACGGACCGGCAGGCCACGACGGTGGCGCAGGCCACGATAATTGCCCAAATCCATCAAGCGCTTGATGTTCATCGCCACGTTGCGGCGAAGATCACCCTCCACGACATAGTCGCGGTCGATGGTTTCACGGATCTGGATCACTTCGGCGTCGGTCAGTTCATTGACGCGACGTTCGGCTGGAATACCAACCTTGGTGCAGATATCCTCAGCGAACTTGTCGCCGATCCCGTGGATATACTGCAGCGCGATGATCACACGCTTGTTCGTCGGGATATTGACGCCAGCAATACGAGCCACGTCTGCTCTCCTTCATTCAACACGGCAACCATCACGGCCCGTGCCGTTAAACAACAAGGGACCGGACTTCGACCCCCAACTTTTTCGAGGAACCGAATCCAGTCCAATAATCTTTGGAACTGATGCGGTTCTTTAAGGGCTCGATTCCGCAGAGTCAACCGCGAAGTCAAGCACTATTCTATTGCGCGATCGCAGCTTTGATCGCGGCTGTGACTTGCTCAACCGGCGCCATGCCGTCCACAGTCTTCACCAGGCCACGCTGGCGGTAGTAGTCCACCAGCGGCGCCGTGTCGTTCTTGTAGACCTCGAGCCGCTTGCGGATAACCTCGGGATTGTCGTCGGGCCGATTGCTTTCCTTGGCGCGGTTGACCACGCGAGACACCAGCACGTCGGCTTCGGCCGTCATTTCAATCACGGCATCGAGGCTCATGCCCTTGTCGGCGAGCATGCCGTCAAGCGCTTCAGCTTGCCCGATTGTGCGCGGGAACCCATCAAGAATGAAACCATTCTTGCAATCAGCGGCATCCAATCGATCCGACACGATACCGTTGACAATGTCATTGGACACCAGATCGCCGCGATCCATGATCTCCTTGGCTGCAAGGCCAAGGGGTGTACGGTCCTGGATAGCAGAGCGTAGGATGTCGCCGGTTGAGAGCTGAGGGATGCCATAGGCCTCGACCAGGATCTTGGCCTGTGTCCCCTTCCCTGCCCCCGGTGGTCCGAGCAAAATAAGTCTCATCGGCGCCGGCCTCCCCCAAGGCGGGACTTCTTGACCAGTCCCTCATATTGCTGTGCGATCAAATGGCTCTGGATCTGGCTAACCGTATCCAGCGTCACTGTCACCATGATCAGCAGCGAGGTGCCGCCGATAAACTGGCTCACTGCCAGTTGGCTGAACATCACTTCAGGAATCAGCGCCACGACGGTGAGATACAAAGCACCGATCACAGTGATGCGCGTCAACACATAATCGATGTGCTGTGCCGTACGCTCGCCCGGACGAATACCCGGAATGAACCCACCCGAACGCTTCAGGTTGTCTGCCGTCTCCTGCGGATTGAACACGATCGCCGTGTAGAAGAACGCAAAGAAGATGATGAAGAAGGCGAACAGTGCAAGATAAAGCGGCTGGCCCCGACCCAGCAAGGCTGTAACGACCTGCAGCCATTCCGGAGCATTCCCCTGTGCGGCAAACGACGCAATGGTCGCTGGCAGCAGCAGCAGGGACGAACCAAAGATCACCGGGATAACGCCCGAAGTGTTGAGCTTGAGTGGCAGGTGGGACGTGTCCCCCTGGAACATCTTGTTGCCCACCTGGCGCTTTGGGTACTGGATCAGCAACCGGCGCTGGGCGCGTTCAAAGAACACGATGGCCGCAATCACCACCAAGGCGATGATGATCATCCCAAAGCCCGCAAAGGCCGGCAATGCGCCGGTACGGCTGAGCTCAAGCGTCTGCACGATAGTCGTGGGCAGGTTTGCCACGATACCAGCGAAGATGATCAGCGAAATACCATTGCCCACCCCGCGCGAGGTGATTTGTTCACCCAGCCACATCAGGAACATGGTACCGCCAACCAGCGTGATCACGGTGGAGATGCGGAAGAACCAACCCGGATTAAGCACCACGCCCTGGCTGCCTTCGAGGCCCACGGCAATGCCATAGGCCTGCACGGCACAGAACACCACCGCCAGATAACGAGTATACTGGTTCATCTTCCGGCGGCCAGCCTCGCCCTCTTTCTTGAGGGCTTCAAGGCGCGGCGATGCCGTCGCGACCACCTGCACCACGATGGACGCGGTGATGTACGGAATAAGGTTCAGGGCGAAGATCGCCATGCGCTCCACGGCGCCACCAGCGAACATGTTGAACATGCCGATGATGCCCTGCTGCGACTGTTCGAACGTCGCACGGAACGCGTCGGGGTCAATACCTGGAACCGGAATGAAAGTCCCCAGACGATAAACAAGCAGCGCGCCCAGTGTGAACCAGATGCGCTGCTGTAGGGCTTTCGCCTTGGAGAATGTCGAGAAATTGAGATTACGTGCCAGCTGTTCGGCTGCGGACGCCATTATTCGCTCCCTGTGGCTTTTGGGCCTGGTGCGCTCGGAGCGCTTTGGGACGCAGATGCATCTGCCTCACTAACGCAACAAACCAAAAGCGCACCCGACCACGCGGTCGGATGCGCCAAGCCGATAATTAACCGGCGTATGGGGTCTTCTTCCACGGCTGCTTGGCCGGGATCAGGTCAACCTTGCCACCAGCAGCTTCGATAGCTGCAAGCGCACCCTTGGTTGCGTAGTCGACATTGAACGTGACGTTCGAGGCGGTAAAACCTTCCGAACCGATCAGGCGCACGCCGTCCTTGGGACGACGGATTACGCGGGCAGCGATCAGCGCCTGCGCGTCGATCACAGCCTTGGCGTCCAGCTTGCCGTTGTCGATGTAGTTCTGGATGCGGTCAATACGGACCTCATTCCAGTTGCCTGGGTTCAGCGCGTTGAAGCCGCGCTTAGGCATACGCATGTGAAGGGGCATCTGGCCGCCTTCAAAACCATTGATCGCAACGCCCGAGCGCGCAGTCTGGCCCTTGCCGCCGCGACCACCGGTCTTGCCCTTGCCCGAACCAATACCGCGACCGATACGGATGCGGGTCTTGGAGGAACCAGGGTTGTCGCGAAGTTCATTCAAACGGGTCATTTGATCGACCTTCCCTCTTACTCGCCGATAACACGGACGAGGTGCGGGAGCTTGTTGATCATGCCGCGAACTTCGGGCGTATCGATCAGCTCGCGCTGCTTGTTCATCTTGTTCAGCCCGAGACCGATAAGGGTCGCGCGCTGCACCTTGTCGCGGCGGATCGGCGAACCGATTTGCTGCACGGTGATCATTTTCTTCTCAGCCATGATTTATCTCCTGACCTCGGGCAATCAAGCTTCGACTGCAGTCTCGCCGCGGCGAGCCTGGAGTTCCGAAACCTTGAGGCCGCGGCGGGAAGCAACCGAGCGTGGGCTGTCGACGCGCTTGAGCGCATCAAAAGTTGCCCGCACCATGTTGTATGGGTTGGCAGTGCCCTGCGACTTGGCGACGATATCGTTGATGCCAAGCGTTTCGAACACGGCGCGCATCGGACCACCGGCAATGATACCGGTACCGGGAACGGCTGCACGCAGGATCACCTTGCCAGCGCCGTGACGGCCCTGGACATCGTGGTGCAGCGTGCGCGCATCGCGCAACGGAACACGGATCATCTGGCGCTTGGCCTGCTCGGTGGCCTTGCGGATCGCTTCTGGAACTTCACGGGCCTTGCCGTGACCAAACCCAACGCGACCCTTCTGGTCACCCACAACGACGAGTGCTGCGAAGCCGAAGCGACGACCACCCTTGACCACCTTCGCCACGCGGTTGATGTGGACCAGGCGATCGACGAATTCGCTTTCGCGCTCTTGAACGTCTCTGCTCATAATTTTCTTTCCTCGCCGTGTTCTAGAACTGCAGACCGCCCTCGCGGGCAGCTTCTGCAAGGGCCTTCACACGGCCGTGATAGATATACGACCCACGGTCGAACACGACTTCGGCCACACCGGCCTTGGTGCCACGTTCGGCGATCAGCTTGCCGATAACGGCAGCTGCTTCAGCCGAACCACCGTTCTTGACGGTAGCCTTGACGTCCTTGTCGAGGGTGGACGCAGCGGCCAGCGTACGGCCGTTCGCATCGTCGATGATTTGGGCGTAGATATTCTTGTCCGAACGGAACACGGACAAACGAGGACGACCGAAGGCACGAGCCTTGAGCGCCTTGCGGACACGAGCCTTGCGGCGTTCCGCACCTTTTGCACTGATAGCCATAGGTGGCGCTCCTTACTTCTTCTTGCCTTCTTTGCGGAAGACGAACTCGCCGGCATAGCGGACGCCCTTGCCCTTGTAGGGCTCCGGCTTGCGCCACGCGCGAATGTCGGCCGCAACCTGGCCTACCTGCTGCTTGTCGATACCGGAGACGACGATTTCCGTCGGGGCCGGAACGGCCAGCGTGATGCCCTGGGGGGCTTGGTAGACGACTTCGTGGCTGAACCCAAGCGACAGCTTGACATCCTTGCCCTGCATCGCTGCACGATAGCCAACGCCCTGGATGGCGAGCCTCTTTTCGAAGCCAGCCGAAACACCGGTGACCATGTTCTGGATCAGTGCACGGGTGGTACCCCAGGCTGCTCGAGCCTCACGGGTGTCATTGGCCGGCGAGACAACAACGCCATCGGCGCCGTTCTCTGCGGAGACCACATCCATGAGCTCGAGGCTCAATTCGCCCTTAGGGCCCTTCGCGGAAACGGTACGACCATTGATCGTAACCGTCACGCCGCTCACCGGTGCAACCGGTTTCTTGCCAGTACGTGACATTCTATTTCAATCCCTGAGTAATCGTCTTACCCCGGATCCCAAGGCCGTAAGCCTTAGAATACGCGGCAGAGTACCTCGCCACCAACATTGGCAGCCTTGGCTTCGTGATCGGCCATCACACCCTTGGGGGTGGACAGGATCGAGACACCCAAGCCATTTGCCACCTGAGGAATGTTCTTGACGGAAGCGTAAACGCGACGGCCAGGACGCGAAACGCGCTCGATCGTGCGGATAACAGCCTCGTTGTCCGAGTACTTCAGTTCAATTTCGTACTCGGAAGCACCGTTCTCAAACTTGGTCTCCGAATAGCCGCGGATGAAACCCTCGGACTGGAGAACGTCCAGCACCCGACCCCGCAGGGTCGAGGCTGGTGTCGAAACGGAATCCTTGCGACGCATCTGCGCATTGCGGATGCGGGTCAGCATATCGCCGATTGGATCGGAAAAGCTCATGGTCGTTTCTCCTTACCAGCTCGACTTAACCAGGCCAGGAATCTGACCCATATTGCCCAGCTGACGCAGAGCGATACGGCTCATCTTCAGCTTGCGGTAATAGCCACGCGGACGACCCGAAACTTCGCAGCGGTTGCGCACACGCACCTTGGCGGAATTGCGCGGCAGCTCGGCCAGCTTGAGCTGGGCGGCGAAGCGCTGATCCATGGGGATCGACTGATCCTTGGTCTGTGCCTTGAGAGCGGCGCGCTTGCCAGCATACTGCTTGGCCAGCGCTGCGCGCTTGTTGTTCTTTTCGATGGAGCTGGTCTTTGCCATGTCCTGATCCTTTATCCCTTCCCTTTACCGCTTACGTGCGGAAGGGGAAGTTGAATGCCTTGAGCAGCGCGCGTGCTTCATCATCCGTCCTGGCCGTCGTGGCGATCACGATGTCCATGCCCCAGACCTGATCAATCTGATCATAGTTGATTTCGGGGAAGATGATGTGTTCCTTGATGCCCATAGCATAATTGCCACGGCCATCAAAGGAGTTGGGGTTCAACCCACGGAAGTCACGAACGCGCGGCAGCGCGATGTTCACCAGACGGTCAAGAAACTCGTACATACGAGTCTTGCGCAGGGTAACCTTCACGCCCAGCGGCATGTCCTCACGGACCTTGAAGCCGGCGATCGACTTGCGAGCATAGGTGATCACGGGCTTCTGGCCAGCGATCTTTTCCATCTCGGCAGCAGCCGACTTGACCTTCTTGGTATCGTTGACGGCTTCGCCAACGCCCATGTTCAGCACGATCTTGTCAAGGCGCGGGAGCTCCATGACGTTCTTGTAGCCGAACTGCTCGGACAAAGCCTTGCGGATGTTCTGGTCATACTCGGTCCGGAGACGCGGAATGTAAGCGGTCTCAGCCATCGATCGAATCTCCGGTCGATTTTGCGACGCGGGTCTTCACGCCGTCCTTGATCTGGAAACCGACGCGCGTGGGCTTGCCATTGGCATCGGCGATCGCGAGGTTCGACAGGTGGATCGGCGCTTCCTTGGTGAAGATGCCGGCATCGGTCGACGCGGTCTGCTTGGTGTGGCGTTTGACCAGGTTGATGCCCTGGACAACAGCCTTGGTTTCGGTCGGGATGACGGACAGGACCTGGCCGGTTTTGCCTTTGTCCTTGCCTGCCAGGACGACGACCTTATCGCCCTTCTTGATCTTGGCGGCCATTACAGCACCTCTGGTGCGAGCGAGATGATCTTCATGTGGTTCTTGGCGCGGAGTTCGCGCGGAACTGGTCCGAAGATACGGGTGCCGATCGGCTCTTTCTGATTGTTGATCAGAACCGCGGCGTTCTTGTCGAAACGGATCACCGTGCCATCGGGGCGGCGGATGTCGAACGCGGTGCGGACCACCACGGCCTTCATGACCTGACCCTTCTTAACGCGGCCACGCGGGATAGCGTCCTTGACCGAAACGACGATGATGTCGCCGACCGAGGCGTATTTGCGATGCGAGCCGCCCAGCACCTTGATGCACATGACGCGACGCGCGCCGGAATTATCCGCGACGTCGAGATTTGATTGCATCTGAATCATGACTGGATGCCTTCTTGTTGAATCGGCCGCCGTCCCCGGCTCGCCGACCTTGAATCTAAACTTACGCGGAGGGAGCCGCTGCTGGCGCTTCCGTCACAAGCGTCCAGCGCTTGTTCTTGGAAATCGGTGCAGTCTCTTCGATCCACACGATGTCCCCGACCTTGGCCACATTGGCCTCATCATGGGCATGGTACTTCTTCGAACGGCGCACGGTCTTCTTCATCACGGGATGCGTGAACCGGCGCTCGACGCGCACCACGACCGTCTTCTCATTGGCGTCGGAGACCACAGTCCCCTGCAAAACGCGCTTTGGCATGGTCGCGGCTCCTTACTTCGCTGCGTTCTTTTCGGCGAGGATCGTCTTGATCCGCGCGATATCGCGGCGAACCTTCTTGACCTCGGTCGGCTTTTCGAGCTGCTGGGTAGCACGCTGGAAACGCAGATTGAACTGTTCTTTCTTCAAGGCGACGAGCTGATCCTTCAGTTCGTCTGCGGTCTTGCTCCGCACATCACTGGCTTTCATGCTCGCTGTCCTTAGTCGGCAATGCGGGTAACAACCCGCGTCATGATCGGGAGCTTCATGGCGCCGAGGCGCAGAGCTTCCTTGGCAACGTCCTCTGGGACGCCGTCGATCTCGAATACGATACGGCCTGGCTTCACACGGGCGGCCCAGAATTCAACAGAACCCTTGCCCTTACCCATACGAACTTCGGTCGGCTTCTTGGAGACTGGCAGGTCCGGGAAAATCCGGATCCATACACGACCCTGACGCTTCATTTCGCGAGTGATCGCGCGGCGAGCCGCTTCGATCTGGCGAGCAGTGACGCGCTCGGGTTCAGTCGCCTTCAAGGCATACTGGCCGAAAGCCAGCTCGGTGCCACCCTTGGCAACGCCGTGGATGCGGCCCTTGTGAGCCTTGCGGAACTTGGTCTTTTTTGGTTGCAGCATAATGAACTAACCTTCTTATGCGCGTTCGCGGTCACGATCGCCACGCTCGCGGCGCGGTTCACGTTCACTACGCTGACCACCTTCACTACCTTCGGTAGCGCGGCGCTCATGGGCGGTGGGATCATGCTCGAGGACTTCGCCCTTGAAGATCCAAACCTTGATCCCGATGATGCCATATGTGGTCTCGGCTTCAGCCGTACCATAGTCGATATCTGCACGCAGGGTATGCAGCGGAACGCGGCCCTCGCGGTACCATTCGGTACGCGCGATGTCGGCACCGCCAAGACGGCCACCAACGTTCACGCGGATACCACCGGCACCCATGCGGATCGCGGTTTGTACAGCGCGCTTCATGGCGCGGCGGAATGCCACACGGCGTTCCAGCTGCTGGGCAATGCCCTGGGCAACCAGCGTCGCGTCGGTTTCAGGCTTGCGCACTTCAACGATGTTGATGTGCACTTCCGAGTCGGTGAACTTCTTCACCTTGGCGCGGATCTTGTCGATGTCAGCGCCCTTCTTGCCGATCACGATGCCCGGACGGGCAGTGTGGATCGACACGCGGCACTTGCGGTGCGGACGCTCGATGACGATCTTGGAAACTGCGGCGGCCTTAAGGTCGTCCAGCAGCATCGTGCGGATCTTGAGGTCTTCCTGCAAGAGGGAGCCGTACTCACCACGATTGGCGAACCAGCGGCTGTCCCACGTACGGTTGATGCCGAGGCGGAAGCCGATTGGATTGATCTTCTGGCCCATTATGCGGCCTCCTCAACTTGCCGGACGACGATCGTCAGATGCGAGAATGGCTTCTCGATGCGCGAGGAGCGACCACGGCCACGAGCCATGAAACGCTTCATCACCAGCGAATTACCCACAAAGGCTTCGGCAACGACGAGAGCGTCGGTATCGAGACCATGGTTGTTCTCGGCGTTCGCGATGGCGCTTTCCAGCACCTTCTTGACCTGGCCAGAGATGCGCTTGTGGCTGAATTCGAGATCGGCCAGAGCCTTCTCAACCTTCTTGCCACGGATCAACTGCGCGACGAGGTTCAGCTTCTGAGGGCTGATGCGCAGCATGCGCAAAACAGCCTTAGCCTCGTTGTCCTTGAGAGCGCGCTCAGTTTTTGGCTTGCCCATCTTACTTCCTCTTGGCCTTCTTGTCGGCCGCATGACCGTAATAGGTACGGGTCGGTGCGAACTCGCCGAACTTGTGACCGATCATGTCTTCGGTGACGCTGACCGGGATGTGCTTGTGGCCATTGTGCACGCCGAACGTGATACCCACGAACTGCGGCAGGATGGTCGAGCGGCGGCTCCAGATCTTGACCACATCGTTGCGGCCAGATGAGAGGGCCTTTTCCGCCTTCTTGAGCATGTAGCCGTCGACAAACGGCCCCTTCCAGATTGAACGGGTCATGGCTTACCTGCCCTTCTTCACGTGACGGCTGCGAACGATAAACTGGTCCGTCGCCTTGTTGCTGCGTGTCTTCTTGCCCTTGGTCGGCTTGCCCCAGGGCGTAACCGGATGACGGCCACCAGACGTACGGCCTTCACCACCACCATGTGGGTGATCGATCGGGTTCATGGTCACGCCGCGGTTAACGGGCTTGCGGCCCAGCCAACGAGCACGACCAGCCTTGCCGAGCGAGGTGTTGGAGTGATCCTGGTTCGATACGGCGCCAACCGTTGCAAGGCAAGTGCCATGCACGCGACGCTGTTCGCCCGAGTTGAGGCGAAGGATCGCCCAACCCTGGTCACGACCGACATACTGGGCATAAGCACCAGCCGAACGGGCAACCTGGCCACCCTTGCGGGGCTTGAGCTCGATGTTGTGCACGATCGTCCCGACCGGCATACGCTCGAGCGGCATGGCATTGCCTGGCTTCACGTCGACAGTGTTCATCGACGAGATGACCTTGTCGCCAGCCGACAAACGCTGCGGAGCCACGATATACGCGAGTTCGCCGTCTTCGTACTTGATCAGCGCGATCCAAGCCGTGCGGTTCGGATCATATTCCAGACGCTCAACCGTTCCAACCGCATCGAACTTGACGCGCTTGAAGTCGATCATGCGATAGGTGCGCTTGTGCCCGCCACCACGGTGGAACGTGGTGATCCGGCCGCGATTGTTGCGGCCACCGGACTTGGACAGGCCTTCGGTCAAGGTCTTGACCGGAGCGCCCTTCCAGAGTTCCGAACGATCGGTCGTGATCAGCTGACGACGGCCTTCGGAGGTCGGATTGTAAGTTTTTAGAGCCATTTGTCTGTCTCTTGTCCCTTAGAGGCCGGTCGAGATGTCGATCGACTGGCCGTCGACGAGGGTCACGATCGCCTTCTTGACGTCGTTGCGCGTACCGATGCGGCCGCGGAAGCGCTTCACCTTGCCCTTGCGGACCAGGGTGTTCACTGCCTTGACCTTGACCGAGAAGAGCTGCTCGACGGCAGCCTTGATGTCGGTCTTGTTGGCATCGATCGCAACGTCGAAAACGATCTGGTTGTTTTCCGAAGCCAGCGTCGACTTCTCAGTCACGACCGGATTGCGGACGATGTCGTAAGCGCTGAGCCTGTTCATGCGAACCTCGCTTCCAGCGCTTCAAGCGCTGCCTTGGTCAGGACGAGCTTGTCGCGCTTGAGGATCGACACAACGTTGATCCCCTGCACCGGCAAGACGTCGATATGCGGAATGTTGCGAGCCGACAGGGCAAAGTTCTGGTCAACCGCTGCACCGTCGATGATCAGAGCATTGGTCCACTCGAGCTTGCCGAAGGTCGCCAGAAGGCTTGCCGTCTTGGCTTCCTGCTGGGCGATGCTGTCAACAACGACGAGCGAGCCGGAGCGAGCCTTGGACGACAGCGCATGCTTGAGCGCCAGGGCGCGGACCTTCTTGGGAAGATCGATCGCATGGCTACGCGGCGTCGGACCGAATGCACGGCCACCACCACGGAACTGGGGAGCCTTGCGATCGCCATGACGAGCGCCGCCCGAGCCCTTCTGCTTCACGAACTTCTTGCCCGTGCGCGCGCCTTCCGAACGATGCTTCACATCGTGCGTGCCGGCCATTGCCTTGAGCTGCTGGTAGCGAACCATGCGGTGCAGGATGTCCTGACGGACCTCCAGACCAAAGACGTCGTCGGCGAGCTGGATGGAACCAGCGGCCTTACCGTCGAGGGTTGTTACGTTGAGTTCCATTTACTTACCTTCCCCCGCGACTTCAGCGGCGGCCTTGAACGAGCCCGGGAAAGCAGCGCCCTGAGGAGCTGGCTTCTTCACCGCGTCCTTGATCATGATCCAAGCGCCCTTGGCGCCGGGAACCGAACCCTGGATCATGATCAAACCGCGCTCGACGTCGGTCTTAACGACCTTGAGGTTCTGCGTGGTGATGCGACGATCGCCCATGTGGCCCGGCATCTTCTTGTTCTTGAAGGTCTTACCCGGGTCCTGACGACCACCGGTAGAACCGATCGAGCGGTGCGAAACCGACACGCCGTGCGAAGCACGCAGGCCGCCGAAGTTCCAGCGCTTCATGCCGCCGGCAAAGCCCTTGCCGATCGAAGTACCGGTGACGTCCACCAGCTGGCCTTCGACGAAATGGTCAGCCTGCAGCGTGGCACCGACCTCGATGAGGTTGGCTTCATCGACGCGGAATTCCGCGACGTGGCGCTTGGGCTCCACCTTGGCAACGGCGAACTGGCCGCGTTCTGCCTTGGTCGTGTTCTTGACCTTGGCCTGGCCTGCGCCAAGCTGCAGGGCGACATAGCCGTCCTTGTCTGCGGTCCGCTGGCCTACCACCTGGCAGTTCTGCAGTTCCAGCACCGTCACGGGGACGTGCGAGCCGTCCTCGGCGAAGATGCGGGTCATGCCCAGCTTCTGTGCGATCAATCCAGAACGCATCGGTTGTTACCTTCTCTTTTGGCGCCATACCGGGTCATGGTTTCAGAGGACCCTTTTTGCGGTAGGCGCGGAAACTTGTCGTAGTCTTAGAGCTTGATTTCGACGTCGACGCCGGCGGCGAGATCGAGCTTCATGAGTGCATCAACCGTCTGAGGGGTCGGGTCCACGATGTCAAGGAGACGCTTGTGGGTCCGGATCTCGAACTGCTCGCGCGACTTCTTGTCGATGTGCGGAGAGCGGTTGACGGTAAATTTGTCGATTCGCGTCGGCAGCGGGATCGGCCCGCGAACCTGCGCGCCCGTACGCTTGGCCGTCGACACAATCTCGCGCGTCGAAGCGTCGAGAACGCGGTGGTCAAACGCCTTGAGGCGGATGCGAATATTCTGACCGTTCATCTTGTGTAATCCTGACGAAAATGGATCGCGGCGCACGTTTATCCGCGCGCCGCGAATATCTTAAAAGGGCTTACTTCAGGATCTTCGCGACGACGCCGGCGCCGACAGTGCGGCCACCTTCACGGATAGCGAAGCGGAGCTTCTCTTCCATGGCGATCGGAACGATGAGCTGAACGTTCATGTTGATGTTGTCGCCAGGCATAACCATTTCCGTGCCTTCCGGCAGGGTCACGATGCCCGTCACGTCCGTGGTACGGAAGTAGAACTGCGGACGGTAGTTGCCGAAGAATGGCGTATGACGGCCGCCTTCTTCCTTGGTGAGGATATAGGCCTCAGCAACGAAGTCGGTGTGCGGGGTCACGGAACCTGGCTTGCAGAGAACCTGGCCGCGCTCAACCTGAGTGCGATCGATACCGCGGATCAGCGCGCCGATGTTGTCGCCAGCCTGGCCCGAGTCGAGCAGCTTGCGGAACATTTCAACGCCGGTAACGGTGGTCTTCTGGGTTGCCTTGATGCCGACGATCTCGACTTCTTCACCAACCTTGACGATGCCGCGTTCAACACGACCGGTCACAACCGTACCACGACCCGAGATCGAGAACACGTCTTCGATCGGGAGCAGGAAGGGCTGGTCAACCGGACGCTCTGGCTGCGGAATGTATTCGTCAACATTGCGCATCAGTTCGAGAACGGCGTCGTGGCCGAGCTTTTTGTCGCTGTCTTCAAGGGCGGCGAGAGCCGAACCCTTGATGATCGGAATGTCGTCGCCTGGGAATTCATAGGACGACAGCAGTTCGCGAACTTCCAGCTCAACGAGCTCGAGCAGTTCCGGATCGTCGACCATGTCGCACTTGTTCAGGAACACGACCAGCGCAGGAACGCCAACCTGACGGGCGAGCAGGATGTGCTCACGGGTCTGGGGCATCGGGCCGTCGGCAGCCGACACGACCAGGATCGCGCCGTCCATCTGGGCAGCGCCGGTGATCATGTTCTTCACATAGTCGGCGTGGCCTGGGCAGTCGACGTGAGCGTAGTGACGGTTCTGCGTCTCATACTCGACGTGCGAGGTGTTGATGGTGATGCCGCGTGCCTTCTCTTCGGGCGCGCTGTCGATCGACGCGTAGTCCTTGAAGGTTGCGCCGCCAGTTTCAGCCAGGATCTTGGTGATCGCTGCGGTCAACGAGGTCTTGCCATGGTCAACGTGACCGATGGTGCCGATGTTGCAGTGAGGCTTGTTGCGGGAAAACTTTTCCTTGCCCATGCTTCTCTCCGTATTCGTTAGCCCTGCGGCCAACCTTGAGTTTCAGTTTCTTGTTTAGGCGTACTTGGCCTGGACTTCGTCCGCGACAGCCTGCGGAACCTGCTCGTAGTGATCGAACACCATCGAGTACTGTGCACGACCCTGGCTCATGGAGCGCAGAGAGTTCACGTAGCCGAACATGTTCGCGAGCGGAACGTAGGCGTTCACGACCTGGAGGACACCGCGACTTTCCGTACCGTGGATCTGGCCACGACGCGAGTTGAGGTCACCGATGACATCGCCCATGTAATCTTCCGGCGTGACAACTTCAACCTTCATGATCGGCTCGAGGATCTTCGGAGCCGCCTTGCGAAGCGCTTCGTTGAAACCAGCGCGACCGGCGATTTCGAACGCCAGCACGGAAGAGTCGACGTCGTGGTACGCGCCTTCGGTCAGCGTCACCTTCACGTCCACGATCGGGAAGCCGATCAGCGGACCTGCAGACATGACGGACTTGATGCCCTTTTCAACGCCCGGGATGTATTCCTTGGGCACAGAACCACCAACAACCGCGTTCACGAACTCCAGACCCTTGCCAACTTCGCCTGGCTCAACGGTGAGCTTGACGCGAGCAAACTGGCCCGAACCACCCGACTGCTTCTTGTGGGTATAGTCCACATCGGCCTTGCGGGTGATGGTTTCGCGATACGCAACCTGCGGCTGGCCGATATTGGCCTCGACCTTGAATTCGCGACGCATACGGTCAACCAGGATGTCGAGGTGAAGCTCGCCCATGCCCGAGATGATCGTCTGGCCCGATTCTTCATCGGTCTTGACGCGGAATGACGGATCTTCGGCAGCCAGGCGGTTGAGCGCGAGGCCCATCTTTTCCTGGTCGGCCTTGGACTTGGGTTCTACCGAGATGTCGATCACCGGCTCAGGGAAGATCATCCGCTCGAGGATCACCTGGGCATTCTGCGCACAGAGCGTGTCACCCGTGGTTGTGTCCTTCAGGCCCACGATAGCGACAATGTCGCCAGCATACGCTTCAGTGATCTGCTCACGGCTGTTGGCATGCATCTGGAACATGCGGCCAACGCGCTCGCGCTTTTCCTTGACCGTGTTCTCGAGCATCGCGCCCTGCTCGACGTGACCCGAATAGATGCGGCAGAACGTCAGCGATCCCATGTGCGGGTCGTTGGCGATCTTGAATGCCAGCATCGAGAGCGGTTCATTATCATCAGCATGACGCTCGATCGGCTCTTCCGACTTCGCATCGATGCCCTGAATAGCCGGAACGTCGTTTGGAGCCGGCAGGAAATCGATAACGCCGTCCAACAGCGGCTGCACACCCTTGTTCTTGAACGAGGAGCCAGC
This sequence comes from Devosia submarina, assembly GCF_003056345.1. Classification (GTDB taxonomy): domain Bacteria; phylum Pseudomonadota; class Alphaproteobacteria; order Rhizobiales; family Devosiaceae; genus Devosia; species Devosia submarina. The sequence continues at coordinate 48,812 of NZ_PYWB01000011.1, read as the reverse complement.
AAACACCGGGAAGAACTTCGCATCGATCGTGCCGCGACGCAGCAAGCGACGGATCGTGTCGTTGTTCGGAACTTCGCCGTTCAGGTACGCTTCCATGGCGTCGTCGTCGAGTTCGACAGCGGCTTCGACCATGGCTTCGCGATACTTCTCGGCCTTGTCCTTGAGGTCTGCCGGGATCTCGACAATGTCCCACTGGGCACCGAGTTCTTCGTTGCGCCAGACCAAGGCGTTCATCTCGATCAGGTCGACAACGCCCTTGAACTCGCTCTCCGAACCAATCGGCAGCTGCACGGGGACAGCCTTGGCGCCGAGGCGCGAACCGATCATTTCCACGCAGCGATAGAAGTCGGCACCGATCTTATCCATCTTATTGACGAAGATCAGACGCGGAACATGATACTTGTCGGCCTGGCGCCAGACGGTTTCCGTCTGCGGCTCAACACCAGCATTGGCATCAAGCAGGGTTACGGCACCGTCAAGCACGCGCAGCGAACGCTCGACTTCGATGGTGAAGTCCACGTGTCCGGGCGTGTCGATGATGTTGAAACGATGCTGTACGCCCTTACGGTCCTTCCAGAACGTGGTCGTGGCAGCCGAGGTGATCGTGATGCCTCGCTCCTGCTCCTGCTCCATCCAGTCCATGGTAGCAGCGCCGTCGTGGACTTCGCCGATCTTGTGGGACTTGCCGGTGTAGAACAGAATGCGTTCGGTCGTGGTCGTCTTGCCAGCATCGATGTGAGCCATGATGCCGAAGTTACGATATAGCGGGATGGGATATTCGCGTGCCATATGGCGCTCCTACTACCAGCGGTAGTGCGAGAAGGCACGGTTGGCGTCAGCCATACGGTGCGTATCTTCGCGTTTTTTGACGGCCTGACCACGGCCATTGAGAGCATCCATCAGCTCACCGGAAAGACGTTCGCGCATGGTGTTCTCACCACGCTTGCGAGCGGATTCAATGAGCCAGCGAATGGCCAGGGCCTGCTGGCGATCGGCACGGACTTCAACCGGTACCTGGTAGGTCGCACCACCAACGCGGCGCGAACGCACTTCAACAGCCGGACGGATGTTGTCGAGCGCGGTGTGGAACACTTCCACCGGGTTCTGCTTGACCTTGGCTTCGACGATGTCGAAAGCGCCGTAAACGATGCTCTCGGCTGCCGACTTCTTGCCGTCCTTCATGAGCGAGTTCATGAACTTGGTAAGGACCAGATCGCCATACTTGGCGTCAGGGATAACGTCGCGTTTTTCTGCGCGGTGACGACGGGACATATCTCGATCTCCTTACTTAGGACGCTTCGCGCCATACAGCGAACGGCGCTGCTTGCGGTCCTTGACGCTCTGCGTGTCGAGAACGCCGCGGAGCACGTGATAGCGAACGCCGGGAAGGTCGCGAACGCGGCCGCCACGGATCAGGACCACGGAGTGCTCCTGCAGGTTGTGACCTTCGCCCGGGATATACGAGATCACTTCACGCGAGTTGGTCAGGCGAACCTTGGCAACCTTGCGCAGAGCCGAGTTCGGCTTCTTTGGAGTGGTCGTATAAACGCGAGAGCAAACGCCGCGCTTTTGCGGATTTGCTTCCATGGCCGGAACCTTGTTCCGCTTTGGCTTGCTGGCGCGTGGTTTGCGGATCAGCTGATTAATGGTGGGCATTGCGCTCTTTCCATCGTCCAAAATTCATTGCGGTCTAGCAAAACCAAACCAAAACGGCGCTCGCCCGACCCCGATAGAGGAACGGCGGCGCCTTAATTGCAGCGGACCACCCGCCTTTCAGCAGCAGTCATGCGCACAAGGATTTGCTTCGTCTAGTTACCTGACAGTGTGTTTGAGTGTCCTGGATGCCCGCACCAGATGGCAGGTACCCGGTGTGACATTCACGACCGACCGCTTAGGTAGGCGCTGTTTAGAGCCGACTCTCCCGCGCGTCAAGGATTCTTTCGCGAAAAATCCACGCAGCTACTATGCTGGAGGTGCATCGACGTCTTTTATGGCGCCCTGGTGCTAACACATGGTTAGCAATGTCGAGCTTTCAAGATGGTGGTCCCAGAAAAGGGCAGAATAGACCATCACCGGCCACACCACAGGTTTATTGCTCTGCTTGGAGGAAACAAGAGATGAATTGGAGATCGTTTCTCACAACTGGCACTTTGGCCCTCACCTTCACTGTCTCCGCCCATGGGCAAAACCCCCTCACTGGCGCTGACACTGCCGAAATCTTGGACATCGCGCAGAACCATGGATCGGCAACGCTTACCACGCAGGACAATGGCGACCCGCAGATCAACGGCACCATCGACGGCCTCCGCTATCAGATCTATTTCCGTAACTGCACCGACCGCCGCAACTGCGAAGACCTCAACTTCTACCTGGGTTTCCTTGACCTCAAGCCCAGCCTCGAAGTGATCAACACCTGGAACTACACCAGACGCTTCAGCCGCGCCTACCTCGACCCAGAACAGGACGCCTGTGTCGAGATGGATATCGATGTGGTAGAGGGCGTGTCCGCGGAATATTTGAACTCTCAATTCGCCGTGTGGGAAATGGTCGTCACCCAGTTTGCCGAGCATGTTGGATACAGGCAGAGCCAATAGCGGGCCCGTTCTGCTCTCCCTGGATCAGGTGTGAGGCACGATACTGGTATAAGCATGCGCCCCCAGCCGCTACTTCGGTGCCCCCGTGCGTTATTCTCACTCGATCCGCAGACCAAAACTTCGTCCCTGCACAGAGTTTTCAATGGCCTTATGGTGAGCCTATCAATTTGCCCCTCACCCACCCGCTCGTTACTCACCATCCCCCCGATGTCACCCCCGAGCGCGACCGGGGCCCATCTCAAGATCCCACCCCAGCCGCAAGCCGGTCCTAACGAGCCGTCCAGACCAACCGCATCATCTCGGGATGGATCCCGGATCAAGTCCAGGATGACATCGCGTGTTTGGCAGGTCTGGCGCTCAGGCACTCACACCATAGATGTTCCGCTTCTCCCCCCACCATCATCTCGCGCTAATCTCCCGTCACTGCCTTCACTAACCAGCGGGTCGCGCGAACCGGCTTGTGAAGGGGCAGATGGGGCGGGGATGTCGCGATCCCCGTAGGACGGCGGAAGTGATTGTGGGGGCTATTGACGCCTCTCGTCCAGAGTCTCGCCGGGATCAGCCTAAAATCCCATCTGATGTGGCGAAGCTCTGTCTCACACACACTAAACTACTCCGAGGCAGGGCCTCGCCACATCAACGCTGCTTATCACCGCATCCGGGGCGGCGCTTTGGCACGTCCACGCAACACCAGGAGGATGCCCGCTGCACAAACGGCTCCAACCCAGACGGCTGGACAAAAAGAAAGGGAGCCTTTCGGCCCCCTCCCCTCGTCTTGATATTGAACAGCCTTATTCCGCAGCAGGCGCCGGAATTTGGACCGTGTTGGCCTGGCGGCGACGCTCTTCCAGGATGAGGTCGTCGCGCTTGGCAGCGATCATCTTGGCGGAGGAAATGCCAGCGCCGGTACCAGCCGGGATCAGGCGGCCCACGATGACGTTCTCCTTGAGACCTTCGAGCAAGTCGGCCTTGCCGGACACCGCGGCTTCCGTAAGGACGCGCGTGGTTTCCTGGAACGAGGCGGCCGAGATGAACGAGCGGGTCTGCAGCGACGCCTTGGTGATGCCCAGCAGCACCGGGTTGGCTGTTGCAGGCTTCTTGCCTTCTGCAACCAGAGCGTCGTTAAGCTCGTCGAAGTCCAACTTGTCGAGCTGCTCGTCCTTGAGCAGGCCAGACTCACCTGGATCCACGATCTCAACCTTCTGCAGCATTTGACGAACGATCACCTCGATGTGCTTGTCGTTGATCAACACGCCCTGCAGACGGTAGACCTCCTGGATTTCATTGACGAGGTAACGAGCAAGCTCTTCCACGCCCTTGATGGCCAGGATGTCATGCGGCGCCGGATTGCCGTCGAGGATGTATTCGCCCTTTTCGATAGCGTCGCCTTCCTGGAGGTGGAACGGCTTGCCCTTGGGGATCAAATACTCGACGGGCTCGGCCCCATCCTCATGCGGCTCGATGATCACGCGGCGCTTGTTCTTGTAGTCGCGACCGAATCGGATTGTACCATCGATCTCGGCGATGATGGCGTGATCCTTGGGACGACGTGCTTCGAACAGTTCCGCCACGCGCGGCAGACCGCCCGTGATGTCCTTGGTCTTGGCCGATTCCAGCGGGATACGGGCCAGCACGTCACCGGGCGAGACCCTCTCGCCTGGCTCGACTGCAATAACGGCATCCACGGACAGGAGGTAACGGGCGTCGCCGCCACGTTCCACCTTCTGCACGGCACCGCCACGGGCAATGGCGATTGCAGGCTTGAGGCCCTCGCCACGCTGGTTGGTGCGCCAGTCGATAACAACGCGCTTGGTGAAGCCAGTCGCCTCGTCGGTGTTTTCCGCAACCGAAGCACCATCGACCAGGTCCTCGAACACGACCTCGCCCTCGACCTCGGCCAGAACCGGACGGGTATAGGGGTCCCATTCGGCAAGGCGCTGGCCACGGCGGACGCTGTCGCCTTCTTTGACCAAGAGCTTGGAGCCATACGTTACCTTGTGGGTGGCGCGTTCCTTGCCCTCGGCATCAAGGATGGCAAGCGAAACATTACGGGCCATAACGACCAGCTTGCCGTCTTCAACCGGAACCACGTTCGGGTTGCGGATGGCAATCTTGCCCTCTGCACCCGATTCAAGGAACGAGCTGTCGACCACCTGAGCTGTACCACCGATGTGGAACGTGCGCATGGTGAGCTGCGTGCCGGGTTCACCGATCGACTGCGCGGCAATAACGCCGACAGCTTCACCCATGTTCACGGGCGTACCGCGAGCAAGGTCACGACCATAGCAGGCCGCGCAGGTACCCTGGCGCATGTCGCAAACCAGCGGCGAGCGGATGCGGACCGACTGGATCCGGGCTTCCTCGATGATGTCGACATGCTTTTCTTCAAGCATGGTGCCCTTGGCTGCGATCAGATCGCCCGTCAGCGGATGGAAGATATCATCCGCAGCCGTACGTCCCAGAACGCGCTGGCCGATCGAAGCAACGATCTGGCCGGCATCAACGATTGGCTCCATGGTGAGGCCACGTTCGGTGCCGCAGTCTTCGGACACGATGATCGCGTCCTGCGCCACGTCCACGAGACGGCGGGTCAGGTAACCCGAGTTCGCGGTCTTCAACGCCGTATCCGCGAGACCCTTACGAGCACCGTGCGTGGAGTTGAAGTATTCGAGAACGTTGAGGCCTTCCTTGAAGTTAGCCGTGATCGGAGTCTCGATGATCGAGCCGTCCGGACGTGCCATCAGGCCGCGCATACCGGCAAGCTGCTTCATCTGAGCCGGCGAACCACGGGCACCCGAGTGAGACATCATGTAAACCGAGTTGATCGGCTTCTGACGACCGGTCTCCTCGTCGATCTGCACGGTGCGGATCGCGTCCATCATCTCTTCGGCAACCTTGTCACCGCACTTGGCCCAGGCGTCGACAACCTTGTTGTACTTTTCGCCCTGGGTGATCAGACCGTCATTGTACTGCTGCTCGAACTCTTCGACCTGCTTACGGGTCGCCTCGACGATGTCGTACTTCGACTGCGGGATGACCATGTCATCCTTGCCGAACGAAATACCGGCGTCACACGCGTTCTTGAAACCAAGCTGCATGACGCGGTCGCAGAAGATCACGGTCTCTTTCTGACCACAGCCACGGTAAACCGTGTCGATCATCTTGGAGATCATCTTCTTGGTCATCAGCTGGTTGGCTGTCGAGAACGGCACGGCCGGATTACGAGGCAGAATCTGCCCGATCAGCATACGGCCAGGCGTGGTTTCCACGATCTCGGTCGTTTCATTGCCGTTCTCGTCCCAGGCAGGCACACGACCTTTGATCTTGGTGTGCAGCGTGACGATCTTGTTGTCGAGCGCATGCTCGAGCTCAGCATAGGAGCTGAACGCCATGCCTTCACCAGGCTCACCCTCGTTCATCAGCGACAGGTAATAAAGACCCAGCACGATGTCCTGAGACGGCACGATGATCGGCTGGCCGTTTGCAGGATGGAGGATGTTGTTGGTCGACATCATCAGGACGCGCGCTTCCAACTGCGCTTCTAGCGACAGCGGAACATGCACGGCCATCTGGTCACCGTCGAAGTCGGCGTTGAAGGCCGAGCAGACGAGCGGATGGAGACGGATGGCCTTGCCTTCGATCAGGATGGGCTCGAATGCCTGGATGCCAAGACGGTGCAGCGTCGGAGCGCGGTTCAGCAGGACCGGGTGCTCACGGATCACTTCGTCAAGGATATCCCAGACTTCGGGCTTTTCCTTTTCAACCAGCTTCTTGGCCTGCTTCACCGTCGAGCTGAAGCCCTTGGCTTCAAGGCGCGAGTAGATGAAGGGCTTGAAGAGCTCGAGAGCCATCTTCTTGGGAAGACCGCACTGGTGCAGCTTGAGGTTCGGACCAACGGTAATAACCGAGCGGCCCGAATAGTCCACGCGCTTGCCGAGCAGGTTCTGGCGGAACCGGCCTTGCTTGCCCTTGAGCATGTCGGACAAGGACTTCAGCGGACGCTTGTTGGCACCGGTGATGGTGCGGCCACGCCGGCCGTTGTCGAACAGCGCGTCCACAGCTTCCTGCAGCATACGCTTTTCGTTGCGGATGATGATGTCCGGAGCGCGCAGCTCGATCAGGCGCTTCAGGCGGTTGTTGCGGTTGATCACGCGACGATAAAGGTCGTTGAGATCAGAGGTCGCGAAGCGGCCGCCATCCAGCGGGACGAGCGGACGCAGTTCCGGTGGGATCACCGGAATAACGGTCATGATCATCCATTCGGGCTTGTTGCCCGAAACAATGAACTGCTCGACGATCTTGAGGCGCTTGGCCAGCTTCTTTGGCTTCAGCTCGGTGGTCGACTCGGCGATCTCGACGCGCAGATCGGCCGCGATTTTTTCGAGATCAAGGGCGAGCAAGATGTCGCGGATGGCTTCGGCGCCGATCTTGGCGGTGAAGCTGTCAGCACCGTACTCGTCCTGCGCATCCAAATACTGCTCTTCGGTGAGCAGTTCATGGGTGGTGAAGGGCGTGAGGCCAGCATCGAGAACAACATAGTTCTCAAAATAAAGAATGCGCTCGATGTCCTTCAGGGTCATGTCGAGCAGCAAGGCAATGCGGCTCGGCAGGGACTTCAGGAACCAGATGTGGGCGACAGGAGCGGCCAGTTCAATGTGGCCCATGCGCTCGCGGCGGACGCGAGACAGGGTGACTTCCACACCGCACTTTTCGCAGATGACGCCCTTGAACTTCATGCGCTTGTACTTGCCGCACAGGCACTCATAGTCCTTCACAGGTCCAAAGATACGCGCGCAGAACAGACCATCGCGTTCAGGCTTGAACGTACGGTAGTTGATGGTTTCTGGCTTCTTGATCTCGCCATAGGACCAGCTGAGGATCTTCTCGGGGCTCGCGATCGAGATCTTCATCTGATCGAAAGTCTGCACCGGGACGGCCGGGTTGAACGGGTCCATGACGTGGGAATGATGATTCATCAATTCTCTCCTCTATCCCTGCCAGACCGCAGCAAAACTGTCGGTCGGCAAGGAAGTTGAATGGGTTTGGAAGTGCCGGATTATTCCGCCGCTTCCTGAGGAGGTGCGAGCTCCGCTTCGGCCTGGCTCGGATCGTCGCCCAGGTCACGCATGTCGAGTTCGACATTGAGACCGAGCGAGCGGATTTCCTTGACCAGAACGTTGAAGCTCTCGGGGATGCCCGGCTCGAACGTATCGTCGCCGCGCACGATGGACTCGTAGACCTTTGTACGACCAGCCACGTCGTCCGACTTGATGGTGAGCATTTCCTGGAGCGTATAAGCCGCGCCATAGGCTTCCAGAGCCCACACTTCCATCTCGCCGAAGCGTTGACCGCCGAACTGCGCCTTGCCGCCCAGCGGCTGCTGGGTAACCAGAGAGTAAGGACCGATCGAACGGGCGTGGATCTTGTTGTCCACCAGGTGATCCAGCTTGAGCATATAAATATACCCAACAGTCACCTGCCGATCGAACTGCTCGCCAGAGCGGCCATCATAGACGGTGGACTGGCCAGAAGCCTTGAGCCCTGCCTTTTCCAGCATCTCGACGATATCTGCTTCCTTGGCGCCGTCGAACACGGGCGTCGCGATCGAAACACCCTTGGAAAGGTGTTCGCCCAGACGCACAAGGCCGTCGTCATCAAGGTCAGTGATGGATTCATCACCGGCAAACAGCTCCTGCACTTCGGTCCGCAGAGGCGTCAGATCGCCATTACGCTGATAGGCCCGAACCATCTCGTCGATCTTCTTGCCCATGCCGGCGCAAGCCCAGCCCAGGTGCGTCTCGAGGATCTGGCCCACGTTCATGCGCGATGGCACGCCCAGGGGGTTCAGCACGATGTCGACTGGCGTACCATCTTCAAGATACGGCATGTCTTCCACGGGAACGATGCGGGAAACCACACCCTTGTTACCATGGCGACCGGCCATCTTGTCGCCCGGCTGGATCTTGCGCTTGGTTGCAATGAAGACCTTAACCATCTTCATTACGCCCGGCGGAAGTTCGTCACCGCGCTGCAGCTTGTCGACCTTGTCGATGAACCGCTGCTCAAGCAGGCGGCGGCTTTCTTCATACTGAGCATGAAGCGCTTCCATCTCGGTCATGACCTTGTCGTCATCAACCGCGAACTGCCACCACTTCGAACGAGGCTGAGCCTCGAACATCTGGTCGTTGAGCTTGGTGCCCACGACATAGCCCTTCGGGCCCGCCGTAGCCGCCTTGCCGAACAGCATTTCCTTGAGACGCGCATAAACGTTGCGGTCCAGGATTGACTGCTCGTCGTCACGGTCCTTGGCAAGGCGCTCGATTTCCTCGCGTTCGATAGCCATGGCACGCTCGTCCTTGTCGATGCCGTGGCGGTTGAACACGCGCACTTCAACAACAGTACCAGCATCGCCCGGCGGCACGCGCAGGGAGGTGTCACGAACGTCGGATGCCTTTTCGCCGAAGATGGCGCGGAGGAGCTTTTCTTCCGGCGTCATCGGCGATTCACCCTTGGGGGTGATCTTGCCGACCAGGATATCGCCCGGCATCACTTCGGCGCCGATATGAACGATGCCAGCTTCGTCGAGGTTCTTGAGCGCTTCTTCCGAAACGTTTGGAATGTCGCGCGTGATTTCCTCGGGCCCAAGCTTGGTGTCGCGAGCCATCACTTCATATTCCTCGATATGGATCGAGGTGAAGACGTCCTGCATTGCGATCTTCTCGCTCAGAAGGATGGAGTCTTCGAAGTTGTAGCCGTTCCAAGGCATGAACGCGACGAGCACGTTGCGGCCAAGAGCGAGATCGCCCAGTTCGGTCGAGGGACCATCGGCAATGATGTCGCCCTGGTTGACATGGTCGCCAACCACAACCAGCGGACGCTGGTTGATGCAGGTCGACTGGTTCGACCGCTGGAACTTCATCAGATTGTAGATGTCCACGCCGGACTTGGACGCATCGGTTTCTTCGGTGGCCCGAATAACGATACGCGTTGCGTCCACCTGATCGACGATACCCTTGCGCTTTGCAACGATAGCGGCGCCCGAGTCACGAGCCACAACAGCTTCCATGCCGGTACCGACATAGGGTGCATGGGCGCGCAGCAGTGGCACAGCCTGACGCTGCATGTTGGAGCCCATCAGAGCGCGGTTAGCGTCGTCGTTCTCAAGGAACGGGATCAGCGAGGCGGCAACCGACACCATCTGCTTGGGGGAAACGTCCATAAGGTCGACGTTTTCCTTGGGCGTCAGGCCGTTGTCGCCAGCGTGGCGAGCAACCACCAGATCATCGGCCAGCTCACCAGTTTCGGTGAACTGAACGTTCGCCTGGGCGACGTAGTGCTTGGCCTCTTCCATGGCGGAGAGGTAAACCACTTCGTCGGTCAGCTTGCCATCGACGATCTTGCGATATGGCGTCTCGATGAAGCCGTACTTGTTGACGCGGGCGAAAGTCGAGAGCGAGTTGATAAGGCCGATGTTCGGGCCTTCCGGTGTCTCGATCGGGCAGATACGACCGTAGTGCGTCGGATGCACGTCACGGACTTCAAAGCCTGCACGCTCACGGGTAAGACCACCAGGTCCAAGCGCTGACAAACGACGCTTGTGGGTGATTTCCGAAAGCGGGTTGGTCTGGTCCATGAACTGCGACAGCTGCGAAGAACCAAAGAACTCACGCACCGCGGCAGCAGCCGGCTTGGCGTTGATCAGGTCCTGCGGCATCACGGTGTCGATCTCGACCGAGCTCATGCGCTCCTTAATGGCGCGTTCCATGCGGAGCAGGCCAAGGCGATAGGAGTTCTCCATGAGTTCGCCCACGGAGCGAACGCGACGGTTGCCGAGGTTGTCGATGTCGTCGATTTCGCCGCGGCCATCGCGAAGATCGACCAGCGTGCGGACGACTTCAACAATGTCTTCCTTGCGCAGGGTGCGCATGGTGTCAGGCGCATCGAGCTCAAGGCGCATGTTCATCTTGACGCGACCGACGGCGGAAAGGTCATAGCGTTCGCTGTCAAAGAACAGCGACTGGAACATGGCTTCGGCAGTGTCGACGGTTGGCGGCTCGCCCGGACGCATCACGCGATAGATGTCAAACAAGGCGTCTTCACGCGTCTCGTTCTTGTCCACGGCCAGCGTGTTGCGGATATAGGCGCCAATAGTGATGTGGTCGATGTCGAGGATCGGCAGCTCGTCAAAGCCCAACTCGAGCATGCGAGCGAGCGACTTCTCGTCAAGCTCGTCACCTGCCTCCATGTAGACCTCACCGGTCTTCATGTTGATCAGGTCTTCGGCCACGTACATGCCATATAGGTCTTCATCGACCGCAAGCAGGTGCGTCAAGCCGTTCTCGGCAAGCTTCTTGGCCTGGCGAGCGGAGAGCTTCTTGCCAGCTTCGTGAATCACGTCGCCGGTCTTGGCATCGATCAGGTCGTAGGATGGCTTCGCGCCCTTCCACTTCTCTGCATCGTAGGGGACGCGCCAGCCCTTCTCGGTCTTCTCGTACTGCAACGTGTTGTAGTAGGTGCGAAGGATCTCTTCGGCATCCATTCCAAGCGCCTTGAGCAGCGAGGTAACCGGGATTTTGCGGCGACGATCGATACGCGCATAGACGATGTCCTTGGCGTCAAACTCGATGTCCAGCCAGGAACCGCGGTACGGAATAATACGGCCGGCAAACAACAGCTTGCCAGACGAGTGGGTCTTGCCCTTGTCGTGGTCAAAGAACACGCCAGGCGAGCGGTGCATCTGCGAGACGATGACGCGCTCGGTGCCGTTGACGATGAAGGTGCCGTTCGACGTCATGAAGGGCATGTCGCCCATGTATACGTCCTGCTCCTTGATGTCCTTGACAGAGCGGGCGCCGGTTTCCTCGTCCACTTCAAACACGATCAGCCGCAGCGTCACCTTAAGCGGGGCAGCGAACGTGATGTCGCGCGCACGGCACTCGTCGATGTCGTACTTGGGCTGCTCGAACTCGTACTTCACGAATTCAAGAGATGCCGTGTTCGAAAAGTCGGTGATCGGGAAAACCGAACGGAAGACGGATTGAAGCCCTTCATCGGGACGGCCACCTTTGGGCTCGTCCACCATGAGGAACTGATCATAGGAGGCCTTCTGGACCTCGATCAGGTTGGGCATCTCCGTGACTTCGCGAATGGAACCGAAGGACTTGCGTACCTTGCGGCGGCCGTTGAACGTGGTAGCCATGAAAGCTCCTGTTTCTTTGCGATTTGTCTCGGAGGCAGATATCCAAAAATCCGACTATCAGCCGTCGGGTCTCGGGATATTTGCCTTTCTTGGTCTCGTTAGTGAGGCTAGCGATATCTCTGGCACCACCCCAGCCAAGGGCAGCGTCGGCTCAGAAACGTCAAACACCCCATGGTCGAAAAACCATGAGGTCCAATGGACGTCAGCGTGCCTTAGACATCGAAATCGTCATATGTTCCGCAAATTGGTGCCTGCGACCCATCCAATCGGCCCGGCGAATCTTCTCGTGTAAACGAGAATGCGAGATGGCACATAGCGCGCCACCTCGCACATTTCAAGTCAAGTAAATGAGATTACTTGAGTTCGACCTTTGCGCCGGCAGCTTCCAGCTTCTTCTGGATGTCTTCGGCCTCAGCCTTGGACACGCCTTCCTTGAGGGCCTTTGGTGCAGCCTCAACCAGAGCCTTGGCTTCGCCGAGGCCCAGGCCGGTGATGGCACGGACTTCCTTGATGACGTTGATCTTGTTGTCGCCGAAGGAGGCGAGAACCACGTCAAATTCGGTCTTTTCTTCAGCAGCAGGAGCAGCAGCGCCACCGCCAGCAGCGGCAGCAACAGCAACTGGAGCAGCGGCGGAAACGCCCCACTTTTCTTCCAGCATCTTGGACAGTTCGGAAGCTTCCAGAACGGTCAGGGCAGACAGGTCGTCTACGATCTTGGCGAGATCAGCCATTTGATAAATCTCTCTTGTATGGTGTTTGGTTCAAACCGGTTCCATGGGGAACCAAGGGGTTACGCTGCTTCGTTGCTCTTTTCCGCATGTGCGGCCAACACGCGCGCGATACCACCAGCAGGCGCGACGACGACCGACGCGATACGCGTTGCGGGCTGCTTGAGCATCCCGGCGAGCGTTGCGCGCAGTTCATCGAGCGACGGCATGGTCGACAAGGCCTTGACGCTGTTCGCGTCCAGAGCGGTCTTGCCCATGACGCCACCAAGAACGACATACTTGGCGTTCCTGTCAGCGAACTTCTGCGCGATCTTCGGCGCAGTCATGGGGTCTTCCGCGTAGGCGATGACGATCGGGCCTGTGAACAGGTCCGAGATGTCGGCGTGGTTGGTGTCTTTCAGAGCAAGCTTGGCAAGACGGTTTTTAGCGATCTTGACGTGACCACCGGCGCTCTTCACCTCACGGCGAAGCGACTCCAGATTGGCCACGGTCAGACCGCTATTCTGCGCAAGGACGATCGATCCAGCGGCCCCGAGGGCTGACTGAAGCGATGCGACAAGCTCACGCTTTTCCGCTCTTTCCACTGCTAGTCTCCACATTTAGCACGACAAGTTAAAGTGCCGTGCCATTGCCAATTGCTGCCCTCCTGATCCTTCGGGAAGGAAGGAGGAGCAACGGTTACATGCCTGTCAACCGTGCTGCCCAAGAAGGGCAACTGGCCTGGTTCGAACCGTGAGCACCCTGCCCTTTCGGGCGGAAAAATCGCGGTCTTCACCCCATCTATGCAGGCGCCGCAAAGGCATTAAGCCAACCCAAATCGGTTGGCACCGGCAGTCTCGGACAGGACTTAATGCTAACAGACTGTTAGCATTTCGAGGGACGTATCCCCCGAAACTGGGTGTTTAGCCGGGGTATCAGTCAAAACCAATCCCCAATCTCCCCCCGCTCGCTTGCCCGGACAAGCCGGGCAAGGACGGTGGGCGACAGGCTCAGCTCAGCCTAGAGAGCCGAAGCTGGCTCGACGTGCACGCCCGGGCCCATGGTGGAGGACACAGCGACGCGCTTGACATAGGTGCCCTTGGCGCCGGCTGGCTTGGAGCGAACCACGGCCTCGGTGAATGCCTTGATGTTCTGCAGCAGGGCTTCTTCGGAGAAGGAAACCTTGCCTACACCAGCATGGAGGATACCGGCCTTTTCGACGCGGTATTCAACGGCGCCGCCCTTGGCCGACTTAACGGCACCGGCAACGTCAGGGGTAACCGTACCAACCTTGGGGTTTGGCATCAGGTTACGTGGGCCCAGGATCTTACCGAGGCGACCAACGATCGGCATCATGTCCGGAGTGGCAATGCAGCGATCGAAATCGATCTTGCCGCCCTGGATCTGCTCCATCAGGTCTTCGGCGCCAACAACATCGGCACCAGCCTTGCGGGCTTCCTCGGCCTTGTCGCCACGGGCGAACACGGCAACGCGCACGGTCTTGCCGGTGCCGTTGGGCAGGTTCACGACGCCGCGGACCATCTGGTCGGCGTGGCGGGGGTCAACGCCGAGATTGATGGCGATCTCGATGGTTTCGTCGAACTTGGCCGAGGCGCGTTCACGAACCATCTTGAGGGCTTCATCAAGCTTGTAGAGCTTGTTGCGATCGATGCCTTCGCGGGCCTTGGCGATCTTCTTACCGACTTTTGCCATTCTTTTAGCCCTCGACCTGAATGCCCATGGAACGGGCAGAACCGGCAATCATCGACACAGCAGCGTCGACATTGTCAGCGTTGAGATCCTTCATCTTCTTTTCGGCGATTTCACGCAGCTGCGCCACGGTGATCGTGCCAGCCGATTCCTTGCCCGGAAGCTTGGAGCCGGACTTCAGGTTCACGGCCTTCTTGATGAAGTAGGTCACCGGCGGCTGCTTCATCTCGAAGGTGAAGCTCTTGTCGGCATAAGCGGTAATCACGACTGGAATGGGCGAACCCTTTTCCATTTCCTGCGTGGCAGCGTTGAACGCCTTGCAGAATTCCATGATGTTCAGGCCGCGCTGACCCAGAGCCGGGCCGATTGGCGGGGAAGGCGTTGCGGAGCCCGCGGGCACCTGCAGCTTTACGTAGCCAACGATTTTCTTTGCCATTTTTCGTCCTTTCTAGTGCCTGCCAGGGGCAGGCGTTTGACGCCGTGGTGCGAGGCTGATGGGCATTGGCATGCGCCCTGCTCTCCCACGGTTTCAGCCCGAAGGCTGGTGCGCTTTTGGCTTACGCCAAAAGGCTAGTGCGACTCGGCTGACGCCGAGCGCTGGGATCAGACCTTTTCGACCTGACCGTATTCGAGCTCCACCGGAGTGGGACGCCCGAAAATCGACACTTCCACCTTGAGGCGGGCGCGTTCTTCGTCGACTTCTTCCACCACGCCATTGAAGCTGGCGAAGGGACCGTCGGACACGCGCACGTTCTCGCCCACTTCGAACGAGACGGAAGGCTTGGGATGCTCCACACCTTCCTGCACCTGCTGCAGGATGCCCATGGCTTCCTTTTCCGAGATCGGCATCGGCTTGTTGTCCGAACCCAGGAAACCAGTGACCTTGGGCGTATTCTTGATCAGGTGGAACGCCTCGTCGGTCATGTCCATCTTGACCAGGACATAGCCCGGAAAAAATTTGCGTTCGGCATCGACCTTGCGGCCGCGGCGGATCTCGACGACCTTTTCAGTCGGCACGATCACGTCTTCGAACAGATGCTCAAGCTTCTTCTGAGCAACCTTCTGGCGAATATCTTCCGCCACCTTGCGCTCGAAGTTCGAATAAGCCTGAACAATATACCAGCGTTTGGCCATGCCGCGTCGCCGCTCCCACTCTTTTTGTTTGATCCTAAGCGCGGATCGACAGCATCAAACCGACCAGAAACGAAATCAGCTGGTCTGCCAAAAGGAAGAACACGCTCGCAAAGGCAACCAGCACAAGCACCATGATCGTGGAGATCAGCACTTCATTGCGGTTCGGCCAGGTGACCTTGGATGTTTCCTGCCGAACCTGCTGCAGGAACTGAATCGGGTTCGTACGGGCCATAAGCTGTTCTACTCTTGGTCGATTTGGTGCAAAACCAAAGGCCGCGCAGGAATCCCGCACGGCTGGAGACTGCGTATCTAGAGAAACTCCGCGCCAATTGCAACAGGCTTGCTCCCCCGACTTTGCAACACATCGCTTGTGCGGCGAATCAAATTCTTAACGATTGGTGCACAGGCCGAAGATTCTGGCTTGATTCGAATCCCGCTTTGCCGTCTGATCCAAATGAGACGAAAAAGTGGCGCGGAGGGGTGGCCATGAGTTTCGAAGATCGATCATTCGAGGTCAAAGCCTGTGAGGTCCGCTATTATGGGCCGCACAAGGAGATTGCCGGGCGGATCACCGGCGTGGTGCGCGTGGGCATCGAAGAGCGTTTCATGGGCAATCTGAGCCGCTACAACCTTGATCTCAAGGTCAAGGCCGATTGCGGCCATGTTGCATCCAATCAGGTGCGCACCGCGTTGTTGGCGCATGCTGCCCACCAGCTCAACCGCCTCAAGTCGCGCCACACCCATCGCACACCCATTGCTGCTGAATAAGGTGTGAACGCCTTGAATATGCCGGGTCCGGGGAGCATCTCTTGGCTGCCCGGAGAACCGCCCATGTTCAAGCTCCCCTTTCTCGTTCTTGTGTCCCTTGCAGGCTTGTCCACTGTGGCCAGTGCGGCCTGCCCCACATCAGTGCCGGGAGACACCGCCGAAGCGATCCGGGCCAACGCCGAACGCGTTCAGTGCCTGCAGCAGGAAGTGGAGCAGGATTCCCGCCGCCGTCAGTATGAGCTGGAGCTTCGCGCCAATCGCGACGCAATAAACAATCTCCAGCTGCAGCGGCGGTTTGATAATCTGCCGCGCTATGAGCCGCCGCAGGTGTTTGGACAGCAACATTTCGTGTTCCGGTGATCGGGCGGCTTCTGGAGACTGGTGACGCTTTCGGGAGTCGGTCGGGAGGGTGCCTGACCTTCTAGAGGGTCATTCTTGGACTTGATCGCTCGTGCCTTGTGCCGTGTTGCTAGTGACCCTCGGATCAAGTCCGAGGGAGGCGCCGGTGGGAGGGAGGGGCTGGGGATTGAGCCGATGGTTGCTTGGCTTGATCCGTAGGCACCATGCTGCCCGCTTGGCGCTCGTTACCCCTCGGCCTTGAGCCAGGGCTCTGCGCTTGACCCGTGCTCTGTAGGTGCAGTGTCTCGGGTCAGGCCCGAGGATGACGATTGGGGGTGTGGGACCATCTTGCCCGAGGGGCTTCATCGGACGTCAGTTACATCGCTCACCAGCGCTGGTTTCGAACTTGATCTGTAAGCCTATGGTTACGCGTGACGGGTGGAGAGTGCCCGTCGTTTCAAGCCCGAAGGGGTAGTGGGGCTGGGACGTTGATTCCTTGTCTCGAGCCATAGACACAATGCAGCTCATCCACCGCTCGTCACCCTCGGCCTTGAGCCGAGGGCTCTGCGCTTGACCCGTACTCTGTAAGTGTAGTGTCCTCGGGTCAGGCCCGAGGATGACGATTGGGGTGGGGGACCATGCTGCCCAAGCTTCATCGGGCATCCGCCACATCGCTCACCAGGGCTGTCTTGCGATTTGATCCAATACCCTCCTGTTGTGCGCGGCGGGGTGAGAAGGCGCCGGGACGCGGGAGGAGTGTGGGTGGCGAGCGAGTTTGGGATGGGACAGGAGCGACACAGCCCCAGATAACTCAGGTTACCGCCGCAACTGCTTTCAGTTCTCCTCGTTTGCGCGGCCAGTTGGCAATAGGAGCGGTCTGATGCAGTGTAAGGATTATGTTGTGACAACAAGTTCCGGCCGCTGGTGGATCAGGGAGGCGGCGGACAGATTGGGACCGTTCGTCTCGAGGCAGGTTGCTACAGAGGCAGCGATCCGATCAGCCAAGCTGGATTTCAAGGCTGGGCGGCACGCCCGTGTCTCACTCGACGAGCCGCAAAACGGCACCGAGTTGCTGTACGATTCCACGAGCTGATTTTCGTTTTCAAACAAGGTGCCAATATTTCACCCGGTCTTGTCGGTCGCGGGTGTCTGGCACTGTGTGCCAGATTGCGCCGCTTAGCGCTCCCACAGACTGGAATTCGCGTTTTGTGATGGACCTCTGCGGCGCGCGGGGCGTTCACCCCGGCAAAGCATGGAGAGAGCTTATGAACCAGCAACAACAAAAGAGCGCCAAGCCAGAGCCAAGCAAGGAACAGGATCGCAGCCCTGCCCGCTCCAAGGATCAGGGGCGCAATGACCAACAGCAGAGTGAGGATCTGCCCGGCGCTGATGGCCCCAATTCGGCCGGAGCAAACGAAGACACCTACGACTAGAAGCCCGCTATGGCACCCAGATCCGCAGACCCGGCCGTTGACGACGAGGATCCGGACAAGAGCCCTGTTGCTGATTTCGGCGCACAAAGGCCGGTTAAGCTACGAAAGAGGCCGCCAGGGAATGATCCCGCGGCGGACGGGCAAGCCAGCAGCCAACAAGCCGGCGACAATGCCGGATCCAAATAGCGCAAGGTTTAGAACATGCCAGATTATCAACTCACGACCAGCGACGGCACGCGGATCGGCTTTTCCGACGAGCGGGAGCTCGACCAGATCATTGAGCAGGTGATCGAGGAAGGCTATCTGCGCATCAGTGGCGAGCGAACCATTGTTGATGACGCAACGCAGATCGAGGGCGACTATGTGGCTTTTGAAAGCCACATCCTGAGTATCTCAACCTGAGAGCGAGATCGTGACATGACCACAAGCAAGCTGACCACCGGACTGAATGACCGCCCCAAGGGCGAAACCATTGCGCAGACGGGCGCCGGCATTCCCGACGACACCGGTCGTGCACCTGAACTGGACGAGGAAGAAGCCGCCAAGATCGAGCAGAAAATCCGCTCCATGGGCACCAAGAACGGCAGCCAGGCGCATGACGAGCTCGAGGCCGAAGTGCAAAAGGATATTGACTTGCCGCTCAAAGGGTCCGCCTGAAAGGAGGGCTTGCTACCAATTGGTTTCCAGCGCCTCGGTGACCTGCTGCTCGTCCCAATGAGCGGGCACCCAGACGCCCACCTTGCGGCCCGCCTGCTCCACATAGGCGTGCCGCAATTTTGTTGATGGATTGCCTTCGCTTTCCGGATGGTCGTAATGCGCCGCCGAATGGGTGAAGTCCTTGCCGCGCTGGTCGCCATCGTGCAGCCAAAGGCCAGTGAATTCGTTTTCAGCACTGCTCATGTTAATCTCGCTTGATTGCCTAAGGGGTCAGGCGTCTTCCTCGAGCTGCCCCTTCCAGATCAGCCGCGTTCGGCCATTCTCATCGGGTGCATAAACAGCCGCCGGCCGGGTGCGGTCGCCGAACATTTCGATCAGCTTGAAGGCGCAGGTGATGGCATCCTCCCGATCCTCGCAGGGACCGAAAGGCTTGCCTTCTATGTCGATCCACCACGTGCCGGTGATTTCTACGACAATGTAGCAACAGGTCGGCGCTGTGTGTCGCTGATCGCTGCTGTCCATGAAATTCACGGCTAGGCCCCTGATACACGCCGAAAGACACTCCAACTCGTATCAACAGCCCAAGGGCGATTCAGTTGCCATTATGAGCTAGCAATTTCGAAGAAGCCGCCCGCACGATCAGGACAGCCAAAGCGCGGCATGGCAGCGCCGCCAGGCCTGGATCAGGCGGTGAATCTTGGTGGCGCGGCTGGGCAGGTTTTGCGCGATGATTTCAAGGCGCACGATTTCCTCCCGAATGGCTTCGAGGGTCTTCTCGCGCTTGGTGCTGGCCGCAAGTTCGCCATAGGAGGCCAGCTTGTTTCGGGAATTGGTGAGGTGCCTTTCGGCTTCGGAAAGTGTCATTATCGTTGCGGACCCACGGGAACGCTGCTGTTGTTTTTGATGGCGGAACAACGCACGAACGAGGAACTTTGATCCCGGCTTAACGCACGAGAATGCAACAATATTTTCGTGATCGGGCGAGCGGAAACAGGGCCAGGCAGAGCGGCCATGACCCGGGCAGATCAGCGATATCGGTGATTGTGCCTGGCAGGGGCTGGGGGACTCGAACCCACGACCCTCGGTTTTGGAGACCGATGCTCTACCAACTGAGCTAAACCCCTTCAGGCGAGGGCTTGTCTAAAGGCTGCGCGACGATTTCGCAAGAGCCTTCACGCGCCTTACGCCCAGATGTGAGCAAGAAGCGGGATCGCCATGAGGATGAGCCCGATCAGGCTCACGCCAAAGCTATAGGAGCGCCAGGGGGAAAGTGCGCGCAGATAGCAGATGAGATGGGCAATGCGGGCAAGGAAATAAAGTGTCGCGCCGGCCAGCGAGAGCCAGCTCTGCGCGTCGTAAACAATGCTGAGGATGGCGAGGGTGAGAAAGATCGGCAGGGTTTCCTGCAGATTCGCCAAGGCGCGGCGGGCGCGGGATAGCTCGATCGAGGGTTCGGGCAGATTGTCGCGCGGGCCCATCTGCCCCTTGGAGCCGATCTGGTCGGCCAGGAACTTGCCGGGCAAAAACGCCTGGACCATCAAAAGCACGAGCACCAGCAAGATAAGAAGGAGCATGGGGAAGCCTTGATGATTCCGGACGGGCTCAGGCTGGAACAGATTGGGGCGCAGCGCAATGGTGGCGATGATTATCGTACGGGTGGCATGCGCAACCCAAAGCGGTGCCTTTCGTTAGATCACACCGCTTGGAGACCCTTGCTGACATGACCGATCTGCGCGCCACCTACCGCTTTCAACTGAACAAGGATTTCACCTTCGAGCATGCGCGGGCCCTGGTGCCCTATATCGCCGATCTGGGAATCAGCCACGCCTATCTGTCCCCCATCCTCAAGGCGCAGCCGGGCAGCACCCATGGCTATGACACGGTGGACCACACGCTGATCAATCCCGAGCTCGGCACGATCGAGGCTTTTCGGGCGCTGGTGGGTGCGCTGCGCGAGGCGGGGCTGGGGGTGATCCTCGATTTTGTGCCCAATCATATGGGCGTGGGCGGATCGGAGAACTGGCTGTGGCTCGACGTGCTCAAGCATGGGGCGGGGAGCCAATATGCCGACTGGTTCGACATCAACTGGACCCCTGCCCGGCCTGATCTGCATGGCAAGCTCATGGTGCCGTTCTTAGGCTCGAGCTATGCCGAGGCGCTCCATGATGGCCAGCTTGAGCTGCGTGCCGACAAGGATGGGATAGCGATCTGGGCCTATGGTAAGGAGAAGCTGCCCATCCGGCCAGAGGACGAAAACGAGATACTGGATCGTTACGGATCGCCCGAAGCAGCGGTGGCGGCGCTCAATGGCAACAAGGGCGAGCCGACCAGCTGGGCAGCGCTGGATTCGGTGATCGAAAACCAGCATTGGCGGCTGTTCCACTTCCCCACAGCGCATGACGAGATCAATTATCGCCGCTTCTTCATAAACAGCGAGCTGGGCGGCATCACGATTGATCGGCCCGAAGTGTTCGACCATGCGCACCAGGTGATTTTCGCGCTGATCAAGGAAGGCCTGGTTGATGGCTTGCGCATCGACCATGTGGATGGCCTGCTCGATCCAACCGAATATCTCAAGCAGCTCAAGGCCAAGTCGCCGCGCCCGATCTATCTGGCGATCGAAAAAATCCTGGCGCCGCATGAGCCACTGCGTGCGGATTGGCCGGTCGATGGCACGACCGGATATGAATTCGGCGCGCAGCTGACGCGGCTGCTGACCAATCCGGCGGGCGAAGAACAGGTAACCAGAACGTATCGGGATTTCGTCGGCCCCATGCGCGAGCCGCATGAGGAAGCCTACCAGTGCAAGCTGCGCGTGATGGAGCATGAGCTTGCGGCGGAACTGACTGGGCTCTCCGAGCATCTGGCGGAACTGGCCTGGTCCGTGCCCGCTACGCGCGACATCAGCCGCAACGGCCTCCGCAAGGCAGCGCGGGAGATCATCGCGCATCTGGAGGTCTATCGCACCTATATCGACAACACTGGCGTGACTGAACGCGACGCGCGCGAACTCAAGCTGGCGATCGGACGCGCGCGGCAATACCGGGGCCATTATCCGACGGCGCAATTCGACTTCCTCGAGAACCTTCTCTTGGGCACGCTGGGGCCGGAATATGACCCCAAGCTCATCGCCAAGGCATTGGGGCGTTTCCAGCAATATACCGGGCCGGTGATGGCCAAGGGGCTCGAAGACACGGCGCTTTATCGCTTCAATCGGCTTGTGTCGCTCAACGAAGTGGGCGCGCATCCCGACCGCTTCTGGCTCGACATCGACGCCTTCCACGACGCCAACCAACGCCGTCTCGCCACCCATCCGCTCTGCCTTTTGGGGACTTCCACGCACGACACCAAGCGCGGCGAGGACACCCGCGCCATGATCAGCGCCATCGCCGATTGCCCCGAGCTTTGGGACAAGGCCGTGCGGCAGTGGCGCGACATGCTCAGGCCCGAGGGCATTCACCCCAATGACCTTTATCTGTTTTTCCAGCTGCTGCATGGCGGCTGGCCGATCAAGGGCGACAGCAGCGACCTGGCTGATCGCCTCAAGGCGGCTATGGAGAAATCACTGCGCGAGGCGCGCGAGCGCAGCGACTGGGGCGTCAACAACAGTCAATATGAGAACGCGGTCTTTGCGCTGATCGACCGAGCGCTAGCCGATGGGGCCTTTATGAAACGGTTCGAAGAGGATCGGCAGGAGCTAGCCAAGATCGGCATTCGCAAGGCGCTGATCCAGGTTGCGCTCAAGCTGACGAGCCCGGGTGTACCGGATATCTATCGCGGCGCCGAGGATTGGGAGCAAAGCTTTGTCGATCCCGACAATCGCCGGCCCGTCCATTTCGACGAGTTGCAGCAGCGCCTCGGCGCGCCAGATCAGGGCGACGAAAAACTCGTGCTTACGCGCAATCTACTCCGCTTCCGGCAGGAGCATGCGGCGCTATTCACGCAAGGAAGCTATCGCAAGCTCAATCTAGGCGAGCGAACCATTGCGTTCCTGCGCGAGCACAAAGGCGTGCGCCTCCTCGTTGCGGCCGATTTGTCTCCTGGCCATGGCGCGGGCATCCAGCTTCCGGCCGAGTTCGCTGGCGCGGACTGGCGCGATGTGACGCAAGGCAGTGCCGGCGACTACCTGCGGGTTTCGGCCCAAGGTGCATGATATTGCTGACCGGGGTTCTGCCGGCGCGGCAGGACCCTGGACGGTGCGGGCTTGGCAATAGTTTTCTTAGCGCATGATAAATATTGACCGATCAGTCCCTGCAAAAAGGAAGAGCCCGGCGTGTGCCGGGCCCTTTGACAAATAACCGAAACTTCGGTGAGATCAGCTGCGGCTACCGATCACGGCGCCCGTGGCTGCGCCCACGCCGCCGCCCACAACTGCGCCACCATAGCCACCCACAGCACCACCAACAGCCGCGCCGGCAACGCCACCAACGGCAGCGCCTGTGACGGTTTTCTCCGTGGTCGTGCAGGCCGTAAGCGACATGGCACTGACAAGGACCAGCGCGATTGGTGCAAACTTCTTCATCTGTTTATCCTCCGAGGTAAGATGCATGGGAGAACAATCGAAAAGCCGCCGAGTTCCCTAAGGAACCGTATTGGCACAAGGCTCGTTTGCTCGACGCAGGATTACCTGCCTGTACCCTCCAGACAGTAACCCCGGTTTCCACCAGAAGCCGGGGTTTTTACTTGTCGCTCCACATCCGGAATCGTGACCTATCGGTCAGATGATGGGTGAGCTTTCCGCAGCAGGACGGCTGGCGACCGTCAAACCTCAAGCGATCCGTTGGAAAACCGATCGGCCAGGAACCGAACAAAGCTTGCAGCCTTGGGGCTCGCCAGGCGCTGCGATGAATGCAGCACCCATACTTCTTCGGGGCGGTTGAGCGGGCGCTCCCAAGCTCGAAACGGGTGTGGTCAAATGACAGTTGTACTTTCGGGTGCTGGCGCTGAGTGCGGCTTAAGTGGTCAGGAAAAGTCCTGAGTGATGCCCATTTTCATCCTCAGAGCAGTCCGCGTGCCATCCCGCAGTAAGGAGCGCTTCTGCATATTGAGTATGATTCTGCTTGATGGATGAAAACTCGCTTACCAGGAGGCGGCCAACAACGGATTACGCTCGTTCAGTAGGCGCTTCAAGCGGCGCCGCCAGTAACTCCATTTTACTGTGCTTGAAGTCCTTTGCGAGGCGGATCGCCGGTCAGCCGACAACTGGAAGCGGAATGATCTATCGGATCGCTCCCGGCTGACTCCCACCATTACAGCCCGTCGACGATCGACCCTCGGAATCGTGCCGGACCGTCGCCGAAAGCAATCCCATCCGACATGATCATCCTCCTAGATATAAGGCAGATACTATGCGCGATGTCTGCGCTTTCAAGCAGCGGTGCCGGCGTATGTGGCCTGGGGAGCGAACTGGCAGGTACCAGCTGACGATCATCCAGTTGATGCGATGCTCGCAGGCGCAAAACGGCGTCGGGGTTGGCTAAGCCAGTAGGCAGCGACTCTGCGCAATCCTGGTCGGAGAACTTTCACCAAGAGTTGCCGCGCGATAAAAGTCCCACAGCTGGTGAGGCTGCACGAGCACGGCCTGTTGAAACAATTCTATGGGGGATATCGTGACTGGATCGGCGAACAGGATCGCACGGCTTATAGTACAGCTTATTCTTGCGGCAATGCTGCTGGATCCGGGCCTTGCTTCCGCCGCCGACGAACGCGTCGCGCGCATCCTTGAGCATGATGGCAACGTTGCTGCTATTGATCGCCTGCGCGAAGACTTCTTGCCCATTACCACCACGGAGTTCGGCTTTACGCCCGAGGCGGTCGAAGTGTGGCGGAGCGCGGTGAACCACGCCTTCCATGCGGATATCCTGCAACAGGAGTACACAGAGCTGCTCACAAAGAACCTTCCTCCTGAAGCTATTGATACGATCCTGGATTTCAACGACTCTGACCTGCGTCAGCACCGCGACCGTATCAGCGATCAGCTATTAGCCATGCAATTGGATGATCCTGAACAGCGGGCGGCGCTACAAGCAGAGGTAGCAAGCCTGCCAGCAGAGCTTGTCGACACCGCCATGGGCCTGTTTGAACAATACGGCACGTCGGATGTCGCCGAAACGCTAGTGGAGGGTTACCTGCAGGCCATGTATTTGGCTGCCGAACCCTATGTCGGTCCTGATAACGCCACTGCGTGGATGGAAGAGCATAGGCAGATCGGCCTTTCTGAAACCTATGCGGAAAATACGTTCCTGATCTTTGCAGCGATCCTTGGTCGGCTCCCCTCGCACTCCCGCGATGCGTATATGGCGGCGATCTCCACACCCGAGTACATCGCCTACGAACAAGCGGCTGCTCTGGCGATGAAGACCACTTACAATGGCGCCATTGAGCGGCTGCAACTGGGCCCTCAGCAGGATCCATGATCCGCTGATTCTGCTTTCGGGCAGACGATGGAGTGGATCGAACGGCGGAAATAGGTCGACCGTCTCGGGTGTTGGAAAGGAGGCTCCTCATCTGGCCTACAAAACGCTCTGGGCGGCGAACCGAGAGCCCTTGTTTGGCAAATTTGTGAGTGAAAGTGAGAACCTCTACGTGCCTCCCGTTTGACTAGGCTTGGCATGTCACTTCTATGATCTACGCGTGATCAAATCGCCTCCGCGCTGCCTGTCCGCCGGAAGTCCGCCCCGGCCCGGAGGTGGTCGTTATGGCGCCAGCACATTTGGAACGAGCCCTGGTTCCAGTCCCATTGCGGCATGGGGCCAAGCAGAAGCCCCATGGCGGTCAGATCGGTTACGGTTTCAGGCGCGAGGCGTGACTCGACGTAGAGCGTGTAATCGTCTTCGAGCGGCAGCATGCGGGGAGCATTGGAAGCAGACTGCGGGTCCATGCCGAAATCGAGTACATGCACCAGCATCTGGGCGACGGTGGCATAGACATTGCCCGGTGTGCCAAGAGCGAGCCAGGGCGCTCCATCCTTGAGCACTAAGGTGTTGCCCAAAATGTTGCGCATGCGTGCGCCGGGTATTCGGAAATTGGAGAAGTGCGCGTTCATCGCGGTTTGCTCATGCGAGCCCATCATGAAAACGCCGTCTACGGCCATGCCCGGAATACCACCGGACTGGATGGTGTTCATCATCTGAATCCAATTGCCATTGGCATCGACGATGGAGATCTCGCAAGAACCAACGGGCGGCTTGCGGCTGGCGCTATTCCAGCCGCTGGCGGCCAGGGCCGCGCTACCACGCGTGAGGCGCACATGCTCGGTGAGGTCGACATGCGGGCGGCTGGCTGCAATGAGTTTCGCCTGCTGGGCGTGGTACGCTGGATCCATCAGCACAGCGCTCGCATCGCCAGCAACGACGGGATCGTGCATGAAGCCACAGGCCTGCTCGGCAAGCCGCAGGGCATGAGCCATGGTGAAGACGTAGTCGGCGCCGAAGGGCTCCATCGCGGTGATGCCGGCATGATCCAGGATACCCAGGACCATGGCGCAGAAGGCGCCCTGTCGTTCGGGTGGCGCGAGGCCGATGATTTCATGACCCCGATGGGCAAAGCGCAGCGGAACCTGCCAGCGTGGCGGATTGCTGGTGAGGTGATCGAGCCGAACGGGCCAGCCCAGATCATTGCCAGCGGCAACAAAGGCCTTTGCCCAGCCACCGGTGGTGAAAAAGTCTGGGCCTTCTTCCGCCAGGGCCTTCATGGTCTGAGCCATGGCCGGATTGCGGACGACTTGGCCTACCGGCGTCAAATAGCCTTGCGGCATGAAAACGGCGCGGCCAGATTTAAAATAAGTGCAGAAGGGCGCAGCAAAGACGTTGACGCCGTATTCAAAAGACGAAACGGCGTGGCCACGCTCGGCCCATTCGACGGCTGGCGCGCAGAGATCGGCCCAGCTTTTGCTGCCGAAGCGTTGGTGAAGGGCTGCGAGGCCCGGCATGAAGCCCGGAATGGCCGCTTGCGGCCCAGGTGCGCCCTCGCGGGCCCAGCCCCCAACCCCATTGATGGGACGGAAAGGCGAAAGATCGGGTGCGAGCGTACCCAATGCATTGAGCTGATGCGCCTGGTTTTCGGCGCCGTCCCAATACAAGCAGGAAACCATTCCGGCGTGGCTGGTGAGATGTGGTTCAACGACTGCCTGCACGAGCGCCGCGGCAATGGCAGCGTCCGCAGCATTGCCACCGGCCGAGAGGATGCCGACGGCCGTCTCGGTGACGATGGGATTGCCCGTGCTGGCCACGGCTTGACCTTCGGCCAGGGGTTTGGGACCCTGGTCGGCAATGTAGCTCTCTAGAGGGCGCATGTTTACTCCCGTGGCTCCATGGCGTCGCGCAGACCATCGCCCAGGAAGTTCACCGCTAGAACGGTAAAAAGAATGAGCAGGCCGGGCGGTATGGCGAGCCAGGGTGCCTGCGACAGCCAGGACGATGCACTGTTGAGGAGGTTCCCCCAGGTCGGTACAGGTGGCTGGATGCCAAAGCCGAGGAAGGACAGCGCAGATTCCAGCATGATCGCGCTGCCCACGGCCAAGGTCGAGGCGACTGTGATGGGGCCGATGGCGTTGGGGAGGATGTGGCGGAACATCAGGCGCGGACCGCTGGCGCCGAGGGCGCGGGCAGCTTCAACAAACTCGCGCTCGCGCAAGGCAAGGAATTGGCTGCGCACAAGGCGTGCCGTACCCATCCAGATCAAGATACCAACAATGGCGACAAGAAGCGGCGGGCTGGGTCGGAAGAGGCCGGAGAGCAGAAGAACAAGCGGCAGGGTCGGGATGGACATCATCACATCCGTAAACCGCATAAGGATGACGTCGGGTATGCCGCGATAAAAGCCAGACACGGCTCCCACCAGCGTGCCGACAATGCCAGCGATCATAGCGCCAGCCAGACCAACGGCGAGCGACACGCGACCACCATGCAAGAGACGAGTCAGTGCATCTCGCCCCAATTCGTCCGTGCCAAGCCAATGTTCAGCAGACATGGGTCCAGGCATGCCGAGCAGGTCGAAATCCTGATAGTCATAGCTATATGGCGACAGCATGGGGCCGATTGTAACAGCTATGCCCAACAGAACGAGGAAGGCAGCCCCGATCACCGCGAGGCGACGCTTAAGAAAACGCTTCAGGACACGGCGCCAGTAGGTTTGCGGCGGCGCAGCCGGGTTGATGGCGCCGGGAACCGTTGCGTCAGTCATAGCGGATCCTTGGGTCAAGCGCGGCGTAGCAGATGTCGGCCACGATGTTAGCAACGACGATGGCGAGCGAGCCCATCATCATGAGGCCCATCAACATGGGATAGTCGCGTCCATCCATGCTTTCCATGAAGAGCCGGCCAATGCCAGGCCAAGCGAACACCGTTTCGGTGATCACGGCGCCCGAAATAATCGTCACAAAGTCGACTGCAATAACTGTGACCGCAGGGATCATGGCGTTGCGCAGGGCGTGAAAGAAGAGCACGGCCTTTTCGCCACGGCCTTTGGCATAAGCGGTACGGATATAATCCTGGTTGAGTACGTCGATCATGCCAGAGCGAATGAACCGGCTCCAGCTGGCGACCGTTGCCAATGACAGAACGGAGGCGGGCATGATGATGTGGCGCAGCCGGTCAATGAAGGATCCATCACCGATGGACTGATAGCCCGCAGAGGGCAGCCAGCCCAGTTGCACGCTGAACAGCAATTGCAGCAGCAGTGCTAGCCAGAAAACAGGCGTGGAAATACCGGCAAAGCTCAAGACAGTCACTGTACCGTCCAGTTTTGAGCCCCGGCGCGCCGCGCTGATCATGCCGACGGGAACGGCAATCAGGAGCGAGATGATCATGGCGAGCCCACCCAATTGCAGGGTGGGACCAAGCCGGTAGACGATTTCGTCTAGAACCGGACGGCCAGTGCGGATGGAATAACCCCAATCGCCGACTAGGACAGCCTTGAGCCACAGGAAATACTGAACCGGCACGGGCTGATCGAGCCCATAGCGGGCTGCAATCTGGGCAAGAGCTTCCTTGCTGACAGACGGGTTCTCCGCATAGATGTCCAGCGGCCCGCCTGGGGCAAGCTGAATGATGGCAAACAGTATAACGGAAATGCCCAACAAGAGCGGGATGGCGCCCAAAAGGCGTCGAACTATATAGGCTAGGCTCATCTCGCTCCCTGGGGTCGCGGAGCTACCGGCCCTGCAAAGAGCAGGACCGGTGCGCCGATCAAAGTGTCGCTCTTGCGGGCCTAGCCCTCAAGATACCATTCTTTGGTGTCGACGAAATTGGTCATGTTGGTGGGATTGGGAACGAAGTTCTTGAGTTCCACCGGCTTGGCGATGACCGAGACACCCTGGAAGAGCGCAATAGCGGGCAGGTCTTCTGCGATGATGTGCTGCATTTCGGAAGCAGCCGCCTTACGTTCATCGGCGTCCAACGTGTTCTCGAGGCGCTCGAACACGGCGTCGAGTTCGGGATTGGAATAGCCCTGGCCGTTGTTCTCGCCTTCCGAACCGTAGAAGGTGGAGTAGACCGGGTCAGCCGAAGTGATCCAGCGACCATAGATCAGGTCGTAACCGCCGGAGTAGCGGGCTTCGCGATAGGCAACACCGGTCTTGTTGTCTGCTGTGGCTTCGATGCCGATTTCCTTGAGCTGGGCGATGATCACCTGCTGCACGTTCTCGTCGTCGGCGCGGCCGGACTGCACCACGAAGGCAAAGCTCAAGCGCTTGCCGTCCTTTTCACGAATGCCGTCGCCGCCACGGGCAAAACCGGCCTCATCAAGCATCGCGTTCGCGGCTGCCGGATCATAGGCATATTCGGGCGTCGTATCATCGTAGAGGTCGAAAAGAGGCAGAACCAACGACTTGATCGGGATTGGGAAGCCACCCTGCACACGGATCAGCGTCTCGCGATTAATGGCATGAGCTACGGCCTTGCGAACAGCGATGTCGGCCAGCAGTTCGTTGCGGAAGTTGAAGTCGAGGTGACCCCAGCTCAGCTGCGGGCCGACGATGATTTCGACGCCCTGAGCACCTTCAAGCTGCGACGCGCGGCCATAAGGGACCGAGACAGCCATGTC
The DNA here is from genome assembly GCF_003056345.1 of Devosia submarina. GTDB lineage: Bacteria > Pseudomonadota > Alphaproteobacteria > Rhizobiales > Devosiaceae > Devosia > Devosia submarina. Next base: position 19,228 of record NZ_PYWB01000011.1, on the reverse strand, counting down.
GAGTTCGCCGCTCTGGAGCTGCGTGACCAGAGTGTTGCTGTCGGTAACGATGCGGAACACGAGGCGATCGAGGTAAGGCAGCTGATCACCATCAGCCGACTTGCGCCAGTACTCGGGGAACTTGTCGCAAACAACATACTGCCCGCGCACAAATTCGCTGACCATGAACGGACCGGTTCCGATCGGCTTCTCGTTGTACCAGGAGGTGTTTAGGTCTTCGCCTTCCAGCAGGTGCTTGGGCATAATGCCGAAGGTGAAAAGGGTCGAGGCGAAGTTCGGCTTCACCGTGTTGTAGTTACAGATCACGGTGTAGTCGTCCGGCGTATCGATGCTGTCGATGTCCTGCGTGCCGTCTTTGGATTCCGCAATGAAATCTGGGTTCTTAACAGCTTCCCAGGTGAACTTGACGTCGGCCGAGGTGAAAGGTGCGCCGTCGTGCCACTTAACGTTTTCATTGAGATGATAGGTGATGGTCATCTTGGAGCCGTCCTCGGAGAGGACGATGCCGCCATTCTCCAGCGTCGGCACTTCCTTGGCGAGAACCGGGACGTAGCGCGCGTCCTTATCGGGGGCGATGAGGCCCTCGATGACAGTGTGCTGGGCGTCGGCAAGAAAGCCCGTGGAATAGGTATTCATGGTGTCGAGCTCATAGGTGAGGCCGACATTTAGGGTGCCCCCGGCCTGCTGAGCCATGGTGGGCAGCACGCGCATGGTGGCAAAAGCTGTCGAGCCGGCGAGGATGCCCTGGAGCACAACGCGGCGTGTTAGTTTCGTTTTCATGTTCCCGTCCTTTGCTAACGCTTGGATATAACTGCCGGTTGGTCCGGCTTTTTAGTAGCCTTTGTGGCGATCGACGATGTGCAGCACAGGTTCGCCGCTTTCGAAGCGGCGGATGTTTGCTGCCATTTCCTTGACCGCCATGTGTTGGTGAGTGGGTGCCGCAACGTGCGGAGAGAGCCGGATCTTGGGGTGTTTCCAGAGCGGATCGTCTGCCGGTAGGGGCTCGATGCGGAAAACATCGAGGGCTGCACCGCTGAGCTTGCCGCTATCGAGGGCAGCGATCAGATCGGCATCGACCACGTGCCCGCCGCGTGCGCCATTGATGAAAAAGGCACCATCGGCTAGCACACTGATAACGTTTGCGTTCACAATGTCCCGCGTTTCGGCCGTTAGCGGCAATAGATTGACAAGGATATCGGCGCCGCGGGCAGCCTCAAGCAATTGGTCCATCCCAGCGAAGGTGGTGGCGCCAGGAATGTCATGCCTGGAGCGTGCCCAGACCCGCGTATCGAAGCCAAAGCGTACGAAGTGTTCGGCCACGGGACGACCGAGCGCGCCCGCGCCCAAGACAGTGACTCGTCGTTTGTTGGCGAGCTTTTCCACTTGCGGCGTCCACTCGCCGCGTTGTTGCTGCTCGGCGTAAAGGAAAAGGTTGCGGTGCCAGGACAGAGCCTGGGCCAGAACCCATTCGGCCATGCCAATCGCGAGACCCTCGTCCACCAGGCGCACAATGGGAAGTTCCTCGGGCACTTCGCCGCTGGCCAGCAAATGCTCGATGCCGGCATTAAGCGAGAGGACCAGCTTGATTCCCGGGACGGCGCGGATAACGCCCGGCAAGGGACGGCCGACCACAATGAAGGGGACCTTCGGGTCACCCGCCTTGGGCTGCTCGGTCAGCACCTCGTAATCCGGCAATTCTGCACGGAAGAGTTGGGCCAGGTGTTCGGGGTTCCCGCGAGAGGCAATAAATAACCGTTTCATGACGGCGAGCATGATGTGTCCAGCTTGGATCATGCAACGGCCGAAAAAATTCAAATTCCCCGCACTTCAGCTCATGCAAACGGATCTGATGCACAGAAATGGTGGTTCAGCGCGCCGGGGTTGGCGCGCTCTTGAACAGGGTGCTTGCGATTTGGGCAGCGCCGCTCAGGCCAGAGGGTTGGACAGGTCAAGCTCGTGGCTTTGGATACAGGCGACGCGATGGCCATTGGCTGCCTCTTCCAAGGGCGGCACGACTTGGGCGCAGCGCTCGATGGCATAGGGGCAGCGGGTGCGGAAAACACAACCCGACGGTGGGCTGACCGGGCTTGGCAGGTCCCCCTTGAGGGTGATGCGTTCCCGGCGGATAGTTGGATCGGGGACCGGAGCGGCGTCAAGCAGCGCGCGCGTATAGGGATGGCGCGGCTTGGCGTAGAGACCGGCCGCCGTACCCATTTCCATGACGCGGCCGAGATAAAGGACGATCACACGGTCGCACAGGAACTCGATAACTGACAGGTCATGCCCGATAAAGAGCAGTGACAAGCCCAGGTCCTTGCGCAGATCCTGCAGGAGATTGATGATCTGCGCCTGAATGGATACATCCAGTGCCGAGACGGGCTCATCTGCGACGATGAACTCGGGATTGACGGCCAAGGCTCGTGCGATACCGATGCGCTGGCGTTGTCCGCCGGAAAACTCATGCGGGAAGCGGGCAGCGGCAGTGCGTGGCAGACCAACCTTCTCCAGCAGGTCGCCAATGCGCTGGTCCCGATCCTTGCGGGTGCCGATGCGGTGGAGCATCAGCGCCTCGCCCAGTGTCTGGCCCACGCTCATGCGGGGGTTGAGGCTGGCATAGGGATCCTGGAAGATGATCTGCATGCGCGAGCGCAGGCTCTTGAGCTCGGCGGGCGGGAGCGCCGTAACGTCCTTGCCGTCAAGATGAACCTTGCCTGCGGTTGGCTCCACAAGGCGCAGCACGGCGCGGCCCAAGGTGGTTTTGCCCGAGCCGGACTCCCCGACCAAGCCGACCACTTCGCCGCGGCCGACGGTAAACGACACGCCATCAAGCGCCTTGAGCGTCACGCCTGGCTTGAACAGCGTCTTGCCCAAGGGATAGTGGACCTTGAGGTCATCAACGACCAGGAGTGGCTCAGCCATTCACTTCGTTCCAACGGATGCAGCGGGCCCGGTGCTCGGGAACAACTGGCAAGAGAGGGGGCACCGCTTCGCGGCATTGGGGAATAACCCAGGCACAGCGCGGGTTGAAATCACAACCGCGGGGCGGATTACGTGGATCAACAACGCTGCCCGGGATGGCACGCAGCCGCAATTGCTCGCCGCGTGCGCGCGCAGCGTGATCCACGACCGGCAGGCTGCCCAGCAAACCTTTGGTGTAGGGATGGCTCGGGCGGGCAAACAACTCCCGAACGGGCGCCGTCTCGACAATGCGGCCGCCATACATCACGGCGACACGGTCGGCGACTTCGGCAACAACACCCAGATTATGGGTGATGAACAAGATGCCCATGCCGATCTCGCGCTGCAGGCGTCGCATCAACTCCAGAATCTGCAACTGCACGGTAACATCCAGAGCCGTCGTCGGCTCGTCGGCAATCAACAGGGCGGGATTGCAGGCCAGGGCCATGGCGATCATGACGCGCTGGCGCATGCCGCCTGACATCTGGTGGGGGAAAACCTCGGCACGGCGGGCAGGATCGGGAATTTCCACCAGCGCCAGCATCTCCACTGCGCGCGCCCAGGCCTGCTTGCGGGTGAGGCCCTGATGAAGGCGCGCAGCCTCGGCAATCTGTGCCCCCACTTTCTGGGTGGGATTGAGCGAGGTCATCGGCTCCTGGAAGATCATCGAGATCTCGTTCCCGCGGATGGCACGCATCGCGCCTTCGGGCTGCTTGACGAGGTCGATCACCTGCCCGGCGCGTGTGCGGAACAGCATTTCGCCTGCAGTGATCGAACCGACGCCCTTGGCGATCAAACGCATGACCGAAAGGCTGGTGACCGACTTGCCCGATCCGCTTTCGCCAACCAGCGCAACAGTCTCGCCCTGGCCAATGGTCAGGTCCACGCCCTTGACGGCCTGGACCACACCGGATTCTGTCCGGAACTCGGTGACGAGGCCTTTGATGTCGAGCAGCGGCGTTGTGGTTTCAGCCGTCATGGGTTGAGTTGCCCTGCCCTTTCCATTTCTTCGGCGATCCAGGCCAATGGCACATGGCCATAGCTCAGGAGACTGTCGTGGAAGCTGAGCGTGTCACCCTTCCAGCGCTGGCGCAGCGCCTTGATGCCTTCAACGCCGATCCAGTACATGAGACGCGAACCTGGCAGCATGGAATTGCGCACCACTTCGCCTTCGACGCGGGCCGGAGCAAACCCGGCTTCGCGATAGAAGTCCATTGCCTGCTCAAGGCTCCAGTCGCCCAGGTGGGGCTTGATGTCGACCAGCACGCTCGCCGCGTTGCGGCGCTCGAACTGCTTGAGCAGCAGCATCTCGGCCGGCGAATAAAAGCCGGGCGCTTCCATGAGGAGGTCTTCCACGTAGCAGGCCCAGCCTTCGATCAACGTGCCAGAGCCCAAAAATGCCAGGCCCAGCGCACAATCGGTGCCGGCTAGACGCGCGATGCGGGAGGCGGCGGCGCGGGCGCGGGTATTCTGGGTGTGGTGCCCAACGCTGCCATGGTGCACGGCATGAATGGTTTTGACCATGGCCGTGTTGTTGGCGCGCAGAAATGCCGCTTCGTCGTCACCGGGTGGAGTGATCCAGTAGACGCTGCCAGCGCCTGGATTGAGCGCAGGAGGCGAACGGTAGAACAGGAAATAAAGCGGCTGGCTGATCTTGCGGAAGCAAGGCGCCATCCAGCGATAGTCGAGGTCATATTCCTGGGCCGGCGTCACAAGGCTCGAGCCCTGCGCAACCGCCTGCACGTCCAGGTCCATGTAGCTGTCGAACACGGCTTCCGCATCGGCGGGATGGATGTCGGACAGCTCGGCGATGATGTCCTGCCATGACCGATAGGGATCGATCGCTCTAGCCATTTCGACCATCTCGTCGCCCATGCGCCGATAAGCAGTCTCTGCCATGTCCACCGCTTCGCGTGGCGACATGGGCAAGCCATGCAATTCGCCCATCAGCTCGGTGAGATAGGCTTCGCCACAGGCGGGATCAGCATCGGGTTGGCCATCGAGTGCCGAGGCAAAAACCTCAAAGGCATTGGCCGCACGGCGTGCCGGCTCGGCCCAGTCGTCAGCGAATTCTTCGTGCAGCTTTATGTCGGTGCGCAGGAACCCGACCATGGCCGTGGCTTCCTTTTGGGCGCGCTTGACCCAACCTTCTGGCGCAGGAACGCCCTGAAGGCGTTCGATGGCATTTTCAAGGAAAGCCGACATGCCGCCCAGCCGGGCAATCAGCGCCTCATGGCGGATCGGCATGGATTGCGGCAGGAGCAGCGAAATGATCGCGAAGGCCGCCTCGCCCGAATACCAGGCAGGATTATGGAGGCGCGGCCGCGTTTGCGCGGCAAGGCGTTGCATGCGCAACTCGGCCAGCATCATTCGCCGGTCCAGGCGATCGCCCAAATTGTCTGGCTCAGCGCTGTTTTCGAGCTGCATAAGGAGCGCATCAATGCCCTGGAGTTCTTCTGCCAGGGTCTCGGGACCGGCTGGCGGAAGCAGGCTATCGTGGTTCTTGTCGCCCATGAAGGTCGCATCGACCGGACGGAACCGCCAGTGATGCGCCAGAAACGCATCAACCAGCGATGGATCAAAGGCCAGCGTCATACCAGTTTGCCCGGCAGATCGACCCAGCGGCGCTCGAAATGCGCCTGGATCACGGCATCGACAATCTCCTGGCTCTTGGCGCCATCAAAGAACGTGCATTCCTGCGGCCGGTCTTCGAGGATTTCATCCACGAAATGGCGCACGAGGTTACGGTAGTAAAGTTCGGGCCACGGGGTGTTGAGCGTGGTTCCAGGCGGCAGCGCGTCGGCACCCACATCGTAGGGGATGAATTCGACGGCCTCGGCCTTGGCGATCTTGAGCGTCTCGGCCGTGCCGAACTCTGAAATCAGCCGCGCAACGGCTGCACCCTTAGAGCCATAGACGCGGATCTCAACGCCCGGGTAATTGCCAACCGCCACATAAGACGTCTGCAGCAGCCCCTGTGCGCCATTGGCGTACTCGACAAGCGCGACAGCGCCGTCTTCAACCTTGATCTTTTGCAAGCCCACTTCCCCGCGCACGATGCGCTCGGGAATGAAGTTCTTCATGGTCGAGGCGACCGAGCCGAACTCGCCACCCAGCCAGCGCATGAGGTCGATCAGGTGCGAACCATAGCCGACGATCGAGGCGGGGATCAGCGAATTGCGGTCAACGCCCGGCGTGATCTGGCGCAGCGGTTCCTGCGGGTCGAGCCATTGGGAGTTCTGCTCAAAGCCATGGATATGGAACACTTCGCCAAGGGTGCCGTCATCGATCCACTTCTTGATCTGCCGAATGGCAGGCGAATAGCGGAAGGTGAAACCGAGCTTGGTGCGCACGCCCTTGGCATCGGCCTTGGCGGCAGCGTCAAAGGCGGGGGCGGCTTCAGTGTGCAGCGGCTTTTCCGAAAGCACGTGCTTTCCGCCTTCGATCGCGAGCAGGCTCAGCGGCAGATGGGTATGGGTGGGCGTGCACACGTCCACCATCTGCACGTCCGGATCGGCAATCAGCTTTTCGGGGTCGGAATAGACTTTCCTGGCCCCATATTTTTCGCCCATCGCCTTGGCGCGATCAGGATCGATATCGCAGACGGCAATGAGGTCGACGCGTTCATGCGCCTTGTATCCGGGAAGGTGCGCCTTGTCGGCCCAAGTATGTGCGCCGATCAGGCCGACGCCGAGCTTAGAAGTCATGGAAGGGTCTTTCCGATCTCGGCGGCATAGGCCTCGAGCTCATCATAATTGTGGAAGCCGAGTTCGCGCTGGCCGTCCTCGATCTCGTAGATCATGCCCACCATCTTCTCGTTGAGGCGGGTATCGGCACCGGCCTTTTTGCCGAACTCAATGAGCTTGCCAGCAAAAGCGCGGGTTTCGGAGGGCCGCTTGCGATAAACAATGTCCCACCAGATGCCCGATCCCTTTTTCTTGAAGTTGTGGGTGGGCTTGTTGTCCTGGTCCTTCTTAAGGAGCCAGATGGCGTGGTTGACGTTGTCGATCAGCTTCTTGGTGTCCTCGGCTGTCTTGACCCGGTAATTGGCGGGATCAAAGAAGTCGAAGGCCTGAACTTCGATGCCATTTGCGTCGGCAATTTCGAGCGCTTCCTTGACCACTGCACCGGCAAGGCGCGCATAGCGTTCCACGCCCAGCGTATCGCGGATCTTGGCGTCGGCCAGGGCAGAAAACACCACCTGGGCGGAATAAACTTCCTTGGCCCAGATCTGGCCCCAGATATGGTCGGAATACTGCACCTCGGTCAGCGCCGAGAGCGCGTCGCCGATCTCCTTGAGGCGCGGCGTCATTTCACCGTTCATCTCGCCCAACTGGATCGGCCCCTCATGTACGAACTCGACATAGCCCGGGTCGACCAGCGCGCCACCGTAATTGGGTATGGAGCCGATGATGATGTCCTTGCCGGGCAGGCCCGCCTGGTCGAGCAGCGCCACCATGTCGGGCTCGTTGAAGCCGTTCTGGTAGGACACCACAGCGCTCTGCGGCGTCAAAAGCGGCACGATCTGCTGGAGAGCCTCCAGCGTGTGCTGGGACTTGGTAGCAATCAAAACCACACCCAGATCGCCGGAAAGCTGGTCGGGCGTCGCGGCCCTGACCGGGATGGTCATGTCGCCGCGCACGCCGTCGATGCGCATGCCGCCCTGGTTGAGCGCGTCCACGTGCTCCTTCCAGCGGTCGACCAGCAGCACATCGTGCCCGGCCTTGGTCATGTAGGCTCCGGCCAGCCCGCCAATGGCGCCGGCACCGATGATCGTAAATTTCATGGGTTCTGCCTCTTAGTTGGCAATCTGGGGGAACATGGCGAGGCTTTCCGGCGAATTGGCGTAGGAATAGAGCGCCTTGATGAAAGCCGGCCGTTCGGCATCGGTCACGCGTTCGCGCACCTTGCGCACCACTTCGTTGCCGGCCCAATAGGACGAGATGAACGGACCGCGGAAGGGGTGGGCGGCCATGCGCAGGCGGCCCTGCACCCAGGCTTCCTGGCCCATGGCGGTGGTGCGAAGGTAATTGGCGACGTCCTCGCGCGGCACGCCTTCCACCATCAGCATCCAGGCGGCGCTGGTCTGAGCGGCACTGCGCACGCGGCGCAGCTCGATATGGATTGCGTCGTCATCATCCTCAACGAAGTCGATGAGATGAACGCCCTGATCTCCGATGCCTTCCTGCACGCAGCCAGTGATCGCGTCGGTCGTGATGAGGAGCGCATCGGCTGGAGCTTCGCCTGCATCAACGGCCGCCTTGGTCGACAGCAGCTGGGTCGAATGGCCGGGATAGACTTCGTGGCAGACCAGATGCTTGAGCGCGGCGCGCGTGAAGCTCAAGTCGAAGTTGAGGTCCATCTTGCCTTCGTTGAAGGAGCAACGAGCGGTGTAGAACATGCCACGCACCGGGTTGAGGACCATGTCATAGTCGCCGGTGTCGAAGATCATGGCATCGGTCTTGGCCTTGGCTTGCGCCATCAGCTCGCGAAACACTGTCTCGACCTGTTCGGCGGGAACGGCGCGGGCTTCTTCCCAGGCAGCAACGCGCTCGCCCAAGGAGCCATTCACGAAACCGGAGCGCTTGAGCACCGCGTCGAGCTTGGACCGGGCGTCCTCGATCACGGCTTCATCCTCGCGGCCGGCGGGAGCGCCCACCAGTTGGGTGACCTTTTCCTCAAAGCTCGGGCTTGCGCCGGCCAGCATCTTGGTGGCGGTGCGCACGGAGCGGATCATGCCTTCAAGGAACACCTTGCGCGGCCCGGCTGGCAGCGCACTGGCTGCCGATGCGAGCTTGTCGAGATCGGCCTTCATGGTCTCGACATCGCTGTATTCGCGCGGCGCGATGCTGTCCTTGCCAAGATAGATCGGCACAAGGCCTTCGCCGCCTAGCAGGCTGCGATCAGCAGGCTGGCGACGCTCGAAGGCATCAATGCCCATGGTGATGGATGTGAGGTCGCGACCGATCTCGAAGGAGTTCATGGTGATCTGGCTCAGTGTTCGAAGATGGCGTCGGGATTGCGGAAGGACTTGAACTCCAGCGCGTTGCCGGAAGGGTCCAGGAGGAAGAACGTGCCCTGCTCGCCCGGCTCGTTTTCGAAGCGGATCTTGGGCTCCATGACAAATGCGTAGGAGGCGTTGCGCAGGCGCTCGATCAGCCCGTTCCAAACGTCCCAAGGCAGCACGGCGCCGAAATGGTGCAACGGCACCATGTCATTGCCCACCTTGGACTTAGCCTGGGGCTTGGGATCGTTGTTGATGTGGGCGGACAGCTGGTGACCAAAAAAATCAAAGTCGATCCAGTTTTCAGCTTCTCGTCCAACCTTGCAGCCGATGATCTCGCCGTAGAAATGTCGTGTGGTTTCTTTGTCCTTCACGGCAAAGGCCATGTGAAATGGGATCATTTGGTCGGTCCAAAAGGGTCAACGAGGTTGGCGGCGTCTCTGCCGGCCTGCGAAAAAGCTAACCGCTTGGCGTCCTGCCGCAAGGCGCATAAAGATTGCGCTTGCATGAGTCTATGGAATGGTAATCTTTGAAACGACGCGTTCTTCCTTCCCTCAACGCATTACGAACTTTCGAAGCAGTAGCGCGACACAATTCCTTTACCCGGGCGGCAGAGGAGTTGAACGTCACCCAAAGTGCCGCTAGCCGGCTCGTGCACAGCCTCGAGGACTATCTGGAGGTGCCGCTGTTCACGCGTCGAAGCCGGCGTATCCAGCTTACCGACCAGGGGCTCTATTACAGCCGCCTTGTGAGCCGTTCACTCGATCTGCTGGAGGCCGGTACGGTGGAGCTGATGTCCTCAAAAGCGGGCAAGGGAACATTGTCGGTGGGGATGTTACCCACGTTCGGCACGCGCTGGCTCCTGCCGCGCCTGCCCTCGTTTCAGAAGCTTTATCCGGACGTTTCGGTGAATGTCGTTTCCAGCGACGGGGAACTTGATTTCACGCATGAACGCATCGACATTGCCATCCGGTTCGGCCATGGCCAATGGACAGATGCCCTGATCGACCCGCTGATGAGCGAAGAGGTCCAGGTCGTCTGCTCGCCGGTGCTGCTGGAAAACCGCCCTCCCCTCACCTCACCAACTCAGCTCAAGCAATATCGCCTGATCGATCACTCTACGCGCCCCGATAGCTGGGAATATTGGTTTCGCTCGATCGGTGCGGACCTTCCTGAAATCAGCTGGGGTCCGCGGCTGGAGCACTTCTTCATGATCATCGAAGCGGCCAAGGCTGGGCTCGGCATGGCGCTGCTGCCAACATTCCTGATCGAGCAGGAATTGCAGAACGGCCAGTTAATTTCCCCATTTCCCGAACGGGTAGCAGGTCCCGGAGCCTACTACCTTATCACGCCGGAAACCAAGGCCGGCCTGCCCCGCGTCATGGCGTTTCGAAAGTGGGTACTAGACCAGTTAAATTAAACATTGAGTTGTCCCGGCAAGAATGAGACCGACCGGCATCCACTCCATTGCGGCCAGTCGAGTTTGTCTTGCTCGACATCAGGTCATCTGCCGACCGGCATCTTGGGGATGGAATCCCGCCAGTCCGCTTTCGACTGCGCGGTTCATGAAGCAGTCATTCGTTTGCCGCCGTTCATCCCGAAGGATCGCATAGGGATGCAATCGCACATGCTGATTAGAACAACGTTTCGGCGTCACGTATTGCGGTAACCGCTCGCCAAGAGCTTCTCGACATTATCTGGAGCAAGCCTACCCGCGACGTCGCAGACGACATCGGTGTATGTCAACCGCCACGATCTGCGCCTACTGCAAGGGCAACGACGTCCCTGCACGGCCTCGTGGGCACTGGCTGAGTGCTGAGGGCTCAAGGCGAACGAAAAAAGTCCAGCATCCCACCGAGAGGAGCACACTTCACAATTTGTGGGAAGGGACACTGATGCCCCTTCGCTTAAGCAAGGCGAAATGCCTATTTCAGAACGGGAACCGGCTCGCCGACGAAGTCGGTGGACTTTGCGGTCGGTGTGTAGTTCTCAGGCGCCACACGAGTCTGCTTCAGTAGCCACTCAAAAAAGTCCGGCTCTGCCCAAGCAAGGTCGTCTGTTTCTTCATGAGTGGCACCTTCATACGCTGAAAAGCGAAGCTCGCGGTCGCCCCCAAGCTCCTTCAGCTTCTGAACCATCTGAGCTGACTCGATGAACCGGACAGTGTCGTCGTTGGTGCCGTGGAAAATCCAGAACGGCGTCCAAGCCCTTACGCGATCGAGATAATGCGGGATACCTCCCCCTGACACGGCTACCACGGCCGCATAAACGTCCGGATAGTTCTGGATGATCTGGAAGGCCGAAAACGCGCCACGACTGTTGCCAACGAGGTAGATCCGATCGCGATCAACGTGATAGGTGGATGCAATTTCCTCCACCACCGCAGCAACCGACTCCTGTGGAAAGAACTCCTCTTCGCGGGGATTGCGTGGAGACACCATAATGAACGGATAGTCGCCAGCAGCTACCAGCGCCGGGAGAGAATTTTCCGCCACCTGCTCGAGATCGGCGGCACCACCACCGTGCAGATAAACAATGAGCGGATAGGCCTCCGCAGCCGTCTCGTCGTAGTTGGCCGGCAGGTCAAGGAGATAGTCCATTTCGACCTGGACTGGCTTACTCATCGTATGCTGGGTCTGCTCGGCGTATGCAGAAGGCGACATCGCCAAGGCTGAGGCTGCCGCCATCACTGACCCCAGACCAATGGAAACTAGGCTTTTTTTCGAGATCATTTGGTACCTCCCATATTGAATCTCATGCTCGTATCTGAGACTCCTTCCCCTAGCCAACCATGGACCAGACGACGCTCAGCTGCATCCGTGGAATTCAAGGCACGAAAGCATTGGTGCCCTGAAGACGCTCTCTACGGACCACGTCCGTAACTTAGTTCTTACGCGCGGGATCCGTTGTCAGTTCCCAGTGGTGCGGCACGGAAAGAACAAGCTCCTTGAGGTCGGCTGGAGCGACGCTGTCCTGGACGCTGTCTCGACCCAGAACGGCGGCCGTAGCAAAGGCCACCATGCGTTCACCTGCGAACTTCATGTTTTCCGGATGCTGGGTGGCAAGGCCATGGGGACCAAGGAAAACAGAGATGTCTTTGAGCCCGGTCGCGCGTTTGTAGGTGTCAAGCGAGCCTTCAAGGCCCTCGACATAATCCCAAGTGCCTTTGACAATCTGTAGCGCCGGCCACTTGTCTACGCCCGCCAGAGCGCTGCTATCAACATAGTAGGTTGTGCTGAAATCTTCGCGTAGGGCGCCCTCAATTGCATCATGCCCGGCCACGCGGTAGCCGAGACCTGCTGAGTTTGGTCCGTAGAGAATGGCGCCCTTGATGTTATCGAGTCCAACCGGCTCCTCGCAACCCGCATCCGGCACATCGAAGTTGCAGTTTTCGACGAAGTTCTTTTGCATGAACCACTGCGTCGCATAGGAGCCTCGGGAGTAGCCTCCAATCACAACCGGCACTTGGTGAGCGGAAGCTCCATCGAGAAGGAACCTCGCCGCGTCGGCGCCTTCGTGGACAGCGCCTTCCGGCGTAAGCAGGCGCAGACCGTCGCCGCTATCGAGCTGCGTGAGTTCGCGGAAAATGTCGTTGGCTTGTTCGGCTGTGTTGTAGCCGTTCTGCCCACCAGAAATGCCATTACCGCGACGATCGGTAATCAGGACGTCAAAGCCTGCCTTGCTAAAATCATGGAGAAAGCCGCGCCAGTAGCGCATGCCGGTTTCCTCCGACAGGGCCTCGTCAGCATTGGACACATAGTTGCCGGTCGCCGCCTCAAGGACATAGGCCTCACTCGCGGGATTGTCGATCGAAGTGATCTCCCCACCGCCGCCATTATTGAGGATAACCAGCGCCCGAACTTTCTTGCCGCTGCCGTCGTCGACACCGGTTCCCTTGATGAACCAGCCGCGCAATTTGATGTCGCCGGAAAGATCAAGGTGATTCCGCTCGTAGCTATCGCGCGGAACAGTAAATTCGACGATGTAGGTCTTTGCATCAACCTCGGCGATCGGCTCATTGTAGGGTGCGTCGCCAAAAAACGCAGGGCGCCGAATGTCGGCAAGGTCCACATCGCCCTCAAACTCAATGCCGCCCTCTGGAACAACAGTACCGGTGTCCCGCGGCTCAAACTTGGCAAAGCCACGGGCACTGGTCAGCGTTTTCTCTGCGCATGCTGGATCAGCTTTGCAGGCTTCCCATTTCTGCCTAGCCCGGGCATCGGTGAACTCCTCCACGTAGAAGTCGCCTTTATAGTCTGCGGGGATGAGTTGATTGGTCGGCATGAACGGTAAACAGACATCCGTTCCGTCCCAATCGGCCAGGTAGCCTGGAAGTTCAGAGTTTCGGTCCACGTTGACCCGAATGGTGCACTCGGGTGTAGGTGTCCCGGGATTGACGACGCTTTGTGCAAATGACGGGCCAGTTGCTAGGACTACGGCAAGCGCAGTGGCGGACAGGAGTGTTTGATGCATTTGATCCTCTTTCACAGTTGCGGTGGCTCCGGGCCGCCGCTGGTCCGGAGCCAAGTTGTCCTATCGGTGACAGAGCCTATCCGCTGTCTGCCGTGCCTGGTCGGAAGCTTCGCTGACCGGCAGGAAAGTTACGTTCTGCGCCAGAGCGATAAGGCGGTCGGCGTCCTCGTGGAGCAGCAGTCGCTGTGATACTTGGATTTGCGCCTTGTCTCGCACGACGCAGGCATAGCCTTCTGCGGTGCCATAGCGCTCTTCAAGCGAAGGCCGCGGATCACCGGCAGCTTCTTGTTCGGCGATGGTCTCCGCAAATGGGATGTAGCCACCGGTCAGGCCGCCTCCGCAAGGTTGACCGGCAAAGAACCCGGCCTTTGTCGCATTCCATCCCGTGTAGGTGCCCAATGGCGCCTGGTGCAGCAAGGATGGATACCCACTCGTCTCGTTGCCATCTGCATCTACCTTGGGCATCAGCGGAGGAATCGTTTGCTTAATGGACGGTGGCTGGTTGCTCAACACGCCCGAAAAGTCGTTGTAGTTGAGATCTGGACCGAAATCGTAATCCATCAAACCGATGGCCAAGCCATCGGGGCCGATCGTGCCTGGAATTGCAGGAAAGCCCATGGCGCTGGCGGTGTTTTCAGCAAGGTCGCCATTGGCCAGCGTCGGATAGGCGCTGGGCGGCGGCTCAATGCCGTCCACGACCCAATCGATCAGGGCAAGCCCTAGAGCATTCATCTGTTCTGTCTGGAAATTAGGATTGTTGAACAGAAGGCATGCATTGCTGGGTTCGCCAGCCAGCGCGAAAGTACTAACCGACGCGCCACCATGTGTGTTGCCTGGAAAATAGTATCGACGGACATTGTCGGGCAGCGGAAGGTCAGCCTTCTTGTCAGTACCGGTTAAGGCTACGGTGAAAAGGCGGGCGTTGAATTCGGCGGCACCGAAGGTTTCGAAAATCTTCGGGCAGGTATTGCTTTCTGTGCATCGGGTGAGAAGGCCACCGGCCTTGCGGCCGCGCACGGTATCCTCATAATCATTCCACCAGAGCACGCCCTCGCCACCTGGCTCATAGAGCGTGCCCGAGCCGCTGGGCACGCCAAAGCGCACATTGATGGTGGTCAGACGACCGGCTATATGCGGATTGGCACCATCGAAAACTATGCGGTTTTCTTCGTCTTGGTTGAAGCCAAGCAGCAGGAAGGTCTTAAGGGTGTTGCCCGACTGGGACACGCCCTTGATAACCGCGTGGTTGATCGCACCAGCCACCGGATTGGTCTTGTCTTCCGAATAGCGGAAGAAGGATGCCAAGTCCCGCATGCCCGCAAGGCCCAGACCGAGCACCAGCGGGTCCTTGGCCTCGTAGACCACTTCATAGAGATAGGCTGGATCAAAACCATCCTTCACGCAGAGCTTGCGCGGGTCTGGTGTGCCAGGGAAGGGCGTGGTGCTGCAATCGGCAAAGGCCCAATCCTCGGCGGCAACTTCGGTAATGGGACCGAGTTCGCCGGTGCGCTTTTCAGAGGATTTCATGATGAGGCTGGCTTTGCTGGTATCAAGCGAAGCGGCGTCATAGGGAATGGCACGGCCCAGAATTGCGAGCGGCGCAGTATTGGTGTCGGGTTTCGGATCAACGATACGGGCAAGAACCTTGCCGGTGATCGAGCTGCCATCCGGGTTTGTCGCAACGGGCACATTGGCTGTGTAATTCGTGGCAGTGGGGGCGATGTCGCCCTGCCAGCCGCTTAGCAATTGCACATGACCGTAGGCGTTGGCGCCCACGCTGCCTGTGCTACGATTGACGATGTCGTACCAGAGCAGTCCGCTGGCATTGTCCATGTCGACAGGCTTGGCCAGGGTGAACTTGGTGTCATACTCAACGAGGCCTTGGGCATTGCGCGGGGCAAGCGCAATGTCGGTGATAATGGCATTGAGCGGGTCAGTGGGATCGACAGCGCCATAGGCGCGCCCGGTGATCAGTTCGTAGTCGCCAACTGCATTCCCGCGATCGGCGCCGTTGCTGACTATAGTAGTTCCAGTGATTTCAATCCGGGTTATCTCGGCCCGAGCGAGGCTGGTTCCTGCGACCATGGTGGTGAGACTGACGCCAGCAAGCGTTAAGGCTCGCAGCGAGGCGGCAATAGATACGATGCCGCCGGATCGGCTGAGTTTCATTGCAATGTCCTCCCGGGCCATTTGGCCCTGCACCGCATTCGGGGCGGCAATACATCCGCAATGTAGGGAACTAAACCTGTCGCAGTCCTGTCGTGACAATAATTTGCGCCAATATGTGCGCAAAAAATTTCACATTGACCGTGATGTAACTGCGCATCTTGGCTGCTAGAACGGCCAAAAACCCAAGAGGACGAAGCGGTCGTGACGGCAAAAGAGGTGGACGATCAGACGAGCGAGAGCAACCGGCGGTTGGTATTCCGGATCAAGCAGGATATCATTGCCAACCGGTATCGTGCCGGCGAATGGCTCCGTCTCGCAGACTTGGAACAGCGCTACGCGGCCAGTCGCAACGAGGTGCGTAAAGCGCTCGCGGCGCTGGCCACCCTCCGTGCGCTCGAACATGTCGAAAACTATGGCTATCGCCTAGCGACCTATGACGCCGATCAAGCCCGGCAGAACGCTGAGGTGCGCCTTGTGCTGGAGACGGCAGCTGCGGCGTGGATCATCGAGCGGATGAGGGGCGAGGACATCGTCACGCTGCGAGAAAAGGCGGAGAAGTTCGCGTGGAGTATCGAACATGCCGATCTGGGCGAGATTGACCTATCCAACCACGATTTCCACCGTGCTCTGATCGCCCTGTGCGGCAATGCCACCATGGCACACATGGTCAATGAACTTCGGGAACTGGCGCTGCCATCACAATACCGACCTTGGACGACCGTCAGCGGTATGCGGCGATCGGCTGAACAGCACTTCGCTATGATTGACGCGCTGGAACGGCGTGATCTTGAAGGCTTTCTGAGCGTCACCACTGCGCATATTCGACGGTGGAACGATGCGGACGACGATCGCCTAGCTAGAGGATAGTTTAGCAACTGTTTGGCAATTTAAGCCGATCGAGACAGATCTCGTCACATTGCGCATCCCGGTTGAATTGACCCTAAAAATTTGGCGCATGTTCGATTTTGTGGCCGCAATAGAAGCTGATCACTTGCTTACGATTGCGTTTAGAGATCGGGCAACACTCAACACCTGGATCGAGAATGACGAGCAAGCCTGATGGCAGGTCTTAGGAAGGCCCGGCTCGACGTCGAATGGCGAAAGGGGGGTCGGTAGCCCACTGCCCCTTTGGCGATCTTTGATGTCCACGGCCGTAGGGCCCGTTGCTCAACCGTTCCTCTGCCGGCCACTTTGGCCATAGGAGAAACGTAATGGGTATCTCACAGTATGATCCTGCTGCGGCAGGGAGGCCAGCTTGGAACGCCGGCAAACAGGTCGGCGCAAAACGCGCTCTAAAGATCAAACAGGTATGGTCGATCCGCTTCTTCCTCGACCGCGAAGGTCGAATGCGAGATCGAGCGCTCTTTGATCTGGCGATCGACAGCAAACTACGGGGATGCGATCTGGTGAAGATCAAGATCGGCACACTCGTGGCTGGCCCGACAATCCGTTCTAGATCGATGGTCATCCAGCAGAAGACGGGCAGACCTGTTCAGTTTGAGATCACCTCAGACACAAGAACCAGCCTGCTGGCTTGGTTGGAGCGACGAGGCGGCACGGTCGATGACTTTGCGTTCCCGAGCCGCGTCGATGCTGATCGCCACCTGAGCACGCGTCAGTACGCGCGCCTGGTAGACGAATGGGTCACCGCCATCGGTCTGACACCGCAGGAATATGGCACCCATTCGCTGCGCCGAACCAAGGCGTCGATCATCTACAAGGCCACAGGCAATTTGAGAGCCATTCAGATATTGCTCGGGCATAGCAAGATAGAGAACACCGTGCGGTACCTGGGTGTCGACGTAGACGATGCACTCTCGCTGTCTGAGGCAACGGAGATTTAAGCCCTGCGGCTTTGCCCATTCTGGGCAGAGCCGCTACATGCCCCTGCCCTGCCCGTCTTCACTGCGCCCCCTTTCCGGCCGTTCGACTGCCGCTTGCGGCGTCCCGAAAGCCGACATCGCTCACGGCGTAGCCAAGCGCAAGCCGATTACTTCGGCGTATATGTTCGAATCCCACCCGGTCTGCCACTTTGGTAAAAACCGGGAACGCCGATCCCGCCGACGTCCCTCCTTTGGTGGCTACCGGCGTCCTCAATAGGGTGTTTTTTGCTGCCTTTGATGTAGATCGCGTCGTCCGCGATCTCGGCGTGTTGGGCGAAGGCGCGGACATGTTCCCGCCGATAGCCGCCCTTTCCAAGCCGGAGGCGAGTGCGAGCTTCGCTTGCCAGTTCCGGCACGGCCGCTTTGGCGTCAATCTAAATTCAAACAGCAAAGCGCCCGATGGGTTGCACCGGGCACTTCTTTCTCAAGTCGCCTCGAGATTACTTGGTAGCGAGGATTTCGAAATTATGGACGTTTGCCACCACACCGTCGTCCCATCCACCTGAGATCATTTCTGAAGCCTTTTCATTCAGGAGTCCGGCGACTTGTCCGGCAAAGTGCGCTTCGCGGCCAGAGTTGTCGGCAAAGATGTCGAAGATGGCGAAGTTAGTCTCGTCAATCTGCAGCGCCGCCCAAAACAATGTCTTGGGTTCAGTTTCTGCGACGATGGGGCCGGCGGCGGTCAGCAAGGCTGCCAATTCGGGGCCTTTCCCTGGAGCAGCTTCGAGCTTGATGTAAGTTGCGGTCGTTGCCGTGGAGAGATCAACCGGCGCCTTGACCGACAGGACATCGGAGTTGTTGATATTCGCGACAACACCGTCGTCCCATCCGCCGTCGACCAGCGCGTCGGCGTTTTGCTTCAAAGCCGCAGCAACCGCTCCTGAGAAGTGAGCGTCGCGTGCTTCTTCATCTGCGAAGATGTCAAAGATTGCGAGCATATCGTCAGCTTGCAGAGCAAACCAAAGTACAGTTCCCGGCTCTGTTTCCCGCACGATAGGTGCGGCACCTGCCAGAAACTCCGCGAAAGCTCCGGTCTGGCCTTCGGCGGCCGGCATGGCGATGTAGCTAGCTGTATGATTTACCATTGGGTTGTCCTGTGCAATTGCAGAAGTTGTGACCAGCGCCAGTGCGGCGACTGTCTGAAGGATTTGCGTTTTCATGGTCGTCTCCTGATTTGAAGTGCTTCAGGTTTGGTTTCGATGCACTCTTGTCCCATGCCGAATGCGCCCGAACCCAATTCAGAAATTCTATTCTTTGATAGACATGGACTATTGAAGTTGGTTTGATGGCGTGGCTGGAGATGTAACGGAGAATGCGGCGATGGAAATGAACCAGATCAGGTATTTTCTCGCTGTCTGCGAGCACCGAAACTTCACCCACGCAGCCAGCGCCTCCAATGTCTCCCAGCCTTCCTTGACGACTGCGATCAAGAAACTTGAAGACGAGCTTGGAGGTGACCTGTTTGTCAGGGACCGAGCGGGATGCAGGCTGACGCCGCTGGGAAGACTCATGCAGCCAAGATTGCAGAAGGCTCATGATGAGACGAGACAGGCGAAGGCGGAGGCGGTCCGTCATATGCGCTTGGAGCGGGTTCCAATCTCTGTTGGTGTCGGCGAAACGATTGGCCACAACAGGATTTCGGCAGCTATGGAGCGTACTCGTACGCGATTGCCGCAAGCCGAAATCGAATTGATCGTTGCGTCAACCTCCGAGCTTCTTGCCGGGTTACGAGATGGTGAAT
>NZ_PYWB01000010.1 GCF_003056345.1 Devosia submarina | reverse complement strand
GGATGGATCGAGGACTACTGTGAGGTTCACCCGCACTCCGGGCTCAAGTTCCGCTCACCACGAGAGTTCCTGCGCCTCAGTGCTTAAACCCAATCGCCGCCTGTCCGGTGAAACGGGGCGCACTCCAGACTGCTGTCGAGCGGTGAGTTGCGCTACTGAGACGATCACCGGCCGACGATAGAGTGCAACAGCTTCCGCTTAAATCCCAATGATACCAATTCAGAACGGATGCGGTGAACCATCGACCTCTTCTGTGGCTCCAAATACGCATTGAAATCAGAAAGCTCATTAGTTCCATACTGCATGCCAGTCTGAAGCTTGAAACCTACTCTTGAGAAGAGGGACGCCCGTTTGCCATTAGGATGGGTCTCATCCAAACCAACATAGTGAAACGGTGTGCAGCTTACACTACAAGCCACCGCGGTGTGGACGCGAGTAGTCACCACTTCTCCAGCGTTGGCGTACATCCCATAAAGACCTTTCCAGCCCCCGATGTGGACATAACGCTCATGTTGGGTCTGCCGAGTTGCGCTGTTCTCAACCACGTAAACTTCTGGGAACCTGGCCAGCAGTTCCTCTACGTAGGTGTCTCTAGATTCAGTGTGTTCGGTGATCGGGTCTAGGTTCACGACTGCGTAGGAGCGATCTTGAGCTGTAAGGAATGAGCGATCTATGAAAAACGCCATATCTATTCCGGAGATGACGTTGGAAGCCGATGCTAATCCAAAATATGCAGCAGTCTCAAGATCGCGTAGAATTACGCGGTCGTAGTCACGCACTGCCCGTTCCACTAATTGCCGTTCTTCTTCGCAGTATCCGGCCGCACTGGCACCTAGCAAAACCTTTGGGACTTGAAGGCCGCCAATTTCGCTAAGTGCTGGTTCAGCAGAAAGGTTGAAGACGCTACCTGCAAACTGGATGATCAGGTCACTAGACTCAAGGGCGTTTTTCGCAGAACCGGTGAGCGCAACGGACGGATAGGTGTAGCCGACGTTTCGGGACGAACTATCGAAGAATTCTACTTCGAAAAACTCAACTTCGTCAGCAATGCCATGGAAGGCTTGCGCGAGGAGGTTCTTTGCTCCTTCATTGATGAAGTTGTTGCCGATATTCAGGCTTTCGGAACACCTGATTAGGCCTACTCGCTTTCGTGCCATAGCATGCTTCTCGCGCCTAAGTGCGGCGAGGCCTTAACCGTAGCAGGGTACCATGGACCCTCCTCGCGATGCGAGACTTCCGCGCAATTGCTTTGAACGTGTTTGGTAGGTTCCCATGGCGACGATATGCCAGTGTAATACGGTTCCACATAAGTCCAGTGAGCATTTCAGTCATATCACTATAGCGTTCCGAGCACGTCCCGAATGCTGAGGCTCTATAACATCGCGCCTCTTCCATGGGTCCTCCGGCGAATGGCTCCATGGTGAATCTATATGGGACAAGGGGGAGGTTCCCTCCCAGAAACTTCTCCCACCTCATACCGACTTGTCGAGCGTCAATAATCACACACCAACGCCTCAGAGCGTCGAAGCTGTCGTTGCGAGTCCCCGTTACTTGCCACCCTTTAGTGGCAATGAACCTACGGAAGAGTCGAGCTTCCGGCCATTGATCTAATGTGAATGAGTCTTGTTGGTTCTCAACTGAGGCCCGAATGGCCAGGACATCGTCCAGCTCTGTTTCTCGGAACCCTCCCTCTGGGAAGTACAGGCGCAGCGATGAAGCCAACCCTACCATAAACATATCAGAAGGGTGATAACCTCTGTCGAGCCTCGTAAAGCAGTTGGTCGTTAGAATAGCGCCCTCCATCAGCTTCTGAGTTTTGTCGCCGAGGATCCTGTCAAGTCGGAGAAAATTCACAGTCTGGTCGGTTCGTAGTTTGATCACTAACGCCTCGGTGTCAGGCAAACCCTCCCGCACCAGGTTTATTTGCCGATTGATGTTCGCGAACCCTGGGTTCTTGACATCCTTGGCGCCTTTCACTTGTATGCTTGCGGGACTCCCATTAGCGCTGGCAACTAGCTGATGAGCCTTGTCCACGTCTGTCGAATAGGTAGAAATAGTTACGGAGTCTACTAGGTGAGTGTTGAGGGCTTTCACACCCAAAGCTACCACCTTCGATGAGTACGAACTCAGCGGCCCATGGATAAGTAAGTGCTTACGCATAAACGTTATGTTCGCTCCAAAGCGTAGTTTGCAGTGTTGATGGCGCCCACCATTGCCAAGTCGAATGGAGCTATCCAGCCATCCTCATCGTACAAATACGAGATAGGTAGCCGCTTTAGATTATCCGCCACTATGTCAGCATTCATTGCCGGGAAATCTGGATTGGTCGTAATTTCCGGGATCTTCCCTATCATAATGAATCCTTCATAGCGTTGCTGTGCCTTGAAGCTATCTCGCAAGTAGTCAATCGACGATGCCACACCGATCAGCGTCTTTTCGCAAACAAGCGATGAGCGCTTTGCAACCTGCAGCACGTAGTTGAAGAGCCGCTTGCTAGGAATGAATGGGCAGAAGATGAACGTGTCCAGCCCGTTGTCCGATTGAACCAGACGTTCCGAAGTCCTAGCAACTACACATCCCGCCTCAGTTATGTAAGAAGGAATTGCATCGTTAACGGACAGTATAACGATCGGCTTACACTCAGGTGCGGAAGGCCGATGTTGAAGTTCAGTGCTTTGAAGCTTCTGCATCCTTATACGTACAGACGTCTCTGGATCAACTAATCTTCTCAGGCGGTCAAATTGGCGCGAGTGCTCCTCACGAAGATCGCCGTCACTCATCGCAAGCGCGCGCCGTAAGGTCGATAAGAGTGAAGCACCGTCGCTGGTGTTGAACATGAGGGGGCTATCATCCCCAATCATTTCAGCCGCCCCTGTCGTATTACCCGCTATGACTGGCAAACCTTTTTGAATGGCCTCCATGACGGCTGTAGGAAAGTTCTCGTACTTGGACGGCAGACAAAAAGCATCTGCATCGTCGTAGAGGTGCCTGCTTTTGTTAGGGTCAACGAAATCGTAAAAGGAGTAGTGCCCCCTAAGTTCAACGGGTATCAAGCGATAGCAGAAGTCGCGATAGTCGATCGGCCGCGCGGTGTCAGGAATGGAGTTTCCTGCAAATGTCACGTGTACTGGAGCACCTTCCGCGGCGAGTTGATTAACTGCTAAGATTATGTCCTGTTGGCGTTTTCGGTTTTCGAATCTTCCAAGGCAGAGGAGTTTCAAACCCTGCTTCGGTCGGCGCGGGCCAACATCCGAAGCGATGGGGAAGCTCGGATAGATCACATCAACAGCTGCAGTTTCGGAATAGCGGCCGAGGTACTTTGCTAAGAAATCGGATACGCAAATATGCCCGTCTGCAAACATTGCTTGCGTTAGCTCTAGGTTCCCGTAAGCGCGCAGGTGTTGGTTAGCCGCTTCCCTAAACCTGGTACCCGCACCCCACTCCCATATCTCGCGGCTACCAGTATGGTGATTCACGACCACTGGGCAATCCAGACGAGCAAGTCCTAAAGCACGCCTCAGAAGCAGGACACTGGCCATCCCTGACCAGTCGCTCACCTCAACGCAGATGGGGTTTAACTTGACCAGAAGTTTGGCGACCGCGTCCATAGTCGCCAAGCTAATGCCTCTGATGACACTCACTTCAAGACGGGCGCTTTTAGTGTAGTCGCCAGCAAAGGTGGTTATTACATGGATATTGTAATTGGTGTGCGCCAGGATCGCGTCTATGAGGTTCAGCAGATAGATGCTGATCCCCCCATTCCCGCGATATCGACCAAACTCATGGCTCACGAAAACGACGGTGCGCACGGGTTGGTCTTGGAACATGGGCAAAACGCTCTACGTCTAGAATCGGTGGCACCTTAGAACCCATAGGTGCAGGCTACAACCAGATCCTTATGTACGAACCCGTATATTGGCCTGATGTAGGCTTCTTCGCCTCTCTGCCCTCAGCAGAACATCAAGAGGTTGGGTCAAGCTTGAGGGAATAGCGCATCTAAGCTTCAAAGCATTGGAGGGCAATCCGGCGCCTAAAGCACGATCAAACCATAACCACAGGCCTGCTCGCTACGCTGCAAACGTCCTGTTTGCCCCTTGACCAATTTGATGTTCGACATGCTCAGCCTCAACAATGTGCTTGAGGAGCTATTTGCGGTTGGGCGCGGGTTGATCTTGGACCCCGACGCGTTGCGGTAGTTTGCAGACGGGCAATGTGCCGCCTGACAAGCATCGTTCGCACGGAATATCGACGCACATCTGGCCGGGGTGACGCACTGGACCTGGATCAGGCTTGTCCCCCCCATGGGAGGTTACCCGACATTTGCCCAACTATCAGCCCTATGCCGCCGGTGCTTCAAAGAGGTCAGTTATCACTAGACAATAGCCTGTTAATCGCTCCGGATGCCGCAGATCAAACATTGTCCCTTGAATCATCATGAGGGCCTGGTGACCAACCGGCTTAATTGGTCTGATCCACCCTGCGGCTCAAGACGCAGTCGCCGATAGCGAGAGGCACATTTTGGCTCATACCAGATAGCGTTGGCCTGGGCCACATGCGGACCATCATCCTAGAGAATGACTGGAGCTCAGCAGGAAAATCTCTGTTACCGCAGCCAACGGCCAACTTACCGAACTCCTAAAGAACGCGGAGGAGGGAGAGGAGGTGATTCTCACGCGCTATGGAAACTTGGTAGCGGCGCGGGACTGAGGGAAGCAGCCAGGACCTTCTCTAGAATGACCCTGATGGCAGGGTAGTATGATCGCACCAGTTGTCTAGCGAAAGGCATCATGCTGGTCATACGACACACTGCTGGTCCAGTATCACACCACGGCATGTATCGTACGTGTTGCTGGCAACCCCTTGGAGAGCCCCTTTGATCCCAAGTCAAAAGGTAGTGGTTAGTGACGGCTCGCGCAGAACGGGGACATCAGCGCACATTCTTCGAGAAACTTATGGCACAGCGGCAGCGGGAACATTCAGCAGGAAGCAAAAGAGTAACTTGAGGTTGGCAAATTGCTGGTCGGATAGCTGGTAGAGCTCGCCGTCTGGAGCCGTGGTGAAGTCAATGCCGATGAAGTCGTCGAGCTTGAGGTTGGGGTTGGTGAAAGATGCGCCCCCGCCAGCCATCCAGTCGGTGAGACTGCGCGCCTGCTTGTAGCGGCAGTGCGTGCCGATCAGGTCGGAGTCGTTGACATGGGCGTCGTAGATATTTTCACCGGACTGCATCTGTGTCTACAGTTTCTCGACGACATCACCCTCACCGATCAGGTCGTGGGTGACCTTGATGCCGGTGAGCGCGGGGAAGGCCAGCGCCAGCACCTTGGATTCGTATTCATGGTAGTGATGGTTTCGGATACGACCTTGATGTCCATGCCCACAAAGGGAGCAGCTGCACCCATGAAGCATTGAGTTCGGCTTCCTGCTCCTTCCGGGTGAGCGAGGACATGTCGCCGATTTCAGCGTCGAGGAACTGGAGAGCTATTACTTTGAACGGCCGCTTTCATTTGGGGCGCGTTGCATTGTGAAATTTGTGATCACAGTCCCACCTCAGGACATAGCCAAGAGCCTCGTGAGATACCGACTGTAGTCACTGGAGGGGAACTCGGCAGCAAGCCCTTCAAGCTGCTCGGACTCGATGAAGTCCATTCGAAATGCCACTTCTTCCGGGCAGGCAATTTTGAATCCTTGGCGCTTCTCTAATGTCGCCACAAACTGCGAGGCCTCGAGGAAACTATCCGGCGTGCCGGTGTCGAGCCAAGCATAGCCTCGGCCGATGCGCTCGACGGATAATTGACCACGCTCCAGATAGGTCCGATTGACGTCGGTAATCTCGAGCTCTCCGCGGGCAGAGGGCTTGAGAGATCGAGCAATGTCTCCAGCGTCCTGATCATAGAAGTATAGGCCCGTCACTGCCCAGTTAGAGCGCGGATTTGCTGGCTTTTCTTCAATGCTGAGCGCCTTGGCATCCCCGTCGAACTCGACCACGCTATAGCGTGCCGGGTCCGTTACATGGTAGGCAAAGACACTGGCGCCACTCGTGCGTGCCGCCGCTGTGCGCAGGAGAACCGGCAGATTGTGGCCGTAGAAGATGTTGTCGCCCAGGATCAGGGCGTATTGGCCGCCGGCTATGTGGTCGGCTCCGATGATCAGTGCTTCTGCGATGCCATTTGGGTGAGCTTGCTGGGCATAGCTGATGTTGATGCCCCACCGGCTTCCATCGCCAAGGAGGCGCTCGAATGCATAGGCGTCCTGGGGCGTGGTGACGATGAGGATGTCTTTCACCCCCGCCAGCATCAGCGTGGTCAGGGGGAAGTAGATCATCGGCTTGTCATAGATCGGCATCAGCTGCTTGGAGACAGCTCTTGTGATGGGGTAAAGCCGCGTGCCGCTGCCGCCGGCGAGGATAACGCCCCTCATTGGTCAATGCGCTCCGAACTCGAATTTCGATCTGGCACGAGGCGTGCTCCCAGAAGGCGACGGACAATAGCGTGCGTTGAAGAGCGCCAATGGGGCAGCACAATGCCATGCCTCTGCCTGAGCTTCTCATTGGACAGCCGCGAGTTCGCTGGCCGCTTAGCGGGTGTGGGATAGTCGGCGCTTGGGATGCGCCTGATGGATGGGTTTGGGCCACCCAGGTCAGCACAAGCACTGAAGATCTCGCTGGCGAAATCCGCCCAACTCGCCTCGCCACTTCCAGTCACGTGGAAAATTCCACGCAGATTTTGGTCATCCGGCCGGCTCAGCAGGTTGCCAGCCATTATTATGATTGCGTCGGCCAGATCGAGTGCGGATGTCGGATTGCCGATCTGGTCTTCCACGATCCTCAGTTCTGCTTGCTCCACCCCTACGCGCAGCATGGTCTTGAGAAAGTTTGCTCCAAACGGGGAGTATACCAGGCGGTTCGGAGGATGGCGTGATTGGCTGTCGCTGCCGCAATCGCCTGTTCACCGGCCAGTTTGGTGGCGCCATAGACGCCGAGTGGGTTCGTCCTGTCGTTTTCCCCATAAGGCTCGGATTTGGTGCCGTCGAACACATAATCTGTCGAGAGATGAATGAGGGAAACGGCCAAATCTGCTGCCAATCGACCCAAGGCTGCGGGGCCGTCGGTGTTTATGACCCGCGCCGTTTGCGTATCGGTTTCGGCCTTGTCCACCGCCGTATAAGCTGCAGCCGACACGATCACGTCCGGCTTTGCTGCGGCGATAAGGTCTAGCCTCCCGTCTGGAGCTGTAAGGTCGAACTCCGGGCGACCGATCTGGATCATCGTCACGCTCTGTTCGGCAGCTCGTTCGGCTAGCGCCATAGCAACTTGGCCGGACTTGCCCGTCACGACGATGCGCATCAGCCGGCCCTTACCTGGGGCAAGATACCCAGTCGTTCACCCGCATACCGCTCACGCAGCGGCTGCCACCACCAGCTGTTCTCCAGATACCAGTGCACGGTCTTGTCGATGCCGGACTCGAAATCCTCGTGCGCGCGCCATCCGAGTTCCGTTTCAAGCTTGGTCGCATCGATCGCGTAGCGTGCATCGTGTCCGGGACGATCCGGAACGAAGTGGATCAAGCTTTCCCTTGGCCGAGCAGACGGAACCCGTTTGTCGAGCGCCGCGCAAATGCTGCGAACAACGTCGATGTTGCGCCGTTCATTGCGTCCGCCAACATTATAGGTTTCCCCGGTCCTTCCGCGTTCAACAATCATGTCGAGCGCCCGGACATGATCATCGACATACAACCAGTCGCGAATGTTTTCGCCCCGGCCGTAAACCGGCAGTTGTTTGCCTTCGAGCGCATTGAGGATGGTGAGCGGGATCAGCTTCTCTGGGAAATGATAGGGTCCGTAATTGTTGGAACAGTTTGATACGATAACCGGCATGTCATAGGTGCGTGCCCAGGCTTTGGCCAGATGATCCGAGGCAGCTTTCGACGCTGAATAAGGAGAGCTCGGATCGTAGGGTGTTTCTTCGGTGAAAAGACCATTGGACCCGAGTGAGCCATAGACCTCGTCCGTCGAGACATGGAGGAAGCGGAACCTGGCTTTTTCCGCCTGGCCAAGCCCAGCAAAATGGGCCCGCGCCGCTTCCAGCAGCGTAAAGCTGCCCAGCACGTTGGTGCGAATGAAATCTTCCGAAGCGGTGATGGATCGATCCACATGGCTTTCTGCCGCCAGATGCATGACACGATCGGGTTTGAAGCTTTCGAAAGCTTCCTGCATAGCCTGCCTGTTGCAGATGTCGGCTTTGAGGAACCGGTGATTGGGTCGCTCATCCACCAGTTTGAGGGACGAGCGGTGACCAGCATAGGTGAGCTTGTCGACGGTGAGAACCTCGTAGCCTTTGGTGAGAACTAGGTGGCGCACCAGAGCTGAACCGATAAACCCCGCCCCGCCGGTAACAAGGACCCGCACGTCACACCTCCGCGTGAGAAAAATAGCTGGGAAGATCGGCTAGGCGCAGCTGGCTAGCATCCTTGGCCGAAAGCTCTGCCGCTTCCGGGCTGACTGGCCAATCTATCCCCAGATCAGGGTCATTCCAGAGCACGCCCCTGTCACAATCAGGATCGTAATAGGCTGTGACTTTGTAAGCGACAATGCAGTCTGGAACGAGCGTACAAAAGCCATGAAGGAAACCTTCAGGGATCCACAACTGGTTCCCCTGCTTGGCCGAAAGCACGACAGAGGTCCATTGCCCGAAACTGCGTGAACCAGCCCTTATATCGACTGCGACGTCGAAAATGGAGCCGGCTATGCAGCGGACCAGCTTGCCTTGCGCCGCGGGCGGCGCTTGGAAATGAAGCCCCCGCACCACCCCGGCGCCGCGGCTCAACGACTGGTTTTCCTGCACGAAGCAGATATCGGCAATGTTTGCAGCGAACCAATCCTGGCGAAAAAGCTCGGTGAAATGTCCACGTGTATCCTGGTGACGCTTGGGAATGATCTCCAGCACATCATGCAAGCTGGTTTTTCGAAGTTCCATGGGGCTCATACACAATAGGACTGGACAGACAATATGCTTGAAGCCGCGCCTGTTGCTACCATCATCTGTTGGTGCAGCAGCTAGACAGATTTGGCAGAACCGAAACTCGGCACGATATCTTGAGAGCCTCGCACGGCATGCGCTATGGACAATTCCCGCCAGCTCTTGGGAAGCTAGACTAGATTACCTCAATGCAAAAATGATTAGCCCGAACGATTGGCGCTACGCCTACGCAGACCAAAGAGTTGGGTCCTTCGCTATAAGCAACGAGGCGCTGTGGCATCCGTACCGGCGAGCAACCTTCTCACCGCTTAGCATCCAGAAAATGGAAATAGCAGTTGGGACCCAAAATAGGCTGTAGTTTATAAAGGCCGCGCCGCTGGAGCCGCGATGCGCGCGACGAACGCATTACCCGCACTACCTGGAAGTCTGTTTCGAGAGTTGCTGAGACTGTACACACCCACATGCCAGTACAGTAGGGGAGCTGACTGCTGCTGCTAAACCACCCTGGTTCCATCTTGCGAACAGCGTATTCTCAAGGGTCTCAGTGTTCCAGAACCTTACCGGGAGGTGAACCGCGTTACCAAAAAGGAACGGCTCGACTTCCCTTTTCTTCTCCCACTCAGTTTGGCGAGTAGAAAATGTGGGAGCCGATTTTTGCTACAGCGTTGAAGGTGTTGGACCAGGAAGGGCGGACGGCGGTGGTGTGGTAGTAGAGGGTTGAGCCGGGAACCGCGCCGACATTCTCGCCGGTGGCGAATTCGGCGTAGACATCCTGGGCAAGGGCAGCCGAGCGGGCCCAGGCGCGGCGTTCGCCGGGGGTGTCGCTGCGGCCGTCACAGGCGAAGGTGAACTGGCAG
Source organism: Devosia submarina (assembly GCF_003056345.1). GTDB lineage: Bacteria > Pseudomonadota > Alphaproteobacteria > Rhizobiales > Devosiaceae > Devosia > Devosia submarina. The sequence continues at coordinate 111,037 of NZ_PYWB01000010.1, read as the reverse complement.
CGGTAACGGCCTTTTTCGGCGTTCTGGTAGATAACCCCGCACAAGGTGGACGGGAACTTTCCGGAGCGAGCGCGGTTAACAATGACATTGGCGACGGCTAACTGGCCAGCTTCGCTTTCGCCGCGGGCCTCGTGGTAGATGGCTTGGGCGAGGCAGTCGCGCTCGGAATTGGCCCGCTCGACGCGCTTTTCGATCGGCTCGTAGCCGGTTTCGACATAGGCGGCGAGCGTGGATGGATTAAGGGCTGGTTCGTCTTTTGCGGCGGACGGACCGCTGGCAAAGCTCGCAATGGCGGAAACCGCGCTGTTGTTGCCCAGTGAGCCGCGCGCGATATAGCCCATCAGCACTTCGCTGTTGAGTTCCTGCGGCTGGCCATAGGCCAGGACGTTGACGGCCCGCAACTCGCGTTGGCGCTCAACATAATTGCTTAGGAGCGCGGGAGTCAGCGGCTGCGCACCGGCGGGAAGCGGCACGGCGGTGGGACCGATGGGCGGCTGGGCGCGTAGAGCAACCAGATCGGCAGGAACGGGAAGCGGCGCAACGGCCTGCGGCTTCAGGTCTTCGGCGTGGACGGAAACAAGGCTGGACAGCAAAAAGAGCGCAGCGGCGCCCGGGGCAATCACGTGGGAAACAACACGCTTGAATGTGGACTGCCAGTTTTGCGTCAACGTCCCGTCCTTACCCATGAGCTCGTCCGGCCGTATCCGGCGAGCCTTCATCTGCAGAAACAATCGGTTCCGACCGCCGCTGCGATTGAGCGGCACACTAGCCAAGCCACCCTCTGCTGGGAAGCCAAGATTTACCGCTGCTTAACCATACAGGTTAGCATCTTAATACGTGGTTAATGCACCCAAGCCCGGTTGAAAAGCTTGTATTTTGAATGACTTGATTGGTGGTGAAGGGAGGTTTAGCCGGATGCATAAAAGTTTACGCAGTTAAGGGTTTTCCCCGGTTTTTTGCTGCAAGCTGTTGCAACGGGGAAACAGATCCGTTTTCGAGAGGCCTTTTAACGCGGATTGAAGGCCGCAAGCCGGACGTGGTCCAGGCTCTCGAGGACAGCAATTCCCAAGGCACGGATGTCGTCATTGGGGTGCACCAGATCGGGCACCATCACGGTCTGCATTCCGGCCGCATAGGCGGCGCGGACGCCGGCATGGCTGTCCTCCACCGCAAGGCATTCGAGCGGGTCCACGCCTAGGCGCCGAGCTGCCGTTAAATACGGTTCGGGGTGTGGTTTGGGGTGAAGGACGTCGTCGCGCGTGACCACAGTTTCAAACAGGTCGAGCAGGCCAGCCGCGCCCAGATGGGTATGGGCATGGGGTTGGCGCGAGGAGGTGGCCACAGCCGTGGGGATGCCGCGCTCGCGCAGTTCGCTAATCAGTTCGTGCGCGCCGGGCTTTACTGGAACGCCGCCATGGCTGCGTTCGCGCATGATGACGCGGCACCGTTCGTCGAACAGCGTATAGGGAAAAGCCACGCCATAGGCTTCGACCAGCAAGCGGTTGGTGTTTTCGTGGCTGCCACCGACCATGGACATGTGTACGGCGTCAGTCATTTCGAAGCCAAGCTCGGTGCAAACTTCGAACACGATCGTCTTGAACACGCTTTCGGTATCTAGCAGTGTTCCATCCATGTCAAAGATGACGGCCTGGAAGGGCTGGAGGCGAAGAATGTCGGTTTGCGTGTGCATCTAGCGCCATATAGGGCGATTTGCCCGCCGCCGCCAGCAAGCCTTGCGATAGGCTGGGTTGCACGGGCGAACCGGCTAACCACTCACCGCGTTAGCGACCCATGAGCCTTTTCAAACCCTCCCGCAATCACGAGACGCTGGGCGATGCCTTTTTCGATCGCGTCGAGCCCGCCCCTTTTCCCCAGAACATTCTGCGCCATCGCGACCAGCGCTGGGCCAAGCGCGTGGGACTGGACGATCTCACCGATGATCAATGGCTGCGCCATTTCGGGCGCTTCGAGCCGCTGGAGGGTTCGTTTACGCAGCCACTGGCGCTGCGCTACCATGGCCATCAGTTCCGCTCCTATAATCCCGAACTCGGGGACGGCCGCGGCTTTCTGTTTGCCCAGGGCTATGACCTCGAAGATGGCCGGCTGCTTGATTTTGCCACCAAGGGCAGCGGCAAGACGCCGTGGTCGCGCGGTGGCGATGGGCGGCTGACCCTGAAGGGTGGCGTGCGTGAGGTGCTGGCCACCGAAATGCTCGAAGCCCTTGGCGTCTATACCTCCAAGAGCTTTTCCCTAGTGGAAACGGGCGAGCAGCTCTATCGCGGGGACGAGCCCTCCCCTACGCGCTCATCGGTGCTGGTCCGCCTCAGCCATAGCCATATCCGCATCGGCACGTTCCAGCGGCTGGCCTATCTGGAGGACACTGAGAACCTCCAGCGCCTGCTCGACTATGCCATTGCCACCTATTTTCCAGCGCTTGCCGATGCGCCGGACAAGCCGGTCGCCTTTATTGAAGCGGTAGCAGGCAATGTCGCGCGGCTCGGGGCGCAATGGACCGCCGCGGGCTTTGTGCATGGCGTTCTCAACACCGACAATATCAACATTACCGGGGAAAGTTTCGACTATGGTCCCTGGCGGTTCCTTCCTACCTATGACCCCGCTTTTACCGCCGCCTATTTCGATGAAAGCGGGCTTTATAGCTTTGGCCGGCAGCCCGACACACTGGCCTGGAATTTGACGCGGCTCGCTGAATGCCTCCTGCCGCTCTCGAGCGTGGAAAAGCTCGAGCCGGCGCTCAATACGATCTGGCCCGCCTTCCGGGAGGCCCTGCCGCAGAACATCCTGCGCCGGCTGGGCCTCGAGCCCCAGGGCACCGAGCATGATGGCGCATTCATCACCGATATCTTCGGCTTCCTCGCTGCAAGCCAGGCGCCTTACGAGCAGTTCTTTTTCGACTGGCGCGGCGGGGCGCTGAGTGCCAGCCGCGCCGCTCGCAGCCCTTCGGCAGAGCATTATGCCAGCGAGGCGTTCCGCCCCGTGGCCAATGGGCTGGAACGTTATGCGCCAGCAGCCGGGATCAATCTGGACCATGCCTATTTTGCCCGCGTGAGCCCGCGCACCATGCTGATCGAAGAGGTGGAGGCGATCTGGGCGCCGATTGCCGAGAGCGATGACTGGAGCCTTTTTCACCAGACCCTTGGCGAAATCGCTCAAATGCGCCAAGCCTATGGGATTGTTGTTTGAGGTTGTCCCATGCCCCTTTACGCGCTGGACGGTGTTGCACCCGAAATTGATCCTGATGTCGCCTGGATTGCGCCCACGGCAATTGTTGTGGGCAGGATCATTGTCGGGGCGGATGTGGGCATCTGGTTCGGTGTGGTGGCGCGGGGGGATCTCGAGCCGATCACCATTGGCGCGCGCAGCAATGTGCAGGAAAACGTCGCTCTTCACACCGACAAGGGCTATCCGCTGACGATCGGAAACGGCTGCACCATCGGGCACAAGGCCATGCTGCATGGCTGCACGATCGGGGACAATACGCTGATCGGCATGGGGGCGACGGTGCTCAATGGGGCGCGGATCGGGCGCAATTGCCTGATCGGTGCTGGTGCCCTAATCACCGAAGGCAAGGAGGTCCCGGACAATTCGCTCGTGATCGGTTCGCCCGGCAAGGTGATCCGCGAACTTGATAGCGAAGCGATAGCGCGGCTCACCGCGTCGGCCGACAATTATGTCAGCAATGCCCGCCGCTTCGCCGCGGGGCTGAGCCAGATCGGCACGACACCGGCCGATTTTACCCCCGCATGAGCCGATAAACGCGTTTGCATTTTTGCGCGACGCCCGCCAAGTTCGTGTTTGACTGTCCGGTCAAAGAACAAGAGGCAGCGGAGCCTGAACGCATGCAGAAAATCATCGCCGAACTGGAAGAAAAGCGCAGGCAGGCGCGGCTCGGCGGCGGACAGAAGCGCATCGACACCCAGCACGGCAAGGGCAAGCTCACGGCCCGCGAGCGGCTCGATGTGCTGCTCGATCCCGGGTCATTCGAGGAATACGACATGTTCGTTACTCACCGGGCGACCGATTTCGGCATGGCCGAGACGATCATTCCCGGCGATGGCGTGGTCACCGGCTGGGGCACGATCGATGGGCGGCTCACCTATGTGTTCAGCCAGGATTTCACCGTCTTTGGCGGCTCGCTCAGCGAAACCCATGCCAAAAAGATCTGCAAGATCATGGATCTCGCCATGCAGAACGGCGCGCCAGTGATCGGGCTCAACGATTCAGGCGGCGCGCGCATCCAGGAAGGCGTGGCGTCCCTGGGCGGTTATGCCGATGTGTTCTGGCGCAATGTGCAGGCCTCGGGCGCCGTGCCGCAGATTTCGGTCATTATGGGGCCTTGCGCGGGTGGGGCGGTGTATTCCCCGGCCATGACCGACTTCATCTACATGGTCAAGGACACGAGCTACATGTTCGTGACGGGGCCCGACGTGGTCAAGACCGTCACCAATGAGAGCGTGACACAGGAAGAGCTGGGTGGCGCATCCACGCACACCAAGATTTCCTCGGTGGCCGATGCGGCGTTCGACAACGACATCGAAACCCTGCTCGAAGTGCGGCGCCTGTTCGGCTACCTCCCGCTCGCAGCGGGTCACAAGCCGCCGCGCCTCCCCAGCATCGATCCGATCGACCGTGTCGACATGAGCCTCGATACGATCATCCCTGATAGCGCCAACAAGCCCTATGACATGCGCGAGGTGATCGAAAAGATCGCCGACGAAGGCGAGTTCCTGGAGCTGCAAAAGGAACATGCCGGCAATATCCTGGTCGGTTTCATCCGGCTCGACGGGGAAACAATTGGTGTCGTCGCCAACCAGCCCCTGGTGCTCGCCGGGTGCCTCGACATCAATGCCTCCAAGAAAGCCGCGCGGTTCATCCGCTTCTGCGACAGTTTCGAAATCCCGATCCTCACCTTTGTGGATGTCCCCGGCTTCCTGCCCGGCGTGGCGCAGGAATATGGCGGCATCATCAAGCATGGCGCCAAGCTCCTCTTCGCCTATGCCGAAGCCACCGTGCCGCTGGTCACCGTCATCACCCGCAAGGCCTATGGCGGCGCCTATGATGTGATGGCATCCAAGCACATCAAGGCCGATGTGAACTATGCCTGGCCCTCGGCTGAGATCGCCGTGATGGGCGCCAAGGGCGCGACGGAAATCCTTTATCGCTCGGAACTGGGAGACAAGGACAAGATTGCGCAACGAACCGCCGAATACGAGGCGCGGTTTGCCAACCCGTTCGTTGCCGCGGAGCGGGGCTTCATCGACGACGTGATCATGCCGCATGGGACGCGGCGGCGCGTGATCCGCGCCTTTGCGACGCTGAAGCACAAGCAGTCGAGCATGCCCAAGAAGAAGCACGATAATATTCCGCTGTGAGGCAGTAATGACACCTGAGGAGCTGCGGGAGTTTGTTAGCAGCAGTAGTATGCTTTTTAGGCTCATGCTGTCCGAAATCGAAGCGCAAGTCAGTAAAGCAGAACATGCTGCTAACAGGCTGAATTTAGCTCTGGAGCAGCACGCTCAGCGCGGAAATACAGAGGCGATCTGGCACGACCTACAAACGATGGCTGAAGCGGCGGCCGCCATAAGCCGGATTATCAAACCCAATCCGCACAGACGGCGGCCGGCAAACGCTCAGGAGTTTTCTGATCGGAGGGGCGAGGCACTTCGATCATTGCTGGACATAGGTGAAGATCATCCGATCCTCGCTAGAAACCTCCGAAACCGTTTAGCCCACCTCGACGAAGACATTGACGATTGGTGGCTCACATCCAAACGACACATAATCTCGCGTCGATCTATGGGAGACGTCGATAATATATTCGCTGGCGTGGAAGACTCAGAAATCTTCGAGCATTTCAATTTCCGCACTCGCGATTTCATCTATCGCGGGGAGCGGTTTAGTACCATCGAGATGTGGAATGCAGTACTTGATGTGGCTGCGCGGGTACATGGTGCAAAGATTAAACTGCGGGATGAGTATGGTGCATGGATGCCAGGACTAGATCAATGACGATCACCAAACTCCTCATCGCCAACCGTGGCGAAATCGCCTGCCGGGTGATCAAGACAGCGCGCAAGATGGGCATTGCGACTGTTGCCGTTTATTCCGATGCGGATCGGGAAGCTCTCCATGTGCGCATGGCGGATGAGGCGGTTCATATCGGCCCCTCGCCAGCCAAGGATTCGTACCTGCAGATCGACAAGATCATTGCCGCCTGCAAGGAAACCGGGGCCGAGGCAGTGCATCCCGGCTATGGGTTCCTCTCGGAAAACCCCAAATTTGCCCAGGCGCTCGGGGACGCCGGGATCATCTTTGTGGGCCCGCCGGTCAAGGCCATCGAGGCGATGGGTGACAAGATCACGTCCAAGAAGCTGGCCGCCGAGGCGGGTGTTTCCACAGTGCCCGGCCATATGGGGCTGATCGCCGATGCCGACGAGGCGGTGCAGATTGCTGGCGAGATCGGCTATCCCGTGATGATCAAGGCTTCCGCCGGTGGCGGCGGCAAGGGCATGCGCATCGCATGGAACGAGGCGGAGGCGCGCGAGGGCTTCGAGCGCTCCCGGTCCGAAGCCGCCTCCTCCTTTGGCGATGATCGCATCTTTATCGAGAAATTCGTCACCGAGCCGCGCCATATCGAAATCCAGCTGATCGGCGACAGTCACGGCAATGTGCTCTACCTCAACGAGCGCGAATGCTCCATTCAGCGGCGCAACCAGAAGGTGATCGAGGAAGCGCCCTCCCCTTTTCTCGACGACGCCACGCGCAAGGCCATGGGCGAGCAATCCGTCGCGCTCGCCAAGGCCGTTGGTTATACCAGCGCCGGCACGGTCGAATTCATTGTCGACGCCGAGCGCAATTTCTATTTCCTTGAAATGAACACGCGCCTTCAGGTGGAGCATCCGGTAACCGAGCTCATCAGTGGGCTCGATCTCGTGGAACTCATGCTACGCGTCGCCGATGGCGAGAAGCTGCCGCTATCGCAGGACGAGGTGCAGCTCAATGGCTGGGCCATTGAATCCCGGCTCTATGCCGAAGACCCCTATCGCAATTTCCTCCCCTCCACTGGCCGGCTCACCCGCTATCGCCCGCCCAACGAGGAAAGCGCTGCTGATTTTGCCGTGCGCAATGACACCGGCGTTTTTGAAGGCGGCGAGATTTCGACCTTCTATGATCCCATGATCGCGAAGCTCTGCACCTGGGCGCCGACACGGCTTGAGGCGATCGATGCCATGGCCGTGGCGCTGGGGAGCTTCGAGGTAGAAGGCGTGGGCAATAATCTGCCCTTCCTGTCCACGGTCATGGACCAGGAAAGGTTCCGCGAGGGGCGGCTGACCACCGGCTATATCGCCGAGGAATTCCCTGAGGGTTTTCATGGACCTGCCCTGCCGCGCGGCCGGGTGTTCGAGGTCGCGGCCGCTGCCGCCATGATGCAATTGCTGCTTGAGGAGCGCAAAGGACGCGCCACGCGGACGCAGCTGGGCCATTCCACCGAGATCTATGGCGAGTGGACCGTGGTGATCGAGGGCGAGCAGGTGCCGCTCAAACTCCATCGCCTTGATCCCGAGGGCACTTGGGAGCTCAACCTTTTCGACCAGGCGGCGGCCGTGGAAAGCTTCGATTGGACGCCAGGGCAGACCATTGCGCGCATCCAATGGGCCGGTGGCGCCTCCAGCGTCATCAAGGTCAATCGCACCACGTCGGGCTTCCGCATGCGCTATTGCGGCTCGGACCTTACGGTCCAGGTGCTACGCCCCCATGTCGCCGCGCTCCTGCCGCTGATGCCGGTCAAAGTGCCGCCCGACATGTCCCGCTTCCTCCTCTGCCCCATGCCGGGCCAGGTGGTGCGGATCGATGTCAGCGAAGGCGATATCGTGGAAGATGGGCAGACACTGGCCATTGTTGAGGCCATGAAGATGGAGAACGTCCTCAAGGCCGAAAAGCGGGCCCGCGTCAGCAAGGTGCATGCCGAGCCCGGTGCGGTGCTGGCGGTGGACGCGGTGATTTTGGAATTCGAGGCGGTGTGATGGAATCGATCCACCCGGATTGGCAGTCGACACCCTCCCCTTGCGGGGCTTCGAGCCGTCCCGAAGGGCCAATCGCTCCTGTGGAGCGATTAGAAGGGAGAAGGCCATGAGAGCTATGCTCGAATGGCGGATCAAGGGTGGGGGGCGGTTAGCCCCGATATCGGGGCTCTCGCACCCCCTCCCAACCTCCCCCGTCGAGGGGGAGGTGCAGGCCTGCGGTCGGGGCAGGATGGTGCGCTATGCCCGATAATTTCGCCCACTGGGCCACCCTCGCCCAAAAGGAACTCCGCGACACCCCCCTCGCCTCCCTCAACCGCGATTATGGCGGCATCCCTGTCCAGCCGGTCTATTTTGGCGAAGGGAGCGAGATCCCCGGCGTGGAACCTTTCACCCGCGGCATCCGGGCCACCATGTATGCCAACCGGCCCTGGACCATCCGCCAATATGCCGGCTTCTCCACGGCGCGGGAGTCCAACGCCTTTTATCGCCAGGCGCTGGAAAAGGGCCAAAAAGGCCTCTCCGTCGCCTTCGATCTGGCCACCCATCGTGGCTATGACAGTGACCATCCTCGCGTCGTTGGCGATGTGGGCAAGGCGGGCGTTGCCATCGATACAGTGGAAGACATGAAGACGCTGTTCGACGGCATTCCGCTCGATCAGATGTCTGTCTCCATGACCATGAACGGGGCGGTCATTCCCGTGCTTGCCATGTTCATCGTGGCGGCCGAGGAACAGGGCGTGCCGCAATCCAAGCTCGAAGGGACCATCCAGAACGACATCCTCAAGGAGTTCATGGTCCGCAACACCTATATCTACCCGCCCGAACCTTCCATGCGCATCGTGGGCGACATCATCGCCCATACCGCCCAGCACATGCCCAAGTTCAATTCGATCTCCATCTCGGGCTACCATATGCACGAGGCCGGCGCGACGGCAGTGCAGGAACTGGCCTATACGCTGGCCGACGGCATGGAATATGTCCGCGCCGCCCAGGCCCGTGGCCTAGACATCGACGCCTTTGCCGGGCGGCTGAGCTTCTTTTTCGGCATCGGCATGAACTTCTTCCTTGAAGTTTCAAAGCTGCGGGCCGCGCGCCAGCTTTGGAGCGAGATCATGACGGGGTTGGGCGCCAAGGACCCACGTTCAAAGATGCTGCGCACCCATTGCCAGACTTCGGGCGTGTCGCTGACCGAGCAGGACCCGCACAACAATATCGTGCGCACCACGATCGAGGCGCTCGCAGCGACGCTGGGCGGCACGCAGTCGCTCCACACGAACTCGTTTGACGAGGCCATCGCCTTGCCGACCGAATTTTCGAGCCGCATTGCCCGGAATACGCAGTTGATCCTGCAGCATGAATCCCGCATCACTGACGTGGTCGATCCGCTGGGCGGTTCTTACTATGTCGAGGAACTGACGCGGCAGCTCGTCCAAGGTGCCAAGGCGCTGATCGGCGAGGCCGAAGCGCAGGGTGGCATGACGCGCGCCGTCCAGTCGGGCGAACCCAAGCTTGCCATCGAGCGTGCCGCAGCCCTCCGCCAGGCACGCGTCGATCGGGGGGAGGACGTCATCGTGGGCGTCAACCGCTACCGGGTGGACACAGAGGAAGCGATCGAGGTCCGAAGCATAGACAATGCCAAGGTGCGGGCCGAGCAGATCGCGCAATTGGAACGCATCCGCGCCACACGCGACGAGGCCAGGACGCAGTCCATGCTTTCGGCCTTGCGTGAATATGCAGCCATGGACGAGGGCAATCTCCTGGAGGCCGCCATCGAGGCTGCCCGTGCCCGCGCCACGCTGGGCGAAGTCAGCCAGGCCATGGAAGACGTTTTTGGCCGCCATTCGGCCGTGACCCGCGTCATATCTGGCATTTATGCCCAAGGGTATGGCGAGGACCCGGAGTTTTCGGCCATTAGTGGCCGCATCGACGCCTTTAAGGCTGCACGCGGCCGTGCGCCCTCCATTTTCATCGCCAAGATGGGCCAGGACGGCCACGACCGCGGCGCCAAAATCATTGCCTCCGCGTTCGCTGATCTCGGTTTCACCGTCCATATGGGCGACCTCTTTGAGACCGCCGATGAAGTGGCAGATCACGTAGCCGAGCTGCATGTCGATGCCGTCGGCGTTTCCTCGCTTGCAGCTGGACACAAGACGCTGGTGCCCGAACTGATCGAGGCACTCCGCGCGCGCGAGCTGGGCGATGTAACCGTGATCGTCGGTGGCGTCATTCCCGAGCCGGACTACCAGTTCCTCTACGATGCTGGCGTCGCAGCGATCTTCGGCCCGGGCACCAATGTGCTCAGCGCCGCTTTTTCCGTGTTGAGCCAGATCGAAGGGAGGCTCTCCAATCAATGATCGGCCGGCTCAACCACATCGCCATTGCCGTGCCGAGCCTTGCGGCGGCATCAGCGAAATATCGCGACCTCCTTGGCGCCCGCGTCGGCCAGCCACAGGCTTTGCCCGAGCATGGGGTAACGGTTGTATTTATCGACACGGGCAACACCAAGGTGGAACTGCTCGAACCCTTGGGCGAAGATTCGCCCATCGTGGCGTTCCTTGCCAAGAACCCGACGGGCGGCATGCACCACATCTGCTTCGAGGTGCCAGACATTGCCGCGGCCGCCCAGACCCTCACCGCCGGCGGCGCGCGCGTGCTGGGCGATGGCACGCCCAAGATCGGAGCGCATGGCAGGCCGGTGCTGTTCCTCCATCCCAAGGATTTCGACGGCACGCTGATCGAGCTCGAAGAGGTTTGACTTAGCGGTTTGCTAACCAGTTCGGCAAAGCCGCGCCCTGCGTAAGCCAAACATAAACTGCCGCCCCGTACCTTCGTCCGCAAGCCTTGTTGTGCCCAATACGAGTGGACCTTGTGAGTTCGGAAGCGAGCAAATTGCAGGAATGGCGCTTGGCCTGGCTCAAGCCAATGGTGCTGCCCGCCCTGATCGGTCTGGCCGTCCTTGTGGCCGTTGGTCTGTTTGTTGACCGGCAAAGCACTTACCTTGCCGAAGAGCGCATGCGCGCGGAGGTTTTGGCGCAGGCCTCGCTGATCCGCGCCAAGCTCGAGGGTAACATCAACAGCAATATCCAGCTGGTGCGTGGACTTGTCTCCACGCTCACCACCGAGCCGGAAATGGACCAAAGGCGGTTTTCGGCCCTGGTCAGCAGTCTATTCGAGGAACACAGTCAGCTGCGCTCGGTGGCGGCAGCGCCTGACCTGGTTGTGTCGATGACCTATCCCTTTGATGGCAACGACAGGGCAATCGGACTTGATTACCGTACCAACGAGCAGCAGCGCGACAGCGTTTTGCGTGCACGCGACACAGGCAAGCTGGTGCTGGCCGGGCCGGTCGAGCTGGTGCAGGGCGGACACGGGTTCATAGGGCGCTTTCCGGTGTTCACCGACGGTCCTGCCGGAGGCACATTCTGGGGCATTGTGTCCGCGGTTGTCGATGTGGGCCGGCTTTATGCCGATTCCGGGCTTGTTGACCCGGCCTTGGGGATCGATATTTCCATTACAGGACGCGATGCCAAGGGGCATCTGGGCGAACGATTTTTCGGGCCCGACCTGACAAGGCAGAACCCGGTAACGGCCGATGTTGTGCTGCCTTCGGGCACCTGGGAAATCTCGGCCGTTCCCAAGGGGGGCTGGGTTGCCGCGCACAAGGACGCATGGATGCTGCGCCTGGCGCTGCTCGCGGCGGGTGCGCTGATCCTTTTGCCCATCATCATTACGGGGCGGCTGGTGGGTGAGCGCCAATTGCACTTTCGCGAGCTCAAGGCGCGTGAAGCGGCCCTGCACCGCCTGTCGCGCCGGCTGACGCTGGCGCTCGAAACCTCCCAGGTCGGCGTTTGGGAAATGGACCTCGTCACCCAGGAACAGATTTGGGACGACCGGATGAACGAGCTCAATGGCTATCCGGCCGATGGCAATGAACGCTGCTATGCCCATTGGGTGAATAGTTTGCATCCCGATGATCGCGAACGCGCCAAGGCCGATTTCCATGCCGGCCTTCGTCGGGGTTCCTACCGGTCCGAGTTCCGCTCGATCGCGCCTGATGGACAGATGCGCCATATCCGTTCGGTCGGCACGGTCTATACCGACGCCGACGGGCATCGCAAAATCCTGGGCGTTAATTGGGACGTCACAACCGATGTCACCAAGACCGCCGAACTCAAAGCACGGGAAACCGAGCTGGTGCAAGTGACACGGCGGCTCGAGCTGGCGCTTGAAGCATCCAAGATTGGGGTGTGGGAGCTCGATCTCGCCACGGGCCTCGAGACCTGGGATCTGCGCATGAACCAGCTCTATGGCCTACCCGAGCATGACCAGACACGCACCCATGCGCAGTGGCGCGACGCGGTTCATCCCGGTGATCTCGATCGTGCCGAGGCCGATTTCGCCCGCATGCTGCCCACGGGCCGCTATGAATCGACCTATCGCGTGCGGCTTGCCGATGGATCGGTGCGCCATATCCGCTCGGTCGGCATCAAATTCGATGAGCCCGACGCCAAGGAGCGCGTCATCGGGGTCAATTGGGACGTCACCGCCGATGTCACGCTCAACGAAGACCTGCGCCTCGCCAAGCAGGCGACCGAGGCGCACAATCGCGAGCTCGATGCTGCCCGTGTTCGTATCGAATACAATGCTCTGCATGACAGCCTGACGGGCCTTCCCAATCGCCGCTATCTCGACGAAAAGCTCAAGGCGATGGAGGCGGAAGGCTTTGGCGACCGCGGCAGCGTTGCGCTGCTCCATATCGACCTCGATCGCTTCAAGCAGATTAACGATACGATGGGCCATGCGGCAGGCGATGCCATGCTGGTTCATGCGAGCTCCGTGCTTCTGGCCAATTGCGGCTGGGAAGATTTCGTGGCGCGGATCGGGGGCGACGAATTCGTGGTGCTGACCAGCGCCAACAATGGCGACATCTACCTCGGCACGTTGGCCGAAAAGATCGTGACGCAAATGCGCCGGCCGGTGAACTATGAGGGCCATGAAGTCCGCTTTGGCGTCAGCATCGGCATTGCGGCAGAACGCGGCACGCCGATCGATTGCAAGCGCCTCTTGATCAATGCCGATATTGCACTCTACCGGGCCAAGGGACGCGGCCGCAATCGGTTCGAATTCTTCTCCGAGGCGCTACAGGCCGAAGTCGTCAAATCCAAGCGCGTGGCCGACGAGATCCTGGCCGGGCTCGAGCGCAATGAATTCATTGCCTTCTACCAGCCCCAGTTCGACGCTCATACCCATGACGTTGTGGGTGTGGAAGCGCTAGCGCGCTGGAACCATCCCCTTGAGGGCATTCGCGCGCCCTACGCTTTCCTGCCCATGGCGGAAGAGCTCAACGTGGTGTCCACCATTGACCGGCTGATCCTTGAACAGGCGCTGGGCGATCTCAAGCGCTGGCGGGCCAAGGGCCTTCAGGTGCCGCGCGCATCGGTCAACGTTTCGCTCCGGCGCCTCCATGACGAAGACCTGATCCGGGGCCTGCGCGAGCTTGAGATCGAGCCGGGGCTGATCTCGTTCGAGCTTGTTGAATCCATCTATCTCGATGAAAGCGATGCAATCGTCGGCTGGAACATCGACCAGATCAAGGAGCTTGGCATCGACGTCGAAATCGACGATTTCGGCACGGGCTATGCCTCCATCGTGTCGCTCCAGAAGCTGCGCCCCAAGCGCCTCAAGATCGACCGGCAGTTGGTTCACCCGATCCTGACCGACCAGGCACAGCGGCGCCTGCTGGTCTCGATTATCGAGATCGGCAAGTCGATGAACATCGAGGTCGTGGCCGAGGGCGTTGAAACCATGGAGCACGCGCGCATCCTGCGCGATCTCGGCTGCGACATCCTGCAAGGCTATGCCTTTGCCAAGCCCCTAAGCGCGAGGGAGCTCGAGAACCTCCTTTTCGCCCAGACCTGGCGCAAGGCTGGCTGACACCAGCAAGGTAAGGTTAACACAACGCTTTAATTGTCTCACGCAGCGGCTCATGCGAGACAGTATTCGAGCCTGGCGCATGCCTGGAACGCCCACGCGATTGCCGAACCGGCGATCACGGTTCCCACCCATTGCGTGCAAGGCTTTCCCATGCTTACCGGCAACTCTGCTTCGGCTCACCGCGTCAAACTGGCTGCGATCTGGTTTTTTCTCGCGCCCCTGATCATCATTCTTGGAACAGCAGACGCCTTGAGCGGGGGACGCACAAGGAATTGGCCGCTGGGTGAATAATCGGTTCCAGCGCTAGTGCGCCAGCGCGGTCCAGAGCAGATAGCCCAATCCGATAAACAGCGCCCAGGACAGCAGCGCCAGAACCATGATGGTGTAGGTTCGGTGCCGGCGCAGCCAATCCACCCCTTTGGGCGGATAGCCGAAGCTCAGCAAAATCTCAAACACACGATCCAAGGCCAGCACCCGATAAGCAAGTGCCGGCAATCAATCCCACTTTGACGCCCGGGTCGCTCCGGACGCGCGGGCGCGGTAAACATCGTCATAACATCCACACCGCAAATTCGATCTGTGCAGAACTCGCAGCTAGCGCAGTCCTCCCTCTCAAAAAAAGGGTGCGGGTTCTGGGTAGTAGGGGAAGGCTCGCCTCCCCCCGCGCATATTGGCTCAGGACTGCTGGGGGGCCCGGCCACTTTCCCAATGGCATTCCCGCTAAAGTGGCACCCCTGTCTAACGCTGATCCCCGCTTTTGCGGGGATGATGGGCTCGTGCGAGAAGCTCCCGCCGTTCGTTTATCCGGCCAGCGCCGCCTTTTTCGCCAGTCGATCCTTGATGCTCTGCACGTCTGCCTTGGGGGTCGCGGCGAACAGGGTCTGGGTATAGCTGTGCTGCGGATTTCCGAACACCGCCTCGCGCGTGCCATGTTCCACCACGTCGCCGAAATACATGACCATGACTTCATCGGCGATATAGCGCACCACGGAAAGGTCGTGGCTGATGAACACATAGGTCAGCCCGAACTCGTCCTGCAGATCCTTCAGCAGGTTCAGGATCTGCGCCTGGACGCTGAGGTCGAGCGCCGAAACGGGCTCGTCCAGCACGAGGAAGCTTGGATTGAGCATCAGTGCACGCGCGATAGCGATGCGCTGCCGCTGACCGCCCGAGAACATATGGGGATAGCGGTTGAAGTGTTCGGGCCCGAGCCCCACCTTGACCAACATGGCCATGGCCTTGTCGCGCCGTTCGGCCGATGACATCGACGTGTTGAGCAGCAGCGGCTCGGAGAGGACATCGCCGATCTTCTGGCGCGGGTTGAGCGAGCCATAGGGGTTCTGGAACACGATCTGCACCTTTTGGCGCATCTCGCGGGTGACGTGCTTGGCATCGACCGGCATGCCATCGATCAGGATTTCGCCCGATGTTGGCGGATCGATCAGGGTGATCATGCGCGCCAGGGTCGACTTGCCGCAACCGCTTTCGCCGACCACCGCCAGCGTCTTGCCTTTTTGCAACGTAAAGCTCACGCCCTTGACGGCGTGGTTGACCTTGGCGGGCCGGAGGAAACCGCCCGATGAGATATAGTCGCGCTTGAGGTCGCGCACTTCGAGAACAGGTGTCGCCATCGCTTAAACTCCTGGCGCCGGTTCGAAAACAAAGTCCGACACCGTCGGCAGGCGGTCACCCACGGCATTCTCCGGCAGTGCCGACAGCAGCGCCCGCGTATAATTGCTCTTTGGCGCTTCAAAGAGGGAAAGAACGTCCGCCTCTTCCATTTTGCGGCCCTTGTATTGCACGATCACGCGGTCCGCCGTTTCGGCAACCACGCCCATGTCATGGGTGATCATGATCAGCGCCATGCCGTGCTCGGCCTGGAGACGCACCAGAAGATCGAGAATCTGCTTCTGGATGGTCACGTCAAGCGCCGTGGTCGGCTCATCCGCAATCAAGAGCTTGGGGTTGCAAGCGATAGCCATGGCGATCATCACGCGCTGGCACTGCCCACCGCTCATCTGGTGCGGGAAGGCGCCAAGGCGATCGGCACCATCCTTGATGCCGACAAGGGACAGCAGTTCCACGGCACGGTCCCGCGCGGCGCGACCGGTCATCCCAAGATGCTTGGCCAGCACTTCCTCGAGCTGGAAGCCCACGGTGAAGCAGGGATTAAGGCTCGCCACTGGCTCCTGGAAGATCATGGCAATGTCCTTGCCGATGATCTTGCGCTTCTCGTCCGCTGACATCTTGAGCAGGTCGAGCCCTTCGAACTCCATCTTGTCAGCCGTCACAGTGGCGGTGGATGGAAGCAGGCCCATCACCGCCAGCATGGCCACGGACTTGCCCGAGCCCGACTCTCCCACAATGGCCAGCACTTCGCGCGCGTCCACCGACACATCGATCCCGTCCACGGCCTTGAACAGGCCAGCGGAGGTATCAAAGGAAACGGTAAGATTCTTGATATCGAGAAGAGGCATTGTCAGCTCCGCTTGAGCTTGGGATCGAGCGCATCGCGCATGCCGTCCCCGATCAGATTGATCGCCAGAACGGTGATGAGGATGGCAAGGCCGGGAAAGGTCACGACCCATGGCGCACGCAGGATGAACTCGCGTGCCGAGGCCAGCATAGTGCCCCATTCAGGGGTCGGGGGCTGTGCGCCCATGCCTAGGAACCCAAGGGCTGCTGCATCAAGGATCGCATTGGAAAAGCTCAGCGTCGCCTGCACGATCAGCGGCCCCAGGCAATTGGGCAGGATGGTCACGAGCATGAGCCGAAGATGGCTCGCGCCCGAGAGCTTGGCGGCCGTCACATATTCGCGGCTCTTTTCGGCCATCACTGCCGCACGCACCAGGCGGGCGAAGTGTGGCTGCAAGACAATGGCGATGGCCACCATGGCGTTGAACAGCCCCGGCCCAAGGATTGCCACCAGCACCAGTGCCAGCAGGAGCGAGGGAAAAGCCAGGATGATGTCCATGACGCGCATGATCATGGCGTCGACCCAGCCGCCGAAATAGCCGGCCAGCACGCCCAGGATCACGCCCACGATCAGGGCGCCGACAACAACAAAGAGGCCTATAAACAGTGAATAACGCGCGCCATGGATAAGCCGGCTCAGGATATCGCGGCCGACGGGATCGGTGCCCAGGATAAAGCGCGGATCACCCAGCGCGTCCCACATGGGCGGAACGAGCAGCGCGTCGCGATATTGCTGGTCGGGCGAATGGGGCGCGATGAGGGGCGCAAAAATGGCAACCAGCACAAGCAGGGTAAACACAACGAGGCCAAGGACAGCCCCGCGGTTGACCGAGAAATAATGCCAGAATTCACGCAGACCCGCGCTGATGTCGGTCTTGGCGGGCACGGGTGCGGGTGCAGGGGTGGCTTGGAGTTCACTCATTTACTTCACCCGGATGCGCGGATTGATGACGGCATAAAGCACATCGACGATCAGGTTCACGGCCATGACGATGAGGGCAATCAGCAGCAGGCCTGATTGCACCACGACATAATCGCGCTTGGAGATGGAGTCGATCATCCACTTGCCGATGCCCGGCCAGGAGAAGATGGTTTCGGTCAGGATCGCGCCGCCCAGCAGCAGCCCGATTTGGAGCCCGATCGTGGTGATCACGGGGATCAAGGCATTGCGCAGGGCGTGCACATTGACGACCCGCTTGGGCGACAGCCCCTTGGCGCGCGCGGTGCGGACATAGTCCTCACCCAGCACTTCGAGCATGGCCGAGCGTGTCTGGCGCGCGATCACCGCGAGCGGAATGGTGCCCAAAACGATGGCTGGCAGGATCAGATGGCGCAGCGCCGAGACGAAGGCGGCCCAATTGCCATAAAGGATCGTGTCGATCAGCATGAAGCCGGTGATAGGCCGGAGGAAAAAGGTCAGCGCAATGCGCCCCGAAACTGGTGTCCAGCCGAGATAGCCGGAAAAGAAGATGATCAGCAGCAGGCCCCACCAGAAGATGGGCATGGAATAGCCGGTCAGCGCTACGCCCATGGTCAGCTGGTCGAACCAGGAGCCGCGCTTGACGGCGGCAAAGATGCCGGCAGGGATACCGACCAGAACTGCAAACAACATGGCGACCAGCGCCAGTTCCACCGTGGCGGGGAACAGGGTCATGAACTCGGTCAGCACGGGCCGCTTGGTGGAGAGCGAGACGCCGAAATTGCCCTGGAGCACATTGCCCAGGTAATTGAAATATTGCTGCCATATGGGCAGATTATAGCCAAATTGTTCGCGCAGGATCTCGTAGCGCTCGGGCGAAACGCCGTGCTGGCCAGCCATGGCCAGGATCGGGTCGCCTGGAAGCACGCGCACAAAGAAGAAGGCGCAAAGGGAAATGCCGATCACGGTCGGCACGATCAGCGCAAGCCTGCGCAGGATGAAGTTCAGCATGAGCGGGTCTATACCCCTTGGGCCGTGGCCTGAAAACCATCGGGCCGTTCACGTTTGCTATGGTGGCAGGCTGTTCGGTGAGCGCCGCTGCTCGGCATCCCGTATTCACCCGCTCTAAAACGGGGAGCCCCGTTCCGGCTTGACCGGACCGAGGCTCCCCAGCTTGTTTATAGGCTTAAGCCTTATTCCTGGATATCCACGCCCTTGAAGGAGTGGTTGCCCAGTGGGCTCATCTTGTAGTTCAGCACGGTCTTCTTCATCGGCATGAACACACGCGAATGAGCGAGGGTCATGGCAGGCTCTTCAGCCTTGAAGATTTCCTGGGCCTTGGAATAAAGCTCGGCGCGCTTTTCCTGGTCGGACGTGGTCTTGGCTTCCTGGATCAGGGCCTCGAACTCGTCATTGCACCAGTTGGAGTAGTTCGAAACGCCAATGGCCGAGCAGGAGAACAGGGTCGCAAAGAAGTTGTCCGGATCGCCATTGTCGCCGGTCCAGCCGATCTGGAACGGACCCTTGCGGTCGGGCTGCTTGCCGCGCTCGCGGTATTCGGTCCATTCATAGGAAACGATATTGGCGTTGACGCCAACAGCGGCCCAGTCGGACTGGATCAGTTCGGCAACGCGCTGAGCGTTGGGGTTATAGGGACGCGACACGGGCATGGCCCAGAGGTCGGTCGTCAGCTCGGTCACGCCGGCTTCCTCGAGAAGGCGCTTGGCTTCCTCGGGGTTGTATTCGTCGGCGGGGATCTCGTCGTTATAGGACCACATGGTGGGCGGGATCAGGTTCTTGGCGTCTTCGCCGGCGCCCTGGTAAACCGCTTCAATGATGGCAGCCTTGTCGATCGCCATGGTCAAAGCCTTGCGGACATTGACGTTGTCGAACGGGGCTTCGGTCACGTTGTAGGAAATGTAGCCGATGTTGAGGCCTTCCTGCTCCATGACGGTGAGGTTAGGATCGTTCTGCAGCTGGGCGATATCGGCTGGTGCCGGATAGGGCATGATATCGCATTCGCCGGCGATCAGCCGCTGCGCACGCACGGACGGGTCGGTGGTGATGGCAAAGACCAGATCATCGATCGGCTGCTTGCCGTCCCAGTAATCGGCAAAGGCCTGGTAGCGGATAACGGTGTCGAGCTGGTAGTCGACGAACACGAATGGGCCGGTACCGACGGGCTGGGTCGAGAACGCAGCAAGGTTGCCTTCGGCTTCAAGCTTGTCGGCATATTCCTTGGAGACGATCGAAGCAAAGTCCATTGCCAGGTTCGCGATCATCGGCGCATTGGGCTCGGTCAAGGTGAACTTGACGGTCAGATCGTCAACGGCGGTGATGTCCTTGATGTATTTGGGCATGTCCATGCCCTGGAAATAGTCCCAGGTCATGCCTTCAAGGTAGTTGTACCAGGCGTTGTCTTCCTTCCACTGGCGCTCGAAGGTGAAGATCACGTCTTCAGCCGTGAGATCGCGCGTGGGGGTGAAGTATGGCGTGGTGTGCCACTTGACGCCGGGGCGCAGCTTGAAGGTGATCTCAAGGCCGTCCTCGGAAATTTCCCAGCTTTCGGCCAGAGCCGGAGCGACTTCGGTGCCGCCGGGCACAAACTCGACGAGGCGGTTGTAGATGGCGTGCGAGGTGGCGTCGAAGTCGTTGCCGCCGGTCAGCGGGCCGGGATCGAAGTGTGCGGGGGAAGCTTCAGAGCAATATACGAGCTGCTTGGCCTGGGCAGCGCCAGCGGCCAGCGCCACGATGGCGGTCGCTGCCAAGAGCGTTTTGGCTAATTTCATGAATGTTGTCTCCCGAATATCTTGTTTGCACCGGCTTGCCACCAGAGCTTGGGCGCCAACAAAGCCTAGAATCCTTGGGAGCGCAATGGGGGAGTTTGACCATTTGGTCAATCTGATGACAGGAGGATAAACATTCCACAGATATGGACGGATTTAAAAACTTCCGTTCGGCTCCCCTTTGCCGGCTTGACCGGTACAAGGCCTTGGTGATCCATGGTGCTATGCCGCGCTCCATTGCCACTGTCACCCTCCTTGTTGCCGACTACGACGAGGCTATTGCCTTTTACTGCAATACGCTGGGCTTTGCCTTGATCGCAGACGATGATCTGGGTGGTGGCAAACGCTGGGTGGTCGTGAGCCCCCAAGGCGGCGCACGGCTGCTCCTGGCGCGGGCTGACGGGCCGGAACAACGCGCCGCCATTGGCAATCAGGCAGCCGGGCGCGTCATGCTGTTCCTCGAAACCGATGATTTCATGGGTGACTACAGCGCTATGCTGGCCACGGGCATCGCGTTTGCGGAAGAGCCGCGGCACGAAAGCTATGGCACGGTTGCCGTGTTTAAGGACCTTTACGGAAATCTATGGGACGTCATCGAGCCACGATCCTGATCCTGGGCGCAGCCCTGCTGGCCCTTCCCGCCCATGCGCAACAGCCCGGCTGGTCCTATTCCCCGCTGCCGGGGGAAGGCGACAGGGCCGCCATGGGTTGTGGGCTCAAATCCACCCCCGAGCTCTACACCTGCGTTGCCGTGCGCTGCGAGGACGACTTTTCGACCGGCGTGCACATCCATACCAGCCGCCCACAGGGCAGCGCCGGGCGCTGGGCCATTACCGTTGACAAGGAAACCCGCTCCTTTGATGCCGAGGCCGCAGAGCCTTATGGCGCACGGCTCATCGGCGATTTTTCCTGGGTACTCCACAATCTGCAGCACGGCGCCGTCGCCTATCTCGAACCCGAGGATGGCTCGCCCATGCCAGACAATCACATCGCGCTGGACGGCTCGCTCTACGCCATCAACCGGGCGCTCGCCTATTGTGCGCCGCGCGTGCCGGTCGAACCGATTGCCGATCCAGACGTTTCCCCCTCCCACACCAATCTGGAGAAGCCCAATGGACCGTCGCCCGCTCGGACGCAGTGAACTCGTGATTGAACCCCTGGTCCTGGGGGGCAATGTGTTTGGCTGGACCGTGGACGAAAAGCAGGGCTTTGAAATCCTCGATGCGTTTGTCGAGGCGGGTTTCACCGCCATCGACACGGCCGAGGGTTATCCCAATTGGGTGCCCGGCAATCCGCCCGGCATGAGCGAAACTATTATTGGCAAGTGGATGAAGGAGCGCGGCAATCGCGCTGATGTTCACATCTTCACCAAGGTCAACTCGGCCAACAAGCCGGGTGGGCTCAAGGCCGATGCCGTCAAGCAAGGCTTCGAGGAGTCCCTCAAGCGCCTCCAGACCGATTATGTCGATCTTTACTTCAGCCACTGGCCCGATCCCGAGGCCAGCCACGAGGAAACTCTTGGCGCCATGGACACGCTCGTGCGCTCGGGCCGGGTGCGGGTGATCGGGGCGTCCAACTACACGGCCGAGATGGTGCGCGACGCACAGGAAACTGCCGTGATCAAATCCCTGCAGCGCTATGAAGTTCTGCAGCCGCGCTTCAATCTTTATGACCGCGCCGAGTTCGACGCCTTGCGCGACACGGTGCTCGAAAATGAGATCGGCACCATTGTTTATTATAGTCTTGCCTCGGGGTTCCTGACCGGAAAATACCGCAGCAAAGCCGATTTCGGCCAGTCACCGCGTGGCGGTGGGGTGGAGCGCTACCTGGATGCCAAGGGCGAGAAGATCCTTGCCGCACTCGACAAAGTTGCCGCCAATAATGACGCGACGCCCGCCGAAGTGTCCCTTGCCTGGCTCGTCGCCCAACCCGGCGTCAGCGCCCCCATCGCCTCGGCCACTTCGGTGGAACAGGTCAAAAGCCTTGCCAAGGGCGTACGGCTCAAGCTCAGCGACGAGGATCTGCAGACGCTGACGGAGGCGGGGAAGTAAGAACCGGCGCGCCGAACGTCTCGCTCGCCTTCATGGGTGGGATATGGAGCAGCGGGATGAAGGTTTACCCCACTGAACCCGTCACACCCCCCAATCGTCACCCTCGGCCTTGAGCCGAGGGCTCTGCACTTCCTGCAATCGCCAAGTAAAGTACCCTCGGGTCAAGCCCGAGGGTGACGATCCGGGGTGATGTAGGCCTTGGGAAGCTCCGCTTGGGCCAAGCCCCAGGATGCCCGCTCGCGTTCAGCCTACCATTCAAACTCCGGCCCATTTTCCCGCGCACCCATCAGGAATACATCGCTCATCAGCCGCATGGGCGCTTTATCCACATCGCTTTCGCCGCGCTCCAGGAGCCCCGCGAAATGCTCGTACATGGCCGCATATTCCCCATCCCCATGCTTGAGGATCAGCTCGTCATTGACGCTAAGGCTGCGCCCGCCGCCCTCGAGCTTGATGATGTCGCCCGTGCCGGTTTCAAAGCGGATGGTCCAGATTTCCCCGCTTTCTTCCAGCCAGTTGAACCCGGCCGAGAGTTCCGGCTTGCCGATCTGGCCCGATTTGAACTCGATTTCCACATCGACCGGCGTTTGCCGGTTGGCGGGGAAGGTCAGCTTGGCGCTTTGGACGAACACGGGAAAGGGCATGACCTTGGTGAAGATCGAAAGGGCATTGATGCCCGGATCACACACGCCGAACCCGCCGGGCTCCCAGACCCAATCTTGCCCCGGGTGCCATTTGCGCACGCTTTCGCGCCAGTCGATCCGCGCGGACTTCACGCCATCCTTGGCCAAAATATCGCGCGTCCTGTCGACGGCGGCGTTATATTGCGAGTGCCAGGTCTGGTAGAGAACCCGATCAAGTCTCCTTGCATGGTCAACAAGATCATCGAGCTCGGAAATAGTGGTGGTAGGCGGCTTTTCCATCATCACGTCCTTGCCGGCGTCGAGCGCCTCGCGGACATATTGGTGGCGAATGCCGGGCGGGGTGCAGATGGACACGAGGTCGATCTCGGGCATGGCAGCATAAAGTTCGCCCGGCGTCTTGAAGACGGGAACGCCATTGTGGCCAAGCCCACGCGTTGAAACAGTGGCGCCGAGCTCGAAATCCTCGGATGCATCGATCACCGGCAGATGCTGGTCCTGTGCGATCTTGCCCACACCGATAATGGCGATCTTGCGTTTGGCCATGCTTGGCTCCTCCCCGAAACGAGGGCGTATAAAACAGACGGTGCCCCAATCTGCCAAGCCCAAATTGTATGATTTATTCTAGCGCACGATAATGGCGCGGAAGTCGTTCACATTGGTGCCGGTGGGGCCGGTGACCAGCAAATCCCCGATTGCTTCAAACGCCCCATAGGCGTCATTCGCACCGAGCGCCGCCAGCGGGTCGATCCCAGCCTTGCGCAGCCTTGTGGCCGTCTGGCCATCGGCAAAGGCTCCGGCATTGTTTTCCGAGCCGTCAATGCCGTCCGTGTCGGCGGCCAGGGCCGAAATGCCTTCCAGCCCGTCAATAGCGATGGCGAGTGCCAGCAGGAACTCCCCATTGCGCCCGCCCCGGCCCTTGCCGCGCAGCGTCACCGTGGTTTCCCCGCCCGAAAGCAGCACGGCGGGCTTGCGGAACGGCCGATTGCGCATGGCCACTTCGCGCGCCAGCGCCGCATGGACCTGCCCCACGTCCCGGGCTTCGCCTTCCACGGAGTCCGAAAGGATCGCGGCTTCAAGCCCCGCCTCCCGCGCCAATTTTGCCGCAGCGTCCAGCGACAGGGCCGCCGAGGCGATGGTCCGGACGCTGTTCCCGCGGAACACCGCATCATCGGGCGTTGGCGCCAGATTATCCTCGCCGACGAGCAGGGCATGGGCGTGCGGCGGCAGGTTGAGCCGATAGAGCGTTGCGTATTTGCGCGCCAGTTCGCGCGACCCACCGAGGGGAATGGTGGGGCCCGACGCCACCAGCGCCGGATCATCTCCCGGCACATCCGATACCACAAGCGTTGCAACCCTTGCCGGAGCGCATTGCGCCGCGAGCCTTCCGCCCTTGATGGTCGAGAATTGATTGCGAAGCAGGTTCATGACGCCGATCGGCGCACCCGAGGCCAGAAGCGCCCGATTGATCGCCTGCTCGTCGTCAAAGGTGAGCCCCGGCGCCGGTGCCGGCAACAGCGCTGAACCACCCCCCGAAATTAGCGCGATCACCAGATCGTCCGCGCTGAGCCCCGATACCATTTCCATCATCCGCCGCGCGGCCAGAAACCCCGCTTCATCGGGCACGGGATGGGCGGCTTCCACGATCTCGATGTGCTCGCAAGTTTCGCCATAACCATAGCGTGTCACCACAAGCCCGGTGAGCGGCCCGGCCCAGGCCTCTTCCAGCGCCCGCGCCATTTGCGCCGAAGCCTTGCCGGCGCCGATCACGATCGTGCGCCCCTTGGGCTTGCCGGGCAGGTGCTGGCGAACGGCCAAGGCTGGCTGGGCTTGCGCCACGGCTGCGTGAAACATCTTTTCGAGCAGGTCGCGGTCCATGCATTCTCCCGGCTTGCGATTCTGTGTTTGCAGCGTTAGCCAGCATTGAAGCCGCCCCGGTGTCAAACCATCGACACACCCAAGGGCTAGCGGCAGGCGCCAAGGAGTTCCGATGACAGAACGATTCGCCATCTATTTCGCCCCATCCGCCAGCAGCAATCTGTGGGAAAGGGCTGCGACCTGGCTGGGGCGCGATCCGAGCAATGGCGAATTGTTGAGCGGCACGGTGGCCGGGATCGATCGCGACCGGCTTCTCAATCTCACCCAGTCGGCCAATCGCTACGGCTTTCACGCCACGCTCAAGGCTCCCATGGCACTGGCGGAAGGCACTTCGGAAGCCGAGCTGCGCGAGGCGCTCACCCAATTTTCCGGCCAGCACGAGCCCATCGATCTGGGCAAGCCGCGCCTCGCCTCGCTTGGTGGTTTTCTCGCGCTTCTTGTGGACGATAATGAGCGCCTTCAGGATTTTGCCGCCCATGTGGTGGAACAGTTCGACCCCTTTCGCGCGCCCATGAGCATGAAGGATCGCGAAGCGCGGATCGGCAAGGGGCTCTCCGAGCGGCAGATCGAACTGCTTGATGGTTATGGCTATCCTTATGTCTTTGAAGAGTTCCGCTTCCACATGACCCTGACCGACAAGCTGGCTGACGAGGACCTCGCCGAGATCACCCAGGCGGCGCAGACCTGGTTCACCCCGGTTCTCGAAGAGCCCCTGGTGCTCGATCGCCTGTCCCTTTTCCATGAAGCGGACACAGGAAAGCCCTTCCGCCGCATTGCCGATTTCAAGCTGGGCCGCGCCTCATGAGCCCAGTTGCGTTCCGCAATGCCCGCATCGTCCTGCGCGACGAGGTCATAACGGGCAGCGTCCTGGCCCAGGATGGCATGATCACTGCAATCGAGCCCGGAACCTCGACCCAGGGCGAGGATTTCGGAGGCGATTTCCTGATCCCCGGCCTTGTGGAACTGCATACCGACCAGCTGGAGGGCCATTATCGCCCCCGCCCTGGCGTCTTCTGGAACCCACTTGCCGCCCTTCACGCCCATGACGCGCAGATTGCAGCCTCGGGCATCACCACCGTATTTGACGCCGTTCGCATCGGCTCGGATCCCGACACGCCCAACATGGCTGTCCATGTCGACAAGCTCACCGGCGCCATAGCCGAGGGCAGCGCGGGCGGGTGGCTCAGGGCCGAGCATTTCGTGCATCTGCGCTGCGAATTGCCCGCCCATGACGTCATCGGCCAGTTCGACACCTATGCCGTCCAGCCGCTGGTGAAACTGGCCTCCATGATGGACCACACGCCCGGCCAGCGGCAGTTTCGCTCGCTTGAAGCCTACCGGCGCTTCTACAAGACCGGTCGCACCGAAGAAGAACTCGAGCGCTATATCAGCGATCGCCTGGGCGATCAGGCGCGCTATTCCCAGCCCCACCGCGCCCATATCGTGCGGCGCGCGCAGGAGCTTGGCCTGGCGCTTGCCAGCCACGACGATTCCACCATTGAGCAGGTGGACGAATCGGTGCGCGACAAGGTCGCCATTGCCGAATTCCCGACGACGCTTGAAGCCGCCGCCGCCGCCCATGATGCGGGCCTTGCCATCCTCATGGGCGCTCCCAATGTGGTGCGCGGCAAATCCCATTCGGGCAATATTTCGGCCACCGACCTTGTCCGGGCAGGGCTGCTCGACATCCTGAGCTCCGATTACGTGCCCTATGCGCTGCTGCAAGCAGCCTTTGCCATGCCGGCTCGAATCGAGGAGATTGCCTTGCCGGCAGCCTTGGCGACCGTGTCGATCAATCCTGCGGAGGCCGCGGGCCTTCATGACCGGGGCGAGATCGCCATTGGCAAGCGGGCCGATCTGGTCCGGGTCAGCATGGTAGAGGATTTGCCCGTGGTGCGCGGCGTGTGGCGGCAGGGAAAAAGGGTCAGCTGATTGCTAAGCCGTCCACTGGGATCATTGGTGCTGGTGGTAGGCCCCTCCGGGGTCGGCAAGGACACGCTGATCGGTGGCGCCCGGCAGGCCCTTGCCAATGACAAGCGCTTCACCTTTGTGCGCCGCATCGTCACGCGCCCCGCCGCCCTGGATGTGGAAGACCATGACAGCATGGACCTCCAGGCGTTCCGCGAAAACGAGGCCGCTGGCCGCTTCGCCTTGGCCTGGGACGCCCATGAGCTGCGCTACGCCTTGCCGATCAGCGTCGATACCGATCTTGCGCTGGGCCGGGTCGTCGTTGCCAATGTTTCGCGCCATGTGGTGGCCGAGGCCTGCCGCAAATATCCATCCTGCGCCGTGATCCTGATCACCGCCGAAATCTCGTGCCGCGCCGAGCGCCTGCGCAAGCGGGGCCGGGAAAATGCCGATCAGATCACCTCCCGGCTTGCGCGCGAGAGTGCCGCCGTCCCTTCCGGGATTGAGCCCATCATCATCGATAATTCGGGCTCGCTCGCCATTGGCGTCACCGCCTTTGTCATGGCCCTGCGCGCCATTGCCGCCCAGGATTGAACCGCCTTTGCGTGCGGGCGTTCTCCCCAAACAAAAGCAGCAAAGGATGATCAAGCAATGACGATCGTGGATGGCCCCAATGCCCGCCTTGTCAGCATAGCGGATGCCGTAAGCCGGGAATTGCAGCGGCAAGGCATAGAAGGCGCCGACGTGGAGGCCATTGCCGAGGCCGTCCAGAATGCCATGGCCGAGCCCGCGCCACCCGCCGAAGGCAAGCGGCCGCAGGATCTCAATTCCACCAATGACGACTAGAAAAGCCTGGGGTGAGCGAGGCCTGGGCGCCTCGCCCCTTTATGCCGCGCCAGTTCCGTGGTCGCGAACGGCTTGCGAGGCAGCAAGGTGAGCCTTTTCAATTGATGGGAAGTGCTGCCCATCAATGGCAAAGGCCGGCAGCTTGACCGCAAGGAACCGGAAGCCTTCGGCATGGGGCACGACCACGCCCTGTGGCTCGCCCCCCACCTCGATCACGATGGGCCTCTGGGCCTTGGCCCGGCTGATATTGTTTTCCTGCATTTGTGGAATCTCCACTTGCGCGTCAGGACGGCTATGGCGACAGGCATGGAATGCTCTGTCGGGCCGACAACGCTGGGGTTTTATCGAAACTTGAAGACGATGGTGTGACGGTGGTCACATTCGTTTGTTGCGACAAATCCCTTGCCAGCGTTTGCTGACGGGCTTGTGGGTACGTACGAGCGTGCAACTTGCATGGATGGTGAATGGGATAGATGATGTCATCTTCATTCCTTTCCTGCTGGTTGACGATCAGAAACATCGGCAGTTGGCGATGTAGAGGCAAGATAGGCGCGTTCGTGGCTGATTGCTAGCGCTGCAAACAACAAGATGCGCGAAAAAAAGAAAAAACCATACTCAACTTTGGGATCATTCCGTTAAGCGCCGGGCCCATCTTCCTGCCACGCGGGAGCCCTGAGGAGCCTCGGTGCTTGTTTTTGAGGCCACAATCTGGTGATGTCCTCTTTAAACAAGCGCCCTGGAACAGATCGGGGTGGAGGGGAATAGTGACAGTGTCCGAGGATCTGCCCGGAAGCACGGGCAAGCGCGGCATCAAGCCATCCGGCAAGCCGACGCTGAAGACCATTGCGCAGATGACCGGCCTCAACGTGACCACGATCTCACGTGCGCTCAACAATGCGCCCGAGCTTTCCCAGGACACGCGCGACCGTGTCCAGAAGATTGCCGCCGAAATCGGCTATTCGCCCGATCGCGCCGCCCTGCGCCTCAAGACGGGCCGCACCAATGTGGTTTCCCTTGTGCTCGAGCCCGACGAGCAGATCTATGGCTTTGGCACGTCCATCGTGGCGGGTCTGACCGAGGCCATGCGCGACACGGCCTACCATCTCGTGATCACGCCCCTGTTCCGCAATGTGTCGCCCATGGAGCCGATCCGGCACATTGTGCGCAATCGCATGGCGGATGGCGTGATCTTTTCCAAGGCGGAAAGCTTTGACGAACGTATCCGCTTCCTGCTCGACAACAATTTCCCCTTTGTGAGCCATGGGCGCAGCCGCTGGCCCGAGGCGCATCCGTTCGTCGATTTCGACAACGAGGCTTATGCCTATGGCGCGGTCCGGCGCCTCGCGCAAAAAGGCTGCAAAAAGGTTTCCATCGTCCTGCCCGAAAGTGCGCTGACCTATACCGACCATCTCAAGAACGGCATGGCGCGGGCTGCATCGGAAGCAGGCATCGCCCATGAATTTGCCGGAGATGTAACGCTCCAAAGCCCGACCGATGCGATCCGCAATTACGTGATCAAGCGCTCCAAGCGCCCGGACGGGCCCGATGGCTGGGTCTGTGCGTCCGAAGTTTCGGCCCTGGCCGTGATCGGCGGGCTCAACGAGGCCGGCAGGCCGGTAGGCATTTCATCCCATGTGATCAGCAAGCAAGCGAGCCCCATGTTTGCCCAGTTCAAGACGGGGGCGGAAACCGTGCCCGAGGATTTCGTGGACGCGGGCCGGCAGATGGGACGCCTCTTGATGGCGCGCATTGGCGGGGCGGAACCGGCTGGGCTGCAGCATTTGGCCCAGCCCCAGTTCACCTGGCAGGACGGGCAAGACTAGCCCTCGATTTCCTCGCGCAGCATTTCGAGTTCCAGCCACTGCTCCTCGGCCGCCGCCCGCTTGGCCTCGGCTGCCATCAGGGCCTTCGACTTGCGCGCAAAACCATCCGGGTCCTTGCTGTAAAGATCGCCCTGAGCCAGTTCCGCATTGATCTGGCGGATCTCGGCTTCGAGCTTTTCGATCTCCTTGGGCAGCGTTTCAAGGGCGTGCTTTTCCTTGAATGACATCTTGCGCTTGGGCTGAGATGCCGGCGCGGCAATCGGGGCCATCGTCGTCTTGCCGGGGCGATGGGCCTTGGCAGCGGCGCGGGCCTGCACGCCCTCTCCGCGCTGGATCACCATGTCGGAATAGCCACCGGCATATTCGGTCCACTCGCCATTGCCCTCGGCGATGATGATCGAGGTCGCGACACGATCCAGGAAGTCACGGTCGTGGCTGACCACAATCACCGTGCCGGCATATTCGGACACCATCTCCTCGAGCAGGTCGAGCGTTTCAAGATCAAGATCGTTGGTCGGCTCGTCCAGCACCAGGAAGTTGGATGGCAAGGACAAGGCACGCGCCAGGGCCACACGGGCCCGCTCGCCACCCGATAGCTTGCCGATGGGGGTATTGGCCTGTTCGGGGTTGAACAGGAAGTCCTTCATGTAGCCAACCACATGCTTGGGCTGGCCGTTGATCTGGAGCGTATCGGAGCCGCCCCCGGTCAGGGCTTCCTTGAGGCGCGTTTCGGGGTGCAATTTGGCTCGACCCTGGTCGAGCATGGCCAATTCCAGTGCCGAGCCGAGCTTGACCGTGCCAGTGTCAGGCGCGAGTGTTCCCGTCAGCATCTTGATCAGCGTCGTCTTGCCCGCACCATTGGGCCCCACAATGCCGATCCGGTCGCCGCGCAGGACGCGGGTCGAGAAATCCTCCACGATCACCCGATCGCCGAAGCGCTTGGAGATATTTTCCGCTTCCACCACCAGCGCGCCGGAAGTACGGCCTTCGGAAACCTGCATGTTGACCGAGCCGGTGACGCGGCGCTGCTCGCGCCGGTCCTGGCGCAGATTGGCCAGTCGCTCCATGCGACCCACATTGCGCTTGCGCCGGGCGGTCACGCCATAGCGCACCCAATGCTCCTCGCGCACGATCTGGCGGTCGAGCTTGTGCCGGTCGCGCTCTTCTTCCTCGAGCACCTGGTCGCGCCAGGCTTCAAAGGCACCAAAGCCCTTGTCGAGGCGGCGGGTCACACCGCGGTCGAGCCAGACGGTGGAACGCGTGAGGTCGGACAGGAAGCGGCGATCGTGGCTGATCAGCACCATGGCCGAGCGCAGGGAATCCAGTTCGGACTGCAGCCATTCGATCACGGGGAGATCAAGGTGGTTGGTGGGCTCGTCCAGGAGCAGAATATCGGGCTTGGGCGCCAGCACCCGCGCCAGCGCGGCACGCCGTCCCTCGCCGCCCGAAAGCTTCTTGGGGTCTTCGGTGCCGTTAAGGCCAAGCGAGCTCAGCAGATATTGCGCGCGATATTCGTCATCGCCGGGCCCAAGCCCTGCCTCCACATATTCCAGTGTCGTTGCATAGGCCGAAAGATCGGGCTCCTGCGGCAGGTAGCGCAGCGTGGCGCTGGGCTCAACGAACCGCAGGCCGGCATCATAAGCCACTTCGCCCGAGGCGATCTTGAGCAGGGTCGATTTGCCCGAGCCATTGCGGCCCACCAGCGCAATGCGCTGGCCGGGTGACACGATCAGTTCGGCCCCCTCGAGCAGGCGCGTGCCGCCAAAGGTGAGCTGGATATTTTGAAGCGTAAGAAGAGGAGCTGCAGCCATGGGCGCGGATAAATCACAGGCAAGGGACAAAGAAAAGGCGAGTGGGGGCATGAAGGCCCCTACCCGCCCGGATGGCTCGAAAAGAAACGCCCTTTAGTGCAGCGGCTCCATTACCGCTTCCAGGGTCGAAAGGCCCAGACGATCGCGAATCGAGCGCTTCTTGCTGGCAAGATCGGCGATGGTGTAGCTCGCCAGCACTTCAAAGAATGCACCCAGCGCCTCGCGCAGGGCCCCGTTGAGATCGCATTCCCCGATCAGCGGGCAATCGGCGCCATCTTCGAAGCATTCGGCGAGGGCGAAATTTTCTTCCGTGAGCCGGATGGTGTCGAGCAGCGTGATGTCTTCGGCCGCCTTGCCCAGCTTGATGCCGCCATGGCGGCCGCGCACCGTCGCCAGCAGGCCGTTTTCCACCAGCGGCTTGATCAGCTTGAACAGAAAAAGCTCGGAAATATTGTAGGCCTTGGCAATATCGGCGACCCGGCTCAGGCCCGGCTCATTGACCGCGCAATAAACCAGTGTGCGGATGGCATAGTTCGATTGGCGGGTCAGTCTCACTTGGGTGGCCTTGTCGCTGCAGCACGGGGGCAAACGGCGGCGTCAGCGCCGTTCGGTTGACCGCCAAATTATAATCATTCTAAGAAATGTCAAACATAAGCTGAACCGCGCGTTCAACTTTGAGCGAGAGCTGCTCTGGACTCTGTGTTAATCTCTTCTTATCACTTGAGGCTTGCATGGGGGCACGCAAGATGAGCAACACAATCACACGCGCAGGGCTAACAGAAGTCGCAGCAGCAAAAACCGGTTTGAGCAAGGCGGACATTTCGGCCATCGCCGATTCCATGTTCGCGCTGATGGGCGCCGCCCTGATGGCCGGCGAAAACGTCAAGCTCACGGGCTTTGGGTCCTTGCAGGTCCGCGCCCGCGCCGAGCGCATCGGCCGCAATCCGCGCACCGGCAGCGAGCACACGATTTCCCCGCGCCATACCGTGGTGTTCACCCCCGGGGCCCAGCTGCGCAAGAGCCTTGAGCCCCTGACGCAGATGCGTGCCGCCCAAATGGCCGAAAATCCCGCGAGCGCACCCACCGCGCCCTAGGCGCAAAGCAATAGGCAGCGAGCTCTAGCCCGCCTTGTTCCGCAGGCGGGAAGCCTCGGCCTGCGCCCGCTTTTGCCGCTTGCGCTCCTGCGCCAGCGCCGCAGCCTCATCACCCAGATGCGCCAGGCCGCGCTGCTTGGCCAGATCCATCTGCCGCTGCCGTTCGGCCGCTGCCGCGTGCTTGTCGGCTTCCCCGGCGCAATAGGGGCAAGAGACGCCTTCGTGGAACGCTGGATCAGCGCGATCCGCTGCCGTCAGCGGATGGCGGCAGGCCCGGCAGAGCGTCGCATCGCCCTCCACCAGCCCGTGTCCCACCGACACGCGCTCGTCGAACACAAAGCATTCCCCGGCAAAGCGGCTTTCGCTTTCCGGCACCGTCTCGAGATATTTAAGGATCCCCCCCTTGAGGTGGAACACTTCCTCGAACCCCTTGCTCAGGAGGTACGAGGACGCCTTTTCGCAGCGGATCCCCCCGGTGCAGAACATGGCGACCTTCCGGTCCCGCTGAGGGTCGAGGTTTGCTTCCACATAGTCCTTGAACTCGGTGAACGTCTTTGTCGCCGGATCCAGCGCCCGCTGGAAGGTCCCCAGCCCCACTTCGTAATCGTTGCGCGTATCGACGAGCACCACGTCATTGCGCTCGATCAGCGCATTCCAGTCCTCCGGCTCGACATAGGTCCCCACCTGCTTGGCCGGGTTAGCCTCGGGCGCGCGCAAGGTCACGATCTCGCTTTTGAGCCGCACCTTCATGCGGAGGAACGGCATGGTTTCAGCCGTGGAATATTTTACCTCCGCCCCAGCGAGCCGCTCGCCGAACAGGGCGCCGCCAAACAGCTCCGCCGCCAGTGCATCGATCGCCTCAGCCGTGCCCGCAACTGTGCCATTGATGCCCTCGGGCGCCAGGATCAGCGTGCCCTTGATCCCCTTGGCGCAGCACAGCTTGGCCAGCGCCGGCTGGATCAGCTCGGCATCGGGCAGATCGGCAAATTTATAGATCGCCATGACCTTGTATGGCTCTTTGGCTTGGGGCAGATTGGGGGTCATAACATCACGCAGTCGGGTCATTGGCCTCGGCTCATATCATTTGCCGCCCCTGCGGCCAAATCGAGAAATCGTTGGAGGATGCCATGACCTATCGGGCCGATACGTCACGCTATGACACCATGCAATATCGCCGCTCCGGCCGCTCGGGACTCAAGCTCCCCGTGATCAGCCTGGGCCTGTGGCAGAATTTCGGCGGCACGCGCGATTATCCTTCCGCCATGGAAATCCTGGGCCATGCCTTCGACAATGGCATCACCCATTTCGACCTCGCCAACAATTACGGCCCGCCAGCCGGCTCCTCCGAAGAGCTGTTCGGGCAGGTCATGGCCCGCGATTTCCGCCCCTATCGCGACGAGCTCATCATCTCCACCAAGGCCGGCTACAATATGTGGCCGGGTCCCTATGGGGAGTTCGGCAGCCGGAAATACCTTCTGGCGAGCCTTGACCAGTCGCTCCGGCGCATGGGGCTCGACTATGTCGACATCTTTTACTCCCACCGCTTTGACCCCGAAACTCCGCTCGAGGAAACCATGGGTGCGCTCGCCCATGCCGTGCGGCAGGGGAAGGCATTATATGTAGGCATTTCCTCCTACCCCGAAAAGGAAACGCGCGAGGCCTACCGCCTTCTGAAGGAAATGGGCGTCGCCACCACGATCCATCAACCCAGCTATTCCATGATCAACCGCTGGATCGAAAACGACCGCACCATCGATGCGTGTGGCGAGCTTGGCATCGGCGTCATCGCCTTTTCGCCCCTCGCGCAGGGCGTGCTGTCCGGCAAATACAACACCGGCAAGACGCAAGGCACGCGCGGGGAAAACCCGAACGGCTCGCTGCGCGCCAGCCATATCGAGCCACGTGTCCTTGAAGCTGTCGATAAAGTCGGCGAGATCGCCCGTGCCCGTGGGCAATCCATGGTGCAACTGGCCCTCTCCTGGGTGCTGCGCCGTCCCGAGATGACGTCGGCGCTGATCGGCGTGCGTAATCTCGACCAGCTCAAGGACAATCTGGGCGTCCTCAACAATCTCGATCTGACGCCCGAAGAAATCCTCGCCATCAACGAAGCTACCGCCGGCGGCCAGATGGACCTCCAGCCCCGCCCCCAGGGCTGGCTGCGGTAAGGCTCGGCCACCGGTGTGCCCTCCCCCTCCCAGGGGGAGGTTGGGTGGGGGTCCGAGAGCCCCGATGCCAGCTCAACCAACCCCCACCTTGATCCTCCCCCTCACGAGGGGGAGGTGTCGACTGAGGCATCGGACCCACGCAAGAGCCTATCCCTCCGCTTCCTTTAAGGCCTCCTTAGAAGCCAAAAACCCCAGCAACTCCCGCGCCGCAGCGCTCCCCGCCCGGTTCGCCCCGATGGTGGATGCCGACGGCCCATAACCCACCAGGTGAATACGCGGATCACGCGCCACCTGCGTCGCGAGCCGCCCCGTCATGGTGATCCCGCCCGAAGGCTGGCGCAGCCCAAGTGGCGCGAGGTGATCGAGCGCCGAGCGGAACCCGGTGCACCACAGGATCACATCGACCTCGAGCGCCCGCCCATCGCTCCAGCGCACACCCTCGGCTGCAATGCTCTCGAACATGGGCTGCCGCTCCAGCACGCCGCGCTCGCGCATGGCCTCAATGGCGGGCGTCACCGGCAGCCCCGTGACCGACACCACCGAGCGCGGCGGCAATCCCGCGCGCACCCGTTCCTCCACCATGGCGACTGCTGCCCGGCCCGCTTCCTCATCGAACGGTCCCTCGCGAAAGCGCGGTGGTGTGCGCGTGACCCAAGAGGTGCGCGTCACCTGCGATATTTCGTCGAGCAGCTGAACAGCGGAAATCCCGCCCCCCACCACCAAGACGTGCCTGCCCCGGAACTGGTCGGCCGTCTGATAATCACGCGTGTGCAATTGCTGGCCCAAAAAGCTCGCTGCACCAGGATAATCCGGAATATACGGCCGCTCCCAGGTGCCGGTGGCATTGATCAGCCCGCGCACGCTGAACAAACCGCGATCGGATTCCACCCGCAGCCGCTCGCCCCGGTCGCTCACCAGGCGGACATTGGCCGGGCGCAAGACCTTGAGCCCGAAATGCTGCTCATAAGCCTCGAAATAATGGGGCACCGCTACCGAAGCGCGGACGCTCGCATCGCCGCCAGCATTCTCGGCAAAGCTCATGCCGGGGAGATCATGCACGCGGTTTACGGTGGACAACGTCAGTGACGGCCAACGATATTGCCAGGCGCCCCCGGGCTTTGGCGCGCCATCGAGCACCAGGAAATCCTCGCCCGGCTCAAGACCCGCGCGCTTGAGATGATAGGCCGCGCTCAGCCCCGCCTGCCCCGCGCCGATCACCGCTATGTCGAGCTTGAGCGCGACGCGTGCCTTGCCAATGTCCGCCATGTCAGTCCCGTTTCACCCAAGGCATGTAGGTGAGCCCGCGGCGGCGAACAAGTGAGGCTGTCGCCACCGGCACGACGCAACTTCTCGGCGCCAAGGGGCGTTTTGCCGCCAACAAGGAGACTATAATGGCGCATGTAACCTATGACGTCGTCCAGCATGATGGCGGCTTCGCCTACAAGGTCGGTGACGTTTTTTCCGAAACCTACCCCACCCACGAAGCCGCCCACGAAGCCGCCGTCGCCGCAGCCGAGCGCCAGCGCCTCGCCGGCGAAACCGACGCTATCCTTTACCAGGACGCCGACGGCAAATGGCACGAAGAGCTCGCCGACGGCGGCGATCGGCCCGATACCGATGTGGAAGACCATCTCGATGACGAGTCCGACGAAGCCGGCAAGGTTGAAGCCCATCCAACCTGAGTGCGGCCACGATGCACCCCCTCACCCTTGCGGAGAGGGCCAAGGTGGGGGTCGGTGCTGTCATTGAGCGCGGCGCCTAGCGCACCCGATGGCCTTAGCGCCATGCCCCAGAGGCCTCATGGTGAGCCTGTCGAACCACGAGGCCGCCCGAGTGGAGCCCGTGCCACGACCTCGTGGTTCGACAAGCTCACCATGAGGTCTACTGATATTCCAGCCCAAGCCTTGGCAGGCGAGCAAAGAACCAGCCCGCATACGCGATGTCACCCTCCCCCTTGCGGGGAGGGCCAGGGTGGGGGTGCTGAGTGTATGTCGAACCCTAAGCTCTGGTGCGAGCTGCAGACGCAGCTCCCCCACCCTTGATCCCTCCCCGCAAGGGGTAGGGTGTCGACTGCAGATTCTGTGCCTTCTACCAGCCTAGCCCCACCCCCGGCCTGAGCCGGAATCCATCCTGAGGTGCTGGGGGAAGCAGCGAACTAGCCAGGGATCGCCACCCCTTCGGCATCAAACAGATGCACGCGTGCCGGATCGATAAACGCCTGCACGGTCGACCCCAGCTCGAACCGCCGCTGCCCTTCGAGCACAATGGTCAGCGCCTGCCCGTCGCTCGTCGTGGCATAAACCACGGTCTGCCCACCCAGGCTTTCCACCAGATCCACCCGCACATCGGCGAGCTTGGTGCCGCTGCCATCGGCGATGCTGATGTGCTCCGGGCGGATGCCCAGCGTCACCGCGCCGGCCATGTTGCGCGGCAGCGTCAATGTACCGCCCGCCACCTGCAACCCCCCACCCGCTGGCGCGGCCTTCAAGAAATTCATCTTGGGCGAGCCGATGAAGCCCGCGACAAAGAGGTTGCGCGGATTGTTGTAGAGCTCCAGCGGCGCGCCAGCCTGCTCGATGACGCCTAGGCGCAGCACCACGATCTTGTCGGCCATGGTCATGGCCTCCACCTGGTCGTGTGTCACATAGATCATGGTGTTACCCAAATCGTTGTGGAGCTTCGCGATCTCCACGCGCATCTGCACGCGCAGCTCGGCGTCAAGGTTGGACAGCGGCTCGTCGAACAGGAAGATCTTGGGCTCGCGCACGATGGCGCGCCCGATGGCGACGCGCTGCCGCTGCCCGCCCGAAAGCTGCTTGGGCTTGCGCTGCAGCAGCGGCACAATCTGCAGGATCTCGGCCGCGCGCTGCACGCGGACCTTGATCTCGTCCTTGGGCACTTTCGCCGTTTCCAGCCCGAATGCCAAATTCTGGTAGACGTTCATGTGCGGGTAAAGCGCATAGCTCTGGAACACCATGGCAATGCCACGGCGTGCCGCTGGCACTTCGTTCATGCGCTGCCCGTCGATCAGCAGATCGCCGCCCGAAATCGGCTCGAGCCCAGCAATCATGCGCAGAAGCGTCGATTTCCCGCACCCCGACGGCCCCACAAAGACGGTGAAATCACCGGGGTCGATGGTGAGGTCGATGCCGTGAATCACCTCCACGTCGCCATAGGCTTTGACAATCTTGCGCAGCTCGATCGGTGTGGCCATGAACTCAAACTCCTCAGGCGGCGCGGAACTGGGGTGGAACCCAGCTCTGGTAGCGCGGATGGTCGGCGGGAATGGGCAGCGCCACGTCTTCATGCGTGGTGGAGGAATGGTAGAATGCCGTTACGATTTCCAGTGCCCGGCGGGAATCTGCTGATGTGACCGGCATGGGTGCAGTGCCCATCAAGGCGTCGTGGAAGCGTGCCATCTGCGTCTGAAAGCGCGAGGGCACATGCTTCCAGTCCTTGAGCAATGCCTCGATCTTTGCAGCAGTTTCCGGGTTGCGCGGCTGGATGCGCCAGGGCTTGTTGCCTGGGTTGTAGGGCTCGTAATCGCTTTCGAAGGTGACATTCTCGAAGGTCAAGAACAGCCGGGTGACTTCTTCGGCAGCGCCCAGGGTCGCGGTAAAGCTGCCCAGCGCGCCATTGGCGAGCTCGAGGCTAGCCGTGACGCAATCTTCCACCTCGATATCGTTGACGCGGGTGGCAACACGGCCAAACAGGCGCGACACATCGCCCATGAGGTAGGTGAAGAGATCATGCTGGTGGATGGCATGGGTCATCAGCACGCCACCCAATTCGGTCGCCCATTTGCCGCGCCATGGCACGGCGTAATAGTCGGGCCCGCGGCGCCACATGGTTTCCACCGTGCCCACGAATGGCTTGCCGGCGATGCCAGCGTCGATGATGGCCTTGGCCTGCTCAATGCCGTCGCCGAACCGGTACTGGAACACGGGCATCAGCTTGCCCTTGCTGATCTTTTCTTGGGCGATCACGTCATCGACCTGCTGGAGCGAGCCGACCAGCGGCTTTTCACAGATCACGTGCTTGCCGGCCTTCAGCGCCGCCATCACCATGGGATAGTGAAGCCCTGGGGGCGTGCAGATGTCGACCACGTCGATATCCTCCATCCCAAGGACCTCATCGAAATCGGTCAGCCGCCGCTCGACGCCAAATTCATCGGCTATCGGCGTCATGCGCTCGACATTAAGGTCGCATAGCGCCAGCACCCTGTATTTGTCGGAATTGGGTTGGTAGCCCTCCACGATATGGCTGCGGCCGATGCCGACACCGATGATGGCGACGTTCAAGATCTTGCTCATTGTGCCCACTCCGTGCCGCGTTCCGCCATTTGTTGCGCCGTCAAAGCCAGTTTCATGGCATTGAAGCACCGCTCCTGCGGCATGGCCGTTTCCGTCCGGTTTCTGACATCATCGAGGAATTGCCGACCAAACGGCAGGTCGACGTTCGAACAATCGATGTGGCGCGGGCCCTCCTTGTTCACGATGAAGAGGTGGTTCTCGCCCGGCTTGCCAGCAATATCGATGTATTTGCGCAGCTCGATATAGCCTTCCGTGCCCAGGATCGTGAGGCGCCCGTCGCCCCAGGTGGGCAGGCCCTGCGGGGTGAACCAGTCCACGCGGATATACCCCGTAGTATCAGCCGTCTTGAGGTGCGTGT
Organism: Devosia submarina; assembly: GCF_003056345.1. Classification (GTDB taxonomy): domain Bacteria; phylum Pseudomonadota; class Alphaproteobacteria; order Rhizobiales; family Devosiaceae; genus Devosia; species Devosia submarina. Next base: position 71,993 of record NZ_PYWB01000010.1, on the reverse strand, counting down.
CGCCCACATCCTGCAGGCCCGGCTTGTCCGGATTGCCACGGTTGGCGACGCTTGCCGAAACGATCTCGGCATCCATGGCGTTGGAGAAAAACAGGAACTGCTCGAACTGGTGGCTGGCGATATCGCACAGGATGCCGCCATAGCGCTCGCGGGTGAAGAACCAGTCCGGACGCTGGTTGTTGCGGATGGCGTGGGGGCCAAGGCCCACCGTATTGATCACCTTGCCGATGGCGCCCTGCGCAATCAAATTGCCGGCTTCCACCGTGGCGCGCACTTCGAAATGCTCGGAATAAAGCACGCCATAGATGCGGCCGGTTTCCCGCTGCACACGCTTGATCTCTTCGAGCTGCGCGAATGTGGTCATGCCCGGCTTGTCGGACAAAACATCCTTGCCATGTTGCATCGCAGCAATCGAAATCGCCGCGCGGTCAGCCGGAATGGCGGCCGTCGTGATGATGGCAATCGTCTCGTCTTCAAGGATTTCCCGCGCCTCGGCAACGCGCCGGGCTTCGGGAAACTTCTGCGAGAAGGCAGCGGCCAGATCGTCTTCCACCGCATGGAAGGCGACGAACTGGGCGCCGGCGCGCTTGAGGCACTCCACCTGTCCATAGATGTGGCTGTGGTTGATGCCGATGGCAGCAAATTTCAAGTCGGTCATAGGTCTAGCGTTTCATTCCGGTGGTCGCGATGCCTTCGATCAGCAAGCGCTGGAAGAAGAGGAAGAAAAGGAAGATCGGCACAAGGCTGAGCACGCTCATGGCGAACAATCCCCCATAGTCCGACGTGCCCGTGGAGTCTGTGAAGGTGCGCAGGCCCAGCATCACCGTGTATTGGCGCATTTCGCTGAGATAGATCAGCGGCCCGAAGAAATCGTCCCAGGTCCAGATGAAGGTGAAGATGGCAGCCGTCGCCAAAACTGGCAGCGAAAGCGGCATGACGATCTTCCAATAGATGCGCCAGGGCGAGCAGCCGTCCATTTGCGCCGCTTCATCCAATTCCTTGGGCAGGCCACGGAAGAACTGCACCATGAGGAAGATAAAGAACCCGTCGGCGGCGAGAAATTTCGGCACCACCAGCGGCAGGAAGGTGTTGACCCACCCCAGCTGACGGAACAGCACATATTGGGGGATCAGCGTCACCTGATAGGGCAGCATCAGCGTCATCAGCATCATGGCGAACCAGAAATTCCGGCCGCGGAACTGCAGGCGCGCAAAGGCAAAGGCCGCCATGGAACAGGCCAGGACATTGCCGCACACGCTCAGGATAGAGATGATGAAGCTATTGGTGAAAAAGACGCCAAAGCTGGTGCGCAGGCCATTCCAGCCGCGAATATAGGAATCGATGCTCCACGATGACGGGATGATGCTGGCCGAGGTGAAGATCTCGTTTTCCGGGCGAAACGAGGCCGCCAGCATCCAGAGGAGCGGATAGAGCATCAGGATCGAGGCGCCCAGGAGCGCTGCGTGGATCAGTATGGTCGTGATCCGCTTACGTGCGGGGGACACGCTGCCATTGACTACGGTCAAACCGGCGGGAGCATCAGTCATCGTAGTGCACCCAATATTTGGAGGTCAGGAACGAGAAGGCCGTGAACACCCCCACCAGCGCCAGCAGCACCCAGGCCAGTGCCGAGGCATAGCCCATGCGGAAGAAGCCGAAGGCCTCCTGATAGAGGTAGAGCGTGTAGAACAGCGTCGAATTGATCGGATTGCCCGTGCCGCCCGAGATGATGAAGGCGGGGGTGAAGCTCTTGAAGGCTTCAATGGTCTGGATAATGGCGTTGAAGAACACGACGGGCGTGAGCAGCGGCAGCGTGATCTTGACGAACTGCCGCCATTTCGAAGCGCCATCAAGGCTTGCCGCTTCATACATGTCCTGCGGGATCTGACGGAGCCCGGCCAGAAAAATGATCATGGGCGAGCCGAACTGCCAGATGGACAGCACGATCAGCGTCCAGAGCGAGTAATTGGGGTTGGAAATCCAGCTCGGCCCGATAATGCCGAACATGGCAAGGAATTTGTTGACCAGGCCGTCACCGGCAAAAATCTGCCGCCACAAAATGGCGATGGCGACCGAAGCGCCCAGCAGCGATGGCAGGTAGAACAGCGCGCGATAAAGCGGCAGCCCGCGAATGCCGCGATTGAGCAGCATGGCAACAGCCAGCGCAAAGGCGAGCTTGAGCGGCACCGAGAAGATCACGAAGAACATGGTCACGCGCATCGACGTCCAGAATTTGGGGTCGTTGGTGAGCATGCGGATGTAATTGTTGGCACCCACCCATTCAGGCGCGGTGAGAAGGTCGAAATCGGTGAAGCTGAGATAGAGCGAGGTGACCATCGGCCCGATGGTCAGGCCCAAAAAGCCGACAAGCCAGGGCAGGAGAAACAGATAGCCCGGTGCATCATTGTGCCAGATGCGCGACCAGAGGCTGGTTTGCTTTGCCGGAGGGGAGAGATCGGCGGGGCTGACCGTTTGAACTGCCATGGTCATATCCTTGAAGTGGCCGGAGGCCGCGCGCCCCGGGGAGAGGCGCGCGGGAAGGTTTGATTAGGCAGCGCGTTCCAGGATCGCGGTGGCCTCGGACACGAAATAGGCCGCGCCGTCTTCCGGCGTGCGGGCACCAAAGCCCACTTCCTGGCCGATCACGCGCAGCAGCGAGAGATCGATTTCGCCAGCAGCGGCTGGTGGTGGCGGGGGTAGCGGCCCAAGCAGGTCGCCCAGATTGGACACGAAGTTGAGCGCGATCAGGTTCTGCTCGTCCAGGATCGGCGCCACGACGTCGCGCGTGGAAGGCAGGCAGGGAATGCCGCGCTCGACATCGAGAATCTTGGCCGCCTCGGGGTCCGAGATAAAGAAGTTGAGGAACTCGGCCGCGCGCTCCTTGTTGGCCGAGGAAGCGGCCACCGAGAAGAACATGGACGGCTTGCGATAGTGACCGCCACCGGCGCCGGGCGCAATGCGGGGATGGCCAACCATGTCGACCTTGTCCTGCATGATGGCCTGGAAGGCCACGAGCTGGTTGGAGTTGGCCGGCAGCAATGCCGCCTTGCCCGAAACCAGCATGGTTGATTCCAGCGGGCCCGTATCAAGCGCCTGCTCGTCGGGAGCAACGCAGACCCCGGCATCACGCATGGTCTGCCAGAGCTTAAACCATTCCACCATGTCGGCTTCCTCGAAGGCGAGCTTTCCGTCAGCAGTGTAGAGTTCCTTGCCCTTCTGGCGCAGCCAGTTGTTGAGCATGGGTTCGTTGTAGGAGCCGTCGGCAATCAGCTTCATGCCGCCACGCACATTGGCGGCCTTGAAGGCTTCGCCCATGGTCATGATGTCGTCATAGGTCCAATCATTGGTCGGCGGCTCGATGCCGGCTTCCTCGAAGGCCGTGACGTTCATCAGCATGGCCACCGAATTGGCGCCCAGCGAAATGCCATAAAGCTTGCCGTCGACCTTGCCGCCCTCGAGCTGGTCCTGGTCAAAATCGGCCAGCTGCAGCGCGCCGCCCACGAATTCGTCAAGCGGGGCAATCGCGTTACGCTTGGCGTATTCAACGATGTAGCGATAGTCCATCTGGATCACGTCCGGGGCATTGCCGCCGGCGGTCTGGGTCGCGAGCTTCGGCCAGTAATCGTTCCAGGCGAGGAACTCGCTCTGAACGCTGCCGCCCTTGGCCTGCTCAAACAGATCGGTCACCTTGTTGGTGCGGTCGGCACGGGCCTGGCCACCCCAGAAGATCAGGCGCAGATCTTCGCTTTGCGCCCAAGCCGGCATGACGCCCATAGCGCCGGCGGCCGCAAGCGCGGTGCTGCCCATCAGGAATTTGCGACGATCGACACGAATAGTCATGGATTTTCCTCCCATTGAACTTTGTTGCCCAGCATTCTGCCGGACGCGGCGACCACGGCCTCTCCACCGCTAAGTCACCAATCAGTTACATTGCAGCCGCACTTGCCCTTGGTTGTCAAGACCGCCGTTCAGTGCTCTGCGCTGACTGCCTGCCCCACCAATTGTGCATTTAACTGGCTGGTTACGGCATAGCACAGGGATTCGAAGCTGCGCAACGAACTTGTATGGAAGATAAAGGCAGCCGAGAATAGCCCTCGGACCGCGTCCTCCACCTTGCTAAGTGCCTCTGAAATCTCCTCGTTTGTCCCCGCCGCTTTCCATTCGGAACAGCGATCCTTGGTGCTGTTGGCCAGCATCCTTGTTGTGTTCACGCAATGGTGGCGCAGTCTGGATCAAAAGAACAATACGAAATATCATCTCAGCTATAGATTTCTTCTATGCCAAGGCATTTGATGGACAAGCTTCTTACCCAATTTCTCGCCGTGGCCGAGGCGGGCAGCATCACCGGTGCTGCCACAGCGCTTTTTGTGACCCAGCCCACCCTCACCTTCAACATGCGCAAGCTTGAGGAAAATCTGGGCGTGCCGCTCCTGGTGCGAACATCGCGCGGCGTCGAGCTCACCGAATATGGCGAAACGCTCTACCAGAACGGGCGCCTCATGCGCCGCCTTTATGACAACACGCTGAGCGCCCTCGCCGACCAGCGCGGCCGCACCGAACAGGGCTTGCGGATCGGCACAGGCTATTCGTGGTGGACCCTGTTTATCCGCGATCTCGTGCTCGATTATGCCAAGCGCTATGGCAAGGCACGCATCCATGTGAGCCTGGGCAATCAGCTGCGCTGCATGGACCAGCTGCTCAGCGGTGATATTTCCCTGTTTATCGCCCACGAGATCGAAGGGCTAAACCGGAGCACGGGCGCCCGCTTCATCGCCCTGGGCCGGGTGGAACAGGGCTATTTCGTGCGCCCGGGCCATCCGCTCCTGAGCCGGCCACGATCGCTCAGCGAAATCGAGGCCTTTCCGGCAGTGACCTCATCGCTGCCCGAAATTCGTCATCAGCGCTTCTTTGAAACCTGGAGCCGCACCACTGCGGCCAGCGCCCCATTCGACGGAGGCCGCTATGCCTTTGCGTCCAATTCCCTGGCGGCATGCCTCGACTATGTGGAACGCAGCGATGCCGTGCTTGGCCATACCGATGTGATGGAAGCCGAGTTCGGCCGGCGCGGCCTCAAGCGCATAGAGGTCACCGAGCCCACGCGTCAAAGTATTGTGGGCATCTATGTGCTGCAGGAGCGCGCCGATGACGAGCGCATGGTTGAACTGATCGAGGCGATCCGCGCCAAGGCGCCCAGCGTGCTTGAGCCGGTCTAGCTCGGCTTGGTGCGGAGGTAATCGAGCACCATCTGCACGGCCTGCGCCTCCCGCTCCTGCAGCATGGCCACGCCCGAAAGATCGCGCGCAAAGATCACCGAAAGCGTCGCCATGTTGGACACATAGAAAAAGCCCAGGGCGGCAATGGAAATGTAAAGCTGGACCGGGTCCACATCGCGGCGAAAAGTACCCGCATCGGCGCCGCGATCCACAATCGTGGTGATCTGCCCAACGAGGGGCGAATGGAGCGCCTGGATATCGGGCAGGGTTTTCAGGAACCGCGCATTTTCGATGTTTTCCGTACCGAGGAGGCGCGGAAACCAGGGATTGGCCAGGAAATGGCGAAAGGTGAAGCGCACCAGCCGATCCATGGCTTCCACCGGACCATATTGATCGAGCGACAGCGCCCGCTCGCCACGACGGATTTCCTGATAGGCATCGAGCAGGACCGCCCGGTAAAGGTCCTCCTTGTTGCCGAAATAATGGTAAAGCAGCCGCTTATTGGCCCCGGCCAGAGCCGCAATGGCATCCACCCGCGCGCCTTCAAAGCCCCGTTCGGCGAATTCTGCCCGGCCCGCCTCCAGGATCGCCGCCTTGGTGCGCTCCGCATTGCGGGCCCGCTTGGGCTGAGATGACTGGTCTGCAAGCTGGTCCATATTCCCTCACATGCGAACCCGACGGTTACCGGCATGTCGCCCCTGAAATAGCAGCGCCGCTCACCGGGGTAAAGCACAAGGAAGGAAAAGCCAGATTCCGCCATTCCCCCGCTTGACGAACGTTGAACGCTCGCGCTAGCTAAGTAACCAATCAGTTACACAAGGCGGCGAGGGAGGATTTCATGGCCGATCAAAGGCTCGGGCTCATCATGCACGGCGTTACCGGGCGCATGGGCTATAACCAGCATCTGGTGCGCTCCATTCTGGCGATCCGGGATCAGGGCGGTGTCCAGCTCAGCAATGGCGATCGCCTCGTGGTCGATCCCATTATCGTGGGCCGTGACGCCGAAAAGATCGAGCGCCTCGCCAAAAAGCACAACATCGCCCGCTGGAGCGCCGACCTCGACGCGGCCCTCGCCAACCCAGACGACACCGTGTTTTTCGACGCTGGCACGACGCTGATGCGCGCCTCGCTCCTTGAAAAGGCACTCGCCGCTGGCAAGCACGTTTATTGCGAAAAGCCGACCTCGGACTCGCTCGAGGTCGCGCTGAACCTTGCCAAGACGGCCCGCGCTTCGGGCCTCAAGCATGGCGTGGTGCAGGACAAGCTGTTCCTGCCGGGCCTGCTCAAGCTCAAAATGCTGCGCGATTCCGGCTTTTTCGGCGATATCCTCTCGGTGCGCGGCGAGTTCGGCTATTGGGTGTTCGAAGGCGACTGGCAGCCGGCGCAGCGCCCATCCTGGAACTATCGCAAGGCCGATGGAGGCGGCATCATCCTCGATATGCTCTGCCACTGGCGCTATGTGCTCGACAATCTCTTTGGCGAAGTGCAGGCCGTATCGTGCCTGGGCGCGACCCACATTCCCGAGCGCGTCGATGAAAAAGGCAACCGCTTCAAGGCCGACACCGATGATGCCGCCTATGCCACCTTCCAGCTCGAGGGCGGCGTCGTGGCGCAGATCAATTCCAGCTGGACCACCCGCGTCCGGCGCGACGATCTCGTCACCTTCCATGTTGATGGCACCCATGGCTCGGCCGTCGCGGGCCTCCATAAATGCTGGACGCAGCATCGGGTCAACACGCCCAAGCCCGTCTGGAACCCCGACCAGCCGCAGACCATGAACTTCTTTGCCGATTGGGAAGAAGTGCCCGACAACTGGCCCGCGCAAAACGGCTTCAAGGCGCAATGGGAAATGTTCCTGCGCCACGTCGCCGAAGACGCACCATGGCCCTATGGCCTCGAAGCCGGAGCCAAGGGCGTGCAGCTCGCCGAACTGGGCCTCCAGAGCTGGGCCGAACGCCGCTGGCTCGACGTGCCAAAGCTGACGTTTTGATCCAAACGCGCCACACCCACGATGTCACCCCGGCCTTGAGCCGGGGCCCATCCCGAGATGCTTCCCCGATCAGTGATCGCTGGGCGATCTCAGGATGGATCCCGGGTCTAGCCCGGGATGACATCCAGTTCTTTGAAGTTTCAAGGACGTTCCCATGACCAGCATCAACCTGCCCAATCCCGACCGCTCCATCACCCCCTATCAGCTCACGGGCGAACCCCTTCCCTTTATCCGCCACAAGGCGAGCGACTTCTCCCGCATCGCCTATGCGGCGGCCCATGTCGTGGCCGATCCGCTCGCAAACAACGATCCCTGGCTAACCCCCGCCATCGACTGGGCCACCACCCTCAAATTCCGTCACCGCCTTTGGGACCTCGGCCTCGGCGTTGCCGAAGCCATGGATACCGCCCAGCGCGGCATGGGCCTCACCTGGACCGATGCGCAGGAACTGATCCGTCGCTCTCAGGCCGAAGCCCGGACGCGAGACGACTCGCTGATCGCCTATGGTGCAGGCACCGATCACCTTGCCCCCGGCCCCTACGTCACGATCGACCAGATCATCCGCGCCTATGAAGAACAGGTCGGGTTCGTGGAAAAGGAAGGCGGTCGCGTGATCCTGATGGCCAGCCGCGCCCTTGCGGCGTCTGCCAAATCGCCCGACGATTACATCAGGGTCTATGGCCACATCCTTCAACAGGTCCGCCAGCCCGTCATCATGCACTGGTTGGGCGAGATGTTCGACCCGGCCCTTCAGGGCTATTGGGGCAATATCGACCATGACGTTGCCATGGACACCTGCCTCGACCTGATCGCTGCCAATGCCGACAAGGTCGATGGCATCAAGATCTCCCTTCTTTCGGCCGAAAAAGAAATCGCCATGCGCCGGCGCCTCCCGGCGTCGGTCAAGATGTATACGGGCGATGATTTCAACTATGCCGATTTGATCGCGGGCGATGACCAGGGCTATTCCCATGCCCTGCTCGGCATCTTCGACGCCGTCGCCCCTGCCGCCTCCGCCGGCCTGGCTGCCCTCGGTCGTGGCAACACCAACGAGTTCTTTGATCTCCTCGAACCTACCGTACCGCTCAGCCGGCATATCTTTGCGGCACCCACCCGATTCTACAAAACGGGCGTGGTGTTCCTCGCCTATCTCAACGGGCTGCAGGACCATTTCCAGATGATCGGCGGCCAGCAATCGGCCCGCTCCGTGCAGCACCTGGCGGAATTGTTCCGCCTGGCCGACAAGGCACGCGTCCTGGGTGACCCAGATGAGGCCGTAAAGCGCATGAATGCGGTGCTCAACGTTAACAGTGTGCTAGCATGAGAGCCATTTCGCTAAACCTTGCGACAACGCGCCAGGTCTGGGGTTTTGCCGAGGCCGTGGACGGGTGCCTGCGCGCCGGCATCACCGCCATTTCTCCCTGGCGGGACCAGATCGCAGCCATCGGTCTCCCCGAAGCGGCCCGGATCGTGCGTGACAACAAGCTCCAGGTCACCGGCGTCTGCCGCGGCGGCATGTTCCCCGCCGAGACTGCCGAAGGCCGGCAACAGCAGATCGACGACAATCTACGTGCCATCGATGAAGCAGCCGCGCTCAACGCCGATTGCCTGGTCCTCGTCGTCGGCGGATTACCGGGATCTTCCAAGGACTTACCTGGTGCCCGAGGGATGGTCAGCGACGGCATTGCCGCCATGCTCCCCCATGCCAAATCCTCGGGCGTGCGCATCGCCATCGAGCCCTTGCACCCCATGTACGCCGCAGACCGCGCCTGCGTGAACACGATCGACCAGGCCCTCGATATCTGCGAAAGCTTAGGCGAAAATGTCGGCGTTGCCATCGATGTCTACCACGTCTGGTGGGACCCGAACCTGGCGCAAGCCATTAGGCGCGCTGGCAGAATGAAGCGCATCTTTGCGCACCACATCTGCGATTGGCTCGTCCCTACCAAGGACATGCTGCTTGATCGCGGCATGATGGGCGACGGCGTCATCGACCTTCCGGCCATCCGCAAAATGATCGAAGACGCCGGCTTTTTCGGTCCACAGGAAGTGGAAATCTTCTCGCAGGACAATTGGTGGAAGCGCCCTGGCGACGAGGTTCTGGCCGTCATCAAGGAGCGCGTCGCGACGGTCTGCTAGAGCGCACAAAAAAGCCCCCGAACCTCGCGGCTCCGGGGCTTTGCGCATCAGCGGAATGCTACATCCGCGTATAGGTCAGGGTCTGGCACAGGATCGAACGGCAGCCCTGGATGTCGATTGTATTGGGGCTGGTCTGGGTCACCGTTGCTTCGGCACTGATGCCGCCGGCTTCCAGCGAACCCTTCCATTCGTTGGGCGCCACCTGCGGCGCCTGCATCACCTGCCGGCCCACATAGGCCAGGTTTTCTTCCGTGGCCGAGCGGCCCTCAAGGTTGGTCAGCACGCCACACAGGCTCGTACCATCCTCGCCGCACAGCGAGAACTTGAAGGATGTACCCCATTCGTCAACGAAAACGCCTTCGGGCGATGCAGCCTGACGAGGCCGTGCCGCCTGTTCCTGAGCGAATAGGGGTGTGACAGTGGCAGCACACAAGATGCCGATCGCCAGTGTAGTCTTTAGAATTTGCATGGGTCTCTCCATTCACAACAACGCCCGCCCCACGCAGCCGCTATGATGTTAGTGATGGTACGGAACGCGTCGATTCCGCCCAGGTTGCCTGTTCAGCAAAACTGTGATTACCGCCTGAATGTGGCAGCAATCTCGATATGGGTAGACTGTGTGAACTGATCAACCGCCTGCAAATCGGTGAGTGTAAAACCTTCTGTTACCAGGATGGCTGCGTCTCGCGCGAAGGTGCGCGCATCACAGGCGATCATCACAACACGCTCAACCTTGCTCTTCACGATTTCGCGCACCTGCGCTTCGGCCCCGGCCCGTGGCGGGTCGAGCACCACGGCCTCGAAGGGCAGCTCGAACCGGGTCAGCGGATCGCGAAATAAATCCCGCGTCTTGGCAGTCACTTCCCGCAAACCCTTGGTGAAGCGACGCGCCTTGTCGAGCGCTGCAATGGCTGGCTTGTCGCTGTCGAAAGCTGAAACCGGGCGCCTCTCGGCAAGGCGCAGGGCAAAGGGCCCGATGCCGCAAAACAGATCGGCCACGCTCTTGCTCTTGCCCACGGCACCGAGCACATAATCGGCCAGGATATTCTCAGCCGTTCCCGTCGCCTGCAAAAAACTGCCGATTGGCAGTTCCACTTGGGCTCGCCCCATCTGGATCAGAGGGGCTTGCGTCTGCAGCACCATCTCGCCATTAAGCGCGAGCCGGGCCAGCTTGAAGTGCTGCACCAGCGGCATCACGCGATCCGCCCGCGCCTGCTTCTTTTCCGTGCGAATGGCCACATCAAGGCCAGACAAGCTTGCGGTGAAGCTGACATCGGCCTCGCCAATGGCATCCATTACGGCGCGGGCAATCTCGGGCGCCCGCACCAGCGCCGGCACCAGGATGGGGCAGGCGTCGATGTCATGCACCTGATGGCTGCGCAGGCGCATATAGCCCGCGCCTTCCCGACGCGCATGCAGCGTTGCGCGGCGGCGGCCATCGCCCGCGGCGTCGATGAAGCGGGAAATTTTGGCATCGATCCCCGCAAAGCCCAGTGGCGTTTCAACGAGCCCCGTCTTGAACGCCTCGTAGCTGGGGCGGTCCATGTGCTGCAGCTGGCAGCCGCCACAGGAGCCAAAATGGGGGCAAAAAGGCTCGATCCGATTGGGCGCGGGCTCGAGGACCCCGATCAAATGGCCCCGCTCGCCATCCCGCTCGATCTCCACCGTCTCACCGGGCAGGCTCAAGGGCACGAAGACCTTGCCGCCATCGATTTCGGCAATGCCCTCGCCCTTGTGGCCCAGACCCGTAATGTTGGCGGTGATACTCATGTGATTCCAGGTTTGAACTGCCGCCATCAGCGACGGCGGCAGCAGCAATCATCAGGCGCGAAGCACGCCGCCGCTGGTCTTGGTGACGGCCGCGACGATAGCGGCGGAGACTTTCTCGATGTCCTCGTCGGTCAGCGTCTTGTCGCGCGGTTGGAGGGTCACCTCGATCGCGATCGACTTCTTGCCTTCTCCGACATGCGATCCTTCAAAGACGTCGAAGACGGTGACGTCCCTGATGAGGTTCTTGTCGGCGCCGCGGGCCGCCTTGAGGATGGCGCCGGCAGTCACCGACTTGTCCACCACAAAGGCAAAGTCGCGGGTGAGCGGCATCAGCGCGGAGAGATCAAGCGCCGGCTTGGTTTTGGTCGGCTTCTTACGCCCTTCGGGGAGGGCATCGAGATCAAGCTCGAATGCCGCGACGGGACCATCGATATCGAGCTCTGCCGCCCAGGCCGGGTGCAACTCGCCGAACCAGCCAAGGGTTTTTGGACCCTGGGCGATACGGCCGCCGCGGCCTGGATGGCTCCAGGGTGCCGGATCGGCAAATAGCTGCATCTTGTCGATGTCATAGCCCAGCGCATCAAGAAGGGCCGCCAGATCGGCCTTGGCATCGAAGACCCCAACGGGCTTGGCCTTCTCAGACCAGTGGCGGCCGCTGCTCGCAAGTCTTGCCGTGCCGGTGCGAAGGCCCGTGGCAAAGGTGTGCTGGCCATCGGGATTGGTGTTAAGGAACACCTGCCCTACCTCAAACAGCGCAAGGTCGGACCGGCCGCGATTGCCATTGCGGCGAACAGCGGCCAGCAGGCCTGGCAGCAGGGATGGACGCATGTCGGTCATATCAGAGGCAATGGCATTGGCCAGCTGCAGCCCTTCATCGCCGCCCCCGAACCGCACCGCCTCGTCATGGGAAATGAACGACCAAGTCACCGCCTCATCAAGCCCGCGCGCGGCCAGAGCCCGGCGAGCGAGGCGGCGACGGTTCTGGATAGAGGTCAGTATGCGTGGCGCAACGTGGTTGAGGCGCGGCAGCGGTTCCACCGGAACATTGTCCACGCCCACCATGCGCATCACTTCTTCTACGATGTCGGCCTTCTGCGTCACGTCGGGGCGCCAGCTCGGCACCTTGACGGAAAGGATGTAGCCAGCCCCTTCGATCTCGAAACCGAGCCGGTTCAGGATCGCAGAAACGGTCGCGGGCTCCACATCAAGCCCGGTCAGGCGCTTGATCTCGCCAAGCGGAAATTCGATCACACTGTTGGGGAACACATCTTCGCCCGAGATCGCCGGCTCCATGGGCTCGCCGCCGCAGAGCTCCATTACGAGGCGCGTGGCCAACTCCAGCCCGGGCTCGGTCAGCGCCGGGTCGACGTGGCGTTCCAGGCGGTAGCGCGCGTCCGAGACGATACCGGTCTTGCGCCCCGTGCGGGCGATCAGCTCAGGGTCCCAGCTGGCGCATTCCATCAAGACATTGACCGTCTCTTCGGTCACACCGGAGCGGATGCCGCCCATGACTCCACCCAGGCAGAGCGGGCCGGTGTCGTCGGCGATCACCGTCATGGTTTCGTCGAGCGTATAGATCTTGTTGTCGAGCGCATCGAACGGCTCGTTGCGCCCATTGCGCAGCACGGGCTGGCCATTGAGCTTGTCGGCGTCATAGGCATGGAGCGGCCGGCCCCAGCCCAGCGATACCCAATTGGTGATATCGACAATGGCGTTGATGGGACGCAAGCCCACCGCGCGCAGGCGCTGCTGCAGCCAGTCGGGCGATGGGCCGTTCTTGATGCCACGGATATAGCGGCCAGCAAATTTCTGGATGGCCTTGGGCTCGCCTTGGGCAAATTGGTGCGGCAGCGGCGCTATCGGGCTTGGGCCAACCGATGGGACGGGCGACATGTCGGTGCATTTGAGCGTCCCCAACCCATAGGCGGCAAGGTCCCGCGCTATGCCATAAACGCCCGTCGCGTCACCGCGATTGGGCGTGATGGAGATATCGAACACCACGCCGTTTATCCCGGCATAGTCGACATATTTTGCGCCGACCGGCGCATCTTCGGGCAGGGTGATGATGCCGTCATGGTCGTTGCTGAGCTCGAGCTCGGCGGCCGAGCAGAGCATGCCATTGGATGGTGCGCCGCGAATAACCACGCCACCCTTGAGCTCGAAATCCTTGCCCGGGATATAGGTGCCGGGGAAAGCGAACACCGACTTCATGCCTGTCGTGACATTGGGCGCGCCACAGACCACATCGATCAGCTCGCCCGTGCCGGCGTCGACCTTGCAGATGTTGAGGTGGTCGGAATTGGGGTGCGGCTCGGCATGCACGACTTGCGCCACGACGAATTTTTCGAGCACTTTGCCCTGGTTCTCGATGCCTTCGAGCTCGAGCCCGATCGTGGTCAGCGTCTTGCCGATCTCGTCCACCGAAGCTGTGGTGTCGAGATGATCCTTGAGCCAATCGAGGGTGAATTTCATTCTTTTTGTCTTTCGGGATGATCTCAGGGCGGGCTCAGCTGCTCAGGCCGCCGAACAGGGTTGGCAGGTCGAGCGGGCGGAAGCCGTAATGGTCGAGCCAGCGCTGGTCGGCGTCAAAGAAGGCGCGCAGATCGGGCATGCCGTATTTCAGCATGGCGATGCGATCAATGCCCATGCCCCAGGCAAAGCCTTGGTAGACATCGGGATCAAGGCCGGCATTGCGGATCACATTGGGATGAACCATGCCGCAGCCCAGGATTTCGAGCCAGTCATTGCCTTCGCCGATCTTGACCTCGCTTCCCGAGCGGTCGCACTGCACGTCCACTTCCATTGATGGTTCGGTGAACGGGAAGAAGCTGGGGCGGAAGCGCAGGGTGACGTTGGGCACCTCGAAATAGGCCTTGAGGAACTCCTCGAGCACCCAGCGCAGCTGGCCGATATGCGATGACTTGTCGATCACCAGCCCTTCCACCTGGTGGAACATGGGCGTGTGGGTCTGGTCGCTATCGTTACGATAGGTGCGGCCGGGCATGACCACGCGAATGGGCGGGTCCATCGCCGGGGTGATGTAGCTCGCCTGCGGCTTGTCGTTGGTCTTCTGCATCACCCGCATCTGCACTGGGGACGTGTGCGTGCGCAGCACCTTCTTTACCCCATCGGGGCCCGGCTTCATGAAGAAGGTGTCGTGCATTTCGCGCGCCGGATGCCCTTCAGGGAAGTTCAGCGCGGTGAAATTGTAATAGTCCGTCTCGATATCGGGCCCTTCGGCGATGGAAAAGCCCATGTCCGAGAAGATGGCCGTGATCTCGTCGATTGTCTGCGAGATCGGGTGGATGCGGCCCTTGGCCGTCGGCGCCGGCTGCAGGGGCAAGGTGATATCCACTGTTTCGGCCTTGAGGCGCGCTTCGAGCGCTGCTGATTTGAGCGCCGTGCTGCGCGCTTCGATCAGGCCGGCAATCTCGCCTTTGAGGCCGTTGATGGCCGGGCCGGCGCTCTTGCGATCTTCGGGCGCCATGGAGCCGAGCGACGCCAGCAAAGCTGAAACGCTGCCCTTCTTGCCCAGCGCGCTGACGCGAACAGCATCAAGCGAAGCTTCGTCGGTCGCTCCGGCAATGGCAGCCGAAAGTTCGGCGCGAAGGGTGTCGATCTGTTGGTCGAGGGACATCGGAAAGCTTTCAGTAGACCTCATCCTGAGCCTGTCGAAGGACGAGGGCGTGGCACGCTTGGAGCACCCGACCTCGTGGTTCGACAGGCTCACCATGAGGCCTCACGGGGTTATCGGGGTATTTGGCCGCTATAGACCAAACAAAAACGCCTCGCGCTACCCCCTTTCGGAGATAGCGCAAGGCGTTGGATTTGGCCTCAGCTTGGCTAAGGATCAGGCAGTGACGCGAGCGTGGGTGGTGGCGTCCACCCCTTCGAGATACGCAAGCGCGGCCTTGGCCTTGGCAACCAGCGCACCGAATGCTTCGGGCTGGGTGATCGCCAGATCGCTCAGCACCTTGCGGTCGACAGCGATCTCAGCCTTGCTGAGGCCGTCGATAAATCGGCCATAGGTCAGCCCATGATCACGGACGGCAGCGTTGATGCGCTGGATCCAGAGGGCGCGGAAGTTGCGCTTTTTGACGCGACGGTCGCGGTAAGCATACTGGCCAGCCTTTTCGACGGCCTGCTTGGCGATACGGATCGTAGACTTGCGGCGGCCATAATAGCCCTCCGCTGCCTTCAAAACCTTTTTATGACGGGCGTGAGCGGTAACGCCTCTTTTAACGCGTGACATGTGTCAGCTTCCCTTCAGCGTTAGCGGTTGTACGGCATGTACCACTTAACCAAGTTCTCGTCGCCCTTGGCGAGGATCTTGGTGCCGCGGTTCGTGCGGATGTACTTGGCGTTGTGGTTGATCAGGCGGTGGCGCTTGCCGGCGACGCCTGCCTTGACACGACCGGTCGCTGTGAAGCTGAAGCGCTTCTTGGCGCCAGACTTCGTCTTCATTTTTGGCATTTTGCGGGTCCTTTAGATGTGTTCGGATGGATTTGGGCCCATCGCATTCAAAGACCGCCACGGCATGCCTTTTGGCCGGGCGATCCGGAGAAGTCGGCTCTATAGGGCGAAAGCTTGGGGAAGGCAAGCCCTCAAGAAGCTTGCCGCGCCGTCTCCAACATGGGTTCGATATGGTCCTCGAACAGCAGGCCAGGCCGTGTTGCCAGCGCCCCTTGGTAAAGCGCCTCAGCCTCGAGCGATATATCGAGAAAGCCCAGCAGGCCCTCCACATCCTCGTCCGGCAAGCCATAGGCGCCATCCACCAGCCGCTGGCGGATCACCTGCTTGCTCGCAATCATCCCTGCCGCAACATTCTTGCCATTGCTCATCGACGAGGATCGCTTGATGTAGTCGTGGAGCGGCGTGCCCAGATGAAATGAGCGCGGCACGGTACGGTAAAGCTGCAGCAGGAATTCCAAATCCGTCATATTGCTCATGGCCGGATCATAGCGCCCATCGGCCTTGCGCCGATCCCAGACGATCATGGAATCCATGGAAAGGCTGATCCATTTGTGCTCGCCCGGCGCAACCTCCCGGTCTGGCCCCTGCCCCACTAGGCGCAAATGCTCCAACCGATCGGTCATCACATCGAGGGCCGTGGTCACGATGCCATGCGTTTGCAGCGCCGCAACCGCACGCGCGAGCTTTTGTGGCTTGAGCCGATCATCGGCATCCAGGATCGCCGCATAAGGGGCCACGATCTGCTCCAGCGCCACATTGCGCGTGTGCGAGGCGCCTCGCCCCAAACCGCCACTTGACAGATATTTGATGCGCCCGTCGCGAATGCCACTCTCGGCCAGAAAGCGCTCATAATCGGCACCGTCATCGGCCACGAGCCACAACTCCCAATCCTGGTGCGTCTGATCCAAAACACTCCGGACGGTTGCAACAATGGTGTCTTGCGCCTTCCATGCAGGGGTGATCACGGCAACAGTTTGCGGCATGAAAAAACTCTGGTCTTGAACGCGGCGCGAGGCTGCCCCATATCCTGGATCAAGCGGACGATGCCAGTGTTTTGGGTCCCTGCCCTAACGTTGCTTGATTATCAAGGACGGGTCTGAATGTCGCGTATTTCGGTGTTTTCTGCCCCTTTTCTCCTCGGCTTCGAGAGCTTTGAGGAGCGTGTGGACCGGCTGACCAAGTCGTCCGACGGCTACCCGCCCTACAATATCGAGCGTAATGTCGCCACAGATGGAACCGAGAAGTTCCTGGTGTCGATTGCCGTGGCCGGCTTTAGCGCCCCTGAGCTCGATGTGGTGGTGGAAGACAACCAGATCATCGTGCGCGGCAAGCAGAAGGATGACCCTTCCCGGGAGTTCCTTCATCGCGGCATAGCGGCGCGGCAATTCCAGCGATCCTTTCTTCTCGCCGAAGGGATGATCGTTAAGGATGCAACTTTAGGGCATGGTATGCTCGTTGTTACAATAGAGCGCCCCACGGCGCCCAAGATCGCCCGCCGTATCGAAATTCGCTCAGTCTGAGGAAAGGGCCGACATATGTATCAAAAGAACAGCAACGAGGCCGCAGGCCACGCCTACCTCAATCCTCTGAAATCCCTCACCCGCGCGCAGTTTGCAGCGCTTGGCGGCGACGCGGTTGCCTATGTCCGCCCCGTCAGTGGCGCCGTGCTCAGTTCTATGATCACCGAGGCCGAATTCGAGGCCGAGGCCGAATACCAGCTCCTGATGTCAGCCGATGGCACGCCCCTTCTGGTCACCGACACCGAAGATGCGGTGGTGGATTGGCTGGGCGACAAAAATCTGGGATTGGCGACCCTGCACTAAGCAGACAGGGTCTTAGAAATCAGGCTCTGCAGCCCCTCGGGGTTGCAGAGCCTTTTTTATTGTCCGCTTCAGGCGGCGTAATGGGTCGTGGAATCGGAGGTGAGCAGCGCATGGATCCGGGCAGGATCGGTGGTGCGCCGCAGCTGATCCACGACTTCCTCGGTGCGCAGCATGCGAGCAAAGCGCGAGAGGGCCTTGAGATGATCGGCGCCCGCGCCGGCTGGCGCGAGCAGCATCACCACGATGTCGACCGGCTGGTCGTCGACCGCATCGAAATCGATGGGCTCCTCGAGCCGGGCAAACAGCGCAGTCACGTTTTTGAGGCCGGCGATCTTGCCATGGGGAATGGCAATGCCGTTACCGAGCCCGGTGGAACCGAGGTCCTCGCGCGTTTGCACGGCTTCTGCAATGGTTTCGACCGGTAAATCGGTCAATTCCGCTGCACGGCCAGCAAGTTCATCGAATAACTGGCTTTTGCTGGAAATGGACGTGCAATACAGCACGCCCCGCTCCGCCAGGATATCGGCCAATTCCATTCGCAACGCCTTGAAGTCTACACATGGGAAGTTGCGGGCGTCGTCAGTTCGCGCCCAATGCTGGATCGATCCAGCCTATATTGCCATCGGAGCGGCGGTAGACCACATTCAGGCCGCCATGTCCAGCATGGCGGAACATCACGACCTGGCTTCCAGTCAGATCAAGCTCCATCACGGCCTCTTCCACGCTCAGCTGGCGCAGGTTCTTGGTACTTTCGGCGATCACCGGAGGCGCATAATCTTCCTCGAGTTCCTCGTGCTCGGCGCCCGAGCCCAGAACCGTATAGGCGGCGGTCATGCCATCCTCGACGCCATTGATGCCCCGCGGCCGCTGCCGGATCTTGCGGTTATAACGGCGCAGGCGCTTTTCGATATTGGTGGACATGGCTTCATAGGCCACGGTCGGGTCACCGCCCTGGGCGCTGGCCTGCAGAACCACACCGGTATCCAGATGCACGACGCAATCGGCGAGATAGCCCATGCCATCAGGCGTGAGCGTCAAATGCCCGTCATAGCCACCATCGAAATATTTGGTGACGACATTGTCGATGTGCTGTTCGGCCTTGCCGCGCAAAGCCTCACCGATGTCCATGTTCTTTCCTGAAACGCGTAGGGTCATGGCTTCCTCTTCCTTGTTGTCGTTGGACACGAGGATCTCCGAAGCCGTTTCCCGGTTTCGGGATCACGTCTGCCGCCGCCCATCATGGGCCATAACGACAAGGGATGCTAGACCCACGTGCCTCGCAAGGGCAATGCGCGAGCGCACTATCCGGTTCGTTTCACCACCGGACTACGCCTTGGATTGCGTTGGAGCCCTTTTTGCCCGCGGCAAAAAGACTGATTGGGTCAGCCGACCCAGCCCCAGAACTGTTGAAACGCTTTTCCAAACCGCAAAATTGGGCTGCCCCTGCCTCGCCCTGAGAGGAGGGACCGAGAGTGGGGGTGCCACGCCAGTGCGTCATCACCACGGGGTCCGCACTGTCACCACCCCGCGAAGCCTTCACACCGTCACCAGCCGACTTGTTCGGGTGGTCCATGTTGTTCGCGAGCAGGGGGGGGGTGCCGCAAAGCCCGGCAAGGTGGGGCAGATTGCCGCTCTCCACTCACCCCACATCCGCCAGATTCTTTTTCTGCCGCCGGCGCATTACCGAGGACGGGATATTCATCCCCTCCCGGTACTTGGCCACAGTCCGCCGCGCCACATCGATCCCCTGCTCTTTTTTGAGGATTTCGGCGATCGTGTCGTCGCTCAGGATATTGCTCAGTTCTTCGGCATCGATCAATTGCCGGATGCGGTGGCGCACCGCTTCGGCGGAGTGCTCGCCGCCACCATCGCTGGAGGCAATCGCGGTGGTGAAGAAATATTTGAGCTCAAACAGTCCCCGGGGCGTGGCAATGTATTTGTTGGCCGTGACGCGGCTGACGGTGGATTCATGCATTTCAATGGCTTCGGCCACCATCTTGAGCGTCATGGGCTTGAGATGGGCAATGCCATGGGTCAAAAAGCCGTCCTGCTGGCGCACGATTTCGGCGGAAACCTTGAGAATCGTTTGCGCGCGTTGGTCGAGACTCTTGGTCAGCCAATTGGCCGTTTGCAGGCAATCGCTCAGAAACGCCTTTTCCGCCGGGCCGCGGCTCTTTTTGCTGACGCTGGCGTAATAAACGCGATTGACCAGCACCTTGGGCAGGGTTTCGCTATTGAGTTCGATCTGCCAGGCGCCATCGGGCCCACGTCGCACAAACACATCGGGCACCACCGCCTCGCTCGGCCCCGAATCGAAGGCGAGGCCCGGCCGGGGATCGAGCTGGCGGATTTCGCCCAGCATATCGATCAGATCTTCCCGGTCGCAGCCAATGGCGCGCATCAGCCCGGCCAGGTTGTGCTCGGCCAGCATGGGAAGATTGTCGAGCAGGCGCTGCATGATGGGGTCGAGCCTGTCGCGCTCGCGCAATTGCAGCGCGAGGCACTCGCTGACATTGCGCGCAAAAACACCCACGGGATCGCAGCCCTGCAGCGCCTGGAGCACCGCTTGCACATCGGCCAGTTCGGCGCCCAATTGCTCGGCCAGTGCCTCGAGCTCAATGGCGAGATAACCCGCTTCATTGAGGCCATCGATCAGGTGCTGCGCAATCAAGCGATCAGCCGGAGTGCGCAGGATCATGTTGGCTTGCGCTTCCAGATGCTCGCTCAGCTGGGGGCGCGAGGCGACGAACTGATCAAGGTCCGGCGCTTCACCGCCTTCGCTTGCCCCATTGCGGTCCAGCCGCGACTGGGGATTGAGCTGGTCCTGCGCTGCCTGGTCGGGAAAGACGTTTTCCACCGACGTGTCATAGCCATCAGCGATCGATGCCGCATCCTGGATGCGGTCGGCACGATCCACCGTGTCCTCATAGGCGCTGATCTCGGTCGGGCGCTCGGGTGGCTCGCTGCCTTCGTCGGGTTCCGGGCCATCCTCGCGCTCCAGCAGCGGATTGCGCAGCAGCTCGGTTTCAACGAATTCGTTTAACTCAAGATGGCTCAATTGCAGCAGCCGGATCGACTGCATGAGCTGCGGCGTCAAGGTCAGGCTTTGGGCCTGCCGAAACTCGAGACGCGGCGAAAGAGCCATATGGCGAAGACCTTTAGCGCAAAACTACCCTGCCGCTCCCGGCAGCTTCCCGCGCGGACCATAAACGCATTTTTGTGTTCCGCGCAAGCGCATGGGCAAGTTCTGTGCCAAGTGAGTTTACGCTCTTGGCAATGATATCAGAAGCTTCAGGGTGAACCGGTCGAACCACGAGGCTGTACGAGTGGAGGCTAGCGTGCCACGCCTTCATCTTTCGGCACGCTCAGGATGAGGTCTACTGTTACACACACCCACACACACCGTCATTGCCGGGCTTGTCCCGGCAATCCACCCTGCCCTGACACTGCATGGACCACCCGAACAAATCGGGTGGTGACGGCGTGGATAGCCCTGCGGCCTCAAAGCGTTCGCTCATCTACCTCCCCAGCCTCCCTCGCCCAGCAGCCCTCATCCTGAGCCTGTCGAAGGACGAGGCCGTGGTACCCGGCTTCCACTCGCCTCACCACAAGGTGCCCCTAGATCTCGAAATTCTCCCCCAGATACACCCGCCGTGCATCGGGATCGGCGCTGATGGTCTCCGGCCGCCCCTGGATCATCACCTTGCCCCCATGGATCACATAGGCGCGATCCACCAGCCCCAGCGTCTCGCGCACGGCATGGTCGGTGATCAGCACCCCGATTCCCCGCTGCGTCAACTGCTTGACCAACCCCTTCACCTCCGCCACGGCAATGGGGTCCACCCCCGCAAAGGGTTCGTCGAGCAGCATGAACACCGGATCGGCTGCCAGCGCCCGCGCGATCTCCACCCGCCGCCGCTCGCCTCCCGAAAGCGCCAGCGCATTGCTGTTGGCCAGATGCTCGATGGAAAATTCGGCCAGCAAAGACTCAAGCCGCGCCTTGCGCTCGGCCCTGTTGCGCACATGGTTTTCCAGCACCGCTAGGATGTTGCCGCGCACCGATAGCCCGCGGAAAATGGAGGGCTCCTGCGGCAGATAGCCGATACCCAGCTGTCCGCGCTGGAACAGGGGCAAATGCGTGATTGCCCGCCCATCGAGCGAAATGGCGCCATGGTCGGGCTTCACCAGCCCCATGATCATGGTGAACACCGTGGTCTTGCCCGCGCCATTGGGTCCGAGCAGCCCCACGGCCTCCCCGCGCCGCACGGCAATAGACACATCGCGCACCACAACGCGCTTGCCGAAATTCTTTGCCAGATTATGGGCAACCAGCCAGCCAGTCTGGTCGATGCGCCCCTTGGGTTGCGCCTCGCTCATTGGGAGGTAAACACCCCTGTCACCCGCCCATTGCCCGAGGAGGTGAAGGTGGACACATTGGTGGCAAGGTTCACCACCAGCTCCTGCGCATCCACCGTGCCAGAGGGATTGGTGACCTTCACATTGCCCGTCAGCCGCAAGAGCTGGTCGCCCGGATTGAACACGGCCCGCTCACCGGTTGCCGTTTGATCGGGTGTTTCGAGCTTGACCGCGCCGCTGGCGACGAAACTCTCGATGTCGCTGGCGCCACCCGTGCCATAAACCGCCTCGACCTTGTCGGCATTGACCGTGACGCTGGGGTGAACCACCACCACATTGCCGTTAAACACAGCCTGCTTGGTGTTTTCATCCACGGTGAACTGGTCGGCCGTGATGTTGACCTTTTGCTGGGCCGCAACAGGGGCAGCCAGCAGCAGGAGGGCGAGCAGCGGGGCAAGAGAACGGATCATGGGGCGCTTCCGGGTGTCCTGGGCAAGGTGACGTCCGCCTCCGTAAAAGTCCAGACGGCCTGGCGCAGATCATACACCAGGCCCTCCCCGTCCAGCGTGGTGCCATCGGCATATTGCAGGCTCACCGCGCCCTGTCCCACCAAGGTTTGGGCGGCATAATCGAAAACCGAATCGGCGATGATGCCGCTTGTGCCAGTGGAATCCTCGACATAGGCGAGATCCTTGATCACGACGGCCTCGGCCGATGTATCAAGCACCGCCTGATCGGCGTGAACATGGATCTGGACGCCATCGGGCTTGGTCATGGTCAAGCCCGCATCGGCCAGGGTGATGAGGTGGGCCGCTCCGGGCGCCGCACGCGCCGTAGCCGCGCTCACCCGATAGGTTGTGCCATTGCTCAAGATCCCCGCATATTCGGGCGCTTCCACCGAGATATTGTCGGGCGTCACCTCGACCCGGCCAATGCTGAAACTGTCACCCATGCCTGAAAGGTAGATCTGCACCAGCAGCACGCCGAGAATCAGCAATCCGGACAGGGGCACTGCAATGCGCAGGACACCCACAAGGCGGTTGCGCGCCTCGAGCCGCCGGTAGATCAGCGATCTGTCCTGATGGGTATGGGTGCTCATGGGCTAGCTATGGGCGAAAATGTCGCTTTCGTTCCAGCCCAGCAGGTCCAGCTCGCAGCGCGTGCCAAGGAAATCAAAGCATTGCTGGGCCAGTTCCAAGCGGTTCTCGCGCCGCAGCATGCGATCAAGGTGGCGCTTGAGATCATGCAGATACAGCACATCAGAGGCCGCATAATCGAGCTGGGCATCGCTGAGCTTGTCGGCGCCCCAATCCGAGCTTTGCTGCTGCTTGGATAGATCCACGTTCAGCAATTCGCGCGCAAGGTCCTTTAGCCCATGCCGGTCGGTATAGGTGCGCACCAGCTTGGAGGCGATCTTGGTGCAGAAAATAGGCCCCGTCACCACGCCGAAGCGCTTGCGCAGCACCGAAACGTCAAACCGCGCATAGTGGAAAATCTTGGTGACCGCGGGATCGCCCAGGAGCTTCACAAGATTGGGCGCCTCGGAGGCATCTTGCGGGATCTGTACGATATCGGCGCTGCCGTCGCCTGCCGATAATTGCACTACGCAGAGTCGGTCGCGATGGGGCTGCAGGCCCATGGTTTCGGTATCGATGGCAACTTCGCGGCCGTCATAATTATGAAGATTGGGCAGATCGCCGCGATGCAGTCTGATGGCCATGAGGTGCTCGTGCAAGGAAGGGTCCGTTTCTCTTGGCACAGCATCAAGGCGTTGGAAAGGCATGGGCGGCCGTTGCGCGGTCCCGCCAGAGCGTGCCTCCCCGCTCACCGGGCAAGCCCTAGGGCCAGAAAACCAAAAACCCCGGCCCGGTTTTCACCGGAGCCGGGGCTCTCTAATTCTGGTGCCCAGAAGAAGACTCGAACTTCCACACCTTGCGGTACACGGACCTGAACCGTGCGCGTCTACCAATTCCGCCATCTGGGCAAGCGCCGGTGTAACTAGGGGCACGGGGCGCCCTTGTCAATCGGCTTTCTTTGCCCGTCCCATCTTCCCCGTCCCGCTCACCAGCTCGCGCCATCCCAATGGGTGATGCTGTTGCGATCGATGGGCGGCACATTTTCGAGGCAAAGAACGCTGACCATGAAGGTTTTCTGCCCCTTGTCGTCCAGCCCGCTCGAAAAAGCCTGGATGCCGCAGACGCGGCAGAACTGGTGATCGATCTTGTGCGTGTTGAAATGGTAGAACACCAGATCATCGGCTCCGCTCACCAGCGAAAAATCGGCTTCGGCCACCGGCTGCATAATCGAGCCCAGGCGGCGGCAGCGCGAACAATTGCAATCGCCCATGGCTCCAAGATCGGTTGTGGCCGTGAAGCGGACAGCGCCGCAATGGCATTGGCCTTGGTAAGTCTGACGCTCCGGCATTGAACCCTCCCTTGCTTTACGGAACATATCAAGAACATTGCTCGGAGAGAGTCAAGCCCGATTCGCCCCTACAGGCCTCGACATCGGCGGCGCGCTTGGGATAGAAGCTGGAAAAACCCAGCACCGTGCGGAGCCTTGCTTATGAACAGCCTCGAACCCAAACTCGTCACCATCTTTGGTGGCTCGGGCTTTGTGGGCACACAAGTGGCGCAGGAACTGGCCCGGCGCGGGCACCGGGTGCGCGTCGCCGTGCGCCGTCCGAACCTGACGCGGCAGGTGACCCTTCTCGGCGGGGGCGTGGGCCAGGTCGTGCGCATCCAGGCCAATGTGCGAAATCTCGCTTCGATCGAGCGCGCCATTGCCGGCGCCGATATCGTGGTCAACCTCGTGGGCATCGGCTTTGAAAAGGGCGAGCAGACTTTTGCCGCCATTCACAACAAGGCCGCGGTGATGATTGCCGACGCCGCCAAGCGGCTGGGCGCAACGCATCTGATCCACATGTCGGCGCTGGGCGTCGACAAGGCTGCCGATGTGAGTGTTTATGCCGACAGCAAGCTGGCAGGCGAGCGCGGTGTTCTCGAGGCCTTCCCCAGCGCCGTGATCGTGCGGCCCTCGCTGATGTTTGGCCAGGATGACGGCTTCTTTAACCAGATGGGATCGCTTGCGCGCGTCCTGCCCATCCTGCCGCTGATCGGGGGCGATACGCGCTTCCAGCCAGTGTTTGTGGGCGATGTTGCCGAAGCCATTGCCATGGCCGCCGATGGGCTGGTCCGCACCGGTCGCATCTATGAATTTGGCGGCCCGCAGGTGGAAACCAATCGCGAGCTGATGGAGCGCATCAAGCGCGAAACCAAGCGCAACCGCCCGCTCCTGCCGGTCCCGGCCGGCATTGCCAAGCTCATGGCCCTGCCGTTCAAGATCCTGCCCGGTCGCCCGCTTCTTACTGCGGACCAGGTGGAATTGCTGCATGTCGACAATGTGGTAAGCGAGGAAGCCATCAGCGAAAAGCGCACTTTTGCGGCCTTCGGCATCACACCCACCTCCATGGACAATGTGCTGCCCAGCTATATGTGGCGCTTCCGCAAGCATGGCCAGTTCGACCGCGCCGCGGCCGACACCACCTCGGAAGCCTAGCTACTCCACAACCAGCAGCGCCAGCCCACCCAGTGCGGTGAGGATGCCGTAAAGCATCAAGCCCGACGGCAAGCGCTTGCGCTTGGGCGTCCTATTGGCTGTTGCCCCCTGGGGGGCTGCAGTTAATCGGTCATGGTCGGCCTTGCGCTCGGTCATCCCATCCTCCCTGGATTTCCCCATGACGATAAAGGCTTGGAGCCAGGAAAAGGTTCCTTGCCCCGCAACCCCCTGCCCTCACAACAGCCCTCATGTTGAGCCTGTCGAACCACAATTGCGTGGCAAGATAGGGCCGCAGCCTCTTTCTCAGCACGCCAGGAAACAGCGACCTCGGCACGACATCGCCGCCGAAAACAATCGTGCGATATATCTTGAAACATCTCCTGCCTGTTCCGATCTCCTGTTCAGCACACAAAACATATCGGAGACACATCATGGCCAATGATTGGAAGAACGGGGACCCCAATTGGCGCCGCATGGAAGCCATGGCGCGCCGCGGTTGGAACCGGCTGGCGGCGGGCATGGAAGGCAATGATTGGTTAGGGGGCAATTTCCGCATCGGGCGCATGCTCGCTGCAGGCGATATCCGGCTGGTTGCGCTCTACCTTATCGAGCAGCAGCCCCGGCACGGCTATGACCTCATCAAGGCCATCGAGGAAAAATCGGGCGGGTTCTACGCGCCCAGCCCCGGCGTGGTTTATCCCGCGCTGACCTTCCTTGAAGAAGCCGGCTTTGTTACCTCGCAAAGCGAGGGCAACAAGAAGCTTTATACCATCACCCCCGAAGGCCGCACCCATCTGGCCGACAATCGCGAGGCGATCGAATCGACTCTATCGTTCCTGCACAAGGCGGGCGAACAGATGAGCCGCTTCCGCGAATTCGCCCGTGCGGACTGGCCCGTTGGCCGCGGTGAGGCTGCGGGCCAAGGCCATGGCGCACAATCCGCGCACTATCAGTCTGCCGAACCAGCCGACCGCGACCTCCAGGATGTCGTTCCCGAACTTAACGACGCCCGCCGCACCCTCAAGGCCGCGATCAAGACCGCCCGCAAGGCCAGCCCGGACCAGCAACGCCGCGCCGCCGAAATCTTGCGCAAGGCCGCTCGGGACATCGAGGCTCTGGGTGAAGACGACGAAGTCGATCTCTGATCGTGCCGTGAACCTCATGGAGAACCCATCGAACCATGGGAGCGCGGCACGGCCTCCACTCGCCGGCCTCGTGGTTCGACAAGCTCACCATGAGGCCGCCGAGGCATCATTCCTGCGGAACATAGGCTTGGTCAGGCCCGAGGGTCCTCGGCAAGAGGGACAAACTGGAGCCGGGGCCTGCGTCCCTTCTCCTAGTAGACCTCATGGTGAGCCTGTCGAATCACGAGGTCGTGCCTGCTTGGGCGCGCACCAACCAACCTAATCAACAGCAGGGGGTTTAGCCGCGCGAACTAACATGTTAGTTAGGCTTCATGCAGCAAGCTCTCCAATCCTCCACCCAGCAAACCATTGCCACTCCCGACCGGCAGGCCGCCGGGGAGCGTGTCGTTGCCCGGCTCCAGGGCCAGGTCAAAGGGCGGATGTTCACCGACCCGCTGATGACCTATGCATGGAGCGGAGATGCTTCCTCCTACCGGCTGATCCCGGCTGCCGTGGTCTTCATCAATTCCGAGGACGAAGTGCGCGCCGTCATGCGGGCGGCAGGCGCGGAGAATCTGCCGATCACCTTCCGCGCCGCCGGCACCTCGCTTTCCGGCCAGGCCGTCACCGATGGTGTCCTAGCTGTCCTGGGCGATGGCTGGCGCAAGCTGGACATCCATCCGGGCGCCGAGCAGATTACTCTGGGGCCCGCCATTATCGTGGCCCAGGCTAACAGGGCCCTGAAGCCCTTCAACAAGAAAATCGGGCCAGACCCGGCCTCCCAGGCCACCTGCAAGATTGGTGGCGTGGTCAACAATAATTCGTCCGGCATGTGCTGCGGCGTGGCGCAGAACACCTACCACACCATGGCGCGGCTGCGGATTGTGCTCACCGACGGCACCATGCTCGATTCAGGCGATCCGGCCAGTTGCGACGCTTTCCGCATCACCCATGCCCCCATGCTCGAGGGCATTGCCGAACTGCACCGCGATGTCATGGCCGACCCGGACCTTGTTGCGCTGATCCGCCACAAATACCGCATCAAGAACACGGTAGGCTATTCGCTCAACGCGCTTGTCGATTACCACGACCCGCTCGATATCCTTGTTCACCTCATGGTGGGTTCGGAAGGCACGCTCGGCTTTGTCTCGGAAGTCACCTACAACACCGTGCCCGAGCACCCGCACAAGGCCACGGCGCTGGTGCCCTTCCCCGATCCGCAATCGGCCGGTCGCGCCATTATCGAGATGGCCAATGGCGGGGTGCAGGTCACCACGGGCATCACGGCCGCCGAATATATGGAAAGGCGGGCGTTGCAGACGGTGGAGCATCTGGCTCCCATGGCACCGCTCCTGCCCTGGCTGACCGACGATTCCCCCGCCGTGCTTATCGATGTGACAGCGCCCGATGCGGAAACGCTGGCACGCGAAACCGAGAGGGCCGTCTCCCTTCTCCAGCGCCATGGCGCTAGGCATATCGATTTTTCCACCGACGAGCAGCGCAGTCATGCCTTGTGGGATATCCGCAAGGGCTTTTTCACCTCGGGCGGCGCGGCGCGACCCAAGGGCACGACCATGCTGACCGAAGACGTCGCGGCGCCCATCGAACGCCTGGCCGAATTCGTGCTCGACATGCGCCAGCTGCTGGATGACCACGGCTATGATGACGCCATCATCTTCGGCCATGCGCTTGCAGGAAATTTGCATTTCCAGATGAGCGATAATTTCGCCCTGGAAGGCTCAGCCGAGAAATTCGATCGCTTCTCAGCAGACCTGTCCCGGCTGGTGTCCATCCAATATGGCGGCTCGCTCAAAGCCGAACACGGCACGGGCCGCGCCATTGCCCCGTTTGTCGAGGCCGAATGGGGGCCCGCCGCCTACCGCATCATGCAGCGGATCAAGGCGCTGTTTGATCCCGAAGGGCTGCTTAATCCGGGCGTGCTGCTCAACGCGGACCCCCATATTCACGTCAAGAACCTCAAGGTCATGCCGCCCGCCGACGAGCTGGTGGACCTTTGCATCGAGTGCGGCTTTTGCGAGCCCGCCTGCCCCAGCCACCACATGACCCTTTCGCCCCGCCAGCGGATCGCAGTGACGCGCGAGCGCGAACGCCTGCGCGCGACGGGCGAAAACCCGCAGCGCCTCAAGCAGCTCGACCAGGATTTCCAATATCCCGGCCTCGATACCTGCGCAGCCTGCAATATGTGCTCCACCCGCTGCCCTGTCGGCATCGAGACTGGCACCATGATCATCGGCCAGCGCGAACGCCGGCGCGGCAGCACGGCGCGCTCGGTTGCGGGCTTTGCGGCCGACCATCGCGGTGCCGTGGAAACCATGATGCGCGGCGGGACCGCCCTGGCCGATGCCGCGCGCCGGATCGTTCCAGCCGAAGCTGTTGCCGCTCTCACCGACACGGCGCGCAAGCTCACCGGCGACCGCGTGCCGCGTGTGGCCCCCACCCTGCGCCATGGTCCGGGTGGGCCCTCGAGCGTTGCGTCGGCCGGACAACAATCCATCGTCTACTTCCCCAGCTGCGCCACCCGCATGTTTGGCTCACCCCAGACCGAGCACGGTCTGCTGTCAGCGCCGGACGCCATGCTGGCCCTGCTCAAGCGCGCCGGCTTCAACGTGATCATGCCCGAGCACCTCACAGGGCAGTGCTGTGGTCAGCCATGGCAGTCCAAGGGCTTTCCCGAGGAGGCCCGGCGCGTTGGCGGTGAGCTCAAGCAGGAATTGTCGGCGCTTTCCGATGCCGGACAGCTCAGCGTCGTGACCGACGCTTCGACCTGTGCCAAACATCTCAAGGAATTCCCCGGCGATGCCCCCGTGATCGATTCCGCGGCGTTCATTGCTAACAGTCTGCTAACGCGAATAGCAATTGTGCGAAAACTCGAAGTGGTAGCCGTACACCACAATTGCTCAGCCCAAAGATTGGCCGAACAGCCCATGACCGAGGCCATTGCCAGAGCCTGTGCCGAGAGTATCGCGGTTCTCTCATCGGTGAGCTGTTGTGGCTATGCGGGCGATAAAGGCTTGTTCTTTCCAGAACTTAACAAGCACGCCACCCGCTTCGTCCAGTCCGACATACCCCCCAATTGCACCCTGGGCGTCTCCACCGTCAGCACCTGCGCCTCGGGTCTTTCCGAGCACGCCGGTATCCCGTTTGTGAGTCTCGCAAGTCTTGTTGAGTGGGCAAGCCGCCCAGCACACTAGACAAGCCAAAAACCGCCCGGTCATATCCGACCATGAGCGAAAACCAGCGATTCCCCGATGTGATGCTGCTTGCGGCAGGGCTAGGCACGCGGCTGCGGCCACTCACCGAAACCCTGCCCAAGCCGCTGGTTCCAGTGGCCGGCGTGCCGCTCATCGAGCGCATCATGGATGCGGCAAAAATTGAGGGCGCAAAACGGTTTATGGCCAATGCGCACTATCGCGCCGACCAGGTTCTCGCCCATTTCGGCGGCCTGCTCAAGGTCAGCCGCGAGGAGCAATTGCTGGGTACCGGCGGCGGCGTCAAGCGCGCCTTGCCCATGCTCCACTCCGACCCGTTCTTTGTGATGAACACCGACGCCTTCTGGCCCGCCGGCAGCGACACCCCGCTGCAACGGATGCTTGGCCGATACCATGACGGCGTCGAGATGGTGCTGCTGTGCGTTCACCCCCGCAATGCCACTGGCTTTGCCCGTAGTCACGATTTTTGCCTTTCCCCGCAAGGGCTTGTGACCCGCGACTATGGCGCTCCGGTCATCTATGGCGGCGTGGCGCTGGTCGGCAAGAAGCTCTTTGACGGCACGCCGGACGGACCATTCTCGCTCAACGACCTGTTCGAGCGGTGCATCGACCGCGAGACCATAGCAGGCGTGGCGCTCGACGCCCGCTGGTTCCACGTGGGCGACCCGCAAGCCTTGGCGGAGGCCGAGCGGCAGCTCCAGCCATGACGCTTTATTCCATCGCCCCCCATGCCGTTTTCCTGCGCACACTGGCGCAAAAGGTCCTCGATGGCACGCTGCTGGGTGGGGCCGACACCTCCCATCCCTTCTGGCTCAGCGACGTCACCATTGTCGTCCCAACGCGCCGCGCCAAGCTGGCGCTGGCCAATGAGTTCGCAGAGCTCGGACAAGGCTTGCTCCCCGATATCCGCACCTTTGGCGGCGAAGTGGAGGACGAAGAGCCGTTCCTGCCCCCGTTCGACGTGCCCATCCCACCCCCCTCCGCCACGGCGCTGGAGCGGCGGCTGTTGCTATCGCAACTGGTAGATGCTTGGGCCAAAACGGAAGCGGGCCGGGAAGCATTCTCAACCCCGCCGACGGCCGGTGAAATCCTTTCCATGGCGGAGTCGCTCGGCGATCTGATCGATGACCTCGTCAGCGAAGAGCGCACAGCCGGGGACGTGCGGGCGATCGTTTCAGAGGTGGAGGCCAATCTCAGCGCCTATTGGCAGCAGACGCTGCATTTTCTGGATATAGCCCTCCAGTTCTGGCCCGACTGGCTCCGCGACAATGGCAAGACTGATCCCATAAGCCTGCGCAGCCAGCGGCTAGACCGGCAGGCCATCGCCGCCCCCCTGATCTACCAGGACCGCCCGGTGATTGCTGCAGGCTCCACCGGCTCCATTCCCGCCACGGCCCGATTGCTCAAGGCCATCCATCTGCTGCCGCGGGGCGCAGTGGTGCTGCCGGGGCTCGATTGCAGCATGACCGCCAGCGATCACGCGGCCCTGCTCGACCACAACAACAATCCCCATGGACACCCGCAGTACCAGTTGGCGCAGCTGCTGCGGCATTTGGGAGCAGGTGTCGCGGAAGTCACCGAACTGGCCGAGATTGAAGCGCCACGCACGATCCTCGTCAACCGCGCTCTGGCACTCACCAAGGACACGGCGCGCTGGGCCGAGAACCGCTTGTCCGCCGCTGACCTTGAGGCAGCGAGCCAACGATTGGCTGTGATCCGTGCCCGCAACGAGGATGAAGAGGGCCGAGCTGTTGCGCTTGCGGCGCGCCAGGGACTAGCGGACGGCAAGACGGTGGGTATTGTGACCCCTGACCGGAACCTAGCGCGCCGTGTCGCGGCAGAGCTCAAGCGCTTTGATATCTTTGTGGATGACGCGGCGGGCGCCCCGCTGTTCCAGTCAGGAGCAGGCCGCTTGCTGCGGCAGATCCTGGCGCTGGCGGTCAATGGCTGCACCCCGGTGGATCTGATGAGCCTCCTGCGCAATCGCGCAGCGCTGTTCGGCATGGAGCGACTGGAAATCGCCCGGCTTGCCGATTCAATCGAGCTGGGTCTGCTGCGCGGGCAAAGGCTTAATCCGGGTCTCACCAGCGTGCGCAAGCTTCTGCAAGACAATCTGGACGGAACCACTGAATACCCCTCGCTACGCCTGCGACCCCACGAGGGCGAGGCCATTGCCGCACTGCTCGACAAGATCGAAGAGGCCATTGAGCCGCTGGTGCGCGTGATCGAGGCGCCGCTGATCTGCTCCAGCGATCTGGCAAAAGCCCTTTGTTCGGCCTTCACCAATGTTGCAGATGGCGCCCAAATCCCAGGCCGGCAGGAGCTCGACGACTGGGCGGCGCAGATGGAAGCGCAGCACGGCAAAGGCCACCATTTCGCGCCGCGGCAGCTGGAAAGCGTTCTGGCAGCGCTGATGGTTGGGTTTCAGGTGCGCACGCACGAGGAACGCCGCAACGACATCGCCATCTGGGGCCAGCTGGAAGCGCGGCTGCAGCATCCCGACCTTCTGATCCTTGCCGGGCTCAACGAAGACAAATGGCCCGAAGCGGCAGATCCCGGTCCTTGGTTGAGCCGGGGCATGCGCCTTGCCGCAGGCCTGGAACCACCCGAGCGACGGCAAGGACAAGCTGCGCATGATTTTGCGCAGAGCCTTGGGAACAAGGAAGTTATCGTCAGTTTTTCGGACCGCGTCGGGTCAGGTCCGGCGATCGCGTCACGGCTGGTGCAGCGGCTCGAAGCCTTTGCAGGGGCTCAGACCGCCGAGCGCTGGCAGGCCGAGGGCTCGTATTGGCTGGAACAGGCCCGCCGCATCGATGCCGTGCCTGCGACCATATCGGCTGAACGCCCCGTGCCGGCGCCGCCCGTCAATTTGCGCCCGCGCAAGCTCTCGATCACTGAAATCGAAACGCTGATGCGTTCGCCCTATGACATCTATGCGCGCCATGTGCTGCGGCTACGTCCCCTTGACCCGCTGGGCGAGGACCCCGATGCGCGCGAGCGCGGCAACATCACGCATGACATATTCGCCCAGTTCGTCATGGAAGGGCATGATGTTTCGGCACCAGATGCCCTCGATGTGCTCAAGCATATTGCCCAGCGCAAGTTCTCGGGACTGGAGGGTATTGCCGAGCGACGTGATATCTGGCTCCGGCGGTTTGCGACCACCGCCGAGCAATTCCTGCGCTTCGAGCGACGGCGCGAGCCGCTGGTCAAAAAGCGCCATGCCGAAATCGATGGCCGCTGGACCCTCAAGCTTGCCGAAGATTTCGTGCTGACTGGCCGCGCCGACCGTGTAGACGAGATGGTTGATGGCACGCTGGAAATCATCGACTTCAAGACTGGCGCCGTGCCGTCCAAAGGCGCGATGCAGGCGTTCGAAGTGCCGCAATTGCTGCTGGAAGCCAAGATGGCCGAGATCGGCGCACTCGGAGGCGTTGCCGCTGCACAAACCTCGCGCCTCACCTATATCAAGATCGGGCTGGGGCCAGAGGCCTTCACCACCAAGGACTTCGTTCCGGCCGAAGGGTTTGGCTTGATGGAAGCCGCCGAGGAGCTGTCGCAGCGCATGCAAAGGCATGTAGTGCACTTCTTGTTCGGCGATGTACCTATGCCCGCGCGATTGCTGCCGCTGCCCGGCCAGCGTTTTGCCGGCGCCTATGAGCATCTGGCGCGTGTCGCCGAATGGACCTCGGTCGACGGCGAGGAGGGCGAGGCATGAGCGGGGAACGTGGCGCTTTGCAGGTGCCGTTCGATACGGCACGCAACCAGGCGCAGGCGGCTAATCCTGGTTGGTCTATCTGGGTGTCGGCAAATGCTGGATCGGGCAAGACCTATGTCTTGACGCAGCGTGTGCTGCGCATGTTGCTCGCGGGGGTAAAGCCCGAAGCAATCCTGTGCCTTACCTATACCAAGGCCGCAGCCGCCGAAATGCGCCGGCGCGTGGCACAGCGCCTGGGCGCATGGGCGGTGCTCGAGCCCGCGCTGCTCGAAAAGGAACTGGTCGCCATCGAAGGTGATGGCCTGACCGACGAGATGCGCGAGCGGGCACGGACCCTGTTTGCTCGTGCACTCGAAACGCCAGGCGGGCTCAAGATCGTCACCATCCATGCATTTTGTGAATCGGTGCTGCACCGCTTCCCTCTGGAAGCGGGCGTCCCCTTTGACTTCAGCGTCATCGAGGATGAAGAGCGCAATGGCATGGTGCTCCAGGCACGCGAAAGGGTGTTGGCCGAAGGGCTGAACATCCAGGGTGCTGTTGAAACCCTGTTCGAGACGCTGAGCAACAGCCAGATCGAGGGCGCGATTGATGCAGCACTGAGCGATGGCCGCAAGCTCAAGGCCGTGCTGCGCGACATTGATCGGAGCAAACACAATCTGCGGCGCCTCCTGCAGGTGGGGGATCGAACCGAACAGGACGTTGTTGAGGAAATCCTTGGTGGTACGGCGCTGACGCCTGCAGTATTTGCCCAGTTCCGGGACGCTTTTGACGGCAACCCGGAAAAGGGCAATAGGTTCGTGGACCTGCTGGCGCGGCTTGACCCGAAGTCGCTGACAGCCGGCCAAATCTGCAGCCTCTTCATGACCGACAAGGCGGATGGCACGCGGGGGCCGCGCAGCAATCTCCTTAACGCGGCGCAGAAGAAGGCCCGCCCGGATCTGTTTGCTCTTGTGGAAGCTGAACAGGAACGGGTAGCGGCGCTGGACGCAGAACTAATGCCGCTTCGGCTAGGGGCCCGCAGCGAGGCCGTGCTCGATATCGTGGCAGCCATTGCCAAACATTACGAGGACCGCAAGCGCGCCCGCTCGCTCCTTGACTTCGACGACCTTGTTTCAAGGCTCGCCAATCTGTTTGAAACCCAATCGGCCGATTGGGTGCGCTATAAGCTTGATGCAGGAATTGATCATATCCTGGTTGATGAATCGCAGGACACCAATGGCGAGCAATGGCGCGTGGTGAAGGCCATTACGGCCGAATTCTTTAGCGGTGCCGGCGCGGTAGATCGGCCGCGCTCCTTGTTCGCCGTGGGTGACCAGAAGCAGTCGATCTATTCATTCCAGGGCGCCGAGCCCAAGCTTTTCGGCGAGACGGGGCGCGAATATGCCCAGCTCGCCGAAAACGTCCAGGCGCCGTTCAAGCCCCTGCCCCTGCATACGAGCTTCCGCACCCTTCCCGAAATCCTGCAGGCTGTGGACCTGGTCAGCGATGCGCCTCATATCCAGGCCGCGCTGCTGGAGCAGGACAAGGTGCACCACAACACGGCGCGGACAATGGTGGGCGGCAGCGTCACCCTATGGCCGCCGGTGCAACAGGGCGGAGATGCGGCGGGCGGAAGCGAATGGCCCATTACGGCTTTGGAAGGCGAGCAAACCGCACCACGCCAGGTCGCTATGCGCATTGCCCGGGAAATCGATGGCTGGATCAAGGCGCAACGGCCGCTGACCGGTCGCGGCCGCGCCGTCTGCGCCGACGATGTGATGATCCTGGTGCAATCACGTGGGCCGCTGTTTGCCGAGATCATCCGCGCCCTGCGCAAGCTCCGCATCCCGACCCCCGGCGCTGACCGCCTGAACGTCACCGGGCACATTGCCGTTATGGATCTGCTGGCCCTGTGCGATGTGCTGCTTAATCCGGCCGACAATCTACAGCTGGCCGCCTTGCTGCGCTCACCCCTGTTCGATGTCACGGAAGAGGAGCTGTTCGAGCTTTCCCAGCGCGCAGAGGGCGAAACCTTGTGGCAGGCGCTGGAGCACTGCAAGGCGCCTCTGTGCCAAGACGCTGCGGATCGCCTCCATCGCTGGCGCGGTGCGCTCGATTTCGAGCGGCCGTTCGAATTTCTGGCGCAGGTGCTTTATGCCGAAGGCGGGCTCAAGCGGTTTCATGCGCGCATGGGCACCGAAGTGGATGATGTGTTCGCTGAATTGCTAGCGCTCGCCATCGAGCACGAACAAACCAACCAACCGTCCCTGCAGGGCTTTGTGTCCAATCTGCGCACGCGTTCGGTCTCGGTGAAGCGAGAGCTTGCTGAAATCGGCGGCGGTGTGCGCGTGATGACTGTGCACGGGGCAAAGGGGCTGGAAGCGCCGATTGTCATTCTGGCAGATGCCAGCAAGAAGCCCATGGGTCAGCAGATCAGCAAGCCTGTGTACCTCTTGGCCGATACACCCGGGCCATTACTGATCCATGCCGCAGGCACCAAGGCACATGTGCCAGGCACCTTGCCGCACAAGCAGGAGATTGACGGCAATATATTAGCCGAATATTGGCGCCGGCTCTATGTCGGCATGACGCGGGCCGAGGACGAGCTATACGTCACCGGCGCGCTGACGCCGGGTACCGACCGAAACACGCAATTGGCCGGGAGCTGGTACGAGGCGATCGAAACCGCTCTTCGGCCCCATGCCGAGAGCGTTGTGGACGAGGACGGACGGGAAACGGCGCTGATTTTTCCCCATGAGCGCGTGCCCCCGGCTCCTGCGAAATCGGTCAGTTCAGCTGCCAGAGGACCGCTGGATGGGCTGGAACTCGCCCGGGTACCCGAGCCTGTTGTTCCCCTAATCGTTTCCCCTTCGACGGCGCGGGGCCACCTCAGCCCCATCCAGGCGCTTGATAGCCTGCTTGAGCAAACGCGTGATCCCGATCAGGCCCGCCGCGAAGGTGTGGTGCTTCATGCCCTGCTGCAGCATCTGGTGCCGATAGATCGCCTCCTTTGGCCGCAGATCGTGCCCAAGGCGCTGCTGGCGCTTTTGCCCGAGGCGCCAGAACGGCATGAATTTTTGGGCAACAAGGCCATGTCGATCCTACAACGGCCAGAGCTGGCATGGCTCTTTGCCCGAAATAGTCGAGCTGAGGTGCCATTCCTGGTTCATGCCACACGGGATGGAGAACCCATTCGTTTGGCTGGGCGTATCGACCGGCTGGTGGTTGACGAGGAGGGGGTAACGGTGATCGACTACAAGTCCGACGCTTCGGTGCCCCAAAGGCCCGAGGATGCGCCGGGGAACTATGTCACCCAGCTTGGATTATATGCGTTGGTTGCAGGTCAGCTTTTCCCCGGGCGGCAGGTGCATGCGGCAATTCTCTGGACACAACTGGAATCATTGATGAATTTACCGCCGGATCTGCTGGCGGCAGGTTCAAAGGGCTTCACCATGCGGTGAATGTGCTTGCCCCTAGGCTGGACTCTTCCCAGCTTTAGGCGCACACACTCCGCCGCTAAAACAAAAGGCAAAATCCCATGGCTACTCATGTTTCCGACGCCACCTTTGGCGAGGAAGTCCTCAACTCCAAAGAGCCCGTCCTCGTGGATTTCTGGGCTGAGTGGTGCGGGCCCTGCCGCGCAATCGCTCCCGTGCTCGATGAGCTTTCGACCGAACTGGCCGGCAAGGTCAAGATCGTGAAGCTTAATGTCGACGACAATCCGGGCACGGCCAGCAAGTATGGCGTTCGCTCCATCCCGACGATGATTCTGTTCAAGGGCGGTGAAGCTGCCGACATGAAGATCGGTGCCGGCACACCCAAGGCGGGCCTTACCAAATGGCTCGAAAGCCACGCCGCTTAAGCTTAACTTCCCGTCGTTTACACCAACACCGCTCGAGCAATCGGGCGGTGTTTTGTTTTACCGTCTCTGCTAAATTCGCCCTCATAAAAAGAAGACTTGGGAGCATGCTTGGTGGCGATTGATCTTTATGCCCGCCCCTTTCACCTCGACAATGAAGCCATTGCCTGGGTGCACACGACGCGTGAAGCGCTTTCGCCGCGTGACCGACTGGCGCAGCTGTTTGTTCTTCTGGCGCGCGGTGAACCCGAGCGGGTCAGCGAGGCGGTGCGCAGCTTTAAGCCAGGTGGCATCACGCGGGTTTACTCGGCCGATCTAGAAGCCGAAATCGACCTGGTGCAATCGCTAGCCGACACCAATGTGCCCCTCCTGATTAGCGCGGACCTTGAGGGCAGCCGCATGAGCCTGCCATTCGGCTCCAGCGTTCCCAATCCGCTGGGCCTTGCGGCCGTGGACGATGTGGAGGCAACCACCGCCATTGCCACCATCATGGCGCAAGAGGCACGCGCCGTTGGCCTGAACTGGAGCTTCACTCCTGTTATCGACATCAACGCCGCATGGCGTAGCGCTATTGTGGGCACGCGCTCGTTCGGCAGCGAAGTCGAGCGGATCGAACGGCATGCCCTGGCGCAAATCGCTGCGTTTGAGGCCCATGGTGTGGCGGCCACGGTCAAGCACTGGCCGGGCGAAGGCTATGACGACCGCGACCAGCATCTAGTGACCACGATCAATCCGCTGAACATGGATGCCTGGGAAAAGAGCTTCGGGTGGCTCTACCGACGCGCCATTGCAGAAGGCGTGATGAGCGTCATGTCGGCCCACATCGCCCTTCCCGCCTTTGCACGCGCACTCGACCCACAGGCTGGCGCCGAGGCGTTCCGGCCCGCATCGGTGTCACGAATCCTCAACCACGATCTGTTGCGACGCGAACTGGGCTTTAATGGCCTGATCGTGTCGGATGCAACGCCCATGGCGGGTCTGAATGATTGGGGTCCGCGCGATGTAGTTTTGCCTGAAGTCATCATTTCGGGTTGCGATGTGATCCTCTTCTCCGACGATCCAAATGCCGATCTGATGCGGCTGGTGAAGGCCGTCGCGGATGGTCGGCTGGCCCAAGAGCGGGTGGACGAGGCTGTCACACGTGTACTGGCCTTCAAGGCCGCCTTGGGGCTGCACAAAGCTGACCGCCCCCGTCCGAATCTTGAGGTTGCACAGCGGCTGATGGCGGATGAGCAGAACGCCATAACCGTTCGGAACGCTACCGCGCGCGTGCCGACCCTGGTCAAGGATGTGCGCAATATCCTTCCCCTCTCGCCCACCAAGTACGGCCGCCTCCTGGTGTTCTCTCCAGGAGCGGTCATGCCCTTTGCGCCTGCGCCAGTGCGCCTCAGCGTGCCTGAACGGCTGATAATCGAAGGCTTCGATGTGACGGTTTATGAGCCCGGCATGAGCATCAGCCCGCGCGACTTTGATCTGGTGCTTTACCTTTTTGCCGAGGAAACCCTGCTGACGCGCAGCCGCATCTTTCTCGACTGGCACAAGCTTACAGGGTCCGTGTTCGGCGCCATGACGCGATATTGGCACGATCTGCCTACGCTGATGATCAGCTTCGGCTACCCCTATTATCTCTACGACGCCCCGCGTGTGCCGGCCTATGTCAACGCTTATGGGTCCAATGAAGCCATGCAGGCAGCCGTTGTGGAAGCCATTATGGGACGGCAGCCGTTTTCAGGAACAAGCCCAGTCGATCCTTTCGTGGGCAGTGATCAGGGCCGTTATTGATCCGAGCTCAATCAGGCGGCGTGCCATTGCGCGCCAGCACATCGCCGGCCAGATAGAGCGAGCCACAGATCAGGACGCGCGCGTTTGGCGTCCTGGCGGCCTGAGCCAGAGCCACCTCCACGTCCGTCGTGGTGCTGGCCGGCAAGCCAACAGCACGGGCGTCGGTGGCAATGGCATCGGCCGTGTGGGCATTGGGTTCGCCAGGGACAGCAACGGCGACCACCTCTTGCGCGATCTCCTTGAAGGGCTCGAGAAACTCGGCAGGCGAGCGATTGTTCATCATGCCCATGATCAGGATCAAAGGCGCAGGCCGAGTTCGGTTCATATCGGCGATGGCGTGAGCAATGGCTCGAGCGCCGTGGACATTATGGCCACCATCAAGCCAAAGCTCGGCGCCGGCACCCAATTGGTCACGTAGCTTGCCCTTGAGCGGCATCATGCGGGCCGGCCAGACGACATTGCGTAAACCACGTGCAAGGGCATCGCTGTTAACCGGCAGGCCGAAATGCCGCGTGGCTGCGATGGCCAAAGCTGCATTTTCGAACTGGTGGGCACCCAGGAGAGCGGGTGGAGGCAGGTCGAGAAGCCCCGCTTCATCCTGATAAACCAGGCGGCCGTCCTGCGCCGCGCCGTGGAATTCTTCGCCCTGATACAGAGGCGTGATGCCTAGGCGTTGCGCCGCGCGGTCGATCACCGCACGGCCTTCTTCCTGCTGGATACCGATCACGGCCTTGCTGCCGCGCTTGAGAATGCCGGCCTTGTTGACGGCTATCTCGGCGATGGTGTTGCCAAGGAAACCCTGGTGATCCAGATCAACGGGCGTAATGACGACGCCCAGAGGGTTCTGCACCACATTGGTGGTGTCATAGGTGCCGCCCAAGCCGGTCTCAAGCAGCAGGTAATCGGCAGGCGCTTCGGCATAAAGCACGAAAGCTGCCGCCGTGGTGATCTCGAAAAGGGTGATGTTGCGACCGGCGTTGATCTGCTCCACTCGCTCCAGCGTGTCATCAAGCATTGGCGTGCTCACCAGCTTGCCGCCTAGGCGGATCCGCTCGTTGAAGCGCACGAGGTGGGGCGAATTGTAGACATGAACCGACTGCCCAGCGGCTTCCAGGAAGGCCCTGAGATAGGCGATTGTTGAGCCCTTGGCATTGGTGCCAGCCACATGGATCACCGGCGGCAGCTTCTGGTGCGGATTGCCTAGCGCTTCAAGCAGCGGCAGGATGCGATCAAGGCTAAGATCAATCAGCTTGGGATGAAGCCCAGAAAGGCGCTTGAGGATGGCATCGGTGCGGGACATGGGAATGGTCCGGAATGAGATGCCGATGAGGTAGCGCCGATGCGGATGCGCTGCAAGGCGCATGGCGCGGGGGATTGCAGAAGATCTGACCCCAAGCCTTCATCGGCTCAAGAGCAGGTAAGTTGCTCAATCCCCCCACTCGACCTCATGGTTCAACGGGTTCACCAGGAGGTCTTTAGGATGGAGGGAACGACGGCGAGAGGCGTTAAAACTCCGACCAGTCCTTGTCTACCGCAGCGGCA
This sequence comes from Devosia submarina, assembly GCF_003056345.1. Classification (GTDB taxonomy): domain Bacteria; phylum Pseudomonadota; class Alphaproteobacteria; order Rhizobiales; family Devosiaceae; genus Devosia; species Devosia submarina. Next base: position 31,437 of record NZ_PYWB01000010.1, on the reverse strand, counting down.
CTGTTGTTCCCCCGACGCAGATAGGTGCCGGCGACGGCCTTGAGCTTGTCCTGCATGCTCCGGGCCCCCTTGGCCGGCGCTGCAGCTGGCGCAGTCACGAGGCGCGGGGTCGGATGGTCGAGCGTGAAGATCTCGACAATGCGATCGAGCTCCACGGCCTGGGCCTCGGTCTGCTCAATTGCAGCGTTGGTTTGCTCCACCAGCGCAGCATTGTGCTGGGTCATCTCGTCCATCTGCTGCACGGCGACGGTGACCTCCTTGAGTGCGCCCGCCTGCTTGCGGCTGTCGTGGGAAATGGTTTCGAGCGCAGTTGTATTGTCGCGAATCGCCGAGAGCATGGACGAGAGCTTGGTTGAGGCATCAGACACCAGCTTGGTGCCGCCCTTGACCTCGTTGGCCGATTGCTCGATCAGCGCCTTGACGTCGGCCGATGCACTCGCGGCCGACTGGGCAAGACGCCGCACTTCCACTGCGACCACGGCAAAGCCCTTGCCAGCGTCACCGGCGCGAGCAGCCTCAACGGAGGCGTTCAGGGCCAGCAGATTGGTCTGGAAGGCAATATCGTCGATCAGACCGATGATGTTGGAAATCTTGCCGGAGGACGCGGTGATGCGATCCATGGCTTGGGTGGCCGCTGCCATGACCTCGCCGCCCTCTTCGGCCGTGCGCGACACATTCTTGGCTTGAAGGCTTGCAGCCTCGGCGCGATCAGCGCTTTCCAGCACGGTGGCGGCAAGTTGCTCAACTGTAGCCGATGTTTCCTCGATTGTTGCAGCCTGCCTAGTGGTGCGTTCACTCAGATCGTTTGCGCCCGAAAGGATTTCGCCAGTCGCCGTCTTGAGCGCGCCGGAGGTGGACCGCAATTGCCCGACGATCTCGCCCAGCCTCTCGGCGACGGCATTGGTATCGGCCTTGAGGCGCGCGAAGGCGCCCTCGTAGTCGCCACGAACGCGGCGGGTCAGGTTTGTGTCAGCAAGCGCGGCCAGCACTTCTCCGGTTTCGCCCAAGCCCCGATCAACCGTCTCGACGAGGGAATTGACCGAATGCGCGAGAGCATTGAGTTCGGCATCGGGGAAGCTTGCATCAACCCGCTTGGTGAAATCACCGGCAATGGCGGCGTCGACCACGTCACCGAACGAGCGTTGCAGCGTGACCATCATGGCGGCGCGCTCCGCCTGGTTGCTCAAAATGCGAGCCGCCTCGGCTTCGGTCATCTCAGCGACCTTCAAGCCGTTTTCGCGGAACACTTCCACGGCACGGGCCATGGCGCCCAATTCGTCGGTGCGCTCGGCACCACGGACTTCAGCCGCCAGATCGCCTTGCGCAAGGGCCTGCATGGTGCCCGTGAGGCGGGTGATCGGCCGGGTAATGGTGCGGGAGAACAGTAGGCCCATGGCCGCGACGACCGCCAGGAGCCCTGCGCCAATCAGCAACATCATGTTGCGCATGTTCGCGACTGGCGCCAGCACTTCGTTCTTGGCCATAACGGCCACTGCGGCCCATGGCTGGCCATTCGTGGTGATGGGGGCGGCCGCTACCAGCATGTCGGTGGCGCGATATTCCCCCGTTTCTCCATTGCTGGGCGTGCCAGCAAGCGCAGCATCCAATACAGGCGCGGTAAACGGCGTCAGCAGGGCATCATTGTCGGCGGTAAAGGTTGAATCCGAGCGCAGCAGCGCGTCGGAACCAACGACGATGACTTCGCCTGTCCCACCCAGGCCCCTGCGATCACCGACAACAGCGTCGAGCCGTTCCGATGGTAGTTGCAACGCCAGCACACCGATCTTGCGGCCCTGCGCGTTGAAAACCGGCTTGGCAAAGAAGCTCGCGGGCAAGCCGCCAGCGACTTCATAGGGCGCAAAGTCTTCAAAGACGATGTCGTCTGGGTTCTCGATGGCAATGGCCCGTTGGAAAGCCTTGCCCAGCGAAGTGGCCGCATAGGTCCCGCCTTCGGCAAAGCTCGTGCCAAAATCGGCTTGCTTGCTGACGGAATAGACCAGGGCGCCCTTAAGGTCGAAGAGATAGAGGTCGCGATAGCCGCGCACGGTCATCTGAGTGCGGAAACCCTTGTGCGCCCGGGTGTGCGGCACGTCATAGGCGCCTGTCGTGCCCAGCGTTTCAAGTGCGCCCAGATCGTCCTTGTTGGGATTATCATCCACATAGAGCTTGCGCACTTCGGCCGTCGGATCGACCTTGAACGACAGCCAGGCGCCCGCAAAGTCGCGAAGCGCCTGAATAGTGGCTTCCGAGCGCGACGTCGCGACAAGGTCGTTCTCTACCGTTTCGAGATAGGTCGATACCTGGGAAGCACGCTCGCTGGCCAGGGTCGCGAGATTGGTTTCCGCCGCTGTGCGTAGCGCGTCCGAGCCGATTTTGTAGCTGGCAAGACCAACGCCCAAGCTCACCAGCAGGGCAGAACCGAGCAGGGCGAGTGGCAGCTTGCGCGCAATCGGCATCGAAAACTTTGGCACAGGCGTCCCCTTTGGCAAACAACAGAACGGCGGGATCCCCCACCGAACGTTCTTGTGCTCAAAGATAAGGCGACGTGCTTAAATAGCGGTAAAGTTTACTCGGCGTGCGCGGCGCTAGGCACCGTCATCTCATCGTCGTCATTGTCGCCTTCAGCTGCCAAGGCGGCATCGCGCATGCTGGCTCGGGCGATGGATGGAGCGGCCGATGCCAATTCACCGACAGGCTCGCCCTTGGTCAGTATGGAGGCGAGCGAACCAATGGTGGAGCGCAGATTGTGGCGGTGGACGACCATGTCGACCATGCCATGCTCATAGAGATATTCGGAGCGCTGAAAGCCCTTGGGGAGCTTTTCGCGGATTGTCTGCTCGATCACGCGAGCGCCGGCAAAGCCGATGCGGGCGCCGGGCTCAGCGATATGCACGTCGCCCAGCATGGCATAGGAAGCGGTAACGCCGCCGGTGGTCGGGTCGGTGAAGACCACAAAGAACGGCAGGCCCGCTTCGCGCAGGCGCAGCACGGCTACGGTCGTGCGCGGCATCTGCATCAGCGAGAGGACGCCTTCCTGCATGCGCGCGCCGCCTGAAGCGACAAACAGCACGAAGGGCGTTTTGCGATTGGCAGCGGTTTCAAGGCCCGTAATGATGCCCTGGCCCGCGGCCATGCCAAGCGAGCCGCCCATGAAGTCGAAATCCTGCACCGCCACGGTGATGTCGCGCTGATAAAGCTTGCCGGTGGCTACAAGAACCGCATCATCAAAGCCGGTCTTGGCGCGGCTTTCCTTGAGGCGATCGACATAGCGCTTCTGGTCGCGGAACTTGAGCGGATCAACCGGCACCGGGGGAACGCTGACCAGATTGTACTGGCCGTCGTCGAAAAAGGTCTTGAGCCGGTCCGTCGGCTTGATCTTCATGTGGTAGCCCGAATTGGGCACCACCCATTGATTGGCTTCGAGGTCGCGATAAAAGACCATCTCGCCCGATTCCGGATCTTTGACCCAGAGATTTTCCCCAATGTCGCGCTTCTGCCCCAGAATGGAGCGGATCTTGGGGCGGACGAAATTGTCGATCCAGTTCATGGCAAGCCTCGTGCGGTGAGCTTTGGGTCAGCTACGCGTCAATTGTGGCAAATGTTATCAGCTGCGATGGGATGGGGCAAAGCCGTTCAGGTACGCGCCCGCTTGACACCGGCAAAAATGTCCGCAACCAATTCCCGTACGGCACCAACGGTTTGGCCTGTAGCCTTGCCATCAATGAGGGACTTGGCGACGGCGTCCACCAGAACGGAGCCCACGACGATGCCATCGGCATGCCTGCCGATCTCGGCGGCGTCTTCGGCTGTCTTGATGCCGAAGCCGACGGCAACGGGCAGGTCGGTATGGCTCTTGATGCGGTCGACGGCTTCGCCCACTGCCCCGCGCGACTTGATGGCAGCGCCGGTAACGCCGGTCATGGAAACATAGTACACAAAGCCGGACGTATTCTTGAGCACGGCAGGCAAGCGCTTGTCGTCAGTTGTCGGCGTGGTCAGGCGGATGAAGTTGAGCCCCGCCTTGAGCGCGGGAAGGCAGAGTTCCTCGTCTTCCTCGGGTGGCAGATCGACGATGATAAGCCCGTCAACCCCCGCCTCCACGGCGGCAGCGAGGAAATTGTCGACGCCAAACATATAGATGGGGTTGTAGTAGCCCATCAGCACGATGGGCGTGGTTTCGTCCTTGCGGCGGAAGTCCTCCACCATGCCAAGGACGCCGCGCAGGGTCTGGCCCGCGGCAAGCGCACGCTGGCCACCGAGCTGGATGGCAACGCCGTCGGCCATAGGGTCGGAAAAGGGCATGCCGAGCTCGATGATGTCGGCGCCGGCCTGCGGCAGCGCTTCAAGAATCGCCTGGCCTGTTGCCAGATCCGGATCACCCGCGACCACAAAGGTGACCAAGGCGGGACGGCCTTGTTCTTTGAGTGCGGCAAAGCGCGACGCGATCCGAGACGACATCTGCTGGTTCCCCTTTACTGGTGCTGGGGTTTAGGGGCGCGAGGGGAGTGCTGTCAATCGGAGGCAGGGAAAAGCCCGGTCTGCGCTGTTGCGTTCCAAGGCAAGAGTAATAAAACAAGCTTCATCTTTCTTTATTCTATTCTATAACGCTGGGCAAACAGCAGGAGAGCGCATCAATGTCTGACCAGTCGACCAGCGGCAGCTGGAGCGAAATTCTTGCGCCGCGTTATGCCAGTGTCACCCTGATCCTGTGCATCGGCGTAGCCTTCCTGGCCTTCAACGCGTTTCTGGCCTCCATCTCCTTGCCAACCGCCGTGCAAGAGATGGGTGGAGTTGCGCTGATCTCCTGGGCACTGACGCTGTTCTTGGTATTCGCCATTGTGGGCGGCTCGGGAGCGGCGCTTCTGAAAATCCGCTTGGGCGCGCGCACTGCCCTGCTCCTGTCCGCCGGCATATTCCTTGCCGGCACGCTGATTGCCGCCACGGCGACCTCCATGCCCATTGTGCTCGTGGGCCGGGCGCTGCAAGGCCTGGGCGAGGGGACGGTTTCCGCCATTTGTTTTGCGCTTATTCCCGAACTTTTCCCGTCGCGGCTGGTGCCGAAAGTGTTCGGCATGCAGGCCATGATCTGGGCCACCGCCGCCTTTGGCGGGCCAGCCATTGCCGGATTGTTGACGGAACTGGTGTCCTGGCGCGCAGCCTTCCTGGTCAGCGTGCCACTGGTGCTAGTTTTTGCCGTGATGGTGCTGTTCGTAGTGCCATCCGGACGCCAGCAGACTTCCCAGACCACCAGCTTCCCCGGCCTGCGGCTGCTCGCCATCGGGCTGGGCATCATGCTGGTGGCGCTCGCGGGCCTTGCAGCGCCCTGGTCGGCCGCGGGTCTGCTCCTGGGTGCCGCGCTGATGCTCTCGGGAGCGGTATGGCTGGATGGACGCAGCCGTGACCGGCTGATGCCGCCCGACGCTTTCCGGCCGATCTCTGTTGTTGGCACCGGATTATGGATGACATTGCTGATCAACATCGCCGGTGCTGGCTCGGCGGTATACCTCGTTTTGGTGGTGCAGCAGATGTGGGGCTACGGGCCGACCCTTGCAGGCGCCATTGCAGCAACTCTGGCGGTGGCCTGGAGCGCGTCAGCCATCATTGTTGCCAATGTGCGCCAGAAAGAAACGCGCAAGGCTCTGATCCGACTTGGCCCGGCCCTGATTACCGCGGGTTTGATCTTTGTGATGGCTGGCTTGCAGCTGGATCAGCTCGCCATAGTCCTCCTCGGACAATTGGTAATCGGCTCAGGCTTTGGCACCTGCAATGGCTATCTCAATCTTACCATGATGGAAGCTGCCAGCGATGAGGAGCGGGACAGGACATCGGCATTGATGCCCACGACGCAATCGGCCGGCAATGCGATCGGTGCCGCGCTTGCGGGCCTTGCCGCCAACTCGGCAGGACTGGCAACGGCCAGTTCGGTGGCCGACATCAAGCTGGCCATTATTCCTGTTTACCTGCTTGGTGCCGGCATGGCCGCCCTGGCCCTGCTTGCCGCTTGGCGAACAGTGAGGCTGATCCAGCCACAGGACATCAACTCGCGCTTTGCTGCCCATTAAGCAAAGAAAAGGGCGGCGCAAACGCACCGCCCAGTTTGTCAGGGAGAAAACGACAGGCGCGTCATCACGCGCGGGGCTGAGGGACAATCCGCAGGTATGGCTTGGGTTCCTTCCAGCCCTCTGGAAACTTTTCCTTGGCCGCTTCCGTCGAAAGCGAACTTGCGATGATCACGTCCTCGCCGTTCTTCCAATTGACCGGCGTAGCGACGGAGTGCGCCGCAGTCAGCTGCAGGCTGTCGATGACCCGAAGCACTTCATCGAAATTGCGGCCGGTCGATGCCGGGTATTCGATTTTTAGCTTCACCTTTTTGTCCGGACCAATAACAAAAACCGAGCGAACAGTTAACGTATTGTCAGCATTAGGATGGATCATGTCATAGAGACGCGCCACCTCGCCCGAGGTGTCGGCAAGCAGGGGAAAGTTCAGGGCAGTACCCTGAGTTTCCTCGATATCCTTCGCCCATCCGCCGTGATCTTCGAGCCGATCCACAGACAACCCGAGCACCTTGACCCCGCGCTTTTCGAACTCGGGCTTCAGCTTGGCCGTGTAACCCAGTTCCGTCGTGCAAACAGGCGTGAAGTTCTTGGGATGGCTAAACAAGACGGCCCAGGATCCTTCGATATAGTCGTAGAAGTGGATTGGACCTTCGGTGGAATCGAGCGTGAAATCAGGCGCAGTGTCGCCAATGAGAATTGCCATGGATTATTGTCCTTTCGGGATCCGTACCCGGTGATGGTGCTGCCTAGAATATCGTGGTGGGCGGCTATCATGTAAGCGCACCTGGCTGAAACGTTTTTATGTTTCGCAAACAGTGGTCAGCATGAACTTGTCCAAACTCACCTCTCGATAAAACGGAGGGACGTCTCGCAAGACGGGGCAATCAGATCACGAGGTCGTGAACTAACCAAACTCATACCTGGTGCGTTGAGGGTGGGTAATCGCAAAGAAGAATTCCCCATTCAACTGGAGATGATAACATGAAGTCCTCTGCCCTTGCTCTTGCTACCGCCGCTGCCCTGATGTTCGGCGCCACCTCAGTATCGTTCGCTCAGGATGCTTCGACCACGACTGCGCCGACCAGCGCTGAAGAATGCCTGGAACTGCAGGCTGCAGGCTCGACCGCGCCTGACGAATCGCTTGTGAATGAGCAGGAAGACGACAATTCTGCCGAAACTGCTACCGGTACTGAAAGCGACAGCACCGATGCGGCTGGCGCCATCGATGATACGACTCCGGCTGACTGCCCAGTCGTTAACGAAAGCGAAGGCCAGTAAAAACGAAAGGCCCGGTTCATACCGGGCCTTTTTTCATGGTGTGGGGGCGCCGTTGGTCCACACCACCTGCTCCGTGGAGAGCGGGATAACCGAAAGGCTCATTTTGCCGGAGCCTTGCTGAACCTGACGGGCATGGCCAAGGTAGATCAGCGAATTGCTGGACTGGTCGTAGACGCGGGTGACGCGCAGCGATTTCCAGATCAACGAACGGCCCTGCCGAAACACCTCTTCGCCGCCCGGACGGGTATTGATGTCGCCGATCGTGATAGGACCGGTGACAGAGCAATCCAACGCTGAATAGCTCGGATCTTCGAACCAGTTTCCTTGGCTTACCCGATCGATGAACGATCGGTTGAAATAGGCCAGATGGCAGACGACGCCATCCACTTCGGGATCCGCCACAGCCTCGATGGCGATGTCATTACCCGTCCAGTCCACCCCCACACTGCCCACCTCGCGACTGTCACCGCAGGCTGCGAGCAGCAGCGCAAGAGGGGCGACGATGGCGAAGTTGACAAATCTGTTCATGCAGATGGCTCCTTGATGCGACCCACACATGGCCTGCACCGCACCAGCCTGCAAGGGTCAGCCTCTATTATTACGGATGAAGCGTTCCAGAAGGCGCACCAGAAGCGAAAGCGAGATGGTCATGGTGAGATACAGATAGGCCACGACGTTGTAGGTTTCGAAAAAGAGGAAGGTGCCCGATGAGTAAACCTTCCCCAGTTGCGTGATGTCCTGCACGCCCAAGGCGGAAACCAGCGCTGAATCCTTGATCATGGACACGAAATCATTTGCGAGCGGCGGCAGAATGGTGCGCAGCGCCTGGGGAAAGGTCACGAAGCGAAAGCACTTCCAACGCGACAAGCCGAGTGAGCGGGCAGCTTCGAGCTGTCCGCGTTCAACGGCCTCGATGCCTGCCCGGAAGATTTCAGCGATAAAGGCCGAATAGCAGATGGTGAGCGCAACAATCGCGCGCCAAGTGAAGTCGAACTGGCGGATGGTTATGGACCAGTCGAACGGCTGCAGCAGCCAGTTCACCGCCGCAACAAGGCCCGGCGCGCCGACAAAGGCGACGTAGAACAAAAACACCAGCACAGGAATGCCGCGGATGATTTCGACATAGAAGGTCGCGATCTCGCGCAGGATGCGGTTACCGGACGTGCGAGCCAACGCAACGAGTAGCCCAAGCATCGTGGCGGCCGAGAATGCGACAGCGGTTACCCAGAGCGTCGTCAGGATTCCGCCCTGAAGCGAGCGAAAAATCTGGCTGTAGGTAGCGCTGCTCGAAATGCCCCAGGCACCCAGAACGAATAATAGGCCGATCGCCAGCAGCCACCAGGGAATGCGCGAAAGCAGGGATGGTGGACGAGGGGTGTAGCTCAAGACGGCTTCATTTCATTGAAGGCCGCAAAGCCGGCCGACACCTCCCTTCGGAAGGGTAAGTGTTGATTGAACGCTGTTGATCCAGCCAGAACTTATTGCGCTGCGTTGAACTCGTAGAACCACTTCTCTTCCAGAGCGTCCATGGTGCCGTCTGCCTTGATCGCGGCGAGGGCTGCGTTCACCGGCTCCACAAGGTCCGAGCCAGGCGTGAAGATAAAGCCGAACTCTTCGGTGCCGAGTGGCTCACCGACAACTTTGAAAGCGCCTGGATTGCTGCCGATATATCCATTGGCCGAAGTTTGATCCATCAAGACCGTATCGACATCGCCCGACTGAAGGGCCTGCACCGAAGCGCCGAAGGTTTCAAAAAGCTTGATGCGCGGGTTGGCTTCATCCCCATCCAGGACATTGTAGACCGCCACATAAAAATTGGTAGTGCCGGCTTGCGCGCCCACCAGGAGATCGGAGTTCGCGGCAAAGCTCTCAGCGTCAGCGAACCGGGATTCGTCGGCCCGGACCAACATGAGCTGCTGGGATGTCAGATAGCTGTCGGAGAAATCAACCAGCCCCTTGCGCTCGTCATTGATGGTGATGCCATCCATACCGACATCGAATTGCCCGTCCCGCACGGACTGGATCATGACGTCCCAGCTCGAAAGTTCCCAGCGGACGCTGGCATTTAGACGCTTAGCAATTTCGTTGAAGAGATCGTATTCCAGCCCAACCCCTTCTCCAGTTGCCGGGTCGGCAAAGTTGAGGGGAACATAGGCGTTTTCTGTCACCGCGACGATCTCGCGTCCGCCCAGATCGGGAAGGCCTTGCGCCTGCACGCCTGAAAAGTTCACTGCAATGGCAAATACGGCGGCGAAAAACTTTGGCAGCGATGGCATGAGAACTGGCTCCGGGCAAAGATCGGGCGGAGATTAGACCGAAGCCTTGTCCTTTGGGAAGGTGGCTGGTTGACCTACTAAGCCGGCCTGGAAGAACTGTGCCGATCAATGTGACCAAGATCGCGATCGGGGTCGATGCGATCGCGCACCAGCTGCTTGAGCTGCTTGACATCGGGGAAGCCGCCATCCCGCTTGCGCTCCCAGACCAAATCTCCGTCGATACGGATTTCGAATATGCCGCCGCTGCCCGGTACCAGGGCGACCGAACCCATTTCCAGACTAAAGGTGGAGAGCACCTCGGACGCCATCCAGGCGGAGCGGAGCAGCCAATTGCATTGGGTGCAGTAGGTGATGGAAAGCTTCGGCTTTTGTTCGGTCATGGCGTCCTTTGCGGCGGCAATAGGCAAGGGGGTCAAGCCTTGCCGGCATCATAAGCCCTTCTAGCGCGCGGCTCGGGGACGGTCAAAAAAGACAAAGCCCGACTCGCGAGCCGGGCTTTGTCTAATTGGTAGGTCCGGGCCCTTGTCGCGACAGCAAGGAACTTCACTTCGGTGACTACGGAATCCGAAGCAAGGCTCTCCGCTGCCGCGGCAGCGGCCCGGAGCTCCAGCCGATTAGTTGATCACAACCACTTTGGTGCCGACCGGCACGCGGGAATAAAGATCAATAATATCCTGGTTCATCAAGCGGATGCAGCCAGAGGAAACATTGGTACCGATGGTATAGGGTTCGGTGGTGCCATGCAGACGGAACAGCGTATCCCGGCCGTTTTTGTAAAGGTAAAGCGCGCGAGGGCCGAGTGGGTTGGTCGGGCCACCTTCCATGCCACCGGCATAGGGACCATAGCGGTCAGGCTCGCGCTTGATCATGGCCGGCGTCGGAGTCCAGCGGGGCCACGCAGCCTTGCGGCCGATGGTTGCCGTACCCCGGAACACGAGCGCTTCGGTCTTGCCGACGCCGACGCCATAGCGCAGGGCCCGGCCGCCTTCCATCACAAGGTAAAGGAAGCGGTTGGGCGTATCCACCACAATGGTTCCGGGGCGCTCACTCGTGACGTATGGTACTTCCTGGCGCCAATACTGCGGATCGACCCGACGAAGATCCATGGCATCAATGGGGAATTTGTCATCGTAGATAGCGCCGTACATGGCCTGGTAGTACGGATCGATGCGCGGCTCCTCGACCACAGGAGTGCGGGTGGAGGAACAAGCTGCAAGAGCTACGGCGGGGAGGCCAATCATGAAGAGGCGACGAGAGAGCAAAGCAGTTCCCTTTGGGAAGCGGTGACGCAAAAATACTAGTGTGGCTCAAGCCCTATGCCGCGTCGCTGCGGATCGCTAGTGCAGGAAAGCCTCACTTCTGGAACGGCGAGCAATACGGCCGGTTCCTCGCCGCCTTGTGATGATTTTTCACTGTGGCAAGGAAGCAACAGCGCAGGTCCACCAAATTTAAGGCTTTGTTAAAGCTAGACATTCCGTGAACTGGAGCCAAGCTACCCGATGCTTATTCCGGCCATGACTGCACCGCAATGCCGCGTAGCGAAAAAGAGCCATGCGGAAACAAAAAGGCCCGGGTCGCTCCGGGCCTTTCTTATCTGGTGATCTGCGCTTATTCGGCAGCAGGAGTTTCAGCAGCGTCCTTGGTAATTTCCTTGCCGGTAGCCTGATCGACCACCTTCATAGACAGGCGGACCTTGCCACGCTCGTCAAAGCCAAGCAGCTTGACCCAGACCTTGTCACCTTCCTTGACCACATCGGTGGTCTTGGCAACCCGCTGTTCGGCCAGTTGGCTGATGTGAACCAAGCCGTCTTTCGCGCCGAAAAAGTTCACGAAGGCGCCGAAATCGGCGGTCTTGACGACAGTGCCCTGGTAGATGGCGCCCACTTCGGCTTCGTCGGTGATCGAGCGGATCCACTTGATCGCGGCTTCGATCTGCGAACCGTCCGAGGACGAGATCTTGATCGTGCCGTCATCGTCGATGTTGATCTTGGCCCCGGTCTTTTCGACGATCTCGCGGATCACCTTGCCGCCGGTGCCGATCACTTCACGGATCTTCTCGGTCGGAATCTTCATGGTTTCGATGCGGGGAGCGAACTCACCGACTTCACCACGCGATGCCGACAGGGCCTTTGCCATTTCGCCCAGGATGTGGATACGACCGCCCTTGGCCTGCTCGAGGGCGATCTTCATGATCTCCTCAGTGATGCCAGCGATCTTGATGTCCATCTGGAGCGAAGTCACGCCCTGGTCGGTGCCGGCGACCTTGAAGTCCATGTCGCCGAGGTGATCTTCGTCGCCGAGGATGTCGCTGAGAACAGCAAACTTCTCGCCTTCAAGGATCAGACCCATGGCGATACCGGCCACTGGACGCGCCAGCGGCACGCCGGCATCCATCAGAGCCAGCGAAGTGCCGCAAACGGTTGCCATGGACGAGGAGCCATTTGACTCGGTGATCTCCGATACGACGCGGATCGTGTAGGGAAATTCCTCGATCGAGGGGCGGATCGGGTTGATCGCGCGCCAAGCGAGCTTGCCATGACCGATTTCGCGGCGGCCGGGGGAACCCATGCGGCCAGCTTCACCCACCGAATAGGGAGGGAAGTTGTAGTGCAACAGGAAGTTCTGCTTCTGGGTGCCTTCTAGCGAGTCGATGAACTGCTCGTCTTCGCCGGTGCCGAGGGTCGCAACCACCAGCGCCTGGGTCTCGCCGCGGGTAAACAGCGCCGAACCATGGGTGCGGGGCAGGACGCCAACTTCGGAAACGATCGGGCGGACGGTGGACAGATCACGACCGTCGATGCGCAGGCCGGTGTCGAGCACATTCCAGCGCACGATCTTGGCCTGAAGGTTGTGGATCACTTCGCCCAGAGCTTCGGCGGAGACTTCGCCAGCTTCGATCTTGGCAGCAAACTGCTCCTTGACCTTGGCCTTAGCAGCGTCAACTGCCGCGTAGCGATCTTCCTTCTTGGTGATCTTGTAGGCGGCGCGCAGATCTTGTTCTGCAACGGCCAGCACGTCTTTTTCGAGCGCGGAATAATCCGGCGCCTGGAAGTCGCGCGGTTCCTTGGCAGCAAGCTCAGCCAGCTTGATGATGGCCTGGATGACCTTGCGCGACTCGGCATGGCCGAACATCACGGCGCCCAGCATCACTTCTTCGCTGAGTTCCTTGGCTTCCGATTCCACCATCAGGACGGCGTCTTCGGTACCAGCCATGACGAGATCGAGCTTGGACTCGCTGCGGCGGTCAACTGGCAGGTTCAGCACATACTCGCCATCGACATAGCCGACGCGGGCAGCGCCAATCGGGCCCATGAAGGGAATGCCCGAAATGGTCAGGGCAGCGGAGGCTGCGACCATGGCCAGCACATCGGGATTATTTTCCATGTCGTGCTGCAGAACGGTGACAACCACCTGGGTCTCGTTCTTGTAGCCTTCGGGGAACAGGGGGCGGATTGGACGGTCGATCAGACGCGAAACCAGGGTCTCGTTCTCGGTCGGACGGCCTTCACGCTTGAAATAGCCACCGGGGATCTTGCCGGCGGCAAAGTACTTTTCCTGGTAGTTGACGGTCAGCGGGAAGAAATCCTGGCCAGGCTTTGCCGACTTGGCCGACACAACGGTCGCCAGCAGCACGGTTTCGCCCAGGGTAGCGAGCACGGCGCCATCGGCCTGGCGGGCCATCTTGCCGGTCTCGAGCGTCAGGGGCTGGCCGCCCCAGTTGAGCTCGACCTTGTGGTGATCAAAATTGATCGTCATGTATTTCGTCTTTCCATTCTGCCGGAGAGCGGGAACGCGGGGGCGTAGCGAATCCCCACGAACTCAACCGGTGTACCCGCACCACGCTCGCACCCCATGTGGGAGCAGGGCTCAAAATCAGGTACTGTTCATTTCGGGCGAAAACGAAACATGGACAAGACAACAAGCCGCTCCTTGAGTGGCAAAGCGGCCAATAATCCTGCCATGTTCCAGCATTCGCCGGCTACATAAGCGACATCGCCCTTTTCGGAGGTGCCGCAAGGCAGATGCGGAAAGATCCCGCACCTGCAATTCACAAGGCGCGCTTAGCGACGCAGGCCGAGGCGTTCGATGATCGTCTTGTAACGAGCGTCATCGACCTTCTTGACATAGTCAAGCAGGGAACGGCGGGTCGAAACGAGCTTGAGCAGACCGCGGCGGGAATGGTTGTCCTTGCCGTGACCCTTGAAGTGCTCGGTCAGGTTCGCAATGCGCTCGGACAGGATGGCAATCTGCACTTCCGGCGAGCCGGTATCGTTTGGCTTGATTGCATATTCCTGGATGAGTTCGGCCTTGCGCTCTGGCGTGATCGACATCGGATAGATCCTTTGAATTGGAGGATTGGGTCGCCCCAGCCGGGATGTCGTCCAGGAGGGGCCATGAAAACGCCAAAAGGCCCGAAGGTCCTTGGGCTGGCTCGCATATAGGCCATAAGGCCGCAAATTGCCAGAGCTATTCGGCGGCAAGGTCCTGCTCAACATCGGGGCCCTGCACCGGATCGATGGACGCCAGGGGAATGATGAAGCGCCATTCTATGCCGTCAGGATGGCATATTCGCTCAACCTGGGCACCGAGCGAGCGCGCCACCATGGTCTTGAGCACGGTGGTGCCGAAGCCAACCCTCGCATCGGTTTGCTGTGGCCGCTTGACCGTTTCGCGCCAGATCCAGTCGAGCTTGTCGCCCACCAGGGCCCAACGCGAAGTGACCACGCCCTCGTCTCCGGAAAAGGCGCCGTATTTAACGGCATTGGTGGATAGCTCATGGAGCGCCATGCCGACGATCTGGGCTGCCTGCATGTTGAGACGCACCTGGGGTCCCTCGATCTTGACGCGCCCGGGATCGCGTGGGCTAAAGGGCGCGATCTGGCTCGTCACAAGATCGCCCAGCAAGACACCCTGGCGGCCATGGGCGAGCAGCAGATCGGTTGAACGGGCCAGCCCCATGATGCGCCGCTCGAAATTTTCGACATAGGACACAACATCGTCCGCACCGCGGGCCGTCTGCTTTGCCATGGCGGCAATAACGGTCATCTGGTTCTTGGACCGGTGGGCGACCTCGCGCATCAAAAACATGACTTCGCTCTGGGCAGCCTGCCGATCCTGCGAAGCCTGCGCCAGTGCGTCTGAGACTTCGGCAATTTCGGAGATCGGATATGGCTTGGCCTCGACGATCTCTCCGGCGCCCAGGCGCCGTGCATCCCGCGCAAGGCCACGGACCGAGCTGCCGATACGGCGGCTCACCCAGTAAAGCGCGGCCAGAATCAGGCTCAAAAGAATGAAGGCACCAGCGATTAGCGACAGCATGGCGTTAAGTAGCGGCTGGCTGATGGTGGCGGCGGAGGCCCAAACAACAAGACGCCAGCCTGTTACCGAGGAGCGCTGGATAACGCCCATGGCAGGCCCCGAAGCCGACTGGAGGCGCTGCCATCCGCTTGAAAACGGCTGTTCCATCGCGTTGAAATGCGCGAACTGCTCGCCCACATTGCCGGCCTCAGGTGTGCCGGCAATGATCTGCCCGTGCGTATCAAGCAGAGCGGCATTCCACCCCTCGGGCAGGCCACTTGCGGAGAGCGCTGAAGCAAAATTGCTGGCAGGCTGGTTGAGGGCGATGAGTTTTTCGCCCGCAAGTCCAAGGTCCACCGGCATAAGAATGTTGTAGACCCAGAGCTTGGAAACAGCGCCAAACACCAAGTCTGAGATGACTACCTGCCTAGTCTCGAAGGCCCGTTTGGCCGCGTCGGTATCGCTGATCGGAATGCGTGGACTGTTGTAGGGCAGCCGAGTGCTGGCAAAGGTTGAAAAGTCGGGATCGACGATAAACAGATGCGTGTCACTTCCAGCAAGCGCCAGTTTGCTGCGCTCGTAAAAGCCTCGGTAATCCCCAACCCTCAAGGCGGGGGTAGAGGCCAGAACACGAAGCGTTGTGATGTTGGCCGCGATCTCGCGCTCCACTGCCTGAATGCTGGAGCGGGCAGTGGCAACGATCAAGGTTTCGACAGTTTTTTCCTGAGCAGCTTCGTTGCGCTCGATCAGGACGCCGGCAAAGATAAAGCTTGGGACAACGCCGACCAGAGCCAAGGCCGCAAGATAATTGACGATCGAGCGACGGCTCGAGCGCTTGGCCGGTTCGCTGGTGTTTGCCTCTGCCATACCGCCCGCACGGAATCATGGGCGAGCGCCCTGCTCGTCCCTTCCCCGGACGCAGCATAGGTTCACTCGCCTGTTTCGGGCAACAACAAAGGTTTAGGCGTCCCCTTGTGAAGCTTAGTAGGTGGACGGAGGGTCACTTGCCGGGAAGCTCTCGTCCACGGCTTGGTCCTGTTTATCCCAGTCTTTTGGCTTGTCAGCCTGGGCGTCCTTGCCGGCGTCGCGGACCTGCACTACGGCTTCTGCAGGACCCGGCTTCTTGCCGTCCTTCATTGCCGGGGCTTTGTCGGTCTTGTTGGTATCGGTCATGATAATTCCCCTTGTTCGAGAGGGAAACACCCGAGCATCGGCCATGGTTGCACTGGCTTTGAGTCTTGGCGCGTCCTCTGCTAAAGAGCTGAAATGACCGAGACGCGCGCAAATACCAAAAAGCTCTTCATCAAGACCTATGGCTGTCAGATGAATGTTTATGACAGCGACCGCATGGGCGATGCCCTGGCGCCCCATGGCTATGAGCCAACGCTGGACATTGCGCAGGCGGATTTGGTGCTGCTCAATACCTGCCATATCCGCGAGAAAGCCTCGGAAAAGGTGTTCTCCGAGCTGGGCCGGCTCAAGGAGCTGCAGACCGAGCGGCGCGCCATGGGCAGCGACATGATGATCGGAGTGGCCGGTTGCGTGGCTCAGGCCGAGGGCGAGGAGATTGCTCGCCGCGCGCCCGTAGTCGACATGGTGTTCGGGCCGCAGGCATACCACCGCCTGCCCGATATGCTGGCGCGGGCCGAGGCACAGCGGCATATGCACCCTTCCCTCAAGCAAGCCGTGATCGACACGGACTTCCCCGAAGAAGACAAGTTCGAGCACCTGCCGCTGCCCCAAAAAGAAGTGACCATCAAGCGCGGTCTGACAGCTTTTTTGACTGTGCAGGAGGGCTGCGACAAGTTCTGCTCGTTCTGCGTGGTGCCCTACACGCGGGGCGCCGAAGTATCGCGCCCCGTAGCACAAGTTCTGGCAGAAGCGCGGGCGCTGGTGGACGCCGGCGTCAAGGAGATCACGCTACTGGGGCAGAACGTCAACGCTTATCACGGCGATGACAATGGTCGCCCGGTTGGGCTGGGCGAACTGGCTTATCGGCTGGCAGAAATCGCTGGGCTGGAGCGGCTGCGCTATACCACGAGCCATCCGCGCGACATGGATGATGCTTTGATCGCTGCCCATCGCGATCTCGATATCCTGATGCCTTATCTGCACCTGCCGGTGCAGTCGGGCTCAGACAGCATCCTGAAGGCCATGAACCGGCGCCACACTGCGGCCGAATACATGCGGCTGATCGAGCGCATAAAGACAGCGCGTCCCGACATGGCGCTGTCGGGGGATTTCATTGTCGGCTTCCCCGGCGAAACGGACCAGGATTTCGAGGACACGCTGCGCATCATCGCCGATGTGGGCTATGCCTCGGCCTATTCATTCAAATACTCGACCCGCCCGGGTACACCAGGCGCAAACCTGCCAGACCAGATTGCCGAGGAGGTCAAGACCGAGCGGCTTTACCGACTTCAGGAACTGGTGAACCGGCAAACGACGGCATTCCACGCTTCATGCGTGGGCAAGACCCTGCCAGTGCTAATCGAACGGCCGGGGCGCATGCCCGGCCAGGTGGGTGGCCGTTCGCCGTATTTGCAGGCGGTGCATCTGCCAGGTGGGACCGAGCTGATCGGGGGGATCCATCAGGTGGAGGTCGTGGGAACCAGCACCAATTCGCTGGTGGGGCAGTTAAAGGTCGCGGCGGCGGCGTAAGAGCTGTTTCTCGGGCTTTACAGCAACAAACCCCGTTATTCCAGGACTTGCTCCTGGAATGCATCTCGAGATCTCAGGATGGGCCCCGGGTCGAGCCCGGGGCGACATCGAGAGTGGGATAGAACGTGTCCCAAAAAGGGTCGAAAGCTGCTCCAGTGGAGCCACTTCCTACACGCTTAAGCTTCAAACATCTTCTTGAGCTTGTCGAAGAACCCGCCCGATGTGGGGCTGGTTTCTTCGGTTTCGAGGCGCGCGAATTCCTCAAGCAGTTCGCGCTGCCGGCGGCTAAGGGCCTGGGGAGTCTCGATGTCGAGCTGGACATAAAGATCGCCGACATCCTTGGAACGCAACACCGGCATGCCCTTGCCCTTAAGGCGAACGCGCTGGCCAGGCTGGGTGCCGGCGGCAACCTTGACCTTGGCGCGAGCACCATCAAGCGTTGGCACTTCGAATTCCCCACCCAGGGCCGCCGTCGTCATGGCGATGGGCACGCGTGCATAAAGGTCGGCACCGTCACGCTGGAACAGATCGTGCGGGCGGATGGAGATGAAAATATAGAGATCCCCGGGAGGGCCACCCCGAACGCCGGCTTCGCCTTCATTGGCAAGACGGATGCGAGTGCCGTCCTCGATGCCTTTTGGGATATCGACCGATAGCTTGCGGTGTTCCTGACGGCGGCCCTGGCCACCGCAATCGGTGCAGGGCTGGTCCATCATCTGACCGCGCCCCTGGCAAACCGGGCAGGTGCGCTCGATGGTGAAAAAGCCCTGGGCGGCCCGAACCTTGCCATGGCCGTTACATTGCCGGCAGGTGTGGGTGCCCGTGCCGGGTTTGGCGCCCGAGCCGTCGCAGGTGGTGCAACCGACAAGCGTTGGCACGTCGATTTCGACCGTGCGGCCTTCGAAGCTTTCTTCAAGGCTAATTTCAAGATTGTAGCGCAGATCGCTGCCGCGCAGCTTGGACGAGCCACCACCGCGGCGTTGCCCGCCCATAAAATCGCCGAAAATATCTTCAAAGATATCGGACATCGATGAGGAAAACTCAGGGCCAAAGCCCCCTGCCCCGCCGCGCCCGCCATTTTCAAAGGCGGCATGGCCGAAGCGGTCATAGGCGGCGCGCTTTTGTGCGTCCTTGAGGGTGTCGTAGGCCTCGTTGATTTCCTTAAACTTGGCCTCCGCCTCCGTATTGCCGGGGTTGCGGTCGGGGTGAAACTGCATGGCAAGCTTGCGATAGGCGCTCTTGAGCGATGCTTCATCAGCGCCCTTGCTGACGCCGAGCACCTCATAGAAATCCCGTTTGGACAATGAAATTTTCTCCGTACCGGCCAGTCGCGTCACGCGCGCCCAGCGGAAAACCTTGCCCCTAGATGGCAACCGACCCCACGACCCGCAAGGGTCCGGGGTCACTGAAAAGGCAAACCGATGGGCCCGCTCATAACAAGAGCAGGCCCATGGGGCAATATCGCTGATTCGCCTGCGCCTAGCCGTACAGGCTAGCCTTAGCTTGAAGGGG
This sequence comes from Devosia submarina, assembly GCF_003056345.1. Classification (GTDB taxonomy): domain Bacteria; phylum Pseudomonadota; class Alphaproteobacteria; order Rhizobiales; family Devosiaceae; genus Devosia; species Devosia submarina. The sequence continues at coordinate 12,353 of NZ_PYWB01000010.1, read as the reverse complement.
CGAAGGCTCTGCCAAGCGCCTGGGCAAGATCGGTCTGGGCAAATAGCGCCTTGGTGACCAGCTGCCCCAAGCCGAAAAAGCCCTGCGTTACGCCAGCATAGGTCCGGCATTCAACCGGGGTACCACTGTCCACAAACGCCTGGGCCAAGGCTTCGCCCTCCGAGCGCAGGGGGTCGGCTTCAGCGAGAATAATGGTTGCGGGCGCCAGATTGCGCAAACTGTCTTGCGCCAGAAGATCGACGCGCGGATCGTTGATTTCGCCCTCCTGCTCCAGCAATTGCCGGTAGCGCCAACGCATGGCTGCCAGGCCGATCGGGCGAGCACGCTGAAATTGCCCGTAGGACTCTCGTGTCCAATCACTGCCCGCCATGGGGTGGATCAAGCCCTGGTGGATTGGCCGCGTTGTTCTTTCGTTGCGTGCGCGGATGGCAATGTTGGCAGCCAGATTGGCGCCAGCGTCCTCGCCGGCAACAGCGATCCGCCGGGGATCGCCGCCCAGTTCATGCGCCTGCTCCAGGAGCCAGGTCCAGACAGTCCAACTATCCTCGTGAGCTGCCGGGAAGCGATGCTCGGGAGCAAGGCGATACGCGATAGACACAACGATTGCCCCGGTTCGCCGCGCAATGGCGCGTGCCGAAGTATCGTGGCTGTCGAGATCGCCGGTTACAAACCCGCCGCCGTGGAAATACAGGACCATCGGATTGAGGCGGCTCAGCAAGCCAAGTGGGCGATAAAGGCGCGCGCCGAGAGGCTCCACATCGCCGTTGGGAATTACGAACTCTTCAGCGGCAACGCCATCTTCGGCCGCCGAGCGGTTCTGGCGCGATATGATTGATGCAACGGCATCTGCGAGGCGAGGCTGACGGCGGGCCATGGACGGCGTTGAATATTCAAGAGGACGGGCGCCGAGTTCGCCCAAGACATCGAGCACATGCTTCATATCGGCATCCAGCTGCGCCGGAGCGCCGCCGGCGGACGAATCGCCAGCTGGCTGAAGCGTGGTTAGGGGTGCCGGAATTGTGTCGAAGTGCAGATCGGTCATAGGGCGACCTCGTTGAAAACGTGATCACCCCTTTAGCGGCCTAAACGAGTCCCCAATTGGACCCAATCAAGGGTATTTTGGGGCGCTTGCACCCTAAGGGCTTGGTCAAGCCATTGCTTGCGCCATGGCGACGCCGCGGTCTAGCAGCTTCTTGCGGGCGGCATTGACCACGTCAACGCTGAACTGCTCTTCATGCTGCAGGACGATGGCCTCACCGGTCAGATCGCTGCGGCCATGCTCCACGAATTTGTCGAACCCGTCGCTTAAGCCGTCTTCCATCATCAGGTCAGCTAGCACCTTCTGGGCGCCCACGCGCTTGTGCTTTGCGCGTATTTTCAACAAGCGGGTGGACCGGCCATTGTCGGCGGTGCGGAATTCTTCGGCTGCCGTGAGGCTGGTCCAGAAGGCACGCTCGACAGCATTCTTGTAGGAGGCTCCGGCAATCTCTGCGATGCGCAACTGGCACTCGAAAGCAAGGTCCGGATAGCCAAGGCGGACAGCATTGGCCATCAGCTTGCGCAGTTTTTCAGGATCGGTGAATGTTTTTGGATCTGGAATGTTCATGGGTCTTCTTAGGCCATCAGCCTCCAAAAGCCCAGCACAAAGCAAAAGGCCGGGCACAAGGCCCGGCACTTTGTTGCTTTCCCTTTCGGGAAGATTGGAGCGGGCGATGGGATTCGAACCCACGACCCTAACCTTGGCAAGGTTATGCATAGTGTTCGCCAGTGTTCGCTGATGCTCTTTAACTCTCTGGAATGACTTGATTATTTTCTTTGTTGGTTCGCCGCTGTCTGCTATCGTTCGCGCGAAATCAGACGAAATCGGCCCCCAAGCGGCCCCCAAACGAAGCACAACAATGGCACTCACCGACACGAAGATCAGGGGCATAAAGGCAACCGGCAGTCGCTTTGACCTGCCAGATAGGGACGGCCTTGTTCTCCGTGTGTCGCAATCAGGCAAGCTAAGTTGGAGTCTCAGCTATCGGGTTCATGGGAGTGGCTCTGGAGGCGGGGCGCGGAAGACCTCGCTGGCAGGCCCAAAAAGGCGCTTACAGCTAGGAGAGTACCCAACGATTAGCCTTGCTGAGGCTCGGGCAATCGCAAGTGAAACTAAGCGGCTGGCGCGTTCTGGTATAGATGCAGCCGCGCCGAAACTGGAACCATCAGCACGCACCGTCTCAGCTCTCTTCGAGCGATATCGTGTCGAGCACCTTGAGAGGAACATAAGCTCCGGTCCAAACGTGGTGAAGCTGCTAGAGCGCCATGTCTTATCCCGGTGGGCCGATGTTGGCCTTGCCAATGTCAATCGCAGTGAGTTTCTTGCTCTGTTGGAGGAGGTGCGCACTTCCAAGGAGATGCCCGTGCTCACGCCTAAAGGTAGGGAAACAATGCAGACGCGCGGGGGCAAAGGCTCGGCTGCGGAGGTCCGCAAGTGGACACGGGCGATGTTCCAGTTCGGTGTTGAAGTGGACCTGTTGCCAAGCAATCCTCTAGCAGATGTCCGCAACCGAGACCGGCAAACTCCAAGAGACCGGGTACTACAGATGGAGGAGTTACGACAAATATGGTCTGCAGCCACTGCATTGGCCCATCCATGGGGACACCTATTCAAGCTTCTCATGCTTACCGGAAGCCGGCGCTCAGAATGGGCCAATGCCCGCGTGGACTGGCTCAAGGCTGAGAGCACAATATTGGAAGTACCTGCCGAACAGTACAAGACGAGAAAGCCACAGGTCGTGCCGCTCAGCACCCAAGCACAAGCGATAGTTCGTTCGCTGCCGCAAGGAAACAACGGGCCATTCCTATTTTCTACAACGGGCGGGCTTGTTCCAGTTTCGGGCTTTAGCAAGGCCAAGACACAGCTAGATCAGCAGATCACAATGCAGAAGCAAAGCTTGGCTATCAGTTGGGTGACACACGACCTTCGACGCTCAATGGCAACCCACATGGAACGGCTGGGCATTGAACCTCATGTGATCGAACTTTGCCTAGGGCATAAACTCACAGGCATCGCCGCCACGTACCGGCACTACGGCTATTTGCCTGAGAAACAAGTTGCTCTGCAACGTTGGGCTGATGAACTGTTGGCCTGACACACACAGGCCGTTGGAGAGAGCCTTTTGGCAATTCCAGACTATCAATCATTGATGTTGCCGGTCCTTCGCCACGCATCTCAGAAAGAAACAAGGGTGCCAGAACTGGCGATTCTCATCGCTGATGAACTCGGCCTCACCGAAGCCGAAAGGGATGAGATGCTGCCCAGCGGCAAGCAGCGCCTCCTGCATAACAGGATTCACTGGGCCAAGTTCTATATGAGCAAAGCGGGGCTAATTGATGCCCCAAGTCGAGGACGCTTCATCACAAGCGAAGCTGGACGCAAGCTGCTGGCGACGAATCCTAGGACAATCAACGTCGACATCTTGAAGACCTATCCGGCCTTCCAGTCCTTCTATGGTTCCGAAGCGCTTGCAGGTGTGGACCTCAGGCAAGGGCCGTCTCCGGTTGATGCCTCTTCTCTCACCACACCTGAGGAGCAAATCGACGCTGCTTATGGGATGCTGCGAGCCGTACTAAAGGCCGACCTCTTGCAGCGTATTCTTGCGCAAAGCCCTTCCTTCTTCGAGCAGCTTATCGTGGAGCTACTTGTCGCGATGGGGTACGGGGGCACCCACGGAAGCGCGGCACAGCAGTTGGGCAAAAGCGGGGATGGTGGGGTAGATGGAGTAGTCGATGAAGACCGTCTTGGCCTTAGCCGCATCTACGTGCAAGCTAAACGATATGCACCTCACATTAGTGTCGGTAGGCCGGAAATACAGGGATTTGTCGGCAGCCTTGTCGGCTTGGGAGCAACTAAGGGCGTATTCGTTACCACGTCCAGCTTCAGCAGCCATGCGATAGATTACGTCCGGCATTTGTCACAGCGAGTGGTTTTACTCGATGGTGAACGCTTAGCTGAGTTGCTCATTGAGCATGGGGTCGGTGTTCGTGAAAGTCGCACGATCAAAGTGCTGCGGCTGGATGAGGACTTCTTCTTCGACGAGTGAGTGCGCTCGGCGGTGTTGAAGCTTGTCGGAGGACCACTAGGTCGAAAAGCGTCGGGGAAAACAGATGTCTCTTTTGGACGATAGGCACGAAGAGTGGTCGAAGGTTGTGACGCTTGTGGAGGCCATCAACCATAGCGACGCCGCTGCGTTTGAGTCAGCCTTTGTAGAAGTTGCCAATGCTTGGCTTTTAGAGCCAGCTATGAAGGCGTGTGCACGACTACAGTCAGTCTCCCCTGACATCCGGACGAGTTTCCTGAAGTTCTGGCTCACTCATGGCGACACGATGCGGTCCCAAGTAGCCTCGGACCTTATACTGATCGGTGGACTGCGCACTCTTTTGCCGCCCTACCAAGGCGAGCCGGTGCAGCTATTTAGAGGTGAAACCGCCGGAAATCGCCAGCGTCGTACTTATGGTATGTCATGGTCGGCACAACGTTCTGTGGCCGAAAGTTACGCAAGTGTGCGAGCCGACCGCAACGACGGTGGAATGGTCGTTCTAGGAACGTTTGCTCCAACTGAAGCAATTATCTCGGCACCCGGGCTGATAGTCCCCGGGATCAACGAGGGTGAATACATTGTTGATCGGAGGAAGCTTGGAGAGATCCTTGTCTTGGCACGTGTCAAACACAGCGCTGAGTTTACTGCACCTGATACGTAGTCTGATCCAAAACGTTAAACTATGAAGATCTTTATGCAAACCAGCACTGCCGGTCTGGTTTGCCGATCAAAAGGATTCGCCCTAAATCTCCAGACCAGAGTTGGGCGGTCTGAAGCTATGAAACCAACACCACCAGCGAAGCTGGGTTGACTTCGCCAACCTGCCGAACACTATTCCGGGAAGCCCGGGAAACGCGGCTGATCAAGCTCCGCCCTGTTGTAATCGTCCGCCGGGGGTGGCGGGGTACGGCCCTTTAGCCTTTCGAGGGCTAAGAAATAACCCTCGGCGAAGGTGTCTAGCATTTCGACTTTTCGCGCCTCATGAACGCGAGGAATGTCGCGGGCGTCCATGATAGTAAGTTCTCGCGACGCCTTCGCATTGGGCGCGCTGAAATCCAGAATTTCGAAACGTGCTGTTTCGAGATCCGGGTCTTGCAGTAGCACTTCGTCGACCAGTGTCACAAATAGAGATAGGCGTTCGGCGGCTAGCGGGTTTGTTCTCCAGAAGCTGAACCACGGGAAGTAGAGTTGACCTCCGACGCCGTACATCATCGGCTGCTCGAACGGGACCATTAGACCTCGTCCTACAGGATAGAAACGCCTTTCTACGACTTGGCAGAAATCCGGATGCACATCGGCGAAGTGATCTCGAACCAGCGGCAGGATGCTCAAGAGGTTCTTCCGGACATCTTCGCGCTTGATCTTGCTAATACCGGTGACGATCTGGTCATACGGCACGTGAAGCACCAGAAGGTCGCGAATGGCACCGAAAAGCGGGTTGTAGTTGAAGATTGGAGGATTCTCGACAAGCCGGACGAGGGCGCTGGCAATCATGACCGGATCGGCGCGCCAGTTGCGGGCGAGATGCTGAAGAGTAGGAACGCGCAGTTCGGCCATATTGCTTCCGCCGTCATTGAATCGAGAATGGACTAGATACTTTAGAATAGAACGCGGCGATCAAAGAGTCGTCAATCTTCATTCCCGGATTGACGTTTCCCCCGTGATTCCACGTACTATGCCATGGCCCGCCGCGAACGTGGCTTAGCTCCACAAGATCACTCGGACGCATTTGACTGTAGAAAGCAACGATCTCCTGCAACTGCTTTTCGGTTTCTACGCCGAAACTGTAGGAAACAATGCGCTTACTTCCATTCTGAGGATCAATCTCAGTTGCGCGTCCCTTTATCGGTGAACGATCAAAGCTTTTGAATTCTCTGTAGAGATAGGGAAGAACTGGCCCAAATTCCCAAGCCTCAAACTTGTGCCTTATCAAGGGTCGGCGCAGCCCGATAAGGGACCACACGTGACAAAAATAGACGATCTTCTGCAAAGCAAGGTTGGTCACTGCCCTTTCCCTGCAGTCGCAAGCGTCGAGCACAAAATTAGCGACCGCTCGTCCGTCGTAGGTTACTGCCATAAGTTGCTGCGTTCCATCTTTGTTCCTAACCCAGAGTTGGACGCAGCACAATCACTGTGGCGGTCGGACCCACCTTAATGAAGGTATCGGCGATACAGAACCACTGTTGGGGCAATTCGGCCCTGATCGTTGACACGCGGGTGATTACAAGGGACCCTCGCGAGTATGGCAACAAACAACGTCCATGAAGGTCTTGGCTTCGTCAGATTTGTTCTGGTCTGGTCAAGCCTAAGTCCTGTATTCCTACTCTGGTCTATCCGGGGCGTCGATGCTGTTGCGGACTATATCTGGATCCCGCTGTGCCTGCTCTTTTTTGCGCTTCCGTCAGCAATACTGTTGATAATTTTCTGGCGGTCCCGCTCCAGCAAGAACGTAAAGACTGTCGAAATTGAGACAGCGCGCGACCAAAGGGAGCATTTACTTACCTATTTGTTCGCCATGCTGATACCGTTGTTCGACGCAAATCTTGGGGGCATGCGCGATGTTGTGGCAGTTGCCTTTGCGCTACTCTTTGTCATGTTTTTGTTCTGGCACATGCGACTACACTACATGAATTTGATATTCGCGTTATGTGGATATCGCATTTATACGGTCGAGGCAAAACCCGGCATTGGGGGGCAAGAGAGGCAGAGTTCCCGGATGGGGACCTACGTGGTTATTTCGAAGCGTCAATACCTACCGGAATCTTCGGCCCTGACAGGGTATCGGCTGGGCGGAAACGTACTTGTGGACGAAGCGAATGATAGATCAGCAGTTTAACTTTTTGGACATTACGTCAGTGAACTTTGGGGTGGCGCTCAGAAGCAACCGACACATGTACTTCATTCCTACGAACCCGGGTATCAAAACAGCATTGAAGCAGATGCTGAGAGAAACCAGAAACATCTTCCTCAGTCTCTCTGACGATTGGGAACTGCACGATATTTCGGAAGATTACGGTGCCCGCAGGCGGATATACGCACCACGGGGCGGGGAATTTATGACAGAACTGTCCGCGATCTATGAAGCGGGGGCACTAGAGGATCTAACCAACATTCAAGATCATGCACATGACGTTGATTTCTATTTCGCTGTATTCAGAGACAACCAGAACCGTAAAGCAGTCGGTATTCGTAAAGCCACCAAGCTTAAAGGTACATTGAACGCTCGGAATAGGCTAATGCGTTTGGTCGACGATACTCTTGTACTAATCGAGGATGACGTCCTGCACCTTGATACAGAATTCGACGTTATTATCGCCGACGCAGACGTTTTTATTCTGAACACGCGCCCGACTGAACAGGTCGCAAAGATCGTTGAGCGTGTCGCCGAAACGGCAGCGGAAAAGGTTCAGGCCATACATAGTGCTATCCCATTTTTAGATCTCAGCAGGGTCGCCGAGAAGATTGGAAAACATCCACGCATGGCACGCCATGCAGCATCAGTTGCCTCGAACCCAAACCTTGCAAACTTTCAAAGATCTGCAATCGAAGCACTCGCGGCTAAACACGGGATCAAGTTCAAGGAACTCGATGATGGCCGCCTCCAGTGCCGCGTCGCTGATGAAGCAAGGCTGTTGGAATTACTTGACGCGCGCCGGTACCATCTTGACCTGCATGGGGATGGTGGCGACCCTTACCGGGCCACGGCTCGCCAGCGGGTATCAAACTGAATGGCATTGCTACTTTTGACTACCAATTTCTCAGCGTAAGCGATGCAGGGCTTTGTGGCCAAAGTGCCGCCCGAACGACGTGGCTTCAATCACCCGCCGACGCCTTGCCGATACAGGTGAGATTTATCGCTCAGATGTACAGTGAAGACCGTTGGGCGTAGTAGGAAGTTCACCACTTTGCGCCTAGCCGCGTACGCCACCCACCACTGGCGCTAGTGGGTGTAGCAACAGGGTATACCACAGCGTGACGTAACGAAAGCCCCAGCATGTGGCGTAACATTAGGGCGGTGGTCGCCTACCTGTGACAGCTTGAGGTCTAATTTAAAGCCTGACGTGACACTGAGGCCAGTGCACGCTCGCCTTGTCAAAGAGCGCTGTCGTCAACACGTGCGTACAACCGCACCATGCTGACGGGTTGCCCCGGATTGGTCCAGTATACTCTTGCGACGAGTGCGCTTGGACGACCAGCCCGGGTCAGATCGAGTCCCAATACCATTTGGGCTGCTGCCTCAGGATTGGCCGCATCAACCGTGACCTCCTGACCGTCGGAGGCACTAGGACGCTTATCAACTACTCTATAGCTTGTTCGAGGCATGGACAGCAGCACCTTCTTCTGACGTCGGCATACTTGCTATTGGTACTTGACCCTTCACTATGTCGGCAATGGTTTTTGCTCCGTCCGTCACGGCTTAAAGGTCATGAAGCAGCTCGCTGCCGATGATGTCCATGATCAATTCAACCGGCAACTTTCCTTAGGCACAGGAACGATGTGGTGCTCTTCGGATTGTCAGCTTCTACATGGCAGCCACGCCAGTAGCAGAGGAATGTCCTATGAGCGAGTTTACGTCGCAACGAACAATAACCGCATTTTTCGACAACCGCGCTGATGCAGATGCAGCAGTTGCAGAACTTCGGTCTATCGGTTTGAGCGATTCCGCTATTTCGGTAACAGCCGGTCCGGAAAACGCCCTCGCTGGTGTTCCTGCTGAGAACCAAGGGTTCTTTGCGGCACTAGCAAACATCTTTATGCCCGATGAAGACCGGTCATTGTACGCCGAAGGCTTGCGCCGGGGTGGGTATATCGTTGCTGTCACCGATGCGGGCAGCAATGAAGACGCGGTCTACGATATTCTGGAGGAACGCGGATCTATTGACCTTGACGAGCGCTCCAATCAATGGCGCTCGGAAGGTTGGGAAGTCGAACGGCCGCTCACTACGTCGTCCTCCGGCTTGCTTGATGATGAGATGGAAGGCACAGCGGTCCTCGACGATACTGCGGCGCTAGACAGCACGGTATCTCTCGACAATGACCTAGGTGTTCGGGATCGTGTCGGAGGTGAAAGCGACGTGATCCCAGTTGTTGAGGAGCGTCTCAGGGTCGGCAAGCGCGATGTAAGCCATGGCCGCGTTCGCATCCGCTCCTATGTGTCCGAAACTCCCGTCAGCGAACAAGTGACGCTACACAGTGAGCAAGTGGCTGTGGATCGTCGTCCGGTAGATCGGCCCCTTACTGATGCTGATGCAGCATTTGAGGAAAGAACAATCGAAGCTGTTGCCACTGCGGAAGAGGCCGTCGTAGCCAAAGAAGCGCGTGTCGTTGAGGAGATTGCTCTTCGCAAAGAAGAGTCGGATCGTGTTGAGACAGTTACCGACACGGTACGTAGCCAAGAGGTGGAAATCGAGGACACCCGTATCGATCCACTCAACGAAACTGAGCGCTGATACTTCAACCCACCCCTGCTCAACGAGCAGGGGCTTTCATTTTTGAGGCCACTCATAACCGACCGTCACACCAACACTGACCATGTTGACACACATCGCAGAGCGGGCGCGCACGCAGTTGAAGGGTATCAGCAGCAGTTTCAGCAAACCGCTTAGGCAGCAGCACATGGACGTCTATGAGCTTCTTATGTAAACGCGAAAATGGTCGCAAGCACGCCTAACCGCCTACTGGGCAACTTTGCCCTATTTGGTAGGTTATGGATCTTTCAGTTCGCCCCATTCGGCACTCCACAGCCGCTCATCTTCCAAAACCACCTGAACGCGCGCCAATCCCATTTCTGTACACCACAGCGTTGCTTGCTCCAGTGCACGGGAGACCGGAAGCGGGAAATCAGCGATGTGATCCACTGCGGCAACATCAGCTACAGTTCTGCCCAACGCGCGCCGCACAGTGACAATCACCGCATCGTGCGGATAACGTGCCCCCAATGGTAGGCGTTCATAGCTGGCCATATGAAAAGCTCCTCATTACCAGCAGAAGCCCTGACTTTGATCTAAGTTGCATTAATCTGATCAACTAACGATCAAACACTGAACGAGAAGCGGTAATGCAATGCCATGCTATCCAGCAGTTCAAGAAGGCAAGGCGTCAAGTTACGCTCAGGTGTCTGGAAAATTAAAGGCTGAACCGATGCTGCGTGATATCTTAGAAAGCGTCTTTCTAGCGCGCAGCGCACGAGGCAATAGCAAGTACCGCATACTCGCCTAGGGCAAGATCAGTGCTGGAGACCATACGTCGCCTACGAGCGGCCTTGGCTCCAGAAAAGACGCTTACTCAGGTCGCAGATGCTTGAGGCCGCGCCACCACGTTCACAAGTTAGATTTGCCTATGAGAATTTCTGTGACGCGGCGATTTCCTTGCGTCAGATGAAACCCGTACCTCTGAATATCATCCATGCATTCTCTTGTACGAACAATCGGTCGATCATCATCGTCATCTGACATAATAAGGCGATTGATCAGAACCCAAGGTCGGTGCGTTGCTGGAAGAGTAAGTCCATCGGAGTGAGTAGCAAATCCGAGTACACCTTCAGGCCCTTCAAATACATAGACGTACATATGCACTCCCGCCCGTTAGGTCGGGCCAGCGACGCTTAGCAGAGCGCCACCTGTATAACGATCAAGTGCTGTTGGCGGTTCAACAGATTCAAACGCTCTCAAAGCCCACTCAAGCACCGCAGACTTACTGATGTTGAGGGCGTCGGAAGTCCGCTCGTCCATGGCCAACTACTGACTAGCTGGCACTGGTGCTACACTCTGTCAGCCGGAGCGAGCCAACCGCCGTCAGCGTTGGTCCAACAACCGCTGATATCCATCACGAGTTCTGTAGGCTCGCTCAAGATATTGCTGTGGACCGCCATCACGTTCAATGCAGTTGATGATATGCTGCCAAGACTCAATCTGCTGTTGGATCCAGTTCATTCGTAGACTTCTTTCCGGACGTTATGTTTACGCCCTCGTCATGTGGCTCTGGGCCAGTTGCCTTTGCATAACCCCCACTGATTAAGCTCAGTTCCATTGGCTTACCTTAGGGATCTCGCGCCCGCCGAAGATAAGCAGCACGCCTTCGTGAACTCGGCGTTAACGATCTGCTAACCACGTTGGCTCAACTGTTTCTGCACGGAGGCTCAACATGACTATGGCAGCTAGTTCCACTCAAACGTACCGTGAAGATAAAGTAGACTCCATGTGGTCTGCTGATGAAGATGAGCGTCGGATAGCAATCGTCAGGCGAGCCGCAGCCGCTGCGCGCAAAGCGCTCGCTGCAAAGTAGGAGCTCGCGAATTGCCTGCTGGCTCAGGGGTAAGCGTGAGTATCAGGAGCGATGTGGAAGGCTCTTGGGTGTTATGGCGCAAGCATGAGGCCAGTGGCATCCTTGGTCCGTATTCGGATCATATCGTGGCCGAGAACGTGAGAGGCGCGAAGGAATGGGAGCTTGTTTCGAACGAAGACCGCATCGATGATGCTTCTCCGTTTCGGGCGTGAATAACGCACTATTCTGCTTCGGCTAATATGCGGTAAACCTGCATCCGCGAGCAGCCAAGCTGCTGCGCAATCTTTGATGGACCTACCCCTTTGTCTTTAAGTAGTCTAACCCGCTGGCGATCAAGGCGGCGCTTGCCACCAGTATAGCGGCCCTGTGCCTTAGCCTGTTGAATGCCTTCCCGCTGCCGTTCCTTGATGAACCGCCGCTCCATTTGCGCCACCATGCCGAGCACAGTTAGTACAATATGCCCCATCTCACCGCGTGTAGAAACATGCGGGTCGAGCACGGTGACGAACGCTTGCCGCTGTTCGCATTCATGGATGAGGTTAAGCACATCGCGTGTGTCGCGCCCGAGACGATCCAGCCGGGCAACCACCAGTTCGTCACCGGGTCGAAGAAATTGAATGACGGTTTCAAGTTCGACGCGGCCTTCACGGCTGCCACCCGACACCTTTTCTGATCGGATGATCTCGCAACCCTCAGCTTTGAGCTTCGCGAGTTGAATATCTAAGTCTTGATCAATGCTGCTAACGCGCGCGTAGCCGATGCGGGCCATGTGTTACCTCAAGGTTTAAGCCTCGAAGCTCGCATGGCGCGAATAGTGGGTGTCAATACATATGAACTGGCTGACGCCAGTCGATAGAGAGTGAATAGCCCCTAGATTTGTAGACGCCTTCTTCCCTAATTTTGAGGCAAGGAGGCCTTTATGGGCAAAGCCAATTTCACCGACGAGTTCAAGCGGGACGCGGTGCGTCAGATCACCGACCGGGGTTA
>NZ_PYWB01000001.1 GCF_003056345.1 Devosia submarina | reverse complement strand
AGGCCGAGCAGCAAAGGCTGACCCTCAACGCATGCCGCTCGTTGGCGTCTTCGCAAGTCCGGCATGCCGCCTCTCGGCGGCAGATGACGCCGTACGGCCCTTGACACAAACCGCGATAGAGAAGCTGCCAGTCCGAAGTCGGCCCCACTTCGGACCTGTAATCTTCGTTTTCAAGTTTTCGCCAAGGTCGTCTGCCTCTCCCTTCCTCATAATGCTGCTGGGCTCGATCTGGTCCGCTAGTGCTGGACCAGAAAGATGTTGTTGCCTCGCTTGCGCTATCGCACACATTTTGAGGATGGGGCCCGGAGGCCGACTTGACTCCGGATTTGTCCGCTGGCGCCTCCGGCGCTTGCCCCAGCTTCGATGGAAGCTGGGGGTGGGGAGTGTGGGGCGGACCTCTCCGGCGTCAACCTTTGGCTCGGATCCTCTTTCTTTTGCCGAGTGGCTGCCGGAACGGCATCTCTGAAGGGATCTCCGATCCCTTCCATCCTCGAGAAGGCCGGCTTGCCGGCCGCATCGGGGCGGTTACCCCGAGACCTCTTCGGGTGAGCGGAGTAACCGACCCGATCTGCTTCTGGCGCTCGGATGCGCCAGAAGCAGAACACTTGCTGCGTAAAGGCTAAAGCAGAAGCTTATGGCAGGCGCTAATGCGGCGCCGTACCGGCAGGTGCTTTGGCAAGAAGCCAGAAGGCGAGCCAAGGATGCAGCGCCGAGATCATGTGGCGATGATAAGCGTGCATCGGATGCAGCTTGCCGGACGAGGCCTTGAGCCTCGTCATCTTGGTGCGCAGCTCCTGGCTGAGCACCGAAGCTACCGCCGGCACAGCATCGGCAACGTGCTCGATCAGAGGGATCCAATGCTTGCCGGTGCGGGCGGCAGCGATCGCCGCAGCACAGGCGGCGACGACCTTGCCGGCAAGTGCCTTCTCCTCCCCGTTGGCACTGGTCTGCCGCTCGACCGCCTGCAGCCAGCGCAGCACCAACGGCAGCTCGTCCTGGAGGGAGTGCCGCAGTTCCCGCGCCCCGATCAGCTTGGCCAGCGCACTCCATTCCGCTGCTGCGAGGTTGAGATCTGCCCCAGAAGCCACAGTGCTGGCGATCTTTTCCGTCAGCGCAGGCGCCTTGGCCTGGAGCTTTTCGGCCAGTGCTGCCGCATATGCCTGCTGCCCCTCAGCATGACGCTGTCCTTCCGGCATCAGGATGATCTCGGGACCAACCATGCGGCTGCGCCACCGATTGTAGATCGCGAACGGGTGCTGGATGCAGGGTTCCAGCGAGAGCTCCCGCAGATGGAGAATGCTGGTTTCCTCCGAGCGCTCATAGCTCGCTGCATCGACGGCAAGGATCCGCCCACCAGCGGCAAGGTACAGATCGCGGAAGCTTTGGTTGTTCAGCAGGCTGAGTTCATGCGCGCTGGTCACCCAGACCAGGGTGATCCCGGCTGCGCGGTAGGCAGCAGTGCGCTCGGTGATGGTCGTCAACGTCAGACGAGCGAGTTGCAGCTCCAAGGCGATCGGCTGACCCTTATGAGTGGTGGAGATGTCCGGCCTGCGGTGCCCGTCACCGATCTTGATGAAGTGCTTGTCGACCACCGGCTCGGAGAAGTCCGGATCGCAGCGGATGCTGTCAGCAAGGAGATTTTTGAGCCGCCAGTGCTGCTCTCCTTCCTGCAATCCGCCAAACTGCTTCGCACCAGTGGAGCGCTGCGCTGCAGGCGTGTACCAAGTGCAGCCCTCCGGGGTGCGGTGGGAATGCTTGAAGAAGGCTCCACGACCGTCACCCGTTGAACTTTCGCGGCTGGACGAAAGCTGGAGAGGGCCGTTGCATTGGCCGCAGCGGAACAGGATGCTGCCCTCGCCACGCTCATGCGCAATTGCCCGCCTCACGGTGGTGAGGTCGACTGCGGTGAGGCCATCTAGCACCGCATCAACCGGCATCAGCACTGGCTCAGAGCCGCGGGCATCGATGACCTTCTTGATAGCGCGGCGGGTCTTCCGGTTGCCGACGACAGCTGGAATGGAGCTGCTGCGCTGTGCGACAGCACTTCCGCTTTGAACGGTTGCGGCGAGGTTGTTAGCTTTCTGAGTGCTGGTCATGATGAAAAGCTTTCGATTTTTGGATTTTTTCAAGAAATTGGGTCAGTGCAGGGATGGACGGCGCAGCGTGGCCTCTGCGGCATCGAGTGCCTTGTGAAGCTTGCGCAGGCTCTTGATCTGACCCCGGGCGCAGGCGCGGGTCAGTGCAGTGATGAGTTCGGGCTCAAGATGACGCTTACGAACCTCGGCTTCAGCCACAGTGGTCAGGTCCTTGGGCGTTAGCGGCGGTATCTGGATGACCTTGCAGCGGTCGCGCACGGTCTTTGGGACCTTGTCGATGTCGTTGGCGAGCAGCACCAGTTGAGGAAGCGCAGGTCGAGATCGATCTGCAGGAAGTGCTCGCGCACCCGTCCCGCAGTTGCCGGCTCCAAGTACGGCAGCAGGGCTTCGGCTGGGTTCTCCCGAGCGCCGTGGCTCATGTCTGCGAGCTTGTCGATCTCGTCGAACGCCATGATAGGGTTGCCGACCCCGTGCTGGATCAGTCCCTGGACGATTGTGCTGGGCGGCGACGAGCGGAACACGGCGTCACCGCCAGTCAAAGCCACGGTCGTCATCATGGTGGATCCATCGAGACGGATGACCGGCAACCCCGCAGCTTCCCCCACCATGCGAACAACGGTGGTTTTGCCCATCCCCGGCGGCGATACGATGAGCAGCGGCCGGAAGTGGAGGTAGTTGGCGCCGCGCATAAGGCTCAGATGCGCGCTGTCGCGCAGAGCCTGCAGGAATGGTGCGAAGGCGGGGCACGCTCATAAAGCGCGCTCACGACTTCATCGATGGCGTGTTCGGTAGGCGGACCAATCAGCTTGAGCGGGGTGTCCGCCTCCAGCTTGAGCTGAAGCCTCTGCTGGTGCTCAGCTCCATCACTTCGGGAGCCGTCCCTGATACCGTCCTTAGTCAGACGGTCGGTGAGGCGCAGATAGGTGACGGGACCCGTTGAGAGCAGCACCGTCCTGGGCTTACCCATCTCAACCGTCTCCATAGCCCGGTTCTGGCGGTCCACCTCTTCAAGGGTCAAGCCATCCGGGTGGTACCAGAACCAAGGATTGATGAGATCCTTATCGCCCTGATCCGCAAGGGAAGAGGGATGCAGGTGCTCGTCCGGCCAATCGTCCTGCTCATTGGCGAGGTCAAACGGGCAGCAATCTTCTGCACCAGCGGGCCGAGGCTTGAAGAGCTCCGTCTCCTTGGGTGCGCCTTCGCCACCATCATCCGAGGCTGGAGGCAGATCGTCCTCATCCTCAGGCGTGCGGTCATACATCTTGTAGTCTTTGAGCTTCTTGATCATCAAAGCGACCTTTTGGTCGAGCGAAGCCATGGCGTGACAAGCACGCTGGAGCCAGGCTCAGAGGTGATTGGATGCGCAGCTTCGCTGCCTCGGGCACTCAGCCGGAGATCAGGTCAGCAACGATGCGCGGGGCGGGACGGCGGCTAAAGGCGCGCCGATGTCGACAAGGTGCTGTGCATCGCACAGGTGCCAAGCCATACAATCGACCAAGGATCACGATGATCGAGAAGAGAAGGGTTGCTGCGAATCTTGTCGCAGCCGTAGATACGGTCAGCCATGTGGCTTCTCCTGTTCAAGCAGGTTGATGGTCACCTGGTCAGGCCGTCAAAGTGGGTCCAATCACTTTGGCGGCCGCCTTATCGGTGGCCATGAGCCCGGGTGGACTCGGTATTAAGCGTGACAGCGCGTAGGAAATTGTCACGCGCATTCGGCGCCGATGGTTAACAGACCCCCTTTTATTACTCCGAAGGATTTCGAAATGACGGATAGTGAGGCCGCGGAAACCCTTTCAGCTCTAGCCGATAAAGGTCGTTTCGAAATTTTTCGAAAGGTGTGCGGCCGGTCTGGGCTCACCCGCTACAGAACTGTCCGCGGGCAAGGCTGCGTCCACTGTTTCACATCATCTTGCGAAGCTGGAAAAGGCTGGCATTCTCCGCGCCAGGCGCGATGGCAAGACCAAGCGTTATTTCGTCGAAGCGGCCCAACTCCATGCGCTCGCTGCCTGGATGTCCTCCTGTGCCACGGATGTTGAGTTCAGCGGCTTCGATGAAGTTCTGCTTAGCGTCGGCTAATTTTCTTTCACCTGCCGGCGGGCCGGAACGATCTTCCATTCTGTTGATGCCTGATAGGCCGCATTAGTCACATCGGGAAGCCTGGCTATCGCTTCAAGCATAACGTCTAGGGGGGTGGGGTCCTTATAAACGCGGTCGGTGGTGCCGACATTTTCGTGGCCGACGATGTCCTGGACGATCTTGTCCTTAAGGTCATTGAAGCCGCCGAGGGTGGTGCAGATGTAGTGCCTGAAGCTGTGAAACGTCTTGTTCTTGTCTTTCTCCACCCTGTCCTCGCCCAACATCATTGCAACAGCCTCACTGAACTTCCGAGTGACGCGCGCGCCCCAAGAGGTCTCGGTGCCTGGATTGGGTTTAAGTTCAGGAAATAGGTGCTCGGCACACTCCTTCTTCTTTGCAGCGACGTATCGGAGGAAACCAAGCGTTAGGAGCAGTGGATGGATTGGGACCTTCCGCTCAGATGAGATGGTCTTGAGGCCCCTGTTCTCGTTTTCCTGGATGATCAAGTGCGGAATGGGGTAATCCGTGATAACCTCCGTCATCTTAAGACCGGCGATTTCTTCCAACCGCGCTCCGCAATAAACACTGATCAGCGGACACCAATAAATGGCGTCCCAGACGATTACCTTGCCTGGCAGATGCCTCCTTACAGCCGAATGACAACCTGTCCAGATCGGATGCTTGAAGAGCAGGAGGAGGTCTTCCTGCTGGTAAGTCGGACGCCTCTCATTGGCTTTACCCTTCTTCTTCTTACGGAAGCCGCCAATCTCGAGAGGTGCAATGCCCTCTATGCCCGCCATGCGGGCACGCCGAATGAGCACTGAAAGGTAGCTCAGGTTCCGGTTTACGGTATCGGCGGCAAGTCCAACCTCCTTTTTCGGGAGCGTTCGGCCCTTCGCAATCAGCTCCTCTACCGACAGCTCCTGTTCTGCTGCAGAACGACGGCGGACCTTGGGAAGAAGCGCCATGGTGTCGACGAACTTCTTAATGTCAGTTTGTTTGAGCGACTGAAAGGTCTGCTTGCCGGTGATATCCACGAATAGCACAATAACAGCCAGCTTCTGACGTGCCGTGGCCCGCCTGATTTCATTATCCGCCACAACGGCGCTGATCGAATTTCGGGCAAACTCCAGAATGCTGTCGTCATTCGATTCCGCCGTTACACGAGCGGCGGGGTCGGCGATCAAAACTTCAGTTTCAAAGGCGAAACTCGTCGCAGGTTCTGTGTCGCTAACAGAAATGTGGTCTTCATTGATGACGGAGCTGAGCTCAGGATCAACGGACCTTTGCGAGCTAACTTGAGCCGTCGGCGCCTCTGAAAAGCGAGCGGCGAGAGCGGTCAGGTCAGCGAGGGATTTCGGTGCCCCTCCGAATTTTGCCGCGATCGTTGCGCCGGCTGCTGCGTAGGCTTCCAGAGTAGCCGAGCGTGCCTGAGCAATGTCCACCGCCGTAGGTTCTTCGATACCGAACTTCTTGCTAAGCTCATTTTTCAGCTGCCTGGCGCGCTCGTCTGAAAAGTGCTCCTGACGATAGTTATCGAAGAACGCCTTCACTGTTCGGATGGTACCCGGGTCAAACTCACTATTTCCTATGCCCGGCCAGTC
The DNA here is from genome assembly GCF_003056345.1 of Devosia submarina. Taxonomy (GTDB): domain Bacteria; phylum Pseudomonadota; class Alphaproteobacteria; order Rhizobiales; family Devosiaceae; genus Devosia; species Devosia submarina. Next base: position 564,722 of record NZ_PYWB01000001.1, on the reverse strand, counting down.
CGACAGGTTCGCGGAGCGTCCGTGTTGCGCGAGGATTGACATGGCAATGGCTGCAGCGCGTGTGGCAATAACCTCCTCTTGCCAAGAGCTCTTGAGATCGCGCTCTACCTCGTGCAGCTCACTTAGCCTGTCCCGGTGCTCAGCGAATTTCTGCCTAGCGAAATAGTCGACTTGCTCCGGCGTCATCTTACCCTCACGCAATACTGCAAACGCGCGATCTGTCTCGATCGTGAGCATGGAAGATAGTCCGCGGGCGACACGCAGGTCTTTAGTGCCCAGGCTGAATTCCACGGACATTTTGAAGGGGCTTGGGAGGCGGCGGCGCCAGTAGAAGGTGGTGCCCCGCAAGATGCAGAACGGCAGTTTGGTACCCATGCAGATCTCGCTTTGGAGTCGGCGTGTGTGGGACCTTGTGTGGAAGTCTGTGTGAAAGATTCACACAGCACACATATTTCTCTGCATAATCAAAGACTTACGAGAGTTTTGGCTGGGGAACCTGGATTCGAACCAAGATTGACGGAGTCAGAGTCCGCAGTTCTACCATTGAACTATTCCCCAGCAGGCCGGAACCGGCTGGCGCGGGGTGGTTGCCCGGCGCGGGGTCTGCATAGACAATGATGGGGGAGATTGCAAGCGCCTCGTTTGGGTTGTGAGCACAGGCTGGGGATAGTTGATTGTATCAGGAAAGCTGATACTGATTTGACCTCTTATCCTGCTTGTCCCCGAAAGTCCCGCATGACGCGTAATTTCCTGGTCGTCGACCCCGAAGAAGACATGGACGTGCTCAAGGGGCTAGCGTCGCCGGTCAGGGTGCGGATCCTGAAGCTTCTGCATGTGGAAGGTGCGATGAACGGCAATGACATTGCAGACAGGCTCTCCCTCCCCCAGTCGACGGTTTCAACCAATATACAGATCCTGGAGAGTGCGGGACTAATTCGCACCGAAACGCAGAAGGCGCGCAAGGGCAACCAGAAGATCTGCCACTCGATGTTTGACGAGGTGATGGTGATGTTCAAGGAGGACATCAAGCCAGTGCGGTCAAACTCGATCGAGGTGTCGATGCCGCTGGGGCTTTATACCAGCTGCGAAGTTTCGGCGCCGTGCGGGCTCTGTTCCACAGAAGGAATCATCGGGCTGCTGGATGTGCCTGATACGTTTCTGGACCCGGACCGGATGAAGGCGGGGCTGATCTGGTTTACGCGCGGCTTTCTGGAATATCAGTTTCCCAATAATGCGAAGCTCAGCCAGAGCACGATCGAGGCGATCGAATTTTCGCTCGAACTCAGTTCGGAAGTGCCCGGAACATCAGCCGATTGGCCCAGCGACATCACGCTTTCGGTGAATGGGACTGAGATCGGAACGTGGCTGTCCCCAGGGGATTTCGGCGACAAGCGCGGGGTTTATACGCCGGACTGGTGGAAGCTCAAGGGGAGCCAATATGGCAAGCTCAAGAGCTGGCGGGTAACGACAGACGGCTCCTATGTAGATGGGGTCAAGATTTCGCCGGTGTCGCTGAGCGATCTGGATCTGGAGCAGCGCCACTCCATCCGGCTGCGCATTGCCGTTAAGCCCGACGCCAAGCACCCTGGGGGAATCAATATTTTCGGGAAGGGCTTTGGCAATTACGATCAGGAGATCGTCATGCGGCTGCAGACGGAGGCCTGAGGCAAGAATTATTTGGCTGCTGCGCTTGATTGCGGGCGCCCAGGTCGTTTACAACGGCTGGACTGATACAAATCAGAATTTTGGATTTGCTGGGAGGATAATGTGAAGGCCTCGGTCATCGCACACAAGGATTTCACGATCTCGAAGATCGACGATCGTGTTTATGGGGCATTCCTGGAGCATCTGGGTCGTGCCATCTATGAAGGTATCTATGAGCCCGACCACCCGACCGCTGATGCCAATGGCATGCGCGGCGACGTAGCCAAGCTCGTCAAGGACCTCAATGTACCCGTGGTTCGCTACCCCGGGGGCAATTTTGTTTCCGCCTATAACTGGGAAGACGGCATCGGCCCTCGCGACCAGCGCCCTACCCGGCTCGATCTGGCCTGGCACACCTCGGAAAGCAACCAGGTCGGCATCCATGAATTTGCCGACTGGTGCGACAGCGTCGGCACGGAAATGATGCTGGCGGTGAACCTTGGCTCACGCGGCGTCGACGATGCCCGCAATTTCCTTGAGTATGTGAACCATCCGGGCGGCAGCTATTGGAGTGATCTGCGCGTCAAGAACGGCCGCAAGGACCCTTGGGATGTCAAGCTCTGGTGCCTGGGCAACGAGATGGACGGCCCCTGGCAGGTCGGACACAAGGACGCCGCTGAGTACGGCAAGCTGGCCGCCAATACCGCCCGCGCTATGCGCATGTTCGACCGCTCGCTGGAACTGATCGCCTGCGGCTCGTCCAATGCCGACATGCCCTCCTATCCCGATTGGGAGCGGATCGTGCTGGAGCACACCTATGATCACGTCGATTATATTTCGCTCCACATGTACTTCGCCAACCACGAGAAGAACACGGGCAATTTCCTGGCGCTGAGCCACAAGCTCGACACCTACATCGAGACCGTGGCGGCGACGATCCGGCAGGTGAAGAGCAAGAAGCGCAGCAATCGCGACATCTATATCTGCTTCGATGAATGGAACGTTTGGTACCATTCGCGCCAGCAGGACCGGGTGATCCTCGAGGGCAATAGCGGCTGGCCGCATGCGCCAGGGCTTCTGGAAGACATCTACAATTTCGAAGATGTGCTGATGGTCGGCCTGATCCTCAACACCTTTATCCGCCGCTCGGATGTGGTGAAGATCGCCTGTATCGCGCAGCTGGTGAACGTGATCGCGCCGATCATGACCGAGCGTGGTGGCCCGGCCTGGGCGCAGACGATCTACTACCCCTATTACTTCGCCTCGATCTATGGCCGTGGCACGGCGCTGAACCTCCTTGTGAACTCGCCTGGCTATGACAGCATCCATGCCGACAATGCCCCCTATGTGGACGTTTCGGGCGTTTACAACGAAGAGGAAGGCATTCTCACCTTCTTCCTCGTGAACCGCCACGCCAGCGAGACGGCCGATGTGGAAGTGAGCCTGCAGGGCTTTACGGCTGGCCAGATCGTCGACCACCAGGTGATGACGCACAACAATCTGGAAGCGGTCAACACGGCCAAAAACCAGAACGAAGTGGCGCCGCGCAAGGGCACTGGCGCCAAGGCGGAAGGCGGCACGCTTTCAGTTCAGCTGCCGGCCTATTCGTACCAGATGGTGCGCGTGAAGGTCTGATCGACCCCTGCGGCACCGTTTCGAGTGGTGTCGCATTTGAGCGCTTGGCGTTAGCAGACTGCTATCGTTTGGAGGCGCAAAGAGCTTGAAAAAGGCGCATCAGCGGTGATGCGCCTTTTTCTTGTTTATCGGCTTTGTTGATATGGAGGGTGGGGATGGGCCGACCCGTTGGGCATTGCTTGTCCCGGCGGTACGGGTCTGGCGTCGATGGACCACCCGGACGAGCCGGGTGGTGACGATGGGGAGAGTCTAGTTCGTTGCTACCGCGTCCCGCTTCATTTCGCTGAGCACTTCGGCTTGGCCGTTGCGGATGATGACGATTTCTTCGAGCCGCAGGCCGAACTGGCCTTGGAGGTAGATGCCGGGTTCGATGGAGAAGACCATCCCCTCCTCCAGAACTGTTTCTGATGTGGCGGTGATGTAGGGCGTCTCGTGAATGTCGATCCCGAGGCCATGGCCAGTGCGGTGGAGGAAGTTGGGGCCATAGCCGGCTGCGGTGATGATGTCGCGGGCGGCTTTGTCAACGTCGCTGGCCTTGGCGCCGGGCCTGGCGGCGGCGATGGCGGCCTGGACAGCGCGGTCCAGGATGGCGTGGATTTCAGCAAAGTTGTCTGGCACGGAGCCGAAATAGCCGACACGAGTCATATCCGAGGGGTAGCCGCCGATGCGCCCGCCGGTGTCGATCAGGACGGCGTCGCCCGATTTGAGCTGGGTGTCGCCGGTGTGGTGGTGGGGGAAGGCGCCGTTGGGGCCGAAGCAGACCGAGGTGAACTCGGGCGTCGCGCCATTGTTCTTGTAGAAATCGCGAATGACCGAGGCGATCTCGCGCTCGGTGATCCCCTCGCGCAGGGCGGCAAAGCCAGCGGCCATGGCGGCGTCGTTAAGGATGGCGCTCTTTTTGAGGGCTTCGTATTCGCTCTCGTCCTTGCGGGAGCGGAGGTAGCCAACCGTGTCGTGGGTGAAGCGGCGATGGGCACCGGGAAGTGCGTCGATCACGAGGAGCGCGAAGTCGGCGCGCATGGTTTCATCAAGGACGATGGAGGGCGCGATTGGTGAGGTCCCGGTTGCGGCAAGGATGTCCTTGAGGGCAGCGTCGGGGCCTTCGGCATCGGCCCAGGGGAAGAAGGGCAGATCGGTGTGCTGGCGGGCGCTATCGACATTGAGCGCGGGCATGAGGAAGCCGGCAAAGCTCTGGCTGACCATAAGGAGGACCGGGCGCTCGTCGCCATGGGGCGAAACGCCGGTGAGATAGAGCATGTGGCTGGAGGGACCGATCACGACGAGGTCGGTTGCTGTCGCGGCCATGCGGGCGCGGAGGTTTTCGAGGCGCTGGGTGTGAATGGGGTTCATGGCTGGGACTCGGGATTGGTGTGGCACGTGCTGGTCGGTGTATTTGAACGAGGTTGCTAGGGCAATGGCGGCACGACCTCGTGGTTTGATGGGCACACCATGAGGTCTACTGGAGCAGCGGGGAAACACTTGATCGTCACCCTCGGGTTAGGCCCGAGTCCCTCGGATCAGGCCCGAGGGTGACGCGCGGTGGGTGGGAGTCTTCGGTGACCAAGCGCGCTTAGGCGGCTGGGAAGAGTTTCCAGCGGCGGGGGCGGAAGGTCAGGGCAGCGTTTTCGGTAGCGGGGTGATCGAAGGGAAGGTCGACTTCGACCGGTTGGTTGGCGCCGCTAATGGTGAGTTCGACGCGGCGGGTGCCGCCGACCCGGCGGGCGGTATTTACCGCTCCGGTGAGGGCGGCGTCGGCCTGGACGAGTTCGACGTCATGGGGGCGGAAAAAGAGGCGGGCCTTGCCGGGCTGCGAGTCGCCTGCGGGAAGGCCGAGGGGGCGGCCGCCCAGCCAGACCTCGTTGTTTTGGACGGTAACGGGCAGTTCGCTCGATTCCCCGATGAAGCCAAAGACGAAGGGCGAGGTCGGGTGGTCGTAGACATCGTCGGGGGTGCCGACTTGCTCGATGCGGCCCTGACTCATGACGCAGAGGCGGTCGGAGAGTTCAAGGGCTTCTTCTTGGTCGTGCGTTACGAAAACCGTGGTGTGGCCGGTGCGATCATGGATTTCACGCAGCCATTTGCGCAGCTCGCGGCGGACCTGTGCGTCCAGCGCTCCAAAGGGTTCGTCGAGCAGGAGCACAGCGGGCTCGATGGCGAGGGCACGCGCAAGGGCAACGCGCTGGCGCTGACCGCCGGAAAGCTGGTTGGGGTAGCGCTTTTCGAGGCCTGCGAGCTGGACGAGATCGAGCAATTCCAGGGCGCGGCGGCGGATTTCCCCAGCGGGTGGGCGCGTCGCGCGCGGGCGCACCTTGAGGCCGAAGGAGATGTTTTCCAGGATCGTCATGTGGCGGAACAGGGCATAGTGCTGGAACACAAAGCCGATGTTGCGCTCCTGGACGGTTTTTTCCGAAGCGTCGGTGTCGCCAAAAAAGATGCGGCCGGCTGTGGGCATTTCGAGGCCCGCGATGAGGCGCAGGAGCGTGGTCTTGCCCGAGCCGGAGGGGCCCAGCAGCGCGATCAGCTCGCCCGAGCGGATATCGAGCGAGACATCATGCAACGCCGGGAACCGGTCGAATTCCTTGCGTACATTTTGAACGCGAACTTCCATAGACACCAAATCCTGTTAGTGACTACCGGCGGCGATTTCTTCGCCAAAGCGCCATTCCAGCACGCTTTTAAGTACAAGCGTGACCAGCGCGAGCAGCGCCAGCAAGGACGCCAGGGCAAAGGCCGCCGTGGCATTGTACTCATTGTAGAGCATTTCCACCTGCAAGGGCATGGTGGTGGTCTGCCCGCGAATCTTCCCGGAAACGACAGCCACGGCGCCGAACTCACCCATGGCGCGGGCATTGCAGAGCAGCACGCCGTAGAGGAGCCCCCATTTGATGTTGGGCAGGGTGACGCGGAAAAAGGTCTGCCAGCCGTTGGCACCGAGGGAAAGCGCAGCCTCCTCGTCGCCCGTGCCCTGATCCTGCATGAGGGGGATGAGTTCGCGGGCAACAAAGGGGAAGGTGACGAAGATGGTGGCCAGCACGATGCCGGGCAGGGCGAACAGCACTTCAATGCCATAGCTCTTGAGCCAGGGGCCAAGAAAGCTCCCTGCCCCGAACAGCAGCACATAAACCAGGCCCGAGATCACTGGCGAGACGGAAAAAGGCAGGTCGATCAAGGTGATCAGGAAGGCCTTGCCCTTGAATTCGAACTTGGCAATGGCCCAGGAGGCGGCGAGGCCGAAAACCACATTGAGCGGCACGGCAATGGCAGCGACCAGGAGGGTCAGCCGGATCGCGGCCTGGGCATCGCGCTCGGTAAGGGCAGCGAGATAGGCGCCGATGCCCTTGCTGAATGCCTCGTGGAATACCGCATAAAGCGGCAGGACGAGGATGATGCCCATGAACGCCAGTGAAATGGCGATCAGGAGCCACTGAACCAGGGGGCGCTCACTGGTGGGGGAAATGCGCCGCTTGGCGCGAGCGCGGAGCTTAGTTGCCATAGCCGTACCTGCTGCGGCTCCAGGCCTGGATGAGGTTGATCAGGAGCAGGATCGCAAAGGAGATCAGCAGCATGATCACGGCGATCACCGTGGCGCCGACATAGTTGAATTCCTGCAGGCGAATAAAGATCAGCAGCGGCGCGATCTCGGAAACGAAGGGGATGTTGCCGGCGATGAAGATGATCGAGCCGTATTCGCCAACCGCCCGGGCGAAGGCCAGGGCAAAGCCGGTGAGGATGGCCGGGGTGAGGCTGGGCAGGATCACGCGGGTGATGGTCTGGAATCGGTTAGCGCCCAGGGTCGCGCTGGCTTCTTCCACCTCGTGGCTGACTTCTTCGAGGATGGGCTGGATGGTGCGCACAACAAAGGGAAGGCCGATGAAGATCATGGCTATGACTATGCCGGCCGGGGTGTAGGCGATGCGCCAGCCTAAAGGCGCGAAAAGCGCGCCCATGGTGCCGTTGGGCGCATAGATGGCCGTGAGGGCAATGCCGGCGACAGCGGTGGGCAGGGCAAAGGGAAGGTCGATAACAGCGTCGAAGATGCGGCGGCCGGGAAAGCGATAGCGGACCAGCACCCAGGCGAGAAGCGTGCCGAACACGACATTGATGCTCGCGGCGATCAGGGCCGTAACGAAGCTGACGCGGAGCGAGCCGAGGACGCGCGGGTCGCTGGCGGCTTTGAGGAAGCCGTCAAGGCCCAGGCCGGCAGAGCGGATGGCAAGGGCGATGAGGGGGATCAGGATGATCAGCGAGAAATAGGTGAGCGTGAAGCCAAGCGTCAGGCCGAAGCCTGGAATGACATTGGGTTTGCGAAGGCCCCAGGCGCGGCGCGGTGTGGTCGCGGCCAGCGTGCTCAAACGGCAATCCCCGGGATGAAGCTATTCAAATGGCTCACGGCGACCTCTCCAGCGGCTCGGCGGCGTGACCCTAGTTGAATGGTCGGGTTTCTCAAAGACGAGGCTGTGGCGTTTGCGCGGAGGGGTGTGGAAAATAATTCTGCATGTGGGGGAGATTTTGGGAGGGGAGGAAGGCTGCCGACTAAGCTCCCCTCTGCAAGGGCGCTATCGGCTGACACTCCTACCTTGCGGCAGGGGTGGGATCTCGGGATGGGTCCCGGCTTAAAGCCGGGATGACATCGGGGGTGGGGAGGGCTGGGTGCGCAGCACTTAGTCCTTGGGGGGCCAGGGGGGAGATTCGCGCTCGAGGGGGGACATGTGGGTGATGTCTTGGCCGCGGCGCATGGCGATGTTCATGCGGAAGCTGTTGCCGATGCGTTCGGAGCGCTCGATAAAGAGTTCGGCTATTTCGGGTGGGCAGAGTTTTTCCGCGGTTTGGCGGAACAGGCTTAGCCAGCGCTGGAAATGGTGATCGGACAGTTCGGGAATGGCCATGTGCTTGGGCATGGGGCGGCCGCCATAGCGGCCGGTGCCCAGGAGCATGGAGCTCCAGAAATCGGTGATCACATCGAGGTGGTGCGGCCAGGCCTCGTTGGGGATGACGCGGTTGAAGACGGGGCCGATGACGGAATCACGGCGCGCCTGGGCATAGAATTGCTCCACCACGGAGCGGATCAGCTCTTCGGTGAGGCCATCGGGGGTTTCCCAGCCGATGCGATGAAGGCGCGTGGGTTCGGTTTGGCTCATGAGGCGATCTCGCGGATGGCGTAGCTGCAGCGGCGGCCGCCAGAGACAATGTGCTCTTCGCGCGTGACGGACACGTCGGGGCCAAGAACGGCGCTGAACACGTCGAGCTCGGCGCGGCAAAAGCCCTGGCAAGCCGTGGCGGCGGCGCAGATGGGGCAGTGATTTTCGACCAGCAGGAGCGAGCCGTCCTCCTGCTCGTGCCAAGCGGCCATGTAGCCTTCCGCTGAGCGCAATTGCACCAGCCGGGCGACCCGCTCGCGCAAGCTCGGCTCATCGGCCATGACATTGTGGTAGGCCTGGGTGGTGGCGGCTTCGCGCGTGCTGATGATGGTGTCGAGGGCGTCCTCCCCAAGGGAAGAGCGCACGATATCGAGCAGCTGGACGGTGAGCGCCGCGTGCGTATCGGGAAAGCGCTTTTGTGCGGCTTGGGTGAGCTGCCAGTTCTGGGTGGGGCGGCCGACGCCCCTGGCAAGGCTTGTAGCATGGACAAGGCCGTCATCGGCGAGCCGCGCCAATTGCTGGCGAGCCGCTTCGCCTGTTGTGCCCAGCATCTGGCCAATAGCCGTAGCCGAGAGCGCACCATGCATCTTGAGCAGCATAAGAATGCGCTCGGAGGCGGAGCGTGGCGACCAGCCCGTGTTTTCCAAGTCGGCGCTTGACATATCAGCGGCAGAGGTTTTCAAAGTCATTGCTTGGAAATTAAACGCCGCGCTCGAAAATAGCAAGCGGCGGCCAGCCATGAAGAGGATGCAAGAATGGCCTTTGAACTTCCCGCCCTGCCCTATTCCCATTCCGCGCTTGCCGAACGCGGCATGAGCCAGGAAACGCTCGAGCTGCACCACGACAAGCACCACCAGGCTTATGTGACGGCGCTGAACGGCTTCGTGGAAAAGAACGCGGACCTGCAGGGCAAGTCGCTTGAAGAGATCATCGCCTTTGCCAATGGCAAGCCGGACCTCGCGCCAGTGTTCAACAATGCCGGGCAGCACTGGAATCACATCCATTTCTGGAACGCGCTTTCGCCCAATGGCGGTGGCCTGCCCGGCAAGCTGCAGGACAAGATCATCGCGGATCTGGGCAGCGTCGAGGCGTTCAAGGAGCAGTTCAAGACGGCCGCAACGACGCAGTTCGGCTCGGGCTGGGCGTGGCTGGTGCTGGGCACCGATGGCAAGCTCAAGGTCACCAAGACGCCGAACGGCTCGAATCCGATTGCCACGGGCGAAGGCAAGCCGCTGCTGGGGCTCGATGTATGGGAGCACAGCTATTACGTCGATTTCCGCAATCGGCGGCCGGACTATGTCTCCAATTTCCTTGATCGGCTGGCCAATTACGAGTTTGCCGAAGCCAATCTCGGCTAAGACAATCCGCCGGCCGCGGCTTTGCGCGGCGGCCGGCACCTTTATTGGAATGATGCGTTGAGCCCCCATGTGGCCCGAACTGTGGCCAGCGGCGGCGCTATTCCCAAGCAGCCGGGAGAAAGATTGTGACGAGTGCCATGGCTGACTTCGACTTGCCTGACGCCATGAGGCTGCGCCTGCCCACCCGCCCCGTGGTGGGCAATTCCGAGTTTCGCGCGGCCATGTCGGCCATTGGCTCGAGCGTGCATGTGGTGACGGCACGGCGCGGGGATGAGCGGATCGGGCGGACTGTGACATCGCTGATGTCGCTAGCGGCCGAACCGCCGACGCTGCTGGTTTCCATTGACATCATGAGTCGCCTCGCGGACCTGATCGCCAAGACCGGTGGTTTTTCAGTGGCGGCGCTGGCGGACAATCAGCAGGCGATTGCCGATGCCTTTGCCGGGCGGGTGAAGGCGCATGAGCGGTTCAATCTTGGCGAGTGGAGTGCCTGGCCATCGGGGCATCCAATGTTGCTGGGCACGGCCGCGGCGATGGATTGCGAGGTTATCGGCTCCATCGAAACAGGCACGCATGTGCTATTTGCCGGGGCGATCGTGGATGCCGAGACGACAACCAGCCGGACGCCACTGATCTGGCAGCGGCATGGCTATCGCCAGCTTGCCGACACGGAATGAAACTGGCAGGCTCCCCCTTAACCCGCCCTGCCCTTGCGCAACCCATGTGTGGCAGCGGCATTTCTCCCAAAACAGGGAGGCGAGAATGCCCCGATATTTTTTCCATTATCGCACCGATGACGAACTGATCCGGGATTCGGACGGGCGCGAATTGCCTAATCTTGACGCGGCGGAGCAGAGTGCCGCCGAACTCGGGCGGGCGATCGTGGAAGAAGCGGCGAGTACCGGCGGGGATCTGCGCCTGCCGCGCTCGATCGAGATTACCGACGATCGGGGCGAGGATCTGCTTTACGTGGTGTTCTGGGCCGGGCCCAAAATGGGCGGCGGGTCAGGGGTTCCGGTGGAGCCAATGACGGTGCATTGAAGTTTCACCCCCTTACCCGGAAGCAAAGGGATGGGGCGGTGCGTGGGGCAGATTGGTTCACCAGTAGACCTCATGGTGAGCTTGTCGAACCACGAGGTCGTAGCGCCCAGGCCTCCACTCGCGAGGCCTCGTGGTTCGACAGGCTCACCATGAGGCCTATTGGCACACTGCGCACGGGGGGAATGGCACCATAGCCAGGAGCGTCGTGCCGGGCTTGGTACGATCCTTGGTGGCCGTCGTTCAATCCACCTTGCGGCTGGGGACGGATCTCGAGATGGGCCCCGGGTCGGCCCGGGGTGACACCGTGGCTGCGTCGAGACAATGCCACATCCACGATCGTCATCCTCGGGCTTTACCCGAAAGATCTGTGTTTTTTGCCCACGTTGTAAGTGAAAAGCCCTCGGGTCGAGCCCGAGGGTGACGAGCGGTGGGGGTGGATGTTGTGATCCACTCCAAATTTCCTCCCCTTCCGGAGGAGAGGGGATGGCTGCAGCCTATTGTGCTGGGGCGCCAGAATAGATCTGGTCGAAGATGCCTCCGTCGCCGAAGAATTTAGGCTGGGCTTCGCGCCAGCCGCCGAAATCGGCGATGGTGACGAGGTTAACCTCGCCGAAGCGGGCGATGTCTTCGGCGGCTGCGGCTTCAGGTTTGAAGGGGCGATAATAGTTGGCGGCGGCGATGGCCTGTCCTTCATCGGAATAGAGGTATTCGAGATAGGCCCGGGCGGCGTCCGTGTTGCCCTTCTTTTCGGCGTTGCCCACAACTAGGGCCACGGAGGGTTCGGCAAGGATCGAAACCGAGGGGGTCACGATGTCGAAGGCGTCGGGACCGAGTTCTTCAAGGGCAAGATAGGCTTCGTTTTCCCAGGCAAGGAGAACGTCGCCAATGCCGCGCTGGACAAAAGTGGTGGTGGAGCCGCGCGCGCCGGTGTCGAGCACGGGAACGTGCTTGTAGAGCGCGGTGATGTATTCCTGCGCCGTTGCATCGGAGCCGCCCGGTTGTGCCTTGGCCCAGGCCCAGCCAGCGAGGAGATTCCAGCGGGCGCCGCCGGAGGTCTTGGGATTGGGCGTGATCACTTCAACGCCGTCCTTGATCAGATCGCCCCAGTCGGCAATGCCTTCGGGATTGCCCTTGCGGACCAGGAACACGATGGTGGAGGTGTATGGGGCGTTGTTGTTGTCGAGCGTGCCGCGCCAATCGGCGGGAATGAGGGCAGGATTGGCGTCGGAGATGGCGTTGACGTCACTTTCAAGCGCCAGGGTCACGACGTCGGCTTCAAGGCCGTCGATCACGGTGCGGGCCTGGGCGCCGGAGCCGCCATGGGTGGTCTGGACGGCGACAGTTTCACCGGCTGTTTGCTGCCAATGGGCGATAAAGGCTTCGTTGAATTGCCGGTAGAGTTCGCGTGTCGGGTCATAGCTGACATTGATCAGGGTTCGGTCCTGCGCATGGCCGGTAACGGCAAAGCCGAGTGTCAGCGCGGCAGCGAGGCCCGCATAGGCAAGGATTTTGGTTGAGGTCTTCATCTCTGTCTCCCCGGAGATCGAATAGTGAAACCCTACCAGAGCAGTAGGGTATTGCAAGGTAGCGGCTGTGCGCGGCGGCCCGGTTGGTAGAACAGCTTTTCTGCAAGGCGCGGCAAACGGGGAAAAGATCGCCCTGCCCTGCCCATTATTGCCGTTGTGCGGAATGCTGTTCCTTTAGGGCCAAAGGGGCAACTTAACCCCATGCGTCACATTGAGCTTGAGGGGCTCCTTGCGGGCGAGCACCCAGGCGATTGCATGAAGAATGGGGAGACGACGGCATGGATCAAGAACAGCGCAACGAGCCGGCAGCAGGTGCGGGCGAGCAGTTCAGCGCCTTTCTTGCAGCGGCGTTGAAGGCGACGGACCGGGAAGATCTGTCGCGGCTTGCGCCGGGCGTGTTCGAAGATGCCATGCGGGGTGCCTATTATTTCGCCCAGAAGCACAAGGGCGAAGGCAGCGCCATTTCGGTTGAGCCGCCCCTTGGCGCTGATGATCATCTAACGGTCAATATCGTTTCTCCCGACATGCCCTTTATCGTCGACAGTGCCCTGGCGGCCGTGCGCGCATCAGGGGGCATGGTGGAGCTGTTTTCGCACCCTGTGGTGCAAGGCCATGACGGGCGGCGGCTGAGCGTGCTGCATATTCGCAGTGCGCGCGTCGAGGATGTGGATGCCTTGCGGGCTGAATTCGCCGCAACCATGGAGGATGTGTCGCGGGCGGTGCAGGATTGGGAGTCTATGCTGGAGCGCCTGCATCGGGCGATCGGAGATCTGGGCCAGCGCGGGGGAAGCCAGCACGAGGAGGCCCTGCAGTTTCTCCACTGGCTTACGGACGATAATTTCACCTTTGTGGGCACGCGCGAATATCGGTTGGGCGGGCATGGGCTGGAACAAGTCGCGGGAAGCGGGCTCGGCATTTTGCGCGATGGCGAACGCCGGGTGTTGCGCAGCGGGACGGAGTTCGTGGAGTTCACGCCACAGCATGGGCTGTTCCTGCAGTCCGGTGAACCGCTGTTTGTCAGCAAGGCCAATGTGCGCTCCCGCGTGCACCGGCGGGCGCATCTCGATTATGTCGGGATCAAGCTCTGGGGGGCTGATGGCGAGGTCGCGGGCGAGCTGCGCGTTCTGGGGCTGTTTACCGCCAAGGCGCTGGCCATCCCCCACACGGAAGTGCCGCTGATCCGGCGCAAGATCAGCGAAGTCATGCTCAAATCCGGTGTAGACCCGCAGGGGCATGACGGGCGCACCTTGCTGAGCGCGCTCGACAGCTATCCGCGCGATGAATTGTTTCAGATCGATATCGATCAGCTGTTCGAGTTCGCAACGGCCATTGCAGCGCTTTATGACCGGCCGCGGGTGCGTGTCTTGCCGCGGGTGGACCGGTTCGACAATTTTGTGTCGATCCTGGTTTATGTACCGCGCGACCGGTACGACGGGGCGGCACGCGAGCGGATCAATGCGTTTTTGGCCCAGAGCTATGACGGGCGTGTTTCGGCCTATTATCCCCATTTCCCCGAAGGGGATCTGGTGCGGCTGCATGTGATCATCGGCCGGATCAATGGTCCGACGCCACAACCCAGCCGACAGGCGCTGGAGCGGCGCGTGGACGCGCTGACCGCGCCATTCGGCGACGCACTGGTGGCGCGGGCGAGCGATCCGGCTGAGGTGAGCGATTACCGGAATGCGTTTTCGGCGGCATACCAGTCGCGCAACAGTGCTGATGATGCGCTGGCTGATATTGCCGTGCTGCGCGGGCTCGATGAAGGCCAGGGCGTGGCCATTCGACTTCATGCCCGTAATGGGAGCGACGGGACGCTGGGGCTCAAGTTCTACCATAAGCTGAGCCCGATTCCGCTGAGCGACCGGGTGCCTATGCTGGAAGCCTTCGGGTTCCGGGTGATTGACGAGCGAACCTATACGATCGTGCCGCGCGATGGCGAGGAGCGCTATCTGCACGACATGGTGCTCGAGCCACTGGCTGGGGGCTTCGACCCCGTGGCGCGCGGCGCTGCGGTGGAAGCGGGCTTGCTGGCGGTGTGGGAGGGACGCGCGGAAAGCGATCAGCTCAACGCGCTGGTGAGCAAAACGGCGTTGGAATGGACCGATGCGGCCTTGCTGCGGGCGCTGTCGCGCTATCTCCGGCAGATCGGGACTTCCTATTCGCAGCGCTATATCGCGCAGGTGCTGGTGACGCAGTCGAGCGCGGCCCGGGGGCTGGTGGCGCTGTTTAATGCGCTGCATGATCCGGCGGTGGAGGATCGGGAGGCCGAGGCGGAAGCGGCGCGGGCGGTGATCGCGGGAGCGCTCGATGCCATGGCATCGCTGGACGAAGATACGATCGTGCGGCGCTTCCAAAATCTGATCGAAGCCTCGGTGCGCACCAATGCCTTCCAGCGGGACAGCCAGGGGGCGCGTCGGCCCACGCTGGCGATCAAGTTCGACAGCCACAAGGTTGAGGGCATGGCGGCGCCGCGGCCGTTCCGCGAAATTTCGGTGTGTTCGCCGCGGGTGGAGGGCGTGCACCTGCGGTTTGGCGCCATTGCCCGCGGGGGGCTGCGCTGGTCTGACCGGCCGGAGGATTTCCGCACCGAAGTGCTGGGGCTGGTGAAGGCGCAGCAGGTGAAAAATGCCGTGATCGTGCCAGTGGGCGCCAAGGGCGGGTTCGTGCCCAAGCAACTGACCAAGGGCATGCCGCGCGAGGCGTTCCAGGCGGAAGGCGTGGCGAGCTATCGATTGTTTATCGGGGCGCTGATGGATGTCACCGATAATCTGGTTGGTGGCGAGGTGGCGCCGCCCGAAGGCGTCGTGCGGCGGGATGGGGACGATCCTTATCTCGTGGTCGCCGCAGACAAGGGAACGGCAAGCTTTTCGGACACGGCGAACAGCATTGCGCTGGAGCGTGGGTTCTGGCTCGGCGATGCCTTCGCGTCGGGCGGGTCGGCCGGTTATGACCACAAGGAAATGGGCATAACGGCGCGTGGCGCCTGGGAAGCGGTGAAGCGGCATTTCCGCGAGATGGACCGCGATATTCAGACCGAGCCCTTCACCGTGGCAGGTGTGGGCGACATGAGCGGGGACGTGTTCGGCAATGGGATGTTGCTGAGCCCTGCAATCCGGCTGGTGGCGGCGTTTGACCACCGCGATATCTTTATTGATCCCAATCCTGATCCGGCAACGAGCATTGCCGAGCGGCAGCGGCTGTTCCACCTGCCGCGCTCGAGCTGGCAGGACTACAACAAGAGCCTGATCTCGCCTGGTGGCGGCGTGTTTCCGCGGAGCCTTAAATCCATTCCGCTGACGGCGGAGATGAAGGCCGTGCTCGGGCTTCATGTGGAGCAAGCAACGCCGGCGGAGATCATGTCGGCGATCCTGCGGGCGGAGGTGGATCTGCTGTGGTTTGGCGGTATCGGCACCTATATCCGCGCCAGCACGGAACTGGATGCCGAAGTAGGCGACCGGGCCAACGACGCGATCCGTGTCGCCGGCAGCGAGGTGCGCGCCAAGGTGGTTGGTGAAGGCGCCAATCTGGGGGTGACGCAGCGGGGCCGCGTGGAGTTTGCCCTTGCAGGTGGGCGGATCAACACCGATGCGATCGACAATTCGGCGGGCGTCAATTCGAGCGACCTTGAGGTCAATATCAAGATCGCGCTGGCGCCGCTGGTGGCTGGTGGGTCGCTGACGCTGGAAGCGCGCAACAGCTTCCTCCAAACCATGACCGAGGAGGTGGCGGCGCTGTGCCTGCGCAACAACTATCTGCAGGGGCTGGCGCTTTCCCTTGCGGAGCGCGCAGGGCTTGCGGAACTGCCCGATCATCGCGAGTTGATCGAGCGCCTCGAAGCACGCGGGCTGCTGGACAGGCAGGTTGAACATCTGCCCTCGGACGCGGTGATGGACGCGCGGGCGGCCGCCGGCAAGGGGCTGACGCGGCCGGAACTGGCGGTGATCCTCGCCTATGCCAAGCTCACGCTTTATGCCGAGCTATTGGAAGGGCATGGGATCGATGATGAATATCTGGCTGGGGAGCTGTTCCGCTATTTCCCCGAAACACTGCACCGGACCTATCCCGATGCGGCGCGAGGGCACCGGCTGCGGCGGGAGGTGATTGCAACGGTTCTGGCCAATGCGATGATCAACCATGGCGGGCCGGCCTTTGCCAGCGAGTTGATGGCGGCGAGCAGCGCAACGGCCGGGGAGATAGCCCTGGCCTATGCGGCGACGCGGGATGTTTATGGCGTGGCCGAGCTCCACGACATGATCGATGTCACGGATGGGATCGTGCCGGGCGCGGTGCAATTGCGCCTTTATGAGCGCGTCATGCATGTGTTGCGGCGCGAAAGCCTGTGGTTCCTGCGCAATGCCGTGGTGGGGCAAGGCCTAGCGGGGCTGGTGGAGCGGCATCGTAGGGGCGTTGCGAGCTTGCGGGCCATGCTCGAAAGCACCCTGCCCGCTTCGCTGCGGGAGCATCTGGCCGATGAGGTGGCAGCGCTCCAGGGACAAGGCGTGTCGCAGGAATTGGCGCGGGCGGTCGCGGAACTGGATGTCCTCAGCTATGCCAGCGACATTGTGCTGGTGAGCGAACGGGCTGGCGTTTCGGTGGAGGACGGCGCGGCGGCGTTCTTTACGGTGTTCGATTGTTTTGCGCTCTGGCCGGTGATCGAGCAGGGGCGGGCGATCGTGCTCAGCGATCGGTTCGAGCGGATGGCGCTGGATCGGGCCCTCGCCAATACAATGCGCGCGCAGCGTGATCTTACGGCCGACCTGCTCCAATCGGGCAGCGGCTCGGTCGGTGAGCGGGCACAGGCCTGGGCGCAAGCCCAGAAGCGAGGGATCGAGCGGACGCGACAGGCGGTGGCGGAGCTGACGCAAGGGCAGCTTACCGTGTCGCGCCTGTCGGTGGCCGCGGGGCTGCTGGCCGATCTGGCGCAGGAGGCTTGAGGCTCTCGCGGGTGCTCTTAGGCGAAAGTTGTTCTTGGCAGCGGAGCCTGGGCTGGGCAGACTGCCACCAATTACAACAGAGAGCGCGATATGACCAATCTTGCCCAATGGCTTTCCCAGCACGCAGTTGACCAGAAGCTGGCCTCCGTGGTGGCCAGCATGGCAGCGGCCAGTGTTGAGATCGAC
Source organism: Devosia submarina (assembly GCF_003056345.1). Taxonomy (GTDB): domain Bacteria; phylum Pseudomonadota; class Alphaproteobacteria; order Rhizobiales; family Devosiaceae; genus Devosia; species Devosia submarina. The sequence continues at coordinate 547,260 of NZ_PYWB01000001.1, read as the reverse complement.
CAGGTGTTGCGCAGGGCGCCGATCACCGGGCAGATCGGCGTCGTGGGGCGCACCAACATCCAAGGCGAGGCGCAAAAGGCGCTTGATGTCATCTCGAACGATGTTGTTCTCAAGCACTTGCAGGACAATCCCGAAGTTTCGATTCTGGTTTCCGAAGAGCTCGATGAGGCGGTGCATTTCGGCACCAACGGTCCTTATCTGGTAGCCACCGATCCGCTGGATGGGTCGTCCAACCTCGATGTCAATGTGACGGTCGGGACCATCTTTTCCGTTCTTGATGCGGCCGGCGGGCTTTTGCAGAAGGGCTCGGCGCAGCTGGCGGCGGGCTATGCCGCCTATGGGCCGGCCACCAATCTGGTGCTGACCTTTGGGCAGGACGTGACGGTGTTCACGCTCGACCTCGACGGCGATTGGGTGCTGAGCAAGGAAGGGCTCAGGATCGCGCCGGCATCGGAGGAATATGCGATCAACACGGCGCGCGAGCGGTTTTGGGACGCGGCGACCAAGGGCTATGTCGCAGAAAATGTCGCCGGGGAAAGCGGGCCAGCGGGAAAGCGCTATAATATGCGCTGGGTGGGCTCCATGGTCGCGGACATTCACCGCATCCTGATGCGAGGCGGGATTTTCATGTATCCGCTCGACAGCGAAACCATGAGCAAGGGCGGGCGGCTGCGGCTGCTTTACGAGGCCAATCCAATGGCGCTGCTGGTGACGGCGGCGGGGGGCGGGGCGACCACGGGGCGCCAGAAGATCCTGGATCTGCAGCCCAATGATATCCACCAGCGGGTGCCGGTGATTTTGGGGTCGGCAGAGGAAGTGGCGCGGGTAGAGGCTTGGTATGAGCGGGGGTAGAATTGCCCCCGCCTAACCACCTCTCGAGGGGCAGGGACAGACGCGGTTCCTGTGAATAGCTTGCGGCTGGGCTGAAGATTGCAACGTTGCGATGGCGCGGATATAGCTCGGGGGAGATGAGGAGCCAGCATGATCGACGCCCCAAGCCATTTGCCCCAGACCAATAGCAGCGCCTGGGCGCTGCGGCCGTTTCACCGCCAATATCTGATGCGGCAGGCCAATAATCTCTTCGATTTTTTTGTGCAGGCTTCCATCAATCCCAAGGGCGGGTTCTTTGAGCTTGATGACGAAGGCAAGCCGCTGGGTGGGGACAATCCAGCGCGCCAGATCCATGTGACGACGCGCATGGTCCATTGTGCCGCAATCGGGAGCCTCTTAGGGCGTCCAGGGTCGGACGAGGTGGTGGACCATGGCATGCGTTATGTATGGGAGCATCATCGGGACGCCAAGCATGGCGGCTATGCCTGGGGCGTCAACAATGATGGGATCAGTGACGGGTCCAAGCAGGCTTATGGCCATGCTTTTGTGCTTCTGGCGGCGTCCAGCGCCAAGCTCGTCGGCCATCCGCTGGCTGATCAGGTGCTGGCCGACGTGACTGGCGTCATCAATGCCAAGTTCTGGGATGAAGAGCGCGGCGCCGTGCGCGACGAATACAACCAGGACTGGTCGGAACTGCTGCCCTATCGTGGGCAGAACGCCAATATGCACATGACCGAAGCGCTGATGGCAGCCTTCGAGGCAACAGGGGACCGCAAATATCTGGGCAAGGCCGAGCGCATTGCCGAGCTGATCATCCTCAAGAATGCCGTGCCGCTAGGGCACCGGGTCGCCGAGCATTTCGATGATAATTGGGTGCTCGACAAGGAGTACCAGGGCAATGAAATGTTCCGCCCATCGGGTACGACGCCGGGACATTGGCTGGAATGGTCGCGACTCCTGTTTCAGCTTTGGGCACTGGGCGACAAGCGGCTGTCATGGATGACCGATGCTGCGCGCAATCTCTTTCGGCAATCGATCGATCTGGGTTGGGACCAAGCGCATGGCGGGTTCTTTTACACGCTGGACTGGGACAACAAGCCCATGATGCGCGAAAAGCTGTGGTGGCCGGTGAGCGAGGCGATCGGAGCCGCAGCTGTGCTCAGCACGCATGATCGAGACGATTATTTCCAGGGCTGGTATCGCAAGCTTTGGGACTATGCCGAGAACCATGTGATCGATCACCAGCGTGGCGGATGGCTGAGCGAGCTCAAGGAAGATCTAACGCCGACCTCACGCCTGTTTGTGGGCAAGCCGGACATTTATCATGCGTTGCAGGCCTGCTTGATCCCCCTGTTTCCCTCGAGCGGAAGTTTGACGGCGGCGATCATCGAGGCGAATGGGGCGACGAGATCCGGGCATTAGCTTGAGCGTACCGCGGAAAGTGTAGAGCCCTCGGGTCGAGCCCGAGGGTGACGATTGGAGTTTGCCGACCGCCCCCTTCGCCCAACCATATTCCGCCTTGTGCGTTGGAGCCTTAGCACGGAGGCTCTGATGTATTATTTGACTGGAAAAGTGGCGCTCGTGACGGGCGCTGGTTCGGGGATCGGCAAGGCTTCGGCGATGAAATTGGCCGAGGCTGGAGCGACTGTGGTGGTGATGAGCCGCACGGCCGATGAGGTCGAGGCGACAGCTGCGGAAATTCGCGGTAAGGGCGGACAGGCCACGGCCATGACGGCCGATACGTCCGACGAAAACGCCATGCGCGAGCTGATGGATGCAATTATCCGGGACTACAAGCGGCTCGACATCGTGGTGGCCAACGCAGGGATCAATGGCGTATGGGCGCCGATCCAGGATCTGCAGCCCGATGAATGGGACAAGACGATCCAGGTCAATCTGCGCGGAACCTATCTGACGATCCACCTTGCTGTTCCGCATCTGATTGAAGCAGGCGGCGGGTCGATCATCGTTGTGTCCTCAATCAACGGGACGCGGACTTTCACAACACCGGGCGCCAGCGCCTACTCGGTGACCAAGGCTGGCCAGCTCGCATTGGTGCAGCAATTGGCGCTCGAGCTGGGCGATCGAGGTATCCGCATCAATGCCCTATGCCCTGGCGCGATCGAATCCAAAATTTCGGACAACACCCAGCAGCGCGGCAAGGAAGAAGCCGAAGTTCCCGTGGATTTCCCCGAAGGGGACATTCCCCTGACCGGAGGCAAGAGCGGCAAGGCTGAGGACGTGGCCGACGCAGTGCTGTTCCTCGCCTCGGACGCCTCGCGGCACATCACGGGCACCCCAATCTGGATCGATGGCGGGCAGAGCCTTCTTCGCTAAGCGATAGAGGCTGGTTGCAAGGCATCGGCACGGCGCGTAGATGAGGCGTCCGCTGCCGAGGCCCCTGCCCCATGATCACCGCCGAGCCACTTTCCGCTTCACAGGATAGTCTTTTGACCCTGGCGCTCAAGGCGGCAATTGCCGCTGCAGGCGTGATCATGGATGTTTATGGGCGACCCATCAATGCGGTGAGCAAGGCGGATGGCTCGCCGGTGACCGAGGCGGATGCTGCCGCCGAAGCGATCATTATCGAGCATTTGCGTCCCACCGGCATTCCCGTGCTGGGCGAGGAAAGCGTTGCCGCCGGGATCATTCCCCAATTGGGCGAGCGCTATTTCGTGGTCGATCCGTTGGACGGGACCAAGGAATTCATCAAGCGCAATGGGGAGTTCACGGTGAACATCGCCCTGGTGGAGCATGGCGTTCCCATTATGGGCGTGGTGCTGGCGCCAGCCACGGGCGATGCTTTCATAGGTGATGTGAACGGCGCCTTTTATCTCGTTGTTGCCAATGGAAAAGCTGGTGAGCGGCAGCCTATCCGCACATCATCTGCCGAACCACTGCGGATTGTGGCAAGCCGGTCGCATGGTCATGCCGCGCTGGCGGATCTGTGCGACTGCCTTGCGGTGGAAAAGGATGTGTCGGTCGGATCGTCGCTGAAGTTTTGCCTGCTGGCGCGCGGCGATGCCCAAATTTATCCACGGTTCACGCCCACTTGTGAATGGGACACCGCTGCGGGGCAAGCCGTTTTGGAGGCTGCGGGTGGCGCCATACTGACATTGGATGGCGAACGCTTGCGCTATGGGAAGCAAGATCGAGGTTTCCTCAATCCATTTTTTGTTGCCGCAGCTGATCTTACGCTGGCGCAGCGCGCGGCACGGGAAATGCACCGGATCCTGGGCTGATCTGTGAGCCATGCAAGGCTGGTTTGACTGATCTGCCCGCCGTGCACTGCCGTACATATTGCACAGTTCACGGCCAATATATACATAGCCAGCATATATTGAACCAGCATATGGCTGGTGGAGCAGGCTTGCATGAACGTTCGTACGCTTTGTTTGTCGATCCTTTTTGAGGGCGACGCCACCGGATATGAGATCCGGCGGAATTGCACCGAAGGAGAATGCTCCTATTTCCTCGAGGCGAGCTTTGGCTCTATCTATCCCGCGCTGGCCAGGCTCGAGGATGATGGACTGGTAACCAGCCGCATCGAGCCGCAGGACGGCAAGCCTGCAAAAAAAATCTATTCCATCACAGAAGCCGGCCGGCAGGCTTTCGCGGCTGAGTTAACCGAAGCGCTCGGGCCCGACATTTTCCGCAGCCCGTTTCTGCTTTTTGCCAGGTTTGCCCATATCTTGCCGCGCGATCTGGTGGAGCAAAGGGCGCAGGAATTCCTCGATCGGACCACCGAAAAGCGCAAGCATCTGGACGAGGCACTGGAACAGTGCAGTGCCAATGCTGCTGAATCCTGGATCATAAATTATGGGCGCACAGTCATGGCCGTTGCAGAGCAGCACACGCGCGCCCATATGCACGAACTCATAGAATTGGCGCGAGCCGAGCCAAATAAAGACGCGGCTGAATAGGGGGCGACTTCATCATGCGTGCATTGTTTTCTTATGGGGTCGCGTTCCTGATCCTTGTTCTGGCCGGTGGCTGGTTGGCTACCGGCACTCTCGTTATGGGGGGCAATGGCCCCGGTAAGGGCGAGCGCCCGATCATTTCGGTGATCGAGGGCGAGGAACATGGGCCGATTGCCACCCAGCTTGCCGAAGCGGGGGTGCTGGCAGAACATGCCGAGGCCCACGGACCCAATCCGCACCTGACCATTGCCCAGCGCAACGAGCAGGAAATGGGTGGCCAGACCAATCTGCAGTCGGTTCGCACATCGACCTATGTAGCGCAGGCCATGCCCATCGAAGTGCCGCTGCGCGGGCGTACGCAGGCTAAGTCGAGCGTTGGCGCTGTCGCCGAAACGTCGGGCATCGTTGACGTGGTGCATGTCAGCAAGGGGCAGGATGTCGCTGTTGGCGATCTGCTGTGCACGCTGGACCAGGGTACGCGCGCCGCAGCTGTTGCGCAGGCCCAAGCTGGGCTTGCCCAGGCAGAAGCCGCGCTCGAGCAGGCGCAGGCAGATTTCGAGACCAATCAGGAGCTGCGCGACAAAGGCTTGGCGCCGCCTAATACGGCACGCGCCACGCAGGTCGCGGTAAGCGCTGCCGAGGCGCAGGTGACCACTGCACAGGCGGCCCTGGACAATGCCGAGGCGGAACTGGAGCGCACCGAGATCAAGGCCAAAGTGGCCGGGGTTGTGCAGGATCCACTGGCCGTTGCCGGCTCGATGCTGCCCATGGGTCAGCCATGCGCGACCATTGTTCAGCTCAACCCGATGGTCTTTATCGGCCAGGTGCCGGAAGCGCGTATCGGCCTGGCCAAGCTCGGGCTGGAGGCTGATGTTGCCACTATCACGGGGCAGAATGCCAAGGGCAAGGTGACGTTTATCTCGTCCACCGCCGATCCGGCGACGCGTTCCTTTGCGGTCGAAATCGAGATCCCCAATGATGATGGCGCCATTCGCGACGGCATCACGGCGACTGCTACGGTTAATATGGGCTCCGCGCCAGCGCACCTGCTGCCACAATCTGTCCTGACGCTGAACGAAGATGGCGTCCTGGGCGTGAGCACGGTGGCGGATGGCAAGGCCAAGTTCGTGCCCATCACCATTTCCAGCGACACGCGCGACGGCGTGTGGGTGCTGGGCCTGCCCGCATCGGCCGACGTGATCACCGTGGGCCAAGAATATGTCGTTGATGGCCAGGCCGTCAACGCCACCAACGTGCCTGTTGCCGGAACCGATGCTGAAGGGACACCAGCATGATCGATTTCCTTGAACGCTTGCTGAGGATGCCGCGCGTCATCCTCACGGTCATGGTGCTTCTGCTGGGAGCAGGCCTTTCAGCCTATCTTTCCTTGCCCAAGGAAAGCTTCCCGGCGATCGACATCCCCTATTTCTATGTCTCGGTGACCCAGACCGGCGTTTCACCGCGCGACGCCGAGACGCTGCTGACCAAGCCGATCGAGGATCGCATCAAGGATGTCGATGATCTGGAGAATTATACCTCCACCTCGACCACCGGACATGCCGGCGTTTTCCTTGAGTTCAACGTCAATGCCGACAAGGACCAGGCGCTGAGCGATGTTCGCGCGGCGCTTGATGGCGTTTCTGCCGAATTGCCGGCCGATGCCGACGAGCCGATCGTGCGGGAAATCTCGTTCACCGACATGCCGACCATTTCGGTTGCGGTTTATGGTTCGGTGCCCGAACGCGAGCTGGTGCGCCGCGCCAAGGATTTGCAGGACGAACTCGAAAGCATGGGCGATGTGCAGAGCGTTACGCTCTCGGGATCACGCGATGAAGTGCTGGAAGTCCAGATCGACCTTGTGCGCCTCGAGGCCTATGACCTTACGGCGTCGCAGCTGTTTGATGCCCTGGCCAAAAACAACATGGTGGTCCCGGGCGGCACGCTGGACACGGGCCAGGGTTCGTTCAACGTTGAAGTTCCGGGCCTGATCAAGAGCGCGGCCGACGTTTATTCCCTGCCGCTCAAGACGGCCGGCGACACGGTGGTGACCTTTGGCGACGTGGCAACCATTACCCGCACATTCGAGGACGCAACGTCCTATGCCAATGTGAACGGGCAGCCGGCGATCACGCTCGGCGTGGTCAAAAAGCTCGGCACCAATGTCATCACTATTTCCGAGAATGTGCGAGCCACGACAGAAGCCTTTACGGCCGACTGGCCGCAAGGCGTTCAAACCAGTTTCCTGATCGACCAGGCCGATACGACCCGCAATCTGTTCCGCTCGCTGGAAGCAGCCGTCTTGACCGCCGTGGCACTGGTGTTGATCACCTGCGTGGCCACGCTGGGCGTCCGGCCGGCGATCATGATCGGCATGTCGATCCCGATCTCGTTCATGATCGCGTTCCTGGTCGTGCAGATGATGGGCATGACGATCAACATGATGATCATGTTCGGGCTTGTACTAGCGGTGGGCGTGCTGGTGGACGACCCGATCGTGGTGGTGGAATATGCCGAGCGCAAGCTGATGGAGGGCGTTCCCAAAAAGGAGGCCTTCATTCTTGCAGCGCGTAAGATGTTCGTGCCAGTGGTTTCGGCCACGCTCACGACTTTGGGCGCGTTTGTGCCCCTGCTGTTCTGGCCGGGCATTATCGGCAAGTTCATGAGCTATCTGCCGATCATCGTAATCGTTGTGATGGTGGCCTCGCTCGTCTCCGCGTTGATCTTCATGCCGATCATCGGCGCCTTCATTGCCTCCACTCATGTGGACCCCAAGGCGAAGGAAGCGGCTGACATCGTGATGTATGCCGACAAGTTCGATCCCAAGAAGGTGCGCGGGGTGACAGGCTTCTATGTCCGCACGATGGAGCACCTGATCCGCTGGCCCGTGGCAACGCTGGCTGTCGGGTTCGTCCTGATCGCTATGATGTTTGCCGCCTACATCATGAACCCGACGGGCACGGAGGCCTTTCCGGCCTCCGAGCCTGAGTTCGGGACGGTGAACGTCATCACGCGCGGCAATTACTCGCCAATCGAGATCCGCGATCTGCTTGCTGAGGTCGAACAGGAAATCCTGCAGGTGCAGGGCATCCAGGACGTCATCATGAGCTTTGGTGGCAGCGGAGCGGATGGTGGGCTGAGCAGTGCGGCACCGCCCGACACGATCGGCTCGTTCAATTTGCAGCTGATGCCCTACAACGAGCGCGTCAAGGCCGCCGAAATCTTCCAGAACATCCGTGACCGGGTGGCGGACATTTCCGGGCTCGAGGTGCAGATCGCAGCGCAGGAGAATGGGCCTCCTGCGGGCAAAGCGATCAATCTGCGGGTGGAAGGCACGGTCTACAACGACATTGCCCCGGCGGTAGCCAAGCTGCGTGATTATGTGGAAAACGAGCTGGGCGATACCATCGACGTGGAAGACGGCCGCCCTGCCCCGGGTATTGACTGGCAGGTGACGATCGACCGCGAAGCCGCTGCCCAATATGGCATCGGCGTGCGGGAGCTCTCGCCCTATGTGCAGTTGGTCACCTCGGGCGTGAAGCTCGGGAGCTATCGCCCCGACGACGGCACGGATGAAGAACTCGACATCCGGGTGCGCCTGCCCGAAGGCGAGCGGACTTTCGATGCGCTTGACTCCCTGCGAGTCGTCACCGCCCAAGGGTTGGTGCCGGTTTCCAACTTCATCGATCGCCAGGCCGTGCCGAAGGTCGCCAACATCGAACGACGCAATGGCGTTTACGCCATGACTGTTGCGGCGAACCTGACCGAGGGCGTAGCAGCGGACGCCAAGATCGCGCAGTTGCAGGAATGGCAGCAAACGCAGGAATGGCCGGCAAGCGTCGAGATCGTTTATGGCGGCGCGGCCGAACAGGTTGATGATACCAACGCCTTTATCGTGGTGGCGCTTGCGGCGGCTCTCGCCCTGATCGCGCTGATCTTGCTGATCGAATACAACAGCTTCTATCAGGTCGTTGTGACGCTGATGACGGTTGTGATGTCGATTGCGGGCGTGATGCTGGGCATGGTGGTCACGGGAATGAGCTTCTCGGCCATCATGACGGGCCTGGGCATCGTGGCGCTGGCGGGTATTGTGGTGAAAAACGGCATCGTGCTGATCGACACCTACAACCACTACCATCGCGACGAGCATGTGGAGCCCGTCAAGGCCATGCTGATCACCATCAGCCAGCGTGTGCGGCCTGTGCTGCTCACGGCAACGGTGACGGCGCTGGGCGTCATCCCGATGGCGCTTAATATCGAGTTCGACTTCATCCGCCGCGAAGTGGTGGTGGGTGGTCTGGCTGGTTCCTGGTTCATTCATTTGTCGGCAGCATTGGTGTCAGGATTGTTTGTATCGACCATGCTGACGCTGGTGATGGTGCCGGTTATGGTGACTGCACCGAACGTGATGTGGGGGCAGATCAAGTGGATCGGCCACCAGTTCGGCCGGCTCGGTCGGTTTGCAACTGGACGCGGGCGGCAGCCCCAGATGGCTGTGCCGGCAGGCTTTGACGGGCTGGCGGTGGAGATCCCTGCTGATGCCGATGGCACCAAGCGGTATATCGTCAGCAAGAACGAGGGGCTGGCGAGCAACAAGGATGGGCCCGATGTGCGGCCCGAAGCGGCCGAATAGGGCTTCCAGCTAAGCAGAAGGCCCGCAGCGATGCGGGCCTTTTCCGTTGTACTTCGGATGGGCATCCAACAAGGGAATAGCTTCATGCCGGTCAAGAAAGTCAAGGATCTCGATACGCAATTCGAAGCCCTGCTGAAGGACGCTGCCCGGGAGCCGGTGCGCATCCAAAAGGACGGCGCTGATGTGGGAGTGGTGCTGTCTCCAGAACATTTCCGGGCGCTGACACGGCCTTCTTCTCGCCTCTAAAGTCAGGTACCTGATCCCTGTTCGTCAATAAAGGTTGACAACAGGGCGAGCGTCAACTATGGTTGACGCATGGATGATGCTGACCACAATCGCGATGATGACCCAGACGCCAGCTTTGCGCAGGTCGTTGCCCTGCGCCTAATGGCTAATCGGCTGGAACGCAAAGCCGTGCGTGACGCGCTGGCGCAGGGATGGTCCTGGGCGCGTATTGCCCAGGCGCTTGGCGTCAGCAAGCAAGCTGCGCACAAGCGGTTGTCGAGCATCGATCCCACAACCAAGATCTGAGGGACATAAGATGTTCAACAAGCTTAAGCAGCGCTTTGCCGATATGGGTACGATCAAGACGCTTTGCGAGCGAGCAGAGGCGGCCGCCCATGAGCAACATCAGGGACGGCCTGGAGCGGAGCACTTCGTGCTGGCGGCGTTGGACCTTTCGGACGGATCGGCGAAGCGAGTGTTCAGCAAGCTCGGCATCAGCGGAGCGGATTTCCGCAGGGCTTTGCGTGATGTCCACCACAAGGCCCTGAATGCAGCTGGCGTGGGAGCTGAGCAGATTGTCCTTTCGGAGCAGAATGTGCCGCCCCTGCCCCACCCTGCCGGAATCTATGATGCCGCTCCTTCGGGCCAGGCCGTGCTGCAAGGTCTCGCAGCCCTGCGACAGCGCGGGGTACGCGGGCCACTCTTGAGCGTCCATGTGCTGGAAGTGGTCAGCGCCATGCAGCACGGCACGACCAACAGCGCATTTCAGCTGCTCGGGCATAATCAACCCAGCGTCATGGCAGCCATTCAGAGCGAAATGGTCCTGGCTGCCTGACGGCTTTATTCAGCCGCAGGGGTGCCGCGCTTGACGAAGCCCTCGGGATCGTTGGCGGTTTGGAGGAGCTTTTCTTCAGCTTCGGTGGCTTCGCGCTGGCGGTTCCACATCTGGGCGTAAAGGCCGTCCTTTTGCAGCAGGGCAAGGTGGTTGCCGCGTTCGGCCACGACGCCGTCGCGCAGCACCAGGATTTCGTCGGCGTTGACGACGGTGGAGAGGCGGTGGGCAATCACAACCGTGGTGCGGTTTTGGGAGACCACGTCGAGAGCTGACTGGATGTCGCGCTCGGTCTTGGTGTCGAGAGCCGATGTTGCTTCATCCAGGATCAAGATGGACGGGGATTTCAGGATCGTGCGGGCGATGGCAACGCGCTGCTTTTCCCCGCCGGAGAGCTTGAGGCCGCGTTCGCCTACGGGCGTGTCATAGCCCTTGGGCAGGGTTTCGATAAAGGGGCCGACCTGTGCCATGGCGGCAGCAGAGCGGATTTCCTCTTCGGAGGCGCCGGGGCGACCATATTCGATGTTGTAGCCAATGGTATCGTTGAAGAGGACCGTATCCTGCGGGACCATGCCGATAGAATTGCGCAGCGATTGCTGGGTGACGTTGCGCAAGTCCTGCCCGTCGATGGTGATGGCGCCGCCCGTGACGTCGTAGAAGCGGTAAAGCAGGCGCGAAATGGTGGACTTGCCGGCGCCGGTGGGGCCGACAATGGCGACGGTCTTGCCCGCGGGCACTTCGAAGCTGACGCCCTTGAGGATGGGGCGGTCGGGATCGTAGTGGAAGGTGACGTTGTCGAAGCGGATCACCGGGCCGGTAATCCTAAGCGGTTTGGCACCGGGACGGTCTTCGATTTCGGGATCCTGGTCGAGGAGCTTGAACATCTCCTCGATATCGGTGAGGCCCTGGCGCAGCTCGCGATATACGAAGCCAATGAAGTTGAGCGGGCGATAAACCTGCATCAGGAAGGTGTTGAGCAGGACAAAATCGCCAAGGGTCAACGTGCCGTTCATGACGCCATTGATGGCCATGACGGAGATGACGAGGAAACCGCCATAGAAGATGACGGCCTGGCCGAAATTGAGGAAGCCCAGCGAGGTCCAGATGCGGATGGCGGAGCGTTCATAGCCGGCCATGGAGGCGTCGTAGCGGCGTGCTTCCATGTCTTCGTTGGCGAAATATTTCACCGTTTCGAAGTTGAGCAGCGAGTCGATGGCCTTGCCATTGGCGTCTGTATCGGACTGGTTCATGTCGCGGCGAATGGCGATGCGCCAGTTGGACGCCTTGATGGTGAAGTAAAGATAGCCCCAGATCATCACCACGAGTACGCCGAGATAGCTGACCCCGAAGAGCCACACGAAGATCACGGCGGTGATCAGGAACTCCACCAGGGTGGGCGCGATGTTGAGCATCGTGAAGCGCACGATGGTTTCGATGCCCTTGGTGCCGCGCTCGATGACGCGGCTCAAACCACCCGTTCGGCGCGCCAGATGAAAGCGTAGCGAGAGGCGATGTAGGTGGTGGAAGGTGCGCAGGGCCAGCTTGCGCACGGCGTTTTGGCCGACGCTGGCGAAGAGGACATCGCGCAATTGCTGGAAGCCTGCGTCCAGGACATTGCCCAGCACATAGGCGATGACCAAGACGATCGGCACGGCGAGCCCAAGGATGACGCCGCTATCGGGTGAGCCCGTATCAAGGCTGTCGATGATGCCCTTGTAGGCGAAGGGGATCAGGGTCGTCGCGACTTTACTCAGGAGCAGCGCGCCGATGGCGAGAACAACCCGGAGCCGCAGATCAGGGCGGTCGGCTGGCCACATGTAAGCCCATAAATTGCGGACCGTGGAGAATACCGAGCCCTCCTCCGCGCTGACGGAGGGCTTCTTTTCAGCATTGTCCAGGGCCATCAGGCGGGTTCCGATTCCAGTTTGGCCGCAGCGGGACCCAGTTTAGCCACCATGCCGGAGAAGGCCGAGCCGAGGGCGGCGAGGCGCTCATGCTGCACGATGTAGCAGTTGCGCGTGCCACGCGGCTTGCGCTCGATGAGACCGGCGTCGAGCAGGACCTTGATGTGCTGGCTGACGGTGGATTGGGCGAGCGGTAGTTCCTCGGTCACGTCTGCGCAGCAGCATTCGCCGCGCTGCTGCTTGGCCAGGATGCGCAGAATGTGGAGGCGGACCGGATGGCCCAGGGCTCGCATGATTGTGGCAATATCGTCGTCTTGCATGGCGCTCGACTGCGTTGATCGGTGAATTACGATAGAAATGGGCGTTGCCCACCGAAAAATCAATGGCCCGCACGCAGGCGGGCCATTTTGTCCTCAGTTTGCCGCATCTTCCGGCAGGGCAAAGACCTGGCCCGGGTAGATCCGGTTGGGATCGCGGATCTGGCCGGTGTTTGCCTCGTAGATGGTGGTGTATTTGACGCCCTGGCCATAGACGCGGCGCGCAATGGTCCAGAGGTTGTCGCCGCGCCGGATGATAGCCTTGCCGGCGGCAAAGCGTTCCGCATCCGGGCCGCCCACTGACACGGCCACCATGGTGGGGATCTCAGCGTCAGCCGAGGCTGGATTGTCCGGAGGGGTGGGCTCGGAGATGGGTTCGGCAGACGCGCTTGCAGCTGGGGTCTCCGCAGTCTGGCTCGGTTCGGCTGCTGGCGGGGCGCTCGCTGCAGCCACGGGCTCGGCTTCGGGTTGGGCTGCCGGCGCGGGCTCAACCGTGTTAGCTGCTTCCGCCGGAGGCTCTGGCGGCGCAGCTGGCTGTTGTGGCACGGCAGGAGCAGTAGCTGGCTGTTCTGCCACTGCAGGAGCAGATGAAACTGCGGCAGGTTCAGCCGGCTGAGGCGCGGGGGCGCTTGGCTGGGGAGCCTGGGGCTGAGGCGTAGCGGCTTCGGTTGCTCTAGCGGTTTGCTCGGCTGGTGCGGCTGGCTCGGCTGGTGCGGCTGACTGGGCAGCGGGGGCACTTGGCTGTGGGGTCTGCTGCTGGATCGGGGCAGATGGAGGTGCTGCAGCGGGCTGTTGCGCTGGGTCAACGGACTCCGCCGGCAGTGGAGCCTGGGGCTCGGCTGCGGGAGCAGCTGGAGCTTCGGTGGATGGTGCGGGCGTTGATGCTGGCGCAGGGGCGTCGGCCTGAGCGATAGCGACCGGTTCTTCGGCGGGTAATTCCACCACGAAGTTGACCTCTGCGCGCGCAGCGACATCGGCCGTGCCCGGCTGGAGCATGTCGATGCGGACGCGCTGGCTGGGCTGGTCAAGGACGGGGCCGGCTTCCACGAGCCAACGTCCGCCGGACACCTCGGCGTCGGCGATGAACTGGTCATCCACATAGAGCCGGATGTCGGCGCCTTCGGGACCAGCGCCGGCAAAGAATGTCCGATCGCCTTCGATCTCGACAGCGTCGATGGTGGGCGGGGTGCTGCCAAGCGAATGCGTGGCGGGCGCTGGGGTTTCAGGTGCAGGATCGGCGCTGGCTACGCTTGCTTCAGGGGGCTGTGAAGCCTCTGAGGGTGCTGGTTCCGCTACTTCTGGCTCGACAGGAGCTTCGGGCTGAGGAGCAGGCGGGGTGTTCTGCGGATCCGCGCTTACATCTGGCGTAGCCAGCGCTTGGGTCGCAGGCGGCTCGACTGGCTCGGGCGCTGTGGCGACGGCGGGTTCGGGCTCGGCATCGGGAGCCGGGCTTGGGGCGGCGGGTGCCGCAGCAGGCGCAGCTGCGGGTGCAGGCTCGGCCGAGGCGATCTGGGTGTCTTCTTCGGGGCCCTGGAGGATTTCGCTGGGGGCGCCGGGTTTGCTGGCAACTACTAGGGGCTGGCTGGTCCGGTCTTCATTGATGGCAACGACAATGGATTCAGCCGCGCGGCCAGGCTTACCGGCCTCGCCCAAGGTAATCTCGAGTTCGCCAGGCCTGAGTGGGGTGGCGGGAACAAAGACCCAATCGCCATTAGGTTCGACCATTGCCGTTCCCAGCAGGTCGTCATTAGCAAAAACTTCCACCTCGGAGCCCGGCGTGCCGCTGCCCGCGATAACGACGGAGCCATCGGGTTCAGCGCGCAGGAGGCCAAAAGTTGCGGCGACAACGCTGTCGCTATCGGGGGTGGCAGGCGGGGTGGCATCCAGCGCTGGTTCAGCGATGCCCGTTTCCGGTTCCGATGTTGCGGGAGCGGCAAGAGGCTGGCTGGTGGGTGCAGGGTCTACTGCGGCTATCTCGGGCTGGCGGAGGAGGCCAGACTGGACCATCTGCCCACGCAGGCATTGTCCCATGCCGCCTTCGGCATTGAAGCAGTAGACGACGGATGGGCCAGCAAGCACACCAATAATCACGACAAGGGTTACAGCCGCTGCTCCAAGCGTCAGAGCAAGAGGTTGTTTCGGAACGGTATCGGCCAGTTCGTCCTCCGGAGGATGGCCCACGCCATCCAGTTAAGCCACCAGTTCTGTTGTTTTCTGTGCCGCTTCAGTTTTCAACAGCTTGTAGGTAATCGATTCATATAGAGCTTCAAATGATGCATCAATGATGTTGGGCGATACGCCGATCGTGTACCAGCGCTCGCCAGTGCCATCGCGGCTTTCGACCAGCACACGGGTGACCGCGCCCGTGCCGCCATCCAGGATGCGGACCTTGAAATCGACGAGTTCGAGATCCTCGATGCGGGAGGAATATTTGCCGAGATCCTTGCGCATGGCCAAGTCCAGGGCGTTGACCGGGCCATTGCCTTCAGCGACGGACATCAGCAATTCACCCTCGACGCGGATTTTCACCACCGCTTCGGTAACGGTGATCTCCTCGCCTTGCGAATTGTGGCGGCGCTCAACGCTGGTGCGATAGTTTTCGACCTGGAAGTAATTGGGCAAGGTGCCCAGCACTTCATGGGCGAGGACGGCAAAGGATGCGTCGGCACCATCATAGGAATAGCCGCGGGCTTCACGGTCCTTGACGGTGGCGAGGAGCTTTTCGAGGCGCCGGTCGTCCTTGGCGAGATGGATATTGTGGCGGGCCAGGGCCGTCAGCAAGTTGGATTTTCCGGCCTGCTGGCTGACCATGATGGAGCGCTCATTGCCAACGCTCTCGGGCGGCACATGCTCATAGGTGGAGGAATCCTTAAGCAGGGCCGAGGCGTGGATACCCGCCTTGGTGGCGAAGGCGGACGCGCCGACATAGGGTGCCTGCTTAGACGGGGCGCGGTTTAGCCTGTCGTCAAAAGCGCGAGAGATGTGGGTCAGCTGTTCAAGGCGCGACGCATCGATGCCGGTTTCGAAGCGGTCGGCGAAGATGGGCTTGAGCACAAGCGTTGGGATGATGGTGATCAGATTGGCATTGCCGCAGCGCTCGCCTATGCCATTGAGCGTGCCCTGAATCTGGCGGACGCCAGCTTCCACGGCAGCGAGGGTGTTGGCGACGGCTTGGCCGGTATCGTCATGGGCGTGGATGCCGATCTTGCTGCCGGGGGCGACGGCAAGAACCTTGCCCACGATGTCCCTGATTTCAGAAGGCATGGTGCCGCCATTGGTGTCGCAAAGTACGACCCAGCGTGCCCCGGCGTCGAGTGCCGTGGACACGCAGGCTAGCGCATAATCCGAATTGGCCTTGAAGCCGTCAAAGAAGTGTTCGCAATCGATCAGGGCTTCCTTGCCGCTCGCGACGGCGGCGCTTACGGTTTCGCGCAGGTTTTGCAGGTTTTCCTCGAGCGATAGTTCAAGCGCAAGGCGGACCTGGTGGTCCCACGTCTTGGCGACGAAGCAAACCGCCTTGGCTTGGGAATTGAGAAGAGCCTGAACGCCGGGGTCGTTCTCGACAGAGCGCCCTGCCCGCTTGGTCATGCCGAAGGCGGTGAAGGTGGCGGTGTGGGTCCGGTTGGTTTCGAAAAACTCGGTGTCCACCGGATTGGCGCCGGGATAGCCGCCCTCGATGTAGTCAACGCCAAGGTCTTCGAGCAGGCGGCAAATGGAAATCTTGTCTTCCAGAGAAAACTCGATCCCAGCCGTTTGTGCGCCGTCGCGCAGCGTCGTGTCAAAGATGTAGAGGCGTTCTTTGGGCATGATCTACTCGGGCCAGCGTTCGGTGTCGTGGTCGGGGTGCTGGTGGTTGGTGGACTGGATGAAATCGGCATGCTCGTTTTCCCCCTCGGTGGGTGGATGATCGGGCAGATGGCCGAGATCGTTGACCCAGCTCAGGCGGCTCTCGATGCCGTGCTGATCCTCAGGTGGGAAGGCTTCGAGATTGTCGAGGGAGCCAATGGAAACAGAGATGCGGTCACTATCGATGTAGCGGAAGGTGAGCGGGGTGCCGCATCGGGGGCAGAAGCCGCGTTCGGCCTGGTCGGAGGACATGAAAGTGCCAAGCGCCCCGCGCGTGATTTCGAAGCTGTCGCGCGGGCCGCCGACCAGCGGCGCGTAGAAGGCACCGAAGGCTTTTTGGCACATGCGGCAATGGCAGATATGAGCGCCGGATGGGCTTTGCGTGAAGCGATAGCGAATGGCGCCGCACTGGCAGCCGCCGGAATAGGCCTGCGTCATCGCTTGACTTCCCATCTGGTGCGGCGCTCGCCAGTTTCGTCCTTGTAGTCCATCAGCGCTATGCCCTGCTCGGCCAGCTCGTTGCGGATGGCGTCGGCGCGGGCGAAATCCTTGTTGTTGAGGGCAGCCAGGCGTTCGGCGATCGCGGTGGCGATATGAGCCGGCTCTTCCCAGCCCTCGTCGGAGGTGAGGAGGGAATCAAGGCTGAAGCCGAGGAAGCGGAGAGTTGCGGCGAGGCAATGCTTGGCGTCGCCCTCGTTCCGGTTGGCGCGCTTGGCGATGAAATCGAGCGCAACGCTGGCGCGGTGGAAGTTGAGATCGTCTGCCAGTTCCTTGACCACGGAAGCATCGGGCTGGCCCGATTCGCTGATCTCAGCGCCCCAGGCAGCCTGCTGCCAATTGCGCAGCTTGCTTTCGGCTTCTTCGAGACGCTTGAGCGAGAAATCGATGGGCTCGCGATAATGGGTCATCAGCATGGCAAGGCGCAGAACTTCGCCGTGCCAGGCGTGGCCGCCCATGGCACCGGTCTGCAGGAGGTCGTTGATGGTGATGAAATTGCCCAGGCTCTTGCTCATCTTCTGGCCTTCGACCTGAAGAAAGCCATTGTGCATCCACACCTGCGCCATGGCATGGGTGCCGTGGGCGCAGCGGGATTGGGCGATCTCATTCTCGTGGTGCGGGAAGATAAGGTCGAGACCGCCGCCATGAATATCGAAGGTTTGTCCAAGATAGCGCTCGCTCATGGCTGAGCATTCAATGTGCCAGCCCGGCCGGCCCCTGCCCCATGGGCTATCCCAGCCCGGCTCGTTGTCTGCCGATTGCTTCCAGAGCACGAAATCGGCGGGGTTCTTCTTGTGCCGGTCGACGGCCACGCGGGCGCCGGCGAGATTGTCTTCCAGATTGCGGCCCGAGAGCTGGCCATAGTCAGGCATGGTATCAACGGCGAAAAGGACTTCGCCGGCGGCATTATAGGCGTGATCGCGCCTGATCAATTCAGCGATCAGGGTTTGCATTTCCCCGATGTTGTCCGTGGCGCGAGGTTGGACGGTCGGCGGCAGGGTGCCGAGGGCTGACACGTCGGACAGGAACTGCGCTTCGGTTTTCTCGGTGACCCGGCGGATGGCTTCGTTGAGCGGCAGATCAGGGAAGTCGCGCAATGCGCGGGCGTTGATCTTGTCATCGACGTCAGTGATGTTGCGGACATAGGTGACGTGGTCTGCGCCATAGACATGCCGCAGCAGCCGGAAGAGCAGATCGAACACGATCACCGGGCGCGCATTGCCGATATGGGCGAAGTCGTAAACGGTGGGGCCGCACACATACATACGCACATTGCTGGGGTCCAAGGGCGTGAAGGCTTCCTTGGTGCGCGTAAGCGTATTGTAGAGGGTGAGTTGTGGTGTGCCCGACATCATCGTCCCAAAGATCGTGGCCATGCGAAAAGTCGCGGGCTGCTTGGCTCTTCAGGTATCAGAATTGTGGGTGAAGAAGACCGCGCCGCCAACGAGTGGTTAGCAGGTAATAATGCAGCGGTTAATCAGAATGATACCGGTCTTCATGCGGCTGTTGTGACCGGAACGGGCGCAGAAATCAAGCGCAAACAAAAAAGGCGGCCCCAGAGGACCGCCAATTGCCTTGGAGGCATTCTTCAGCTCTGCGCGGCGCGGAACTGCTGGTGGCACTGGCCACAGGTGGCGCCAATCGCCTTGACAGCTTCGCCATAAGCCGCGGCATCACCCGCTTCGGCAGCGGCAAGGCCGGCTTCGGCAGCAGAGCGGCCGCTTTCGACAATGGCCGTGAATTCTTCCCAATTTTCCCAGATTACGGGCAGCGCCTTGCTGTCACCAACCGCAGAATCTTCGGGGAACAGGGCGGGTATGTTTGTGTAGTTATCCAGCAGGGTCTGCATGGCGGCGACAGCCTCAGCGCCGCTGAGCTGAGCGGCCGTGCGCAGGGTTGCACCATTTTCCTTCATGGTGGCTTGGCGCGCCTCTACTGCCTCTTCGGGCGTGGTCGGCGCCACGAAAGCATCCTGTGCGAAGGCAGCTACTATGCCCACGCTCATCAAACCAGCCAAGGCCAAGGTCGTTATTTTTCTGATCGACATCAACTGCACCCTCAATGCGATAGCCGGACAGCTTTGTGTCAGGCGCTGCGGAGAGTGGCACGGCTCTGTGACGCCCCCAACGAGTACACGGGAATGTTATCGGATCAGGTGACGACGTATTGCCGCAGGCCGCGCTAGATCACCGACACCTTCTGGGTGATGGCACCGAAGACGGAGCTTCCGTCTGCGCCTATTGCGCTGATGCGGACGGTATCACCATCTTTGAGGAATGGCGTGCGGGCCCGGCCGTATTTCAGTTTTTCGACCGTCCGCGCTTCGGCAATACAGGCAAAGCCGATGCCATCCTTCTTGATGGGGAGGGCTTCGTCGTGGCGATTAGAGACAGTGCCGCCGCCCACGATGGTGCCACAAGCGAGATTGCGGGTGCGGGCGGCTTCGACGATGAGGTCGGCGAAGTCGAAGTGGACATCGGTGCCGGCATTGGGTTGGCCATAAAGCGCGCCATTCACCTCGATGCGGACGGGAAGATGGAGGCGATTGTCACGCCAGGCGCTACCGAGTTGATCGGGCGTAATCACGACGGGAGCAAAGGCGGTGGAGGGCTTGGCGTGGAAAAAGCCGAAGCCATTCTGGAGGTCGTCCAGAACAAGGCGGCGCAGCGATACGTCATTGCAGATAGTGACAAGGCGAATAGCGGCTGCGGCCTGTTCGCGATTGGCGCCCATGCCTACCGGGCCGGTGATGACCGCGACTTCGGCTTCGAAGTCGATGGCAAGATCGGGGCTGGTGGCGATTATGGGATCGTGAGGAGCGGAAAGGGAGTCCGAGGCGCCCTGATAGAGCAGAGGCCGGTCCGATTGTAGTTCGGCATCCTTGCTGCCCTTGAGGCTGCGGACGCGTTCGAGATGGCTGAGATAGCCGGAGCCGTCGATCCATTGATAGGCGCGGGGGAGCGGGGCCAAGGCTTCGGATGGCTGGAAAGGCTGACCCGAAATGGCGCCGGCGTCCAGTTGGGCGGCCAAGGCCGTTAATGCCTCGCGAGAGCGGTCCCAATCGTCAAGCGCCGCTTGCAGATTCATGGCGATTCGACCGGCCGAAACAAAGCGGCTCAAATCACTGGAAAGCACAACCAGCTGTCCATCGGGGCGGCCGTTTCTGAGCGTTGCAAGCTTCATTGGTTCATTTCTCTGCTGGTGTGACCGTGTAGCGCTTTTGCCCTACCCTCGCCGTCCCTATAATGTTGTGAGCGGCCCTAGCGTTCTCTTAAGAGCTTCTTCGCGATGCGCCACCCATCACATCACGGGATCTCATGATAAAGCCAGGCAGGAATTTTGGACGCGCCCTTTTTGCGCTGGTGCTTGCGGCTTTCTGCCTCGTGCTGGACATCGAGACGGCCTATGCGCAGGCGGCGCAATGCGCCCGGCTCGAAAACATGCTGCGCCAGGTCGACCGGAACGGCGACTTCCGCCAGATGGGCGGAAATTCCCAGGCGGCGCGGAGTGCTGCGCGCGACGTACAGCAGATGGAAAGCCGCTACATTCGCGAGGGTTGTAACGACGATGCCAAGGCGGGGCGGACGCTGACGCCGCGTTGCACGCAGATCGGACGGGAAGTGCTGCGCCTGCGCGAAGTGGCAGCTTCAGTGGGGCAGCAGGTCGAATCGGCCAATGCCGTTGCGGGGCAGCGGGAAGCCATTCTGCAGGAACTGGCGCGCTTCGGATGCGGCTCGAACCGGGGCTCGAGCGAAACGTTCAGCCAGGACCGCCAGTCGGTGTTCGATCGCATTTTCGGGACGACCTCGGAAGGCGATTTCAGTGACGGGCAGATGATCGATGGTGGCGGCTATTGGGATTATCAGGGCTACCGGACGGTGCGGACCGTGTGCGTTCGCCTGAGCGACGGATATTTCTGGCCCATCAGCTATGCGACGCTGCCGGACTATGTGGTCAATGACGCGCAGACCTGCCAGGCGAGCTGTACCACGACGCCCGTAGCGCTGTATTTCTATGACAATCCGGGCCAAGAGCCCGAGCAGATGCGCAATGAATATGGCGAGCCCTATACAGCGCTGCCCAGCGCATTCAAATATCGCACGGAGCTCGATACCAGCCCATCGGCCAGCTGCAAGGTGGAGCCGCAATCGGATGGAACGCTCTCGGTCGCGACGGGAAGCGATGGCTCGGAGCGCGCCATGCTGGAGGTGCGAGGCGAGCGTTTCCCGCTGCCCTTGCGGGACCCGCGCGGCGTTCAGCCCATCGCCGCAGCCGAAACACCAATGCAGGCGCCGCTTGAAACGGCAAATCTGGTGGATGTCCCCCTGCCCAGGCCGCGCCCTGCAGGCCCAGGCGAGACTGTTGTATCACGCCCGGTTCAGGCCGCGCAGGATAATCAGCTGCGGCTGGTGCAATTTGGAAACAAGGTGGTCAGGGTAGTCGGTCCAGACACGCCGTACGCCCAACCAACGGGAGCAGGGACTTAAGTTCGGGACCATCGTGCCGGCCGGTCAAGGCGAGGCGCAGGGGCAGGAAGAGAGCCTTGCCCTTGCGGCCCGTGGCTGTCTTGAGCGCGTCGGTCCAGTGTGACCAGGTGGTTTGATCCCAGGGTTCGGGCGGAAGCAGCGCCTTGGCGAGGGCAAGGAAATCACGATCTTCGTCGGCGACAACTGGATCGACAGGGCCGGTGACGAGCTTTGAAAGCTCCTTGATGTCGTCAAACTTGCCAAGGTTATCGCGCAGGAGGAGCCAGATTGCTTCTCCTTCGAGGCCCAGGCTTGAAAGGCGCGCCCGAACAGCCTCATAGGGCATGGCGTGCAGGAGGCGGGCGTTGAGCGTATCGAGTTCAGCCGGATCGAAGCGTGCGGCGCCGTGGGAGATCATGCCGAAATCGAGACGGTTGGCGATTTCGTCCAGCGTTTCATAGGTCTCGATAGGCAGGCTCGTGCCGGTGATCGACGCCATGATGGCGATTGCCATGGGCTCGTAGCCCTCGGCGCGGAAATCGGCGATGGACTGCGAACCCAGGCGCTTGGAGAAGCCCTGCCCTTCCGAGTCGGTCAGGAGATTATGGTGCGCGAAGGTCGGGATCTGGCCGCCAAGCGCTTCGAAGATTTCGATCTGCGTGCCGGTATTAGAGACATGGTCTTCCCCGCGGATCACGTGGGTGATGCCAAGGTCGATGTCATCAACGACCGAGGGGAGCGTATAGAGATAGCTGCCGTCTTCTCGCACCAGTACCGGGTCGGACATGGAAGCGGTGTTGACGGTCTGGGGCCCCTTGATGAGGTCGTCGAACTGGACGGGCTTGCCATCGAGTTTGAAGCGCCAATGGGGCTTGCGGCCTTCCGCCTCGAGGCGTGCACGATCCTCGTCAGTCAGCTTGAGCGCTGCACGATCATAGATCGGAGGCTTGTTGAGCGCGCGGGCGCGCTTGCGGCGCCGGTCCAGCTCGTCCTCGGTTTCATAGCAGGGATAGAGCCGGCCGGCTGCAATCAGGCGCTCCTTGGCCGCGTCGTAAAGCGCAGTTCGCTCCGACTGGCGCACGAGCAGGTCCGGCGTGACACCGAGCCAGGCCAGATCGACCTCGATGCCATCGGCGAATTCGCGCGTGGAGCGAGCGTGGTCAGTATCGTCCATGCGCAGCACATAGCGGCCGCCATTGCGACGGGCATAGAACCAGTTCAGGAGGGCCGGCCGGGCATTGCCCAGATGGATGCGGCCTGTGGGGGAAGGAGCCCAGCGTACAACAGTCATCCCAGGGTCCGATCCTTGTAGCCATTGGTGATGGGATAGCGACGGCCCAGTCCGAAAGCCTTGACGGTCAGCTTGGGACCGGGGGCGGACTGGCGGCGCTTGTATTCGGCGAGGTTGAGCAGGCGCTCGATGCGTTCAACCAGCGCACGATCGTGCCCGCGCTCGACCAGCGTTTCGAGCGGCAGCTCGTCCTCAACGATGGCGGTGAGGATTTCGTCGAGCACGGGATAAGGCGGCAGGCTATCCTGGTCGGTCTGGTTAGGGCGCAGTTCGGCGCTAGGCGCCTTGTCGATGATGGCTTGCGGGATCACATCGCCCTTGGGGCCCAGGCAATCGACCGGGCGATGGCTGTTGCGCCAGGCGGCGAGGCGATAGACCTCCATCTTGAACATGTCCTTAAGGGGGTTATAGCCGCCGTTCATATCCCCATAGATGGTGGCGTAACCCACGCCCATCTCGGATTTATTGCCCGTGGTGAGGAGCATGGAGCCGAGCTTGTTGCTGACGGCCATAAGGACAAGGCCACGCATGCGGGACTGGATGTTTTCTTCCGCCAAGTCTGCCGGGCGATTGTCGAAGATGGGGGCGAGTTCAGCCAGGGCGTTGTCCACCGGGTTACCGATGGAGACGACGTCGTAGCGCACGCCGAGACGCTCGGCGCAATCCTTGGCGTCCTTGAGGCTTGCTTCGGAGGTGTAGCGATAGGGCAGCATGATGCAATGCACGTTTTCCGCGCCCAACGCATCGACGGCCATGGCGGCGACGACAGCACTGTCTATGCCGCCGGAAAGGCCCAGAACAACATGCTTGAAGCCGTTCTTGCGGAGATAATCGCGCAGGCCAAGCACGCAGGCCATCCAGGGTGCTTCATCTGGCGAGGGAAGCTCGGTGACCTGACCATTTGTGCAGGTCCAGCCGTTCTCGCCAAGGGTCCAGTCTGAGACGATGAAATCGGGCTGGAAGGATTTGCCCTGGAACGCCAGTTTGTTTCCCGGCTCCATGGCAAAGGATGCGCCATCGAAAACCAGTTCGTCCTGACCGCCGACTTGATTGAGGTAGAGCAAGGGGATGTCGTGCTCAGCAACGCGGTTACGGACCAGTTCCTTGCGGATGTGCTGCTTGTTGGACCAAAATGGCGAGCCATTGGGGCAGAGCAGGAGCTGCGCTCCGCGCATGGCGAGGTGTTCGCACACATTGGGGTGCCAGATATCCTCGCAGATCGGGATGCCGATCGGTACGCCTTTGATGGTCACCGGATCGGGCGGTGGGCCGGGCGTGAAATAGCGCTTTTCATAAAAAACGTCGGCATCGGGCAGTTCGCGTTTGAAGCGGATGGCGGTGATTTCGCCCCCTTCGGCAACGAGCACTGCGTTGTAGAGGCAGGCTTTCTCGAACCAGACGCTGGGCAAGATCAGCGCGAGATCGGTGCCCGCGGTTTGCGCAGCCAAATCGCGCGCCGCTTGCATTGCGTCGGAGATGAACTTGGGCTTGAACAGCAGATCGTCGGGAAAATAGCCGGTCAGGAACAGCTCGGGGAACATCAGGATGTCGGCACCAGCGGCGATCGCGTCATCCAGTGCCGCGCGGGCCAGCGCGAGGTTGCCAGGCAGGTCCCCCACCTTGGGATTGAGCTGGGCGAGCGCAATTCGGAGGTGGTCTGTCACTGCTATACGGGCTCGCTGGCTGAGTAAGAGCTTGGCGCGCCGGCCGAAGGTGGCGCGCGCAAAGGCTTATCGCCTCACCCGATGGAGGGCAAGCAGGCAAAGACGCTTGCCGCTCCCGTGCTAGAAGCGGCCGGAGACTTCCAGCAGGCCGCCATAGCGAAGCATGGAGAAGGGATTGTTGTCACTGATATAGGTCTGACGGCTCAGAGTTGGCGGTCCGTAAGCTGGATCGGCTGGGATTGCCATACCTGTATCGGGGTCTATCGTGTCGGGATTGCTGGTGGGGTGGGTGACAGTTGCCACGTCATAGGTGGCGTCGTACTGACCCTGAAGATAGGACGCCCGGCCGCCCACACGGATGGTCAGGTTCTCCGTGGGGTGAAAGCCCACCATCAGCTTGCCGCCGACACCGTAGCCGAACCCGTTGATGGAGGCAGCCGAGCCCTGCAGAAAACTCATTCCGTTTGGTCCGCCGGCATATCCGTCTGTGAAGCCGGCGTCGTAGGCGCCGTATGTACCGCTTACCCAAGCATAGGGTGTCGCGTAAGCTTCGCCGGTAATGTCAAACACATCAGCGTCAAAGCGTCCAGCAAGGCCGAGCTTAAGGGCGTGGACGTCGAAATTGTTGATCTCGCTGTCGCCACCAACGCTCCAATCACCAGTCTGATCGGACCACGAGATGTCGCCCGCTGTTTCGGCCGTGGTGAAATCAACTCGGCCTGTGTCAGGAGAGTCATTGGTGTACTGGTATCCCGTAACAAAACCGAAGCTGGCACTGTCGCTGCCAAAGGGCAGCCAACCGAAGTCGGCGCCGATGTAGCCCAGGCGAGCGGCGGGCAAATCCAGACTCACACCACCGTTGGTGCTGTAGTCGCCATCGTGGGCAATACCATACCCGCCCGTTGCTTCTAGGTAGGACCGGGTCATCTTGTCATCGATCCGCACGAACGCCTCGCCCGAATTGGTTTTGGTGTTCATGGTTTCCGAGTTGGGACCAATATTGTGCTCCTGCTCGCCTAGGGAATACCAGTAACGCACACCCGCTTCGAACTGCAGGGAGTCCTCTGCTACGCCCCAGTCCTGAGCATAAGCCGGGCGAATTTCCTGGAAGCTGCCGAAATAGTCCGCGGCTAGGGCGGGCATGGCGGCAGTGAGCGAGAGGATCGCAGTGGTGCCTAGCAGCGAGCGGGACATGGAAGACTCCAGAACAAAACCCATTGGGTGACGCGCTATTGATCACTTATTAGGGTTAATGTTCCGCTAAGCGGCACCAACACGGTAGTTGTGAGTTGATCGCATGCTGACGCACAAACCGCATGGCGGCACGACCATTATGTGCGATAAGCGGGGCTGGCCGCGTCAAGGCAGCGGTCGAGTGCCAGAAGGCAGCGCGTCGAAGAGTGATTTGAATGACTTGTCGGATATTGGTTGTTGAAGACGAGATCTTCGTCGCGACAGAGATCGAGCATGTGATCGGTGATATGGGCTTTCAAACGGCGGGCATTGCTCCCGACCGGCAGACGGCGCTGGAGCTGGGCACGGAAAGCGATGTCGCCCTTGTTGACCTGAACCTCCGCGACGGCCCCACCGGCATGGCAATTGGCAAGGCCTTGGCGGAAGCCCATGGCGTTACCGTGCTGTTCATGACAGCCAATCCGTCCCAATTGGGACAGGGTGTACCCGGAACGATCGGCGTTCTTCCAAAGCCTGTTACGGATAGTGATCTGCGTGCGGCTGTGGCTTTTGCCGTGTCGCAGCGGCAGGCGGGCGATGCATCACCGCCGCGCCGGCTACAATTGTTTGCCCAGGCTGTCTAGTTTTGCAGACGAGCGGAGCGTTGCAGTCCTTGCAGGGGCAGGTCGATCTCGACCCGAAGGCCGTCGGGCTCCCAGAAGCGCTCGAGCTTGCCACTGAGCTGCCCCTGGACGCTGAGCTCGATCATCCTTGAACCAAAGCTGCCCTTAGCTGCTGTTCCCTCGAGCGGGGGACCCCCGATTTCTTTCCAGGACAGGTGGTAGTAATCGCCGGACTGGGATCCGGTGAGGACCACCCTGCCCTCCGTGGCGCTCAATGAACCATATTTGGCAGCATTGGTGGCCAATTCGTGGAACAGCATGGCCAAGGGCGTTGCGGCAGCATCGTCGATCACAACATCATCGCCGATGATCTCCATCCTGTCGCCATTGGCGGCCCGATAGGGCTGCATCAGCCGCTCTACGAGTTCCTTGAGCGTACCCCGGCCGCCGGCCGCAGCCGAGGCATGAGAGCGGGGACGGATATAGTCGTGTGCCTCTCCCAAGGCGAAAATGCGCTGCCGTAGTTCGTCGGCATAGGGCTTGATCTCGGGCCGGCTGCGTGCGGAAAGGCTGATGATGCCGTTCAGAACGGCGAAGATGTTCTTGATGCGATGACTTAGTTCCTGGGCCACAAGCTCGCGTTCTTCGGCGGCGATCTTGGCCTGGTGAATGTCGGTGCAGGTGCCAAACCAACGCACGATATTGCCCGCTGAATCGCGAATGGGCTGTGCGAGACCAAGCGTCCAGCGGTAAACGCCGCTATGATGCTTGAGCCGGTACTCGATTTCGTAGGGTTCTCCGGTCTGCAGCGAATGCATCCAGACTTCGCGCGCGCGCTCCTGGTCATCGGGATGGAACATATCGTTCCAGGCCTCGCCATCCGTGCTGCCCACGGGAACGCCGGTGAACTCGTACCAGCGCGCATTATAGTAATCGTGATAGCCATTGGGCAGTGTGGACCATACCATTTGGGGCATGGTGTCCGCCAATGTGCGAAATTGCAGTTCGCTCTGCTGGAGGGCTTCGGCAATGCGGCGTTGCTCAGTAACGTCGAACACCACGCCAGGAAAACGCTCGGCACGCCCATCCGGGCCCATGCGCGGCCTTCCGGAAGCGACAACCCAGCTGATCTCTCCGTTGGCGCCCACAAGGCGATACTCGGAGCGCAACTGGCCACCCGTTTGCAGTGCCTCCTCGATCTCCTTGTTGACCCGCCCGGCATCGTCGGGATGGATGGCCCGCACGAAATCACTGACCGGAACGCCCAGGCCGGCGCGCAGCGGATCAAGATTGTACATCTGGGCGAACTTGTCGTCGGCGGTGACCACGTCGCCGCTCACATCCCAGTCCCAGGTCCCGACCAGGGTGGAGCCGTTGAGAGCCAGGGAAAGCCGCTCTTCACTGCGAGCCAGGGCCTTTTCGGCCATCATGCGATCTGTGATGTCGTGCAGGATGGCGAGCGAGCCCAGGGGGAGGCCATCATCGCCCATGACGGGGCTATAGTGCAGCTCAAGCCAGAATGTTTCGGGCTGACCGTTGAGGTTGAGCGTCATCTCTGCAGCAGGCAGGCTGGTGGATAGCCCGGCAAGACCGCGCTCGATTTTGTCGTGATTAAATGCGGCGGCTTCGGGCCAGGCCTGGACTGCCGGCATGCCGAAGATCTCGGGGTGACGCGTACCGACGAAATCAGCATAGGCCTGGTTGTAGACGAGAATACCTTCCTCGCCGATCAGCATGGCCATGGCGGTGGAACTGGTCATCATTACCCGTACCGCGCCCTTGAGGCTTTCTGACCAGCCCGTGATCGCCCCTAGAGGGGTCAAGGACCAATCGAAATTGCTGATGAGCTTGAGCAGCGGGATTTCTCCAAGCCGCTCCAGGGTTTCAGGTGTCGCCGCGGGAAAGAGATGATGAGGCATTCGCGGCTTCCATTGGCGGATTGGGTGATTTCGGCGGCGGCAAGACGGCCCGCCCACTTCACGCGGGCAAGTCGAGACCTTGCCTTATTCGCCGGCTGCCCACTGCCGACGCGGCGGCTTTTGCACGTGGATTTCTTCGGCGACAAGGAAAGCCAGTTCCAGCGCCTGGCTGGCATTGAGCCGGGGGTCGCAATAGGTGTGATAGCGATCCGACAGCGAGGCTTCAGTAACGGCGGACACGCCACCGACACATTCGGTCACGTCGTCGCCCGTCATCTCGATATGCACGCCGCCGGCATATGTGCCCATTTCGCGGTGAATTTCGAAGAACGACCTCACCTCCGAAAGGACGCGTTCGAAGGGGCGCGTCTTGTAGCCCGAGGACGCCTTGATGGTGTTGCCATGCATCGGATCGGAGCACCAAACGACGGTGCGGCCAGCCTTCTGCACGGTTTCGATCAGGCGCGGCAGATGTTCGTTGATCTTGTCGGAACCGAAGCGAGCAATCAGCGTAATGCGGCCGGCTTCATCAGTTGGGTTCAAGCGATCAAGCAGGCGCAGCAGATCTTCGCTGGTGAGCGAGGGCCCGCACTTGATGCCGATGGGGTTCTTGATGCCGGCGAAATATTCGACGTGAGCAGCGTCAGGCTGGCGGGTCCGGTCGCCGATCCAAAGCATGTGACCCGAGGTTGCGTACCAATCATTGGTGATGGAGTCGCGACGGGTCAGCGCTTCCTCGTAGCCGAGCAAGAGCGCTTCGTGGCTGGTAAAGAAGCTGGTCTGGCGCAAGGCGGGAGTGTTGTCGGGGTTAAGGCCGAGCGCGCCCATGAAGGTGATCGCATCATCGATCTTGCGTGCCACTTCCTCGTAGCGTGGGTACCAGTTGGAGCCCTTCATGAACCCAACGGTCCATTCGTGGATGCGGGTCAGTTCGGCATAGCCGCCCATGGAGAAGGCGCGCAGCAGGTTCAGGGTCGCCGCGGATTGACGATAGGCCTGCAGCATGCGGTCGGGATCGGGAATGCGGGCCTTTTCGTTGAAGTCGATCGCGTTGATGATGTCGCCGCGATAGCTCGGCAGTTCCACACCATCGATGGTTTCAGTGTCGGCGGAGCGGGGCTTCGCGAACTGGCCGGCGACGCGGCCGACCTTGACCACGGGCTTGCTGGCGCCGTGGGTCAATACCACTGCCATCTGCAGGAAAACGCGGAAGAAGTCGCGGATGTGGTCGGCGCCATGCTCGGCAAAGCTCTCTGCGCAATCGCCACCCTGCAGCAGGAATGCATCGCCCCGCGCAACGGTGGCAAGGCGCGCCTTGAGGTCGCGCGCTTCGCCCGCAAAGACCAGCGGGGGAAAGGTCGACAATTGCCGCTCGGCTTCGGCCAGGGCCGCCGCATCGGGATAGGCCGGGACCTGTGAAATGGGCTTTGCGCGCCAGCTATCGGGGGTCCAGTTGGTCATCTCGGCAAGTCCTTACAGGTCGCAACAGCGTGAATGGCGGAATACCAAGGCTTGGATGCCCTGCCAAGTGCAATCGGGCCACGCCAAACCGGCATCAGCCGCCGATCTTTTCACCTTTGCGATAGCGATAGCTCGGCGCCTTGAAGGTCACCAATTCCTCGGCGGCTGACGGATGCACTGCCATGGCCCGATCAAAATCGGCCTTGGTCGCATTCATGCCCATGGGAATGGCGACCAACTGGATCATTTCGCCAGCGCCCGGGCCCAGGATATGGCAGCCCAGCACCTTGCCCTCGTCCTTTTCGGTAATCAGCTTGATTATCATGCGCTCGGTCCTGCTGGAGAGCGTGTTGATCATCGGGCGGAAGCGGGTGAGGTACACATCGATGTCGCATTTCCCAGCCGCTTCGGTTTCGCTGAGACCGATAACGCCCAGTTCGGGTTCGGAGAATACAGCCGTAGGGATGAGGCCATAGTCCACGGCTTGCCGATTATTGTTGAACAGCGTTTCGGCGAAGTACCAGCCTTCGCGGATTGCAACGGGAGTGAGCGCCACGCGCCCTGTGACGTCGCCCACGGCGTAGATGGAGGGCACGGATGACTGGGAATAGGCGTCCACCACGATAGCGCCATTGCCGGCGAGCTTGACGCCGGCTTCTTCAAGCCCCAGCCCTTGCGTGTTCGGCGTACGGCCGGTGGCAAACATCACCGCGCCATAGGGGGCGGTCACCCCATTGCTGAATGTGGCGGAAATGTCGTCTCCCGCATGAGACAGAGCGGTGATCGTGCTTCCGTAGATCAGCCTGATACCGCGCTCTTCGAGCCCAGCTTCAAGGCCAATGCGCATGTCTTCGTCAAAGCCGCGCAGCAGCCGGTCCCCGCGATAAACAATGGTGGTGTTGACGCCAAGGCCGGCGAAAATGGTGGCGAATTCCACTGCAATATAGCCACCACCCTCGATCAGGATGGAATGAGGCAACGCCGGCAGATCAAAGGCCTCGTTGGAGGTGATGGCCAGTTCTGCGCCAGGGATATCGGGGATGAAGGGGTGCCCGCCGGTTGCAACCAGGATGTATCTCGCGGTCAGCTCGCGGTTCTGCCCGATAATCTGAACGCTGTTAGGTCCGGTGAGGCGCGCGCGGTCCTTGACGATCTCGACGCCAGGCTTTTGCAAATTGGATGTGTAGGCGTGCTCGAGGCGAGTAATTTCCTTTTCCTTGGCGGCCACCAGGGTGGGCCAATCAAAGGAGGCGTCTACCTGCCAGCCAAAGCTGGAGGCGACGTCGAACTGGTCCTTGAAGCGGGATGCATAAACATACAGCTTTTTGGGCACACAGCCGCGGATCACGCAGGTGCCGCCGACGCGGTATTCCTCAACCACGACGACCTTGGCACCATAGCTCGCCGCCATGCGGGCCGCGCGAACACCGCCAGAACCGCCGCCGATAACAATCAGATCATAATCAAAGGACATGGGCGCTCCTGGTCAGGCGAGATGTATCGGCAAATACCGATAAATATGGGTAATGTTACAGCGCAAAAAAAGACCCCGCTCTAGGCGGGGCCGGTGGTGCCTTGCCGGGGCAGGATCAGAGTTCAATACCCTGCGTGCGAAGCTCGGCGCGGACCTTAGCGAAAAACTCAGGCCGCACATTGTTGGTGAACACCTGCATGACGCGCTGCAGATCGATGTTCACTTCCGAATTGGCCATGGACAGCTTCTGCCCGGTTGGCGATTCATAGAAGGCAACGATTTCCTGCAGTTCGGGTATGGTAAAGCGAACGGCATAAACGCGGGCGAACTGGTCCAGCAGCTCGCTCTTGCGCCCGCGGAATTCTTCCAGGACTTTGCCGATGGCGGTGTTGGTCTGCTCGGAAATTTCAGGGTTTTGCTGCACGATCTGGCGCATGGAGCCGATGGCGATCTCGACCATGGTGGTTTCGAACACGGCCGCACGGTCGGTCAGATCAACATATTTGCGTGCCAAGGCGAGCTGCTCAGGCGGCACTTCCTGCGCCATTGCAGGGGCGGCAAATGCAAGAACGCTTGCGCTCAGCGCGACTGCAAGGAGCGCTTTACCGCGCAACATCAAACCGGTCATTTCTTTCCCTCTCGTCTAAGGCTGTGGCCGCTTAAGTGCTTCTATTCCGGCCGGCGTCGCCACGTAAGCTGTTTCGCACATCTTGATGAATAGCCCATGCTGGACCACCCCTGCGATGTCCAGCAAGTCGCGCGAAAGCGCTTCTGGCCGCGAAATGCGGCCAAAAAAAGCATCCAGGATGAGATGGCGCCCATCAGTTTCAAAGGGCGTGTCGGGCGCAGTCTCGCGAAGCTGCAACGCTCCTTGTGCGCTATGCGCGGCCATGACCTGCTCGATGGCACGGCGGGTTGCACCGAGACCGAAGCGATTGACTTCGATGGGAAGAGGGAAGCGGCCCAGCGTCTGAACGAGCTTGGATGCATCTGCAATTACGATCATGGCATCAGAAGCAGCCGCAACGATTTTTTCGCGCAGCAAGGCACCGCCGCCCCCCTTGATGAGGTTGAGTTCGGAATCGATCTCGTCTGCACCATCGATGGTAAGGTCGAGGCGATCGAGGTGGTCGAGGTCTGACAAGGGAATGTCGAGGGACTGCGCCTGACGCGCGGTGACTTCGGACGTCGGGACGCAAATGCAGTCGAACCCTTGGGCGACTTTTTGGCCCAGAAGGTCTACGAAGTGCCTTGCTGTCGAGCCAGTGCCCAGGCCCAGGCGCATGCCGGGCTGAACCTGGTCCAGCGCCCTTGCAGCGGCTTGCCGCTTTAGATCCTCGCTCATAACTGCTTCCCTGCCCTACTACAGGTTCTCTGCCGACCTTCGCCGCCTGAGTCAACGTCGCGGCCCAAGGGGCATCACAGTTCAGTAACGAGCATCTGTAACTTTCCAGCAACACAAATAGGCGATGGTAAGGCGAGTATGGCGGAATGGGGGCGCGCGACCCTTTCCGCTGCAAACCATTAAGCGTAAGCAACCAAGATATTTCGATGCTCGAACAATTGGTTCGTTCTACTTCATGAGGCCAAGTCGTCAGATGTTGAATGCGAAGTCAGGGGCAGCCATCGGGCTGGCGATAGTCTTGTCGGTGGGGAGCGTCATGCCGACCATGGCTGCGCGCGTCTACAACAGCTTCACCAACACTTGGGAAGAGCCGTCTACAGCGCCCCGGAGCACGCGGCGCGGCAGCCCCATCAAGCGCGAAGTCGTCGACTATGCCACCAATCACAAGCCTGGCACGATCGTGATTGAAACGGGAGAGCGCCGGCTTTATCTGGTGCTGGAAGATGGCAAGGCACTGAAATATGGCGTGGGCGTTGGCCGCGACGGTTTTACCTGGTCGGGCAAGCACCGAATCACTCGCAAGGCAGAATGGCCCGGTTGGACCCCGCCGCCGCAGATGCGCAAGCGCGTGCCTGATCTGCCAGCCTACATGCCCGGCGGCCCGGACAATCCGCTTGGCGCACGCGCACTTTATATTGGGTCCACGCTTTATCGCGTGCATGGAACATCCGAGCCATGGTCCATCGGCCAAGCTGTCTCGTCGGGCTGCATTCGCCTCACCAATGAGGATGTGACCGATCTTTATGAGCGCGTGAAGGTAGGCGCCTTGATCGTGGTCAATCACTAGAAACGCAGAATTGTTTGGAAGGGCCGCCATCAGGGCGGCCCTTTTTGTTTGCCTGTACTTTGAAAACGGTGGGTGAGCGAATAGATTGCACCCCATGACCATGCCCTTGTCCGCTGCCAGGCCGCTTGTTGATCGCTATGGCAGGCACATCTCGTATTTGAGAATATCGGTCACCGACCGGTGCGACTTCCGCTGTGTTTATTGCATGGCCGAGAACATGACATTTCTTCCCAAGAAGGAGGTCTTGAGCTTTGAAGAAGTCGAAACAATTGCATCGGCGTTCATCGCGCGGGGTTGCACCAAAATCCGGCTGACCGGCGGGGAGCCGCTGGTCCGGCGCGACATCATGGATCTGGTGAACAGTCTGGGCGCCCGAATCGGCAGCGGGTTGGAAGAGCTGACGCTCACAACCAATGGCAGCCAATTGGCCAAGCACGCGCAGGCGCTTCACGATGCTGGCGTAAGGCGACTCAATGTGTCGCTGGACACGCTGGATGCGGAACGTTTTGCCGCGATCACGCGGCGCGGGCGGCTTACCGATGTTCTGGACGGGATCGAGGCGGCGCAGGCGGCGGGCCTTGCAATCAAGATCAACATGGTCGCGATGGCGGGCGTCAACGAAGACGAGATCGAGCCCATGATGGCTTGGGCGCATGGCCAGGGCCTGGGGCTGACGCTGATCGAGGGCATGCCGCTGGGCGAGGTCGGCATTGACCGGGTGGATACATATCTGCCCTTGCGCGAGCTGCATGACCGGCTCGCGCGACGCTATAGCCTCACCAAACTGAGCCAGCGCACCGGCGGGCCGGCGCGCTATGTTCATGTCGCGGAAACCAATGGCGTGCTCGGCTTCATCACGCCAATGAGTCACAATTTCTGCGAGAGCTGCAATCGCGTGCGCCTCACGGCTACCGGGCAATTGTTCATGTGCCTGGGGCAGGATGACCAGGTTAATCTGCGCGATGCGCTGCGGGAAGGTGGAGCAGCGGCGCTTGATCGGGCGCTAGATCAGGCCATGCTGCTCAAGCCGAAGGGGCACGATTTTGTTCTGGATCGCAATCGTCTTGCGCCAGCGGTCACCCGCCATATGAGCGTGACGGGCGGTTAAATCCGGCGTGGACAGTTACAAATGGGGCGAGGGCATGAATGGGTGAACATCTGACGATTACAGCTAGTGACGGCTTCACCCTCAACGCCTATCGGGCTGCACCCGAAGGAGCGCCGCGCGGTGGGCTTGTCGTGATCCAGGAGGTCTGGGGCGTCAATAAATGGGTTCGCAGCGTAGTGGATCGCTTTGCCGCGCATGGCTATCTGACCATTGCGCCTGCCATGTTCGACCGGGTGGAACTTGGTTATGAGAGCGAAAATTACGGGCCGGATCAGTTTGCCGTTATCGGCGAGATGATGAAGAAGTTCGACCAGCACACGGCACTGCTCGATGTGGAAGCCGCAATCAAGGCAGTCTCGGATGCGGGCAAGGTGGGCATCACCGGCTATTGCTTCGGAGGCGCCATGACATGGCGGGCGGCAGCGCATCGGGGCATGGGGCTGAGCGCAGCTTCGGGATATTACGGTGGCGGCATCCCCAATTATATCGAGCTCGCGCCGCAGATCCCGCTCGAGATGCATTTCGGGGGCGAGGATAAGGGCATTCCGCTTGAGCAGATCGAGCAGCTCAAGGCCACGCACCCCTGCGTCGGCATCCACGTTTATGCAGCGGGCCATGGCTTTTGCAACAGCGACAGGCCATCGCACTTCGATGAAGTGGCGTGCACAAAGGCCTCAGCGCGCACGCTGGCCTTTTTCCGCCAGCACCTTGGCTGAACTGCAGGAGCATTGGCGTTTTCTCG
This sequence comes from Devosia submarina, assembly GCF_003056345.1. GTDB lineage: Bacteria > Pseudomonadota > Alphaproteobacteria > Rhizobiales > Devosiaceae > Devosia > Devosia submarina. Next base: position 512,144 of record NZ_PYWB01000001.1, on the reverse strand, counting down.
AGGACGCCATGCACGCCTACAGCAGATCTCCGCTTTCCATCCGGAAAGCCATGCTCGTGGTAGCACTGGCGGACGCCATGGTGGACCGCCTGTTTGCGGCTGCGGATGATCCGAAGGATCTGCTCGAGTTCCGGGCCGCTGTAAGCGCCGAGAACGGGGCTTTGTCACTCGTCATGGAGCTAGCGGCGCATCGGCCCCGTGGCCCCCAGCTCACTGTCATCGAGCGGCAAATTGCTCTTGAGCAGTATGGAGCGCTGCCGCTCGAGGACTTCATGGTCAGCCTCTACAACAACCATTCGGTTCAACGCCTGATGGTTGTGGGGCTTCCGACAGCGATGGAGGCCGAGGCTGTGCTGCAGCAGGCGGTGGCGGAGCTCAGGAGCCTCGTGCAGGTTTCTTGAGGGTTTAGCGCCCTATATAGATGCCCTGCCCTCGGCGCGCTCGATCAGTTCAACGATGATGCCGTCTGGATCGCGCACGAATGCGACGCGCTTGATCAGCTCGGTATTGTGGGCCGGGCGTGGGCGCTCGATGATGGAAACGCCGGCTGTTTCCAAGCGCGCAATCATCTCGTCAAGTTCGGTCACGGCGAAGGTGACGTGGCGCATGCCGGCTTCTTCCGGCGGAACTTCACGCGCGGGCGAGATCTCCGCTGCCGGGGCGAAGACTTCGAGCATGCCACCACCAGCGTCGAGAAAGGCGAGTTCGCCCGTTGTCTGCGGTTTGCGCAGCACCAGCCGGAGGCCAAGGAGATCGCAATAGAACGCGATGGTCCTGTCCAGATTACGCGATGTGGTGCCCACATGCTCGAAGCCGATCAACATGGGTGGCTCCTATTTGTCGTCGTCAACAACAATGGCGAAGTCGAGCGGCAAGGCCGTTGTATATTTGATCTGGCCCATGGCAAAGGCAGAGCTCACATCGGTTAGATTGATCTTGCTGATGAGCTTCTTGTAGAACGAGTCATAGGCACCGATATCGGGAACAACGACGCGCATGAGGTAGTCGACGTCCCCGCTCATGCGATAGAATTCAACGACTTCGGGGAATTCGTCGATCACGCCAGCGAATTTGCGCATCCAGGCTTCGTTGTGCTCGTTGGTCTTGACCGAGACGAACACGGTCACCCCGACATTGACCTTGGCTGGATCAAGGACCGCGACGCGGCGCTGGATAACGCCATCCTCTTCCATTTTCTGGATGCGGCGCCAGCATGGGGTGGTGGACAGACCGACTTTGCGCCCGATTTCGGCAACGGGCATGGTGGCGTCTTTTTGCAGGAGAGTGAGGATCTTGCGGTCGATCTTGTCCAAAGCCATACGTGCCCCCAGAAATGAGATTTTGCGGATCGATCCAGATCCGTCTGAAATTGGCGTTAGAACTGCCATATCTGCCGTATTTCCGCAATAATCTTGCGTGAGTGGCGCCGGCGGCCATCAGAGGCCGAGAAAGCCGAGCCAAGACCATGCGCCGTTTTGATCGGCATGGTCGCGCCGCCAGTCGCGCGGCAGATCGAACCCGCCGCGCCAGATGCCACGCCGAGCCTGCCGAGCGGCCTGTTCTTCGCGCTTGTGTTTATCTGCGGAAATGGCAAGGCCCTCGCTGACCATAGCTAGGGCGAGATCGCGCCCCCTGACCGTACACGTGGACAGCAAGCGGCCATATTGATCGTGCCCCTCGGGGCGGCAATCCACTCCGCCTTCGGCCAGCAGCGCTGCCATTCGGTCGCGGGCGGCAAGGCCGCAGGGCCAATCTCTGCCCTTTTCGTCGCGGCAGGTCTGCTGCAATTCGGGGGCATCGATCCCCAGGAGCCGCACCCTTTCATCGCCCAGGCGAAAACTGTCGCCATCGCTGGCTCGGGCGCTGCCCTGCAGAGGTTTGGGGGCTGGCTCGAGATACGCCGCCACTAGTGCCGCAGCCGCCAGAACAATGATTGCCAACAGGGTTCCGGCGCGCCCGGAGAACAAGCGCTTTCGATGTGAATGCCGGGGCAGGATTTCACCGCATGTTAACTATGAGAACGCTAGTGTTTGGCCTGTAAGCGTAGCGAATGGTTTTAGCATTCGCATTACATAGTAACGAGTAAAGAGTACACATGTCGCCCCAGTCGGCTGTCATCAACGACGTCCGTTCACAGATGGGACGCGACAGTAAACGCGCTGCACAAAAGACCGTGCTTGATGCGCGTCAGCGTCTCACATCCAGCTCCGGCACCCGCGCCTCGTTTGATTTCGAGCTGATGCATGATTATGCCAGCTCGCGCCTGCGCTCCGCGCTGCCGATTGCCGGCCTCGTCATCATTCTTGCGATCGTTGCGACCTTCTGGGTGCCGCCGCTGTTTACTGCCCTATGGGCCGGGATGGTGATAGCGAGCCTGCTGGTCGTGGTGCTGGTTGCGCAGCGCTTCAGGGCAAGCGACCCGGCCAAGTTCAACGCGGCGCGCTGGACCACGAGCTTCGTGATCGGCGAGACGATTTGCGGCCTTTCCTGGTCGACCTTGTCGCTGTTCACGCTGGTAACTAATCCCGAACCGCTCACCGCCGTGATGTTCGCCATGGTGCTGGTGGCGGTTGCGGCCAATGCCGTGGCCACGCACACCCTGCCGCCCGCGACGCTTACCAGCACCCTGCCCGTTGCAATCACCGTCTCGGGCAATCTCATCGCCTTGGGCGGCACGCTTAACTACACCTTGGCTGCTGTTTCCGTTTGTGGTGTTGTGTTCTTTGTTTATCTCGCGCGGCAATTGCATGCTGCCGAGCTGGAAACAATTACGCACCAGGCCGAGAAGGACTCGCTGATCGCCGAGCTTGAGGAAGCGCGGCAAATGTCGGATGAGGCGCGGCGCCATGCCGAGCAGGCCAATATCGCCAAGTCGCAGTTTCTGGCAACGATGAGCCATGAACTACGCACCCCGCTCAACGCCATTATCGGCTTTTCCGAAGTGCTCAAATCCGAATTGCTGGGGCCGCACCAGGTGCCGCAATATAAGGAATATGCGGGCGATATTCACAGCAGCGGTCAGCATTTGTTGAATTTGATCAACGAGCTGCTCGATCTCAGCCGCATCGAGGCCGGCAAGTATGACCTCAACGAAGAAGTCGTTTCGCTGGTCGATATTGCTGCCGATTGCCGGCGCATGATGGAGCTGCGCGCCAAGAGCAAGGGGATCGAGCTGGTCTACAATGTCGGCAACAATCTGCCGCGGCTCTGGGGCGACGAGCGGGCGATCCGCCAGGTTGTGCTCAATTTGCTCAGCAACGCCATCAAGTTCACGCCGCAGAATGGCAAGATCGTTCTGGTGGTGACCCGCAGTGGCGACGGCGGGCAGCTGGTGTCGGTCAAGGACAATGGCCCTGGCATTCCCGAGGAAGAGATTGAAACCGTTCTGTCCTCGTTCGGTCAGGGCTCGCTGGCGCAAAAGACTGCGGAGCAAGGCGCAGGGCTTGGATTGCCGATCGTCCAGAAGATCATGGAATTACACCAGGGGCGGTTCGATCTCTTCAGCAAGCTGCGCTTTGGCACGGAAGTGATCGCAACTTTTCCCCGGGCGCGCGTGATGGACGCACTGGCGCCAGTCGTTGAAAAGAAGAGCCGCCTCGAGATTTATTCGGAAGCGGGCTAATCGTTTACCCTTGCTATTAGGCGATACGCAACCAAGCCCGTGATAAGGCATGTCCAGCAAAGAGGCGGACGTGCAGCACTTTCCTGGTAATGGTGCGTTGATCTATGTGACGGAGCGGAGCCCCTTTCCGGAGGCTATCGCTTTTGCCCGGTCGCTGGGCGCCAAGACCATCCATATCGACGACCTTTCGAGCGAGCATCTTGCCGTCGATCCCAACCTGGTCGTGGATGTCGACCTTCGCAAGATCGACATTGTCCGGCGGCTCAAAGTTCTGCTGATGCGCCGCGGCGCAGGATGCCGGGTGTTCCTGGTTGATCCGCATGTGCGGGTTACAAGTGTTCATGCCCAGGTGCTTGGAGCCGATTGCATTCTTGCCCGCCCCGCCCGGCCCGTGGATGTTCATTCAGCCATCCGGCAGCACCACGGCGTTGTGGCGCTCGGGAGCGACGAGGCTGCTGTGCGCCGGTCCATCGACGATGGCGTCAATGTGCTCGACGCGGGCTTTCGATGCCTTTTGGCCAGTACGATCTTCGACAGCACCGGTGCGCATGATGCGAGTGGCAGGATTGCAGATGCGGTCGGCAGCGTCGGCGCAGCGCAATGGCTGGCGACGGTTCGTGGATACCATGTGGGCACCTACCAGCACTGCATGCTGGTCACGGGCGTCGTTTCAGCCTTTGCCGTGGGTGCGGGCATGGGGCATGCCGATGTCGTGACGCTGACGCTGGCCGGCATGTTGCACGATATCGGCAAGGCGGCCGTGCCGCTGCCCATTCTCAACAAGGCCAGTCCGCTGAGCGAGAGCGAGATGCGGGTGCTGCGTCAGCACCCTGTTGATGGATATGATTACCTGGCCGCTCACAGCAGCTTCAACGCTGCGACCCTGCGCAGCGTGCGCCACCACCACGAAATGCTGGATGGGAGCGGCTATCCCGATGGGCTGCAAGGTGCCGAGATCGATGACATCACCCGCATCGTCACCATTTGCGACATCTACGCCGCCATGATCGAGCGGCGCGCCTACAAGGACCCGGCCAAGCCCGCACAAGCCATGGCCGTTTTGACGGCAATGGCGTCGGCCGGCAAGGTGGAAGGCAGCTTGGTTAAGGCGCTGGGCCGGATCATGCTGGCGGCCGACTAGGTGCTTTTGGTGCTCACGGCAGCGCTTTCGAAGGTTGCCATGTTGTTGTGTAGGTGAAGAGCGGTCTTGGCGAGCACGGCGGCCAGGGCGGCGCCGCTGCCTTCGCCCAACCGCATGCCGAGATCAAGCAGGCCTTTCTGGTTCATGGCCGCGAGGGCACGGGCGTGGCCGCCCTCAGCCGAGACATGGGCGAAAAGGCAATGCGATATGGCATCTGGATTGACGGCATAGGCGATTGCGGCCGCTGAGGTGGCCACGAAACCATCAATGATCACGGGGACCTTCTGGTGCCGGGCCGCAAGGAGAGCGCCCAGCATGGCTGCGATCTCACGGCCGCCGAGGCGGGCGAGGATCGCAAGAGGATGGTCCAGGCTGCCGGCATGGAAGGCGAGCGCCTGATCCACCGCATGAGCCTTGCGCTTGAGGCCTTCGTCGTCGACGCCCGTGCCGCGGCCGACCCAATCGGCGCCTGTTCCGCCAAAAAGTGCTGCATAGATGGCAGCGGCAACAGTGGTGTTGCCGATTCCCATTTCGCCAAGGCAAATCAAGTCCGGCTTGCCCGCTACGGCTTCCATGCCATAGGCAATGGTGGCGGCGCACATGCGGTCGTCCAGCGCTGCTTCTTTTGTGATGTCGCCGGTGGGCAGTTCCAGCGCCAGCTCGAACACCCTCAGATTAATCTCGTGCAAGGCGCAGATTTGCGAAATGGCGGCGCCGCCATTGGTGAAATTGGCCACCATCTGGGCGGTCACTTCGCGCGGAAAGGCCGAGACGCCCTGGTCGGTGACGCCGTGATTGGCGGCAAAGATCGTGACCATGGGATTGTCGAGGCGCGGCTTTGCCCGGCCCTGCCAGCGTGCGAGGAACTCGACCAGGCCTTCAAGGGCGCCCAGGGAACCGACGGGCTTGGTGAGTGCTGCGTCGCGCTCGCGGACGGCTGCAACGGCTGCTTCGTCGCCTTCCGGAGGGATTGTCAGCAGTTCAAGAACGTCGGCGTAGGCGGGATCGAGAGGGGGCATGGCGCGTCCGGATGGCTGTGGTAGGAAGCTGGCGACCTTGTTGCCCAGAACAGAGCCAAATGCAATTGAGCGAGAAAAAGCAGCCGACCGATCAGATCCAAGCTGAGATCGTGCTGGAGAGCCGACCGCAGGAGCGCGCCGAGGCGATTGGCCTCAAGGCCGATCTAGTTATGGCACTGCGCTTTTTCTCAAGATTGCCAACGGGTTCGTCGCCCCATGTGCAGCCGGAGCTAGGGCGCATTGCCACGGCCCTGCCCTTTGCCAGTGCGCTGATCGGCCTCCTGCCGGCGCTTTTGCTGACAGGGGCGGTGCTGGTCGGCTTGCCGGAGTATTTTGCGGCGTCACTGGCTGTCGGCGCCATGGTGCTGGTGAGCGGCGCCATGGCTGATGATGCGCTGGCCGATGCTGCTGACGGATTGTTCGGTGGGCATACGGTCGAGCGGCGGCTCGAGATCATGAAGGACAGCCGCCACGGCACTTATGGCGTTGCGGCCCTCGGGCTTTTTATCCTGCTGCGCGTGACGGCCCTGGGCGCGATGGCCATTGTTTCGCCGCTTGCTGCGGCGGCGGTTTGGCTTGCGGCAGGTATTGTTGCCCGATCAGCTTCGCTCTGGCTGGCTGTTGCCCTGCCCTCCGCGCGAAGTGGTGGTGCTTCGGCCAGAGTGGGGCGGCTGGGCGTTGGTTCTTTCAGCGTTGGGGCGGTGTTTGCCCTTATTCTCATGTTCATTCTGGGTGGCCCGGCAACGAGTCTCCTCGGCCTTGCAACGGCCGTGTTGGCAGCGATTTTAGTGGTGCTGGGCTGGACTGCGCTGTGCCGCAAGATGGTGGGCGGGCAGACGGGCGATCTTATCGGGGCGCTTGGCACCCTGATTGAAATCGCCTTGCTTGCGGCATTGCTGCCATTTGTTTGACCTTGAAATTGCCGTCTGCCGTGCCTTTATGGTGTTGAGGTAACCCCAGGGAAAGGCGCGAGGGCATGATCTTTATCGGCATTGCGCTTCTTGTGGCGGCGGGGCTGGCGCTGTTGATCAGTGCGGATGCCGGCAGTCTGGTGGGCATGACGCAGCAGCAGACGGCGCAGCTGATTCCCCTTCTGGTGCTACTGGTGGTGTTTGCCGGCGGAATATTTACGCGGCGGCGGCGCGCGTCCGAGCTTTTGAGCAGCGTCTTTCTTTGGGTTGCGATCTTTGGTGTGGCCGCGCTGTCCTATGCCTATCGTGACGAGATCACCAGCATTGCCGGCCGGGTCGCGGGCGAATTCCAGCCAGGGGTGGCGCTGGTCAATGCCGAGCAGGGGACGGCTGTGTTCCGCCGGGGGATGGGGGGGCATTTCGAAGTGAATGCCACCGTCAATGGCCATACGACACCGATGATCTTCGACACTGGGGCGAGCGCCGTTGTGCTGACGCCGGAGGATGCGGAAGCGGCGGGAATCGATACGGGCAATCTGCAGTTTACCATTCCGGTGTCGACGGCCAATGGCACCGGGCGGGCGGCGCGGGTGCGGCTCGATCAGATCGAAGTGGGCGGAATCGTCCGCCGGGGCGTGATGGCTTTTGTGACCGAGCAGGAGGCGCTGGAAACGAGCCTTTTGGGCATGACGTTTCTGGAAACGCTGTCGCGCTATAGCGTGACGCAGAACTCGCTGGAGCTGACTGACTAGCTGGCGGCGGCGAGACGCGGACGGTTGACGGCTTCAAGCGCGCGCAGGATGACCTCGGGGCCGGCGCCGGGCTTGCAGGCGTCGACGCTCAGGATCTGGCGGAACTGGCGGGCGCCGGGCAGGCCATTAGCGAGGCCCAGCATGTGGCGGGTGACATTGTTGATGCGGGTGCCGCGGGTGCTCTGCTCGCGCTCGGCGTAGTTGGCCATGGCGTGCATTACGCTTTCGAGCGAGGGTGACGGCTCGCTTTCGCCGAAGAAGCGATGGTCGACTTCGGCGAGGATCATGGGGTTGTGGTAGGCGGCGCGGCCGAGCATGACGCCATCCATGAAGGCCATTTCCGCTTCGGCGGCTTCCAGGGTTTCAAGGCCACCATTGATGAACATCGGGAGCGGTGCGAGACGTGCCCGCAGGCGGTGGACGCGGTCGTAGTCGAGCGGCGGAATGGTGCGGTTTTCTTTTGGCGACAAGCCTTTAAGCCATGCCTTGCGGGCATGGACATAAAGGGCAGCAACGCCGGCCGCGACCATCTGGTCGGCGAAGCGATCAAGGCTCTGCTCCGTGTCCTGATCGTCGATGCCGATCCGGCACTTGACGGTGACGGGGCGATCAGTGGCGTCCCGCATGGCGCGGACGCATTCGGCGACGAGCTCGGGCTCGGCCATGAGGCAGGCGCCGAAGCGGCCGGACTGGACGCGGTCGGAGGGGCAGCCGACATTGAGGTTGATTTCGCTATAGCCGAATGGCTCGGCAAGCCGGATGGCCTGGGCCAATTCGGCGGGGTCCGAGCCGCCCAGCTGCAGGGCAAGCGGCTGCTCGACCCGGTCGAACCAAAGGTGCCGCTCCACATCGCCGTGCACAATTGCAGCTGATGTCACCATTTCGGTGAACAGCAAGGCATGGCGCGTCAACTGGCGGTGAAGGAACCGGCAGTGACGGTCCGTCCAGTCCATCATCGGCGCGACGGAGAATCTGCGGGCGAGTTCAAGCGTGGTTTGGGTCAAGAGTCCGGACCGGTTGGGAGAGAGCGGGTTCTATACACTGCTGTCCGCGACAGACCAAGCCGAGCGCGCTAACATGTTAGCGATGGCGCAATGGCAAGCTTTGCATTATCTCCCCCTTGTCCTCCTTAGCAGAGCCCGCGTCATGCCCCTGCCCCGCCATATCGCCGTTATCGACATCGGCAAGACCAATGCCAAGGTCGTTCTGATCGACAGTGTAACGCGCCAGCAGGTCGGGGGGAAAACCACGCCCAATAATGTGGTTAACCTTGGAATTTACCCGCATGCGGATGTGGAGCGGCTTTGGAGCTTCATTCTCGACAGCCTCAAGCAATTGCAGGCGGAGAATGGGGTCGATGGGATTTCCATTACCACACATGGCGCGACGGCGGCGTTGATGGCGGGAGACCGGCTCGCCATGCCGGTTCTGGATTATGAATTCGAGGGGCCCGAGGAAACGGCGGCGGAATATGGAGCGGTGCGGCCGCAATTCAGCGAAACCTTGTCGCCCCGCTTACCCAATGGGCTCAATCTTGGGGCGCAGATTTTCTGGCAGAGCCGGCGCTTTGGTGCCGAGTTTGCCCAAATCACCGACATCCTGACCTATCCGCAATATTGGGCGTGGCGGCTGACGGGAGCGCGCGCGAGCGAGGTGACGTCGCTGGGGTGCCATACCGATCTTTGGGCGCCGGATCGCGGGGAGTTCTCGAGCCTTGTGGAGGCTGAGGGATGGCTCAAGCTGTTCCCGACGATCCGGCCCGCTGCCTCGGTGCTTGGCCCGGTGAGTGCGGAGATTGTCGAGGCGACGGGCCTGCCTTTGGACACTCCGGTGACGGTGGGCATCCATGATTCCAATGCTTCGCTGATTCCCCATCTTGGTGGACGAGAGGCGCCGTTTACGATCCTTTCCACCGGGACCTGGGCGATTTCCATGACGGTTGGCGGGAGTACCCAGGGGCTTGATGCCGGACGGGATAGCCTTGCCAATGTCGATGCGTTTGGGCGGCCAGTGCCCACGGCGCGGTTCATGGGCGGTCGGGAGTTCGAGATCCTGGTGCCCCATCCGATTGAGCCCAGCGCGGAGGATATCGGCAAGGTCGTTGCCCAAGGCATCCAAGCACTGCCGAGCTTTGCGCCGGGTGTGGGGCCGTTTCCCCATAGCGCGGGACGGTGGACTAGCGATCCGGCGGCCCTGACGGATGGGGAGCGGACAGCGGCCGTCTCGCTTTACTTAGCGCTGGTGGCGCAGGCTTGCCTTGGGCTTTGCGGGCTGGGGCGGAGCATTATTATCGAGGGGCCGCTGGCGCGTAATACCTTGTTTGGCCAGGCTTTGGCAGCGCTGACGGGGGTGCCGGTTAGTGCATCGGCGGATGCCACGGGGACCAGCATGGGGGCTAGCCTGCTGTTTGGGCCGGAAGAGGCTCAAGTGCCGCAGGGGCGCGGCTTTTCGCCGTTGGACGTTCCGGGGTTCGCGGATTATGCGCGGCTTTGGGCTGAACGGGTTGTGGCTGGGTAGAAGCGGCATTTCAAGAAACCGGCTTCTCCCACCGTCACCACCCGGCTTGTCCGGGTGGTCCAGGGATGCCCGGCCATCGCTGGATTGCCGGGACAAGCCCGGCAATGACGGTGGTACGTGATGCGGATAGACCTGAGTGATGTTTGGGTGGACAGACTCCTCCACACCGTCACCAGCTAGCTTGTCTGGGTGGTCCAGGAATGTCCGATCATTGCTGGATTGCCGGGACAAGCCCGGCAATGACGGCGGAAGGTGATGCGGGATAGACGGGTAGCCTGGTGTTTTACCGGGCGATCCCTTCGTCAACGGATGTTCTTGCCTTGTTGAGTTTTCTTTCCCGCAGCCAGATGTAGAGCCCGCTGGCGATGATGATGCCAGCGCCGGGATAGAACCAGGGTTCAGGCGGCTCGTTGAAGATCAGCCAGCTGACAATGGCAAGATAAAGAAGCGTCAGATAGTTGAACGGCGCCAGGGTGGATGGCGGCGCGAAGCGGTGCGCCACTGAGAGCAGGATATGGCCCAGCATGCCGACCGTGCCTGCGCCGAAAAAGGCGAGCCATGTCAGACCGTTGGATGGCCAGACCCAGCCGGTGAAGGCGAAGGGCGTGACCATGACCAGGGCAATTGCGCCGGCATAGAATTGCTGGGTCATGGCTGAGTCGACGCCCGCCAACTTGCGGGTGAGGATGGAAAAAAGCGCGACAAAGAAAGCGGCGCCAAGGCCAAGCAGCGAGGCAGGCTGGAAGGCTTCGGTGCCCGGGCGCACGATGATGAGAATGCCTATGAATCCCACGGTAATGGCGAGCCAGCGGCGCCAGCCGATGGTTTCGCCCAGCATGGGGCCCGAAAGGGCGCAGACCATGAGAGGACTGGTGAAGATCAGCGCGCCGGTGACGGTCAGCGGAAGGTAGCGCATGGCCAGGAAATTGCCGGCGGTGGTCAGCAGGAGGCACACGCCGCGCATGACCTCGAGCTTCCAATTGGCTGTCCGGAAAAGGCTTTTTCCGCGCAGGGGCCAGACGATGGCGAGAATCAACCCGACATGGACGGCATAGCGCATGAAGACGATTTCGCCGGTAGGAATACCCTGGGTGGACATCCATTTGGCTGAGGTGTCGAGAAAGATCAGCACCAATTGCGACAGCAGCAGGATGCCTATGCCGGTGTTGTGGCGCTCTTCAACGGGCGCGATGTGAGTGGACATAGGCGATTCCGGTGGGCCGGAAATGGCGGCGGGAGGCCGCCAAATCTGGGTTAGCGAGGTGTAGCAGATGAAGGCTACTGGGTAGCAGACTGTTATCGTTGACTACAGCACTTCATGTGAATTGGTGAGCGAAATGCGGCTTAGAATGTCTCGCTGAGATTGCGGATTTTGAGCGAAGGATCCAGTTCGCCCGAGGTTACCGAGCGTCCATGGCGGGGGGTGAAGACCAGTTCGGTCTTGCGGCCCGGCAGGAGCGTCACGGCGTTGTCGGAGAAGTAGCCCGGAATGTCCACCGTGGCCGTGGTGAACAAGGCCGGTTTGTCCGACTCGAGCGTCAGGACGGCCTGACCATCGCGATCGGACCAATTCCCTCTGACCTCTGTCGGGACGATTTCGTAGGCCTTGTAGGCCTTGGGGAAGAAGTCGTTCTCGCCGAGCAGTATACCCTCGGCATCGCGCCAGGAGAAGAAAAGGAATTCGTCGGCTTCAAGCTCTTCCATGGGCACTTCGGTGACGACAATCGCGGCATCGGGGCCGATGGCTGAATTGCCGGAGAAGACCACGCGGTCGCCACCGCCGACTTTGACGGCGCGCACTTCAAGGCTGATCGAGACCGGGCCGGCCGTGTCGTTGATGCCCTTGAGCACGATGGTGTCGGGCAGATCGCCCTGGACAGGGAGCCCACGCGAATTGGTGCGGACCTCGGACTTCACCGGGACGGCAACGACGTTGACGGGCAGGAAAAAGCGCTTGGCCATGTATTGGAGCAGCTTCCACTGCCCGCCATAATCAAGGCTCGACCATGAAGCCACCGGCCAGATGTCGTTGATCTGCCAGAACAGCGTGCCCATGCAGCGCGGCTTGGTGGAGCGCCAGTATTCGATGGCGGTCTTCATCGCCAGGCCCTGCTGGATCTGGCTCAGGAACACCATCTGGTCGAAATTGCTGGGGAAACGGAAGTAGCGCGTCATGGTTTCAAGGATGCGCGCATTGCCGCCATCATTGCGCTGGTGCATTTCCATGACCGGCGAGGACGGGTTGCGGTCCTTTTCTTCGGCAAAGGTCTCGATAACGTTCATCGAGGTGAAGGACTGGAAGCCGAACTCGGAGGCAAAGCGCGGATGCACCGTGCGGTAGGCTTCAAAGGCCTTGGCGGAGTGCCAGACGTCCCAATAATGGAGGTCGCCGCGGGTGTCGGAATGCCAGCCGTCGGAGAAGTCGAGATAGCCCAGGGACGGCGAGGACGGCCAGAAGCGGCGGACGGGGTCTTCGTCTTCCACGATGTTGCCAAGCATGGAATTGAGGCGGTCGTAATTGGCGATGTAGCGGCCGGGATCGGCCTTGGTCTCGGGGTACCAGCTGAGGGAGCCGATGACCTCGTTGTCGCCGCACCAGAGGGCAATACAGGCGTGGTGCGAGAGGCGGCGGACCTGCTGGGTGATCTCGGTGCGCACGCTTTCGAGGAACGGCCGGTCCGACGGGTAGCTCATGCAGGCGAACATGAAATCGTGCCAGATGAGGATGCCGAGCTCGTCGCAGAGCTCATAGAAATAGTCGGGCTCATACTGCCCGCCGCCCCAGATGCGGAGCATGTTCATGTTGGCGCCCTTGGCGCTTTCCAGCAGGTCCCGGATGACCGCAGGCGTAATCCGCGACGGAATGGCGTCGGCGGGGATCCAGTTGGCGCCCATCATGGTGATGTCGCGGCCATTGATGCGGCACTTGAAACTGTGGTCGATCTCGTCCTTTTCCACGATCCATTCGAGCTTGCGCAGGCCAATCTGGCGGGTGGTCTTTTCGCCATCGAGGTTGGTCACGAGTTCGTAGAGCGGCTGCTCGCCCTGCCCTGCGGGCCACCAGAGCTTGGGATTGTGGATGGTGACGTTGTGGGTGAAGACGTTTTCGCCCTTTTGCACCACGAGCTTGTCGGTGACCGTCTGCCCGTCGATGGTGTGTTCAAGTTCCACTTGACCGTGAGCGAAGGCGAAAAGTCGAGTCTTGATCGACAGTTCCACGGAGTTGTTGGCGTGAACCTGGTCGACCTGGACGCTCTCCTGGCGGGCGAGGCGCGACTTGCGCAAGGTCATGGTGCCGTAGACGCCGATGGGCATGAGGCAGATGCCCCAGTCCCAGCCCGCATGGCAGGCGGCCTTGCGGATGAAGTTCATGTGGATGCCCTTCAGGCCATTGGTCTGGTAGTTCTTGGTGAAGGGAATGGGGAAAGGGTGCGCGTCGGCGCGCGCCTTGGCCACATCAGGGGCGATGTCGAACTCGATGCGCAGCGTGTTGTCGCCCTCGCGGACCTTGCCGGTAACGTCGATGTCGTTGCGGATGAAGCTGTTGTCGGTTTTGGCGACCACTTCGCCATTGAGCAGGATGGTGGCGATGCAGTCGACTTCGGCCAAGGTGAGGGTGAGATAGCCATCGATATGGGCGGCGGAGGCGGTGAAGCTGCGTTCGACCGACCAGGCGGTTTCGTTGACCCACATCACCGTCTTTTCATTTTCGCCGAAATAGGGATTGGGGATGCGGTCGGCCTGCAGCAGGGCCTGATGCACGTCTCCCGGCAGGGTGATCGGCAGGTCGATGTCGGACTTTGTGGGGGAAGTCAGGCGGAAGGAGCCCGCGAGGTCGAGGGCGGAATAGGAAGTATTGGGGGACATTAGGGCTCCTGGTGCGTCGCGAGGACAGCAGCTGGTTTAGGCTGGGCGAAATCGATTGCAACGATGCATAGCCGCTCTTTGGCGGGGTTCCAATGGGGGATTTTGGGTTTTTCCAGTGGGGTGGTGGGGGAGAGGTTCAGGGCCGGGCACACCCCCACCTTGATCCTCCCCCTGGGAGGGGGAGGTGTCGACTGAGGTTTTGGTGGGTCAGTTAGGGGGGTGCGACATACACGGTGCTGCACCTCCCCTTGACGGGGGAGGTTGGGAGGGAGTGCTGCGAGCCACTATGTCGTGTGCGGGACGCCCTAATCTTGCGGCCAATGGCAGCGACATCCGGGCTAACCGCCCCCACCCTTGATCCCTCCCCGCAAGGGGGAGGGTGTCGACTGAGAATCCCTGCCCTACTCGACTGATCCTATACTGGGCTCACCACCCTTGATCGCCATTCGAGCATAGCTCTCATGGCCTTCTCCCCTCCAATCGCTGCACTGGAGCGATTGGCCCTGCGGGACGGGTCGAAGCCCCGCAAGGGGGAGGTGTCGACTGAAAGATCCTTGCCCTACTCGACTGGTCCGACGTCCGGATCCAGGAACCCACCCGACTGCCGCTCCCATAGCCGTGCGTACTGACCGTTCAGCGCCAGCAGTTCGCCATGGGTGCCCTGCTCCACTATGGTGCCTTTTTCGAGGACGATGAGGCGGTCCATGGCGGCGATAGTGGAGAGGCGGTGGGCGATGGCGATGACGGTTTTTCCGGCCATCATGCGTTCGAGCTGTTCCTGGATGGCGGCTTCAACTTCGCTGTCGAGGGCAGAGGTGGCTTCGTCGAGGACCAGGATGGGCGCGTCCTTGAGGAGGACGCGGGCGATGGCGACGCGCTGGCGCTGGCCGCCAGAGAGCTTGACGCCGCGCTCCCCCACCTGGGCGTCGTAGCCGGTGCGGCCACGGTAATCGACGAGGTCGGAAATGAACTCATCCGCCTCGGCCATCTGGGCGGCGTTGAGGAGGTCTTCCTCGCTGGCGTCGTTGCGGCCAAAGGCGATGTTGGCGCGCACGGAGCGATGGAGGAGCGCAGTGTCCTGCGTGACGACGCCGATATTGGCGCGCAGCGAAGCCTGGGTGACGTCCGAAATATCCTGCCCATCAATGGTTATGCGGCCGCCCTGGAGGTCGTAGAAGCGCAGCAGGAGGCTGACCAGGGTGGATTTTCCCGCGCCGGAGCGGCCAACAATGCCGACGCGCTCGCCGGGGGCGATGTCGAGATTGAAGCAGTCGATGATGCCGTTGTCGCGGCCATAGTGGAAGGTGATGTTTTCGAAGCGGATGCGGCCCTCGGTGATGCTCAGAGGCTTGGCGTCGGGCTTGTCGACGAGGCCCAGGGGGCGGGCGATGAGATCGGCGGAGTTTTGCGCGGTGCCGTAATTGCGCATGAGGCCGTTGAGCTGGTTCATCATGCGGCCAAGGAGATTGTAGAGGCGCAGGACAAGCGAAAGGGTGAAGGCGACGCCGCCGACCGAAACGAGCCCCTGCGTCCAGAGGTGAACAGCCAGCGCACCGATGCCCGCAATGGCGATGCCCGAGAGCATGCCCATGGCTGAGCGCACGCCCACCAAGGTGCGGGCCAGCGTGGTCATGGAGGCGAGGAAGTTGTCAAAGCCGCGGCGGACGAATTTGTCGTCTTCATCCTGGGATGAGAAGAGCTTGAGCGTCTGGATATTGGAGACGCTGTCGACGATGCGGCCGGTAAGCGCGGAGGCGGATTCGGCCGCGGCGGCTGAGCGCTTGCGCATGCGGGGCACGTAATACCAGGCAAGGAGCGAAAAGGTGACGATCCAGAGTGCGACGGCGGCGCCGAGGCGCCAATCGAGCTGGCCCACGAGGATCAGCGTGGTGAGGGCGTAAACGGCGATAAACCAGACGACCTGGAGGGCGGCGACCATGAAATCGCCCACAGCGCCACCGGCTTGCCAGATCTTGCTCGCAATGGCGCCAGAGAAATCGTTCTGGAAGAAGCTCAGGTTCTGGCGAATGACATGCCTGTAGGCCTGCCAGCGCACGAGATTGTAGAAGCCCAGATTGACCGTTTGCTCTTCGACGACGGCAGAGAGCCAGGTGATGATGAAGCGGACGCCCAGGACCACCACGAGCATGAGGATGAGTTCGGGGCCGTTGCGGGCGAGGAGCCCACTCCAGCCCTCGCTCTGGTTGGCGGCGTCGAGAATGTCGACGAGGCGACCGACATAATAGAACAGCGAGGCTTCGATGAGCGCCACGGATCCGCCCAGGATCAGGAGGGCGAGAAAGGGCAGCCTGGCCTGGCTGACATAGTGCCAGAAGAAACGCGGGCCGGATGGGGGTGGCTGCAGGTTTTCAACCGGCCGGAAGGGATCGAGCCAGGATTCGAAGATGCGGTGGAGGGGGGAGAAGAGGGGCATGGGGGGCACTTTAACTAAGCGGTCCGCCATGTCTGCTGAAATTATTATACTGGCACTATAACTCCAAACCACAGTGTCATCCCGGCCTTGAGCCGGGATCCATCCTGAGATGTTAGTCTACCTTCGATTTCTTGGCCGAACTATCCACCTAGCCGCAAAGGAAACACCTCAGGATGGGCCCCGGCTCAAGGCCGGGGTGACACCGTGGGTGGGGAGGATTGTGCCAGGCACTCTCCTTTGCCCCTCCCCCTTCCAGGGGGAGGTTGGGTGGGGTGTCGAGACCCTCGATATTGAGGCTCCCCTACCCCCTCCTTGATCGCCATTCGAGCAGAGCTCTCATGGCCTTCTCTCCTCCAATCGCTCCACTGGAGCGATTGGCCCTGCGGGACGGCTCAAAGCCCCTAGGAGGGGGAGGTGTCGACTTGAGGATCAGTGCAAGAGCAAGAAGGGAGCACTACTGCGCCGCCGCAACATCCATGTCCAAGAACCCGCCCGATTGCCTCTCCCACAGGTGCGCGTAGTGGCCGCCGGTGGAGAGTAGGTGGGCGTGGGTGCCCTCCTCCACGATACGGCCTTGTTCGAGGACGACGAGGCGGTCCATCGCGGCAATGGTGGAGAGGCGGTGGGCGATGGCGATCACCGTCTTGCCTTCCATAAGCGTGGTCAGCTGCTCCTGGATGGCGGCTTCGACTTCGGAGTCGAGAGCGGAGGTGGCTTCGTCAAGGACCAGGATCGGCGCATTCTTGAGCAGGACACGCGCGATGGCGATGCGCTGGCGCTGGCCGCCCGAGAGCTTGACGCCCCGCTCGCCCACATGGGCGTCGTAGCCCATTCTACCCTCCGGGTCGGACAAGCCCATGATGACATCGTGGACCTTGGCCTGTTCGGCAGCGCGGATCATTTCCTCGTCGGTGGCCGATTGGCGGCCGTATTTGAGGTTTTCGCGGACGGAACGATGCAGCAAGGACGTGTCCTGGCTGACAAGGCCGATGGCGGCCCGCACGCTTTCCTGGCTGACATTGCGAATGTCCTGCCCGTCGATGCGGATGGCGCCGTCCTGCACGTCGAACATGCACAGGGCCAGGTTCACCAGCGTCGACTTGCCCGAGCCGGAACGGCCGACCAGGCCGATCTTTTCGCCGGGCGCTACGCGAAGGCTGAAGTCATCTATGACGCTGCCGGACTTGCCGCGCCAATAGTTGAAGTGAACCTTGTCGTAGACCAGTTCGCCTTCTGTAACCTCAAGGGGCTTGGCGTCCGGTGCGTCCAGCATGGTCAAAGGCTGGGCAATGGTGTCCATAGAATCCCGGATATTGCCGACCTGACGGAAGATGGACGACCCGATCTCGAGGATCCAGCCGCTCATATTCATGATCTGAAGGGCAAAGGGGATGGCCGTGGCGACCGCCGCGGCGGTGAGCGTGCCATTGTTCCAGCCGATCAGCGCCAGCCAGGTGACGGAGACCACGAGCCCTGCGTTCAGGATGAAGAGGACCGACCACATATAGGTAAAAGTCCGCATCAGCTTGCGGAAGCTTGCCGTGTGCTCCAGCACGGAGTCGGCGACATATCGGTCTTCGTGGCTATCGGTGGAGAAGGTCTTGAGGGTCTGGATGTTGGTGTAGCTGTCCACGATCCGGCCCGTCATCACCGATGTTGCCTCGGAAAGCTCCTCTGAATAGCGGGCGACCAGGGGCATGGTGATGGCGAAGAGCACGGCATAGAGCAGCATCCAGAGGCCAATCGGGACCAGGAGGACCGGATCGAGCTGGGCCAGGACGATAACAGCGACAACAACGAAGACCAGGGCGTACCAGGCGGCGTCGATGCCCAGGTTCACGGCGATCTCTAGGGCTTCGCCGGCCTGGATGATCTTGTTGGCGATCCGGCCGGCAAAGTCGTTCTGGAAGAAGGTCCAGCTCTGGCGGATCACATGCCAATGGCTTTGCCAGCGCACGATGCCCACGAGGTTGGGCACGATGGAGTGGTTGCGGATGACCGTATCGAGCAGAAAGGTGAAGGGCCGGACCAGGGCGACAACGAAGATCATCCAGAGAAAGGCCTGGCCGTGCTCGTTGAAGATGTCGCCGGGATTGGTGGTGGCGAGGAAGCCCACGATCATGCCGACAAAGACAGGCATGAGCGCGTCGGCGACCGAGCCGATGGCGACCAGTACGATGCGGGCGACGAAGACGGCCCGGAGCTGGTTGATGAAGTAGAGCGAGAATGCGCGAAGGCCCATGGGCGGCTGGCGGTCGGCTGCGAGCGCTACGGGCGAATAGAGGTTGTCGAAATAGCTGATGACGCGGTTGAACATGAGGAGCTCATCTGGTGAGCCGCGCCTGACGGAGTTCTAATCTCGAGGTCAGGTTCGGTATCGATCGGAGGATTTGGTTGGGGTGGCAAGCGCGGGGTTGCCGGTGTTGTTTGCTCGGATCGTGATGATGTCACCCATCGGGGTTTCTCCTTGGTTGGGGTTGGTTGCGGTCGTCACCACCCGGCTTGTCCGGGTGGTTCATTTCTTGCTGTGCCATCGCGTGGATTGCCCGGACAAGCCGGGCAATGACGATGACGGGAAGATCAGGCGCTTACTGCGCTGCTTCTTCCTGGTCGGCGTCGAGGAAGCCGCCGGATTGGCGGGTCCAGAGTTGGGCGTAGATGCCGCCGGTTTCGAGCAGTTGGCTGTGGGTGCCCTGCTCGACGATGCGGCCTTTGTCGAGCACGACGAGGCGGTCCATCATGGCGATGGTGGAGAGGCGGTGGGCGATGGCGATCACCGTCTTGCCTTCCATCAGGAGCTGCAGCTGACTTTGGATCGCCGCTTCGACCTCGGAATCGAGGGCTGAGGTGGCTTCGTCCAGCACCAGGATCGGCGCGTTCTTGAGCAGGACGCGGGCGATGGCGATGCGCTGGCGCTGACCGCCGGAGAGCTTGACGCCGCGTTCGCCCACATGGGCGTCAAAGCCCTTGCGACCCTGCAGATCGGAAAGGCCGGCGATGAAGTCGGTGGCTTCGGCCAGCTCGGCAGCCTTCAGCATCATTTCCTCGGTCGCGTCGGGGCGGCCGTAGATGATGTTGTCGCGCACCGAGCGGTGGAGGAGCGAGGTGTCCTGCGTCACGACGCCGATATTGGCGCGCAGGGAATCCTGCGTGACATGGGCGATGTCGTGGCCGTCAAGGAGGATGCGACCATCGGCGCGGTCGTAGAAGCGCAGAAGGAGATTGACGATGGTGGATTTGCCCGCACCGGAGCGACCAACAAGACCGATCTTTTCACCGGGACGGATATGCAGGTTCAGCCCCTCGATGACGCCGCTGTTCTTGCCATAGTGGAAAGAGACGTTTTCAAAGCGAATATCGCCCTGGATGGCCGGCAACGGTTTGGCGTCGGGAACGTCGGACACCACACGAGAGACCGATAGCGAGGAAATGCCGTCGCGCACGGTGCCGATGTTTTCGAACAGCGAGGACATTTCCCACATGACCCATTGGCTCATGCCCTGGAAGCGCATGACGAGACCCAGCGAGACCGCCAGCGCGCCAGGGCTCATCAGGCCCTCAAGCCAGAGCCAGATGCCGGTGCCCGCGACGAAAAACAAGAGCAACGCATTGGACCAGAGCACCGAAACATTGAGCACGGTGAAAAGGCGCATCTGGCGGTAGGCGGTGTCCAGGAACTGGTCCATCGCTTCCTTGGCGTATTTCTCCTCCCGATTGGAATGGGAGAAGAGCTTGACCGTGGCGATATTGGTGTAGCTGTCGACAATGCGGCCCGTCATCATGGAGCGCGCGTCGGCCTGTTCCTGGGAGATCTTGCCCAGGCGCGGGATGAAATAGATCATCAGGCCGACATAGGCGACCAGCCAGGCGAGGAATGGCAGGGCCAGGCGCCAATCGGCGGAGGCAGCCAGCACCAGGGCGCCGGTGAAGTAGACGACGACATAAACCAGCATGTCGAGCAGCTTCATGACCACTTCGCGCACGGCGAGCGAGGTCTGCATCAGTTTGGCGCCAATGCGGCCGGCGAACTCGTCCTGGAAGAAGCTCATCGACTGCCGGATCAGGTAGCGATGGCTCATCCAGCGGATGCGCTGGGGGAAGTTACCCAGCAAGGTCTGGTGCATGGTGAGCGTCGAGAGCAAGGCAAAGCCTGGCACGACGAGCACGACCACGGCGCCCATGAGCGCGAGCTTCCAGCCGTCGGTCGCAAGGAAAGTTTCGCGATCGGCGTCGGCAAGCCAGTTCACCACATCGCCGATGAAGCCAAAGACGATGATTTCGCCGATGGCAACAGCTGCGGCGGCAAAGGCCATCAGGGCCAGCCATTTCTTGGCGCCGTTGCTATAATGGAGGCAAAAGGCGACCAGGCCCTTGGGTGGCTCCACAGGGTCGGCGGGCGGATAGGGATCGAGTCGCTGTTCGAACCAACGAAGCATGAGTTTCACCATAAAAGGGCCGGACCGCCTTGATGTCCTGTCGCGCGCTCCCGTGACACAAATTGTCAGGAGCAGCAGGACGGACACGAAGCCGGCCGGAAATTGGATATCGCGCTCGGTACGCCAGCAATACGACGCAGAGGAGACACACGCCCCGACTCAAGAAAGCCCCCTCCCCTTCATCCTCCCAAGCGGATAGAAGATGGAGCCAGATGGTCGCAGGCCGGCCAGAATACACAAAAGCGCCGAGACTGCTGTTGCAGCTGGGCCACACATCAATGCGGACATCAGCATGCGCACCGAAACAGAACACACGATTTATCTCAAGGATTACGCGCCCAGCCCTTACCGGATCAGCCATGTCGATCTGGATTTTGCCATCGGTGCCGAGACCACGCGGGTGCGGGCCCTGCTGACCGTGGAGCCGCGCGAAGGGACAGAGCCGGGAACGCCGCTGGTGCTGGATGGGGATGGGGATGAGTTGGCGCTGGGCTCGATTGCGATCGATGGGGCGCCGCTGATGCTGTCGGCTTATCTCGCGGACGGCAATTCGCTTGTGATCAACGAGCCGCCGCTGCGCCGGTTTATCCTTGAAACCGAAGTCACGCTGCGGCCAGAGAACAATACGCGACTGATGGGGCTCTACCGCTCGGGTGGCACATGGTGCACGCAGTGCGAGCCGGAGGGCTTCCGGCGCATCACCTATTACCTCGATCGGCCGGACAATCTGGCCGTGTTCACCGTGCGCATGACGGCGCCACGCGAGCTGGCGCCCGTGCTGCTGTCCAATGGCAATCTGGTGGAGCAAGGCGATGCCGGGGACGGCAAGCATTTTGCCGTTTGGGAGGATCCTTTTCCCAAGCCCGCCTACCTCTTTGCGCTGGTGGCGGGGGATCTGGGCTCCATCACCGGCAGCTTTACCACCATGTCGGGGCGCGAGGTGGCGCTCGCTATTTATTGCACCCATGGCAAGGAAGAGCAGTGCCTTTGGGCCATGGACAGCCTCAAGCGCTCCATGGCGTGGGACGAAAAGCGCTTCGGGCGCGAATATGACCTCGACATTTTCAACATCGTGGCCGTGAGCGATTTCAACTTCGGCGCGATGGAGAACAAGGGGCTCAACATCTTCAACGACAAGCTGGTGTTTGCGCAGCCTGAAACCGCCACGGACGCGGATTACGAGGGTATCGAGCGGGTCATTGCGCACGAATACTTTCACAATTGGACAGGCAACAGAATCACTTGCCGGGACTGGTTCCAGCTGTGCCTCAAGGAAGGGCTGACGGTTTATCGCGACCAGGAATTCACCTCGGACGAGCGCTCCAGAGCGGTGAAGCGCATTTCGGACGTAGTGACGCTGCGCGGGGCGCAATTCCCCGAGGATGGTGGGCCGCTGGCGCACCCTCCAAGGCCGGATCAGTATCGCGAGATCAACAATTTCTATACGGCGACAGTCTACGAAAAAGGCGCCGAGATCGTGCGCATGCTTGCGACGCTTCTGGGCGAAGCCGGGTTTCGCAAGGGGATGGACCTTTACTTCGAGCGGCATGACGGGGAAGCCACGACTATCGAGGCGTTTCTTCAGGTGTTCGCCGAGGCCAATGGCGTGGACCTCGAGCAGTTCAAGATTTGGTACCTGCAGGCGGGAACGCCGCGCCTGACGGTGCGCGACAGCTATGATGCGCAGAGCCAGACCTATCAGCTCAAGCTTTCGCAGGAAACCAAGCCAACGCCGGGGCAGCCCGACAAGAAGCCGCTGGTGCTGCCCATCAAGTTCGACCTGCTGGGGCCCAATGGGAGCCCCGTGAGCTGGAGCGGGGTGAGTGGCGCCGAAGTGCGCGACAACATGATCGTGCTCCACAGCGCCGAAGCGGAGATTGTTTTTACCGGCGTCGCCAACAAGCCCGTGCCCTCGCTGCTGCGCGAGTTTTCGGCGCCAGTGCATCTCGATACGGAGCTGGGCATGGAGGACCGGCTGTTTCTGGCGCGGCACGACAGCGATCCGTTTAATCGCTGGCAGTCGCTGCAGGATGTCGGCATGAATCTGGCGCTGGAAGCACTGGGCGGCCATCGCTGGAGCGATGAAGCGGCGCGTGCGCTGGGCGATGCCTTTGCCGAGACGCTGGCGAGCCCGGGGCTCGATGATGCGTTCCAGGCCTTGGCGCTGACGCTGCCGGCGGAGTCTCAGATCGCGCGCAGTCTGGGTCAGGATGTTGACCCGGCGAGTATTCACGAGGTGCGCGAATCACTGATCGAGGCGGTGTTTGGGCCGCTCGCCGGGCGGCTCCTTGCGGCCTATGAGGGGCTTGCGAGCGGGGAAGCCTATTCCGCCGATGCCAGAAGCAATGGGCGGCGCGCCTTGCGCAACAGGCTCCTTGCGCTCCTTGTGGCCAGCAAGGCTCCAGGTGCTGCCGAGTTGGCGGAGCAACAATATGCCAATGCGGGCAATATGACCGATCGCCTGGCAGCGCTTGCCGCCAGCGCCGGCGCCTGGACCGAGGCTGCACCAAGGCTGCTGGAAGACTTCCGCCAGCGGTTTGGGGGCAATCCGCTGGTGCTGGACAAATGGCTTGCGGTGACCGCGAGCGTGCCGCGCGATGAGGTAATCGAACGCATCCGCCATATCTTGGCAGAACCGGATTTCCCCAAAACCAATCCGAACCGGCTGCGCTCGCTTGTGGGTACCTTTGCCATGAGCAATCCGACGCAGTTTGCGCGGCTTGATGGGGCCGGGTTCCGGTTCGTGGTGGATTTCGTGAGGGATATCGACCCGATTAATCCACAGGTTGCAGCGCGCATCCTGACCGGTTTCCGCGTGTGGCCGATGCTGGAGAAAAACCGCCGGGAAACTGCGAAAATCGTGCTGTCGGAACTACAGTCCGCGGGCACTCTGAGCCGCAATACGGGGGACATTCTTTCCCGCATGCTTGCAGAATAATGGGGAAAAGCTGAAAGATTTTTTCTCCCCATCTAAGTGACTCAGGCGACTCGGCTTTCCCCCCTCGCGCAGCCCATCGGCGGTGCGAGGGTCTGGACACAGAGTCACGCCTGATTCATTGTTGCCCATAAGCAAAGCGGTCGGGGCGACGACCCCTAAATCGACGGAGAAATTCATGCGGTCGGCGGAGTCATCCGGCGCCGGCGCCGACGGATTCGGTGCGGGCAAAAACGCCCTCCCAGGGGGGCGCAGCAAGGCAACACAAGCGCCAGCACACCGCTCATCCTTTTTCCGGCACCATCTTTCTCCCGTTACCGCTGCAGTCGGGCTCACTGCACTCCTCGCAGCCGCACTTTTCACCCTTTATGACATCGCTTCGGTTGTGCAGCAGAATGCCAACGGCGCTGCCCGCACCAAAATTGCATCCCCTGCCCCCGCCACTGATCCGGTCAGTTCCGATCTTGCGACCATGCGCTTTGCAGCCGTGAAGCAAGCCAGCCTGCTGCTGGGCGAAGGGGGAATGCTGGGGGCTGCGAGCCTTGTGAGCCCGCTGGTCGCGGCACGGCGGGAAACCGCATCGCTCGAAAATCCAAGCTGGATCGGCATAGCCCAGCGCAGCGGCATGGCCTTTGCCATAGCGGGGCTCCTTACGCTTCTCACCTGCCGGCCACGCAAGGGCGGCATGCCCGATTTTCAGCAAAGGCACAGCTATCGCACGCTCGCCTCAGCCATACCCCTGGGCGTTGCATGCTGGACGCGTTCGGGCGAGCTGGTGGTGTGCAATGACCAGTATCGGGAGCGGCTCAATCTGGGCAATCGGCCGGTGACCTACCATGATGTGGTCAAGGGGCTGATCGTTGGCGGCTATATGAAGCTGATCAATGACGACGACAAGAACCGCCTGCTGGAACTGCATCGCGAGGATGGCTCGTGCCTTTTGATCGACGAGCGCCCGCTCGAGGATGGCGGGTTCATGACGCTGATCAGCGATGTGACCGAGCGCAAGAAAACCGACATGCTGCTTAACGCCATTCGCGAAGAGCAGCGGCTGCTGGCGCGGCGCTATCATGAAGAAAAGCTCAAGGCGGAAGCGGCAAGCCGTTCTAAAACCAACTTCCTTGCCCATTTGAGCCACGACATTCGCACCCCGCTCAACCACATCATCGGCTTTGCCGAGTTGATGCGGCACCAGACCTATGGGCCGCTTGGCGATCCGCGCTATGCCGAATATGTGCAGTCGATCAAGGCTTCGGGCGAGCATCTGCTGGCGTCGTTTGCCGCGATCCTGGACCTTGCCGAACTCGATAGCGGACAGAAAGCCTTGCGCAGCGATCCGGTGGCGGTTGACCAGGTGATGGCCAGCGTCGTGCAGCGGTTTCGGGCGCAGGCGGAGCGCGCCGGGATCACCTTCCAGCTGGGCGAAAGCTGTGGCGCCATTGTGTGCGGCGACCGGCTTGGGCTGACGCGCATGCTGAGCAATGTGGTGGAAAATTCGCTGCGGTTCACCAAGAAGGGCGGGCGCATCACGCTGGCCGGGTTTGCGGCGCGCGATGGCGTGGTAATCGAGGTGACCGATACCGGCATCGGCATGGACGAGGAGCGGCTTGCAAGCCTCTCGCAGCCCTTTGCCCTGGGCGATGCGACCTTTACCCGGGACGGGGTCGGCCCAGGGCTGGGTATTTCGATCTCCCGCGCCATCGCCGAGCTGACGGGCGGGCATATGGCAATCGATTCAAGCCCGTCGCTGGGCACGACGGTGGCGTTTTCCTTGCCTCTGCATGCCGAGCAGCATTTGCAGGCGGCGGAATAAAACTAGAGGGCGGCAGCCTTGCCGTACCAGTCGCTTGCGGCCTTGCTGACTTCGGCCTGCACCTCCGAAATGTCGAGTTCAAGCCTGGTGAAGTCGGGGTAGTGCGTGAGCCCGGCCAAGAGATCCTTGAATGCGTCCGACCAGGCTTCCTGCTTGAAGGGGTGAACCAGCGCTGAACTCATGACCTGCAGCACCATGGAATAAAGATCGTGGATTTGCGCGAGGCGCTGGCCATCGGGCACGAGATCGAGCGCGGCAAGACGGGAGAGGACGCGGGCGGTCAGCGCCTGAGGTAGCCCGATCTGTGCGCCGGCAACCAGCTGGGCCGATTGGGCAATAAATTCGAGATCCATGAGGCCGCCATCAGCAAGCTTGAGATCGAAGCGGTGGCAGGGCTTGCGGTGGCGGGCGATACGGGCGCGCATGTCGACCACATCGGCGATGGTGTTGGCGCGGTTGCGCGGGCGGGACATGATTTCGCTGATTGCCCCGTCGATCTCGAAGCCGAAATCGCCGTCGGCGGCAATGACGCGGGCGCGGCTGAGGGCGAGGTGCTCCCAGGTCCAGGCATTGTCGCGGTGGTAGGCGCGAAAGCCCGTAATGCTGGTGGCGAGAGGGCCGGCATTGCCCGAGGGGCGCAGGCGCATGTCAGCTTCGTATAGAACGCCTTCGGCCGTGGGAGCGCTGATCGCGGCGACGAGGCGCTGGGTCAGGCGGGCGTAGTAATGGGAGGTGCTGAGGGATTTAGGCCCGTCCGACTCGGTGTCGGGCGCGTCGTAGAGAAGGATGAAATCGAGATCGGACGTGGCCGTCATTTCGCGGCTGGCCATCTTGCCGAAGGCAAGGAGGCCCACCCTGCCGCCTTCAATCTTGCCGTGGCGGCGCTCGAATTCCCTTCGTACACTTTCAAAGAGGCGATTGAGCAGGGTTTCGGCCAGAGCGGTGAACTGCTCCCCGGCTCCAGTGCCGCTCACGGTGCCCGAAAGGAGCCCCGCGGCGATGAGGAATTTTTGTTCCTGACCGATGATGCGAGCGCGATCGATGATCTCCTCATAGGAGCGCGCTTCGGCAAGGAACGCATCGACCTTTGCGATCAGCACGTCGCGCCGGGTGACGTCGTCGGCAAAAGCGGGGTCGATCAGCGCGTCCATGACATGGGCGCGGTGGATCACGGCTTCCGACATGCGTGGCGCCGAGGCCATGAGCTGTACCAGGAGTGTGCGCAGGCTCGTATGGGCGCGTAGAAGCGCAAAGAGCTGCACGCCGGTGGGCAGGCGACGCAGGAAATCGTCGAACTTGGCGAGGGCGATGTCGGCATTGCCGGTGGTGCCAAAGGTGGAAAGGAGCGCAGGCAGAAGTTCGGTGAGATGGGCGCGGGCGGCGGAGGCACGGGTGGCGGGGTAGCTGCCATAGTGCCAGCGGCGGATGGTTTCGATGGCCTTGTGGGCGTCGGCAAAACCCAGACTGGTCAGGGTTTCGACGGTTCCGGGATCATCGTCGCTGCCGGTGAAAACGAGATTGCCTTCCCCGCTCCCCAGGGTTTCGCCCTCGGTGAAGAGCTCGGCATAATAGTCCGCGACCCGCTCCAGCGCGGCACGATAAGCCATTTCGAAGGCGCGCAGGTCCGGCTCGCCCATGAGGCGGCCGATTACCTGCACGTCCTGGGGAGTGGCGGGCATGACATGGGTCTGCTCGTCGCGCAGCATCTGGAGCCGGTTTTCAACGGCGCGCAGATACCAATAGGTTTGGGTGAGTTCGGTTGCGGCCTTGGGGGTGATCCAATTGGCATCGGCGAGGGCTGCAAGGGCGTGGGCGGTTGGCTTGACGCGCAAGGATTTGTCGCGGCCGCCAGCGATCAGCTGCTGGGTCTGGGTGAAGAATTCGATCTCGCGAATGCCGCCGCGGCCGAGCTTGACGTTATGGCCCTCGACCCGGATGTCGCCCACCTTTTTGGCGATGTTGATCTGGCGCTTCATCGCCTGGATATCGGCGATGGTCGCGAAATCGAGGTGCTTGCGCCAGATATAGGGGGCAAGTTCCTTAAGGAACGCTTGGCCCACCGCAATGTCCCCGGCGCAGGGACGCGCCTTGATCCAGGCGGCGCGCTCCCAGTTCTGGCCGCGCGCTTCGTAATAGGCGAGCGCGGCGTCAAAGGAGATGGCGACGGGGGTGGAACCAGGATCGGGGCGCAGGCGCAGATCGGTGCGAAAGACATAGCCGTGCACGCGGCGATCTTCCATGAGGCCGACGAGCTTCTGGATAATGCGGGAATAGATCTTGGTGGCTTCGGAAGGATCGGCCAGGACGCCCTTGGTGGGATCATAGAAGGCGACGATGTCGATGTCGGAGGAGTAGTTAAGCTCCTGACCGCCATGCTTGCCCAATGCGAAGATGGCGAGGCCCGAATTGGCGGCTGTAGCTTGATCGGCGGGGATGGCCAGCAGGCCACGCCTTGCGGCCTGGCGCATGAGGAGGTTGAGCGCGGCGTCCAAGGCTGCATCGGCAAGGTCGGAAAGCGCGGCGGTGGACTGAGCCGTGGTCCAGGCGCCGCCGGTTTCGGCTATGGCGGCCAAAAGGGCGGTGCGTCCCTTGCCGATGCGCAGGGTGGCGGAAAGGCTTTCGTCGTCCTCGGCGCGCTGTCCTTCGCCAACAATTGCTTCAATGATGTCGGCGAAGGCGCCGTCAGCGCTGTCGGCCAGAGCCTTGGCGAGCCAGTCGCTGTTGGCGCGGGCGAGGTCAAAAAGGTAGGGGGCGGATTCGAGCAGCGGGCCGAGGGTGGCCCTGACCCGTTCCATGGAGGCGCGTGTATCGGGCGGCAATTCCTCCAGCCACGCGTTGAAGCGGGGACATTCGCCGGCGGGCAAGGCAAGGAGATTTATGGCCATAGATCAGGGATAAACCGGCGCAGCGATGCGGGCAAGAATTTCAGAGGGCCGGCAGGTCGATCACGGCGCGTACGCCTGGCGCATTGTCTTCGATCCGGAATTGGCCACCCATGAGGCGTGTCACGGCATCGACCAGGGAGAGGCCGAGGCCGGATCCAGGTTCGGAGCGGCTTTTTTCGAGGCGCACGAAGCGCTCCAGCACGCGCTTGCGATCTTCCTCGGGAATGCCGGGGCCGTTGTCGGCCACTTCGATCAGGACGCGGTCGGCATGGCGACGCAGGCCAACGGTGACGCGCCCTTCCCCATCGCCCTGGGGCTTGGCGTATTTGACGGCGTTTTCCAAAAGATTGACCATGGCCTGGCCGATCAGTTCGCGATTGGCGCGCAAATGGACACCTTCGGTGATGCTGGTCTGGATGAGAATGCCTTCATCTTCGGCGACGGGACCGTAGAGCTCGGCAACGTCTGCCACCACGGCGCTGACGTCGATATCGGTCAGGGTGCCAGAGGGTGCGCCGGCTTCCGCTCGGGCGATCATCAGGAGGGCATTGAAGGTCTGGATGAGGCGATCGCTTTCGCGAATCGTGGTTTCGAGTGCTTGTTGGCGAGTTTCATCGTCTGCGCCGTGGCGCAGGGCTGCTTCGGCCTGGTTGCGCAGGCGCGTCAGTGGTGTCTTGAGGTCGTGGGCGACGTTGTCGGTGACTTGCTTGAGGCCTTGCAGCAATTGCTCGATGCGGTCGAGCATGGCGTTGAGGTTGGTGGCAAGGCCGTCGAACTCGTCATTGCGCCGGGTGACCGGGACGCGCTCGCTCAGATTGCCCGACATGATCTTGGTGGAGGTATCGCGGATTGTGTCGATGCGCTTGAGCACGCGGCGCGCGGTGATGCCGCCGGCAATCAGCGAGAAGAGGATGATGCCGATGACGCCAAGCAGGAAGCTCTGGACGATGATGGCCGAAAAGCCGCGACGTTCGACCACATCGCGCCCCACCACGAGGCGCATGCCATTGTTGAGGACGACAGAGCGCACGACAGCAAAGCCGGTCTTGTCGGCGCCTGCCGATGGTGGGGGATCCGTGAGGGGATTGGCGCGCTCATAGTCGAAGGCGTAGATGCCGGGCTCGAGGATGACATTGGCGGGAATGTCGGTGACATTGCCCAGCAGGTATTGGCCGGTCATGTCGCCGAGATAATAGACCCCCGGGCCTGGGGCACGAGAAATACGCTCGAGGGCAAAGGCCAGGGCGCGAATGCCGCCGGTGGCATCGAGGCGCTGCAGGGCGGCAATTTCGCGGTCGATGTCCTTGGCTTGCTGCTGCTGAATCTGGACGCTTGATTGCCAGGTGATGAAGGCCAGCAGGAGGATAGCGAACAGGGAAAAGATCAGGATAAACGTTGCCGTCAGCCTGACCGTGGAGGTTCGCCAAAGTTGCGCGAAACGGGACAAGGCTAGTCCCGGATCATGTAGCCGGCGCCGCGCACGGTATGGAGCAGCGGGGTGGCATAGCCCTTGTCGATCTTGGAGCGCAGGCGCGACATGTGAACGTCGATGACATTGGTCTGGGGGTCGAAATGGTAGTCCCACACGTTTTCGAGCAACATGGTGCGTGTCACGACCTTGCCGGCGTTTTTCATGAGGTATTCGAGGAGGCGGAATTCGCGCGGCTGCAAGAGGATGGGCTCGCCATCGCGCTCGACCTTGCGGGAGAGGCGATCAAGGGAAAGGCCACCGACCTCGTAGCTGGTAGCGGCCTCCGAGGGACTGGAGCGGCGTGCGAGGACCTCGACGCGGGCCAGAAGCTCGGTAAAGGCATAGGGCTTGGTGAGGTAATCGTCCCCGCCGGCACGCAGGCCCGTGACGCGGTCGTCCACTTCGCCCAAGGCGGAAAGGATGAGGACCGGGGTCTTGTCGCCTTCGGCGCGCAGGGATTCGACGATGGAGAGGCCATCGCGGCGGGGCAGCATGCGATCGACGATCAGAACGTCGTAGTCCATGCCCGAGGCCATGGCATAGCCGGTTTCCCCATCGGCGGCGTGGTGGGTGACGTGCCCGGCTTCATCCAGTGCTTGAATCAGATATGCCGCGGCCTCCCGATCATCTTCGATCAGCAAAATCTTCACGGCGACGCTCCGCACTCACTCACAAGAACAGCCCCGGGACTTGAGCCCCGGGGCTGATGGTCTTTTACTCGCTCAAGGGCAGCCCGATAAAGCGGGCATTGCCATCGCGGCTAGCCTTGACGAGTGCGGTGTTGAGGCCCTTGGCCTTTACCGCCTCGATCGCGGACTCGAACTCTTCGATCGAGTTCACCGGCGTGTTGTTGACCTCCAGAATTGCGTCGCCAACGGCGATGCCCTTCTGTGCGGCCTGCGATTCAGGCTCAACATCCTGCACCAGCAGGCCACCTGAACCATCAGCATTGGGAACCAGGGTCAGGCCAACGCTGGTTTCGCCGGGAACAGGAGCCTGCGGGGCGGGAGCCGGCTGTTCTTCGCTGGCGGCGGCTTCTTCGTTGAGCGTGCCCAGCTTCACCGAAGCCTTGGTCTCGGCACCGTCGCGCCAGATGGTCAGTTCCACCGTGGTGTCGGGAGCCTTGCCGGCAATGGTGCGGCTAAGGTCGAGCGCGTCATCGATCGGGTCGCCATCAACGGCAGTGATGATGTCGCCGGAACGGATACCGGCGGGACCCGCCGGGCCATCTTCGGCGACATTGCTGACGATCGCGCCCTTGGCTTCGGCAAGGCCAACGCCATCGGCGATGTCACGGCTGACATCCTGGATGCCGACGCCGAGATAGCCGCGGGTGACGGTGCCGCTGTTGATCAGCTGGTCAACGATGCCCTTGACGGTTGCCGCGGGGATGGCGAACGCGATGCCCACATTGCCGCCGTTTGGCGAATAGATGGCGGTGTTGACGCCAACCACTTCGCCACGGGTGTTGAAGGCTGGGCCACCCGAGTTACCGGTGTTGACCGCAGCGTCGATCTGCAGGAAATCGCCATAGTTGGAGCCGCCAATATTGCGGCCGGCTCCCGAGATCACGCCAGCAGTGACGGTGCCGCCGAGACCAAACGGGTTACCGATGGCAACGACCCAGTCACCCACGCGGCTAGCTTCAGTCTCGAAGCTCACGAAAGGCAGATCGGTGCCTTCGATCTTGAGCACAGCCAGATCGGTGCGTTCGTCGGTGCCGACGATCTCTGCGATCTGCTCGGAGCCATCATCGAACACGACGGTGACCTTAGTTGCGTCCTCAACAACGTGGTTGTTGGTGACGACATAGCCATCAGCCGAGATCACAAAGCCTGAACCGGCTGCCATGTATTGGCGACGGGGCGCTTCCTGGCCGTCCATGCCGCGGCCACCAGGACCGCCGGGCCCGCCGAAGCGGTCAAAGAAGTCACGGAAGGGGTGATCGGGCGGCAAATCGGGGAAGTTGAAATTGAACTGGCCGCCGCCGCGGCGCTGGATCATGCCCGCACTTTCCTCGGCTTCCACAAGAATGGAAACGACGGCGGGCTTGACCGCTTCAACAAGGTCGGCAAAGCCGGCCTGGGGCTGTGCGGCCTGGGGAACAACGATTTGAGCTGCCGGCTGCACCTGTGCAGTAGCGGTCTGGCCGGTCATGACGAATGCAGTGGATACCCCACCAATGCCCACCAGCATGGCAAGGGCCGATGCCCCCAGCCAACGGCGAGTACGCGAAAGAATAGTCGAGCGCATGAATACCAATCTCCTTCGGCAAGCCCTCAACAGCTTGTGGGCTATATATGGAACGCCCGATCTTTCATGCACGTTGCCCGAACATTAAACCTTGGCAATGTTGCGGGCAGGATTGGGGCAGAGGACGAGGGTTTTCGCCCGGCCGATCAATGGCTCAGGACTCGAACTCGTCCAATGCTGCCTGCTCCTCGGGACTTAACCCAGGTGCAGCGGCGCGGCGGCGCCGGCCCATCAGCCACAGCACAAGGAGCCCTGCCAGCAGCAGCACGGGCGCTGCGCCCCACAGCAGCAGGGTGTGATTGTTGACGCGCGGATTGAGCAGGACGAACTCGCCATAACGGTCCACCAGGAACTGGCGAATGGCTTCGTCGCTGTCGCCAGCGACGAGGCGCTCGCGGACAAGGACGCGGAGGTCCCGCGCTAGATCGGCGTCGCTGTCGTCGATGGACTGGTTCTGGCAGACGAGGCAGCGCAGTTCCGCCGAAATGTCGCGAGCGCGCTGTTCAAGGGCGGGATCGGCGAGCATTTCGTCAGGGCTGACGGCTGCGGCCGATTGGGCGGCAAGCAGAGAGAGGGCCAGGAGCAGAGCGCGCAGCCAGGTCATTGGGCTGGCTCCGCGACGGGCTTGCGCGCCTTTTGGGGAACGCCGATGCGCAGCTTGCGATCGGTGAGCGAGAGCAAGCCCGCGAGAGACATCAGCACGGCGCCCAGCCAGATCAGCGTGATATAGGGCTTGTGCCAGACGCGGACGACGTGGGTGTCTTCCAGAGGTTCGCCAAGCTGGAGATAGAGCTGGGAGAAGCCATAGGTCTCGATGGCGGCTTCCGTGGTGGGCATGCCGCTGGCGACATAGGTGCGCCGGTCGGCCATGGTCTGG
The DNA here is from genome assembly GCF_003056345.1 of Devosia submarina. Classification (GTDB taxonomy): domain Bacteria; phylum Pseudomonadota; class Alphaproteobacteria; order Rhizobiales; family Devosiaceae; genus Devosia; species Devosia submarina. Next base: position 479,211 of record NZ_PYWB01000001.1, on the reverse strand, counting down.
CGGGTGCGGCCATTGGGCGCGGTGATGGTGAAGTGGCCCTGGTCGGAAATGTAGTTGGGGCCCGGCACCTGCTCGAAGCTGTCGAATGCTATTGTGTAGCCGGCCAGAACAGCGGTTTCGCCGGGATTAAGGCGAGTAACCAGTTCGGTTTCCCAGGCGGTGGTGGACACAATGCCCAGCACAGTGACGCCTACGCCGAAATGGCCGATGGCGGTGGACCAGGCTGTGCGGGGCAGCCCGACAAGGCGGCGCCGGCTTTCGCCCAGGGGGATGCGGCCGAGCTTGCTTCTGTCGACCAGTTCAGCAACGGCGCCGAATGCCACCCAAAAGCCCAGGAGCAGGCCAAGCGGCGCCAGCGAAAGGGCAACGCCGCCCAGGGCGGAAACAAGAATGGTGACAAAGATGGCAAGACCTGCCGCGGCCATGAGGCGCTGGGCGGCATTGACCACATCAGCACGCTTCCAGGCCAGAAGCGGGCCGAATGGCAGGACCAGAAGAAGCGGCGCCATGAGCGCGCCGAAGGTTAGATTGAAGAACGGAGCGCCAACGGAAATGGAGGTGCCGGTGAGCGCATCGAGCAGGAGCGGATAAAGCGTTCCGACCAGCACGGCACCGACGGCAGTTGCGAGGAAAAGATTGTTCAGGATCAGTGCGCCTTCGCGGCTCACGGGCGCGAATAACCCCCCTTGGCGCAGGGACGAGGCGCGCAGGGCAAACAGGAAGAAAGCGCCACCGATCACCAGTGCCAGAAGGGTGAGGATGACCAGGCCGCGCGTGGGGTCGCTGGCAAAGGTGTGGACGGAGGTCAGGATGCCCGAGCGCACCAGGAACGTGCCCAGTAGCGAGAGCGAGAAGGTGATGATGCTCAAAAAGATCGTCCAGATCTTGAGCGCGTTGCGCTTTTCCATCACCAGCGCCGAGTGGAGCAGCGCCGTGCCGGCAAGCCAGGGCATGAAGCTGGCATTTTCCACCGGGTCCCAGAACCACCAGCCGCCCCAGCCGAGCTCGTAATAGGCCCAGTAGGAGCCCATGGCGATGCCCAGGGTCAAAAAGGTCCAGCTCAGCATGGTCCAGGGGCGGACCCAGCGCGCCCAGGCCTGATCAATCCGGCCCGAGATCAGCGCCGCCACGGCAAAGGAGAAGCAGATGGAGAACCCGACATAGCCGGCATAAAGCAGCGGCGGGTGGATAGCGAGGCCGATGTCCTGCAGGACCGGGTTAAGGTCATTGCCCTCGAGCGGGGGTTGAAAGACGCGCTCGAAGGGATTGGAGGTAAAGAGGGTAAATCCCGCAAAAGCCGCCGTGAGCAGGCTCTGGGTGGCCAGCACAAGGGCGAGCAGATCATGGGGCAGACGGCGCCCAAAGGCTGCCACCATGGCGCCGAAGGCGACCAGGATCAGGATCCATAGAACCATGGAGCCTTCGTGATTGCCCCAGACGCCCGAGATCTTGAACAGGAGGGGCTTAAGCGAGTGGGAGTGATTGACGGCAAGCGCCAGACTAAAGTCCGAAACCACAAAGGCCTGGATCAGCGCCCCGAACGCGACAGCCACGAGGATGAACTGGAGAATGGCTCCCTGGCTCAGGACCATGGCAATGCGCAGCCCGGTTCGCCAGAACAGATAGCCGCCAATGGTGGAGATGGTGGCAATCGCAAAAGCCAGGATCAGGGCGAAATGGCCGAGTTCGATGCTCATGGTTGGTGAGCCTCCCACCTAACCTCCCCCTGGGAGGGGGAGGTTAGGCGCTGTGTTCGGGGCAACATCGCGACACAACCACGATGCAATTCCTCCCCCTCCCAGGGGGAGGTCAGGTGGGGATTACAACTCAGATCGCTCATTGCCCAGCCTCCGGCCGCCACTCGCCGCTGGCCTTGAGCGCGTCCACGACTTCCTTGGGAACATAGTTCTCGTCGTGCTTGGCCAAAACGTTGGTCGCCTGGAAATTGCCTTCGGGGCCGAGGCTGCCTTCCGCCACCACGCCCTGCCCTTCGCGGAACAGATCGGGGAGGATGCCGACATAGCTCGCCGAGATGTCGTTTGCCCCGTCTGTCACCACGAAGCTGTTGTTTTGCCCGTCGCGCTGCCAGGTGCCGTCCTTGACGAGGCCGCCGAGCCGGATCGCCTGGCCGGGAACGACCTCCTTGCTGATGACGTCGGAGGGCGAATAAAAGAAGACGATCTGGTCACGAAGGGCGATCAGCACCAGCGTGGTGGAGAGCGCGAGCACAAGGCCAAGGCCCCCAATAGTCGCCAAACGCTTCTGCTTGCGCGTCCAGCTTTTCTTGCGGATCGTTGCGGGCATGGTCATGGCGTCGCTCCATTGAGTTTCAGGCCGGCACCCAGGGCGATGGTGTCGAGGTCGCCGCGATCAAAGGCCTGCGGAAAGGCCCGGACGGCGTCGTCATAGGCCGCTTGCGCCTTTTCCTCGTCGCCCAGCACAAGATAGGCGCGCACCAATTGCGCCCATTCTTCGATCGAGCCACCGCTTTGTGCCAGGCGCTCGGCCAGGCCGGAAACCATCTGCGCAATCATTTGGGCTTGCTGGGCCTCAGCCTCGGCGGTGCCCCCGCTTTGCGCCACTCGGAGACCTTCCTGTGCTGCGGAGAGCCAGAGCTCCTCGCCCGTGGACAGGGCAATTGCCGCGTTCCAGGCATCGACCGCTTCGGGATAGCGTTCCTGCCGGGTCAACTCGGAAGCGAGATAGAGCCGGGAGAGGACATGGTTGGGATCGCTCTGGGCCGCGGCTTCCAGCAGGTCCATGGCTTCGGGGGAGCCTGCGCCATTGGCCTGGAGCAACAGGACTTCGGCAAGGCTTGTCTGCACCGCCGCGGTCGGCTCGCCCAGTTCAAGCACGCGCCGATAGGCCCGGATCGCATCTTCGAGGCGGCCCAGCTCAACATAAGCAGGGGCGATCACGGACCAACCCTGCAGATCATCGGGATTGGCAGCAAGGGCTGCCTCGATCCGCGCAACAGCGCTTCCGAGGTCCAGGTTTGCAGCAGCAAGCTCGGGGCGATCTGCCAAGGGCTGGGCTGGAAGGTTAGGGCTACCAAGGAGCGCGTAAAGGCCTAGTGCCAAAAAGGCGACGGCAAGAAGGCCGATGGCGAGTGGCTTGCGACCCAGGCTGGCAGATGCCGTCCGTGCCCCGTCCTGATCCGCCTTGGCGCGCAGGATTTCGCGGGCGAGCTCGGCTTTTGCCGCAACGGCTTCCGCCTCGCCCAGCTTGCCGCTGGCGCGATCGCTTTCAATCCCGTCAAGCAGGAGGCGAAAATGGCTGTTGGGATCGCCCGAAAGTGGCGTGCTTTGGTTGACCATGCGTGGACCCGCTGCGTAGTAAAGGGCAGCGCAGGCGATGACGGTAACGGCAGTGGCAACAAACCAGAAAAGCATTGGCCCCAGGCGCTCGGTGCCGGCTCGCGGCAGGAATAGGTCCTGTATAAGCGCGTCGTGCTCAAAAACCAGCAAAACACGTGTGATCGGCGCGGACGCATTGCCACAGGTTCGTGCCGGGGCATGAGTGCAAGGCATGTCGACTTTGCAGTTTTGGGAGCCAGTCCACAGGCGCGGTTGATCGCAGGACTGCTGGCCAGCGTGCACAAGAAGTCGGTTTTATTTCAGGGCGAGAGCCAATCGGGCTATCGGTTGCCGCGGGGGCTTGAACTTTCGGTTGCACCTCTGACGCGTCCGGAGAGCTGGTCCTTGCTCTGCAAGCTCACCCGCGAAACGCACAAGCTGCTGAACCGGGTCGGGGCGCGCGGCGCCGTGTCCCGGATCGATCCGATCTTTTATGCAGCGATGTCCGAGGGGATCGAGGCGCTGGGGCACATCAGCCATATGGCTCAGGCCTTTGGCGTGCCCGCCGAGCGCGTGCGTCCCCATGTTCTGGACGAGGGGCAGCAAGGCTTTGTGTTTCGCGATGCGCTGCTGTTGCACCGGGCAACCCTTGAGCCCGTGCTTGATCGCTGGCTGCTGTCCCTTGGCGTGGCGCGGGCGCCGATGGATGCGCCGCTCGTGCTGAAGCCCGATGGCAGTACGGTGGTGGTTGCGGACGATCAGGGATACGAAATCGGGCAGACGGTTTTGGCCGATGACGGGGCGATCCTTGGCCAGCTCTCGGCGGAAACTTGGCCGGCGATTATCACGGCTCACGCGGCGAGTACCGTGTTAACCGAGACGGGCAAGCCGCTGCCGGGCAGGCTCATGTACCAGTTGGATAGTGGTTTGGTGCTTTCACAGCAGTTCCGGAGGGGGCTTGTGGCGCTTGGACCCGGGGCGATCGAGCAGGTTGGCCAGGCTGTCGCGGCGGGGCTTGGAGCACAAAGGATTCGCCAGGCGGGGCAATCGAGCTATCAGCGTATCGTTGCGGTCGACCGGGCGCCGGTGGTTGGGCGCGTCGGTGGGACGGGGCCGGACCTGGTTGCAGGCTTTGGCTTGAGCGGCGCGTTTTTTGCCCCGGCCATTGCACGGTGGCTTGCTGGAACCGGCAGCCCAGAGGAAAAGGAATGGTTCGCGGCCCGGCTGGTGGATCGTGATGCGGCCCTTTCGAGTGTAGCCGAATGGGGTGATCCGCTTTGAAAGATCAACCCGATCGCCTCCAATCCCGGGCGCGGCACTTCGCAGGCAGCGCCATCATCCGCAGCCGTCCGATCAAGTTCCGGCTCAATGGCAGAACCATTTCAGGGTTCGAAGGCGATACAGTTCTGAGCGCCGTGATAGCCTCGGGATATGATAGCGTCGGCTCGCGCGATGGCTGCCCGCTGGCGCTGAGCCTGCGCCATGCGCCCGCTGTGCTGCCTCTCGCACACCGGGACAATCTGGCTAAGGCGCTGCCCATGGAGCGCACGCCGGCGACGGATGGTGCACAGTATGTGACCCTGGGCGCTGGGCGCCTAGCGCCACTAAGCGCGGCCATGGCGCTCATTAAACCCTCGCGTTCGCTGGACCTGGACCTGGATGATCCCCAGGCCATGCTGCAGCCATGGCTGGACAGTGATGCCGAAACGGGCGCCGAGACCGATCTTGTGGTTGTTGGCGGCGGTATTGCGGGGATGACAGCAGCTCTTGCCGGGGTGAAGGCTGGTCTGCGCGTCACCCTTGTGGAATCGAGCCTGAGCCTTGGCGGCTATGCCAGTCTTTATGGCTCGCAGGAGGGGGAAGAGGCGCCTGACCAAAGCATCCAGCGCCTGGTTGCGGCCATTGCGCAGGATCACACGGTTTATGTGATGCTCGGCACCAAAGCCATTGCCGCGCGACCCGGAACTGTCCGGGTGCATAGTGTTGGCATGGTCGGTGGCGTGCCTGCCGGCCGGATTTTGGATATACCGACGCGCTGCATCGTGGTTGCGACCGGCGTCATCGAGCGGCTGCCGGTTTTTGCTGGAAACAGGCTGCCGGGGGTGGCCACGACGCTTGAAAGCTATCATCTCGCCCAGCAGTTCGGCGTCTGGACAGGCAAAACCGCGCTCTTCTCGACCGTGAGCAATGCATCCTATCGCCTTGCGATGCTGGCAACGGATGCCGGCGTCGCCGTTGGACGTATCATGGATGGGCGAACCGATCCGCAATCGCGCTTTATCGAGTTTTCCAAGGCCTATGGGATCACCATGGCCTCCGGAACCATCACGGGGGAAGCAAAGCTTGCGCCAAAAAGCCGGGCGCTGCTGGTGAGCCCCCAATCGAGCCTGCACCACCCCGGCCCGGCCGAGACCGCCTTGAGCGCCGATCGCCTTGTGGTTTGTGGGGGATGGCAGCCGGACTTAACGCTTTGGCACATGGCGGGCGGCGAAAGCCAATGGAACCCGGCTGGCCGACTGGACCCGATCCTCAAGGGTCCCGCGGGGATTGCCCTCGCCGGAAGTGCGGCAGGCTATATCAGCCATCATGCGTGCCTCAGAAGCGGCAAGGCTGCCGTCGCGCAGGTTCTGAACCGGCGTAGCATTTCCGTCGAGGAGCGGTTGATCGATCCGATCTATGAGACGCCGGATGACCCTGCCCCGTCCGCGAGGAGCAATGTAGAATCCCCTGCGCCGGCCTATCTCGATGGTGGACAAAGCTATATCGAACGGCCACAGAGAAAGCGCTCGCGCTGGCCGGCCTGGCTGCCCTTTGGGGCGAAAGAGGCAAGCTGGTCGCTGGCCGACATGCCGCATCCGCTCGCCATCGCGGACATCGTCGCCGGCACTCAATTAGGGGCCATCCCGGCACAAAGCGCAGGGGTTGTTGCGCAGGAGCGGGTTGCCTTGATCCCGGTGGGCAGACGTGACTTTCGGGCTGAAAAAGCGGCTGGGCGATCGCCCGACGGGGTTCCTGCATATCTTCTGTGCAGGTTCGGTGGGGAAAGCTCGATCTGCCTCAAAGTCTCATCAGACAATCGCCGGCTTGAAGTGGGCGCGCTGATCCATGCCAATGCCGATGAGAGCGACCCGCACAAGGCCATCGGGGTCGTCATGCGGGTAAAGGAAGGCGAGACGCTCGCCCTGCTTGCCGCCTCCGCCCTCACGCGCGGTTCCGCTTTCGTGCGCGAAGGCAACAGCCCGATCGCAGTTCGCCTGGAGGCTTCGGCCTAGACGCGTCGCTCCGCGGCACTGCGCGCCCGGCGCAATGTTTCGGCATATTCGGGATTGAAGCGGATTTCGGCCATCTTGATGCCGGCCTCGAGCCGGGCCGATACAACAGCATCGCCCGGGTTTTCGCGGTGGAGATCCAGATTGCGCTGGAGATGATGCTCCAACGCCTGCGCCGACTGGCTCCAGACCTGGTCGAACGTGGCATTGAGCGCCAGGGAATCACGGCAGGCGCGCACGGTGCTGAGGAGATATGTGCCACTGACCGCTGCCAGAATCCGATCTGCATCCAGCCGATCGGCGGTGCCCTCGCGCGCCCGGCGCAGCGCCAGGTTGATGTTTGGCACCACATCCCGCAGGCGCGGCTCGATAAAGTCAGACGCCTGCTTGGTGCTGGTTGAAAGAATGCTGGCCCAGAAGCTGCCGCGCGTGAACTCGATATAGCCGGTCAGCGAACGGACGAGGCGATGGAAGCGGTCCAGCGCGCGGCATACGAGATCATAATCGGCAAATGTGCTGCTGGTTGGCCGCATGAGATGGATTTGGTTATGCGCGTGGGCCAGAATGGCTTCGACCAGCGGGCCGAAACCGATCCGCGCCACAGCCCCTTCCGAGCCGCTCCCAGCAATCTTGATCACGGCCGTTACAAGGCGCGTCGGATTGGCGACATGCCCAAGCGCCCCATGAAACAGCAGGGAAGCCAGGGATGGATCCTGCAAGGGCATGGACTGCAGCGCGCTGGCCAATGCTGCATCATCGGTCATGGTGTTGAGGGCGCGGCCAAAGGTTTGCGCCTTGCCAAACAGCGCCCTGCCCCGCAAGGCGTTGAGCACGGACGGCAAAGCTGCACGCTCTTCATCCCCGCCCAGCATGGCGCGCAGTCGGCGGGCTTCTTCGGCGTCCTTGCTGGCCCGCGCCAACGCATCCTTCATGCGCGCCAGAATTTGCGGTATGATGGGTTCGAGGTCGGCTGAGGTAAAGGTGCCCGCGTCGATCGCGTCGCGCCGGATCAAATCGGGGCAAAGATCGCGATAGATCCAGACCCACGCCGCCTGGGCATATGGGCGCGCCACGCAGCCAGCAAAGTCGTGGCTCGCGGGTTCCTCGATAATCACGGGCTCGATCAGGCCGGCAAAGGGCAACAGCGCCTTGTTGCCGCTCCGCGCCGGAACGGGTGTCGCCGCGGCGTTGACATGTGGGGATCGGTTCGTGGCTTGGGACATCGATCGCAGGGCTGGGACTACTTACCCCTCACCTTACAAGGTGATGGTAAACGATCCCTGTTGCCCTGCGCTGGTGGGCGAAGCCGCTTATGCGGCGCCCTTCTCAACTGTCCAATTGCCGTTCTGCTCGCGGCAGGCCGTGCCCTTCTTGACAAACTCCTGGCCGCCCACTTTCACGGTGTGCGTGAAGTCGCGGCAATCAAGATTGTTGACCCGCACATAGGGGCCAACCCCCACTGAGCCGGTGGTGCCATTGTCGCCTGTCCAAACGCGCGGCGCGCCAGGGCGGCCGAACTGCAGCGCATAGAACTGCGCGCTGTTGGCCTGGGCCGAATCTTTTGCCGTCATACGCGAGAGGGCCGCCGCATCCACAAAGCCATTGGCGACGCTGGTGGTCGCCAGGGCCTGCTGCGTGGTCTGGGCCGGGGTCGGCATTACGGGCTGTGTGAATACCGGTGCCGGAGCCACCGCCGCAGGCGCTTGAACCACCTGCGTGGTGCCGGTGCTGGAGCAGCCAGCCAAAAACAAGCCAAGCAAGGGAGTAGCAAGAAGGGCGATGCGGTTCATCTGGTTTATCTCGTTAGCGGATGGGAAGGCTCTTGTTGATCTATTGCGGCAAAAGTGCGTCACGCCGCCGCTGGCTTGCTGATGCTCCCAAGTCGCGCTGTTGGCAAGCGCAACTCGGCCAATAGTCCGCCCAATGCCGAGCGTTTCAGCAGCAGCGAGCCCCCATACACATCCACCAGTTCCTTGACGATATCGAGCCCCAGCCCGCTTCCCGGCGTTTTTTCGTCCAGCCTGAAGCCACGGCGCAACACCTTTTGCGCATCTTCTTCGCTGAGCCCCATGCCATCGTCCTCGATGCGGATCAGCAGCATGGTGCCGGTTTCGCCCCGCTCGCTCGAAAGCCGCACCTCGACCTGCCCCTTGGACCATTTGCAGGCATTGTCCAGGAGATTGCCGGCCATTTCCTCTAGATCGGCCTCATCGCCGCGGAACCAGGGCAGCGAAGGGTCGGGTCGCTGAAAGCTGATGGTGACGTCCGGATGGATCTTGCGCATGACGCGCGTCAGCCGCAGCATGATCGCGGCGCTATCTGCCTTCTTGCCCACAACGGAGGTGCGCGCCGCGAGCCGTGCCCGCTCCAGATAGGTGGATACCAGCGAGCTCATCTTGTCGCTCTCGACCAGGACAACATCGGCAAGCCCGCCTTTCTTACTTGAGGCTTCGTTGCGCAACACGGCTATCGGCGTCTTGAGGCCATGAGCGAGATTGCCCACCTGGTTGCGGGCGCGCTCAATGATCTGCGCATTGGAGCGCAGCAATTCGTTGACCTCTTCGGCCAAGGGCGCAATCTCGCGGGGATAGGTTCCTGTAACGGCAACGCTTTCCCCTTCCCGCACGCTTTCGATGGCGCGGCTCAGTTTGGAAATAGGTCGCATGGCAAAGCGCGCAACGATGGCGCTCATGATGGCCAGCATCACGCCGACTGCTCCCAGAACAATAAAGGTTTGTCCCCGGAAGCCTTCCACCAGTTCGAGAATCTCGCTGAGATTACCTGTCACTACGATCTGGTAGGTCTGGGGCGCCAGGGTCACCGTGCGCTCTACCACGCGCAGCCTTGTGCCGAATGCATCATCCACAATAGCCGTGCGGCGACCCCGCGCATCGGGCGGGCCCATCATTGCCGGCACATTGATGCCGACCACCGAAGACGAAAGGTTGTAGAGCGTTCCGTCCGCGTCGCGGATCATCCAGTACCAGCCCGACCGGGGCCGGTCGAAGCGCGGATCGGTCACCCCGATCTCGTCGCTTGCCGGATCGCCGGTTTCAAGCAGCGCACCGGTCAGGCTTTCCACCTGGAAGTCGAGCGAGTCGGCGAGCGAATTGTCCAGCGCGCGGGAATAAAGGTCGGTCAGCAGAAATCCGGTTGCGACCAGCGCAATGATCAGCCAGCCCGCTGAAAGCCAGAACAGCGATGCTGCGATCGACCCTTTGCCCATATGTTCCAGGGCCTAGTCGCCAGCGATCTGGTAGCCAAGTCCGCGCACGGTCTGAATGCAGTCCTCGGGCAGTTTCTTGCGCAGGCGACCAACAAAGACTTCGATCGTGTTGCTGTCGCGGTCAAAATCCTGATCATAGAGGTGCTCGGTCAGCTCAGTGCGGGAGATCACTTTGCCCTTGTGATGCATCAGATAGCTGAGGAGCCGCAGTTCGTGGCTCGTGAGCTTCACCGATTGTCCGTCCACCGTCACCCTGCCAGAGCGCGAGTCGAGCCGCACCGATCCAGAGACGATTTCGTTGGACGCAAGGCCTGCAGCCCGGCGCACCAGGGCGCGGATACGGGCGAGCACTTCTTCCATGTGGAAGGGCTTGGCGACATAATCGTCGGCACCGGCATCGATGCCCTGCACCTTGTCGCTCCAGCGATCGCGCGCGGTCAGCAGCAGCACGGGCATGGTCTTGCCCGCCCGGCGCCATTCTTCGAGCACGGAAAGCCCATCCATCTGCGGCAAGCCGATATCCAGCACGATCGCATCATAGGGCTCGGTATCGCCCAAGAAGTGCCCCTCTTCCCCGTCGAATGCCACGTCCACCGCATAGCCTGCCTCGGTCAGCGCTTCCTTGAGCTGCCGATTGAGATTGGCATCGTCTTCCACAACAAGAATTCGCATATTCGCCCCAGCTGCGCCTTAGGTCGCGCTCAGAACCAGATTCCGTGCTTCCCCTTCGGGTGTCAACACGCCGATCACATAGACCAGGCGCCCGCCCTCATCGCACACCTGGACGCTCAGCACTTCGGCATTGCTGCCAATCCCTGCCGACGAGAGTACCTGCGCCAGCGACATGATTTCACCCGAAGCTACGGCTTGCTGGATCTGCCGGTTATCAAGGCATGCTGCATTGGCCACACCGGCAACGGCCAAGCTCATCGCCACGGCGACGGCAAAAGGTGCACAGAATTCTCTGATCAAGGTTTTCATGCCTGCTAATCTAGGGGGAGCTTGCTGAATGGGACATGAATGAGGCGAAGACCTCAAAATGCCTTCGGTAATCCGGCCTGCTTCAGGGTCTCATTTGCTGTGTGCCGCGATTTCGTACCAGCATCTATGATGATGTGTTGTTTGGTTATGGGGCTATACCAAACCTCATGATCCCCCCGCCCCTGCCGCACAAAATAGCAGCCCGCAGCGGTCAAGAGCGCCTTCAACTCACGAAGATATCCCGCCACAGCTAGTGCGACGGGACAGGAATGCGGGAAAGCTGTTCGGCCAGCAAGTGGACCGGGACTTCTGAAAGGTCGGATTCAAAGCCGTTCAACTCGATAAGGTCAGCAATTGCCGCCAAGACCTTCTGATTTAGGTTCTCGATAGTGTCGGCCTCTACACTAAGACCGCCGATGTCCGAGCTGGAAGCGACCCAGACGCGGGCCTCCTCGTCCCATTGTGCTCGAACGATTATCGAAGAATGCTTCATAAACCAGGCTCCCAGCGGCTAATCTTAATATGAGTACATTTGACGATCTTGCAACAAGGCCGCTACGCCCTGCCGATATCGCCCTTGAGGCCCTTGCGCAGGAAGATCACGGCAAGCGCTTCCATCACCAGGTGCCCAGCCGCCTGACCATCCAGCGCCGGCAGTTCCACGCCAAGGATCTGCGCAAGTCCGGCCAGCAGCATGATTGCTGCGATGATATAGGTTTTGTAGCCATCAATCAGATTCAATGTTTTGCTCCACTGGTTTGTTTCTGTTGGAATAATTTGTGCGCCGGCCGCACCCATGGCCGCCGCGCGGATAGCCGCAACGCGGGCTGACCAGCCCTTGCCGAAAACGGCAAAGGTGCTGAGCCCAGACAGGAATTTGAGCCGCCTTGCGCAATAGGCCGCGATTAGTTCCGAGGCACCCTCCTGCGTGATGCGCGTCCGCACGGCCGCAAGCGTCAGGGGGCCGATATAGCCATCCACTTTCGTGCCCACCTCCGTCTGCAGAGCGCGGATGGCGCGGCTTGGCCCCGAGTTCACTGCATAGTCAAAGACGGCCAGGTCCAGCCCGGGCGGCAGGGAGCCCGCCTTGACGGCCTCCCAATAGCCGGCGCGATAGATGCGCGCCGCCTCCTCCCGCCCAAGCACCTGCACTGCCGATTTTGGCAGCGACCACCAGGGCGAAACCTTGCGCCAGCGCGCCAGCGTCTTGCGCGTGATACCCATATTGGTGGCGCCGCCCGGGTCACTTGGGTGATCGACATAGCCCCCTTCGTGCCGCAGCACCTCGTTGAGGCAAAGCTCGAAGCGCGTCTTTGTCATGAAAATGTGCCCTCCCCTGCAGCCCCGGCGCCCAGCGCCGCGCTGACCTGTGCAATGGTGAAATCAAAACTGTCCGGCAGCACCCCGAAGTCGGCGATCTGCTCGGCCGCGCTGTAGATGGCCATGGGCGAACCGCTGGCGAAGGTACGGAGGACTGCGCCATCGTCCGATATGGAGATCGCATAGTTCTCGCCACCGCCGCTTTCGACTGGGCTGCCGCGCACCCAGGTCAGCATCACATCGCCTCCGGCAAGCCGTTGCGCTCGTAGGTGAACTGGCGCGAGCGGCAGAGCGAGGGCATTGCTGGTCGTTACGGAAACAACAGCGCCCACCAAATCACTTGGGCCCGCATAGATCCGGAACTGCCGCTGCTGCCCGAGCGATTGCGCATCCAAAAGAAGCGTTTCCACTCGGCCATCAAGGACCATCACCCGCCCACCAGCCGAGACATTGCCCATCGCTGCGGCTGTGCCATCCAGCCCACGCAATAGCTTGCTCAAGCGATAGCGCCCAGGCGCTGTCAATTGGGCCTCGGCAAACCCCAAGACCTCCCAGCCGCCGCCATCACTTTGCACTGCGATACGATTGCTGCCAGCCTGCACCGCGTCCGGCGTCACCGAAGCGAGATGCCCGCCATAAAGCGCAATTTCTAGGCTCTGGCTCTCGTCCCAGCCTCCAACCGAACCTACAGCAAAGGCCGCGGTGGTGACCCCAAGCCTTGCGCGGCGCGACAATTGCACGAGCCTTGCGCCCGTTATATCGTCCACCACATCGAGACTGCCCGGCCACGGAGAAGCAAAGGCACCCACAACCAGTCGGGAGCGACCGCCGTCCTCCGACCTAGGCGGTAAGTGTGCAAAGGTCACCACGGGTATCGAGCGCACCGCGTTCAGCGCAGCAGCACGCGGCGCACGCTCCACCTCCGTCGCAATCGCTATCGGCACCGGCAGTGTCTGGGCCGTGATGTGTCGGCTCAAGCCATCGCGGATCTCCACAATCTCGAACGGCCCTTCGGCAAGTCCAGCAATGTCGATAACGTCACCAGGCTCCAGCGCCAGCTGCGATGGAGGAAGTGTGAACTCCAGCGTTTCGCGCCTCTCACTCCGCGCATCCAGCATCCGCTCCGCCGCCAAGCGCGCACCAATTCCGTCCAGCACCAGACTGGACGCCTCACCCGCCAACGGCCCCTTTCTGTGATTAACTGCCGTGACGCTGGCCGTGAGGTAATCCCACTCGCGATCAGCAAAGCTCAGCACGAATTGCCCCGGTGCCTCACTTGGATCACCTCGCCGGCGCGACAACACCGGCCCGTCCTCAAGCACCAGATCGTCGGGATCGAGCACGACGATTTCATCTCGTCTTGGGCTGGCAAGCTCCAACCCCTCCGCACGACTGCGCAGGCTCAGCCCCGTGACCTGCAAGATCGGCTCCAGCGCATCGCGCGCCGTTGTCGCCTGCTCGAGCACATAGCCCCCGATCAGTGGCGCAGCAGGCTCAGCCCGCAAATCCGCCCCATGATCGCGCGCAACTGCAACAGCGATCTCGTCGCTACTCGCACCACCCAGCCGCCCCGTCAGCCAATGTCCCGTGCGGTGGTTCACGCCATCGGCCCAGACGTCCTCCTGCGCGGGAAAGGCTGGGTAAGGCCGCGCGTCCCAAGTCCAATGGTAGATGCGCTCCACGTCCACCATGCCGGCAGGATTGTTGGCAGGATTTCGCCAGAATCGATGATGGGCCCGAAGCGCCTGCCTTTGCATCAGCGGATCGGGCGCGCCGCTCGAATGGTAAGGCCGTCCATCTTCGGCGCTCTTGCTGTCGCCAAAAATGTTGGGCTGGTTGGCACCTTTATCGACCGCTGCGCAGCCTAGTTCCGTAAACCAGATCGGCTTCCCGCCGGGCACCCATTGCGTCGGCGTCGCCGAGCGCGTCCCACCGGGCCGGTTGAAATGCGGCTGGCTCCACCAGTTGCGGATGTCCTTGAACCGATAGACCCAAGGCTCGTCATGTGCGCCATCGGTGATGGGCGTGCGCAACTGCGCGTGCCGGTCGGCATCGCTCATGTAGAACCAGTCATAGCCCTCTCCACCCGCTACATTGCCGGCGAGGTAGTCGAGCTCATAGATGCTCGCTCCCAAAGGAGCATCGGCATGCGCCGTGCCGTCCCGCCAATCGGCAATAGGCATGTAATTGTCGATCCCCACCGCATCGATGTCTGGCGAAGCCCAGAGCTGATCGAGGTGAAAGAACTTCTCGCCCGGCGGCTGGTAGCCACCATATTCGCTCCAGTCCGCGGCATAGGTCAGCTTGGTTGCAGGCCCCACCATTTGGCGAACATCGGCCGCCAGCGCCACCAGCGCATCCACGAACGGGAAGCTTTCGTCTGGCCCGCGCACGGTCGTCATCCCACGCATTTCCGAGCCGATCACCAGCGCATCGACCCCACCCGCCTCCACCGAAAGCGCGGCATAGTGCAAAGCCATGCTGCGAAACCGCCCGGCAAAGCTCAGAACCTGCGCCACCGCTTCCGCCGTCCCTTCCACCGCCGGATCGCACATGATCCGCCCCCGCCAGGGATAGCTCGCCTGCTCCGCGCCGCCATAAGGGTCGGGCAAGCCATTGCCGCTCGGAATGTCCATCATGACGAGGGGGTAAAGCGTCACCGCAATACCGCGCGACTTGAGATCGGCGATCGCCGCCAAGACCGAAGCATCCGAAGGCGTGCCGCCATAGGCCGGCCCACCATTGTGGCTGGAGACCACCGGCACATCGCCGCGCCCCAGCCCCATCACGCTCCAGCTAACGCCCACCACGTCGCGGCTGGCCGCCTCCACCCGCGGCCCCACCGTGCAGTGATCGCACCGCAGATCATCGCCGAACCAGGCAATCACGACAGCCACATGCTCGAGGCGCGGACAGAGCGCCGCCAGCTCGTCGATGGACAGGGTCCAGTCGCTGACCTCAGCCGATGCATGAACATTTTCGCCCACGGTCGCGCCCGGTCCCACGATCCGCACCCGCGCCACCGGGTCATAGCCAAACTCCGTGGCACCAGGGATCAATGTCACCGCCTCGATGTCGCCTTCGAGGTCCCCCACCGCACGGCACAGCTCCACCGATAGCTGCGGAATGCGATTGCCGAAGCGCGAGAGCGGCAATTGCTCCACCACGAGGTAGCATAGCCCCCGATAGGCCGGCGCCACGCCCTGCGTCGTCTCGATCAGCCCATCAGGCAATTGGTCCTCTGTGCCCCGGTAAAACCGGAGCGTTAGACCTTCGGTGTCCAGCAATTGCCCGTCCGCCCAGATCCGCCCCATGCGGCTGACCGGCCCTTCGCAAAAGGCCACGGCAAAGCTCGCGCCCACCTCGTCTTCTCGCGGCGCACCCATCGCCTTGGCGCCCGAATCCTCATCGTTGAGCAGCTCCAGCTCACGCGCCCAGATGATGTTGCCCGCCAGTCGGCTCCAGCCATAAAGCCGGGGAATGGCGCCGCCCTCGGAAGACCCTTGCAGCCGGATGTCATTGGCCGGCCGCTGCGGCGTTTCGCCAAACAGCATGCCATCAACAGCACTCCCGGCCAGCGCTCCCAGCGCACGCCCGATCGTGGCGCCGATCGGGCCGCCAACAAGCCCGCCGGCGAATTGGCCAGCGAGCGACAGTGACAAAGTGGCCATGTTCTTTTCCTTCAATGAGATGCGCTAGGGCGCTGGCGGAAAGCGGAACCGTGCGCTTACTCGTTCTCGCCAGCCTTCGGTCAGATTGGCCTCCACCACACCCAGCCGTTCCTGCGCATGAATGAACCGGTCGGCGCTCACCATGATGCCGCAGTGCTTGGGCTCCGTCGCCCGATGGAGGCGAAACAACACCACCTGCCCTGCCCGCAACTCGCCTGCCTCAGGCAGCAGCAGCCGCTCGGCAGCCTGGCGCAGCGCACCAGCATTGAGCGGATCGCGCATGTTGGCACGATAAGGCGGCATGGCCTCTGGTTCAGCGCCATACAACATGCGCCACACGCCGCGCAGCAGGCCCAGGCAATCGCAGCCGGCACCCGGCATCGACGCCTGATGCCGATAAGGCGTGCCGAGAAACAGCCGCGCTGCTCGCACCACATCCTCGCTCATTTCACCACCGCCCGGCCGTCCATGGCCTGTCCGCTGCGCGGATGGCGCAGCACATAGTCACTGCCTGGAATATGAGGAAAGCCGCGGAAGTTGACGCCATTGCCGAACTTGCCCTTGCAGGTGGCAAAGCGCCGGTCACAGCCTGCCAAAACCGTCAGCGTGTCGCCCACGGCCACCCAGTCCCCGAGCTTGACCGCAAAGCTCAGGATGTCCGTGTTCCCGCTCCTGGTATGCGTCAGCACGCCGTCGCGCAGGCCAATGCGGCGCCCGCCCGTCCAGATCACCGTGCCAAAGGCAAACCAATTGGCGGCATATCCCTCCAACCCCGCCACGATGAGCCGATAAGGATCATCGAACCCCAGCACACCCGCTGTTGCGGTGAATGCCGGCTGGTCCAGATCCACCCCACAACGCCCGTCACCCACGGATGCATCGCACATCCCCTGGTAGACGCGCCCGCGTGTGCGGTTCAGAGTCTGCTGCCCGGAGCGCAGCTCTGCCCGAAACACCCCGTCTTCCCTCACGATCTCCCCGATCGTGTCGGTTCGCAGCAGCAGACGCTGCGAAGGCTCCATCCAATTGACCCGCCAGGTCTGCACTTCCGCACCGTCATAGCGGCCGAGCAGAATATCATGCTCGCTGATCGCCTCGGCATGGAGCATGCCCAGCACCTCGCTAGTTTCCACCTGCGCGCCAAGCTTGGACGGCGCCTCACCGCCATCGAGCCCATGCGCCGGTACGAAATCCGTTTCGCCAAAGCGCAGCGCTTCGTCATGGTCGGTAAAGCCGAGCACCAGCCCGTCCTGCCGCTCGATCCGCCAGCAATTGGCCAGCGTCGTCTCACCCTGCGCAAAAAGGGCGGCAAACCCGGGCTCCAGCGTCCTCATGGCAGGATCTCCACTAAGGGGATGGAGGGAACTTCCGCCCCGTCGAAACTGCTCAATTCCACATCGAGGCGATCGGTATCGAACCGCACCGGCACGTCGAACAGGAACCCAGCGGTTATTTGTGCTCCTGAAGCGGGCGGAACGGCAAAGCACACCGTCCCACCATCCATGCTCCAGTTCTCCGTCAGCTCCGCGCCATCGACGGCAATCCTGACGCTGCCCGCCACAGGCCACGCAATGGGCCTGAGATAGGGATCGAAGTTCGCCCCATAACGCTTGGTCAGGCCGAACTCCGTTCGCGTCCCGTCGCCTGTGCCGATCAGCTGATCCAATGCCGTTGGCGTCGTGCCATTGCTCGAATAATCGAGCCCATCGCGCCACAAAAACCCATGCAGCCGCCCTCGCCGCTCCTCGAAGAACGCCAAGACCTCGGCCATATCCGCGCGAGATTTCACGCCATAGCCGGCATTGTAGCGCCGCCGGGAATGGCGCCAGCGCCCGTTGCGCTGCTCGCCCCCACCGGCCAGTTGAACAACATCGGTCCGCCGCTCCGGCCCACCTCGCGCCCCCAGCGCAACATCGAGCGGAAAGCGAACAGGGTGAAAAGCCATTTCTTTGGTCCTTAGATTTTAGAAGTAACCACATCCCCCGCCCACAACAGATCGTCACCCTCGGGCTCGACCCGAGGGCTCTTCACTTTGGATGGATAGGAAGTGCAACGCCCTCGGGGCGAGGCCGAGGGTGACGATCCAGCCGGAGCCCCTAACTCCCCCTCGAGCCCCGCCGCACCGCCCGCAACAACATGGCGGAAATCTCCGCCTCGCTCCGGGCGAAGCTCCTTGCATCCTGCGCCTGCACATTGAACGTCACATGCACCGCGCCACCGCCGCCCGCGACACCGAGCCGACCATCGGCCCCGCGCTGCAGCGGCATGATAGCCTCCGGCCCCGCCTCCCCCATCAGACCCAATCCATTTCCGAGAGGAAAATAACTGGGCGCCGCAATGACCCCGCCCTTGGCAAACGGCGTTACCTGGCCCAGCGCCGGATCGGCGCCAGCAAAGAGATTGCCCACCACGCCCCCGAGCAGATCACCAAATGGCTTGATCGCCGCCTTGAGCGCGATATCGGCAAAGCTGCGCGCAATGTCGCCCAGGAGCGAGCGGAAGGACTTTCCGTCCAGCAATGCTCCGCGAAACGCAGTGCTGATCGAGCGCGCCACGCCGTCCGCCAGATCGCTAATGCGCTCTAGCTCAAGGGAGACATCGCCCAGCTCGTCGCCAAAGCTGTCGGGAAAAAAGCTATCGCGCATCGGGAAAACGCTCCATCAGGGTTTCAAGTGTCGGGCGCTCCAGCGGGCCGCTCCGCTCGCCCATCACCGCGCCCCAGGCCGCTGCCAACTCCCGCGGCGTCATTGCCCAGAACTCGCGCGGCGGCAGGTGCAGTACGCCGAGCCCGAAGCGCATCGCCGCATCCCAGGGGAAGGCATTCATTGCGCTTCTCCAAAGGTCGCCCGCAGCAGGCGCGCCGCTATTTCCGCTGCGCCGCGAATGCCGCCTTCAATGCTGAGCCGCGCGAGATCGTCATCGCTGATCGCATGACCCCCGCCCCGCAGCCCCGCCCCGATGATCGCCGTCAGGTCTCTCGCCGACACCCGCCCGTTCCCAAACCGCTCCGCCAGCCCCGCCAGATCACCCGCCTGCAAGCGCTGCTCCAGCTCCGCCAGAGCCCCCAGCGTCAAGCAAAGCGTGCGCCTCTCCCCACCAATCTCCGCATCGATCTCGCCGCGCTGGATGATCGCCATTTCTTCTACCCCTTCCAAATTTCCTGAAACCTCATGGTGAGCTTGTCGAACCATGAGAGTGGGCACACCGATGCTGCCACGGCCTCGTCCTTCGCCAGGCTCAGGATGAGGCCTACTAGTGCTTCTGATAACCATGAAACCACCCCAGGGAAGCCGCCCTCGGCAGATGGTGCAGGGACGCGCTACCCGCCCCACCGTCATCACCAGGCTCGTCCGGGTGATCCATTTTTCCACTTGCGCAGCGCCCTGGATTGCCCGGACCAGCCGGGCAATGACGCTCAACCCGCAGGGACAAATGCCTCAATGCGCCGTAAAAACCACCTCGCCCGCGCTCTCGAGCGCCAGGTCGAACGTCACTTCCCCTGCATGATCCGCCGAAAACTCCAGCGCCACGATCTGGAACGGGCCCTGCACAGTGCCAAAGTCGGGCAGGATCAGCTGCCAGTTGCGGATCGTCCCGCCGAAGAACAGCTGCCGGATCTGCGCATCGGACGCCGTGTCCTTGAAGACACCTGCCCCGCTCACCGAAGCCCGCTTCACCCCGCCGCCCGCCAGCAGCTCCCGCCAGCGTCCGGCGCTTTCCTGATCCGTCGTGTCAACGCTCGCCGCATTAAACGCCAGCTGCCGTGTACGCAGCCCGGCCACCGTCAGAAAACTCCCCGACCCCGTTTGGTCGAGCTTCAAGAGCATATCCTTGCCACTCTGGGCCGCCATTTCGATCTCCAAAAAATTTCTCACGCTCCATCGTCACCCTCGGGCTCGACCCGAGGGTTCTCCATTTGGGATGTGTTCGTAAGCGCAGCCCGCACGCGTCGAGCCCCAGCGTGGCGATCCGATGGGCGCTACCCCTCGCTCAAAAACCGCAGCGTCACTGCCGCGCGAGCCAGCCCCGTCTCGTCATCGATCACTGTGTCCGTGCGCACATGCTCTGCATGCGTCACTGCATCGAGCCCCAGCGCTACCGCGACGAGACGCTCGGCAATCTCCAGCACGCGCCGGCGGCTGGGTTGGTCCGCCCAGCAGTGCACCAGCACGCGATGCTCCTGCAGCACAGCCAGGTCGCCGTCGCGCTGCACTATGTCATGCCTTCGAATCACCACATAAGGTGGCGCCTGCCCCTTTGCCGGGGCATCAAATACGGCTCCGCCCACCAGCGCCAGCAGCGCCGCATCGCTCTTGAGCGCCACTACCAGCGCTTCCTGCACTTCGATGATGGGGTGCATGGCTAGCCGGTCCAGCTCGTTTCGCTGCACGTGCAACTGAGATAAGCGCGGCGCCCATTAAGATCGTCCGCGCTCACCACCTCAAGGTTGCGGCCCCGATAAACCAGCCGGTCCCCGGGCGAGACATCCTTGCGAAAGCGCAAGACCACGGCATGCGAGACCGTCACATTGCGCCCGTCCGCAGCCACGCCATCGCGCCCACTGAGCGAACGCACCCGCGCCCAAAGGTTCGTCACCGGCACGAACATGCTGGCATGCCCGCCCCCAGCCTCCCCCACCATCTCGCGTCGCTTGAACTGCACCCGATCCGTCAGCGTCCCGATCGGCGGCACAGCGGCGCTCATAGCCGCACCTGCTTGTGAACGGCTACCATCCGGTCGAACCCCGAAGGCACCACTGCGCCTGAACCAGCAACGATCACCGCATCACGGTGCTCGAACCAGTAAGCCACCAAAGCCAGCAAGGCCTGCCGAAGGTCGGCCGGCACATCCTCGGGCTCGGTGCCGAACCCCGCCACATAGTCGATCTCTATGGCGTGTCGCTCGCGCAGAACTGGCACGCCATTGAGCTGGCGCGGCAACACGAGCCGGTCCGGCTCGCGGGCAAACTGGGCCAGCGGCACGGTGTGCCCGATGCCGTCATTATTATAGGCAATGATCTGCTCAACACTGATAAACGGCGTCACCGGCAGCTTCACCTGCCCGTTCTGGGGCCATTGGTCGAGCACCATCCGCCAGGTCTGCGCCAGCAGTGCCCGCCCCGTAATCCCCTCCACATGCAGCCGCGCCGCCCCGATCAGCGTTGCAACCAGTCCATCCTCGGCCTCGTCGTCAAGCCGCAGATACGCCTTCGCCTCGGCAAGCGAAACCGGCTCCTGCGCGGCCCCCGCGAGAAGATAAGAAGTCATTGTTTTTGCCTTTTGTGTGCTTGTTCCCGCGGGACGCGTCTGCCCACGATGTCGGGTGGACAGTAGGCCCAATCACTCCGTCACCACCCGGCTTGTCCGGGTGGTCCATGGCGCCGCGCACGTGGTGAAATGGATTGCCCGGACAAGCCGGGCAATGACGCTGGAATGAGAGACCGTGCCTTACGAGGCCGCAAATTTCAGCAGCTTGATCGCGTCATAGTCGGCGATGCCGCCACCCACGCGCTTCGTGGTGTAGAACAGCACATAGGGTTTGGAGCTGAATGGATCGCGCAGGACACTCACGCCCTGGCGGTCCACGATCAGATAGCCTCGGCGGAAGTCGCCAAAGGCCACCGAGAGGGAATTGGCCGCGATATTGGGCATGTCCTCGGCCTCGACCAGCTCAAACCCCATGAAGCGCGCCTTGCCGTCGGCAGTTGTCGCTGGCTGCCAGAGGTAATTGCCGTCTGCATCCTTGAGCTTGCGCAGCGTGCCCTGCACCTTGCGGTTCATCACCCAGGATGCATTCTGCCGGTAGCCGGCCTTGAGCGAATAGACCAAGTCGATCAGCACATCGCTGGCATTGCTTGTGGGCAGCGAGCCAGCGACACCCGTCGGCACATAGCCCAGATTGCCCCAGCTCCAGCTGGTTTCCGCCACCGCATTGGCCGTCAAGAACCCCTTGGGCTTGTTGACGCCATCGCCCAGAACGAACGCCGTGGTTTCCTGCGCCGCAAAGGCGGCATTCACCTCGTCGGCGATCCACTGCCCCACATCCACGGCCGCATCGTCAAGAAACGCTGCGGTCGCTGCCGGCATGGCATAGAGTTCGGTCGTCGGATAGCTCAGCTCCGCCAGGGTCTGCGACGCCGTTGTCGGGCGCGCCGCCGTCTCGCCCACCCAGCCAACAGCTGGCCCCGTCACCGAGATCGGCCGTTTGTAGACCGAGCCCGACACCTGACGCACGCCGGCAATGGCGCGGATCGGCGACACCGTTGTCATGAGCCGCGTGATCTCGGTTTCGGTTTCGCTGGGCACGAAATAACCGCCATCGGCACCCACGCCGACCGACAGCGCCTTCTCCTCGCCGCGCTTGACGTAGCCGGTGAACGCCTCCTTGTATTCACTCTCACCATGCGCCGCCTTGCCGTCCAGCTGCGGGCGCGCCCGCTCTACCATGGCCCGGTCAAGCGCAGCCTTTTGCCCGTCCAGCACAGCGTTGAGTCGGTCGAGCTTGCCTTCCAGCAGGCCATCGGCCGAGCCGCGCTTTTCGAGCTCCTCCAGGCGCTGGTCATTGGTGGCCTTGAACTCTTCAAAGGCCTGCGAAAATTCGGCAAAGAGCACGGCAATATCGCTCCCTGCGCCGGCCTTGGTTTCAAGGCCGTCACTGTTGATGGTCATGTGCTTGTATCCTTAGCTGTTACGGATCGTGTGCGTGGCAGCCGCAATAGCGGCGCCCGTCGAAAGGAGGGAGGGCGCGATCCGCGCATCCTCCATCATGGGAAAGGTCACGATCGAGATCTCAAAGAGCTCGATCTGCCAAAGCTTGCGGATGCCGCCCTCGCGCGTTGCCCGCACGGTGCGAAAGCCGATGGACAGGCCATCGAGCGCCCGGTTCTCGATTAGGCGGCGCAGCGCGTCGGCGCGCTCAACGCCCCCGACCAGCCGACCATGAACATGAAGCCCATGGCTATCCTCCGCCATGGCCTCCCAGATGCCGACCGGCTCCTTGGGATCATGCTGGAACAGCAGCCGCACCCGGTCACGTCGTTTCGCAAGGCTGCGCGCAAACGCACCAGGCATGACCATGTCGCCGCCGGCATCGACGCGGTTGAAGACGCTGGCATACCCCGCAAACCGCCCATCGGCGCTGATCGGAATGGCCGCCATTAGCGCTTGCCGATCGGCTTGGTCGCCGGCTTGCTGCTCCCCTTGGAGCTGGCCAGCGTGCCCGCCAAATTCCAGGCAAATTGCCGGAACGTCTGCTGCGCTGTTTCCCGGCTGGTCTTGCTCGGCATGGGTTTAATCTCCCTTCTTGAACAATTGATTCAATGTCGCGATCTCGCGCACGAAGTCGTTGAAGTGCTGGTTGACCTTGCTGAGCTCGCGCAGGCTCCACACCAAAAGCGTGCTCGCCCCGCCCGCCCACAAAAACAGCGCCAGATGCGCCAGATCCCCCCGCTCCACGACGGTTTTGGTCAGCTCGTCCATGATCGTGATCCTCTTGTCTCCCCCACACGGTGTCACCCCGGGCCTGACCCGGGGTCCATCTCGAGATCTCAGGATGGATCCCGGCTCGAGGCCGGGATGACACCGAGTTTGCCGGCCCGCAGGAAGCCACCTAAACCCCCAACATCGCCCGCTTCTCCGCATCGCTCAGGAACTCCGCACCCCCGACCCGCGCCCATAGCTGCGCCCGATCCTCCGCCAGCGCCTCGACGCCTTCGAAATCAGGCGCGAGCACTGCCCCACCGAACGCCGGAGCGAGCCAATTGCTGAGCTCCTCGGCCACGCGCACCACGAGTGGGATCAGCGTATGGCGCCACAGCGCCCTATTGGCCTCGGCCAGATTGCTGTAGGTATTGTCGCCGGGTATGCCCAGCAGCATGGGCGGCACGCCAAAGGCCAAGGCGATGTCGCGCGCCGCCGCGTTCTTGGCTTCGATGAAATCCATGTCCCGCGGCGAGAGGGCAATGGTCTTCCAGTCCAGCCCACCCTCGAGCAGCATGGGCCGTCCGGCATTTGCCGCACCCGAAAAGTTCTGTTCCAGCTCGCTCTTGAGCCGCTCGAACTGCGCTTGCGTTAAATTCTGCCCCGCGACCGAATACACCAGCGCCCCGGATGGTCGCGCCGCGTTGTCCAGCAGCGCCTTGTTCCACTGTGCGGCGGCATTGTGGATATCCAGGCTTGTTGCTGCTGCCTCGAGCGGCGCCATGCCGTAGTGATCATCCAGCGGATCAAACAGCGCCATATGAAGCACATGAGGCACGGGCTCGCCGTCCTGTCGCAACCGCGTGGTACGGCCGCCGACCGTATAGTCGTAAGCCGCGGGCCAGCCATCCTGGCCTGCCACAACGCTTACCCTGTCCGGCCGCAGCGCGAACAAAGCCCGCACCTGCCCATCCACCATTCCAGCCTGAAGATAGGCATTTCCCGCCGTCTGCAGATAGGCATAAACCCCTTCCAGCAATTCCCCGCCCGATTGACGCCCATTGGGCCGGCGCAGCAAATGGGCCAGCGGATGCTCGTCGAGCCTGCGCCCACCTTCGCTCACCACCAGCGGCACCCGATTGGCCGTTTCGGCGATCAGGCGGATGCAGCGATAGACCACCGGGTTGCGCGCATATCCTTGGTTGGCGAGGCTCGCAAAACCCCGGCTGCTCCAATTGGCCGCCCCCAGCTGGCTCAAGCTCACCAGCGTCTGCGTGCCATAGGCCTTGTGTTCGGCAGGCGCGTTTGTTCCCCCGCCCAGGAGGCGGTTGATCCAGTTCGGCATGGTTTTGGTTCCTATTCAATCGGGGCCGTGCATCATCCCGCCCCACCCACAATGTCACCCACCCACAGATCGTCACCCTCGCGCGAAGACCCGAGAGCCCTACACTTCTGCCACGACCGCAGGCCCCCTTGGGTCAAGCCCCAAGATAACGGGTGGTGAATGTCGCACCACGTCGGAGGATAGGGCCCTATATCCCCTCAAAGCCCCCGCACCCGCGGCCGCCCCTCGCCCAGCAGCAACTCCGTCACCGCCCAGACCAGCGCATCCACCCTGTCGGGCGAATGTCCGTCGCTCTTGCCGCCCGGCCCAAAGGCACACATCTCGTCCTCCAGCGCACTTAGCCCTTCGGCATGCGATACCAGCCCTCGCCCATAAAGCGCTGCCACCGGCTCTGCCCGCAGCCACTTGCCACGCGAGGCCCGCACCTCGCGCACCGGCACATTGCCATCGATCTGCCCGATCACTGATCGCACGAGATCACCGCCCTGGTTCACCTCGACCACGATCGCGTCCGCATCATGCGCATGAAACGCGGCCACCGCCCGCCGCGCCCATGCCAGGGGCGCGGCCGGCTTGAGCGTGCAATCCTCCAAAACAGCAACGCCCTCCCCCAAGCGTCCCGCCACCACGATCCCGCAAGCATCCGACCGCGCATTGCCCGTCACTGGCGGATCAACCGCCACCACAATCCGCTCCAGCTGCCCACCCGTGAATGGCCTGAACATGCCACGCTGCCAAAGCGCATCGGGCAGATCGTCGATCAGTTCGCCCTCGAGCTCCTGCCGTCCCAACACGGTGCCGCGATAGCGCGCCACCACGGCCTCAAGGAAAGCGGGCGCAAGCTGCGCGCGGTTGTCTTCCGTACGCATGCGCGTCACCACGGCATGCGGATCAGCCAGCAGGCGCTTGACGAGCCGCGTCGGGCGCGGTGTGGTCGTTGCCAATTGCTGAGGCCGATCACCCAGCCGCAGACCGAACTGCAGCTGGTCCCAAGCCTCTTCCCCATGCGGCCATTTGGCAATCTCGTCGCACCAGGCCGCCGCGAACTGCGGCCCGCGAAACCGGTCCGGGTCCGACGCCGACATGATCATCGCCTCAACCCCATTGGGCCATCGCAAGCTGTTCCCGCGCAGGACAGGCCGCTCTTCGTCAGGGTGGGTGTTGAGAATACCGCTATCCCCCCGAACCATAATCGATACGGCCTCGGTCATGGTTTCGCCCACCAGGGCGATGGGCCCGATCCCTTTTGCCGCCAGCGTGCGCACCCATTCGGCACCTGCCCGCGTCTTGCCCGAGCCGCGCCCGCCCATCAGCAGCCAGGTGATCCAATCTCCTTCAGGCGGCAATTGCTTGGGCAGCGCCCATTGCCGCCAATCGTAATAAAGCTGGACGATCTCGGCGTTGGTCTTGTCTGCGAGATCCCCGAACTCTTCAGCGGTTCTGGAACTGTTCAATGCGCTTAGCCAGCTTGCTGCGAAGGTCGTCCATATTCTTCGTGCTGGCCGGTTCGGCATTAGGCTTTGCCGCACCCATCTCGATCAGCTTTTCCAGCGTCTTGACGTGCGTGCCCAGCACATTGGCCTGTTTGTCGATCGGTTCGTCCACTGCGCTCTCCAGGCGTTTGAGTTGTTTATCAAGGACCTTGAGCATCTGCGCGACCATGTCCTCCTTGCGGGGGATACGGGCGCGGGCACTGAGCCAACCCTCCATCTCCCGGCGGTAGCGCAACTGCGCGATTGTGATCCCGTACCGCTTGCAGATGGTGGCCGGCACAAACAGCCGCCCCTCATATTCGGCGCGAACGTCGTCCCAGCGAACCCCGGGTTCGGCTGCTGTTTCCATGGCAATGACTCGTTTGTGAATCGATCTTAACTTTTAAGCGGAACTTGCTGGAATCCCGCTGGATTCGTCTTTGCGGAGTCAAAAAGGGGAAACCCGATGTCCGCCGCGATCCGCCACATCCACTACAAGCCCGCCGACGAGGAGCTCTCCATCTGGTTCGGACCAGAAGGACGGCGCTACAAATATTTCGGCGTTCCTGAATTCATCTATGAAGGCCTGCGCGACGCCCCATCGCGCGGTCAGTTCTTCAACCAGTCGATCAAGGGACGCTTCGAGTGCCGCCGCATCGACCTGCCCGACCCCAAAACCCGCCGCTGGCAAGCCATCCGCAACGCCTCCTGACCCACTTTTGCGACCATAGCTGAACTATAGCCGACCAGCGTCACGCGGGGAAAAGATGGATAAGTTTTTCGGGTTTCTTGTTGGTAAGCCATCGCCTCCCCCCACCAACAGCCCGTCACCCTCGGGCTTGACCCGAGGGCTCTACACTTCCCTTACGCACCGCAAGCGCAGTCCCCTTGGGTCAAGCCCAAGGGTAACGATCGTAGGGCGTGGCATCATTGCGCCCCGCCCATCCCAGCCCCACATGGGCATGGGCAACATAGCCGCCCCGGCCCCGATGTCACCCCGGGCCTGACCCGGGGCCGATCCCGAGATCCCACCCCAGCCGCAAGGTGGTTCCCGCTTCCCACCTTTCGTCACCCTCAGGCTTGACTCGAGGGCTCTACACTTCGCCCTCCCCGGCAAGTACAGTCCCCTTGGGTCAAGCCCAAGAACCCGGGCCCCCTCACCCAAACTTGCGCCGCGCATCGAGCGCCAGTCCCAGCCCCACACTCCCCAGCACATCCGTGCGTACCAGCTCCGCCTCAGGAAACAGCGCCTCCAGCCGCCGTGCGATCGCTGGCACCTGCGTTGACCCACCGGTCAAAATCAAGCTATCCACCGCCGCGCTTCCCACCCCGGCCCGCTTCAGCGTTTCGCCGATCGTCGCCTCGATCCGCCCTACCGAATTGCCCAGCGCCCGCTCCAGATCCTCAACCCCGATCTCCGCCTCCAGCACGTTGTTGCGCACCGGGAACCGAAACTGCGTCCGCTCCCGCTCCGACAGCTCGATCTTGCTCGCCTCCACCGCACCCACCAGCTGGTGCCCTAGCCGGTCCTCGATCAGCTCGATCATGGTGCCCACCCGCTCGGGCGCCTGCGCCTCGCGCATGGTCCCGCGCAAATCCCGCAGTGTTTGCGCATTATAAAGCCGGTTGATGCGGTGCCAGGTGGAAAGGTCATAATAAGGCGCCACCGGCAAATGCCGCTTGCTGTCCCGCGTCATCGTGCCCAGCCCTAGCTCGGGCATGACCTTGCTCATCGACAAGAGCCGGTCGAAATCCGTGCCGCCAATATGAACACCCGCTGTTGCCAGTATATCTCCGCTGCGATCCGCCGAGTTCGCCCGCTCCGGCGACACCCGCACCAACGAAAAGTCCGACGTACCGCCGCCCAGGTCAACGATCAGCGCCAGCCGCTCACCATTCACCTGCCGCTCATAATCGAGCGCCGCCGCAATGGGCTCGAACTGGAATTCGATCTGCCGAAACCCTTGCGCCCTGACAGCACTTTCCAACTGGTCCTGCGCCGCCCTATCCGCCGCCGGATCGTCATCCACGAAATGCACGGGACGGCCGCACACCACCTGGCTGATCGGCGCATCCCCCTGCGCCTCGGCGCGGAGTTTCAGCTCGCCCACAAAGATGCCCAGAATTTCAAGGAAGCCATAGCTGCGCCCCTTGATGCGGGTCGTATCGCCCATCAGCGAAGTGCCCAGCACGCTCTTGAGCGAGCGCATCAAGCGCCCGTTTGCCCCTGTCACATATTCCGCCACCGCCTGGCGGCCGAAGTGGACCGCATCGTCCTCGAAGCCGAAAAACAGCACGCTGGGAATGGTCTGCCGCCCATCCTCCAGCGCCAGCAAATGCGGCACACCATTCGCGCCCACCCGCCCCAGGGTTGAATTGGACGTGCCGAAATCAAGGCCGCAAGCAAGGGCGTTGGACATAGCGATCTTCCAAAAGCCTCATGGTGAGCCTGTCGAACCACGAGGTTGAGCGAGTGGAGGGCGCCCCAACTGCCCCTTTCTTGAAGGACAAGGTCTGCTGCAGGAGGGAGGGCGCCGCGCGAGGACGGCCCTCTTAAAACCTCATCTCGCCCCTTGCAAGACTAAGCCGCCCGGCGCCTGCGCTCCTCGGCCGGCCGCAGATCCGCCACTTGCAACCGCCCCAGCCCCTTGCGCTGCGCCTTCTTAAGCGCACCCGCCGCCCTCTCGAAAAAGCCGGTATCGTATTCGCCGCGCGGATTGATCACCGCCAATCCCATGCTGACAGTCACGATCCCCGCATGGCTTTCCCTATGCGCCACGCCCAGCTTGCGGATGGCCTCGGCAATATGCCCGGCGCTGGTTTTCGCCGGCACCAGCGGCAGATCCGGCAGCGCTACCACGAAAGTCGCCTGCCCCATGCGAAGGCAAAGATCGCCATCGCGCGGCAGGGCGTCGGCAATAGCCCGCATCACCTGGCGCACGCAGCGATCCGTCGCGTCCTTGCCATAAACGGCAAAGAACTCGCTCATCCGATCGATTTCAATCACAAGGAGACTCATAGACACCAAGCGCGTCGCGGCCATGGCCCAGCTGCGCCCAATTTCCTCCTGGACACCGGCTTGCCGCGCCTGCGCCGCCGGCCCCTCACTCGGCATTCCTTCCCGTGCAGGTGGCCGCAGCGCACCCAGCGCCATGCGCACCCTCGCCCAGAAATCGTCACTCTGCTCGATGCTCGCCAGATCTGTCATGCCGCGGCCTTTCGTGGACACACCAGTGCCTTCTGATCAGGCCACAACATGGTTAAGGTGCCGTAAAAGCTAGAGGTGCTCTGGCGGCTCCCATTCCGGCCAGTCCACCGCATGCTCTTCCCACTCATCGGGAGCCACGTCGGTTTCAAGGAAGGTGCGGCCCTTAACGGATACGCCCACATCCACAACGGTCTGCGGATCGCCCGACACCAGCGGGTGCCACCAGGCCAGCCCCTTGCCCTCGGCAAGCCGCCGATAGGCGCAGGTCGTGGGGATCCACTTGATCTCAGCCACATTGGCAGGCGTCAGCTTGATGCAATCGGGCACCTTGGCCTGCCGGCCGGGATAATCGGTGCAGGCGCAGCTATCGCCATCAAGCAGTTTGCAGCGCACATCCGAGGTGATCAGCGTACCGGTGTCCTCGTCCTCGAGCTTGATCAGGCAACACCGTCCACAGCCGTCGCAGAGCGCTTCCCACTCCGCGTCCGTCATCTGGTCGAGCGTTTTTTCTTCCCAAAAGGCCATTGGAACCGATCGTTGTTTGCGATGTTGCCGGTTTGCCCTTGCTGTGCATCCAATGCAATCATATTCCAGCGATCGGATTGCCTAAGCGCCCGCAAGCGCACAAAACTGCGTGAGCATTCACGGGGACATCGGTGCAGGACCCTTTTTACACCAAAGAAAAGCGCAAGAAGCCCTCCGGCATGCTGGCGGCCGACGCTTGGCTCGATTCATCGATCTACGAGTTCGGCCAATCGCTGGGCCGGTTCTGGACCAAGTGGCAGGACGTCATGTCCGTGTTCCACGTCTCGGGCATCAAGCGCTTCTTTGTGGAAGTGCTGAGCGACGGATTCTCGTTTCTGGCCATTGGCTGCGTGCTGATGGTGGCCCTCGCCCTTCCGGCCTTCGATGCCACGGCGTCGGGCGAGTTTAACAAGGCGGAAAACTATTCAATCCTGTTCATGGATCGCTTCGGCAATGAAATCGGCCGCCGCGGCATCCGCGCAGACGATTCCGTGCCGCTCAACGACATGCCGGACTACCTCATCAAGGCAACCCTTGCGACCGAGGACCGGCGCTTTTACGAGCATTTCGGCATCGACGTCGTCGGCACCCTTCGCGCCCTGGTCACCAATGCCTCGGGCGAACGCAGCGTGCAGGGCGGCTCGTCGATTACCCAGCAGCTTGCCAAGAACCTCTTCCTCTCCTCCGAACGCACCATTGAGCGCAAGATCATCGAGGCGTTCCTCGCTGTATGGCTGGAGTGGCACTACAGCAAGGACGAGATCCTAAAGCTCTACTTCGACCGCGCCTATATGGGCGGCGGCAATTTCGGCGTGACCGCCGCCGCCGATTATTATTTCGGCAAGCGGGTGCAGGACATTTCCCTGGCCGAAGCTGCCATGATGGCCGGGCTCTTCAAGGCTCCCGGCAATTACGCCCCCCATGTGGACCTCGCCGCTGCCCGTGGCCGCGCCAATCTGGTGCTTTCCAACATGGTTGCCGCCGGCTTCCTCACCGAAGGCCAGGTCACCGCCGCCCGCCGCCACCCCGCCGCAGCCATTTCACGCGCCGAGGACCAGAACTCGCCCAACTACTTCATGGATTGGGCTTTCGAGCAATCCAAGAAGATCATCGAGGCCACCCAGCACCCATCCAACAATTTCGTCGTGCGCACCACCATCGACACCACCTTGCAGAAATATGCCGAGGAAGCCGTTGTCTCCACGGTGCGCGAAAACAGCGAGCAATATGACGTCGAGCAGGCCGCCATGGTGGTCACCGACACGCAAGGCGCCATTCGCGCCATGGTGGGCGGCACCGATTATGCCAAGTCCCAGTTCAACCGCGCCATCGTCACCACACGCCAGCCCGGCTCGGCCTACAAGATCTTTGTTTATGCCGAGGCGCTCGAGCAGCTGGGCCTGACCCCGCAGGACACCATCACCGACCGACCCGTCTGCATCGGCGATTGGTGCCCGCAGAACTATGGCCGCAACTACAAGGGCTCCGTGACCCTCGCGAGTGCCTTTGCCCAATCGCTCAACACCGTTCCGGTGACCCTGTCGATCAAGACTGGCCGCGACACCATTGCCGAACTCAGCCACCGCATGGGCCTCACCGCCGACTACCCCGTCACCCGCTCGCTGGCCCTTGGGGTGGCCTCGGTGTCGGTTCTCGACATGACCTCGTCCTACGCCGTGCTTGCCAATCGCGGCCTCAAGACCCCTGCTTACGGCATCACCCGCATGAGCACGCTCACAGGCGAAACCATCTTTGAGATGGACCCTGAAGCCCCGCGCGAGCGGATCCTCAGCGAGCAAACGGTCGCCAACATGAACTCCATGCTGCGCCAGGTCGTCACCGGCGGCACCGGCCGGCGCGCCGACGTTCCCGGCGTTCCCGCCGTTGGCAAGTCGGGCACCACATCGTCCTATCGCGACGCCTGGTTCTGCGGCTTCACCGGCAATTACGTCGCCGCCGTCTGGTTCGGCAATGACGACTATCACCCCACCAACGACCTGACCGGGGGCACCCTGCCAGCTATCACCTGGCAGAAATTTATGGCCTATGCCCACACCAATATCGACATCGAGCCGGTATTCGGCGTCGACTTCGTTCCCGAACCGCCCGTAATCGCCGAAGCCGACCCCGATGCCCTCCCTGAAGAGGTCATCCAACGCCCCCCCAGCCTCACCCCCGAAGCCGCGCGCAAGCTGGTGGATCTTGCCGACCTGATCAACCAGACATTGGCAGCCGGAGAAGTCACCACGGAAGCCCGCGCGAGGGTACCAGCAGCGTCTGCGGGGATGTAGCGTTTGACGACACTGTAGCTCTTTGCTACACTGACGCTAATGAAAATTATGACCTACAAGCCTGCGGCAACAAGAGCGCTTCGCCGTATGCCGGCGAACACGGCCCGTAGGATTATAGGCAAGATCGCGGCCTATGCAGCCGATCCTGCTTCTCAGCAGAATAACATCAAGATGCTGAAAGGCAGCGATGCAATCAGACTTCGTGTAGGCGACTGGCGGGTCATAATGAACGATGGCACGGTTCTGGATATTCTTGAGATCGGTCCACGGGGCGGCATCTATGACTAACGGAGATTGGCAATGAACGAAATGATTACCATCCCGCGTGCCGAGTATGACCGTCTGCGCGAAGCGGCGGAAGATCTGGCAGACATTCAGGCATATGATAGGGCCATGGCGGCCGGGGAAGAATCCTTTCCATCAGAGGTTGTGGATCGCATCGTCGACGGCGAAAGCCCCCTGCGCGTCTTCCGCGAACTGCGTGGTCTTTCTCAGACAGCCTTGTCTGCTGCCTCAGGTGTCAATCGCGTCCAAATCGCAGACATCGAATCCGGCCGCCGTTCCGCCTCCGTGGAAACATTCCGCAAGCTGGCTCAAGCCTTGAACCTCACAATCGACGATCTGGTTTAGCCCCAATCCCAGCCCCTCATCAGCCCTCATGGTGAGCCTGTCGAACCACGAGGGCGTGGCATCATACCGGCTTCCCCTGTCCCCGACCTGCTCCCAACACCTACACCGCACCCTAATCCTCACGATCCGCCCTTCCGCCCGCGCCACCCCCTTGCTATAGGCATGGGCGAGCCGCTCCCTATCCAGGTCAGCCCGTCCATGCCGAACACAGCATCCCCGAGCCGCTGACCCGTGCGATTTGTTCTTTATCTGCTGATGATGATCGCTGTGGCCCTGAGTGTTGGCTTCGGCTTGAGCTATTATGCCCTGACCGACGGACGCCTCTTCGGTGTAGCCCGCGTCGGCCCCTGGACCGCCTGGCCCGATGTCGGCTCCAATGCCCCCAACCCTTACACCCGCGGACACATTGCGCGCGAAGCTTCGCTCCAGCTGGGCCAGGCCGAGGGGCTGCAATTCATCGCCGCGACCGACAGCGACGGCGAACCACTGACCCTGAGCTGTTCCTACCGCATCGAGGGCAAGACGCCTCTCGCAACATTCTGGACGCTTGTGGCTGTGGACCTCCAGGGCCGCAATCTTGCCGCCGAGGGCCAGCCTCTCGCCCTGCGCTCCACCGACATCGCCCGCGCCAATGACGGCTCCATCATCATCAATGTAGGCACCATGCTCCAGCCCTCCAATTGGCTGGAGCTCGCTGGGCAAGGCCCGTTCACCCTGGAACTGACGCTTTACGACACGGCCGTGTTTTCGGGCTTCTCGAGCGATGAATCCATGCCTGCCATCATCCGAGAGGAATGCCGATGATCCGGTTTCTCCTGTGGCTCGTGGGCGGCGTCATCCTTGGCGGCATCATCCACATCATCGTTATCCTTTCTCTGCCCGCCCTGGCAGAGGAAAACCTCTGGACACGCCTCAGCACGCTCGAGGCCCAAAATCGGATGCTGATCCTGCCGCCGGTCACGACCGGCCAGCCTAATCCCCTGGGCCTTGATCCCGAGCTGATCTATGGCGTTTGCCAGATTGATCTGAGCGAGGGCCCCGCCTATGTCAGCGGCTTGCTGCCCGACGCCTTCTGGTCGGTCGCCTTGTTCAACGAATCGGGCGTCGTCACCTATTCCACAACCAATCGCGACGGCATCGGCCAGACCCTTGAGATCGGGATCTTCAACGCCGCCCAGACGCGCCTGCTTGCCCAGCAACAGCTGGACATCGAAGAAGGCGTTCTGGTCGTTGAAGCAAATTCCGACCGCCTCGCTGTCGTCATCCGCCTCGCGCCACCCCACGAAGCCATGCGCCAGCGTTTTTCGGGTGCCTTGGCGCAATCAAGCTGCGGGCCGCAGCCACCAGACGCAACGCCCCAAAGCTAGAAGCGTGCATCTAAGGCAAATCAGAAGAAGCCCATCCCGCTTTCTGATTGGCCAAAGGCCCGTCCCCCCCACGATGTCACCCCGGCCTTGAGCCGGGGCCCATCCCGAGATCGCGTCGGAGGGCAGGACCTCTATCCTCACCCAGCCAGCACTCCCATCAATCCACCCGCTACCGCCAGTCCAACCACCACCATCCAGGGCGGCGCCTTCCACAGCACCAGTGCCAGAAAGCCGCCTGCCGCCAGTGCAAAATCCAGCGGAGTGATCACAGCGCTGGTCCAAACCGGATCATAAAGCGCCGCAGCCAGAATCCCGACCACCGCCGCATTGGCGCCGCGCATGCCCGCCTGTGCCCATAGCTCCCGGCGGAGCATGTCCCAAAACGGCAGAGCCCCGACCAACACCAGCATGCCCGGCAGGAAAATGGCCAGCAGCGCGAGCGCCGCTCCCGCCAGATCACTGCCGCCCGGCGCCCCTGCGGCCCCGAGATAAGCGGCAAACGTAAACAGCGGCCCCGGCACTGCCTGCGTTGCGCCATACCCCGCCACAAAGCTGTCCTGCGTCACCCAACCCCGCCTCACCACCTCGCTCTCCAGCAGCGGCAGAACCACGTGTCCGCCCCCAAACACCAGCGATCCGGCGCGGTAAAACGCATCAAGGAGGTCAACGCCGTGCGACTGCGTCACGCCAGCAAGAGCCGGCAGGCCGACCAGCAATCCCCCAAACAGCGCCAGGGCAGCAAGGCCCGCCCGCCTGCTGAGGGAGAAGCCAGCTATTGCAGCGCCTTCCTTTCCCTCGCCTTTGCACAGCACCAGCCCAGCTAGTGCACCAAGCAGGATCGCGCCAACCTGTCCCAACGCGCCCCCAAGAACGCTCACCATGAGCAACGCTAGGAGGGCAATCGCCGCACGTGGCTTGTCCGGCGTCAGGCTCCGGCTCATGCCCCATACGGCTTGAGCCACCACAGCAACCGCCACGAGCTTGAGCCCGTGCAGCACGCCCTGGGCAATTGCTCCATCCAGCGCCGCGGCACTCGCGGCAAAAACAACAAGCAGGATGGCCGAAGGCAGGGTGAACGCTGCCCATGCCGCCAACGCGCCAACCCACCCTGCTCGCCGGAGCCCTAGGGCAAACCCAACCTGGCTTGATGCGGGGCCGGGCAGAAACTGGCACAGGGCCACAAGATCGCCATAGCTTTGCTCATCGAGCCAGCGTCGACGCACCACCAATTCGTCCCGGAAATAGCCCAGATGCGCGATCGGGCCGCCAAAGGACGTCAATCCAAGCTTTAAGAACGCCCAAAAGACCTCGGCGGGTGAGCCGCCCTTGGGTCCATCATGGTTGAACAATGCGGGCCCTCACGCTATTTCTGCAGCACGATCTCCCGATCGCCCGTACGCTGGTAGCGTGACGGTATGATGATCTCTCCGTTCGCGCGCCCTGCCCCCTGTCCGCTACAAAAATCACCGCGATTTGCCCGCGCAACAAAGGGTGACAAGCGGCGCAGGGTTTCGTCCACCGCAAGCGATTGCTCATGCGGCGTTGCCACCAGCAGATTGTCGAGCGCAAAGTCATAGCTGTCATAACGGTAGTTCAGCGCCCGCACGAACCAGGAAATGGACGCGCTGTTCTCCGCCTTTCGCGCCGCAACTTCCTGTTGCAGCCTTGGCGGAACCCCGCCGCGCAATTGGGCATAGGATATTGTTCGCTGCCGGTCGATCTCGATCACCGCACAGATGGCCGCAAAAGTGGTGGGCAGGGTGTCGATATCGGACTGCACATGCGCGCCCACTGTGCTGTAGCGCGTACGCGAGGATCGGTACGATGTCGTTTCCAGCCAATCGTAGTACCGCTCGATGGTCCATTCGCCATCACGTGCTGCCACGATGCGGGTGCGCTGCAATTCGGTGGAAGCGTCGAACATCCAGTCCTTGGCGTGAGGTGCCACAAGGAAGCGCCAGATGCGGTTGTGCATCTCCTCTTCCCCGTCTGTCCGATTCAGGCTCGAGACCGGCTCTCCTCGTTCCCGCGCGCGGTTATCCCCTATCGCTGGCAGGAGCGTATCATGGGTGAAGCTTGGTTCGGCGCGGCCGAAATCCCCAACGGGTCGTGCAACGCACGCCGTGGCGAGAAGCGCCAGCGCGCTGATCCCGATCAGCCGCAGCAAAGGGGGCAAGCGATCAACCACGCTTCCGCTTGGGGCGTGAGGGATCGATCGTGCTGGTGGGCGGTGTGCCGCGTTCATAACGCACACCGGTAAAAAGGAGGATCTGGGCGCTCCCCCCGGCCCTCACTCGGCTGATTGGCGGCTTTCGCCTCTGGTCGAATTTGACGAGCTTTCCCAAGCTGGCCTCCAATGCAATGCTCTCCGGTCCCATCGGAAGCAGCGTGTCATGTTGCGATGTTGCTACAGTCACTTGGCACGACGCCCCTCGTGCTCTTTGCGGCATTAAGAGATCGTCAAGGTTAACAGTCTGCTAACGAATTGGGGGCAAAAGTGACAGCGCATCGAATGTGATGCGATTTGCCCACAGACGGTTCCTGAACATGCTTGGTTTTCAGCCTTACGAGACGTTCCAACTGCTGATTGAAACCGGTGGCGTTGATCGCACCAACACCTTGCTGATCGCCGCCTGCGACGCCTATACCCGCCGCGGCAAGGCAACCGCTCCCGAAATGGAACAGTTCGAGGCCCTCGCCGGGCGCCTCTTCCCCATCGCCGGCCCACAGGCAAAGGCCAAGGGGGCCGCCATCCTGGGCCGCGCTGAAATGCTCTCGCCAGCGCTGGAGCGCCTGGTGATCGACAATATCGGAGAGGACCTCAACACCTTCCTCCAAGGCGCCGAGCAGCTCTCGGAAGCAGGTATGCTCGAGGTAATCGGGCGCTATGACGTCCCTGCTGCCGCCGTGATCGCGGCCCGGCCAGACCTCTCCAACGTCGTCCTTGCCAAGCTCTTCCAGATGAATTCGCGCAAGGTTTACAGGGCCTTGGCATCCAACACCCATATCGTGCCGCGCGGCGCCTACCTCAGCGCCCTCGCCCGCTCCGCCCAGATGGACCACATGGTGGCCGAGGCTCTCGCGCAACGCGCGGACTTCGACGCAGCCTTGCTGGCGCCTGCATTCTTTGACCTTTCCGACAATGACCGGGTCAAGGTCATCGAAGCCTTCGCCCAGCGCGAAACGCCCGTTGCACCCATCAAGAAAACCATCGAACAGCTCACCGTCGCCAATGCCGAACTCACCAAGGCCTTGATGAAGCTGTTTTCGGAAAACCGCCGTCCGGAGGTCACCAAGCTCCTCAGCCAGATCACCGGTCTCGACGAAGTGCGCTGCGGCCAGATCGCCCATGACGTCACCGGCGCTTCGCTCTTCGTAATCCTGCGCGCCTTTGGCTGCTCGGCTTATGAAGGCCTCAAGGTGCTGATCCACGCCACCAGCCACGATGCCGACCGCTCTCGCGCCCTCGCGGATTTTGCCAAGCTCTTTGACAATGTCTCTCCAGATTCAATGGCTTACCTGATGAGCGCCTGGCGCGGCGAGGTCAATCTGCTTGAATTGGCGAAGCCCGAATACAAGCCCTTCACCGAAACCAGCCGTCGCACGCCGCAGTTCTCTGCCACTAACAATCCTGTGGTGGACCAGGCCATTGAGGCCCTGGCCCGCATCGGCATCAGGCGGGCGAGCTAAACTTATCCCCGTTGCGGCAGGCGCAGCTATAGTGCTGTTCAGGAGGCGATCTCGATCCCGGGATCGTCACCCCGCAGGTCAAGGCTCAGCACCCATAAGTCCGGGTCAAACTCCAACTCGCGTGCAATGCGTTCGCGGACCTTTCCCGGTTCCGCCCGCGCAAAGCGGCGTTGAAATACCAGGCTCGCATTGTCGGGCCGGCTGGCCATGGGCGCGGGGGTGAAAAGCGATACGGTGCCATCGAGGTGATCCACCTCGATAAACACCTGCCCTGCGATTGGATCCCCCCTTCGGGACACCACGCACATATTGCCCAGATCATTGTGGCGCCGCACGAAAACGGCGCACCAAAGATCGCTGCGCAGCCGGCTCACCTAGATCGAGGCGCCGGCGTCGCGCAACAGGCCAACGAGGTCCGGCTTAATTTGCCCGGTCACCTTGTAGCTGTGGAAGTTTTCAAACTCCCGGATCGCCTTGGCCGTGGCATCGCCCGGGTGCCCGTCAATGGAGCCATGATAAAACCCAAGGCTCGCCAGCCCGCGCTGGATTTGCGTCACCAACTGCAGATTGTTGGCCGGCGCGATGGTCGTGTTCGCCGCGACTGTCTGGTCTGGAACGGGCTGCTGGGGCGCGACTTCCGCCGGCGCGCGCATGGGCTGCAGGGACGCCACTTGTACCGGCGGCGGCATGGGCTGGGCACTGCTGGCCAGCATGGGCAAGGCGGCCGGAGGCTTGGCTTCATTGGCAGCTGGCGCCGAGCGCGTGCCGCCCACTGCCGCCACAATGGAATCAAGGGTTTCGGCCGCCGCATTGCCGACCACATCCACGGCATTGTCCACTGGGCTCAGCGGAGGCAGCTGCGCGACCACACGATCCTGTTGTGGAGCCGGTTGCGGTGCCACTGCCTGCTGCACCACAGGCGCCGTTTGAGGCTGAACAACGGGCGCGGCAACTGCAGGCGCCTGCGCCACAGGCATCCGCCCCGCGGCATCAGCCCGCATGATCGCATCCACAATCGTTGGCGTCAGGGCGCCCGTTGGCTCCATACCATTGCGCTCTTCAAAAGCGCGAATGGCGCGCGCCGTCATCGGGCCGTAAAAGCCATCGACCTTGCCCTCGAACAGGCCAAGCTCGAACAGCTTCTTCTGGACGTCAAAAGCTTCCTTGTTGCCCACCGGGCGGTCAGGAATGGGCTGCACCTGCGGCGCGGGCGCCGAGACGCTTCCGGTGGTCTGGTTCTCGATCGCCGGCAAAACGGCGGTACGCTCCTGGGGAGCAGCCAGCGGCGTGGGTGCGACAGCGGGTGCTGCAACTGGCACAGGCACGTCCTGCGGTTGCCCGAAGAACGGCGCAGGATGGCGATGGGTCTGGAAATAAAGAGCATTGCTGCCGGCCATGGCGGTCATGGTGACCATGGCGAGCAGGCTCGTGGAGGCGAGCGGAGCACGCATATAGCGCGCAAAAGCCCAGGCGCCGGCGCGTCCCAGAGTGGACGCAACGGCGCCGCCTGCCGCAAGGGACAGGTTCGAAAGAGTGGAAGCCGTCATTGCGCTTTTCTTTTTTCGTCTTGCCATGAGGATAGGGGAGTGGCGGCGGGTTCTTTGCGGATCGGCGTTACGGTGGCAGTTTCCTCGGACTTTATTGCCGGACCGTTTATGGGCAACAAAACAGTCACGGTTGTCCCCGCCCCAATTTCGCTCATGGCGCGCAGCGTGCCCTGATGCAGGTCCACCAAACCCTTGACGATGGACAGGCCCAGGCCCGTTCCCTCGTAGCTGCGTGCCAATCC
The DNA here is from genome assembly GCF_003056345.1 of Devosia submarina. Classification (GTDB taxonomy): domain Bacteria; phylum Pseudomonadota; class Alphaproteobacteria; order Rhizobiales; family Devosiaceae; genus Devosia; species Devosia submarina. Next base: position 439,713 of record NZ_PYWB01000001.1, on the reverse strand, counting down.
GCCATGTTCCTGGAAAAAGGCCTCCCCGATTCGCTGCAGCGATTCTGGCGCCATACCGATTCCCTGATCGCTGACCGAGAGGTTCAAACTCGTGCCCTGGCGCTTGAGGGTCACGGTAACGACGCCGCCGGGATGGCTGAACTTGATAGCGTTGGAGAGGAGGTTCAGCAGGATTTGCCGGCAGGCGCGCTCATCGGCCACCAGCATGGGCAGGTGCCGGCCAATATCCGCCACCAGGCGTACATTGCGGCTTTGTGCCAGCGCATCCACCATGCCAAAGCAGGGCTCGATGATGTCCTGGGCAGCAAAGGGCTCGGCCTGCAGCTCGAACTTGCCGGCTTCCAGCCGCGACATGTCGAGCAGCATGCGCACTACCTCAAGCAAATGCTTGCCGCTCTGGTGAATAAGCCCGGCATATTCACGGTGCGTGTCGGACAGCTCGCCACCAATACCCGACGTCATCATTTCCGAAAAGCCGACCACGGCATTGAGCGGGGTGCGCAATTCGTGCCCGATGGTGGCGAGAAAACGCGACTTGGCTTCCGAAGCTTCTTCGGCCACGCGACGTGCTTCGGCCATGGCGACTTCGGTGTCCTTGCGGCCGGTGATGTCGCGCAACAGGGCAATGACCTCGTAGGAGCCATCGCTTTCCGGCTCGATCACGGGCGACAGGCTGACTTCCACCCAGATGAAGCGTGGCAGGCTGGTGCTGGCATGGGCATCGTCGTGGCGCATTCGCACTTCCAACATGCGCGACTTGCCACCCCGATTGGCATCGGCAAAGGCAGTAAGGAATGCCGGCCGATCGGCAACATGCAGCCGCTCGGTGAGACCACTACCGGTTAGCTGGTAGCGGCGGCAGCCAAACAACGATTCGGACGATTGCGACGCCATCAACACTTCGCCCTCATTGGAAAAGCGCAGCACGGCGTCCTGCACATGCTCGATCAGGTGGCGATAAGCGTTCACCTGGGCCTTGTCATAGACTTCATAGGCAGCGCTGATGCGGTTTGCGGTATGAAGCACCACAACGACGCTGACCAGGAACGCCCATCCGCCCGTCGCCAGCAAGATTCCCCCGTCCATCTCCGGCGCGGGCAGAAGGGTAGCAGCAACACCCACCAGGCCCACGCCAGCCAGAACAGCCCAGCTCTGGCGGCGTAATGCAGCGCGCCCCAGCATGGAGGCAAGCACCGGCGCCATCAGCGCAACGGCAAGGCCTGCGTCCACCAGCTGAGGATCGGCAAGGGTCAGCAACAGGCCGCCCGCGAACATGGTGCAGACCTGCCCGGTCGCGGCATGCTCGAACAGCCCGCGTTGGTGCAAGGCCAGGGTAACGAGCCCACCAACCAGCCCAAGGCTCACCAGCAGAAGCGGCATTGCGTGCCCGCCCACCAGCCAGAACATGGCCAGGGGAACCGCGAGCGCACACAAAATAATCGTGAGCCGGGAATTGTTGGCGAGCGTTTTGCGCCGCAGCATTTCAGGGCGATGCCCTGTGCCTGCTATGGCCAACGACATCTCTTTGCTTGCGCCGAAAGAGAACAGGCTACGCATACGCTTACTCACTATTACGACGCCGTTTGTGACGGTGCTCGCGGCACCGCGGGTCCGGTTCGTTTCACCCGAGCCCGCCCGAATGAGGTTCCGGGTCTTGTTGATGGCAAACTGCTCCCCAAGAGCTAAGGGCAGCTTAAATCAGCGGCCCATAAGGGCTTCCGACTGCTTCCGAAGCTCCGGTTTTTCCTGATAGCGTAAACAAGGCGTGTAACCTCTTTGCAGCGTGCAAGGGATTTGATTCAAATTTTATGGAAATGCGCGAGATCGACTTAATGGCACCCCGCTAGCCTCCCGATTACAGACCAAAAACCTGCCCAATTACCGAGGTGCCGCCATGTTTGTTGTTGTGCGATCCGTGTTCTGGCTGACAGCCGCCTATCTGGTGATCAAGCCGGGCGTTGATCTGCCCGATGGCAATGCCGTGGCGCGCCTAGCGCTGGATGCCGGCAAGCAGGTCGTGGCCGAACAGGTCACCGCCATCCAATGCACGAGCTTTGAATGCATCGGCGGCAAGGCTGTGGCCGCGGCCGTCCTTGCATCTCCCTCGGTCGGCGCTCCCATACCGCCCAACAATTCGGTCCCTGTTCCCCGGCCGCGGCTAGATCGCGCGGGCTAGGCACTACCCCATCCCAGCGGTGCGTCGCTTCCCCAAGCTGCGAACCCTATCTCCGCTGGCCCTACCCCAAGCACGCAGCCCCGTGCTTGGGGTCTTTTTATGGAGCATTGCCCGTGCTTCGGATGTTGCGTTTGCCTTGCAGCCGGGCACCAGCCACCTTAGATAGCAGCCATGAGCGAACCCGCAGCCTTCCAGGACATTGCCGAAAACCTTTCCTTTCTTGATGATTGGGAGGAGCGGCTGAACTATGTGATCGAGCTTGGGCAGGCCCTGCCCGAAATGTCCGAAAGCGAAAAGACCGCCGAAAACCGGGTCAAGGGCTGCGTGTCCAATGTCTGGCTGGTTTCGGACGCAGACAGCGCTGCCGGCAGTACGACCCTCACCTTCCGTGGCCAGTCCGATGCGATTATCACCAAGGGCCTGGTGGCGATCCTGCTCGCCCTTTACTCGGGACGGCCCGTCTCGGAGATCGCCGAAACGGACGGCATTGCCCTTTTCAAGCAGATTGGGCTCAGTGAGCATCTGGGCATGCAGCGCTCCAATGGCCTTGTTGCCATGGTCAACCGTATTCGCGCGGAAGCCCAGGCGCTGAGCTAACACGCCTCCGCTCGTGTGATCAGCGGCAAGCGTTCCTCGAGCCATCCCCTTGTGCCGGCACCTGCCATTCTCGCCACATGAGGCGAGAGACCCCATTCTGACGCAAGCAGGTCGAGCGCAACGCGCAGCACGAGCTTGGCACCCCGTCTTGGCCAGCTCCGTTCTGTCTCGATCGCCTGCAGGCCCTTGCCCAGCCCACAAACATCAAAGACCACATTCCAGCAATCCGCCGGCAGCTTGCCCGCCAATATATTGAGCTTCTGGCGCGCTTCGGCCACCGTGTCGCTCATGTCAGCGGCATGATTGCTCCCGCCCCTGCCCCGCCGGCCCGAATTTACGCCGTCATAGGACATGGTGAGCCGTGGGCTCAGCAGCGCCCGCCCGATCATCCGCTCCAGGCGTTCGGCGGCGGCCAGGTGATGCGGCAGCAGAAAGGCCGCCTCCCCGCCCCGCGCACTTGCCAGCCGCAGCAGGCTACTCTCCTCAGGCTGCGGCATGGTGCGACGCTCCATCTGCAGCTTCCAGCCAGGCTTCAAGGCGCAACACCTCGGCGTCAAAAGCCGGATCATCGCGCAGATCCTCTATATGCGCGCAGGCATATGAGACTGTTGTCCTATCGCGCCCGAACTCTTCTCCGATCTCCGCCAGGGTCCGCCCGAGCACGACATAGGAAAGGTACATGGCCAGATGGCGCGCTTGCGAGGCAGTGGCCCGGCAGCGCGACGGATGGGTAAGTAGACGCTGGGGAACGTTTTTCTCCCTTGCGACCAAGGAAATCACGTCCGCAATGGCGCGATCAGGATAGATTGTTGCAGATGCTTGCGCCGAGTCGAACATTTCAGCACCCCTCCAGATACAGGAATATATTCCTATAATCTGAAGCCTGGCAAGCCTGGGGGGATAAGTTGGATAAGTTCGGGGCGCCAAAAGTTCAAACGGCCACTCACGAGGAGCGGCCGGTTGAATTTTTAGTTGTCGCCGGGGTCCGCAAGGGGCTGAAATTCAGCCGGTTCGGACGCGACGTCTCGTTGCGTGAAAGGACTCAGGCGGCCTTGCGGCCCAGGCCATTGTCCTTGGCCAGCTTGGAGCGGGTTGCCGAATAGCTCGGTGCAACCATGGGATAGTCAGCTGGCAGACCCCACTTCTCGCGGTATTCTTCGGGGGAGAGATTATAATGCGTGCGCAGATGGCGCTTGAGCGACTTGAACTTTTTGCCGTCTTCCAGACAAATAATGTAGTCAGCTGCAACGGACTTGCGCACCGGCACGGCCGGCTTGAGTTCCTCGCTAGCAACCACCACTTCATCGGACGACAAAGACCGCAAAGCGCCGTGCACTTCCATGATCAACTTGGGCAGATCGGACGGGCTAAGAGCATTGTGACTGACATAAGCAGCCACGATTTCGGTGCTTAGCTCAATCAGTTCTTGCTCGTGACCAGTCGCTGCACTGGCAGTATCTATCATTTATCAACCTTCCATGCTTATCAAGCCGCAACGAAGCAGTCGTGGCTGTAATAAACATCTAGGTGCGTTTACTGCTTGGGGCAAGCCAATCAAGCGCGATTAACATGTAACGTCTAGCTGACAATTGCTATGGACTGATACGTTTTTCGCGCTCGAGTTCGTTTATTTTTATCATTGGGGTGCCCCGGTCCGGCGCAGTAAGACTGGCGCGGGCCAGAAGATGTGCTGAAACGGGCGTTGTAAGTAAAAGAAACAACACGCCCAATATTGCGCGCAGGGCAACACTGGCGTCGAGGGCAACCAGCGGCACGGCCAAAAGGATCAACCCGCCCCCCACCGCACCGGCCTTGGACGCGGCATGCATGCGGGTAAGCAGGTCCGGCAGGCGCACAACGCCGACAGCTGCCAGAAGGGAAAAGCCTGCGCCTGCCACCAAGAGCAGGCAGCCGAGGTAAATGGCGAGATCCTCCATTATCCCTTATCCTTCAATGCTGCCCGCGAAAGAATATAGCGGGCAAATGCGACAGTTGCGAGGAAGCCCAGCAGGGCCAAGGCAATGGCGATGTCGATATAAAGGGTAATGCCGGTGCGGATCGCCATGGCGCCCACAAAGCCCATGGCCAAGACCGTCAGCAGGTCAAGCGCGAGCACCCGGTCCGCCAGGGTAGGCCCGACAACAATGCGGTACACGGTAAAAAACAGCGCCAGGCCGAGCATGGCCAGGGCAATGGTGCTTGCCAGCGCAATGGCGTCTGCCGGGGTCATGCGAACACCTCCCGCACCTGCCGCTCGAACCCGTTCTGCAACTCGGCAATAAAGGCCTCGCGCGTCGTGTGTTGCAGCACATGCACGTAAAGCATGGTGCGATCGTCCGAAACATCAACGCTCAGCGTGCCCGGCGTGAGGGTGATCAGATTGGCCAGTGTTGCAATCTCGGCGTCGGACTTCACGCCCAGCGGAAACGCAAAGATTGCGGGCCGCAGCACACGATCAAGGTCGGGGGTCAGAACCACCCGGGCGACGCGAATGGCGCTCAGCATCAGTTCAACGCAAAAGGAAATGGAAAGACCAAGAAGGGCCCGCAGCTTACGGAAGTGGAGCGGTTGGGAAAACGAGCGGCGCAAAAAGGCAAGCGCGCCAAGCGCCACCAATGCGCCAAGGGCGAGGTTGGGCGTCGAGAAGTTCGCCGTGATCGCGGCCCAAAGCAGGACAAGGGCAACGCCCAGAACAATCTGCCTCATGGCGCGCCTCCCGCCAGCCCCACCGCTGCGATATAGCGCGCGGGATCAATCACATCGGATGCACCGATCTTGGCCGCCGCAATCAACAGGTTCGGCCAGATGCCAAGGAAGATGATCACGCCAACAAGGATCGCTGGCGCACCATAGCGCAGCCTTCGTGATCCGGCCTTCTCTGGTCTAAGGCCTTCCTCCCTGTCGCGCCAGAACACATGCGCCCAAAGTCGCGTCCCGGCAATCAGCGTCAGAACGGCATTGAACACCAGAGCCAGCATCAGCGCGATTCCCAGCCCATCTCCGAATTGAAGGCTCGCCTCGATCAACAAGAGCTTGGGCCAGAAGCCCAGCAAGGGCGGAACCCCGGCCAGTGCGAAGATCAGCACAAGAAACATGATCGAAAGCGCCGGGCTTTGAGCATAAAGCCCGCCCATGCGCCGCGTGTCGGTTTCGCCCGTTGCCCGCTCTATCAGGCCAGCGACCAAGTAAAGCCCTGTCATGGTCAGCATGGAGTGGAAGATATAGGCGCCCGTGCCACCAATCCCGGATGGCGTGGCGAGGGCAATGCCAACAAGCGCCGCTCCGATGCCACCGATCAGGAGAAACCCCATGGCGCGGCGGAGATTGGTTTCGGCAATCGCGCCGAGCGGCCCCAGGATCAATGAGCCTATTGCCGCAACGGCGATTGCCGGCTCGAGCACATCGCGGCTCCCGGGCAAAAGGACCACGAGGCTGCGCAGGATCGCGTAAACGCCCACCTTGGTGAGCAGGCCCGCAAACAGCGCAGACACAGCGGCTGGCGGCGCATGGTAGGAAGCGGGCAGCCAGGCATTGACCGGAAAAGCCGCAGCCTTCATCCCAAATGCGAGGAGCAGCAGCGCCCCGACGGCCGTCATGGCAGCAGGATGCGCCCCCCAAGCCTTGCCGATAATGTCAGCCATGTTGAGCGTGCCCAAAAGCCCATAGACCAGGCCAAGGGCCAGCAGAAACAGCGCGGTGGCAAGGAAATTGAGAAAGCCGTATTTGACCGCGCCATCGAGTTGCAGCGCGCTGCTGCGCGACACGATCAGGCCAAAGGATGCGATCAGCACCACTTCGAACCAGACATAAAGGTTGAAAAGGTCTCCGGTCAGGAACGATCCCGTTACGCCCGCCAGCAAGAGCAGTACCAGGGCATGAAACCCGTCGCGCCCTTCCGCAGCCGTCCGCTCGGTTTCCGCGTAGATGATCACCACCAGCCCGGCAAACGCTGCCGTAAGCGCAAAAAGGGCGCCAAACAGGTCAGCCGCAAAGCTTATGCCAAAGGGCGGAAGCCAATTGCCCATGGTCATGCTGACCGGGCCATTCTCCCAGATGCGCGCGATCAAGCCTATTTCGCAGGCCAGCATGGCACCGACGACGAGAAGCGCCAGGAAAAACGTCACGCGGCCATTGTTGCGCATGATCAGGGCCAGCGCCGCGCCTAGGAGCGCCAGCACCAGCGGCAGGACAACGATCCAGTCGGCTGCCTGTGTTGCTGCAGTTCGAACCAGATTTTCCATCAATAACTCAGCGGCGGCTTGGGGGCGTCAACCGGCTCGGCGAGCCGCATGGCGTCGGTGTCGTCGCAATCGAGCACCTGATAGGCCCGATAAACCAGCACAAGCAGGAAGCTGAACAGGGCAAAGCCGATCACGATCGCCGTCAGGATCAGAGCCTGTGGCAGCGGGTTGGCGATGGGGCCAACAGCCTGTTCAAGGCCCGGCGGAACAATCGGCACGCCATCCCGCGCCAGTCGACCGGCGGTGAAAATCAGCAGATTGGTGCCATTTCCCAGAACCAGCACACCCATCAGCATGCGGATCAGCGCCCGCGACAACAGAAGATAGATGCCGGCGGCGACAAACAGGCCAGCGAGGAGAGCAAGTGCGGAATCCATCACAAGCCCTCGCCATCATCGATTTCCAGTCCAAGGCCAATGGCCGAGATGGACCCCAGAACCACCATGAAAACCCCGATATCGAAGAACAAAGGCGTGGACAGAGGCACTTCGGCGCCGCCCATCTCAAGGTAAAGCCAAATGCTGGTCATGAAGGCATTGCCGGTGAAAAGGGACAAAAGGCCCGAGCTTCCCGCCAGCACCACGCCCGCTGCCGCAATTGTCAGCGGATCGAAGCGCAAGGCGCGCCGCGCCGCGTCACGCCCCCACGACATACCCAGAACTGCAATGGCCGACGCCGCAATCAGCCCGCCGATGAACCCGCCACCGGGCTCATTATGGCCGCGCAGGCAGATATAAACCGCAAACACCAGCATGGTGCCAACGATCAGCGGCGCAACGGTGCGGAAGATGATGGTGTTCATGCTTCACCGTCCTTGGGCACAAAGGTTTCGCCTGCGCGCCTGCGCGTCCGCAAAAGCGCCACCACGGCAAGCGCAGCCGTCATCACCACAGCGATTTCACCGAGGGTATCAAGGCCGCGATAATCGACCAGGATCACGTTGACGATGTTGGAGCCGTGGGCAATCGGCACGCTGGTAGCGGCAAAGAAATCGCTGAGGCTGGTATCAAGGGTGCCACTCACGACCAGCAACAGCAGCAGGCTCACTGCCCCGCCACAAAGCAGCGCCAGCAAACCGTCGCGGATCCAATCCTCCATTGGCCGTGGGTCCCGCTCGTCGAGCCTTAGCCGCGTCATCACGAGGGTAAGGATGATGACCGACAGGACCTCCACCATGAACTGGGTAAATCCGAGATCGGGCGCGCCAAACAGGAGGAAGATCAACGCGACGGCCACACCCTGAACGCCCAGCGCCAGAATGGCCACGAGACGGCTCTGCGCCCCCAGCACTGCCACAAGGCCCGTTGCCGCCAGAAGCAGAACAACCCATTCGTGCAGGCCAATGCTGGTCCAGTCCTGGATAGTGATGGCGCTCAATCCGCCCATGCCGATTGTCGGCACCAGCAAGGCAAGGGCAACCATGGCAAATACCACAACAAGGTAGAATTCGAGCCGGCCGTGATGAAGCAGCCGCGTTGTTGTCCCGGCAAACCGGATCAGCGCGAACATCACCGCATCGAATGCATTGTCGGCCGTCCAGTTCACCGCCCGGTGCATCCGGATCAACATGGTCCGAACCTTGTCGATCTGCCAATACACCAGCGCAGCCAGCGTCCAGCTCAGTGCGGATAGCCAGATAATGGGACTACGCCAATCGATCGCCCAGGCGAGATGGCTTTCCACATGATGCCCCAATAGGGCCGAAGCGGCAGGCTCAAGCACCAGCGTGCCGAATTGGTCGATCACAAGGGCCGCGACGATCCCCAAAGCGCCAAGCACCACTGGCCCCACCAGCATGGGCAATGGTGCCTCATGCGCCGATTTGGGCGTTGGCCCCACAATGCCCAGAAACGGCTTGATCGCCACAATGGCCGCGACCGTGGCAAGCAGGGCATTGCCCAGGATCAACACCACCAGCGCCAGCGTCTGCAGCCATTGCGGCGCGAAGGCGCCCAGGAGCATTTCTTCCTTGGCAAAAAAGCCCAATGTCGGCGGCAACCCGATCATGGCAAAACCGGCGAGCGCCGCGGCAATAAAGGTCACGGGCATGCGGTCAGCCATGCCGCTAAGCCGGGTCAGGTCGCGCGTGCCGGTTTCATGGTCGAGCGCCCCCACGACCATGAACAGCGCGGCCTTGTAAAGCGCATGGGCCACGAAATAGAGCACCATGCCCGCGATCGCCGCTTCCGTGCCCAGCCCGATCAGCAGAACCAGAAGCCCTAGGGAAGCGAGCGTCGTTTGCGCCAGCATCTGCTTGAGATCGGTTTGGCGCAGCGCAGCAAGGGCGCCCCAAAGCAGCGTCGCGCCGCCGAAGCCCACAAGGACAATGCTCCAAATCTCCGTGCCGCCCAGAATTGGCGTCATGCGCGCCAGGAGATACACCCCCGCCTGCACCATGGTGGCGGAATGCAGAAACGCCGAAACGGGCGTCGGAGCCTCCATGGCGTTGGGCAGCCAGAAATGAAACGGCACCTGCGCCGATTTGGTGAAGGCCGCGAGAAGAATGCACAGCAAGATCGGGCCATAAAAGCCGCTCTCGCGCACAAGGGAACCGCCCGCGCGCATCGCGCTCAGATCCCAGGCGCCGCCGACCTGATGCAGCACGATAATTCCCACCAGCAGCGCCATGCCGCCTATATTGGTGATAACAATGGCCTGGATTGCGCCACGCCGCGCCGCCTGGCGCCAATGGTCGAACCCGATCAGCAGGAACGAGGTGACCGCCGTCAGTTCCCAGAACACAAACAGCGCGACCATGTTGTCGGCCAGAACCAGGCCAAGCATGGAGCCCATGAAGGCAAGGAGAAACGCCTGGAAGCGCCCCAGATGCACATGCCCCTTGAGGTAGGAACCCGCATAAAGCACGATCAGAGCGCCAATGCCTGAAATGGTCAGCGCAAAAGTCAGGCTCAGTCCATCCACCCAGAAGGACAGGTCGAGCCCATGCTCGGGCACCCACGCAAACCGCACCGGCACGGCCCCGTTCGCCACCACCGGCTCGACAAAGCCAAGAAGAAGGACGAACACCGCAGCAGGTACAAGCGCGAGCACCCAGCCGGCCAAACCACCGGCCCAGCGCTGCACCAGTGGCGCAAGCGCAGCCGCCAGAAACGGCGCTATCGCCACGAGCGCCATGCTTGTGTCCAGCCCTGTTCCCAACTGTCCCCGTTCCGATTCTTTTCGCGGAATTTGTCCCGCGGACCTTAACGAGTCGAGCCGGGTGGACAAGCCAAATCGGCCCAACCGGGCCAGCTTATGGGGAAAAGCCTCCTGCGAGCCTTGGTCCGGCCCCTTTCCTTGTGGGAACCCGCGTCTTATGTGAAGGGCACCTCACCCTTCGGATTGCCTCATGACCAAGTCCAAGCCTCCCCTCGCCGCGCGCCGGCCGCACACCGCCACTTTCCACAACCAAACGCGTGAGGACCCCTATCATTGGCTGCGCGCATCCAATTGGCAGGAGGTGATGCAAAAGCCCGGGGCGCTGGATGGTGAGATCCGGGCTTATCTGGAAGCCGAGAACGACTACTTCGAGGCTGAATTCGGAAGTCGCACCAGCGACTTGCAGGAAACCATTTACAAAGAGATTCGCGGCCGCATCAAGGAAGACGACAGCGGCATCCCCTCGCCCGACGGTCCCTTCGCCTATAATTCGCGCATGCTGGAAGGCCAGCAATACCCCCTGATCGTGCGCACGGCGCGCGAGGGTGGCCCCGAGACCATTCTTCTGGACTGCAACACCGAGGCAGGCGAGGGCTATTTCGGCTTTGCCGGAGCGGAGCACGATCGCTCCCACCGCTATCTCGCTTGGGCCGCAGACCGGGCAGGCTCGGAATATTATGACATCGTTGTCCGCGACACCGAAACGGGAGCTGACAGCCCCGAGATCATCCGCGACACGGCTGGCTCCTATGTCTGGAACCAGGATTCATCGGCCATCTACTACACCGAATATGACGACAACCACCGCCCCTTCCGCGTGCGTCTGCATACCATCGGCACTGATCAGACTGACGATCCCATCATCTTCGAAGAATCCGACCCCGGCTTTTTCGTTGGCGTCGGCCGCACGCTGAGCGACAAATATATCGTCATCGACGCCCATGACCACCAGACCTCGGAGTGTTGGCTGATCGATGCCGAACTGGGCGGCCCGCCGCGCCTCGTGGACGCCCGGCTGCCGGAACGCGAGTACGACATCGATGAGCGCGATGGGCTGCTTTACATCCGCACCAATGCCGATGGCGCCGAGGACTTCAAGATCGTGACGGCGCCCGTTGACAATCCGGCCGCCGAGAACTGGACGGACCTCGTACCGCACCAGCAAGGCGTCTTGATCCTCGACCTCATCGTCATCAAGAACCACATGCTGCGGCTTGAACGTTTCGAGGGCCTGCCGCGCATTGTCGTGCGCGATCTGCGCACCGCCACCGAGGAAATCGTCGGGTTCGACGAAGAAGCCTATTCGCTGGGCATGTCCGTCGGCTACGAGTTCGACACCTCCGTGTTCCGGCTGACCTATTCGTCTCCCACCACGCCTTCGCGCACCTATGATGTGGATCTTGAAACGGGCACGCGGACGCTCCTCAAGGAGCAGGAAGTTCCCTCCGGCCATAACCCCGATGACTACGAGACCCGCCGCGTCTTTGCCACCGCCCCCGATGGCGAGCAGGTCCCCGTCACCGTGCTTTACCGCAAGGGCACACCGTTCGATGGCTCGGCTCCTGCCCTGCTTTACGGCTATGGCGCCTACGGCATGAGCATGCCCGCGTCCTTCTCCATCTCAGCCATTTCGCTGGTGGACCGCGGCTTCATTCACGCCACGGCCCACATTCGTGGCGGCATGGAAAAGGGCTATCGCTGGTATGCGCAGGGTCGGCGCGAGAACAAGACCAATACCTTCACCGATTTCATCGCTGCGGCCGAGATGCTGATCGAGCAAGGTTTCACCGCCAAGGGCCGCATCGTTGCCCAGGGCGGATCGGCGGGTGGCATGCTGATGGGCGCCATCGCCAATATGCGGCCGGACCTTTGGGCCGGCATCCTGGCGCAGGTGCCGTTTGTTGATGTGCTCAACACCATGCTGGACGACACCCTGCCCCTCACCCCGCCCGAATGGCCCGAATGGGGCAACCCGATCCTGTCGGCAGAGGATTATCAGCGCATCGCCTCCTATGCGCCCTATGAGCAGGTGACGGCACAAGCCTATCCGCCAATCTTCGCCTTGGCCGGGCTCACCGATCCGCGCGTCACCTATTGGGAGCCCGCCAAATGGGTTGCCAAACTCCGGGCAACCAAGACCGGCGATGCGCCTTTATATCTTAAGACCAACATGGGCGCTGGCCATGGGGGTGCTTCGGGGCGCTTTGATCGTCTCAAGGAAACCGCCATGTGCTACGCCTTTGCGCTCAATGCCGTTGGTTTGGAAGGATCATTCGGCTCCAAGTGATTGTACAGCGTCACAATCGGCCTATAGCTTAGGGCGATCTTCCTCAGCGTCTAACCATAATCGGAGGCTATCAATGTCCACCCAATTCACCCTGCCGCCCCTGCCCTACGCCTATGATGCACTGGGTCCCTACATGTCGGCGGAAACGCTTGAGTTCCACCACGACAAGCACCACCAGGCTTATGTCACCAATGGCGAAAAGCTGCTGGAAGGCTCGGGGCTGGAAAACGCCTCGCTCGAGGAGATTGTCCAGGGCAGCTTCGGCAAGAACCAGGGCCTCTTCAACAATGCTGGCCAGCACTACAACCACGTCCATTTCTGGCAGTGGATGAAGCCCAATGGCGGCGGCAACAAGCTCCCTGGCGCCCTGCAGAGCAAGATCGACGAAGACTTGGGCGGCTTCGACAAGTTCCGCGCCGACTTCATCAATGCCGGCACCACCCAGTTCGGTTCGGGCTGGGCTTGGCTCTTGCTTAAGGATGGCAAGCTCGAAGTCACCAAGACGCCGAACGGGGAATCGCCCCTGGTTCATGGCGGCAAGCCGCTTCTGGGCGTCGATGTGTGGGAGCACTCCTATTACATCGACTACCGCAATGCGCGCCCGAAATACCTTGAAGCCTGGTTCGACAACCTCGTGAACTGGGAACACGTCGAACAGATGTTCGAGGAAGCCCGCTAAGCCGCGCTTTCTCCCTTCCAGGCCCGCCGCGCTCTCCGAGCCGGTGGGCTTTTTGCTGCCCACGCAAATTTCCCCAGCCTATTAGCGATATATTCAACGGGTACTTCTACGCAGCACTCGCCCGTGGTAACCCTTTGTTTACCATCGAGGTGCCTTGCGTGTCTGAACCGTCCAAAGTCGTTGCAATCATTGCCGCCACTCCAGCGCTTACGGCGCTGCTGGCCATGGTTGTTGCTGGCGACTCACGGCTCAAGGTTCGCCAGTTCGACAGCGAACTGGCGCTGATTGCGTATATGCGCCTGGCACGCGTGGACGTCCTGGTCTGCGATTTCGATCGCGAAGGGCGCCCGGCCTATGAAATGGTTGAGGCCATCCGGCTCAATGGGGAATTGCTGTCCCAGGAAGTGCCGGTGATCGCCCTCACCCGCGTGATTACTCCGCCTATGCGGCACCAGGCGATCAGCGCCGGCATTGATGAAGTTCTAATCAAGCCCATGTCGCCGCGCCATTTGCTGCAGCGCATCCAAGCCCGCCTGCGTACGCGTAGCGTGGTCGGTGTTTTGGGCGGCTATCGTGGTCCCGAGCGGCGCAACCGCATCACCATGCCTGCGCCGCAGCCAGTGCCTGCTCGGCGCGAGACAGACAATGTCATCCCGCTTTTCCCCGATCGTCGCCGGCAGCAATTGCCGCTCCTCGACAGCTAGCTCGGCCTTGGGCGGGTGAAGCTGTCTTCGATCCGGTCGACCAGCCTGTCGTAGCGCGCCTTCTCTTCGACATCATAGCTGATCTCGAAAGCCGAGAAGGTCTGGCGATCTGCCGACAACAAGACCTTGGTGTAAAAGATAAGCGGTTCGCCACCGGTTTCGGGCTCATAGAACCCCGAAAGGACGAACCAGCTATTGCCTTCGGCGCGATAGGTGATGCTGCGCACTTCATTGCCCGACGTCAGCCGCTCGGCGAACAGATCGAGCGTGAGGCCATTGGCATCGCCGCCATAGATGCTGATCTGCCCGCTGCCCCCTACTTCCCCCAGCGTCAGCCCGCCAGAGCCATCTTCCGCCAGCGGCTCAAAGGCGCCATAGGGCAAATCCGCCGAAAACCCGAACTGGGGATCAACATAACGCGCCCAATCAGCGTCCTGAGCCATGGCGGGCATGGACGCGGCCAACACAAATCCAACGGCAAGCAAGACCCGATTTCGCACGACCTAGTCTCCTCTTCCACCGCTCGTCACCCTCAGGCTTGACCGGAAGGCTCTGCACTTCCAAAGCGCAGGCAAAGCCCCTGGGTCTAAGCTAAGGCGACAAATGCATGGAGCGACACTCTCCAGGGATTTCCCCCAGAACGTACGCCGGAGCGAAACGATCCCACCGTTCAGCGCTGTTCGCCAAGCAGTCGGCTGAGCCGGCTCCAGAGATCTTCAATAGTGTCGGAAAACTGCACGGCCTTGTCATAGCCCGGCAGCCCGGGAGAAAGCACATCGGCCGCATAGCCGCGCAAGACTTCAAAGGCCTTGTGCCGGTTCAGCATGAGCACCGGCAGATTGCGCCCCTGCGCCTTGGCCGCCGTCCACGCTCCAAACAGCGCTGTCGCCGAAGCGAGCGACCCCGGCAAAGCGACGAAAGCGTCGGCACTGGTCGCAATGCGCTCTAGCCGATCCTGATTCTGCTCAAGACTTTCCAGCGTCACGTCACGCAGCGCTGCGGGCAGCATGATCGTCGGATCGCCCACGATCTGGACCTGCCCACCGGCCGTCCGCGCGGCCGTAATCAGGGGCACAGGAATAACGCCATTCTCCGCCAGCGTGATGATGGACGCACCCCGGCGCGCGAAATAGGTGCCCGCCTGGCTCATGATCGAGGCGCGTTCAGGATCGCCGGGCCCCTTGTCCGAGGCAAAGACCGCCAGCACCGGCGCGTTCATCCTGGCTTCACTCATACTCATCGCCCGCGCCTCAAACTACCTAGAATGCCTCGAACCAAGGCACGCCCCACCTGGTTGGCTACCGTGCGAGCCAAGGAATTCATCGCTGCTTCCGCCGGCGTCTGCCGGTTCGATGCGCGCCTGGGCCTTGGCTCTGCTGCGTGCTCGGCCTCGTCCTGCCGCTGGCGCGCCTTGCGAGCCAGTGCCTCAAAGGCAGAGTCACGGTCAATTGGCGTGTCATAAAGCCCTGCCACGGGCGAACGCGCAATGATCGACCGGCGCTCGTCAGGCAACAGCGGCCCCACTTGTGCCGAAGGCGGTCGGATCATTGTCCGCCCAACAATGGATGGCACGCCCTTGTCTTCCAACACGGAAACCAGCGCCTCGCCTATGCCCAGCTGGGTAATCGCTTCTTCCGTCGAAAAAGCAGGATTGGGCCGGAAGGTTTCTGCCGCCACGCGGACGGCCTTCTGCTCACGCGGCGTATAGGCCCGCAGCGCGTGCTGCACCCGATTGCCCAGTTGGGCCAGCACAGTCTCGGGAACATCCACCGGGTTCTGCGTCACGAAGTAAACGCCGACGCCCTTGGACCGTACCAGCCGCACCACCTGCTCGACCTTGTCTACCAACGCCTTGGGGGCGTCGTCGAACAGCAAATGCGCCTCATCGAAAAAGAACACGAGCCTGGGCTGGTCCACATCGCCCACTTCAGGCAATTCCTCGAACAGCTCCGAGAGCATCCAGAGCAAAAAGGTTGCGTAAAGCCGGGGCGACCGCATCAACTCGTCCGCTGCCAGGATAGACACCATGCCCCGGCCATCGCGATCCGTTCGCATCAGATCGGCAATCTCGAGCGCCCGCTCGCCAAAAAAGCTCTCGGCGCCCTGCTGCTCCAGCACCAGCAACGCCCGTTGGATGGCGCCGATCGACGCGGCGCTGACATTGCCATAGCGCGCTGAAATCTCCTTGCCCCGGCCCTGCACCTCGACCAGCAGCGCCCGAAGATCCTTGAGATCGAGCAGAAGCAGACCCTCGTCATCGGCCAGCTTGAAGGCGATATTGAGCACGCCTTCCTGCGTGTCGTTGAGCTCCAGCATGCGGCTCAGCAGGAGCGGGCCCATTTCCGAGATCGTCGCGCGGATCGGGTGCCCCTGGCGCCCGAACAGATCCCAGAAGATCACCGGGAAGATTTCACTTCTGTAGTCGCCAAAGCCAATCTCTTGAGCGCGCGCGTTTTGCCAATCCTGCGCCACGCCCATCTTGCCGATGCCCGAAAGGTCGCCCTTGATGTCAGCGGCAAAGACCGGCACCCCGGCTTGGGAAAAACCCTCGGCCAGAACCTGCAGGGTCACTGTCTTTCCCGTGCCCGTCGCGCCTGTAATCAAGCCGTGGCGATTGCCGAAGCGGAGTGCCAAATATTCGGCGCGGTCGCTCACGCCCAAAAAGATCTTGCCGTCCACGAGCATGAGTTACCTGCTGATGTTCACACCGCCCGTTATAGCCAGCCTGCGGCTCCCGACAAGCCGGGTAGCTAGGGCGCTACAGCTCGCAACACACCAATCTCAGCCCCCCGCACGCTGCGAATGGGCTGATTGGCCAAGCCCTCCAGCAGCTTGCGCTGATTTGCGTCGGGCTCTGCATATTGCAACAACAAGGAGGCCAGCATTGCCTGCGACGCCGGGATATTGCCGTCGTCGCATTTAATGGCGTAACCCCAGCCCTTGTCGCGAATAGCGCCGCACTGCACGCCCTCCGCGCCCACCTTTTGCATGAGGCGGCCGCCAAAGGCTTCCATGATCCGGGTATCGGGGTGCCCGGTTCCCGCAACAAGATGGGGATGGCGCGTCGCTGCATCAAACAGGCGCTGCGCTGCCGCCGCGAGTTCAGCCGCAATCCCTTGCCCCGTCGCCATACGGGCAAAGCCAAAGGCAAAAGCGCGCAGCGGCGCGGCAAAGGTCGGAATGGAACAGCCATCCGTGCCGCAGCGATCCTCCCGCAAAGGCTCGCCGATCACCGCCTCCACAGCCTCGCGCACGGCGCGCTGCACCGCGTGCTCGCGGCTCACATAATCCTTTGTCGGCACGCCCATGGCCAGCGCCACGCTCAGCATGCCCGAATGCTTGCCCGAGCAATTATTGTGCAAGGGGCTGGGCTCCCGGCCCGCAGCGCGCAAGGCCTCCCGCGCCGCTGCATTGGTGGGCTGGTGCGCGCCACATTCCAGATCGGCCGCCGAAAGCCCCATCCGCATCAGCAAGCGCTCGGCCGTCGCCACATGCACATCCTCGCCATGGTGCGACGCACAGGCCAGCGCGAGCTCTTCGTCCGTGTGGTGGAACTTGCCCTCCGCCTCTCGCACAAAGATGGGCAAGGCTTGCATGGACTTGATTGCCGAGCGCGGAAAAACAGGCCGCTCGATATCGCCAGCCGAAGCGATGATCGTTCCGTCGGCCGCCACCAGGGCAAAGGCACCGCGATGGCGGTTCTCCACCCAATTGCCCCGCACGGTCTCGGCAAGAATGGGATTGGCGTCCATAGGCAAACACTCCGGGTCCAGCCCATCCCCAAGACAGCGCGGAAGGGCAAAAGTCAACTCGGCAGGCGACCCATTCGCCCCGTCAAGCGCCGCTCCAGCGCCGCCAAGCCATCATAGATCAGCACCGCCAGCACCCCCACCACCAGCCCGCCCTGCAGCACGAAGGCTGTATTGCCCGAGAGCAGCCCGGCAATGATCACCTCGCCCAGCGTCCGCGCCGCCACCGTCGACCCGATCGTCGCCGTCGCCAGCGAAATCACCGTGGACAAGCGCACCCCGGCCAAAATCACCGGCAGCGCCAGCGGCAGTTCCACCTTCACCAGCCGCTGCCAACCGGTCATTCCCATGCCCCTTGCCGCATCGGTCACGGCCGGTGGCAGATTGGTGAGCCCGGTGAGCGTGTTCTCGAAAATGGGCAGCAGGCCATAAAGAAACAGCGCCACCAGTGTCGGCGCAGTCCCGAAACCCAGTACCGGAACTGCCAATGCTAGCACGGCCACCGGCGGAAATGTCTGCCCCGCATTGGCCAGCGAGCGCGACACAGGCAGGAACTCCGCCCCGAAGGGCCGCGTCACGATGATCGCCAGCCCAACCGCAATCAGCGTTGCCGCCAGCGTCGCCGCACCCACAATCAGGAGATGATTGAGCGTGATGTCCAACAAATTGCCCTGATTATAGATCGCGGGCTGGTTGTTCTTGGTGAACAAGCTGAAAAAGCCCGCAAACGCCTCGGGATAGGCCAAAAACACGCCTAGCACTCCCAGGGCGAGCAGCCGAACGAGATTGCCCCAACTCATTGCGGCCGTGCCGCCAGCCGGGACAAAGCGGCAAGCGTCACCTGCCCAACGATCTCCCCATCCCTCCGTACCGGGAGCGCCGACCGGCCCGACCACAACAATTCGGCAAAGGCATCGCGCAGGGACGCCGCGGCATCGATCGCCTCGCCCTCTGCATGGCCGGGCTCCAAATGGTCGGCCACCCGCCCAAGCGAGAGGAGCCGAAAGGGCCGCTCGCTCGTGCCGATCAGTTCGGCCACAAAGGGCGTCGCCGGATTGCGGATGATCTCGGCGGGCGCAGCGCTCTGCAAGAGCTTGCCCCCATCCATCACGGCAATGGTGTCGCCAAGGTGGATCGCTTCCTCCATGTCATGGGTCACGAGCACGATGGTTGTGCCGAACCTGCGCTGGATCGCCAGCAGATCCTCCTGCGCCTTGGCGCGGATCACCGGATCCAGCGCTCCAAAAGGCTCGTCCATTAGCAGGATATTAGGCTTTGCCGCCAGCGCCCGCGCCACGCCCACGCGCTGCTGCTGGCCGCCCGAGAGTTCATGGGGTAGCCGATTGCGGAACTGCGCTGGATCGAGCTGAAACAGCTGGAGCAGTTCGTCCACGCGCTCCTCGGTTCGCCGCTTTTCCCAGCCCAAAAGCTTGGGCACTGTCGCCACGTTCTGCCCGACCGTGCGGTGGGGAAACAGGCCATGCCCCTGGATCACATAGCCGATCCGCCGGCGCAGCTCATAGGCCGGAATGCCGGCAATGTCCTCGCCATCTATGCGGATCTGGCCGGAACTGGGCTCCACCAGCTTGTTGATCATGCGCATCAGCGTGGTCTTGCCCGATCCGGACGTTCCCACGATCACGCAGATGCTGCGCGGCTGGATGGTGAGGCTCACGCGATCCACCACGTCCTCGCCGTCATAGCGCCTGGTTATCTCGTCGATCTCGATCATGGCTTACGCGTTCCGCGGGACGTTGTTTCCACCAGGGCATCCAGCACCACGGCCGCCGCAAAGGCCAGCACCACCGTCGGTACCGCCCCCAGCAGCACAAGGTCCATGGCCGTTTGCCCAATGCCCTGAAACACAAAGACGCCAAAGCCCCCGCCCCCGATCAGGGCGGCAATGGTCGCAAGGCCGATATTCTGCACCAGTACGATCCGGATGCCCGTGAGGATCACGGGAAAGGCGAGTGGCAGTTCCACGCCCAACAAGCGCTGCCGCCCCGTCATTCCCATTCCCATGGCGGCATCGACCGCCGCGGGCGGTACCCCGAGCAAGCCCACAAGCGTGTTGGAAACGATCGGCAGCAGCGAATAGGCAAACAGCGCCACCAGCGCGGGCGCCGTGCCAATGCCCGAAATACCCAGTGCCGAGGCTCCCGGAATGTTGGCCGCCATCCAGGCCAACGGCGCAATCAAGAGGCCGAAAAGAGCAATGGAGGGAATGGTCTGAACCATGTTAAGCAGGTTCAAAACGGCCGCGCGCACCCGCTTGATCCGAAAACACCAGATGCCGAGGGGGATACCCACTACACTTGCCAACGCCACCGAGCCAAAGGCCAGCGCCAGATGCGTGCGCGCCTCAGACCAAAAGGCGGGTGCACGCGTCGCATATTCCTTGAGCGTTGAAACCTGGTTGAAGCTGCCGCTCCCCAACAGCAGCACCATTGCCCCCACAACGCCCAGGAGAATGGCGATCCGAACCCAGGGCCTTAATCGCAGGCGCGCCAGCGCATCGGTCACAAGCAAGGCGAACGCCAAAAGCAACAGCCAAAACCCCGCCCCCGGCGAAATCCGGGCAAAGCTATCGCTGTCCGGGGTCAGGAAGTTGGCCGACAGGCCCAGGAGAACAAAGAGGCTGCCAAGAACCACAAGGCCCATTATGAGCTTGACCCCCGGCGCCACCCGAAACAGCGCGGCAAGCAATCCCACCAGCAGCACCGTAATTAGCAGGGCCGCCCATGGGCCGGGGAGAGCTTCCGTTACCGGGCGAGGATCCCCCGGGACAATGCGATTGGCCCGAAACAGCACAAAGGGCAGCCAAGCTCCCGCAAGGGCCACCAGGCTGATCAGAACGCCCAGCTTGTCCAATTTGAACCAGCCCGTGCGTGCAGTGAGTGGCGAAATCCCGGCTATGCTCATCAAGTCTCCGGTCCGGTCAGCGGGTCGTCCACCTCACCGAAGCACAAGGTGGATCACCCGGACAAGCCGGGTGATGACGAGGCGGAAATCAATCTAGTACGACTGACCAGCCTTTCCGTTGGCCGTCATTGCCCGGTCTGTCCGGGCAATCCATCCCGCCCGGCCAAAGATCAAGGGAAGACCCTCACCCTCAGACTCGACCCGAGAGCTTGCCCTCGGACTTGTCCGAGGGGCTCCTCACTTCGGTCGCCGCTATTCCACAAACCCGTTCTGCGCGAGGTAATCCGCGGCCACGGCCGAAGCCGCTTCCCCGCCAACCTGCACGCGCCCGTTCAGCTCCTGCAAGGCCTCGAGTGTCAGCCCCTCGAACACGGGTTTGAGCAATTCCTCGATCTGCGGATATTGTGCCAACACCTCCTCGCGGATGATGGGTGCGGGCTGGTAAACCGGCTGCACCCCCTTGTCGTCCTCGAGAACCCTTAGCCCCGATGATGCAATGCCGCCATCGGTGCCATAAACCATCGCCGCGTTGACGCCACTGGTCTGCTGCGCCGCTGCGGCAATGGTTGCTGCCGTATCGCCACCCGAGAGCGTCACCAGCTGATTGGGCGCAAGGGTGAAGCCATAGACCTCCTGGAATTTGGGCAGCGCGGCCGGAGAGTTCACGAACTCGGCGGAAGCCGCGAGCTTGACCTCACCGCCCCCGGCGACCCAGGCGCCGAACTCAGAAAAGGTCGTCAGATTGTTGGCCTCGGCCAAATCGTCGCGCACGGCCACGGCCCAGGTGTTGTTGGCCGGCGATGGCGACAACCACACGATCTTGTTGGTTTCGTAGTCGAGCCGCGCCACTTCGGCATAGGCGGACGCTGCATCGTTCCAGATCGGGTCCTCGGCGCGGTCAAAGAAGTACGCCCCATTGCCGGTATATTCGGGATAGATGTCGATCTCGCCGGCCATGATAGCCTCGCGCATGATCGGCGTGCCGCCCAGCTGGATCCGGTCCTCCACCGCAATGTCGTTGGATTGGAGCACTTGCTTGATGATGTTGCCTAGAACGCCGCCTTCGGTGTCGATCTTGGAGGAAACAACGACCTGGGCATGGGCTGCCGTCATCGACAAGGCCAGCGCCGCAGCGCTCAGAAGCATGGATTTGAGGCGCATAGATAACTCCGTTTTCCACGGAGCGCCTCCCAAGGGCGCTCCCGGCTGATGGCAGACTATCTTATCGGCAGAAATCGGCTACCCGGAAATTACGCGCTGCGCACGGCGGTACGCTGGCGCCACATGCGCCACAGGATCGGCAGGGCGATCACCAGGATCAGCAGCGCGCCGATAAAGATCGACATAACGATCCCCGGTACATTGAGCAGCCCAAGCCCAAACGTCACCAACCCCATAATCAGGGCGGCCAACACCACGCCCACGATCGTGCCGGCGCCGCCCAGGATCGAGACGCCGCCCAGCACCACCATGGTGATGGCCTCGAGCTCCCAACCTTCGGCGATTGACGGTCGCGTCGATCCCAGCCGCGCCGTCAGCAGCACGGCCGCCATGCCGCTCATCAGCCCGGTGAGGCAGAAGAGGACAAACTTGGTGCGCGCGACACGCACGCCCGAGAATTCCGCCGCCACATCGTTATTGCCGATGGCATAGACTCGGCGCCCGAAATTGGTGCGCTGCAGCAGCACAAAATAAACGGCGGCGCAGACGAGAAATAGCACCAGCTCGAACGAAATCACCCACCAGACATAGCCCTGTCCGAACCAGGAAAAGCTCGGCGGATAGCCCTTGAAGCTCTGGTCGCCCAGGATGATGAAGCTGATGCCGCGGAACAGGCTCATCGTGCCGATGGTGACCACGATCGAGGGCAGCTTGAGCCCCGTCACCAGGAACCCGTTGAACGCGCCACAGGCAATTCCCGTCCCAACGCCAATGGCGACCAGCACGGGCGTGTCGGCACCAAATTGCAGCGCCCAGCCCATCAGCGTCGATGCCAATGCAATGATCGCCGCTACCGAAAGGTCAATTTCGCCCGAGATGATCAGCAGCGCCATGGCGAGCGCGATCAAGGCTTTCTCGGTGAAATTGAACGTCATGTCCGAAAGGGACCATTCGTTCAGGAAGTAGGGCGAAGCGAACGAATTGAGGATGAAGATGGCCACCGCCACCAATACCAATAGGCCTTCCCAGCTCAGAACGGTCGACTTGAAAGGATTGTCCAGCCGATTGGGCAGGCGGCGAGGCGTTGCTGTTGTGTCGGTCATACGGCTTCCGCCTTCTTCAGAATGATCCGGCCCTTGCGCTTTTCGCCCCGGGCATTGAGCACCACAGCCAAGAGGATTGCGGAGCCCGAAATCGCCATCTGCCAGAATGGAGAAATGTTGATGACGGGCAGCGCGTTGTTGATGACGCCGAGGAATATAGCACCCAGCAGCACGCCTCCAACGGTGCCGATGCCACCGGCAATCGACACGCCGCCGATCACGCAGGCCGCGATAATGGTCAATTCATAACCGCTGGCGACTTCGGTCGAGGCGATCACATAGCGCGACACCCAGAGGTAGCCGCACAACCCTGCCATGGCGCCTGCAATGGTAAACGCCATGAACTTGGTGCGGCCCACATTGATGCCGGTATAAACCGATGCGGTGGGGTTCACCCCGATGGCATAGAAGGAACGCCCCAGCGGCGTGCGCGTCATCAGCAGCCAGAACAGGACGGCCGCGACAATGGCAAACCAGCTCAGGAGCGGCAGGCCCAGAAACACCGTGCGCTGCAGATTGATGAAATCTGAACTCATCTGCGCCGCGTTGACCCAGGCGCCATTGGAAATTACGAACACCAGTCCGCGATAGATGGTGAGCGTGCCCAGCGTCACGACAATTGGCGGAATGCTCAGCTTCCACACCAGGACGCCATTGAACGCACCCAGGCCAGCGCCGATTACGACACACATCGCCATCAACAGCGGCACCGGCACGCCGGGAAAAGCCGCATTGGTCATCGCGACGATCATGCCCGTGAGCGCAAGATTGGCGGCCATGGAAAGGTCGATGGAGCGGGTGAGGATCACCAGCATCTGCCCCAGCGCCAGCATCATCAGGATGGAAGTATCGTTGAAGATGGTCAGCAGGTTCTGCGGCTGCGCAAAGCGCGGGAAGCGCGCCGTGACGATCACCAGCAGCAGCAGGATTGCGAGCCCGAGCCAGATTTCGCGATGTTTGCCCAGCGCCTTCATGCTGCCTGCTCCTCGGCAATGCCGGCGGCGAGGCGCACCAGCGTTTCGGGCTGCAGGCCCTTGTTGTCTAGCGTGTCGATGATCCGCCCTTCGCGCATCACGACAATGCGGTCGCTCATCCCCAGCACTTCGGGCAGTTCGGACGATACCATGATGACGCTCAACCCCTCGGCTACCAATTCGCTCATGAACTGGTGCACGGCCGCCTTGGAGCCGATGTCGATGCCCTTGGTGGGTTCATCGAGAATGATCACCTTGGGCAGCGTCGCGAGCCACTTGGCGATCACCACCTTCTGCTGGTTGCCGCCCGAAAGCGTCGATACGTCCTGGCTCAGCGATGACGCGCGCAGATCCAGCCGCTCGGTATAGGTCCGCGCCAGCGCATATTCTTCGGCCAGCCGCAAAAAGCCGGACTTCGACGTCTTGCGCAGCGACGGGAGCGAGACGTTCTTGAAGATCGGCTCGCCCGTAATGACACCCTGCTTGCCGCGTTCCTCGGGCACATACACAATGCCCGCCTCGACGGCATCGGCAGCGGATTTGGGCGCAATGGTCTGCCCGTTCAGCACAAGCGTGCCACTCGAGGGTTGCGTCATGCCGAACACGGCCTGCATCACCTCGGAGCGCCCTGCCCCCACCAAACCATAAAACCCCAGGATCTCGCCCTTGCGCACCGCAAAGGAGATGTCCTCGAACTCGGTGGGATGGCTCAGCCCCTTGGCCTTCAGCACCGTCTCGCCGATGGCGGCGGTGCGCTCGGGAAAGATCTGATCCACTGCCCGGCCAACCATCATCTGCACGATCTGGCTTTGCGCCGTGTCCCTGATCAGCCCCTTGCCTACCTGCTCGCCGTCGCGGAACACGGTGAACCGGTCGGCGATGCGATAGATCTCGTCGAACTTGTGCGAGATGAAGAGGATCGCCTTGCCGTCCTGCTTCAGCAGTTCGATCAGGACATAGAGCTCCTCGATTTCCTTCTGGCTCAGCGCCGCCGTGGGCTCGTCCATAATGACAACCTGCGCATCGATGGACAGCGCCCGCGCCACCGCCACCAGATGCTTCTTGGCGATGCCCAATTCCTTGAGCTTGATATCGGGATCGATCCCCGCCGCCATCGCGTCCAGCGTCTTCTTCGCTTCCGCCCGCATGGTGCGCCAATCGATCATGCCCCAGCGATTGCGCGGCGCATGGCCCAGATAGATGTTCTCGGCCACCGTCATCTCGTCAAAGAGGACGGTTTCCTGATGGATTGCCGTGATGCCCACCGCCGATGCCGAATGCGCCGTCGGCAGCGTAACGACCTTGCCGGCCACCCAGATTTCCCCCGCATCGGGCTGGTAGATACCCGTCATTGTCTTGACCAGCGTCGACTTGCCCGCCCCGTTCTCGCCGATCAGCGCGGTGACCTCGCCGGCATAAAGCTCTAGCGAGACGCCATTGAGCGCCCGCACGCCGGGAAAGCTCTTGCTGATGCCGGAAAGGGTGAGGATCGGGTCGGTCATAGGGGCCTTGGTTTTTGCTAGGCAGGGTGTCTCAGTCGACACCCTCCCCCTTGCGGGAGGGATCAAGGGTGGGGGTCGATTGGCCCGAATATCGAGGCTCACGCACCCCCACCCTGCCCTCCCCGCAAGGGGAAGGGTGAACCCGTTGCATGTGGCAGCTTGGTGCCACGATCGCCCGGCGCCGAAGCGCCGGGGTTGGTTCAGATCAATAGATCGCAGCGAACTCTTCGATGTTGGTCTTGTCGAACTGGAACGGCACGGCCATTGCAGCGGCGTTCGTATCGTCCAGGGTCACTTCGCCCACGCGGCCGATCGAGAAGGTTTCCCCGGGAGCGGCTTCCTTGCCGTCGATCAGCTGGTCAGCCAGCATCACGGCCGAGTAGCCCAGATCGATCGGGTTCCACAGCGCCACGGCTTGCGAGGCGCCATTGTCGATGAACTGCTTGAACTCGGATGGCAGCGCGAGGCCCGTCACGTTGATCTTGCCAATGAGGTTCTGGTCGGTCACCACCTGGGCTGCCGCCACAACGCCCACCGTGGTCGGTGCGATGATGGCCTTGAGATCGGGGTAAGCCGCGATCAGGCCCTTGGCTTCGTCGGTGGATTTCACCGAGTCGTCGTCGCCATAAACGGTCGCCACGAGATTGATGTTGGGGAACTTCTCGGGCAGCGCAGCCTTGGCGGCGTCGATCCAGGCGTTCTGGTTGGTCGCGGTTGATGCCGCCGACAGGATCGCCACGTCACCACCTTCTGGCAGATAGTCGGCGGCCAGCTTGATGATGGTCTCGCCGATCAGCGCGGTGTCGGATGGGTTGAGGTGGATCTGGCGGCCTTCTTCGGCAACGCCCGAGTCGAACGACACGACCTTGATGCCGCGCTGCATGGCGCGCTGCAGCGCCGGCACCAGTGCGTCAGGATCGTTGGCCGAGATCGCGATGGCATCGACCTGCTGCGCGATCAGCGAGTTGACGACTTCGATCTGGGCTTCTGCCGTTGCGGCGGTCGGGCCGGTATAGATCACTTCCACATCGCCCAGTTCGGCGGCCGCTTCCTGCGCGCCCTTGTTGGCGGCATCGAAGAAGCCGTTGCCGAGCGATTTAACGACCAGCGCGATGCGGGTCTGTGCATAGGCGGGGGCGGCGAGCAGCACTGCAACGGCAGTGGTGGCAGCCAGGACTTTGAAAAGCTTCATTTCAGTTTTCCTCCCAAGGATCATTGGTCGTTTTTCGCCTCAAGCGACGGCAGCTTGCCGCTCGCCCGAGGCACTTGTGTCCGCCACGATAAGCCGCACGCCTGCCGTTTCCAGCATTTGGCGGTCTTCGTCGCGTATTCCGCTATCGCTAATGACAGCGGCTATTCGGTCGAGCCCACACAGGATGAGGCTCGATCTCCCCGAAAACTTGGATGAATCGGCAAGCACGATCACTTCGTCCGCCTGCCCGATCAGCCCCAGCTCGGACTGCACAACCATGGGGTCGGCTTCCATAAGCCCATGCGCACCGATCCCCTGGCACCCCAGGAACATGCGCTTGGCATAGAAATGCGAGGCCACGACGCCGCCAAAAGGCGACAGGATCACGTTCTGCTCGCGATAGACCGTGCCGCCGGGAATAACGACGGAACATCGTGAGTTATGAATCAGATACTCGGCAATGGCGAAGCTGTTGGTGAAGACGCTGAGCCGCCGGCCCGTCAGATGATGCACCATCTGGTAGGTCGTCGTGCCGCCATTGATGATGATGGGCTCGCCGTCGCGGCAGAGATCCACCGCTGCGCGAGCAATGGCGCGTTTCTGCGCGATGTTGATGGTTTCATTGACCGAAAACGGCCGCCCCATCAGTGCGGACTGCTCGGGCGGATTCACCGCCTCTGCCCCGCCGCGCACGCGCCGCAGTTCACCACGCTCGTCGAGCGCCGCGATATCCCGGCGGATGGTCGCCTCCGAGGAGCCGGTAACCTCGCACAGATCGGCAACGGTCATCATCGGCCGGCTCTGAACCGCCGCCAGGATAACCCTATGTCGCTCGCTCTCATGCAATGCTGCCATCCTCCATACGCATTCCTTCACACTGAATCTGATCAGTGTCAATCAGCAAACCGTCAGCAACGAACATGAACGCAGCCTGACGATCATCGTTGATTGTTTATGATTGACACTGATGGGTGATCGTGGCCATCTCCGCTCAACTCACGAACAGAACTCATTTGGAGGAGACCCCATGTCCACCACCGCGCCGCAGCGCCTTGCGAACCTTTGGGATGACGGCAAGGCCGCTGCCATGAGCGAGCCGGAACGTCTCGTTTATCGCTCCAATCTCCTGGGCAGCGACAAGCGCGTGACCAACTATGGTGGCGGCAACACCTCCTCCAAGATCATGCAGAAGGACCCGCTCACCGGCGAAATGGTTGAAGTTCTTTGGGTCAAGGGCTCGGGCGGCGACAGCGCCTCGATAAAGCTCGATGGCTTTGCCACGCTCTACATGGACAAGCTGCGCGCCCTGAAGGGTCTTTACCGGGGCGTCGAGTTCGAAGACGAGATGGTGGGCTACCTCCCCCACGCCACATTCAACCTTAACCCGCGTGCCGCCTCCATCGACACGCCGCTCCACGCCTATGTGAACCGCCCGTTCGTCGATCACATGCACCCCGATGCGATCATTGCCATCGCGGCCTCCAAAAATTCGCGCGAACTCACCCAGCAGATCTTTGGCGATGCGATCGGCTGGCTCCCTTGGAAGAAGCCAGGCTTTGAGCTGGGCCTCTGGCTGGGCAAGTTCTGCGAGGAAAACCCCAGCGCCAAGGGCGTGATCCTTGAATCGCACGGCCTCTTCACCTGGGGCGACACGCCCAAGGAATGCTACGAAACCACGATCGGCATCATCAACCAGGCCATCGAATGGTTTGAAAAGGAAACCGCCGGCAAGACTATCTTTGGTGGCCAGGCCGTTGAAGCCCTGCCCGCGGAACAGCGTCGCGCCATCGCCGCCAAGCTCATGCCCAAGATCCGCGGCTTCATCTCCGAAGACAGCCACAAGCTCGGCCATTTCGACGATTCCGCCGCCGTGCTGGAATTTGTCAATTCGAAGAACCTCCGTCCGCTGGCAACGCTCGGCACCTCCTGCCCCGACCATTTCCTGCGTACCAAGATCCGCCCGCTGGTGATCGAGTTCGATCCGGCCAACCCCGACGTGGATGCGGTGATCGCCGGTCTTGCCGACGCCATCGCGGCCTATCGTGCGGATTACACCGCATATTACGGACGCTCCAAGCACGACAACTCGCCCGCCATTCGCGACCCCAATGCCGTGGTCTACCTCATCCCCGGCGTCGGCATGATCACCTTCGCCAAGGACAAGGCCACCGCCCGCATTTCCGGCGAATTCTATGTCAACGCCATCAACGTGATGCGCGGCGCCTCGACCGTCAGCGAGTACCAGGGCCTGCCCGAGCAGGAAGCCTTCGACATCGAATACTGGCTGCTCGAGGAAGCAAAGCTCCAGCGCTTGCCCAAGCCGAAATCCCTCGCCGGAAAGATCGCTCTCGTCACCGGCGGTGCCGGCGGCATCGGCAAGGCCACGGCCGCCCGCCTCTTGCGTGAAGGCGCCTGCGTTGTGCTCGCCGACATCGACCAGACCGCGCTCGACAACGCCACGGAAGAACTGAGCTCCGTCTTCGGCAAGGATTTCGTTCGTCCCGCCAACATCAACGTCACGCGGGAAGAGCAGGTTATCGCAGGCTTTGCCCATGCGGTCGTGGAGTTCGGCGGCCTCGACATCCTCGTCTCCAATGCGGGCCTTGCCTCCTCGGCGCCCATCGAGGACACCACGCTCGAGCTCTGGAACAAGAACATGGACATCCTGTCCACGGGCTATTTCCTCGTGAGCCGCGAAGCCTTCCGCCTGTTCCGCGCGCAAAAGATCGGCGGCAATGTCGTATTCGTGGCGTCCAAGAACGGCCTAGCCGCTTCGCCCAACGCCTCGGCCTATTGCACCGCCAAGGCTGCCGAGATTCATCTTGCGCGCTGCCTCGCTCTGGAAGGGGCCGAAGCACAGATCCGCGTCAACGTGGTCAATCCCGACGCGGTCCTGCGCGGGTCCAAGATCTGGGCCGGCGAATGGCTCGAGCAGCGCGCCTCGACCTACAAGACTGACAAGGATGGGCTTGAGGAAATGTATCGCCAGCGCTCCATGCTCAAGCGCTCCGTGTTCCCCGAAGACATCGCCGAAGCCATCTACTTCTTCGCCTCGGAAGCCTCGGCCAAATCCACGGGCAACATCATCAACGTCGACGCCGGTAACGCGCAGTCGTTCACGCGGTAAGAAAAAGAGGAGGCACTTTCTCCCCACACCCACAATGTCACCCCGGGCTCGACCCGGGGCCCATCCTGAGATCTCAAGATGGATCCCGGCTCAAGGCCGGGATGACACCGGGTGTGTGAGAGCGAGTGGAGGAAAAACAAATGACCGAACACATGATTGACCCATCCGTGGTCGAGGCCGAAAACGCCAGGCACGAAGCAAACCTTCGCACCGACTACGACTCCCTCGGCGAGCGTCTCGACAGGCGCGGCATTTCCATCGACGCCATCAAGCAAAAGGTCGCGGCCTTCAACATCGCCGTCCCCTCCTGGGGCGTCGGCACGGGCGGCACACGCTTTGCCCGCTTCCCCGGCCCTGGCGAACCACGCGATATCTTCGACAAAATCGAGGATTGCGCCGTCATCGCCCAGCTGACGCAGGCAACCAACACGGTCTCCCTCCACATCCCGTGGGACAAAGCCGATCCGAACCGGCTCAAGCAAGCCGCATCGCGCTTCAATCTCGGATTCGACGCGATGAACTCCAACACCTTCGCCGACGCCAAGGGGCAAATCCAGAGCTACAAATATGGTTCGCTCTCCGCCGCCGACGCCGCCACGCGGCAGCAGGCCATCGAGCACAATCTCGAGTGCATCGAGATCGGCAAGACCATCGGCTCCAAGGCCCTCACCGTCTGGATCGGCGATGGCTCCAACTTCCCCGGCCAGGTGAACTTCGCCACGCAGTTCGAGCGCTATCTTGACTCCGCCAAGGCCATCTATGCCGCCCTGCCCGACGATTGGCGCATCTATACCGAACACAAGATGTACGAGCCGGCCTTCTATTCCACCGTCGTGCAGGATTGGGGCACCAATTACATCATCGCCCAGGAGCTTGGCGAAAAGGCCTTCTGCCTCGTCGACCTCGGCCACCATGCGCCCAACGTCAACATCGAGATGATCGTCTCGCGCCTGGCCCAGTTCGGCAAGCTCGGTGGCTTCCACTTCAACGACAGCAAATATGGTGACGACGATCTCGACGCCGGCTCGATCGATCCCTATCGCCTGTTCCTCGTCTTCAACGAACTGGTCGACATCGAAACGCGCGACGCCGATTTCCACCCGGCCCACATGCTCGATCAGTCTCACAACGTGACCGATCCGATCGAGTCCTTGATGCTGTCGGCCTCCGACGTGCAGCGCGCCTATGCGCAGGCGCTTCTGGTTGACCGTAAGGGCCTATTGGAGGCGCAAGACGATAACAGTCTGCTAACCGCAACGCAGCATCTGCGAACCGCTTTCCGCACCGATGTGGAGCCGATCTTGGCCATGTCGCGCCTCGAAAAGGGCGGCGCCATTGACCTGCTCGGCACCTACCGCGCCTCCAAATACCGCCAGAAAGTCGCGGAAATCCGGCCTGCTGTGGAAGCGGGCTCCAGCGGCATCGTCTGATCTTTCCACCCGCGCGTGGCCACGCTTAGAATACGGGCTCCGGAGCAATCCGGGGCCATCTTTTTCTTCCGACGAGGAAAAGTCGAACATTGTCCAAAACCACCCCCGCTACCATAGCGCTCACCAAGGCTGGCGTGCCGTTCAGCACCGCCACCTATGACTATGACCCAGACGCAGACCGTGTCGGGCTGCAAGCGGCCGAGGCTTTGGGGGTTTCGCCCTCCATCGTGCTCAAGACGTTGATGGCCGAGGTCGATGGCAAGCCGGTCTGCGTGGTCGTTCCATCGGACGAGGAGGTCAACATGAAAAAGCTCGCTGCCGCTTTTGGAGGCAAATCGGCTTACATGATGAAGCCCGCCGATGCGGAGCGTTTGACAGGCTACAAGGTGGGAGGCATCAGCCCGTTTGGGCAGAAAAAGCAGGTGCCGACGGCTGTTGAAGAGCTCGCCACCCTGGAGGAAGAGTGCTTCCTCAATGGAGGTCAGCGCGGATTGCAGATCCGCATCAAGCCGGACGACCTCCTCACCGCCGTTGGCGGGAAGATGGCAGATTTGATCCGGTAAAAACAGGAGGGAGAAAAGACAAAAGGCGCCCGATTGGACGCCTTCATCTACAGTCTTGCAGTAAGAACCAAGTCTTAGTTGGTGTACTGGCCGCGAGCGATGTTCTTGATGTCGCCCTTGGTGATGCCCAGATCATTGAGCTGGCGAGCGTCGAGAGCGTTAAGCTCGCGCATCGTGCGCTGATACTGTGCAAACTGTGCGATTTTCTGGCGGATGTTCATTTTCGGTTCCCCTTCGTTTGATGACCTCTATGTAGAGCGGACCGGTCGTGATTAGAAGGTGGACTTCGTGCACATCCGTTATGCACTGGGTGCACAAGGAAGAGGCAGGCGCTCGGAGCGCATAGGCAGCGAGAACAGCGCAAACAGGAAGAGCAAACATCACTAAGTCACTGAAACTTATCTGCCAATTATCGTAGTTTTGGAGATACCCACATTTAATTCAAATTTTACCATCTGGTCAGCAGCCATGCATGGAGCTGGAACCTCCCAGAATTCACCCTCCGCCCTTGACCTTCCCATTGTTGGAAGGTCTATATGAATGGGGACGAGGTGAATGCCATGAACGAACACGTCCAATCTAAGCCCATATCCATCGACATCGACATCGAAGGCATGACCTGCGCCTCCTGCGTGGCCCGCGTCGAGAAGAGCCTGCTCAAGGTTCCCAGTGTCGCCTCGGCCTCGGTGAACCTCGCTACCCAGCGCGCCACGGTGCAGCTCAGCGAGGGCAAGGACCTGGACCCGCTTCTCAAGGCGGTGGAGAAAGCCGGTTACAAGGCGACCAAGACCCCTGAAGCCCATCATCCCGGCCACGGGTCCCACCATCACCACGATGAAGACGCTGCCGTGCTACGGCGCGACGTGCTCATCGCTGGCGCCCTGACGCTGCCGCTCTTTGTCCTGGAGATGGGCGGGCATCTCTACATGCCCTTCCACATGTGGCTGATGTCCATTGCGCCCACGCAGCTGCTGTGGACGCTCTACTTCATTGCCACGACAATCGTCCTTTTCGTCCCCGGCTGGCGCTTCTTCCGCATCGGTATCCCTGCCCTGCTGCGCGGCGCCCCGGAGATGAACTCCCTGGTCGCCCTGGGCTCTGGCGCCGCCTACCTTTACTCGGCCGTCGCGACCTTCGCCCCGCAGGTGTTGCCGCAAGGCACTCGCTACGTTTATTATGAAGCCGCGGCCGTGATCGTCACCTTGATCCTGGTTGGTCGGCTTCTTGAAGCCAGGGCCAAGGGTCGCACTGGCGAAGCCATCCAGCGCCTTGTCCGCGAACAAGCCAAGACGGCCCGGGTCCAGCGCAACGGCGCCATTGTCGAGCTTCCCGTGGAGCAGGTCGTTGCCGGCGACATCATCATTGTCCGCCCTGGCGAGAAGATCGCCGTTGATGGCGAGATCATCGAAGGCGCCAGCCACATTAACGAGTCGATGATCTCTGGCGAGCCCCTGCCGGTCTCGAAGACTGTGGGTGCATCCGTGGTCGGCGGAACCATCAACACTTCCGGCAGCTTCAGCTTCCGCGCGACCAAGGTCGGCGGCGATACGATGCTGGCGCAGATCATCCGGATGGTTGAAGAAGCCCAAGGCGGCAAGCTGCCGATTCAGGGCGTCGTCGACAAGATTACCCTGTGGTTCGTACCCGCGGTCATCGCCCTGGCCATCCTGACCTTTGCCGTCTGGGCTGTGTGGGGGCCGGAGCCCGCCTACACCTTTGGCCTCGTCAATGCGGTGGCCGTCCTGATCATCGCCTGCCCTTGCGCCATGGGCCTTGCCACGCCCACCTCCATCATGGTCGGCACCGGCCGGGCCGCAGAACTGGGCGTCTTGTTCCGCAAGAGCGAAGCCCTGCAGCAATTGCGGGACGCCAAGGTCGTCGCCTTCGACAAAACGGGCACGCTGACCCAAGGCAAGCCCGTTCTGACCGATCTCATCCTCGACGATGATTTCGAGCATGACGAAGTCCTAGCCCTTGTCGCCGCTGTGGAAGCCAAGTCGGAGCACCCGATCGCAGCAGCCATTGTCGCGGCCGCAGAAAAAGCTGCCTTGCCGCCTGGGACTGTCACCGACTTCCAGGCTCATGCTGGCAATGGCGTCACCGCCCGCGTCGGTGGCCGTCTAGTCTCCATCGGCTCGCAGCGCCACCTCAAGCATCTTGATTTCTCGGATTTTGCCGAAACCATCGAGCGCTTGGCCGATGAAGGAAAGACTCCGGTCTTTGCTGCGATCGACGACAAGCTCGCCGCTGCCATTGTCGTGGCCGACACCATCAAGCCATCGAGCAAGGCGGTAATCGCAGCGCTCCATGCCATGGGCCTCAAAACCGTGATGATCTCGGGCGACAACCAACGCACGGCCGAGGCGATTGCCCGCCAGCTCGGCATCGACGAAGTGCGCGCGGAAGTTCTGCCCGCCGACAAGGTCGCGACCCTGAAAGACCTGCGCGCGCTGGGTCCGGTAGCTTTCGTCGGCGACGGCATCAATGACGCCCCTGCCCTTGCGCAAGCCGATATCGGCATTGCCGTGGGCACCGGAACCGATGCCGCCATTGAGAGCGCCGACGTGGTGCTGCTGGGTGGCGACCTCAAGGGTGTGCTCGATGCACTTACAATCAGCCGCGCAACGATGAAGAACATCTGGGAAAACCTGTTCTGGGCCTTCGGCTACAACGTGCTGCTGATCCCCCTTGCTGCCGGCGCCCTTTATCCCGCCTTCGGGATTCTGCTCAACCCCATGATTGGCGCTGGCGCGATGGCACTGTCCTCAGTGTTCGTCGTTGGCAACGCACAGCGTCTTCGAACCGTCAAAGGAGTGCGCACATGAACATCGGGCAAGCCTCCAGCGCCTCAGGCGTCTCGGCCAAGATGATCCGCTACTACGAATCGATCGGCCTGTTCCGCCCTCCTTCGCGCACCGACAGCAATTACCGGGTCTATGGTGCGGACGAGGTGCATGTGCTGCGCTTCATCAAACGGGCGCGCACGCTGGGCTTTTCCGTCGAGGAAACAGCAACGCTCCTCAGCCTGTGGGAGGACAAGTCCCGCGCCAGCGCTGAGGTCAAGGACATCGCCACCCGCCATATCAGCGCGCTCGAAACCAAGATCAGCGAACTACAGGGCATGGTGAACACGCTTAAGCACCTCGCCCATTGCTGCGGCGGCGACAACCGCCCCGACTGCCCGATCCTCGACGATCTGGCTGGCGAAACCATCGCGACGAAAGGACACTGACATGACCGAGAAAACTATTTTCACCGTCAATGACATGACATGCGGCCACTGCGTTGGCACCGTGCGCAAGGCGCTGGAAGAAGCGCTGCCCGGCGCGGAAATCTCCGTGGATCTGGCCAGCCACAAGGTGGAGTTCACAGGCGATCGCGCCAAAGGCGAAGAAGCCATCCGCGAAGCTGGCTATACGCCCGAGGCTGCCTAGATCGAGGCACACCCTCATGGTTCGACAGGCTCAACATGATGGCTACTGGGAGCTTGGGTTAGCGCGGCTGAACCCTCTGGACGCTCAGGGAAACCGGAGTAGGCCTCATGGTGAGCCTGTCGAACCACGAGGCCGTGGCGCCAGCAAGCTGGTGCGCTACTCCGCCTTCCGCAACAAATAGGTGTCCATGATCCACCCATGCCGCTCGCGCGCTTGCTTCCGCGTGGCGGCAATCCGGTCCCGCACCTCGCCCAATCTCCCCGAGATCACGATCTCATCCGGGGTGCCGAGATAGGCGCCCCAGAAAATCAGCAGGTCAGGATCGGCTTGGAGAAAAGCTGTTTGCCCATCCAGCATTACGACAGTGTCGGCTTCAACTGGCCCCAGTTGGCGCCCGGTCGTGATGTGAACTGGCTCGCCGATGCGATTGAGCGCAATTCCATGCGCGGCGGTCAAAGCCTGAATCGAAGTGATGCCCGGAACGACCTCGACCTCCACGGATCGGCTGCGCCTCAGCCGCTCGATGATCCGGATCGTACTGTCATAAAGCCCGGGATCCCCCCACACCAGGAACGCCCCTGCGCCGCCTTCAGGCACCGCATCGAGCAAGTCCCCAAACTGCGCCGCCAGCGCATTGTGCCAATCCTCAACGCTCTGCCCATAATCGGGATTGCCCAAATCGCGCTGCGGCACGGCATAGCCGAGCATCTGGCTTTGCGGATTGG
Source organism: Devosia submarina (assembly GCF_003056345.1). Taxonomy (GTDB): domain Bacteria; phylum Pseudomonadota; class Alphaproteobacteria; order Rhizobiales; family Devosiaceae; genus Devosia; species Devosia submarina. Next base: position 403,988 of record NZ_PYWB01000001.1, on the reverse strand, counting down.
TCACATAGCGATGGACAATACTTCGCCGCAGATCAGCCAGATCGGCCTTCCCGGCGCCCTTGTCCGGGATAAACAACACATCAGCCCGGTTCAGCGCATTGATTGCTTGAACGGTTATATGCTCGGGGTGGCCAGCGCCGATGCCCACGATCAGGATTGTTTTTGACATTACTCGCGCCCCAGCCGGCTCACCGAATTGCGCACGATCAATTCGGCTCGCAGCAGCACTTCCTTGCGCTCCAGCGGCTGCCCTTCAAGCCGGGCCAGCAGCAAATCCATTGCTTCCTCGCCGATCTTGAGGCGCGGCTGCTTCATCGTGGTCAGCGAAGGGCTGACGAAGCTTGCAAAGGAAATATCATCAAAGCCCATGACCGAGAACTCGCGCGGCAGGTCATAGCGTCGCGCATTCAGCGAGATGATGACACCCAGAGCCGTTGCGTCGTTGACGCAAAAGAAAGCGGTGGGCAGCACATCGCGGACAAACATGTGCTCGGCAGCCTGCCGGCCGCTTTCCGTCGTGCCATCACCATCAAGGATTAGCCGGGGATCAACAGCGATCCCTGCCCCTTCCAGCGCCGCCCGATAGCCTTTTTCACGCAGTTGGTTCACAGCGCGGCTTGTTGAACGGCCGATAAAGGCGATGCGCCGATGGCCTTGCGAAATCAAATGTTCCGCCGCAACGCGCGCGCCTTCAAAATTGTCGACCCCGACAAATGGAACGTCGCTGTCGCTGACCGGCTCGTTCACCGCCACCATGGGCGGCAGCCGCGATTCCCCGCCATCGCTGCCAAAACCATAAGGCAAATGCCCGGTGAACAGGATCAAGCCGTCCGCCTGGTTGGAACTGATGAAGCGCAGATAATCAGTCTCGCGCGTCGCATCGTTCTGCGTATTGCCGATCAGCACGCCATAGCCGCGCTTGCTGGCTTCTGTTTCCAGCCCCACAAGAATGTTGGAAAAATTGGGATCACCCACATCCGGCGCCAGGATCAGGATCATGTTTGAGCGCCGCATGCGCAGGGATCGCGCCATGGCATTGGTGGTGTAACCCGTTTGAGCAATGGCTTCGCTCACCCTGCGGCGGGTCTCATCGGCAACCTTGGTGGGCTCATTGATGGCCCGACTTACAGTGGCAATGGACACTCCGGCTATCGCCGCAACGTCCTCTATTGTCGCCAATTTCTGGTGCTGCACTGTTCGCCCCGCACACCCTCTGGCGCCCGCGTCAGCTGCCTTTAGCAGATCGTGCACGGCACACCAGACCCTCCGCAGCGGCTCACCCGCTTTGACGCAGTGTAAACCTTTACACGTGTGATGAAAACCTTTACATCATTGCGCGATGAGCGAAGAACCGGAGCTAATTCGGTCGCGGTCCGGGAGGGGTATTACGCATGAGCAATGCTCAAGGCATAGCCGAGCAGGCTGTCCTGTCAGCGCACAGGATCAGCAAGTCGTTTGGCGAGATCCCCGTTCTGTTCAGCATCGACTTCGACATCAAGCCGGGCGAAGTACACGCCATTATTGGTGAAAACGGCGCAGGCAAGTCGACCCTTATCAAGGTTCTCTCGGGCATCGAGCAGCCCACCTCCGGCACCATTCATTTTGATGGCAAGGCCGTCACCCTTCCGCCTAACGGGGAAGCCGAAGCCATGGGGATCGTCTTGATCCACCAGGAATTGAACCTGGCTGAACATCTGACGGTGTCGGACTCCATTTTCCTTGGCCGGGAAATCAAGAAGTACGGCTTCCTAGACCTTGCTGAGATGCGCCGCCGTTCGGCTGAAGTGCTGGACACGCTTCACGTCCATGTTGATCCCGACGCGCGCATCAACACCCTGTCCGTTGCCGACAAGCAGATGGTGGAGATTGCCAAGGCGATCAGCCGCGATGCGCGCGTGCTGATCATGGATGAGCCCACCGCCGTGCTGTCGGTTGGGGAAACCGAGACCCTTTTCGAGCAAATCCGGCGGCTTACCGCCCGGGGCGTTGCGGTGATCTTCATCTCCCACAAGCTCGATGAAATCATGGATTTGGCCGATCGCGTTACTGTCCTGCGTGATGGTCAGTTGATTGCGACCGTCTCAACCGAGGCACTGACGCCCGACTCCATTGCGCAGATGATGGTCGGGCGCGAACTGTCCAACCTTTATCCGCCCAAGCACGAACCTGACGTGGATGCTCCCGTTGTTCTCTCGGTGCGTGGCCTGCAGGCGCCCGGCGTCAACGAGATTTCGTTTGATCTCCGCCGCGGCGAAATCCTCGGCTTTGCAGGTTTGATCGGCTCTGGGCGAACCGCTGTTGCCGAGGCCGTCGTGGGGCTGACCCACAAAACGGCAGGCGAAGTCAGCATGAATGGCAAGGCTGCCGATTTCAGCGAGGTGGCCAAGTCCGTCGCTGCGGGCCTCGCCTATATGACCAAGGATCGAAAAGGCCGCGGGCTGCTGCTCAACATGGGCCTCCAGCCAAACCTGACGTTACTTACGCTCAAGAAACATCTCAAGGGCGGATTCCTTGACCAGAACAGCGAAGCACAGGCGCTGGAGCGGGCAGTGCGCCGCTTCGACATCCGCGCACGGGACGCTTCGGTGCGCGTGGGGCAGCTTTCCGGCGGCAACCAGCAGAAGCTGATGCTGGGCAAGACCATGGAAAGCGAGCCCGACATCATCATCATGGACGAGCCGACGCGCGGCATCGACGTCGGCACCAAGCAACAGATCTACCACATCATTGCGGCGCTGGCGGCCGAGGGAAAGTCGATCATCCTGATCTCGTCGGAGATGCAGGAAGTGATCGGACTGAGCCACCGCGTCCTGGTGATGCGGGAGGGGCGTCTGGCGGGCAAGCTCGAAGGCGCCGAAATCGTGGAAGCAGAAATCATGCGGTACGCCGCAGGCATCAAGCAGGGTGGGGACGATGAGCGTATCAGCGCATGAGGGGGCAAAGCCGGCCAGGGGCTTGCGCATCGACTTCAAGACATTGGGACCATTGCTGGCTCTGATCTTGCTGGTGATCCTGGGATATTTGCTGAACCCGCTGTTCCTGGGCGAGGGCAATATCACCAATATCCTGACGCGCTCGGCCTTTATCGGCATCATCGCCGTGGGCGCGACCTTCGTGATCACCGCGGGTGGAATCGATCTGTCGGTGGGCTCGATGGCGGCTTTCATTGCCGGCGTCATGATCATCGTCATGAATTGGGCCGTCGGCGCCATGGGGGCGTCGCTCTGGACCGTGCTGTTCGGCATCGGTTGCTCGCTGATCCTGGGCGTTGGCGCAGGCTTCATCAACGGCTTCCTCACCACCAAGGCCAAGATCGAAGCGTTCATCGTCACGCTTGGCACCATGGGCATCTACCGCTCGCTGGTGACCTATTTTGCCGATGGCGGCACGCTTTCGCTGGCAACCGGCGCGCGTGATATCTACCGCCCGGTCTACTATGACAGCTTCCTGCGCATTCCCTACCCCGTCTGGGTCTTCATCCTCGTTGCCATTGTGGGCTGGGTGCTGATGAACCGTACGGCATTCGGGCGCTATTGCATGGCGATCGGCTCCAATGAGCACGTGGCGCGCTATTCAGCGATCAAGGTCGACCGCGTCAAGACAGCCACCTATATCCTGCAGGGGCTGTGCGTATCGCTGGCGACCATCATTTATGTTCCGCGGCTTGGCTCGGCCTCCGCCGCAACGGGCGTGCTGTGGGAGTTGGAAGCAATCGCTGCAGTGATTATCGGCGGCACCATGCTCAAGGGCGGCTTCGGCCGGGTCGGCGGCACCGTTATCGGGGCACTGATCCTGACTGCCATCGGCAATATTCTGAACCTGACCGAGATCATTTCCAACTACCTCAACGGGGCGGTTCAGGGCGTAATCATCGTCGCAGCAGTGTACCTGCAGCGCGGTTCCCTGCGCACTGGACGCAAGAAGGCGGCAGAATAGAAGAGCAAACCATCCGGAGACCTCACCGTGAGGCTAGTGGAGCCGGGTATCGGCACTGCAACAGAATTCCACGCCCGACACGGGCGGGATAATCGGCGCCGGAAACTGGCGTCATATTTTAGTAGGGAGGACTAAACATATGTCTTTGAAAGCGATTGCACTGGGCCTGTTGGCGACCAGCGCCCTGGTCGGCGGCGCCGTGGCGCAGGACGAGAAGATCAAGATCGGCGTGTCTATTCCGGCCGCGACGCACGGCTTCATGGGTGGCCTCAACTGGCATGCCGCAGAAGCCGAGAAGCGCCTGGAAGCGGCTCATCCGAATATCGACCTCGTCATCGTGACCGCTGATGGCCCGGAAGACCAGGCCAGCGATCTCGAGGATTTGGTTTCGGTGCAGCAGATCGATGCCCTCGTGGTGCTGCCATTCGAATCCGAGCCACTGACCGAGCCTGTCCGTGCCGTTAAGGATGCGGGCGCGTTCATCACAGTGGTTGATCGCGGCCTGACCGATCCGACCATCCAGGACATCTATGTTTCGGGCAATAACACCGAAATGGGCGTGAACTCGGCCGAGTACATTAAGAGCCGTCTCAACGAAGGCGACAACATCGTCATCCTGCGCGGTATTCCAACCGTGCTGGACACAGAGCGCTTCGACGCTTTCATGGGTGCCATGGAAGGTTCGGGCATCAACGTTCTTGATGACGAATTTGCCAACTGGAACCGCGATGACGGCTTTGAAGTGATGCAGGACTTCTTGTCGCGCTTCCCCGACATCGACGCTGTCTGGGCACAGGACGACGACATCACCCTGGGCGTTGTGGAAGCCATCAAGCAGGCAGGTCGTGAAAGCGAAATGTTCGTGGTCGGCGGCGCTGGCATGAAGGAAATCATCAAGGGCGTCATGGACGGCGACGCCCTGGTGCCAGTCGACGTGCTTTATTCGCCTGCACAAATCGCGACGGCCATGGACGTGACCGTTGCGCACTACACCTCGAATGGTCCTGTCACCGGCACCTATATCCTGGGCGCGCCGCTGATCACCCAGGAGAACGCCGAGGAATTCTACTTCCCCGACAGCCCATTCTGATCGGCTGGCTATATCCGCAAAGGGCGCCCATGTGGCGCCCTTTGTTTTTGTGCCAGGCGCAAAATGGGGTAAATACATCCCCATGTCCCTGGCCCAGCCCATTGCTGCCCTGCCCTTTTCGCGCCGTGGCGCCTGCCCGTCGCTTGATGAGCCGATGCGTACCGGCGATGGCCTGCTGGCGCGCCTGCGGATTGTGGGCGGACGCCTCGGCCCTGAGCAGCTCAAAGCAATTGCACAGCAAGCCCGCCAGCACGGAAACGGCCTTCTGGAAATCACCGCTCGCGGCAATCTCCAGGTACGCGGGCTAACTGAGCAGTCGAGCAGGCTTTTTGCTCGAGCAATCATGGGCATCGTTGCGATCGAAACCGGACTGGTCGTTGAAACACCACCATTAGGAGGCGACGACCCCAGCGAGTTCAGCGACCCACGTCCTCTTGCCGAAGCCATTCGCAATATGGCGCAGCCTTTTGCCGGGCTACTTGGCCCCAAGGTCACAATCATTGTCGATGGCGGCGGGCAGATCAGCCTGAGCGGCCTGAAGGCGGACATTCGGCTCGTGGCCGTGGCTGCTGGCAGATGGCATCTGTTCGTGGCGGAAGGTACTGCCGAAGAGCTTGCTTTCAGCGAAGCCCTTGCTCGTGTCTCCGAGCTCCTCCAGCAGCTCGCCGGTCTTGGTCCCACTGCTCGCGCGGCTGACCTAGTGCCCCCGTCGAAACAATCGCAGGCTCAAGCGGGAAGTTCTCCCATTGGAGATTTCACGCTCCGCAGTTCTGTTGCAGCGGGTGTTGCCCTGCCCTTCGGCTCCATAGCGGCAGAAGACCTTGCCGCTCTGGCCTGCACCGCTGGGCAGATGGGCGTCACCGAAATTAGGCTGGCCCCACACCACGGTCTGCTTGCCATCGGCGCCGGCACCGCGTTCACCCAACGAGCAGCGCAACTCGGCTTCATCACCACATCGTCCGATCCCCGCACCCGCATCAGCGCCTGCATCGGCAGCGACGGCTGTGCTTCCGGCCACATTCCAGCGCGGGTTCTGGCGGCGCGGATTGCGGCTCACCTGCCCGAGAAGACCCGTTTACACGTTTCTGGCTGCGCAAAGGGCTGCGCCCATCCCCCCCCCGCCGACATTACCCTTGTGGGCCGCGCTGATGGCTATGGCCTTGTCATCGGCGGCAAGGCAGGCGATACGCCCCGGACAGTGTTGCAAGCGGACCAGCTTGAGTCCTCGCTCGCCGCCCGCTAGGGATGACGATGATCACTTACGACTACATCAAGGATGGCGACGCGATCTATGCGCAGTCCTTCGCCATCATCCGCGCGGAAGCCGATCTTTCGCGCTTTTCATCCGACGAGGCCGAACTCGCCGTGCGCATGATCCATGCTGCGGGCTCGGTCGAAGCAGCTGACCATTTCGAGTTCGGCCAGGGGTTCGTTCCTGCGGCGCGAACGGCGCTCGCCAGCGGCGCACCGATCTTCTGCGATGCGGAGATGGTCGCGCGTGGCGTCACTGCTGCGCGTTTACCCGCACAGAATGAGGTGATCTGCACACTGCGTGATCCGCAAACTCCGGCCCTCGCGGCGGAGCTCGGCAACACCCGTTCTGCAGCTGCCCTGCGGCTCTGGCTGCCGCGCCTGGAAGGATCAGTTGTCGCCATCGGCAATGCCCCGACCGCCCTGTTCTTCCTGCTCGAACTCCTGCGCGACGGCGCGCTGAAGCCCGCGGCCATCATCGGCATGCCAGTGGGTTTTGTGGGTGCAGCTGAATCCAAGGCTGCACTGGCCGAGCACTCCTATGGCGTACCCTATGCCATCGTCCGCGGCCGACTAGGTGGCTCGGCCATGACGGCTGCAGCGCTCAACGCCTTGGCGAGGCGCGGCATATGACGGGTAAGCTTTTTGGCGTCGGCACCGGCCCGGGCGATCCGGAGCTACTCACGCTCAAGGCCGTTCGCGCTGTCAAAGGCGCCGACGTCGTCGCCTATTTCGCAAAGCAGGGCAATCGGAGCAATGCTCGCGCAATCGTCGCCGAGCTGATGACCAGCCAGCTTGAAGAAGAACTCGGCTATCCCGTAACCACCGAGATTCACCGCCATGACGAGCGCTACAAAAGCGCCATGGCCGAATTTTACGCCCAAGCGGCCGAACGCGTTGCGGCGCATCTTGATCTCGGTCGTACCGTAGCCGTGCTCAGTGAAGGCGACCCGCTGTTTTACGGTAGCTACATGCACCTGCATGTGCGCCTCGCGCACCGTTATCCCACCGAAGTTATTCCTGGCATCACCGCTATGTCGGGCTGCTGGTCACAGGCCGGCCTGCCGCTGGTCCAGGGTGACGATATCCTGTCGGTGCTGCCGGGAACGCTTGAAGAAACTGAACTTGCAGCCCGGCTCGATGACGCGGGCGGGGCGGTCATCATGAAGGTCGGGCGCAACCTTCCCAAAATTCGCCGGGCAATCGCCACGGCGGGCCGCCTCGATAGCGCGGTTTATGTTGAACGGGGCACCATGGCCGACGGCCACTCGATCCGCCTTGCCGACAAGCCAGATGATGTAGCGCCCTATTTTGCGCTCGTCCTGGTGCCCGGCTGGAGCACACGCCCATGACCGGCAGGCTGATCGTGGTAGGCACGGGGCCCGGCAATCCCGACCAGACGACGCCAGAAGCGCTCGCTGCCATTGCGGCCTCGCATGTGTTTTTTGGCTATGGCCCTTATCTTGACCGCCTAACCCTGCGAGACGATCAGCGCCGCGTCGCTTCGGACAATCGAGAAGAGCTGGCCCGCGCGAGGGATGCGCTGCATACTGCAGCCTCGGGTGAAAAGGTCTGTGTAGTTTCGGGAGGTGATCCGGGCGTGTTTGCCATGGCGGCCGCCATTTGCGAAGCCATCGAGGCGGGCCCTCCTGCCTGGCGCGCCCTCGATGTACAGATCGTACCGGGCGTCACCGCCATGCTGGCCGTTGCGGCACGATCCGGCGCACCGCTCGGCCATGATTTCTGCGCCATGTCGCTGTCCGACAACCTCAAGCCATGGGCAATCATCGAGACGCGTCTACGCGCCGTGGCCAGCGCCGGTTTTGTGATCGCGCTCTATAATCCCATTTCAAAGGCGCGTCCGTGGCAGCTGGGCACGGCCTTTGCCATTCTGCGGGAAGTGCTGCCTTGGTCAACGCCGGTGATCTTCGGCCGCGCTGCTGGTCGGCCAGATGAATCTATAACGACAATGACCTTGGCCGAAGCTGATCCCGCGCGCGCCGACATGGCAACTTGCGTCATCATCGGCTCGCCCGAGACACGGATTATCGAGCGCGAAGACCTGCCCCCGCTGGTCTATTCACCGCGCTCCATAGGTGAGAAACCATGAGCTGGCTCTCCATTGTCGGCATCGGCGAAGATGGATTGAGCGGATTGGGCGAGGCAGCCCGAGCCGCTATTTCGAGCGCCGAGTTCGTATTTGGAGGCGCCCGCCACCTTGAACTTGCTGGCGCGGCCATTTCGGGCGAGCCAAGGTCCTGGCTCACGCCCTTCAGCCAATCCATTGACGCCATCCTGTCGCTCAAGGGCCGCCAGGTGTGCGTGCTTGCCTCGGGCGATCCATTCCATTTTGGCGTAGGCGCAACGCTGAGCCGCCATGTGGATGCCAGCCAGATGCAGGTTTTCCCGCATCCATCCTCGTTCAGCCTTGCCGCAGCAAAATTGGGGTGGCCCCTTCAGGATATTGTCACGCTTTCCCTGCACGGCCGTCCGCTCGATCTCATCCGGCCGTATCTGCATCCCGGGGCTCGCATTTTGGCGTTAACCTCGGATGAGCACGGCCCTGTTGATCTAGCCCACCTGCTCGCCGAAGCCGGCTTCGGCATTTCCATCGTGACGGTTCTTGAGGCACTAGGCGGACCGGACGAGAATATCCGCTCGGCCGTTGCCATGAACTTTGATTTGGCTGGTATCGATCCCCTCAACATCTGCGCCATCAGCGTTGTGGCCCTGCCTCAGGCGCGTGTCCTGCCGTTTACGTGCGGGCTTGATGATGGATTGTTTGAGCATGACGGCCAGATCACCAAGCGGGAGGTGCGAGCACTGACGCTGTCGGCCTTGGCACCACGGCGTGGAGAAGTGTTGTGGGACATTGGAGCAGGGTCCGGCTCTATTGCCATCGAGTGGATGTTGGCCGATCCGACCCTGCACGCTGTAGCCATCGAAGCCGATCCTGATCGGGCCGCACGCATTTCGCGTAATGCTGGTCGTTTTGGTGTGCCCGACCTGCAGATCGTGATCGGCCAGGCGCCGGATGCGTTGTTGGATTTGCCATCGCCACACGCCGTGTTTATCGGCGGGGGCGGATCGGACGCGGGCGTGATCGAGGCAGCCATTGCGGCGCTGCGTCCGGGTGGGCGGCTTGTCGCCAATGCTGTCACCCTGGAGTTAGAGGCCGTGATGCTGGCTCAGCATGCCCAACTTGGCGGTCGCCTCACGCGAATTGCAGTGGCACGGGCCGACGTTGTCGGCTCCATGACAGGCTGGCGTCCCGCCATGCCGATTACGCAATGGGTCTGGGTCAAGAACCAAGAAAACTGAAGACCCATGGCGAGCTTGTCGACCTATGAGGACAGTCGAAGGGTTCGTGCCACGCCCTCGTTCTTCGACAGGCTCAGGATGAGGCTACAGAGGTAAATAGATGACCGTTCACTTCATCGGCGCAGGACCGGGCGCGGCCGATTTGATCACCGTACGTGGCATGAAGCTCCTCGGGGAGTGCCCCGTCTGCCTTTTTGCAGGCTCGATCGTACCGCCCGAAATGCTGGAGTGGTGTTCGCCGGGCACAAGGCTGGTGGACACGGCACCGCTTTCGCTGGATGAAATCGAAGCCGAGTACCTCAGTGCGCATGAGTCGGGACAGGATGTTGCGCGGCTCCATTCGGGCGATCTATCGGTGTGGAGCGCTGTGGCTGAGCAGATGCGCCGGCTCGATCGGCTCGGGATACCATATACTCTCACGCCAGGAGTTCCCGCCTTTGCAGCGGCCGCTGCGGCTATTGGGCGCGAGCTGACCATCCCTGCCGTGGCACAAAGTCTGGTGCTGACGCGGGTTTCGGGACGCGCCTCACCTATGCCGGAGACGGAAACGCTCAGCGCTTTCGCAGTCACAGGAGCAACTGTCGCGATCCACCTGGCCATTCACGCACTAGATCGCGTTGTGCGGGAACTTGTGCCAGTTCTCGGCGGCGATTGCCCGGTGGCGATCGTGTTTCACGCCTCCTGGGCGGATCAGAAGATCATCCGGGGGACGCTCAACACAATCGAGACCTTGTTCGCCCAGGAGCCAGTGGAGCGCACCGCAATCATCTTTGTGGGGCGAAGCCTGAGTACGGCGAATTTTCGGGAGAGTTCCCTGTACAATCCCGACTATCAGCGCCGCTTCCGCAACCGCCTCTAAGCCGCCCTCGCGCGCCCAATCTCCTGAGTTTTGGTCAAGGCCCAAGCAAGACCAAACAACAGCAGGAGCCCGGTCCCGAGCATCAGGCCATCAGCCAACATGTCAGGTTCGCTATGAGTGCGAATGGCTTGGAGGAACATGCTGAGCACCGTTCCCGTGGCAAAGACAGCCAGCCCTTGGCGTCCCATCAACCGTAGCGGCGTTGCCGCGGCCGAACTTGCAAAGCGGCGAATAAGCAGCCAGTTCGACATCACGTAAAACAGTGCCAAAGCGTGTAAAAGCCTTGGCAGCGACAGGAAGGTCTTGTCGAACCAAACGATATAGAACGGCACGCCCATGCCGTTTAACCAACCCATCGTACCATTCATGAACTTGCCGAAGAGCGGAATCTTCATCCACATCAGGGTGAAGACCAGCATGCCAAGCGCCAGAGTCAGAAGCAGCTTCGAATAGGGCACGAAAGTCCTACCAACCTTCATGGCGCTGCCCGACAGCAATCCAATCGTGAAAAGGAGCTGCCAGGCAAAGGGATTAAAGAACCAGCCGCCAGGATTGGGAAACGCCGGCAGGTTTAAGCGGAACTGACCCGCGACAGCCCAGAGCATGACAGAAGCAATTGCCACCCGCACTGGCCAGCGGAGCCCTGCCAAGATGATGAGGGGTGTCGCCAGCAGCAAGCTCATATAAAGGGGGAGAATATTGAGGTAGCCGAGCTGGTGGGTCAGCAGCGGAATGCCGACGAGGCTGCTCAGCGGCTTTTGAAAAAGCGGAGCCAGATTATTCTTGGTCAGCACTTCGGTGAAGCCGAGCCATTTCGCAGCGCCCGCGAAGATCGCCAGGCACAGCATAGTTATAACGATGTGAACGAAATAGAGCTGGCGCGCCCGCGCCCAGACCTTGGCCGTTCCAGCCCATAGACTGCCGCTGCGGAAGCGACTTGAGTACGCCAGCCCCGCTGCCATGCCGGACATGAAGACAAAGGCCTCGGCGGCGTCGGAAAAGCCAAAATTGCGGTTAGTGAAGTCCTCGTAAAACGTGCCCGGAACATGGTTGATGAAAATCATCACCAGTGCCAGGCCACGGAACATGTCCAGCCTCTCGTCACGCCCGCCTGGGTGAACCAGGCCTTCTGCTGGCTTGGGGCGGCCCAACAAACGCTGCCCCCAGCCCGAAAGGGAGAGGTCAGCTGTCCGGGAGACAGCCGCTGTATCAGGCAGGGACATAGCTGGTCGCCCTGCCCGTCAGCGGCTCGACCGATGGCTCGGGAAGCGTCCAATCCTGCAGGATCTTCTGGTATTCGAGGATAATCGGGGCCGGCTCCATTTCCATATCCGTTAGAAACACCAACCGTGTCCTAAGCCCCTTAGGAGGCTTCGAGCTAATGGAGATCAGTAGAGGCGCGAAGATCGCCGGGAGCATGGCTGGTGCCACCCACATGACAATCTGTGGTGCGAAGGCAATTGTTCCGCCCAGGGTTGCCAAGCCCAGAAGAGCAATCCACCAGGACGCGCGAAAAGCAATCTCGAGATTGATCCAGTTTTGTCCACGCACGGTTGCAGGCCAACCTCCGTCGAGCCCCAGAAGAACCTGTGCGACCGCCCGCGTCTGCAAGAGCAGCATGACTGGGGCAAGAATGGTTGAGAAAAGGATCTCGGAAATAACCGAACCCAGGACCCGCAGATTGCCGCCGAAGCGCTTGTTGTGCCCATCAAAGGCGCCGCGGATCATGATCAAGAGCTTTGGGAGGACGAGCACGGCGGCAACGGCAACTCCAAGCACCCAGATATCGATTTTCGTTGCTCCAGAAGGTGCGAACAAGGAGGTCTGGTCGGGGTAGATCGCGGCAAAGATGCTCGAAACCATGAGCAGGAGCCACAAGGGCGAGGCGAAATAGGCCATAATCCCTTGTACAAACGTGAAGCGACTCCAGAACTTGAGCCCCGGCGCCCCTATAAGACGGCGATGCTGCAAATTGCCCTGGCACCAGCGGCGATCCCGCTTGGCATACTCGATCAGATTTTCAGGTCCTTCTTCAAACGAACCGTCGAGGTCGGGATCAACCATCACCTTCCATCCGGCGCGGGAAAGCAGGGCAGCCTCGACATAGTCGTGACTAAGAATATGGCCGCCGAACGGGGGCTTGCCAGAGAGTTCGGGCAAGCCACAACTGGCGGCGAATGCCCGCATCCGCACAATGGCATTGTGACCCCAATATGGGCCCTCCGATCCCTGCATCAGCGAAGCGCCGCGCGCGAAGCTCGGTGACAGATACCCCGCGGCAAACTGCATGGACCGCCCAAACAGCGTGCGGGCATGAATGACCTTGGGCACCGTCTGCAGCAATCCAAGCTTTGGATCGGCATCCATGCGGCGCGCCATCTCACCCATGGTCTCGCCGGACATGAGGCTGTCGGCATCCAGGATGATCGCATAATCGTAGGCACCGCCCGAGCGTGCAACGAAGTCCTCGATATTGCCGGCCTTACGCCCAAGGTTGCGCTCGCGACGGCGATAGAAAATCCGGCCCGAACTCATCGGCTCGCGGAGCAGGTGCTCGAACCAAACAGCTTCCTGGGTCGCGGCTTCGAGTGATTGCGTGTCCGACAAAACGGCGATGTGAAATTTATCGGCTATGCCAAGATCCACCAGGCTGCGGTTCATCGCGGCGATGCGCGCAAAGGTTTGCGTCGGATCCTCGTTGTAGATCGGCACCAGGATAGCCGTCATCCCACGCGGAAGGACGCGTGCGTTGATAGAGGCTGTTCTAGAAGGGGCGAAAACGCCCATCACGCCCGCCGTTCCGCCCCAAACCAGCCAAAAACTGCTCAGAACCACGAGGCCAGTGCGGCACAAATCCAATGCCGATAGGCCATTCTCGCCTGTGAAGCGCAAAAAGAGATAGCCTGCGCAGCAGCTCAGAAAGAGCGCGACAAGCAGGGCACCGGTGCGAAACAAATAAGGCCGTGTCATAAATGTGGAACCGGCTCAGCGTGTTGCCAGTACCGAGAATACATCCCGCAAAGCGTCGAATAAAGACCGGCGCTGATTTTCCAGCCGCTGCTTGGGCATAGGAAGAGGCGCGTCCGGTAATGCGTTGCCAAAGGGAAAGTTACCGTCATATTTCATGCCGCAGGCCTCCATTGATAGAGCCAGGTTTCGGTTAGCTGGCGTCCCGACCCGACCAGGTATGCCCTGAGTTCGAGCGGTGCCGTTTCATCGGTCTCAACGTCAAAGACCAGACGCCATGCCCCGTTGGCATCAATGCGCGACAGCACAGTGTGCTGCGCCACCCCGCCGGAAACTGTTGCCACCACATCTGGTGGCGTTTCCGCCGGAATGTCCGCCAGTTCGCCGCCCATAAAGTCGACGACGAACTTGCGAAGGTTCGTTGCGTTTTCTACGCCAGACACGCCACCTGCCCCGGAGCGGGTCTCGGCCACATAAGCCAATCGCGAATTCGTGTCCGGATTGAGGTCACCCCAAAAAAGGCGATACCCAAACTCGCGCGATTGGCCTGCGAGTGCCGGTTCAGCGGGGATCCAGAAGGCCCCGATATTGTCGTCCACTTCCAGTTTTGCTGGGATTTCGATGAGCCGGATAGATCCTTGCCCCCATGAACCAATTGGTTCGACGCGCAGGGATGGGCGGCGCTCGTAATGGGCACCAGCATCTTGATATGTGTCGAATTCACGGCCGCGCTGATAAAGTCCGAAGGCCTTCGGATTGTTTTCCCAAAGATAGGAATTGCCCAACGCAGGCGAATTGTTCAACGCACGCCACATCACCTCTCCGCTTTCACGCTCAATCAGCAATCCGTTGCTGTCGTGAACCTGGGGGCGGTAATCATCGAAGCCTGCGCGATTGGCCTCGGCGAACAGGAACATCGAGGTGAGCGGCGCCACCCCCCATTCCCTGACATCCTGCCGGAAGTTTAACCGGGCCGTCACGTCCATGATTGTTGACTGCTCGGCCTCGCTGCCGGGCGTGATAACGAAACGATAGGCGCCGGTGACGCTGGGGCTTTCGAGCGCTGCATAAACAATCACGGGACCACCCGCGACTGCCGGACGCTCGATATAAAATTCGGAAAAGCGGGGGAACTCCTCGGGCACATCAAGCCAGGAATTTAGCAGCAGGCCGCGTGCGCTCAGGCCATAGATATTATCGCGGCCCAGGGCACGGAAATAGCTCGCACCAAGAAAGGTCACCAGCTCATCCATGCGATCGCCTGCATTAAGCGGGTAGTTGATGCGGATGCCTGCGACGCCTGGAAAGGTCGTACCGGCAACGCGCTCTTCTACTGCAGCATCATGGTAGTCGAAGTCAGCGGCACCAAACTCGACGGGCATGGCGATGCCGTCGCGGAGTTCGAAAACCTTGACGGGCTCCTTAAAGAGCCAGCCTGGGTGGAATGCATGGACCTGGAACCCGAGCCCATGTTCCGACCAAAGGGCATGATCCGGGCGGAACTGGATGCGACGGTAATCATCGTAATCAAGGCCGTCGAAGCTTTCAGGCAGTTCGAACTGCGGCGCCACATAAGGCTGCCCCGCAAGATCCTTCATGCGAGCTGAAAACGTATCGAAGTCGAAGGGCGTCAATTTGACCTCCGCTTCGACCTCCTGCCCAAAGGGAGCACTGCTCAAAGCAGTGCCTGACATCAAAAGAAAAGCAGCGCCGCCCCCAAGCAGGACGGCGCGACGGTTCGGCAAGCTTTGCTGGTGACGCTTCACAACTCAATCCGGTGCAGGAATTAGCCTAGCTCTGTCGGCAAATCCTCAACGCTGGATAGGGGGAAAAGTTGTCGCATGGGTGGCATGCAACATGGTTATAGCTCACGCCGCTGTGAACGGCTCGTCAGCCACCCTGTCTTAGGCCAGTTTTCCGTTGCTTAGCGAATGGGCCAAGGGGATAGGCCGTTCCACGGGTGTTGAAATATTTACGACCTGTCCCGTCCGAGACGAAACATCAAAGGCCTCCATAACTTCAAGAACATGGAGCGCCAGGTCTCCGTTCGCGCGGTGGGGGCGGTCACTTGCGATAGCATGCGCCATATCGGCGAGACCAATGGAACGGTAATTTCCGTCGGCATAGGGCATATCGGTGTCAACCCTTTGCCATTCGCCGCCCTTTTTGAGCAGTTCTATCTGTCCACCAAAGAAGTTCGGATCTGGCACAACGAGGCTCCCTTCAGTGCCGTATATTTCCAGCGGCACATGCTTGTGCCCCGCCACGTCGAAGCTCATTGTGACCTGAACAACGGCGCCGCTCTGGAAAATTAGCGTGCCCGAAACGTGTGTCGGCACATGCACCGGGATGATTTCGCCCGCACGTTCCTTGGCCGTGATGGTGCGCGTGTTGCGAAGCATGGAGCCCACGCCGGAGACCTTGGCTACAGGGCCAAGCAGATTGACCAGATCGGTGATATAATAGGGTCCCATGTCGAGCATCGGGCCGCCGCCCACTTCGTAGTAAAAGGCGGGGTTCGGGTGCCAACGCTCATGACCAGGGCACATGAAATAGGCCGTGCCACCAACCATCTGCCCAAGCGTGTCTTCATCGACGATGCGACGCGATGTTTGGTGTGCACCGCCCAGGAAGGTGTCGGGAGCCGAGCCGACGCGCAAGCCTTTGGCCTTGGCAGCCGCGATCAGCTTTTGACCTTCTGCAAAGGCGATGCCGAGTGGTTTTTCGGAATAAACGTGCTTGCCGGCTTCGATTGCCCGCAGGCCAACTTCCACATGGGCCTTGGGGATAGTCAGATTAAGGATGATGTCGATGGACGGATCAGCAAAAAGCTCATCCACACCGACGGCCTTGAGCCCAAATTCGTCCGCCCGCGCCTTGGCAGCGGCCGGATTCATGTCGGCAACGGCGCGGATATCGAGAATAGGGAAATGCGTGCTCGCCTTGAGATAGGCCGCGGAAATGTTTCCCAGCCCAACAATGCCGATACCCAACTTGTCCATGTGTGATCCCAGTTATTGCGGTTGAATATAAGAAAAGCGCCAGTCAGCCGCGGCCGACGAAGGGCATTTTGGTTGCCATGATGGTCATGGACAGCACATTGGCTGAGAGGGGGAGCCGCGCCATGTTGAGGACGGCATCGGCCACCAAGGTCACATCCATGGTCGGCTCGGCTGCCGTCGAGCCATCGGCTTGCAGCACGCCCTTGGACATGGCGCTGGTCATGTCCGTTGCCGCATTGCCAATGTCGATCTGCCCGCAAGCGATGTTGAAGGGGCGGCCGTCTAGCGCCGATGATTTAGTAAGGCCCGTAATGGCGTGTTTGGTGGCGGTATAAGGCGCCGAGTGCGGCCGCGGCGTCATGGACGAAATGGAGCCATTGTTGATGATGCGGCCGCCCTGAGGATCTTGCCGCTTCATCTGCCGGAAAGCGGCCCGGGTGCACAGGAAGGCACCCGTCAGGTTTGCGCCCACCACCTGATGCCAGACCGAAACATCGAGTTCATTAATGGGCACCGCGGGTGCGGACATGCCGGCATTATTCACCAGCAGGTCCAGCCGTCCATATCGGGCAACCACCGCAGCAAACAATGCATCCACTTCCTCGCTGTTGCCGATGTCAGCTGGGTAAACAAGGGTTTCGCCAGCAAACTCGCTAGCAGCAGCCTCGAGCACTTCGCTGCGGCGGCCGGTCATGGCCACGGCATAGCCGGCCTTGAGCAGAGCGCCAGTGATAGCCTTTCCAACGCCCGTCCCGGCGCCGGTCACTAGGGCGATGGGTTGGCTCATGGCAACGCCCCCCCGAGTTCGTCCTCAATATGGGCTTGGATGATTTCTGCAAATGAGGTCTCGGCCTTGAAGCCCAGGGCTAGGGCTCTTTCGGGTGCGAAATTGTAGGGCCAGCCATCTACAAATTTAATGATGCGCGGATCAGGTTCCCGGCGGATCAATTTGACTGCCTTCTCGCCTGCGGCGGCTCGCAGGGCCTCGATCTGATCGGCAACAGTGGCGGAAAGGCCGGGCATGTTGAGGGTGCGCCGCGTGCCCAATGACTCGATATCGATCGTCGCGCCATGGACGAGGAAGCCCACGGCGGAGCGTGGACTGGTAAACCAATGGCGCACGCTTTCGTCCACCGGCAGAACAGCTTCCTGCCCGATCAGCGGCTCGCGCAGGATGTTGGAAAAGAAACCCGATGCGGCAGCATTGGGGGTGCCTGGACGCACGCATATCGTGGGCAGGCGGATGCCTATGCCGTCAAAGAAGCCGCGCCGGCTGTAGTCGGCCAGAAGAAGTTCCGTCATCGCTTTCTGCGTGCCGTAACTGGTTTGTGGTGCAGTGATGAAATCATCGTGGATCGGCTCGGCAAAAGGCGGGCCGAATACCGCTATGGACGAACAGAATACAACCCGCGGGCAGTAAGGCTGCTTCTGCCCCTCCGTCCGGATCGCCTCAAACAGCGCGCCACTTCCTCCCAGATTGCTTCTGTAGCCTTTCTCGAAGTCAGCCTCCGCCTCCCCAGAGACAACAGCTGCCAAATGGAAAATGACGTCTGGACGTGAGGCGATCACCTGCTGGGCGCTGGATGGCGAAGCCAGGTCTAGAACGAGTTCAGTGACCTTGCCGCCGAACCCCACTGGACTTGTAGGCTTCACGATATCGGCAAGGGTCAGTGCTTCAATTGCCTTGTCGCCCAAGGTTCCGGCGCTGACCAATTGCGCGGTCAGCTTGCGCCCGAGCATGCCGGCCGCACCAATAATCAAGACGTGCATAATTCACCTCTGCGCCAGACTCAGGCGCGGTTGGTCCGCGTTCGCATGCTGGCCGATGTTTCGATTCTCGATAGTTTCACACACCATGGCTTTGCATAGCCAGCCTTCGAACGGGCTTTTTCGTCCAATCTTGTTCCTTTATGAGGGAACGAAAAACAAAGCCTTGTTATTTCCAGTGGGGTGGCAGGGGCGTTATTGCCAATTGCACAGAACCCGATCATGGCACTACGCTATGATGACCTCCCTCTTGAACGACTTGAGGCTCCGTTGACTCAGCCGAATATTGCCTCAAGCCTGACCCGTCGGTTGCGCGTCGAAACCGCTGAAGCGCATGCCAGACTAGAGGCCGCTACCGGCTTTGACCTCCACCGCCCAAGCGCTGCGAGCGCCATCGCCATGCTAGAGAACTTCCATCGTGTGCTCACCGTCTTCGAGCCAGCCATGCTGGCGCTGTTACCGGCGCGGCTACAGGAGCGCTCGCGCCTCGCGCTTCTTGAGGCAGACCTAACCAAGCTCGGGCGCGCCCCTGAGCGGAGATCATTTGCTCCGCTTTGGCTACCGCACCACAAGGCAGAAGCCTTTGGGGCGCTCTACGTCATGGAAGGGTCAACACTGGGTGGCAAGTTGATCTCCAGGGCGCTTCAAAAAACTGCAGACTGGCCGCTGAAGAGCCCGAACTATTTTGACCCCTATGGGCCCCAGACCGGCGCCATGTGGTCCCTTTTTCAGGATGAGCTTTTGGATATTCCCCCCGCCGATGCCAACGGCGTGATTCACGGCGCGAACGAGACCTTTACTATGCTCGAGAGTGCATTTGCCCGGGAGGCAGTGTCTTGACGGGCCTAACCAACGCGCAGATCGACAATTGCGCCGCCGAGCCGATCCGTATTCCTGGTGGTATACAGCCGCATGGCGCCGTGCTGGTGGTGGAGCCACAGAGCCTACGTATTCTGCAGGCGAGCGCCAATGCCACTGATCTGCTTGGGCCGGGTTACGTGGCAGGCGCCGTTCTGGAGCTTGATGGCTATGTGCTGGATTGGGTGCGGCTGGCCGATGGCTCCAATTTGCTGCAGTCTTTTGAAAGAGACGGGGGCCTTTTCAACATCAGCGGCCACCATATGCCGCAAGGGGCCGTATTGGAGTTCGAGCCCCTCGATCAGGGCGAAGCATCTTCTATTGAAGCGATGTTCCCCCGGCTTGAGGCCTTTGCGGATGCCATCCTGCCGCTGGACGAGATCAAGGCGGTGGCCGGTGCGGTAGCGGACCAAGTGCGTACTGTAACGCGGTACAATCGAGTCATGATCTACAGCTTTGATCCTGATTGGCACGGCACCGTTGTAGCGCAAAGCACCGATGGTACCCTGCCCTCTTATCTGGATCTGCGCTTTCCCGAATCCGACATCCCCGGTCAGGCGCGCGAACTTTACCGGCTGAGCCCACTCCGCATCATTCCCGATGCCGACTACATGCCCGTGCCCCTGGTGCCGCTGCTCAGCCCGGTTGATGGGCAGCCAACCGATCTGAGTTTCACGGGTCTGCGCAGTGTCTCGCCGGTGCATCTGCAGTATATGCGCAACATGGGCACGTACGCGTCCATGTCCATTTCCATCATCGTCGATGGCAGGCTTTGGGGTTTGATCTCCTGCCACAATGAAAAACCACGCAGAGTGCCGCTACAGATCCGCTCGGCCTGCAATTTCATTGCGAAGATCTTCTCCCTCCAGATCAGTTCGCTCCAGCGTGGTGCCCACGCAGCGCAGCGGATCGCGCTCAAGCAGCACGAAACGACGCTCCTTCCCAAGCTTTCACGGGCTGACAAGCTGCCCGAGGAATTGTCCAAGCATGCGGCGGCCTGGCTGTCGCTGACCAATGCACAAGGCGCGGTGATCGTCACCGAAGATGGGATGCGAAGCGTTGGGGAAACCCCAAGCCGGCACGCCATAGAGGCTCTTGTGGCCTTTCTGAAATCCGAGAAGCAGGATCGCTTCGCCACCGACCAGCTTTCAGCCGTTTGGCCCGGCGGCAGTGCAATAGCCGACACCGCTAGCGGAATTCTCGCGATCTCCATTTCGCAACTGCATCCGTCCTATGTCATCTGGTTCCGCTCCGAAGTGGTGCGGACGGTGACCTGGGGCGGCGACCCTCGAAAGCCGGATGATCCGCAGGAGCGACTAACGCCGCGCAAATCGTTTGAGCAGTGGCAGGAAGTGGTGCGACATCGCTCCATTAGCTGGACGCAAGCCGAGATCGAAAGCGCCGAGGACTTCCGGAACGCCTTGCTCAATTTTGTGCTGTTGCGCGCAGAGGAACGCGCCGAAATGACCGAGGAGCTGGAACGCTCCAACAAGGAATTGGAGTCTTTCTCCTATTCAGTCTCGCACGACCTAAGGGCGCCCTTCCGCCACATCGTAGGCTATGCCGAACTGCTGACAGCCCGCGAACAGAACATGGATGAAAAGTCGCGGCACTATCTTCGCTCGATTGTGGATTCGGCACTCTCGGCTGGCCGGCTGGTGGACGATTTGCTGACATTTTCGCAGCTCGGGCGCACCAATGTTGCCAAGTCCCGCATCGATATGAACAAGCTGGTTGCCGAAGTGCGTCGCTCGTTGGAACCGGATTTGGAAGGCCGAAATGTGCAGTGGAAGATTGCAGACCTGCCGCCAGCATGGGGCGACGGGGCGTTGATCCGCCAAGCACTTGCTAATCTCTTGGAAAACGCCATCAAGTACAGCACTGGCCGCGATCCTGCTGTTATTGAAATCTTGGGATCCAATGACGGGCAACAAACCGTATACAGGGTTCGCGACAACGGCGTTGGTTTCGAGATGGCCTATGTTCACAAGCTCTTTGGCGTATTCCAGCGCCTGCACCGGGCGGAAGATTTTGCCGGTACCGGTATTGGACTGGCCTTGACCAAGCGCATCATCAACCGCCATGGCGGGGAGGTGGAGGCGCTGGGTGCTGTTGATGAAGGCGCCACCTTTACATTCACTTTGCCGGAAGGTGGAAGAGACAAACCGAATGCCTGATTTACGTCCGATCCTGCTGGTCGAGGATAACCCGCGCGATCTCGAGCTGACACTGGCTGCGCTGGCGAAATGTCAGCTCGCCAATGACATCGTCATTGCCCGGGACGGCGCCGAGGCGCTCGACTACATCTACACACGCGGAGCCTACAAGGATCGGGACCCTGGTCACCCGGCGGTGGTGCTGCTCGACCTTAAGCTGCCTAAAATCGATGGCCTGCAGGTTCTCGAAACAATTAAAAGCGACCCTGCGCATAAGCATGTCCCTGTGGTGATGCTGACCTCCTCACGCGAAGAGCGGGATGTGTTGTCGAGCTACGAGAACGGCGTCAACGCTTTCGTTGTGAAGCCGGTAGACTTCAATGTCTTCTTTGAGGCCATACAGGACCTGGGCATGTTCTGGGCCGTGCTGAACGAGCCACCGCCTCGGGGCTGGAATGACCGCTAGGTTTGAACGCCTTTTTGAGCCGATGGTCCTGCGCATCCTCCTGCTGGAAGATAGTGACATCGACGCCGAGCTGCTGGAAACTCATCTGGCAGCGGGACCTCTGACGTTCGAGATCGAGCGGGCAACCAGCCGGGTGGAGTTCGAGCGCCTTTTGAAAGGCGAGCACGATGTTATTCTGGCGGATTATTCGCTGCCGGACTTCGATGGTCTGGCTGCGCTGGAAATTGCCCGAGGGCGTCGCCCTCAAACGCCGTTCATCTTTGTTTCCGGCGTGGTGGGCGAGGACTTCGCCACCAACGCCCTGCTCCAGGGCGCGGTGGACTATGTCACCAAGCGCAATCTGCGGCGCCTCCATTCGGCCGTCGCGCGAGCCGTCGGCGAAGCACGGGAACGCCGCCGCAGCCAGCAGATCGAAGCTGACCTAAGGGCAAGCGAGATCGGCAGCCGCATTGCACTACGCGCTGCGCGGCTGGGGAGCTGGGAATATCATCCGCAAACCGGGCAGCTCAGCTGGGATCAAAAATGTCGAGCCATGTTTGCCGTCGGTCCTTCGGTGGAATTGGACTATCCCCTATTCCTAAGCATGCTCCATGCCGACGATCGGGAACGCATTCACCAGGCCATTCGCCGTTCTACGACGCAGCTGGCGAGCCCCGACTTTGCAGAACAGTTCCGTATCGTAACGCCGCAAGGCGGTTCAGCCTGGATCGAAAGCACGGGCAGTGCAATCTTTGAAGATGGTCTTTGCCAACGCTTCCTCGGTGTGGTGCGGGACATCACTAGCGAGAAAAAGGCAGAGCTTGCTCTGCTTGATCGCACAGCCTCGCTGCAGGCCAGTGTCGAACAGCAAGCCATGGAGCGCCACCTCCTGTGGCAGAATTCGCAGGACGTCCTTGCCGTTATTGGTCCAGACGGAAAAATGCGCGATGTCAGCCCGTCATGGGCACGCACCTTGGGTGACAAGGTGGATGATGTGCTCGGCCGTCCCCTGCTCGACTGGGTGCATCCAGATGATGCCGAAGCGACAGGCGCAACGATGGCTCGGGCAAAGCCCACGGTGTCGGTCCAGTTCGAAAACCGCTTGCGCCACATCGACGGCAGCTATCGCTGGTTTTCTTGGACGATCACGCCCGACGACAATGGCGTTATCTATGGCAATGGTCGCGACACCACCGAGGAAAAAGCCGCTGCCGAGCGAGTGCGAAATGTGGAAGAGGCCTTGCGCCAGTCGCAGAAAATGGAGGCGATCGGCCAGCTTACCGGCGGTATCGCGCATGACTTCAACAATCTTCTAGCCGGCATCATGGGTGCCATCGACGTGATCAGCCGGCGGATCAGCAAGCAGCGTTATGATGACCTGGACCGCTTCATGGAGGCGGCCATTTCTTCGGCCCAGCGCGCCGCGGCCCTGACCCAACGACTCTTGGCCTTCTCCCGCCGGCAGACACTGGATGTTCGACCGGTCGATGTGGCTGCGGTTATCACAACGATGGAAGATCTTCTTCATCGTACGCTGGGCGAAAACATCGAGCTCGAGGTCACTTCCAGCACCGACCTTTGGCGCGGGCTAACTGACAGCAACCAGCTCGAAAGCGCCGTTCTCAATCTTGCGATCAACGCCCGAGACGCTATGCCCGGCGGCGGCAAACTCCAGATAGAAACCGCCAACGTTTTGGTTGGCCCAGGCCAGCACAGAGGCAGCCTCGAAGACGGCGAATATGTGCTTGTCGCGGTTGCCGACAATGGCGAGGGCATGACCGAGGAGGTCATCAACAAGGCTTTTGATCCGTTTTTCACTACCAAGCCCATCGGCCAAGGCACCGGGCTGGGACTGTCGATGGTTTATGGCTTTGTCAAGCAATCGGGTGGGCATGTAAACATCGTTTCCCAGCCCGGGCGTGGTACGCGGATTGAGCTCTATCTGCGGCGTGCACTAGCGCCGCTTGCAGAACAGCAGAACATTCCCCCGCGCGACAGCCGCACATGGGACGGAGAGACGGTCTTGGTGATCGAGGACGATGATGCGGTTCGCATGCTCATCGTTGAGGTGCTCCAGGACCTTGGCGTCCATGTCATGGAGGCCGAGGATGCGCGGTCTGCCCTGCCCCATATCGAGGGAGATGGACGGATCGACCTGATCGTGTCCGACGTTGGTTTGCCCGGGCTGAACGGGCGCAAACTGGCCGAGATCGCCCGCGAGAAACGGCAGTCCGTCCCCATTCTTTTCGTGACGGGCTATGCCGATGGCGTTCAGGATCGGGACGGTTTCCTGGGCGACGGCATGGACATGCTGGCCAAGCCCTTCCAGAACGATGAACTGGCTGCGCGCGTCAACGCGATGCTGACTTAGGGCAGCCCTCAAGGGCTGCCAACTACCCCAATTGTGAAGCATCCATTCTCCCTGCTTGCTCGTTGCGCACCACCAATCCGGTGAGTGCTTGGGCACAGTGGCAAGGCGGGTAGATGGACTTGGCCGATATAACGATCTTGGTGGTGGACGATGAGCCGCTTGTGCTCATGAGCACGGTGGATTTTCTGCAGGACGAAGGTTTCGCGGTTCTTGAAGCTGCCAATGCTGACGAAGCCATCGCTTTGCTCGAGACCAATCCGGCCATTTCCATTCTGTTCACCGATGTGGACATGCCTGGAAGCATGGATGGCCTCAAGCTCTCAGCTGCCGTCCGCAAGCGCTGGCCGCCGGTGCGGATCGTCGTGACATCCGGCCACCGTATCGTCGACATAACCGATCTTCCGGATGGCGGGGTGTTCTTCTCCAAGCCCTATCGCCACAGCGACATTGCGGCTTCTTTTCGCGAGCTTATGTCCGGCGCCTGAAGTTTGTCCGCTTACACGTTCTTGGGAGCGGCCGAACCGGCTGTCCGCTTTCGCAGTTGAGCATGAGGCCGCCCGCGACGATGCGAGCCCCGCTTCTCACTGACGGAGATATTGTATGAAGATCAACCATCTACATTGTGCCAGCATGCTTGTGCTTGCACTTGCCATGAGCAACCCGGCCTTGGCCCAAAACACACCCGCCGAAACGCAGCCGCCCAACGCTCCAAGCCAGGAGCCGCAATTCCCCAACCAGACCCGGGCACCAGAACCGGCCGACCCAGCGCAGGTTGAACAGGAGGTCGTAGCAACCGGGCTCCCACAATTGTGGGCGCTGGAATTTTTGCCAGATGATCGCATGCTGGTGACGGCAAAATCCGGGGCGATGATGATCATCGGACCCGATGGTCAGCCTGGTCCCGAGATCGAAGGCGTTCCCGAAGTTGACGCGCGTGGCCAGGGCGGTCTGCTGGATGTGGCCCTGGCGCCGGACTATGAAACCAGCAACAAGATCTTCTTCTCGTTTTCCGAGCCGCGTGACGGCGGCAACGGAACCTCGGTCGCTTCGGCGACCTTGGCCATGGATGAAAGCGGTGGCGGACAGCTCCAAGATGTCGAGATCATCTTTCGACAAACCCCCAGCTATGACGGTACCAAGCATTTCGGTTCCCGCCTTGTCTTTGGCAATGACGGTGAGCTTTTCGTTACAGTAGGGGAACGCTCGGATACGCCGATCCGCGATCAGGCGCAGGATATCGCAAGCGGCTTGGGCAAAATCTTCCGCATCGACCAGAACGGGCAACCCCTCCCCGACAATCCGCTAATCGATGAACCCAATGCCTTGCCTGAAATCTGGAGCCTTGGACATCGCAACATGCAATCGGCGACCCTCGATGGACAGGGCCGCCTATGGACCGTGGAGCATGGCCCCAAGGGTGGGGACGAGCTCAACATGCCGGAGGCCGGCGTGAATTATGGTTGGCCTGAGGTCACCTACGGTATCGATTATAGCGGCGAGCCGATCGGCGAAGGCATTACGGCCAATGCCGAAACGACGCAGCCGATCTACTATTGGGACCCGGTGATCGCCCCCTCGGGGATGGCCTACTACACAGGTGATGAGTTCGCCAATTGGCAAGAGGCTTTTCTTGTTGGAGGTCTCGTGACCCAAGACGTTGTCGTGCTACATATGGAAAATGACTTAGTCGCCTTTGAGGAACGCGTGCCGGTCGGCGCCCGCGTGCGCGATGTCAAGCAAGGTCCGGACGGCGCCGTTTATGTAGTCACCGAGAGCCGCCAGGGCAGTTCGGAAATCGTCCGCCTCTCCAGCGCCGACTGATCTCTTACAATTCCGAACTGGTCGGGACCGCGCCTCATTTGAGCGGCGGTCCCGAGGAAAAGCGCTCGACCAGTGGGCATTCCAGCTTGGTGATCGGGTAGCGCTTGCTTTTATCATGCGTATGCGCGTCAAGCTGTTCGATGCACCATTGGCCCATGGCGCGGTGGGGCAAGATGGACGTGGTCAGCTGCGGGTGAAGGTGGCGGGAGATTTCTTCGTCGTCATAGCCAAGGACAGACATTTCGCGCGGAATGGACAAGCCTGCTTCCTTGAGTGCCTCGTAGCAGCCAATTGCAGTGCGATCATTTTGGCAAAAGATTGCCGTCGGGCGTTCCTTGAGCTTGAGCAGTTTGGTTGTTGCTGCATAGCCAGCGCTGGCCGACCAATCGCCTTCGATCACCAGGCTGGGATCAAAGGGAATGTCGGCGGTCGCCAAGGCCCGCCGATATCCCTTGAGCCGGTCTTGCGCCGCCTGCATCCAGGGCTCTCCAGTGATGCACGCAATTCGTCGATGACCCAAAGCGACGAGGTGGCGGGTGGCCCCCTGCCCTCCTGCGATTTCGCTTGGGATAACTGCTGGAAAAGCGTGATCTGCGGTATAGCAGTTGAGCAGGATCACGGGAATGTCTAGATCGTATAGATAAGGCGGCGCCTCGATCTCGCGCGTAAAGATCGCCATGTAGATCAGGGCCGATGCGCCCTGCTCAACAAGCGCCCGTACCGTGCGCTCGCCCATCACGGGATCAAACAGGGTCTGAGCGACAAGAATGACATTGCCTGCATTCCAGCTTGCCTGCCGGGCACCCTCGATGGCGACCACTGCCTCCGGGCTGGTTGCGAGCTGATCAACGACAAAGCCAATCACCCCATCCACGCGAGGGCGCGCTGGCGCGGGCTCGACATGGGCAAAGTTGGGCGCGGCATAGCCCAGAGCACGCGCGGCCTCGATCACCCGTTCGCGGGTCTGGGCAGAGATTTTTATGCCCGGCGTGCGGTTCAAAACAAAGCTGACGGTCGCCTGCGAGCAATTTGCCGCCTGCGCTATGTCCGTCATGGTGACCCGACGCGGTGTATCGCCCCTTGTGCGGCTACGGCTCCGCTTGGGCTTGGTGAATGCTTCTTCCACTACTCCAACCCTGCCCCACTCAGCTTCTGTGTCTCTCCATGCCCAAGCGTACTATATGGGAGAACAACACTGACTAATACTTATAAATAATTATGGCGAGCAAAGCACGATGCGCAAGATCATGTTGTGGTGGGTGGCTCCAATGCTGCGGTGAAACGATAGGCTGGATGCTCCGAGTGTGGGTATTCCGGAAGCAGACTATTCTGAACTCCACGACATGATAGTTACCCGAGGCTGCGATAATAGCTTGCGCCACGGCTACGGGAACATCTTGTGCGCTGAGTCTTGGAAGATTCGGTTCCGTCATGCAAAAGCACGACATGGAAGAGCTTGTAACAGCTGGTGCGGCGCCCAAGAATTATGGGCAAGTGGCTGGGGTGCTAGGATTCGAACCTAGGAATGCCGGTACCAAAAACCGGTGCCTTACCACTTGGCGACACCCCAATCTGGCGCGGTTCGTACACGGTTTGCACGGGCGGTGCAACATGTCACGAAGGGTTTGCGAGTGATGCTTGAACAGCGTCGCAAGCGCGGCTATATAGCGCTCGCGGCGGTCGCATATGCTCTCTTCGTGCTAACAGACTGTTAGCATCGAGCTTAGCATTTCGCTGCTTTTGACGGAGTATAGCGCAGCCTGGTAGCGCACCTGCTTCGGGAGCAGGGGGTCGAGTGTTCGAATCACTCTACTCCGACCAATCGAGCCCGGCCTTTTCTTAAGGCCGGGCTTTTTGTTGTTCCGGATGTCCCCTGCCGCTTTGAAGCGGGGTATGGTAAGGCACAAAAGGTTAAATCAGGAGCCTTCGCAGGGAATACGGCAGTCAGGAGCCTAGTTTGATTAGCACTTGATCGACGAGGTTGCAGCCGAGTTCCTGGTTGCTGAAGCGGTTCAGCTAAGTCGGCGGCGTACCGTACAATGGCGATCTGATTTTCTACCCAACGATCGATGACGCCATCGCGGTGCATGAAAGCAACCAGAACGCGATCCAGGTGGTATTGCTGCCTCCGGCAGGTTTCCTGTTCATGGGGCCGGAAAAGAAAAAGGCGGGCCGTGAAGCCCGCCTTCTGTTTGGTTTGCAGCGCCGATTAACGGAGCAGCTGCAGCACGCCCTGATCGGCCTGGTTTGCCATCGACAGGGTCGACTGAGCCAGCGACTGACGGGTCTGAAGAGCCATCATATTGGCAGCTTCCTGGTTCATGTCGGCCAGGGTGAGGTTGCCAGCACCTGTTTCCAGCGTGTCGATCATGGCTTTGGTGAAGTCCTGACGGTTCTGAACAATGGACAGGTTCGAGCCAAAAGCCGAAGACTGAGAGCGAACGTCATTCAGAGCTGTCTTCACATCGTCAAGGAACTTGTCGATACTCGCATCGCTGTCTAGATCCTTTGCCTGAAGGGTGGTCTTGAGCTTCAAGCTGGTCGAATCTACAGACTTTTCGCCTTTAGTCTGAATATCGATCGATGAGGTTCCGGTTTCATTGAAGGTAATCTTCAACTTGTCGCCACGAAGCAGGTTGATACCATTGAACGACGCATCGTCTGACAGCTTGTCGAGTTGATCACGCAACTCGTTGAACTGCTCGGCCAAACCTGCACGTACGGTATTGCCTGTTACCTTGTTGACGCCGCTCGACGTTCCGTCAACTACTCCGGTGCTTGACGCGCCGTTGATGTTAAGTTCCTGAGTAGAAAGATTTTCGATCCGCAGCTTGCCATCATCGTTCGACGCGCGGACCTTGCCCTTGAGTTCGGCCTTGTTGTTGATTTCATTGACGAGTTCATCAACAGTTTTAGCCGCCGCGGGAGTTCCAGGAACTGCTGGAGTACCGGTGGTAGCCGGTGTGCCCGCGACCAGGGGAGAACCCGCAACTTCTGCAGGTGTAGTGCCGAGAATCTGATCAGTGGTGCCGGCAACGTTGCCAGTAGCGTCAGCCATGCTGATGCCGGTACCAGCAGCGTTCTGAAGACGTAGCTGACCACCATCAGTATCAGCGACGTTAAAACCAACTTCCGCGTTGATCTTACCTGCAACCGCAGCTGCGTCATCACCGGCATCAAGCGAAACGGTGTAATCCGTTGTGCCCACCGTCACGACGACGTCACCGGCAGTTCCAGCATCGATAGCAGCACCACCAACGCCGGTGACAGAAGAAGTCACTGCAGGGGTATCAGCGCCAGCAGGCGTGCCCGGCACAGCTGGCGTACCGGTCGTGGCAGCGGTGCCCAAAGCTATGGTAACGGGGGTGCTACCGATTGCCCCGCCGGCGAAGCTCAGATTTTGTGCAGAAGTAAGATTAGCACCAAGCGTGAGCGAAGTAGTCTGGAAAGACTTATCCTGGCGAGCCTGGCGCAGGGTGGACTGCATCGACTCTAGATTCTTGGTGATCGAGGTCAGGCCGTTGTTCGCAGCTTCGATGGTCTTGATGCCGTTAGCCATCGAGTCCATCAGATTGTTCAGGTCGCCCGCGCGGCTGTTCAGCGACGAGGCGGTGAAGAAGTTAGTCGGATTATCGAGGGCGGTATTGACCTTGTTGCCGGTCGAGAGGCGATCCGAGGTCTTGGACATCAGCGCCGCTGTGTTCTGCAGCGACCCGAGGTTGGAGCGGACGGCTTTGGAGAGGTTGATATCTGCCACTTTGTGTTCCTTCTGGAAATCTGGCCCTATCTGGGTTGATGATCGATAGCGTGGAACCTTTTAACGATTGATGAAATGAGTGCGCTCGAGTGCTTCAATCGGCAGTGGTGTCGAGGCGTGTGCGCGACGCGCTTAATAAAGGTTAAATCTGGTGGCTGACTTTTGCTGACGCCGAGTTCCGGGGGGCGTAGCAGCCTAGACGGCAGGCCTTCTGCAAGACGCGAGGGGGAGGCGCCACTGGGCTCGGGCGAGAGCGTCGGCGATGCTTTTCGGGGTTTCATATCCTTGGGTCCACACCGCCCCAGATCGGCCTGTTGGCGCGGCGGCCGTGGCTGTATTTCGATATCCAGCGGTATTCGGCTCAGATAATTCCCGCCCATAATAGAAGGCGGCAATAACCAAACCGCCGGCCCATTAAGCGTGAGAGAAGGCCGGCGAGCACCTGTACCAGGAGAGAGTTGGCACATGCTGCATGCTTCGAAAACGTGGGAGTCGATGGCTTCGTTCAGCAACGAACTGGCGTGCACGTCGGACGGTGTTGAGCAGTTGGCCCTAGAGAAGGGCAGGCTTTTTGTTGGTTGGGTTGTCCCCTCCCAATCGATCCGCGGCATTTGTCTAAAATTTTAGGGAAATTGCATGCGAAGCGGCAAGAGGGGGCCGGCATGCTTAAGCCATCAACTCAGGGATGGCTCAAATGAACAACAAATTGGCTTCTGTCTTCACCGGCGCCGCTTTCATGCTGACGCTTTTCTCTTCCGGCGCAGCCTTGGCCTATGCGCCCCATACAAATATTTCGGCACGGCCCGTGGTGCATACCGCAGCGCTCACGCCCTTTGCCATGCAGGTGTTCTGCGCCAAGAGCCCGCGGCAATGTGCCGGTGGCGGCACAGCTAGCCAGGTGACGGCGACCAACGATCTTCTTGCGGTGTTGAGCAAGGTCAACCGGAGCGTCAACGCTGCCATTAAGCCACGCAATGATCGTGGTGATAGCTGGCAGGTCAATGCCAGCTCGGGCGATTGCGAGGATTATGTCCTGACCAAGCGGGCCCAGCTGATCCGCAAGGGCGTGCCGGCGGGATCGCTGCGCATTGCTACTACGAAGACGCGCTGGGGCGAGTCCCATGCGGTTCTCGTGGTCAAGACCAGCGCTGGTGACTATGTGCTCGACAATCTCAGCGACAAGGTCAAGACGCTGCGCGCATCGGGCTACCGCATTCGCTCTATGTCTTCGTCCGATCCCAACCGCTGGGTTGCTGGCTAAGGCGCAGCCCGGCCGGGGAGAATGACGATGCAGCAACAAGCCACACAGCAGGGCTCTGCCCCTGCTCTATTGGAGCGCATCCCGAGGGGCTGGATCGTGATTTCCCTTGCGGCCGGCAGCTGGGGCCTTCTCGCCGCTGTCCTGTTCGGATTAGCCCGTCTTTAACAAGAAGATGGCTATAGATTTCGTCAGTGTTTGATCCGGCCAATACGCCGGATCAATATCGGCGGTGATAAACCTGACGGTGGCGAAAGATTCTGTGGCCAATAAGCAAATTCACGCATAATGAAGCGGCCAATGTTATCTATTGTGGCCCTTGATTGACACAGCGCAACAGTCTTGCTGCCCCAGCCCTGGCCGCTTTTGGCATCGTGCTTCTTGGCTTGAGCGCGTGGGCGTTTGCCCAGGAGGGCAAAACCTACCTCCTTCATGCCAACACTGCCGTCACCTCGATTGCTCTGCGCTCGCCTGCCGATCCGACGGGCCTCGGTGTCGCGACCCGAAACGAGGTATTGCGGGCTTGCGAGCGCACTCTGCGGTCGGAAAAATCGTTCGAGCTGATGGTGCTTTCCAGTATCAAGTTCGAGGATCTTGCGCAGAAATGCGCCGATATCGCTGAAGGGATTGCGGCGGATGCGCCGACCTTTTCCTTTGCATGGGCAATTGCCGCGCGTGCGGCAGCTGTGGCGGGTGACTGGCCCAAAATGAACCAATATCTCAAGGCCTCGCAGCAGACGGCGCCGAACCAGCAATGGATCGGTCGGCTGCGCTTCGAAATTGCCGATATTCATTACGAGCATTTGAATGAGGCCAGCAGGCCCCTGTATGATCAGGATCTGGCCATGCTGATCAAGAGCAACAAGGGCATTCCCTATATTGCGCGGCAATATGTCGGGGATGTTGGGTTCAGGTCTCGCATCACGGCCGTTTTGCAGGACATGAGCGAAGCGGATCAGCGGCGCTACATCTCTACCTTGCGCCGGATGCTGCCGCGATGAGCAGCGAAGTGTCCGGCATTGTTGTTCATGCACGGCGCTCGAGCGGTGATCGCGTCAAGGGGCAGAATCTGCGCAGCCGAGCCAATGGCTTCGCCCTTTGGGCCTCTCTGATCGCGATTGTGCTTTCGCCGGTTCCATTGGGGAGCGCGCGCCCGCTCGCCTGGGCTGTGTGGGGCGTTTATTTCGGTCTCACCCTCACCGTTTATGCCTTGCTGATGCAGCGCAGCCGCCAGCCCTTCCGCGTGACGGTAGCCGATTTCAAAGTGCCTGCGGTCCTGTTTGGCGCCCTGCTGGTCTGGCTTGTGATCCAGGTGCTGCCTCTTGGCGGTGTTTTCGGCGGTCTTCCGGTTGAGGGGCGGCTGGGGATCGTGGCGTTTTCGGATACGCTGAGCGTTGATCCGGGTTCAACGATATTGATGCTGGTGCGCCAGTGCACTTATGCGGCACTGTTCTTCCTGGTTCTGCAGATTGCCGCCCATCCTGCCCGTCGGGAACGGGCGCTCAACATCATCCTTTTTGCATGCCTTGGATATGCGCTTCTTGGCATTGTGGCGCTCAATACAGGCGACTGGATCCTGGGGCTCAGCAAATGGGCTTATGAGGGGTCTGCCACCGGCACCTTTGTTAATCGCAACAGCTATGCGACGTTTCTGGCGTTCGGCAGCGTGATTGCGGCGTCCAAGCTGGCGCGGCATGTGGCCGACAGGCTCGAGCGCCATTATGATGATGGCCCAATCCAGCACAGCACCAGTTCCATCCTGCTTTATAGCCTTGCCTTTGTGTTCCTGCTTGCGGTGATCGTGGCCACCCAATCGCGCATGGGTTTTGCAGCAGCCCTTGCGGGGTCGCTTATTGCCATTGTTGGAACAGCGGCCCGCTCGTCGCGCGCCTTGCCCATCATTATCGGAGCAACGCTGCTGGGCGTGCTCGCGACCATACTGGCCCTGTCGCTCTTTGGTCAGGCCCTGTTCGACCGCTTCGGGACTGTGGAGCGCTCCGCCCTGGTGCGGACCGATCTTTATCAGCAGGTTCTTGCGCTCATCAGTCTGCGCCCATTGACCGGCTATGGCGGAGGATCATTCGAGCTTGCCTATCCCCTGGTGCACGAGCTTCCCGTCAATCTGGACCTGCTTTGGGACAAGGCGCACAATACTTATCTCACCTTGTGGAGCGAGTTGGGGCTTATCGGGGGCAGCTTGCCGCTGGTGATTATTGCCCTCCTGGTGTGGCGAACAGCCATGGCGCCGCGGGGTAGCACGAGTGACTGGCGGTTCCGCTGCATGTTGTTTGGCGTTGTAACCGTTGCTGCTGTGCACTCGCTTGCCGATTTCAGCCTCGAGATACAGGCCAACGCTATCATGTTCGTGGCGCTGCTGGCGCTGGGCATGCCTGCGGCTGATAGGGCGAAGTCCTGAGCATGGGGCTGTTTGGATCACTGTTCAGGCCAAGGCCGCGCATGGTCAGCGCCTTTGAAACACATCTGAGTATCCCGTCCTGGCCTGCTGCCATCTATGCCATTGGCGATGTTCATGGTTGCCTTGAGCAATTGCAGCGGATCGAGCAGTGCATCCTAGCCGACAGCGACGCTCCGCCGGGCGACAAACTCCTCGTGATGTTGGGAGACTATGTTGATCGGGGCCCCCAATCGGCAGGGGTGATCGACCACCTGTTGCGTCCGGCACCGGCCGGTTTCAGCCGAGTGCTGCTGGCGGGCAACCATGAAGAGATGATGCTCAACGCCCTTCTGGGGGCGGGCGATGAAGGATGGCTCGAGTTTGGGGGCATGGAAACGGTTCGCTCCTATGGGGCCGATGCGGATCTGTTTCGCTCGCTGGCGCCCAAGGCGCGCCAAAGGATGCTTCAAAGCCTTGTTCCGCAGGAGCATGTCGGCTTTCTCACGAGCCTTGCCGTGACGCTGCAGGTGGAACAGACCGTTTTCGTGCACGCCGGGATCAGAAGAAACATTCCGCTGGAGCAGCAGGATCGCAGCGATCTGATGTGGATACGGCGCGAGTTCCTGGAGGCTGCGCCGGTGGACGGACTGCTGGTTGTCCATGGGCATACGCCGGTGGAGGAGCCCGAGATCGCCCAGGGGCGGATCGGCATCGACACAGGCGCTTTTGCAACCGGCAGGCTGACGGCAGTTCGCCTGTCCAAGGGGCAAGCACCGGCTTTCTTTACGACTGGCGTGTAAACAGCAATGAGCCTATGCGAACAGCGGCTCTATTAAACAAGAACTGCTGTGCTTACACACAGCCAATGACTTCTTCGGGAAAAGCAATATGGATGAGACAATAGAGCTCCGCACCATTTTTGGCCTATTGCAGCGCCAATTCCGCCTGATTGCGGTAACGGTCCTGCTTGTGGTCGCAGCGGCAGCCTTGATCGCCTTTTCGCTGACCCCGATCTATTCGTCCTCAGCGCTTATCCTGGTGGATCCCGCGCGCAAGGACTTGCTGGACCCCGAAACGCAAGGCTTCTCGACCGGCAGCGACAGCGCCAAGGTCGATAGCGAAGTGGAGATCCTGCGCTCCAACAACGTCCTGCTGCGGGTTGTTCAATCCCAAGACCTCGTAAAAGAGGTGGTGGATAATTGGGCGCCTTCCCTGCGCGAGCGAATTCTTGCGACGCTTCGGCTGGGCGATCTTACCCCGCCAACGGCTGAAGAAGCGGTGACCCAAGCCCTTCAGGGCTTGCGGCGGAACCTGACCGTGCAGCGTGTAGGTCTGACCTATGTGATTTCTGTTCAGGTGCGCTCGCCCGATCCGCAGCGCGCTGCGGACTTGGCCAATGCCGTGGCGGAGGCCTATGTCTCGGAACAATTGCAATCCAAGGTCAGCAATGTTCTGGCCTCGCGGGACATCATGCAAGGCCGTATCGGCTCTGCCCGCCAGCATATCGTTGAATCCGAAGGCGCATTCGACAGCTACATCAACAGCAATATAGACCGCATTGTTGCCGAAACGGGTCGCACGGAACTGGCCAGTTTGCAGCGACAGATCGGTGAGCTGACACAAGCGCGCCAGCAATCGGCAGCTCTCGCCGAAACATTGCAGGCTAGCGTGGCCAATAACGACATAAACGCCATCGTTCAAAGCCTGCAGGATGATGCGGTTCGCCAGCTCGAACAACGCCGCAACGAGTTGAACGGGCAGATTGCCAATGCGGACCCGGCGATCGCGATTGATCTGCAGAGCGAACTGCAGAGCATTGACGAGCAGCTGCGCACTGCGGCCGTGTCGCAGATCGATCAGCTGCAAAATCAGGTCGCCCAGACTCAGGAACAGGAAGAGCAGACACGGCAGCGCCTGCGCAGTTCAGCTGTTTCGAGTGGCCTGCCTGCGGAAATGTTGACCGAGCTGTTTGATTTGCAGCAGGGCGCTGAGCTCGCGCGGCAGCAATATCAGCGCCTTCTCGGGCTTGAGCAGGACCTTTCCACCCGTGCGAGCCTGCAAGTCGCGGACAGCCGGATCGTTTCGCCAGCTCTGGTAGACGAACGCGCCGTGTTCCCCAACCGGCCGCTGATCTTGACGCTGGCCGGCATTGCGGCGATCGGCTTGGGCGTGTTGCTTGCCTTTGCTTATGAAAATCTGATCGGCGGCTTCACGCGTGAAGACCAGACCGAGGCCGTTTTGAAGGCCAAGGTGCCTGCGGCCATTCCGCGCCAGAAGGGAAGTTCAAACGAGATTTCGGCTCTCATGGTGAACTCTCCCCTGTCGGTATTTGCCGAAAGTATCCGGCGCCTGCGGGCCGCCATCGATCAGGCCAAGATCATCACCCCTGGTGCAGCCGACCGACGCAGCCAGGTCATCATGGTGAGTTCCACAGCGCCCAATGAGGGTAAGACGACCGTGGCGCTATCGCTTGCGCGATCCTATGCCACTTCCGGCCGCAAGGTCCTGCTGATCGATGCGGATCTGAGAAAGCCCAGCATCCACCGGCATGTAGGGATCGAATCTTCCGTTGGGCTTCTGGAGTTCTTGAACTCCGATCCGGAGAACGCACCCGAGATCCAGTCCATCATTACGACGGATACGCTCACCAAGGCCATTTTACTGCTGGGGTCGGGTCGTAGTGGCGTACCGACGGATCATCTGGTGACGCTGCCCGCCTTCGAGCGGCTGCTCAAATCTGCGCGCCAGGCCTTTGAAGTGGTGATTGTGGACACGCCTCCGGTGGGGCCGGTGGTGGACGCACTTTATGTGGCGCCGCTGACCGATGCGATTGTCTTTGTCACCAAATGGGCCAGCACGTCCCAGATGGATGCGAAGGCGGCGCTCAACAGCCTCAAGGAGGCCGCACCCGAGACTGCGGTGTTTGTTGCTCTTAATCAGCAGATCGAGTCGCGGATTGCCTATCAGCGGAAATATGGTGGGTATTACGTGGAGGCGTAAGCGCGCGCTGCCTTCGTGCAGTTGACCTGCGTAATGTCGTAGATGGTACTATGTGGCGGGGCGAGAGGCGGGCTATCCCAGCTAAACAGCCGCCCTGCCCCTCCTCACTATGGGGAGGCAGCTATCGGCACGGCGGCCGCTCCATCGCTCGCACAAGTGCCGAGCGAACGCTACCAGCGTGTACCTGATCGCTTTATGAACGTGGTGATATGGGCTCCACTCGCGCGGCCTCGTGGTTCGACAGGCTCACCATGACGCCTCTGGGCGTGCTGAGGGATTATCAGATCTCGCTTCGGGGTACAGCTATGCTCAAACGAACTCCCAGCGTGCAGGCCGGAAGGTTCGTTGTACCAGTTCCTGCTATGGCAGGAATGTTTTGGCGAGGATGTTTAGCGTTCCGAACATACAGGGTGCTCGAATAGTAGATGCATCAAAGTCTAAGCGTCTGCAGCCGTTTTTAGCGGACGCCTAGCGATCAGTGACCAGAGCCGCCGGCGAGTTCGCGCTTCAGGGTCAGCCAGATGATCTTAAGGTCCAGCCAGAGGCTGAAGTTCTCGATGTAGTCGAGGTCATAGTCGACGCGCTTGCGGGCCAGTGTGGCATCGGTCGTGGGCCCACGCAATCCATTAGCCTGAGCCCAGCCGGTCAGCCCGGGCGTAACTGCAAGGCGCAGATCGTAATAGGGCACCAGCGCCCGGTAGTCACGGCCGCCGGCCATCATGCCGCGGACATGTGGACGCGGGCCGACCAGGGACATGTCGCCGAGCAGCACATTGAACAGCTGCGGCAGCTCGTCGATGCTGGTGCGGCGAATAAAGCTGCCCACTTTGGTGACGCGGCTGTCGCCAACGATTGTCTGCTGCACCCCGCTGAGGTCGCAATCATCCTGTCGCATGGAGCGGAACTTGAGGGCGCGGAACAGCATACCGGCCTTGCCTTCGCGTTGCTGCACGAAGAGGACCGGTCCTTTGCTTTCCAGGCGGATCGCCAGGGCAACGAGAATAAGCAGCGGCATCAGCGCAATGATCGCTATTCCTGAAACCAGGATATCGAACAACCTTTTAGCGTCGGATTGCCAGCCGAGAAGATTGGGCGATGGGTTCAGGATGCGTGTTGCCTTGGAGCTCACGAGCTTACCGGCGGACGGGTCAAGCCAGTCAACAGGATCATTCTGGTTGGCCGCCTGCCGAGCGATCGATAGCGGAAAATCAAGTGCCGAAGCATTGATCTCGGTTTCGCCCTGAAAGCCTAGACTACTCACTGCAGCTTCCCCGTGAACACTGTTAACAAAGTCTTATTTCGCAGACACCATAAACATGGCCACGCCACTACCAAGTCATTGTTTTCACAACTTAGCTAGTTAGTTAATGCAAGTCTCGGCAGCAAACCGGACTATTCGCAAGATTGCGGCATGAACTATTGCGCCATCTGGCAAGTGGCACAAAAAAGCTGACACACTCGAAACAAGTGCGTCAGCCCGAACTTAAGCTAGTTCATCTATCAATTGGGGCTTGCCACGTCGGGCTCAGCACCACCGCCAGTAGTTCCACTGAGGCTTTCACCGCCTGCAGCAATGGCAGCAGGGGCGATTGCACCAGTGGCTGCGGTGTCCGGGAACAATTCCTCAAAAGCTTCGTCAACCACTGGGCCGCAATCGGCTTCGCGAGCTGCGTCGCGGAGGGCCTGGAAACGTGCCAGGGCTTCGTCGCTCGTGATCGCGCCGCTTGCAACCAATTCAGCCATCTGGGCGGAATAGTCTGCCAGAAACGAGCGGAATTCAGCTTCGTCCACGGCGCAAGCTGCCAGGACCTGCGCTTCCAAGGCAGTCGTATTATCTTGAGCAAAGGCGTGGGGAACAACAGCGCCACTCAAAGTGGAAGCGCCCATCAACGCCGCAGAGACTACCGTCAACAGCACTTTACGCATGAAAAACCCTCAAAAAATTACCGCACGGTGTTCTTAAGCGGTCTCAATCAAGTCGTCAACGTCGAAGAAAGGTTTCATTTACCCAAAACGCTGCCCAAGATGCCCCCTGGTTAATAGAGAAGGGCTGCGATACTCGGAATGACTTGTTGTTTTGCAGATCAGGTGCAGCTCAACTTACATGAGGCCCATGCAGGGCGTGCAAGGCTGCGGATGGTGAGAGAACAACCCAAGCGGCTTGCCAAAAGCAAAAGGCCGGCGCTGGGCCGGCCTTAGACGATTACGGAAGGTCGTCTTTTTACTTCTTGAGCTGGCTCCAGATGCCGCTGACGGTAAGGGCAGCCAAGGCCATTTTGAGGATGTCCCAAAGGATGAAGGGCTGGACGGCC
The DNA here is from genome assembly GCF_003056345.1 of Devosia submarina. Taxonomy (GTDB): domain Bacteria; phylum Pseudomonadota; class Alphaproteobacteria; order Rhizobiales; family Devosiaceae; genus Devosia; species Devosia submarina. The sequence goes on along the minus strand of NZ_PYWB01000001.1, from coordinate 365,422 downwards.
TTGGCAAAGGCGGAGGCGACGACGTTGGACTGGTCGAGCCACTGGGCCTGGCCGGAGAGGAGAAGCAGCCAGGCGAAGCCTAGGGCGAACAGGGCGGCATCGCCGACCAGCATGGCAGCAAAGAGGGCCATTGGCTTGCCGGAGGCGCCGCGGTCGGCGGCATGACCGATGATGGCAGCCATGGCAAGGAAGCCAAGGAGGAACCCGCCCGTAGGACCAACCAGGTAAGGCAGGCCGCCCCCAGTGGCGAAAACGGGAAGGCCGAGGGCGCCTTGGAGCAGGTAGAGCGCGACGGTCGCAACGCCGATGCGGGCACCGAAAGCGGCGGCAAGTCCGGCCACGGCAAAGCCCTGCAGTGTCACAGGAACTGGCCAGACCGGCACGTTGATCTTGGCGCAGGCGGTGATGAGCAGCGTGCCCAGCACGATCGTTGCGAAATTGGATGCCAGTTTGGCGACATCGCCCTTAGGCTGGTAAAGACCCAGGAGCGTGTTGGGCGTTGTCAAAGTCATCGCCATTTCAAACCTTTCGTACTTAGGGCGCCCGCTGTTTGCGTAAGACACGGCAGCGGTTTACGTCACCACTTTCTTAATGTGCCAAAATCGTGAGTGCAATGGCTGCCCCCCTGGTCTTCGACAAGCAATTCGATCCACAAACGGGGCAGCCGGTTCAGGTTGCCGGGGGGCTGGTGCGGATCACGGCGCCCAACAGCAGTGCCTATACGTTTACCGGCACCAATAGTTTCCTGCTTGGCCATGAACGGCTGGCTGTGCTTGATCCCGGGCCGGACGATGATCGTCATCTTGCTGCACTGCTGCAGGCTATTGCGGGCCGGCCGGTGGACGCCGTTGTGCTGACGCACACTCATCGTGATCATTCTGCATTGGCAGGGCGGCTGGCTCGGCACCTAGGGGCGCCATTATGGTTCGGTGGTGCACATCGGCTGTCCCGTCCCTTGCATCGATTCGAGCGCAATCGGCTGCGTGGCTCAAGCGACTGGGGATTGGTGCCCGATCGTGTTGTAGTGGATGGGGAGACGATCCGGGTGGGGGACCTCCAAGTCACGGTCCATGCCACGCCTGGGCATTGTGCTAATCACCTTGCGTTCGGCTGTGGTGACATGCTGCTCAGCGGGGACCATGTAATGGGGTGGAATTCAACGCTGATTGCTGTGCCCGATGGCTCGATAGCTGATTATTTCGGCTCGCTCGACAAAATCACCGCCCTGCCCTATCGGCGCTATCATCCGGCTCATGGCGGGCCTATCGAGGACGGCCCGGCATTTGCCCGATCGCTCCGGGCGCATCGGGAATTGCGCAATGGGCAGATTGTCGATGCGGTGCAGCGCGGTGCGCGGACGATCGGGGCAATTGTTGCCGCGATCTATCCGCAGCAAACCTGGCCCGTTCGGCGGGCGGCACGGATGACCGTAGCGGCGCATGTGGAGTATCTGGCGGCACAGAACCGGCTGTTGGTTTCCCGGGGGCTTTTGGGCCTCCGGATCACGCTTCACGAAGCAGGTGGCTGAACGTCGCCTTCGGGTTCCACGGGCGTTGGGAGGTTGATGTCGGGATTTTCCACCAGAAGCGTTGTGATGGCATCGTCTAGATTGGTCAGAAAGCTCTCCAGCCGCTGGCCATTGCTGCCAAAATCGTGGGGAGCATTGAGCGAAACGGAGCGCATGTCGACACTGGCGCTCTGATCATCTCCAGAAACGCGAATAACCGCCTCCTCGCGCCAACCGGGCAAGGTCACGATCTGGGCGTTGATCTGGCGGGCCGTGCCGGGTGACACGGCGCGCTCGGCCCTGATCTCCCAGCCATTGCTGGCCACCTGATCGCGGATCAGCTCAAAAGTCTGCGCCTGGTTCAGCGGATAGGTGCGGGTGACAATATTGGGAAAGATCGCTTCCTGCTCGGCAGGCGAGAGCATTTTGGGCGGCGGCATATCTGCCGTGCCGGGTTCAAACACCAGCGGCAGGAGGCTGCGGTCGGTTGTTGCGATGTCGGTGACGGCTGGGTAGCGCAGGGCCAAGGCGCCGTAAAAGGCAAAGGGCAGCAGGCACAAAACGCCCAAGGCGAGACCCAGCAGCGCCTTGCTCCAGCCCTGGTCGCCACTGTACCAGAGGCGGACAAGAGCTGCCAATGAAGTCAGCACGGCAACGAGCGCGACACAGAAGGCCAGGGCCGCAGCCGCCAGAAACAGGTCGCCGCTGATGAGGCGGAAACGGTGCAGCAGGACCGAGATGACGACCAGCGGCACGGCGACGCTGCCGAGCCGGCGCGCCCAGATGGCGAGTTTGGAAGTGCGGATCAGAATACGCAAGGCAGGTTCACGACAGGGCAGCCGATGGCTGCTTCCAGGTTCTGCGGGATGGATTATGCGGGGAAGCGGTCATGGTGTCTTGATCTTTGGCAGCAAGGGTGGATCCCCGCACATGCTGCGAATAGCAGCCCATTCGGCTGGAGAGAAGGGCGGCTCGAGCCCGCTGGGTCGTTGTGCGGCGAGGATTTCCAAAGCGGCCTTGCGATCGGTGGTCAAAGGGTGGGTGTTGAACAGCGCCAGAGCCTGGGCGAATTGGTCGTCTTCGCTGACACGGGCGATCAAATCGGCAAGGCCGGCAGGGTTGAAGTCGAGCCTATGCGCCAGGGACGCTGCATAGGCATCGGCCTCTCTTTCGGCGAGGCGGGAAAAGCGCGCATCGATCAGGGTAGAGCCCAGGCCGGCAGCGACGGAGAGGCCCGTCATGTCTCCGAGGATAAAGCCGATCAGGGCGCCGGTGCCGGCGGTGGAAATCAATTGCTCCAGCCCGTGGCGATAAACGACGTGGCCGATCTCGTGCGCAAGGACGCCGGCGAATTCATCCGGGCTGGTTGCTCGATCCAGCAAAGCCGAAAAGAAGTAGACACGGCCGCCCGGCAGGGCAAAGGCGTTGGGAATGTCGGAGCGCACGATTTTGATGTCGAGGGTGAAGGGCGATCCGGAGCCGCGCATGGCTTCGATGCCAAAGCGCTGAAGCGCCTGGTTGGCGAGGCTTTGCGGGTTGGGATCACAGATTTCAAAACCACCGCTTTGCGCCAGGCCAGCCTCCATCTGTTGGGCAACTGTGTTGCCCAAGGATTGTTCCCAGGCTGGGGGCACGACACTGGCGATGCGGGTGGCAAGAAGTGGCACGCCAAAGAGGTAGGCGGCGATCACGGAAGCAAGCGCCAGGGTGGCGGTGAGGGCGATACGCACCTGCCGCCTGGTTTCCTGCTGCGCCTTGTGCGCCAGCACCGGCAATGTGGCCCGGATGCGGGCTATGTCTTCGCGGCCTTCCACGATCACCCGGGCACCCGTGGGCTGGCCCGTGGCCGCAAGACGCAGCACATGCCGAGGCGCATTGACGGTGTAGAGGTTACCAGCCGGCCAGCGCGCGAGTTCCATTGCGGTCACCGGGTCGCGGATGATCAGCGTGCCCGAGGCGCCGCGCTTTTCGTAGTCGAGAGCGACGTCGCGCACGGCGGCAGTCAGACCATCGTGGAAGCGCGCGGGGATGGCCATCAATAGGCTCCCACGTTGAGTGCGTCGGCAAGGCCTTCGCCAAGAAGGGCTTTGTCCTCCGCGCGGGCTTGGACATTTTCCAGGCTTTGGAGGCCGGAGATATCAGCGCCTTGAGCAACAAGCCGCCAGAAACCATAGCCGATGAACAGCTCCTTTGTGGCGGTAAAGGCGCCCAGGAGCAGCAGATAGCCCAGCACAAATGCGATCACAGTGGCAATACTGCTTTGAAGGTAGCCAAGAAATATCTGAGCGTCGAAATGGTTGTCGGCAAAGGCGTCGGCCGCAAGACTGCCGAGGACAATGGCGCCGCCAACAAGAAGCAGAACGAAGGTGCCGAGCAGGGCGAGGGCGAACTGCCCGTAAATCCAGAGCAGGCTTCGCGCGCGAATGTGCACCGTCAGTTCGGCCGAACCCAGGCGAACGGCGGAGAACATGCGGCTGATTTCGCGCGATTGGTAGAACAGCACCCATAGGGCGCAAAAAGCGGCTCCAGTGGCGAGGGGTGGAAGCGCTGAAGGGTTGAAGGAGGCCAGGCCAAAAGGGAAAATGCCGGACCCTGCCCCGTTCCAGATCGATAGGACGGTGATGATCAACACGGCCATGTAGCTGAGGTAATAGGGCCAGGCGATCTGCCTCCAATTGCCGGTGAAGCCGAACTGACGATCGCCGTACCAAGTGTTGCAATAGCGGTAGCGCCAGAGATTGGCGGCCATGAAGGGATAGACGAGCCCGCCCGTCATGATCATCAGCACGGACCAACCGAAGCGGCGCCAGGCGTAGCCCCAGGCGCTGCCGCCTTGATCAAACCGGATGCCGCGCCACAGGGTCCGGGACAGGCGGAAATCACGCGCGCGATATATGGCGTAGCCTGAGAGAAACCAGACAAAGATGCCAATGGCACCGTAGCCGATGAGGGCGGCTTCCGACGAGAGGGTAGAGAGATAAAAGAAGATGCCGTAGAGCGGCACGAACACAGCAAGGGCCAGGAGGAAGCCGAGCATGAGCTGGCTGGCGTCGCCGGTATATTCCAGCCGGTCCCCGCCGATTGATGTGTGAGACCAGTAGAAGCGGCGCTTCCAGCTGGTGAGCCAAAAGCGATAGAGGCCAATGGTTGGCACCAGCAGAGCGTAGCCGCGCAGCAGGATGCCGGCCAGTTCGCGCTGGGAGCCGGTGAAAACGACCGCAGCATTGGCTTTGGTCTCAACCATGCGCAGCCTCCGGCCGGTTGAGGTTGCCGATCAGGGATAAAGCCGCGTGCTGGTCCAGCCACCGCCGTCCCGAGTAAAGCGGACACGGTCATGGAGGCGGAACTCGCCGTCCTTCCAGAATTCGATGCTGGTGGGGACAATGCGGAAACCGGACCAATGGACGGGCCGTGGTGCCTCGCCGGTGCCGATCTGTTTGGTCAGAGATTCAACTTCATCGAGCATCTGGGCGCGGCTGGCGACGGGTCGCGACTGCTTGGACGTGGCAGAGGCGATACGGCTGTTTTTGTGGCGGGTGGCGAAATAGGCGTCGGCTTCGGCAGCCGAGACGTGCTCGACGGGACCACGCATGCGGACTTGGCGGCGGAGCGACTTCCAATGCATCACCATGGCCGCCTTGGGATTAGCGAGGAGTTGCTGGCCCTTGGCGCTTTCGAAATTGGTGAAAAAGCAAAAGCCCCGCTCGTCGCGCGCATTGAGCAGGACCATGCGCACATCGGGCATGCCCTCTGCGTCCGCAGTGGCGAGCGCCATGGCGTGGGGGTCGTTGGGTTCAGCTTCCCTAGCGAGGGCGAACCATTCTTCGAAGATGGCGAAGGGATCGAGATCGGACCGGTCGCCGTCGTCAAACAAACGTTCGGTCAAGGTTTGCAACATTTTAGCTTATCTCTTGCGTCAGCGAAACTGGACATTGCCGAGGCCCATAGCCATATAGGGCACGAAAATCGGGCAAAGCAACGCCTCCCACAAATTGAATGGACAACATGCGCGATCCCTACACCGTGCTTGGGGTGCCAAGATCGGCAAGCGAAAAGGACATCAAGTCCGCCTATCGCAAGCTGGCCAAGAAGTATCACCCCGACCAAAATCCGGATGATCCTACGGCCCACGGCAAGTTCGCCGAGGCAACGAATGCCTATGATCTGCTCAACGATGCGGCCAAGCGGGCGCAATATGACCGCGGCGAGATCGACGCCGACGGCAATCCCAAATTCGCCGGGTTCAATCCGGGCGGGTTCGGCGGCCCCCGTGGCGCGCGGACGGCGCAGGGCGGATTTTCGGCAGAAGATATCCTCAAAGAGTTCATGAGCGGCTTTGGCGGCCAGCAGCGCGGGGGCACCCGCACGGCCGGTGGAGCGCAATGGGACCCCTTTGCGGGAACGGCGACTGGTGGTGGCGGCGGTGGCGGTGCGCGCATCAAGGGCGACGACATCGTGGTCAACGCCACGGTATCGCTGGAAGACGCCCACAAGGGTGGCTCCATTCCCGTCCGCATGCCTTCGGGCAAGGTGCTTTCCGTCAAGCTGCCGGAAAAGCTCGAGGAAGGACAGCAGATCCGCCTCAAGGGCCAGGGTTCTCCGGGTGTTGGGGAGCCGGGCGATGCCCTGGTGACCGTACGCTTCGAGAAGTCCAAGCAGTTCCGCCGGGATGGGGCGGATTTGCGCACCGATGTCTCAATCACGCTTTACGAGGCGGTTTTGGGCGCCAAGGTGCGCGTGCCGACGCTGGATGGTTCGGTGGAGCTGAACCTGCCGCCGGGGATCGACACGGCCAAGGCTTTGCGCCTCAAGGGCAAGGGGCTTTATGGCGACGGCGACCTTTATGTGAACCTCAAGGTGGTTCTGCCGCCGGGGGGCGATCCTGATCTTGAGGCGCTGGCGCGCTTTATGCGGGATCAAAAGCCCTACAAGGTGCGTGACAATCAGTAAGACAAGCCTCCGGCACGCCGGAGGCTAGTTGCGCGGGGCAGCGGCGCGTTGGAGGCGATCGTTGATCGCCTCGCCCAGCCCGGTTTGAGGAATGGGTGCGACGGCGATCACCCCTGCCCTTTCGGCGTCAAGCTCATGGAGCATGGAAAAGAGGTTCCGTGCCGCTTCCCTCAGATTTCCGCTTTCCGACAGGTTTCGCGTAGGCCCTTCGAAGGGTTGGGCGGAACCAAACGCCAGATAGGCTTCGCCCTGGGCTGGCACGGCATTGAGCCTGATCTGCGCGTCGGGAGCGTAATGGCTTGCCAGCATGCCCGGGGCCGCTATCGCCGAGCCTTGCGCCACCAATTCCACTGGAACATCGAGCGCCCGTTCGATCTCCTCGCGCGCCAAAGCGCCGGCCCGAAGCTGGATGAGGCGATCGCCATCCACCCGGATGATGGTGGATTCCAAGCCCGCCTGGCACGGACCGCCATCCAGAACCGGCACCCTGCCCCCAAATCCAGTCCAGACCTGCTCGGTCGTGGTGGGCGAGAGTTTGCCGGAGGGATTGGCGGAAGGGGCTGCCAGGGGCCGTCCGACAGTCCGGAGCAATTTTGTTGCCAGCGGATGATTGGGCACACGCAGGCCAACAGTGTTCAGACCGGCTGTTGCGATACCAGCAAGGCCGTTGCCCGGTTTTGCAGGCAAGACAATGGTCAGCGAGCCCGGCCAGAGCGTCGCCAGGCGGCGCGCCAGGGGCGAGAACTCTGCCAAGGTTTGAGCCATACCGAGGTCGGCACAATGGATGATCAGCGGATTGAACCGCGGGCGGCCCTTGGTTTCGTAAATGGAGAGAACCGCATCGGGATTGGTCGCATCGCCGCCCAAGCCGTAAACCGTTTCGGTGGGAAATGCACAAACACGGCCGGCGCGCAGCAACTCGGCGGCTTGCGCCACCGTTAGGGCATTCATGTGCTGTTGGGCTGGGTTGGACATGGCGCCTGTTTGACAACGGCCCGGTGGCACGTCAAGACGCAGTCGCGAATCATCTGGAGCATCCTAGGGCGTGACTACCCTGCTCGTCAGCCAGCCGAACTTTGCCGATCACCAGACGCCGCAGGGCCATCCCGAGCGCGCTGACCGCATCCGCGCCGTGGAAGAGGCACTCTCTCGGCCGCGTTTCGACAAGCTCAAGCGGCGCGAGGCACCCACGGGCGATCTGATGCTGGCGGAACTGGTGCATGACGGACGATATCTCGACATTCTCCGTCGGGCCCGACCAGCGGAAGGAATTGGGCAGATCGAGGCTGATACGTTTATTTCGGCCACCTCGCTGGCGACGGTGACGAGCGGCCTTGGCGGCGCTCTCCATGCGCTCGATGCCGTGCTGCTCGGCGAGGTGGACAATGCCTTCTGCGCCATCCGCCCGCCGGGCCATCATGCTGAAATCGCCCGCCCTATGGGGTTTTGCCTTATCAACACGGTCGCCATTGTTGCCCGCGAGGCGCAGCGGAAATATGGGGCGGAGCGGATGGCGATCATTGATTTTGATGTGCACCACGGCAATGGCACGCAGGACATTTTCAAGGCAGACCCGAGTGTCTTTTATGCCTCGAGCCACCAGATGCCGCTTTATCCCGGTACCGGGCGGGCCGACGAAACAGGCGTCGGCAATATCAGCAATGCGCCGCTTGATCCGCAAACCGATGGCCAGACCATGCGCGAGGCGTATCTTGAGCGTATCATTCCTGATCTCGTCAATTTTTCGCCCGACCTCCTGCTGATCTCGGCCGGTTTCGACGCACATGAACGCGACCCGCTTGCCCAGCTCAATTGGCAATCGGGTGATTATGGCTGGCTCACCGGAAAGTTGATGGACGTCGCCGAGCGCTATTGTGGCAACCGCATTGTGTCGCTTCTTGAAGGTGGGTATGACCTCAAGGGCCTGGCCGGCGGGGTTTCAAACCATGTGGCCATGCTGATGGATGGCGCAGTGGGGCGCCTCGACGACTAGGATTGTGCCATGGCCGACAATGACGACATCAAGACCCTCAGCTTCGAGGCAGCTCTTCAGCAACTTGAAGAGATCGTCGGCAAGCTGGAATCAGGCCGGGCTCCCCTGGCTGAATCGATCGCGATCTATGAGCGCGGCGAAGCACTGAAGGCACACTGCGAAACGCTGCTGCGGACGGCCGAGGCGCGGATCGAGAAGATTACGCTCAGCCGCGACGGCAAGGCTACCGGTACCGAACCGCTCGACGCCTGACCATGGCTTCCAAAGCACTTCGAAATTTCCGCATCGTTCTTTGGGTGCTAGTGGCTGTTGTGGCTATCGGCGCAACGGCGCTGTTCGTGTTCCGGCCACCGGCGCGGCCGCTCGGCATCACGGGCCAGGAGTTCGCGCTCAATTCCAGCAAGGGAGGCGCCTTTACGCAGGATGATCTGCGGGGGACGCCGAGCCTGGTATTCTTCGGTTTTACCTATTGCCCCGATGTGTGTCCCACGACTCTTGCCGAAACCACGGCCTGGCGGAGTGAGCTTGGGCTGACGGCAGAGGATCTGCGCATCATTTTCGTTTCGGTCGATCCAGAGCGCGACACGATTGAGATGGTCAAGGATTATGTGGAAGGGTTCGATCCCACGATCATCGGCCTTGTCGGGAGCAGCCTTGAGCAGACCGAGAATGCCAAGAAGGCGTTCGGGGTGTTTTCCGAGAAGGTGGGCGAGCCGGGTGACCCCAATTACCTCGTGAACCACACTGCACTCACCTTCCTGATCGACGAGAATGGTGCGTTCCAGAGCACGGTGTCCTACGAGGAAGACCATGATACGGCGCTAGCCAAGGTCAAGCGGCTGGTCGAGGGATGAGCGAGCGGATCAGGCTCGATCTGGCGCTGGAACAGCGCGGGCTGGTGCCCAGCCGGGCGCGGGCGCGCGATGCGATTCTGCGCGGCACGGTGACCATCAACGGCGTTCTCGCGCATAAGCAGAACCAGATGGTCAGCCGCGACGACACGCTGGAGTTGAGCGATCCGGCGGCGAACTATGTATCGCGGGCGGCGCTGAAACTGGTGGCGGGGCTCGATGCTGGTGCCATCGATGTCCAGGGTAAGGTTTGCCTTGACGTGGGGGCCTCCACCGGTGGCTTCACGCAGGTGCTGATGGAGCGCGGGGCTAGCCGCATCTATGCCGTGGATGTGGGTCATGAGCAGTTTCATGAGCGGCTCAAGGGCAGCGATCGCGTCGTCAGCATGGAAGGGGTCAATGCGCGGGATCTGACCGCGGAGATGATCCCCGAGCCGATCGACCTCCTGGTGTCGGACATCAGCTTTGTTTCCGTGATCAAGGTGCTGGAGGCGCCGCTGCGGCTGTGTACGCCGGGGGCAGAGGCGGTGGTGCTGTTCAAGCCGCAATTTGAGGTGGGGCGGCAGAATGTGGGCAAGGGCGGGATTGTGACCAGCCCTGCGGCCATCGAGACGGCGTTGGCTGATGTGATTGCGTTTATGGAGGCGCAGGGGTTTGTGCACCGGCAGTCGGTGGTGTCGCCGATTGCGGGTGGGGATGGGAATGTGGAGACGGTGCTGGTGTTTGGGCGGAGCAAGCCCCGCACCTAAGCCAGTGTCGAGGTAGGCCCCCCACCCCTAGCCTCCCCCTGGGAGGGGGAGGGACGGATCGGGGTTGGGGCGCGTTCGGAGAACCATATTTGCAGTAGACCTCATGGTGAGCTTGTCGAACCATGAGGGTGTGGCACCTGAGGCCTCCACTCGCGCGGCCTCGTGGTTCGACGGGCTCACCATGAGGCCTCTTGGGCATTGTGGGTGCTGGTGTTTGTCTGGACCAGCTAGCGGCTGTGGCGCCATCTCGGGATGGATCCCGGCTCGAGGCCGGGATGACATCGAGCGTGTGGTAAGATTAATTGCGCTCGAAGCCCACCGCACCTTCACGGCCGGTTTGGCCGCGATGGCGGAGGGCGTGGTCGGCGAGGACGAGGGCCATCATGGCTTCGCCGACAGGGACGGCGCGGATGCCGACGCAGGGGTCATGGCGGCCCTTGGTGATGATGTCGGCGTCCTGGTTGCCGGTGGTCACGGTCTGGCGCGGGGTCAGGATGGATGAGGTGGGTTTGACCGCGAAGCGGCAGACAATGGGGTCGCCATTGCTGATGCCACCCAAGATGCCGCCAGCGTGGTTGGAGAGGAAATAGGGCTTGCCCTCCCCTGCCCGCATCTGGTCGGCGTTTTCGACGCCAGTGAGGCTGGCGGCCTCAAAGCCGGCTCCAATTTCCACAGCCTTGACGGCGTTGATGCTCATCATGGCGGAGGCGAGGTCCGCACTAAGCTTGCCGTAGATCGGGGCGCCCCAGCCGGCGGGGACGTTTTCGGCCACAACCTCGATCACGGCGCCGACCGAATTGCCCTCCTTGCGGATGCCGTCGAGATAGTTGGCCCAATGGGCAGCGGCTACGGCGTCGGCGCAGAAGAAGGGGTTCTGGTCGACTTGGGCCCAATCGAAATTATTGTAGTCGATCTTGTGCGGGCCGATCTGGACGAGGCTGGCGCGGATAGTGATGCCGGCGAGGACCTGCCGGGCAACGGCGCCAGCGGCGACGCGGGCCGCGGTTTCGCGGGCGGAGGTACGGCCACCGCCGCGATAGTCCCGGACGCCGTATTTCTGATCATAGGTGTAGTCGGCGTGGCCCGGACGGTATTTGTCGCGGATATCGGCGTAGTCCTTGGAGCGTTGGTCGGTGTTTTCGATCAGGAGGGAAATGGGCGTTCCCGTGGTGCGGGGGCCGTCGGTGCGCTCGTCTTCGAAGACGCCGGAGAGGATACGAACCTCGTCGGCTTCGCGGCGCTGGGTGGTATATTTCGACTGGCCGGGCTTGCGACGGTCGAGATCGCGCTGGATCATTTCGGGCGTCAGCACGAGCCCCGGAGGGCAGCCGTCGACCACGACGCCGAGGGCCGGTCCATGGCTTTCACCCCAGGTGGTGAAGCGGAAAAGATGCCCGAAAGTGTTGAACGACATGGTGCGGCCCCGTGGTTGGCGGCTTTCTAGGCAGACGGGGGCCGCAGGTCAATCAGGAGGGGGCGCTGAGCAGTTCCATGAAGCCGGGCTTGAAGTGCATGATGACGTCCTGCGGCGGGGCCCAGTTGATGACTTCAATGATGGGCGCCCGCTCGATCAGGACGCGCAGGGTGCGGGCGATGCCGCCATGGGCGACAACGACAGAAGGGCCCTGGAGAACGCTCGAAAACTCGGCTAGGCGCGTTTCGACGTCGCGATAGTTTTCGCCGTTTTCGGGCCGGAACTCCCAATAGTCCTCGGTGCGCTTGCCGGGGGCAACAGCCATGGTGGCAGGCAGATCCTCGAACAATTCGCCTTCCAGGATGCCGAAGGAGATTTCCATAAGGCGAATGTCGAATTTGACTTCGGGCAGTGGCGTGTCGAAGCCGGCGCGAACGCGCTCCATGGTTTCGCGGGTGCGTCCCAGGGGCGAGGCGTGCCATTCAAAGGCATTAGGATCAAGGCCACGTGCCTTGAAGAGCGAAGCGAGCGTGCGCCCGTTCTGGTCGGCTTGTCCGCGACCGATGTCGTTGAGGGGGATGTCGCGCCGGCCCTGGTAGCGGCGCTCCGCGTTCCACTGCGTCTGGCCATGCCGGATGAAGTAGATTTCCGGCCATGTTGTTGTTGTCATAAATTCACTCACGGGAACAGCGGCGGGCAGGATTGCAGGCTCGATTGGCCGCTACCGTAATGGATTCGCCCATTTGTTCCAGTCGCTTGGTGGTTTATTCCCCCTTGTGCCGCTTGTCCCCGTCCGTTTTCAGAGCCATTTAGAAGGCCCCTGCCCTTTCCGGATCTCCCATGTCCTTGCCCCATGCACAGATCGTCCAAGACCTCGCAGCCTTGATCGGGCCCAACGCCGTTATAGGCGAGCCCGAACACATGGGGAATTATTTGCGAGAACCGCGCAAACGCTTCCACACGGGAGCGGCTGCGGTGGTGATGCCAAGCTCGGTCGCTGAGGTGCAGGCGATTTTGCGCTGGGCGCATCAGCACGAGGTCGGGATCATTGCGCAGGGCGGCAATACGGGGCTTGTGGGGGCGCAAGTGCCCCAGCGCGGCGACGAGGTGATCGTGAGCCTGGCGAAGCTCGACAAGATCCGCAGCGTCGATGTGGCGGCGGGGACCATGACCGCCGAGGCCGGGGTGATCCTTGAAAACGCGCATAAGGCGGCGGAGGCGGAGGGCAATATCTTTCCGCTATGGCTGGCCTCGCAAGGGTCTGCCCGCATTGGTGGGCTTCTCTCGTCTAATGCGGGGGGCGTTAATGTCCTGGCCTATGGCAATGCGCGGGAGCTAACCATGGGGGTGGAGGCGGTGCTCGCCGATGGGCGGCTTTATCAGGGGCTCAATGCGCTCAAGAAGGATAATACCGGCTATGATCTCAAGGATCTGCTGGTGGGGGCCGAGGGGACGCTGGGGATCATTACCGCTGCAACGCTCAAGATTTTCCCCAAGCCGGAAGATTACGAGACGGCGCTGGTGAACATTGCGGGGCCGGAGGTAGGCTTGAGCCTGTTCCAACTGCTACGCGAGCGTGTGGGCGCGCGGCTCAATGCGTTCGAGATCGTGCCCGTCCTAGGGCTGGAGTTGCAATTGCGGCATGGGTTCCTTGATCGCGATCCTACGGCGGGCCCCTCCCCCTGGTATGCGCTGATCGAAGTGTCGCGCATGCGGGGCGGACCGGAGGGGACGTTGCAGGCGGCGATCGAGGCGGCGTTTGCTGATGGATTGATCGACAATGCCGTCATGGCCGAGAGCCTCGAGGACCGCACGCGCATGTGGGCGTTTCGCGAGCAGATGAGCGAGGTGCAATCTAGGGAAGGCGCGTCGATCAAGCACGATGTTTCGGTGCCGATTGCTGCCGTGCCGCAGCTAATTGCGCAAGGGATTGCGGCGGCCGAGCGGCTGTTGCCGGGGATCAGGCCGGTGCCGTTCGGGCATATGGGCGATGGTAATATCCACTTCAATTTCAGCCAGCCGGTGGGGGCGGACGGCAAGGCGTTCATGCTGGAGGCCGAGGAGCGGGTGCATGATGCCATTTATGAGATCGTGCTTAAGCTCGGTGGTTCGGTTTCGGCAGAGCACGGGATTGGCCAGCTCAAGGTCAATTTGCTGCGCCAGGTGAAGGACCCGGTGGCGCTCGAAATGATGCGCTCGATCAAAGGGGCGCTGGACCCCAAGGGGATTCTGAACCCGGGCAAGATGCTGCCTTGAGGGCGGCCACTTTTTTGTGCCGTCTTGATCAGCCTTCTGGTTAAGGCCATCTAGCTGGCATGATCGACGATATCCAATTTCTAGACGACGCAACGCGTCCGACGGCGCCAAAGCTGGAGGGTTTGACCGAGGAGCAGCGCGAACCTGGCCTGCATCTGCGCATGATCCATGATCACTTGCGGCGCAACATGGTGACGTTGGGGCAGCTTATCGAGCGGGCCTCACGCGGTGCGGTGACGCATGAGCAGGTGGCCGAGGAGACCGGCAATCTCGCCATGGTCGCCAACTACCGGCGCTTCGGTAATCTCTGCGGGCAGCACTGTCAGATCGTCAACACGCACCATTCCATCGAGGACTATGCAATCTTTCCGGGGCTGGCGCAGCAAGGGCCGGTATTCAAGGCGATCGCGGACCGGCTAAGGGCGGAGCATGTGGTGGTGCACGAACTGCTGGAGCGGCTGGTGGACGCGCTCAATACGCTGATCGATGAGCCGACCGAGGCGCGGTTCGAGGAAACCAAGATCGTCTATTTTGCGCTGGAGCGGGTGCTGCTGTCCCATCTTGGCTATGAGGAAGATGCGATGGGGGATGCGCTGGGGTATTTTGGGATCGGGGTTTGATTGAGCCTGGCTCAGTAGGCCTCATCCTGAGCTTGTCGAAGGACGAGGCCGTGGCACTCTAGTCCTCCACTCGCCCGGCCCCGGGTCAAGCCCGGGGCAGGCCCTCGTGGTTCGACAGGCTCACCACGAGGGCTCTGGGGGGTGGCGCTCTTCAAAACAGATCCATCTGGGCGCTGCCGCCGGCGACGCGTTTCTTTGCGGCGGGAGGCTTTGGCGGCTCGACCGTTGCGGGCTCGATCAGGCCAGGGTCGTCATCGCGGGCGGAGTTGACGCGGGTCGAGACTGGATGAAATTTGAGGACGCCGTCGGGCAGCGGCAGGGCCAGCTGGCGAGCCTCAGCGGCGCGGACATCCCGGACATTGAGCCAGTCGTCGATCGCGTCAGGCGCAATGATGGCTGGCATGCGGTCGTGGATGGGGGAGAGCTGCGCATTGGTCGGCACGGTGATGGTGGCGACGCTGTCAATCTCCTCGCCATTAGGGCCCATCCAGCTGGCATAAAGGCCAGCCAGCGCCATGGGGCGACCATCGGCATAGGTGATGTAGTAGGGCTGCTTGGTCTTATCCGGATTGGTGTGCCATTCGTAGTACCCGCTGGCAGGAATGATGCAGCGGCCGTGTTTAAGCGCATCGCGGAAAGCCGGTTTTTCGGCCATGGTCTCGACGCGGGCGTTGATCAGCAGCGGAAATTCACGGGGGTCCTTGACCCAACCGGGCACCAGGCCCCAGCGCGCGAAATGGGCTTCGCGGCGGCCGTGCTGCTCCCAAATTGCGGCAATCGGCTGGGTCGGCGCAATGTTATAGCGCGGGACCATGTCGAGCTTATTGAGCAGCTTGAAAAGCTCCTGCAGCATCTCGGGCGGGAGCGTTGAAGCGTAACGGCCGCACATGTTGTGGTCTCCATCGTTTACCAACAACAGGTAATGTCTTGGTGCCCGAATCGCAAATGGATCACCTCGTGACCGACCAACCCAATGCCGCCAGTGTTGCCATTGTCAGGGAAGGCAAGGTGCTGCTGATCAAGCGCGCCTATGCGCCCTACCAGCATCTGTGGACCTTGCCGGGCGGACGGATCGAAGAGGGCGAGAGCATCGAGCAATGCGCGATCCGCGAGGTGCAGGAGGAGCTCAATATCACCGTGCGTAATGTGCGGCCGGTGATGGAGCAAATGCTTGGGCGAGAAGGCACTTTTCGGCTCCAAGTGTTTGTGACGAGGGATTTTTCGGGCGTGCTGCGGGCGTCGGACGAGATTGCGGACCATAAATGGGTCGATCCTTCGGCGCTGGTGGCATTCCGGACAACGAGCCGGCTCGATGACGTCCTTGCGAGAGCCTTCGCAGTTTTGCAGCAGGGGTGATAAGGCAGAGCAATGGTTAGCGCTGCAACTCGCCCTTCGTCATTGCCGGGCTTGTCCCGGCAATCCATAAGTGTTGTGAGATGGATCACCGGGACAAGCCCGGTGATGACGATAGTTGGGCTGTTTGGGACGTGACGCAGATCGAGCGCTTCCGCCGTATATCATTTATTGTGTTGGCTCTTGGGCTCGCTAGCACGCCCAGTTGGGCGATCGATCCGCCTTATCAGCGGCAGATGGAGCGGCTGGCCGAGATCATGGGCAGCCTTTATTTCCTGCAGCCGCTGTGCCAGCCGCAGACGACGGATTGGCGGGCGCAGATGGATGAACTCATCACGCTCGATGAGCCGGACGAGGACCGGCGGCAGCGCCTGGCAGGGGCATTCAACGGGGGTTATACCGCTTTTGCCCGTTTTCACCGTCATTGCACGCCGGCAGCCAAGGAAGCCCTGACCCGCTTGCTGACCGAGGCCGAAAAAACCGCCCGGGAGATTCATACGCGCTTTGCGGAGTAAGGGGATAAATTTGCACACCGCGTATTAACCTTCGGGTTACTTCTTACGGGCCTGCCACAATTACCCATGCTACGCCCGTGGCATGACTTCAATCAAAACCAATTTTGCGCCCGCTGCGGGCCAGACCCTGTTTGACCGCGACAATGGCGAGCGGCAGCTGGCGCTGGAATATCTAGCAGAAGCATGGAATTACGCCGAGGAAGACGGCGTGCAGACGGCTGCATTGGCGCATGCATCCTTGTTCGCTGCGCTTGCCACATTCGTCAAAATGCACGGCGATGAAGCCACCGCCGAGCTGATGGAATTGCTGCCCGACCGGATTCGGACGGGGGAATATAATCTGGAGCGTGTGCTGCAATAGCCGCCAAACGGTGCCTTTGGGGCACCGCATTTGCCTGTTTGGCGTTAGCAGACTGTTATCGTTTCCGCGCGGCCTCGCGTTAAACCGGCAGCGCTTCAAGAAAGCGCATGGGCTGGCCCATTGATGGGGTCACCAGTTCTCCCTGCCACATCACTCGATTGCCGCGCACGATCGTGCCTACCGGCCAGCCGGTGACCGTCACGCCATCATAAGGGGTCCAGCCGGCGCGGCTCTTGACCCATTGGTTGGTGATGGTCTCGCGGCGCTTGAAATCAATGACGGTGAAATCGGCGTCATAGCCGACGGCGATGCGACCCTTGCCGGCAATGCCGAAGAGGCGATTGGGGCCGGCGCTGGTCATGTCGACAAAGCGCTGGAGGGTGAGCCTACCATTGTTAACGTGATCGAGCATGATGGGGACGAGCGTCTGGACGCCCGTCATGCCGGAGTGGGATTGGGGATAGGGGTGGTCTTTTTCCTCTGTTGTGTGGGGCGCGTGGTCGGACCCCAGGATGTCGGCCACGCCATTGCTGACGCCGCCCCAGATGGCTTCGCGGTGCGCCTTGTCGCGGACGGGCGGGTTCATCTGGGCGTAGGTGCCAAGGCGTGTGTAGGCGGTTTCGTCGAGCGTCAGATGATGGGGCGTGACTTCGACGCTCGCGACATCCTTGTGGTCAGCGAGGTAGGCGATCTCCTCGCCGGTCGAAATATGAAGGACATGGATGCGCTTGCCCGTTTTGCGGGCGAGGCCAACTAGGCGCTGCGTGCAGTTGAGCGCGACTTCGGGCGAGCGCCAGACAGGGTGGCTCGATGGGTCGCCGGGGACGCGCAAATCCTTGCGCTGCTCGAGCATGTATTCATCTTCCGAATGGAAGGCGGCGCGGCGGGAGATGGCGCGCAGGATGGCTTCAACGCCATCGTCGTCGGGCACGAGGAGTGAGCCGGTGGAGGAGCCCATGAAGACCTTGATGCCGGCACAACCGGGAAGCTTTTCGAGCGTAGCGAGCTCGCCGACATTTTCGTGGGTGCCGCCGATATAGAAGGCGAAGTCGCAATGCATGCGGTTCGTGCCGGCTGCGATCTTTGCCTCGAACGTTTCGCGCGTGGTGGTGAGCGGGTTGGTGTTGGGCATTTCGAAAACGCCCGTCACACCGCCCATGACGGCCGAAAGGGAGCCCGACTCCAAGTCTTCCTTGTGCGTCAGGCCGGGTTCGCGGAAATGGACCTGGGTGTCGATAACGCCGGGCAAGATGTGGAGGCCCTTGCAGTCGATGGTCTCGGCTGCGAGGTCACTGGCAAGACCGCCAATGGCGGCGATGCGGCCGTTGCGGACGCCAATATTGGCGGGGCCTTCGCCGTCCTGGTTCACCAGCGTGGCGTTCTTGAAAATGGTGTCGTACTGCGCCATGTCTGGTTCCCGCCCTGCCCGTTTGTTGTTGCGGGGTTTAGCGGACGGATTGACGGCGAGGCAAGAGATTCATGACCACCTATCTGCGGGCTGACCGGGCCGTTTTCCGCTTTTCGGGCGCCGATGCGCACAAGCTGCTCAATGATGTGGTGACCGGGCATGTGCCGGCCGAGGATGGGCCGGCTGCGTGGTGGGCGCTTCTGTCGCCGCAGGGCAAGATCCTGGCGGAAGGGCTGGTTGGCCATGCCGAGGGCGCCCTGTGGGTGGATGTACATCAGTCCGTGGCCGATGATTTCTTCAAGCGCATGAAGATGTACCGTCTTCGGGCTCAGGCGGTGATCGAGGATTTGCGGGAGAGTTTTCGCGTCGGCTATGCGGCGGAGCCAGTGCTGGGCATTGCGCACAAGGATCAGCGCGGGCCGGTTGATCTGGGGTGGCGGGTGATCGCGCCGCTCGAGGAGACGCAGGGCTGGGAAGCCGAGGACAGGCCCTACCGGATGGCGCGGGTGGAGGCGGGAGTGGCCGAACTGGGCGTCGATTATCCGGCCATGGAGGCCTTTGCCCATGATGTGGGATTTGACCTGCTGGGCGGGATCGATTTTGCCAAGGGGTGTTATGTCGGCCAGGAGGTCGTGAGCCGCATGAAGCATCGCGGCACGGCACGGCGGCGGCCGGTGATCGTGCAAGGGGTGAGCGCAGAGGTCGGGGCGGCGGTGGTTGCTGGCGGGCGCGACGCGGGAACGATCGGGCAGCCGGTGGATGGTGGCGCGGTGGCGATCGTGCGGCTCGACCGTGTGACCGATCCGGGTGCGGTAAGCGTTGCGGGGGAGCCGGTGCAGGTGATGGTGCCGGAGTGGGCGGAGTATGTGTTGGGGGAGACTGGTGGGGAGGGAAGTGAAGAGCCCTCGGGTCAAGCTGGAGGGTGACGATTGGAGGTGGGGGAAGATGGGGGTCTCAGCCACAGAACGAACAAAGAACTCGGTCGTCACCCTTGGGCTTGACCCAAGGGGGTTGCACTTGTGCGTGCTGGTCGGGTGGAAACTGACTGGTCAGGGGGAAGTGAAGAGCCCTCGGGGCAAGCCCGAGGGTGACGATTGGAGGTGGGGGAAGATGGGGGCCAGCCACAAGACGAATAAAGAACTGGGTCGTCACCCTTGACCCAAGGGTGGTGCACTTGTGCGTGCTGGCTGGGTGGAAACTGACTGGTCCGGGGGAAGTTTAGAGCCCTCGGGGCAAGCCCGATGGTGACAATCGGGGCGGGTGTTTCACTTGTTGATCTCGTCCCAGAGGTCCTGCCAGCCGGGATTGTGTTCCTCGATCAGTGCTTCTTTCCACTGACGGTACCAGCGCTTTAGGGTTTTCTCGCGCTGGATGGCGAGGGGGACGGTTTCGTGCGTTTCGAAATGCACGAGGCGCTTGATGTTGTTCTTTTTGGTGTAGCCGTCCGCCAGGCCTTCGCGGTGTTCGTAAATGCGGCGGTGCAGGTTGTTCGTGACGCCGATGTATGTGCGTCCGCGACGCATGTCCGCAAGGATGTAGGTGTAGCCGGCCATATCGGATGATTGGAAGTACAGAGCCCTCGGGTCAAGCCCGAGGGTGACGGTCGGGAGGGGTGGGCTGAAGCGCTAGAAGAATCGCGGCGGGTTGCGTAGCTTCCGGCGCTCAACAAACATCTCGGGGGCGTGATGGTGCGGAATGGGACGCGGGCTTGGCAGCGTATGCTGTCGGGGCGCCGGCTTGATATTCTGGATCCCTCCCCCATGGATGTGGAACTGTCCGATATTGCCCATGGGCTGGCCCGCGTGGCGCGCTGGAATGGGCAGACGCAAGGAGATTATCCATTTTCGGTGGCGCAGCATTCCGTGCTGGTGCTGGAGCTGTTTCGCGGCACTAATCCCGAAACCAGTCCGGTCTGGCAGCTGCAGGCGCTGCTGCATGATGCGCCCGAATATGTGATGGGCGACATCATTTCCCCGTTCAAGGCAGCGATGGGCGGCAATTACAAGGATGTCGAGAACCGGCTGCTGTCGGCCATCTTCCTCAGGTTCTCCTTGCCCGCGAGCATGCCGTCGGCTTTGGCCAAGCTCGTCAAAAAGGCGGACCGGGAGGCCGCCTATTTCGAGGCGACGCATCTGGCGGGCTTTGCGCGTGAGGAAGCGCGGCGCTTCTTTGGCGAGCCGAGCCAACCCACCTTTGATGTCGATTCATTCGACCGGCTGATCCGCCCCTGGCCGACGCGGGAAGCCCATGACCGGTTCGTGGCGGCTTTCGAAGCGATCACCGTCTAGGCCGCCGGCCCATCCGTGATGCAATTTGCGACTGCGTTTGGAAATTAAGCTTAACGAGAAGTAAACTTTGTCCGACTCTGCGGTGTATGGTTGATGGATCGTTAAGACCAACACGCCAAACGCACCACAACGGGACGGACGCCATGAACCTGCCAACGCGCCACGTTATGATCGGGATTGTTGTGGGAGCGCTATCGGCGTCCGTGATCGCGGTGACCGGGCCCGGTGTGACCATGCCGGCGCTGGCCGACGAGGTGCTGACCAGCGTTGCGCCGGGTTTTGACCCCGACAATCTGGTCAAGTTCAAGGAGCGGAAATATCGCGTGGAGCACGAGGACTGGGTGGCAACCGAGCCGCTGTCCAGCGTGCGGGTCAAGAAGATCGTGGGTGGAAAAGTGTCATTTGTGGACATCACCACGACGGCGACAGGGACCTATTCAACCGACGGGATGTTTTCCCGGCACATCCAATATCCCGGGGTTCATGTGGACGAGGTGCGGGCGCGCAACTGGTTTTCCTTCTGGAGCGGGCATGGCTGGGAAGGGCTGTCGGTGGGGGCAGGAAATTCGTTTGTGTATTGGGATAGCTGGCGCAAGTAGGTGATCCCTCCGGCCGGGGTAGCGCCGGGCATTGGCGAGTGCAGGCTCTGAAGGAGAGAGACAGATCGACGGGGTGAGGTGCATTGAGAAAGCTCAAATGCCTCCGATGGTCAGCCTAAGTTCAGCACAAGTGGCGAGCGGCCCTCGGATCAAGTCCGAGGGCGGCGCTGGTGGGTGGAAGGGATGGCGCCCGGCAGAGACCCCCTCCCCGGCCCTTCCGCAAGGGGAAGGGTGGGCAGAGTGATAGCTTTAAGTCTTAGCCGAAGAGCCAGCCGCGTTTGAATTCGTAGAAGACATGGAGCCCGATCTGGGTGAGCTTGACCATGCGCGGCGCCCAGGCTGGGCGGACGTAGGTGGCGTGGTAGTGCGTGGCCTTGCCTACTTCGGTGAGATAGAGTTCGCCATCGGCAAAGCGCTTGGCGATGTCCTGGGCCTGGGCCCATGACTTCTTGTCATTGATGACTTCGGGCTGGCCATCGCAGGCGAAGGAGAACTGGCAGGAATTGCGGCGGTGCTGGTTCTGGAAGACGACGCCGCAAATGGTGCTGGGATAGCGGCGATCCTTGACGCGGTTCTGAACGACCTGGGCGATGGCGACCTGGCCGCGATAGCTTTCGCCGCGCGCTTCGAAATAGATGGCCGTTGCCAGGCACCAGAGTTCCTTTTCCGAGGTTTCTATGGGCTGGCCGGTGGCAAAGCCGCCGGTGATCGGGGCCTGGGCGCGGGCATAGGCCAGTTGCTCGGAAGCGGCAACGGGCATAGGTGTTTTCATTTCGGGCGCAATGCCGGCAATGGCGTCCAGCGCCGAGGCGCCAGAGCCGCCAAGCGAGGCCAGCGACATGCGCGGGCCGATTTCAACGTCCCCTGTTGGAGCGATGTTGACTTCGGCGAGACGCGATTGGTTGAGATCGGCCGGATCGGAGCGCAGGGCGGCAAGGCGAACGCGCACTTCCGCGAAGCTGCGCGAGAGAGCCAACGCATCGACCTTTGGACGCACGCGATCGGTTTTTGCCGATCGATTGGGGCCGGTGAAGCTGGCGCTCTTGAACATATGTTCGAAGGAACCCGTGATCACTGGATCCACAGCCTTGGGAGCAAGGCTCGCCTCGACCAAGTCGACTTGAGGAAGCGTTTCGGGCAGATCGGATGCGGGACCAAAGGCGCCGGAGGTGAGACCGCTATAGGTCAGGGCACAAAAAACCCCAACAGCCAGGACTCTGGTGATGGGATTGGTGCGACGTACCGCTCTAGCCGGGCGCGCAGGCGCCGCCGGCCGGTGGGAAAAGACCATAAATGCTACTCAACTCAACGCAACAACACGACTGGGCGGCGAATGTGACGCTAGAATGCCGCTCTTGGTGATGATGTCTGATTAGGGTTAGCGGCGAGTAAACACGTATTGCGGCCACCCAAAGGATTAACCATGGCGCTGCTGAGGCAGGATTATGAGTCTTGTGCGATGTGGGTCAGACGCCACAGGCGGCGCGGACGGGCGCGACCTCGGTCATGATGTCATCGACCCGGAAACGCACCGAGAGGGAGCGCGAGGCGACGGGGGTGACGCGAGCAGTAAGGTTGTTGGTGCCCGCGAGGCTGTCCAGCAGGGCTGCGGCGTCTCTCGTGTTGTCAACCACGATGGCGGTGTTGGTTTCGTTGACCGGCAAGGTGCGGCTGCGGGCGGGCTGCAAATCGCTTTGAAGGGTCAGGCCAGCGTCGCGTCCAAGGGCGGACATGGTGTTGCCGGCAAAGGCAAAGGCGATGGTCAGCTGGTTGCTTTCACACGAAATTGTCATCGTTGCCGGCTGGCGGCCGCTGGGGCGAGCAGGGATCAGCTGCTCGGATTGGATGACAACGCTGAGGGCGCCTGCCTCGGCACCATTGTTGCGGAACAGTGCATCGTAGCAGGCGAGGCGCTCGGCATCCGCTTGCACCCCAACGCATTGCGCGACCCCTGATTGAGCCAGGGCAGCAGGCGCGGGAAGAGCCAGAAGTGGCAAGAGCGTCAGCACTGCAAAAGATTTCACCGTCGATTTCCCCCATGTGCCGATGTTGCGGCGGTTCCCCTATATGGGGCGTTTGTTTGCTTATTTAAGCTTTGCCTGCGCCAGAGTGAGCCGCGCCAGGGGCACACGATAGGGTGAGCAGGAGACATAGTCGACGCCCAGGCCAGCAAAGAAATGGAGCGACGCAGGATCGCCCGCATGCTCGCCGCAGATGCCGATCTTGATGCGCGGATTGGCCGCCCTGCCCCGCTCAATGGCGATGGCAATCATCTCACCCACGCCCTTTTCGTCGATGGTGACGAAGGGGTCGCGCTCATAAACGCCCTTGCGCTGGTATGCGGCAAGGAAAGTGGGGGCATCGTCGCGGGATATGCCGAAAGTGGTCTGGGTAAGATCATTGGTGCCGAATGAGAGAAAATCCACCATGTGGGCGATGTCCCCGGCGCGCAGGCAGGCGCGAGGCAGCTCGATCATGGTGCCGATGGAGAAGGTGGCACGGCCGCTGCGCAGGAGGCCGGAATTGTCGGCAATAGCCATGGCGCGCTGGCGCACCCAGGAGACTTCGGTTGCGGTGGACACAAAGGGCACCATGACTTCGATGGCGACGGGGTCGTTCTGCGTTTCGGAGGCGGCCCGGGCGCCGGCCATAATGGCCTGGATCTGCATCTGCAGGATCTCGGGATAGGTGATCGCAAGGCGCACGCCGCGATGACCCAGCATAGGGTTGACCTCGGCGATGCGTTCGAGCCGCAGGCGCAGGGCACGCACGGCAAGGCCCAGCGAGGCTGCAGTTTCCTCGATGTCTTCGTCGGTGCGCGGCAGGAACTCATGCAAGGGAGGATCGAATAGCCGGACGGTGACGGGCATGCCCTTCATGGCGGAGAACAGGGCCTGGTAGTCTCCGGTCTGGAAGCCGACAAGACCGTTGACCGCATGGGAGCGGTCGTCCTCGTTTTCCGAAAGAATCATGCGGCGCAGGGCCACCATCCGCTCGGGGGAAAAGAACATGTGCTCGGAACGGGCAAGGCCGATGCCTTCGGCGCCAAAGCTCAATGCTGTCTGGGCCGATTCCACGGTTTCCACATTGGTGCGCACGGCAATGGTGCGGCTGGCGTCGGACCAGCCCAGGACCTTGCCGATGGCGCCCCCGATATGGGGCTGGGCGAGCGGGAGCATGCCGACATAGACGGCGCCGTCGCTGCCATCGATGGTGAGGCGGTCGCCGGTGCGGAACTCGCGATTGCCGATGCGGCAGACCATTTCGCCGGCATCCACCGAAAGGGTGCGCACGCCGGCGACGCAGGGCTTGCCGGTGATGCGGGCGATGACGCCGGCGTGGCTCGACATGCCGCCGCGGGCGGTAAGGATGCCGGTGGCGGCCTTCATGCCTTCGATATCGGCAGGACCCGTTTCGTTGACAACGAGAATGCAGTGCTTGCCGCGGGCGCGGATGCGGGCGGCGTCCTCCGCATTGAAGACCACGACGCCCGAAGCGGCGCCGGGCGAAACGCCAAGGCCCGTGGCAATGGGAATGGCGCTTTCGGCGGAATGAAGGCGTGGGTGGAGCAGTTGCGAGAGGCGCGTCGGATCGACGCGGGAAACGGCATTCTGGGGCGACCATATCTTGCGGTTGACCCGATCGACAGCCGCTTCAAGCTCGGCGGCGGCGCTGACCTGCGTTGGGCGGGCCGAGATGAAAATGGTTTCGCCCTGCCGGATGGCGACAGTGACCACCATGTGGCGGCCGGCCTTGGCATCCACCAGCGCGACGAGCGAGCCGATGGAATCGGGCAGGCGCGGCAGGGTCGTGCCATCAAGGGGCGCGGGGCCGAGGGCTCCGGTGGTGCTGTTGCGGGTGAGGAATTGTTCGATCTCGCCATCGGCGCTGGCCTGTACGAGCACGATCTGCTTGCCACGGTCCTCGTTCGGGTGGGCTGTCCAGCCGCTGCCAAAGCCATAGCTGTCGAAGGCATTCTTGATGGCCTTGCCCAAGGGGCTTGCGGGATCCACCGCGTCTTCAGAATTGCGGGGCGCAGGGATCGCGGTTTTCGCAGGCATGAGCCCGGCATTGTGGGTGGCGGCGGAAGTGCGCACGGCCAGGAGCGGCGCCTTGCCGGCCTTGTCGACGAGCTTGAACAGGCATGCAACCCAATGGGTGCGTAGCCTCGTGTCCTTGCGTGCACGTTCGGCCTGGAGGGCCTCCCAGGCGGCGCGAGTGATCAGGATGGTGGGGATGGTGGGGAAGCCCGCTTCGCCCACGCGAAAAATCCACCGCGCCTTGCCGCTCAGGAGCTTGAGCTGGCTGGCGGATAGATTCGCTTTTCCCACGGCGGGGGCAATCGCGAACATTTCCTGCGCCAAGCTCACACTGAATTCCTTGTTTCTTTGTTGGAGGCATATTGCCTATCGTAGGGCAGTCCGGCAACTGGATGGCTATGTGGTCCTTAGCCGCTCCGGGAAGTTACTGGACCAGCCTCTATTCGTATTTTGGCTGTCAGCCCCCCACCCTGCCGTCCCCGCTAGGGGGAGGGTGGCGCCGGTGGGTGGGAGAACTTGGAGCACCTTTTTTGCATAAGCTCATTTGCGGTCGCTCTTCTGTGACAAGACTTGACTTGCTGGGCGAGCGAAAGCATCTGATCTCTTATGGAAAAGCGGCCAGAACTAGACATCCTCTTGTGTGCCCCACGCGGTTTTTGCGCGGGGGTGGACAGGGCAATCCAGATCGTCGAGCTGGCGCTCGAGAAATATGGGGCGCCGGTTTATGTGCGCCATGCGATCGTTCACAACAAATATGTGGTGGATGGGTTGCGCGACAAAGGCGCCGTGTTTGTCGAGGAATTGAGCGAAATTCCAGAAACCGACGCGCCGGTGGTTTTCTCGGCTCATGGCGTGCCCAAATCTGTGCCGGCGGATGCCAAGAGCCGGAACATGTTTTTCCTTGATGCGACCTGCCCGCTGGTGAGCAAGGTGCATGTGGAGGCCCAGCGCCACCATGCCGAGGGGCACGAGATCGTGCTGATCGGGCACAAGGGGCATCCCGAAGTCGTGGGGACGATGGGGCAGTTACCGCCGGGGTCCATCAGCCTGATCGAGACGGTAGAGGATGCGCAGGCCTTTGTGCCGCGCGATCCGGCTAATCTGGCATTTGTCACGCAGACGACGCTGTCGGTGGACGATACGCGCGAAATCGTGGAAGCGCTCAAGCTGCGCTTCCCTGCGATCAACGGGCCGCATAAGGAAGACATCTGCTACGCCACCACCAACCGGCAGGAGGCCATCAAGGCCGTGGCGCCGGAAGTGGATGCGATGATCGTCGTGGGTTCGCCCAATTCGTCCAATTCCTTGCGGCTGGTGGAAGTGGCCGAGCGCGCCGGCTGCACCAATGCGGTGCTGGTGGATCGTGCTTCGGAAATCGACTGGTCGCGCTACGAGGGAATCCGCTCGCTGGGCGTTTCGGCGGGGGCTTCAGCGCCCGAAAAGCTCGTGGATGAAGTGATCGAGGCTTTCGCGCAACGGTTCGCGATCAAGGTGGAGGCGCGGGTGACCGCGAGGGAAAATATTGCATTCAACATTCCGCGCGAGCTGCGCACGATCGAGGCTGCTGTTTCGCGATGAATGATTTGCGTTTGTTTGAAACCGACCGGCTGATCCTGAGCGGATGGCGGGAGGATCAGCTTGACGATCTCCTGGCGCTGCATGGCGATCCTCGGGTGGCACGGTATCTGGATGCCGATGGCCGGCCCTGGAGCCTTGAAAAGGCCGAAGCGCGGCTTGCCGTGTGGCGAGACAATTTTGCTCAACATCGCATGGGCAAGCTGCGGCTCGTGCGCAAGAGCGATGGTGTCTTCATCGGGCGGGCTGGGTTTGGGCTCTTCGGGGACAAGGGGGAGCCGGAGATCGGCTATGCCTTGTTGCCGGCCTATCATGGGCAGGGCTATGCCACCGAGGCGGCGAGCGGTTTGCGCGACTGGATTTTCCGCGAAACAGACTGGGATTATTTCCTGGGTTTTGCCGATGTGCGCAATAGCGCCTCGCTGGCGGTTCTCGCGCGGATCGGCATGGAAAAAACGCATGTGGGCATTCTCGATAACCAGGAATGCCAGTTCCACATCCTGCGAAAGACTGCCGCTTGAGCGACAAGGTCGTTATCCATACCGACGGGGCCTGTTCGGGCAATCCCGGGCCGGGCGGCTGGGGCGCAATCCTTGAGTATGGTGGGCACACCAAGGAGCTCAAGGGCGGCGAGGCGCTGACGACCAACAACAAGATGGAGCTGACGGCGGCCATCGAAGCGCTGACGGCGCTCAAGCGTCCCTGCACGGTGGAGATCCATACCGACAGCCAATATGTGAAGAATGGCGTGCAAAGCTGGATTCACGGCTGGAAGCGCAATGGGTGGAAAACGGCGGACAAGAAGCCGGTGAAGAACCTCGAGCTGTGGCAGGCGCTGGACGAGGCCACCAAGCGGCATACGATCGAGTGGAAATGGGTCAAGGGGCACGCCGGGCATGAGCTCAATGAGCGTGCCGACCAGTTGGCCAACGAGGGCATGGCGCCGTTCAAGAAGGGTGGCGCGCGGTTGATGCCGCCGGTTTGAGGGGGCGACTGCTTTAGGCGGGGAGATCAGGGCTCACCGCCCCCACCCTTGATCCCTCCCCGCAAAGGGGGAGGGTGTCGACTGCAAGATTTGTGACCGGTCCCTAGCTCGTTGGGCATTCGGGTGAGCCAGACAATCGAATTGCACGGATCGTCATCCTCGGGCCTGACCCGAGGAGACTGCACTTTGTCCTGCCCTCCGCCAGTGAAGGGCCCTCGGGTCGAGCCCGAGGGTGACGCGCGGTGGGTGGGGTGACGGGCGGTGGGCGGATGAAAGCTGATGGCGAGGGTTAGAGCGCCCTGCCCTTAGGCTCGCTTGGGCAGCAGGCGCTTGATGGCGCGCAGGGCTGGGGCGATGATGTGGCTGGCGACGGGGATCAGGAGGGCGCCGAGGAGGATGCCGAAGACGAAGTCAACGGCGGCGGTGGCGAGCCAGCCGGCGAAGGCTGCGATGGCGGGGAAGGTGTGTTCGGCCCAGTGGGCGGCCGCTTCGATGATGTGTTCGGGGGCATCCACGCCAAATTCGTAAAGGCCGTGGGCGACGATGCTGCCGCCGACCCAGGTCATGGCGGCCGTGCCGACAATGGCGAGGATGCGCATGACACTGGGCATGGCCTTGACGATGCCACGGCCAAAACTGCGGCCGAAGCCCGTGCGGCCGTGCTTGGCAAGCCAAAGGCCGGCATCGTCGCCTTTGACGATCAGGGCGACAACGCCGTAAACGGCGATGGTGATGCCGACGGCCACCACAGCCAGGATGAGGGCTTGTTCCCAGATATTGGGAGCCTCGATGGCGGCGAGCGCGATGGTCATGATCTCGGCGGAGAGGATGAAATCAGTCTTGATGGCGCCGGCAATTTTTTGTTCTTCGAGCGTCTTGGGATCAACGGCGATGGGCTCGATGATCTCCTCGTGCTTTTCGGCGCTGTGGGGCGCCAGGGCATGGAAGATCTTTTCGGCACCTTCGTAGCAAAGATAAGCGCCGCCAATCATCAGCAGAGGCGTGATGAGCCAGGGCGCGAAAAGGCTCAGGAGCAGCGCTGCGGGAAGCAGGAAGAGGAGCTTGTTCTTGATGGAGCCCAGGGCGATGCGGCCGACGATAGGCAGTTCACGGTCGGCCGAAAAGCCATGCACGTAATTGGGTGTGACGGCGGCATCGTCGATCACGGCGCCGGCCGCCTTGAGCCCGGCCCGCGAGGCTTGCCCGGCAACATCGTCCAGGGAAGCGGCGGCTACTTTGACGAGACCCGCCACGTCATCAAACAATGCAAGCAGGCCAACACTCATGGGGTCTCATCCTCTCCAGAACCGGTGAGGATGTGAACCGCGCAAAGGCTGCGCGGTTCCGTCTCCTTAGCCAGCTATCTTGCTGAAGTCGGCAACCAGATGCATGGTGTTGCGCAAGCGCGCCAGCAGGTTAAGGCGGTTGGCGCGGACGTCGGGATTGCTGTCGTTGACAAGGACGGCTTCAAAGAAGGCGTCGACTGGGGCACGCAGGGTGGCGAGTTCGGCCATGGCGCCCTTGTAGTCGTCGGCCGCAACATGGCTGGCGACGGCGGCGTTGACCGCATCGACAGCAAAGGCCAAGGCGGTTTCTTCGCTGCCCTGCAAAAGGCCTTGGTCGACAGTGCCTCGATAGTTTTTGCCGTCCTTCTTTTCTTCGGCGGCGAGGATGTTGGCGGCACGCTTGTAGCCGGCGAGGAGGTTCTGCCCATCGGCGGACGACAGGAGCGTCGAGAGGGCCTCAGCACGCTGGGTGATCTGGAGAATGTCAGTGCTGTCGGAGGAGAGGACCGCATCGACGAGGTCGTGACGGGCGCCGGCATCGCGCAGCGAGACTTTCAGGCGATCGTGGAAGAAGGACAGGAGGTCCGGCTCGACCTGGAGCGGGAAGCGCAGACCATTCTCGGTGATGATGCGGATGACACCCAGCGCTGCGCGGCGAAGCGCAAAGGGATCGCGCGAACCTGTCGGCTTTTCATCGATAGCCCAGAAGCCGGTGAGCAGATCGAGCTTGTCCGCTAGCGCGACAGCGATGGAGGTGGGTTCGGTCGGCACCTGATCGGTTGGGCCGAGCGGCTTATAATGCATCTCGATGGCCGTTGAGATGTCGGCGGGTTCGCCCTGCGCGGATGCGTAGTAGCGGCCCATGAGTCCCTGCAGCTCGGGGAATTCACCCACCATGCCGGTGGAAAGATCGGCCTTGGCGAGCATGGCGGCGCGCTTGGCACGTTCTGGATCAGCGCCCACTTGCGGGGCGATTTCGCCGGCAAGCTTCACAAGGCGCTCCACACGAGCAAACTGGGTGCCGAGCTTGGCGTGGAAAATGCTGTCCTCGAGCTTGGGGATGGAATGTTCGAGCGGCGTCGCCAGATCGCCGTTGTAGAAGAAGGCAGCATCGCTGAGCCGGGCGCGGATAACGCGCTCATTGCCGGCGGTGATGATGGCGCCACCATCGGTGGCGACCGTGTTGGCGGTGATGATGAAATTGGGGGCGAGCTTGCCGGATTTGTCGCGCAGGCAGAAGCATTTCTGGTTGGCTCGGATGGTGGCAATGATGACCTCCTCGGGAAGCTTGAGGAAATCGGGATCAAAGGTGCCCATCATGACCACGGGCCATTCGACAAGGCCGGCGACTTCTTCGAGCAGGCCTTCGTCGTTGATGAGGCTCAACCCTTGGGCAAAGGCGAGGTGTTCAGCTTCGGAGCGGATGATGTCCTTGCGGCGATCGATGTCGAGGACGACCTTGGCGCGTTCCAGCGCGGTCACATAATCATCGAAGCGCCGGACCGGGATGGCTTGCGGCGCAAGGAAGCGGTGGCCGAAGGTGGTTTGGCCGGATTGGACGTCGTTGGCGGTGAAGGGGATCACCACCGGGTCTTCGGTTTCGCTGCCAAAGGTTGCGGTGATGGCGCGCAGGGGGCGCACCCAGTTGAAGCTGCCGGTGCCCCAGCGCATGGACTTGGCCCAGGGGAAATCGGTCAGGACCTTGGGCAGGATGGCCGAGAGGAGCGCGATGGCGTCGGCACCAGGCTTGTTGATCTGGGCCAGGTAGAAATCGCCCTTCTTGGGATCGGACTGCACCTGGGCCTGATCAATGGATTGAAGGCCTGCAGCGCGCAGGAAGCCGTCGATGGCAGGCTGGGGTGCGCCGACCTTGGGGCCCTTCTTTTCTTCGCGCGTGTCGGGCGAGCGGACCGGCAGACCTGTGACGGTGAGGGCCAGGCGGCGGGGCGTCGCGAAGGCCTTGGCGCCTTCATAGACAAGGCCAGCATCCACCAAGGCATTGGTAACGGCCTTGCGCAGGTCTTCGGCGGCGCGGCGCTGGAAACGGGCGGGGATTTCCTCGGAGAAGAGTTCGAGCAGCAGTTCGGGCATGGCTTGTACCGTGTTTCTTGAGGGGCGCGGGAGCTAAGCGGCGCTGCCGCCTTCGGTTTGGAGCCACGCTTCGCCACAAGATTTGGCGAGTTCGCGGATGCGCAGGATGTAGCTTTGTCGCTCGGTGACTGAGATGGCACCGCGGGCGTCAAGGAGGTTGAAGTTGTGCGAGGCTTTGATCACCTGCTCATAGGCAGGGATGGCCATGGTGTGGCGATTGCCTTCGGCGCTCTTTTCCAGGATCGCGCGGCACTCGTTCTCGGCGTCGGCAAAGTGGCGGAAGAGAACTTCGGTGTTGGCGACCTCGAAATTGTATTTCGATGATTCCTGCTCGTTCTGGAGGAACACATCGCCATAGGAGACGCGATCGTCGCCCGTGCCGCCGTTGAAGTTGAGGTCGTAGACGTTTTCCACGCCCTGCACATACATGGCGAGGCGTTCAAGCCCGTAGGTGATCTCGCCGGGAACGGGCGAGCATTCAAAGCCCGCAACCTGCTGGAAGTAGGTGAACTGGGACACTTCCATGCCGTCGCACCAGCATTCCCAGCCCAGGCCCCAGGCGCCTAGCGTCGGACTTTCCCAATCGTCTTCCACGAAGCGGATGTCATGGAGCGCGGAATCGAGGCCGATCTCGGCGAGCGACTGCAGGTATAGGTCCTGAATGTTGGGCGGGGATGGCTTCAGGATCACCTGGAACTGGTAGTAGTGCTGAAGTCGATTGGGGTTTTCGCCATAGCGGCCATCCTTGGGTCGGCGGGAGGGCTGCACATAGGCAGCCTTCCACGGGCGCGGGCCCAGGGCGCGCAAGGTGGTCGCCGTGTGGAACGTGCCGGCACCCATCTGCATGTCATAGGGCTGCAGGATCACACAACCTTGCGCCGCCCAGAAATTCTGCAGCGTCAGGATGAGGCCCTGGAACGAGTTCTTCGGGTCCAGATGGGGCGGGCGATTGGTCATGTGGCAGTCCCTAGATTGCGGGACAAAGCTCTAGTTTGAGCGCTTCACTGGGTCAACTGCGCTTGTCGCGATCGCCTGGGCGGAAGGTGCCGTCCTTGTCGCGGGTAAGATCGATGACGCCGGGCTGGTCACGCTCGCGCAGGTCACGCTCACGGCGCAAGCGTCGAGCTTCCTGTTCATCGGCTTTGAACTTGCCGGTCCAATCCATGTAGATCCGGCGGATGCCCAGGATAATGATCGCGGCCAGCGCCAGGATGATGATGATGCGCAAGAGCATGGCTTAGAGCCCCAGGCGAGCCCAGAGGGCACGATCTTCAAGAGTGGCGGAGACGTCGGTGGCGAATGTCTGGGCAGAGAAGCCCAAGCGCGGAATGCCGAAGAAGGGGCGCTTGGGGGCGATGATCTTGAGGTTGAGGTCCTTGCCGTAGCGGGTTTGGAGGACCTCGTGTATGTCGCCGAGCGCGTCGACAAGGCCCAGTTCCACCCCGCGACTGCCGGTCCACCATTCGCCGGTAAAGAGCTGCTCGTCGGGAGCCTTGAGCTTGCTGCCGCGGCGCGACTTCACCGCGTCGATGAAGACCTGGTGGATGTCGAGTTCAAACTGCTTGATGCGGTCGATATCGCTCTGCTTTTCGGGGAGGAAGGGATCGAGCGTGGACTTGTTGTTGCCGGCGGTGTGGACGCGGCGTTCTATGCCGAGCTTGTCGAGCGCACCGACAAAGCCGAAGCCGGCCATGATGACGCCGATGGAGCCCACGATTGAGGATGGATCGACAATGATTTCGTCGCCGGCGATGGCGATGAAATAGCCGCCAGAGGCTGCGGCGTCTTCCACGAAGACGAGAACCGGCTTGCCATGCTGGTCGGCGAGGTCGCGGATGCGCTTGCCGATGAGGCGGCTCTGGACGGGGGAGCCGCCGGGGGAGTTGACGATGATGGCGACGGCCGGGGCCGACTTGATGGCGAAGGCGCGCTCGAGCAGCGGATTGACCGTGGCGATATTGAGCCGACCCTGACGCTGTTCGGCGGCAATCACGCCATGTAGGCGCACAACGGGAATGGTGGTCTTGCCCTGGCGCAGGAAGCGCTGCAGCCAGTTGCGGCGCCCATTGGTCAATTCGGCCATGTGTCGATGTTCTCCCATGCGCGCAAGATTTAGGGGCTAAGGCCGGTGATTACCAGACAAGCCCTTGTTCTCCACGAAAGATTGCGTCGAACGCCGGGGCGAAGGCGCGGCCATCGGCCTCATGCAGGGCGCGGGTGTGCAGCAGGGACAGCGGCGCACGCGAACCCTTGCGGGCGCGGATCAGCATGCGGGTCGCGGGGGCGTCGGGGCGTGGCGCAAGCGGGAGGATGGTGATGGCGCCAAAGCGCTGGTCGAAACTGGCGAGAAGGGAAGGCAACTCGCTTGCTGGGAAGATAAAGATGATCTGGGCGCCGGCCGCAGCGGATGTGGCTGCGCTTTTGACCCAGAGGTCGAGTGCTGCCGCATCCATATGGCGGGCCCCTGCCCGGCTCGGATCGGCAGCATGGGTGCCAGCGGACCCGTCGAAAAACGGAGGATTGGCAATGATCGTGTCGAACGCGTTTTCCGCAAGCCCTGCCGCAAGGCGTTCGGCGCCCCTGGCGGTGACATCGACAGCAATGGCGGAGGCACGATCAAGGAGGTTGTTGTTGGCAAGATTGCCCTGCGCGAGGGCGACCATGTCTGGGTCGCGCTCTGCCAATGTGGCTTGGAGATCGGGATTGAGGCGAAGGGCGACGAGGCTTGCCGTGCCGACGCCAGCGCCCAGGTCGAGCAGGCGCCGGGCCGATGGGCCTACCGATGCGCCCAGCAGAACGCTGTCGAGGCCGGCGCGGAAACCGTGGCGGGGCTGCGACACAGTGAGCCTGCCGCCCAAAAAGGCATCGCGCGTTACGGTTTGGTGTTTTACAAAGCTGTCTGGCTGGTCTAGGGACATCGCACCCGAAAAGGCCGGTTTTGCTTGACCTTACATGCGCAGGTGCGGCGGGCTCAACCAGATTTGCCGGGTGGCAAACGAGGACGGATGGTTTGGTGTCAGTTCTGACGCAAATACAAGAAACGCCAGCGGCGAACCCGATCGACCGGCTGCTCCAGGCAACGGCCTTTGACATGTCCAAGGTCAATGCGCTGATTCTGTCGCGCGCCGATTCGCATGTCGACATGGTGCCCGAGCTCGCCCGCTATCTGATCGAGAGCGGCGGCAAGCGCTTGCGCCCAATGCTGACGGTGGCTGCAGCCACCTTGTTCGGCAAGGGCAATGGCAGCGCGATCAATTTCGCGGCCGCCGTTGAATTCATGCACAACGCGACGCTGCTGCACGATGATGTGGTCGATGAAAGCGACATGCGGCGCGGCAAGCCTGCGGCACGCATGGTGTGGGGCAACAAGGCATCCATCCTGGTGGGGGATTTCCTTCTGGGCCAGGCCTTCATGATGATGGTGGAAACAGGCGATCTTGCGTCGCTGGGTGTCCTGTCCTCGGCATCGGCCGTGATGGCCGAAGGCGAAGTGTTCCAGCTGGCCAAGACCGGTGATTTGACCACGACGCCGGAGGATTATGCCGAAGTGATCCGCGCCAAGACAGCCGTCCTGTTCCAGGCCGCCTGCGAAGTGGGCGCGATGTCCGGCGGTGCGGACGAAATCGGGCGCAAGGCGCTGGCGACCTATGGGCTCGAACTGGGCAATGCCTTCCAGCTGGTTGACGATGCGCTCGACTATGGCGGGCAGTCGGGCACGCTGGGAAAGAATGTCGGCGATGATCTGCGCGAGGGCAAGATGACCCTGCCAGTGATCCTGGCGCTGGCGGAAGGCACAGAAGCCGAGCGCGAGACGATATCGAGCGCACTCGGCAAGGCCGATGCCACCGATGCGCAGGTGCGGGCGGTGGTCGGTGTGATGGAGCGCTACAATACGCTCGATCGCACGCTGCAGCAGGCCCAGGCCCATGCCCGGGCAGCACAACAAGCGCTAAGCGTTTTGCCCGAGAGCGAAATGCGGGCGCTGCTGGTCGATGTGGTCGAGCACAGCGTGGCTCGGGCGTATTGATTTGAGGCCAGGGGCTCCACTCGCTTGGCCTCGTGGTTCGACAAGCTCACCATGAGGCTTTTTGGGAGCGCTAAACCGAAAAGCCGGGTGTCGCCAGTTTCGCCAGCGTGATCTCGAATCTATGACCTATTGGTCGCGCGGTGCCAGTGAAATAGGCGCCGTTCGGTGTTGGTTGTCCTTCGGCGGAGAAATCGAGATTGTCTGCGCCAAGCAGCGCAATGCCTCCCGTCTCGGTGTGTCTCAGCGTGGTGACATGAGCGTGGAGAATGGAGCCGGTTTCAGTGAAATTGCCGTAATAGGCCATTCCGCTGTCACCGCCGGCGAATTTGTAGCCGTGGATCACGACGACGCCCGATGCTTGCCGTCCTTGTACGCGGAAAACAACATTGTACATCCCGTCAGGCAGGTGTTGCGAGCTTCGGGCCGAAGCGGTTGATTGTTCTTTTGAACTGGCCGGCAAGCTGTCCTGTGTCATGACAAACCTCCCAATATGGGGAAACGGGGCGGAAGGTGTCCGGTTGCCGATCTAGCTCGTCACAGCGTCGTGCATCACATGCCCTTGCGTCTGCCAAACCCATCCGAAGCATTGTGCTCGGGAAGCGAAGATTGTTTGATCGGCACGGGAGGATCTGGGGATGGCGAAGGCAATCGGGATCGGTGGCGTATTTTTCCGAGCGCGGGACAATGAGGCGCT
This sequence comes from Devosia submarina, assembly GCF_003056345.1. Lineage (GTDB taxonomy): Bacteria > Pseudomonadota > Alphaproteobacteria > Rhizobiales > Devosiaceae > Devosia > Devosia submarina. The sequence goes on along the minus strand of NZ_PYWB01000001.1, from coordinate 329,860 downwards.
TGCGCAATGGTATGAGCGCCACCTTGGGGTGCCGGGCTTCTGGCAGCAGGGGGCAGGGATGACCGTGTTTGCGCCGTTTAGGGAGAGTTCGGATTATTTCCCGGCGGACAAGCAATGGATGATCAACTTTCGGGTGGATGATCTAGATGAGTTGATGGCAGCGCTTGAGGCGGCGGGCATTGCCGTCGAGACACGGGCGGAGTGGGATACGCCTCAAACGGGGCGGTTCGCACGCATCCACGATCCGGAGGGCAATCCGATCGAGTTGTGGGAGCCGGTGGGCTAGTCGAGGCGTCCGGGATGACATCGTGCTCGGGGTCATCCTGGTGGAAGTGATGCGCTAAGGCACCAAAAGCGGGGCAGCGGCGACCCAATGGTCGGGATGGGTGGCGCGCAGGGTCTGAGCCGCCTGGTGGGCCTGGCCTTCGGAGCCAAAGAGGCCGAAGCAGGTTGCGCCGGAGCCTGACATGCGGGCCAGGATGCAGCCCTGGGTTGCAGCGAGTTGCTCGACGATGTCCCCGATGATGGGGACCAGCTTGACGGCCGGGGGCTGGAGATCGTTGCGGGTTTCGGCGAGCCAGATACCAAGCTGGGCGGGACGTGTCAGGGGCGAAGGAAGTTCGGGCAAGGGGTAGTTGTCGTGGGCGCGCAGGCGCCGGAACACGTCAGCCGTGGGCAACGGCACGAGGGGATTGACGAGAACGATGTGAAGCGCGGGAAATTCGGGGAGCGCCGACAGCAGTTCGCCCACACCCCGCGCGAGCAAGGGCGCCGAGACGAGGCAGGCGGGCACATCGGCACCCAAGCGCGCAGCAAGATCGGAGAGTTCGGCAAAGGGGATGGCGTGGCTGGAAAGCCCGGCCATCAGGCGCAGCGCTGCCGCAGCGTCGGCAGAACCGCCACCAATGCCGGCCGCTACGGGCAGGTTTTTGGTGAGGCGCAGCGCCAGGCCGTCGGCAACGGCACCTGGCCAGCGCGCGCGAAAAGCGGCAATGGCGCGCAGCACGAGATTGCCTTCGCCACTGCCAAGGTTCTTGGCGAAAGGACCGATTACGACGAGTGAATCGGTTTCGGCCGCGACGGCTTCGAGTTCGTCGGCGAGGTCAGCGAAGACCACCAGGCTTTCAAGATCATGATAGCCGTCTTCCCGGCGCCGCACGACGTGCAGCGCCAGATTGACCTTGGCGGGAGCGAGCTGGATTATGGGCTCGAGCAAGCTATTCAGTCTCGTTCTCTTGGGTGAGCCCTTCGGCCAGCTTGGGGGCGGCGCGTTCCTTGACGGTGCCGACCGTGTCTACTGAACTCGCGATGTTCCACTGAAAGCGCGCTTCGAGTTGGCGGCCGGCCTTCCAATAGGCATCGCCCAGATGGTCGTTGATCTCGGGATCGGTGGGCAGCATGAGCACAGCTTGTTCCAGCGTCTTCACCGCTTCATCGATGCGACCAAGCTTGTAGAAGGCCCAACCGAGCGAATCGACGATATAGCCATCCTGCGGGGCGGCGGCGACGGCCTTTTCGATCATGCCGAGGGCTTCCTCGAGGTGCATGTCCTTGTCGATCCAGCTGTAACCGAGATAGTTGAGAACGGCGGGCTGATCGGGATTGAGCTCGAGGGCTTTCAGGAAATCGGCTTCGGCTTTGGGCCACTCCTTGTTGCGCTCATAGGCAATGCCGCGGACATAGTAGAAGCGCCAATCGGGTGGATTGTTGCCGCCCGTTATCTCAAGGGCCTTGGTGTAGGCTTCGGCAGCGGCGGCGTATTGCTCGTCAGTGCGCAGCAGATCGCCAAGAACAGAAACCGCATCGAGATCGTCTGGGCGGGTCGCAACGATGTTGTTGAGGCGGCGGAGAGCCTCCTCGCGGTCACCCAGATTGTCGAGATTGGTGGCAATGCGAACAACCGCCGTGGACTTCATGGCCGAATTGGCGGGCACGGCTTCGTAGATACGATTGGCGGCTTCGTGCTGGTCGGCAGCATCAAGCAACTGCCCGAGCGCCAGGGTGATCACGTCGGCCGCGGGATCAAGATAAAGCCCCATGCGCAGGAAAACGAGAGAGAGGTCGCGGCTGCCGTCACGGGCCAGGGCCACGCCGATGCCGTGGAACATTTCGGCCGCGCCGACCTGCACATTGGTGGCAAACACACCGGGGCGTTGGCCGGCTTCGACCTGGCGCTTCACATTGGAAACAATGGGGTGGGTGAGCCCCTGCCCTTCGAACTGCGCGATGATCTCGCGGGCTTCATCGAACCGGCCTGCATTGGCGAGGATGCGGGCATAAACTTCCACGACACGGGCAACATAGGGCTCGTTGTCATAGGCCTGGCCGGCCAGGACGACGGCTTCGTCGATGTCGCCGGCCGTTTCGGCCATCAGGGCGCGGTGGAATACAAGAAAATCCTCAAGGCCGGTTTGGCCGAGTTCGTCCAGCACGGCATCGGCTTCGCGCTTGCGATTGTCGCCCACCAGGGCCCAGGCGCGCAGGATGGTGGCGGTTATGCCGGTGAAGCTGTCCTGCCCCAGGGCATTGAGCATGCGCTCAGCAGCGTTGTAGCGGCGCTCCTTGAGTGCTTCGGTGGCGACAATAAGTTCGGCGAGCTCGTTGTTGCCATCGAGCTCCAAGAGGTGACGGGCGGTGGAGGCTGCCTGCCCGATCTGGCCGTCGGCGGCAAAGGCGATAAAGGCGCGCTCAACAAGGAGCGGGTTTTCCCACTCGCTTTGCGCAGCCTGGAAGAAATAGCGCGCAGCCTCATCAGTGCGCAAATCCTTGAGCGCCTGCTGGCCGGCCATGAAAGAGCCGGTGGGGCTGGCCCGCACCATGGGCATGAGATCAAAGCCCGCAAAGGGATCGGATTGCGCCGTCTGAACAGATGGAGCTGCAAAGGCTGACGGGAGCGCCGTTGTCGCGAGCAAAAGGACCGCAAGGGCCGGGCGTGCGAGGCGGGTCACAAGCGATGTCACGAGGAATGGTTCTCCCTGAAGTCCATTTGGGCGGCGAGATTGTCTGGTTTGCCCCGATATCGCAAGAGAGCGCTACAGAGCGTGATCAAATGACCTTACATCCCGGCGTAATTGGGACCGCTGCCGCCTTCGGGGGGCACCCAATTTATGTTTTGAGCCGGATCCTTGATGTCGCAGGTCTTGCAGTGAACGCAATTGGCAGCGTGGATGCGGAAGACGGGCTTGCCGGCTTCCTCGGCGACCTCATAGACGCCGGCCGGGCAATAAAGCGGCGCGGGTTCGCCATAGGTGGGGAGATTGTCGCGGATGGGAACGGCGGGGTCGCTCAGCACAAGGTGGACGGGCTGGTCTTCGTCATGGGCGATGTTGGCCAGGTAGACCGATGAGGCGCGATCAGAGCGGAGCTTGCCGTCGGGCTTTGGGTAGGTCATGGGCGGTTGCATGGCGAGGGGCCGGAGGCCCTGGTAGTCGCGCTCCTTATGCTCGAGCGTGCCCAGGAGGGAGCGGCCGAGGATGGACGAGGTCCACATATCAATCCCCGCGGCTAGGGCGCCGCCCAATGTGCCCAGGCGCGACCAAAGCGGCTTGACGTTGCGAACGGGCTTGAGCTCGGCGGCAATGCCGGTCGCCATGATCTTGTGGCCGAGATCGGCGATGACGTCGTGCTGGCGGCCCTGCGCAATGGCGGCGCCCACCGCGTCGGCGGCACCTATCCCGGAGAGGATGGCGTTGTGGATGGCCTTGAGGCGCGGCGTGTTCATGAAGCCGGCGGCGCAACCAATAAGGCCACCGCCTGAAAAGGCGAGCGTGGGGATGGATTGCCAGCCGCCAGCGGCCAGAGCGCGGGCGCCGTAGCTGATGCGCGTGGCGCCATCGAGCAGGCGGGCGATGGAGGGATGGGTCTTGAAACGCCCGAACTCGTCGAATGGAGAGAGCGTGGGATTGCGGTAGTCAAGGTAGGTGACGAGGCCGAGGTAGAGCTTGCGGTCTTCCGCATGATAGGCGAAGCCGCCGCCGGAGGTGCGGTTGTCGAAGGGGAAGCCGAGATAGTGGTCCACCCTGCCCGGTTGGTGGCGGTCGGCGGGGATTTCCCAGACTTCCTTGATACCGAGCCCGTATTTTTGTGGACCGCGTTCGAGATGGTGGGTTCCGATGATCTTTTTGGCGAGGGAGCCGCGAGCCCCTTCGGCGATCAGGGTGTATTTGGCTTCGAGCGCGATGCCTTCGGCAAAGCCTGGCTTGGGATTGCCGGCATGATCGCGGCCGAGATCGCCGGTGATGATGCCCCGAACGGGACCGTTTTCGGGGCCAAGGACATCCACAGCGGCGGTCATGGGGAAGATGTCCACCCCCAACTCAGCGGCCTGTTCACCCAGCCAGCGCACGAGATTGCCCAGGCTGATGATGACCCCGTCGGGCGTGCGCATCTGGGGCGGAAGCAATTGGTGGGGCAGCGCAAAATCGCCCGAGGCGGTGAGAAAATGGTAAGTGTCGGTGGTGACGTCGGGGCCAACGGGAGCGCCCTTGAGGCGCCAGTCGGGAATGAGCGCATCAAGGCCGCGCGGATCCATGACGGCGCCGGAAAGAATGTGGCCGCCCAGTTCGGCGGATTTTTCGACAACGGTGACGCCCAGTTCGGGATGGCGCTGCTTGAGGCGGATAGCGGCGGCAAGCCCGGAGGGCCCCGCGCCCACGATCAGCACATCGGTCGAAATCGTTTCGCGCGAACCGGCGTCTGCCATATAGGAAGCCCTTGCCCTTGAGATGCGCGGGTGGCCCCGCCAAACGCGCTGTGACATAACAGAGAACATGGCTGAAGATCGACCGCTAAATCGCGAGGAAATGCTGTCCATTCTTGAGTGGTACAGGGCCGCGGGCGTCGATATTGCCGTGGGCGAGGAGCCGGTTGACCGCTTCGCGCAGCGTCCGCCGCCAAGAGTCACGCCGCCCCCTGCCCCGCAGGCCGAGCCGCCCGCGGAGCGCGCGGCTCCTATGCTGGCGCTGGGCGGGGATCCCGGTGAAGCGCGGGCGCTGGCCTCGCAGGCGCAAACACTGGATGAGCTGCAGGCAATTCTGGGCGCCTATGATGGGTGCGGGCTCAAGCTGCGGGCCACGCAGCTGGTGTTTGCGGATGGCAATCCAGAGGCCCAAATCATGCTGATCGGGGAAGCGCCGGGGGCCGAAGAGGACAGGCAGGGCAAGCCATTTGTGGGCAAGTCCGGGCAGCTGCTGAACAGGATGCTCGCAGCGATCGGGCTGGATCGGAGCAAGGTTTACATTGCCAACACCGTGCCGTGGCGGCCGCCGGGCAATCGGGCACCGACGCCGGAAGAAATTGCCCTGTGCCTGCCGTTTCTGCAGCGGCAGGTGGAACTGGTTGCCCCCAGGATCGTCGTAACGCTGGGCGGGCCGGCAATGCAGACCGTGTTCCAGACCACGGCCGGGATCATCAAAATGCGGGGCAAGTGGAGCCCGGTCAGCATCGGCGCTCATGGCGTAGAGGCGATGCCGACGCTGCATCCGGCGTATTTGCTGCGCAATCCACCGGCCAAGCAGCAGGCCTGGCGGGATTTGCTGAGCTTGAAGATGAAGATGGTTGAACTGGGCTTGGTCTAGGGTGAGTACGTTGTCGCACCACATACACGATCGTCACACTTCGGCTTGACCCAAGGGATCTGTACTTAATTGAAGCTCCGCAAGTGTAGAACCCTCGGGTCGCGCCCGAGGGTGACGATTTGTGGTCGTCGTCCTTGGCTTGTCATCAACAAATTTCCTACCCTCCTGCGATTGCCGCGCTATTGTCACCCTTGCGTGATTTGCAGCGTTGCATTCCCCTTCCAAGCCGAAAGCGCCATGGCCTCCGTTATCAAGATTTATGCCCTGTTTTTAGGGTCGGCCCTCCTTATGTTCGGTGGAGGCTTACAGGGTCTCCTCCTTTCGGTCCGCGGGGCCGAGGAAGGATTCTCGCTTCTGGCGCTGGGGCTGATCGGCACAGGTTGGTCGGTGGGGTTTGTGGCCGGCTCGATCGGCGTGCCGCTGATCGTGCGCAAGGTGGGCCATATTCGCGCCTTCTCGGTGATGGCGGCGATTGGGACGGTTACGATCCTGCTCAATCTCCTGTTTATCAACGATGTGTCCTGGATCGTTCTGCGGGCGCTTTCCGGCTTCTGCTTTGCGGGTGCAGCGATGATCGTGGAGAGCTGGCTCAATGAAGTGGCTGACAACAAGAGCCGGGGCACGATCTTTTCGGTTTATGTGACCATCAACATGGCTTCGTCCACAATCGGGCAGATCGCCATGTCGATCACGGGAACGGCTGGGTATGTGCCTTTCGTGATCGGGGCCATCAGCTTTATCTGCGCCGTCTTGCCGACGGCCTTGACCTCGAGCCCGCAGCCCAAGCCATTGTCGTCTGCCAGGATCGATTTGCGGCTGCTCTACAGCACCTCACCCGTGGCGGCGATTGCGGCCTTTTCGGTGGGCATGGCCAATGGGGCGTTCGGCACGCTGGCCCCGGTGTATGGCTATGAGCGGGGGCTCGATGCCAGCGGGATCGCCTTGCTGTTTTCGATTGCCGCCATTCTTGGTGCCGTGGGGCAAATTCCCTTAGGGCGGCTGTCGGACCGGATCGACCGGCGAATCGTGCTGATTGGGCTGGCGGGACTTGCGGCACTGGTGGGCGCGCTGACGGTGATCATCAATCCAGAGGCAGGATGGGCGATGTATGTCTTGTTCGCCGCCTATGGCTTTGCGGCCAACCCCATCTATGCCATTGCCGTGGCGCATGCCAACGACTTCGCGCGCGAGGGCGATTTCGCCAAGATCGCGGGCGGCATGCTCTTGACCCTGGGCACTGGGCTGGCGATCGGGCCGGCTGTCGCGTCCATGATCATGGGGGCGTGGTCGCCGGTGGGCTTGTTCGTGGTGACGGCAATTTTCCACGCCTTACTGGGCGTTGCCGCGTTCCTGCGCATGCGCATCCGCAAGAGCATCGATGCGGCGGAGCGCACGCCGTTCCAGCCCATGGGCAATGACAAGCAGCAGACGCTGGAATCGATTGTACTTGATCCGCGCACGGAACAGGACGATTTCGTCTTGCCGCCGGACGAGCCGGACGTGCCAGAAGAGCTTGCCGCCACGGGCCCGGCCACAGGAGAGCAGCGCCATGTTTGAAACCGACCGTTTCGCCGATCGTGCGTTCAAGCCACTGTCGATTGCGGTAATTGCGGTTTCCGATACGCGCACTCTTGAAACCGATACGGGCGGCGCCTTGCTCAGGAGCCTGTTGGAAGCCGATGGGCACCGCTGCGCCGAGCGGGTGGTGGTGCGGGACGATATTCAGCTAATCCGGCGTGCCGTGCAAGGGTTTGTGGCCGATCCCGGGGTGGATGTGGTGCTGACGACGGGGGGCACCGGGTTTTCGGGGCGCGATGTGACGCCCGAGGCTGTGGAGCCGCTGTTCGACAAGCGGATGGAAGGGTTTTCGGTCCTGTTTCACCAATATTCGGCGACGACGGTGGGCACGAGTTCCTTGCAGTCGCGGGCGACGGCGGGGCTGATCGGGACGACGTTTGTGTTTTGCCTGCCGGGGTCGCGCGGCGCTTGCCGCGATGCCTGGGAGGGTATTTTGAGCCACCAGCTCGATTACCGGCACAAGCCGTGCAATTTTGTGGAGCTGATGCCGCGGCTGGATGAGCGATAGGGCGGGCTTAGATGCCACGACCTCGTGGTTCGACAGGCTCACCATGAGGTCTACTAGGGTGTCGTGAAATACCGTCCTAGGGTGATTGTTCGGGCCACCATCTCGAGATGGATCCCGGCTCGAGGCCGGGATGACATCGGGGCGAGGTTGGTTTTGGTGGCTCTCTCCAGGTCCTGGACAGAGCCTCTTTTTTAGTGACCGCCGTGGCCTGCCGGGCCGCTGCCTTCGGGCTTGCGGATGAAGAAGGCAGCGACGATGGCGCCGAGGGAGATGATGGCACCCACGAGGAAGGCCGAGCGGATACCACCAGCAAGAGCTTCGACGGGCGTGAGGCCTTCGGCGGTAAGGGCCGCAGTGCGGATGGTCATCAGCGCGATAAAAAGGGCAATGCCCGCGGCGCCCGCCAATTGCTGCACGGAGCCCAGAATGGCCGAGGCGTGGGAGTAGAGTTCCTTGCGCACCGAGCCCATGGAGGAGGTGAAAACTGGCGTGAAGATCAAAGCAAGGCCAACGCTCAGGACCATGTGACCTGCCATCAGCGCCCAGACGGAGGTGCCGGTGCCCACGGTGGTGAGTGCCCAGAGCACAGCCGAGACGAGGATGGCGCCAGGCACCGCCAGCACGGTCGGGCCGACACGGTCATAAAGCCGGCCGACGATGGGGCCCATGATGCCCATGATGAGGCCGCCGGGCAGCAGCAGGAGCCCGGTCTGCAGGGTATCTAGGCCAACAACGTTCTGCGTATAGATCGGCAGCAGGATAATGGTGCCGAACAGAGCCATCATGGCGATCAGCATCATGCCGACCGACACGGCGTAGGTGCGCGACCGGAAGACGCGAAGATCCAGCAGGGCCTTGTTGTCGGCCTGAAGGCGCAGTTGGCGCCAGACGAACGCGACCATGGCGACGACGCCAACAGCGATCGGCAGCCAGAGGGGAATGGCGCTTGGCTCGCCCTGGTGTGCAAAGCTTTCGCCAAAGCTTGAGAGGCCATAGATGAGGCCGCCAAAGGCAAAGGCCGACAAGATCACCGAGACCACGTCGAGCGGCGAAGGGCGCGGGGTGGACACGTTCTGGATCTTGCGGAAGCCCAGCATCAGCGCGCCGATGGCAATCGGCAGCACCAGAAGAAACATCCAACGCCATTCGAAATGAGCGAGGATGAAGCCGCCAATGGTAGGGCCGATGGCGGGGGCAACCGACATGACAATGGAAGTGTTGCCCATGGTGCGGCCGCGCTCTTCGGGCGGCACCAGGGTCATCACCGTGGTCATCAGCAGGGGCATCATTATGGCCGTGCCCACGGCTTGCACCACACGACCGATGATCAGCAGTTCCAGCCCAGGCGAAACGGCGCAGAGCAGCGTGCCGGCGGTGAACACCGACATGGCCAGAAGAAAGATCGGGCGGGTATTGAGCACCTGAAGCAGGAAGCCGGTGATGGGGATCACCACGGCCATGGTGAGGAGGAAGCCCGTCGTCAGCCATTGCGCAGCGCCTGCTGAAACGCCCAGATCGACCATGAGATGGGGAATGGCGACGCTCATGATGGTTTCGTTGAGAAACACCACAAAGGTCGAGACCAAGAGCAAGGCGATGACCAGCTTGTTGCGCGCCCGGTCGGTGTGGGCGACCGGCGGCGCGCCGGCAAGGCTCGCATCGAAATGGGTAGCGTCGGTACTCATGATATCTCCTTGACCATTCGTTTTTGCGCTGGCGGCGATGCGACGATCGGCGTCCTGGTGGTTCGACGCCGAAGTCACAAAATTCTGCGACAGCCCTGTCAGCAGAGTGGATAAGCGCAATGATCGGTGGTCTGGCCCTCGGGAGGTCAGATCTTGGGGTTCGCGCGTCGGAAAATGCCGACGCAGGAAATCGGCCTGCTTGTTTAGGCGCGCCGGCTTGGTGCGTCCAGCCGCCCAAACGCATTTCTGCGATGCGAAATCGCCCATTCGCACCTTGGAAGGCAGGAGCGACTTGCCCATATATGTTGCGGCAGCGAGCACCGCACCCTCTGCACTTGCAGCCGTGTTCTTGATTTGTTCCCATGACGCTGCTAGATGTTCTCCCCAGGCTTGCAGAGGCGATTCGCCCTGTCAGCCCGCTGGCAGGAGATGAACCATGGCCCTTTACCAGGCCCCTTCCTTTGAAGCGCTTGAAATGCTCAGCCGGAGCCGGGACGCCGATCTGGCGCGGCGCGAATTGCTGGACCCTGCCCGCGTGCGTGGCCGGGGCGCCCAGAGCAATCATAGCGGTCGTTTCGAGAAGCAGACGCGCGAGCGGTTCGACGACGGCTGGGACAATGTGGAGCCGCTGCCGATTTTTGAAACGGTGGAACACAGCGAGCGCGCCAAGACCATTATCACCACCAATGACAGCCCCGATATCGGCTTCGAGCGCTCGATCAATGCTTATCGCGGCTGCGAGCATGGCTGTTCCTATTGCTATGCGCGGCCGACCCATGCCTTCCTCGGCCATTCGGCAGGGGTGGAGTTCGAGCGCGACATTTATGTGAAAACCAATGCGGTTGAAGCGCTGCGGGCGGAAATCGGCGCCAAGAATTACCGGGTGAAGCCCTTGGCCATGGGCACCAATACGGACCCGTATCAACCGGCCGAGCGCAAGCACAAACTGACGCGCGGCATTCTGGAAGTGATGCTGGAAACGCGTCACCCGGTGATGATCACTACTAAATCGGCGCTGATCATCCGCGACCTCGACCTGCTCACCGAGCTTGCCAAGCTGGGGCTGGTGAAGGTCGCGATCTCGATCACCTCGATGGACCACAAGCTGTCGCGCAAGATGGAGCCGCGGGCGTCCTCCCCTGCCCGGCGCCTTGAAGCCGTGCGGCTCCTGAGCGAAGCGGGTGTTCCGGTGGCGGTTTTTGCTTCGCCCATGATCCCGGCGATCAACGACATGGAACTTGAGCGCATCCTGGACGCCGCCAAGGCCCAAGGCGCGATCAGCGCCTCGATGATCCTGCTGCGTCTGCCCGGGGAAGTGCGTGACGTGTTCCGCGAATGGCTCCTGCGCCATTTCCCGGACCGAGTGCGCCATGTGCTGGCGCTGGTGCGCGATACACGAGGGGGCAAGGATTATGACTCGCGCTTTGGCAATCGCATGGTGGGCGAAGGTCCTTATGCTACGCTGCTGCAGCAGCGCTTCCAAAAGGCAAGGGAGCGCTATGGGCTGGACGGAAAAATGCCGGCCTTGCGCAACGACTTGTTTATCGCACCGCGTTTGGAAGACCGGCAGATGAGCTTGTTCTAGGCGCCGAGGAGTTTCTGGATCAGGGCGAGGACAGAGGGATCGGTGTAGCTGTCGGTGCTGATCGTGGCGCCGGCGGCGAGCATGTCGGCGGGAGAAAGCGAAGTGCGGATGCCCACGCTCACGATGCCTGCAGCGACTGCCGAGGCAAGGCCGGTGCGCGAATCCTCGAAGGCGATGGTGGCGGCGGCGTCGGCGCCAAGAAGGCGCAGAGCTTCGAGATAGGGAAATGGGTGAGGCTTGCTGTGGGGCAGTTCGTCGCCGATGACGATGGCCTTGAAGCGATTGGTGATGCCAAGACCGCCGAGAATGAGGTCGGCGTTGGGCCGGGGCGCATTGGTGACAGCGGCCATGGGGATTCCCCAGCTGTCGGCCAGATCGAGAAGTTCGAAAAGGCCGGTGACAGCATGAAGTTCCGTGGCGGCAATGTCGCGGAACAGCGCTTCCTTTGCCATCATCACGGCCATGCGTTCGTCATGGGGCAGATGGGGCATGAAGTGGGCGGCAATATCTTCATTGGCGCGGCCCTGCAGATCCCGGACAAAGCGCGCCCTGTCGAACTGGTGACCGAAAGGGGCAAAGGCCTGGTTGAAGGCGGCAAGGTGGACAGGGTCGGTGTCGGCCAGGGTGCCGTCGATGTCGAACAGGAGCGCCGCGCCGCTTTTGAGGATCATGGAACTATCCAGCTAACACTGCCCCGGGGATTGACGCAGCGGCGCGAACCGACAGCAAAAAGGCAGAGGCGTCAACCGGGAGGTGAACGTGCCAGCATCGCCGTTCACGCTTGCCGCGTTGGCTGCCGTGGTGGTTGGCGATTTTCCGAACTGGGGCGGCGACCGCTTCACCCTGGTGTTGTGGGTGGAATGGAACAGCTGACCCTCAAATGCTGGTGAATCCACGTCGCGGCAGCCGGCCCGGAATTGACTTGGGCGCCCAGCTGGCGATTCTCACACCATGCTGATTGATTCGATCATCCAGACCGAGCCGGACTATTCCCATGAGCTGGCGCTCAAGGCACGCGGCGCGCAGGTGGTTGCCGGCGTGGACGAGGCCGGACGCGGGCCGCTGGCTGGTCCGGTGGTGGTGTCGGCCGTGGTCCTTGATCCTCACAATATTCCGGCGGGGCTCAACGATTCCAAGAAGCTGAACGAAGAGCAGCGCGAGGCGCTGTTTGAGCAGATCATTGCCAGCGCCATGGTATCGGTGGTGGTGGCGCCGCCTTCGATCATCCTTAGCCACAACATACGTGGGGCGACCCTCTGGGCGATGGCGCAAGCGGCCAGGAACCTGTGCCTCGTGCCCGACCGCGTGCTGATCGATGGACGCGATGTTCCCATGGGCCTGCCCTGCGAAGGACTGGCGCTGGTGGGGGGCGATGGGCGAAGCGTTTCCATCGCGGCGGCGTCCATCGTCGCCAAGGTGACGCGGGATCGCATGTGCCAGGTCATGGATTGCGATGCACCCGATTTTGGCTTTGGCGGTCACAAAGGCTATTCCACGCCCCAGCACATGAAGGCACTAAGCGAGCATGGGCCTTGCCGGCATCATCGGGAGGCGTTTGCGCCAGTGGCAGCGGCGTGGGAGCGGGTGCGGAGTCTGGTGGCGTAAGCGCCTGCCCGCGTGAACTAAGCCCAGTCAAGGCGCCTTCTGAGAACGAAGAACCCCCAGCTTGATCCTCCCCCTATGAAGGGGAGGTGCCGACTGCGTGATCTTTCCAAAGGAACTATAGGCTCTGTAGCTCGCCGAAAGCGCAGGGCGAAGAAAACGCTTCTTAACGTCCTGCTAACCCCTTGCGAACGCTCCATTAACCCTCGTGGCCTATAAGGGGATTGTTAGTCCTTTGTTAGGGTTAAGTGTATGTTGCGTACCGCGCGTACGGCCCCTGTGGCCGCTGCGGAGGAGCCTGTTCGGCTCCCAATCGATACTATCCTGGTGGGCGATTGCATCGACCACATGAATGCCCTGCCGGCCGGCTCGGTTGACCTTATATTTGCGGACCCACCGTATAATCTGCAGCTGGAACAGGGCCTCACCCGCCCCGACCAGAGCAAGGTGGACGCCGTTGAGGACGAGTGGGACAAGTTCGACAGCTTTGCCCATTACGACCAGTTTACCCGCGCCTGGCTGAAGGCTGCGCGCCGGGTGCTCAAGCCTGATGGCGCGATCTGGGTGATCGGCAGCTACCACAACATTTTCCGGGTCGGGACTGCCTTGCAGGATCTCGATTTCTGGATGCTGAACGACGTGATCTGGCGCAAGGCCAACCCCATGCCGAACTTTCGCGGCACGCGGTTCACCAATGCCCATGAGACGCTGATCTGGGCTTCGCGCAGCCAGAAGAGCCGAGTGACGTTCAACTACGAGGCCATGAAGCTGGCCAATGACGATACACAGATGCGCAGCGATTGGCTGTTTCCCATCTGCACCGGCGCCGAACGGCTCAAGGACGAGGACGATGGAAAGGTTCACCCGACCCAAAAGCCCGAAGCCCTGCTATTCCGGATCCTGAATGCCACGACCAAGCCGGGCGACATCGTGCTCGACCCGTTCTTTGGCACGGGAACTACCGGCGCGGTTGCGCGCAAGCTCGGGCGCCATTTCATCGGGATTGAACGCCAAGAGAGCTATATCAATGCTGCGCTTAAGCGCATAGCATCGATCCGGCCAGGCGTATTCGAGGCGTTGCAGTCGGTTACCCCCAAACGCAAGGAGGCGCGCATTCCCTTCGGCTCCCTGGTGGAACAGGGATTAATCGAGCCGGGCACGCAACTTTTCGATTTAACGAAACGTTACTTCGCCATGGTTCGTGCAGATGGATCACTCGTCTCTGGCACACATCAAGGCTCCATCCACAAGGTGGGCGCGCTGGTGCAAGGTTCAGAGTCATGCAACGGGTGGACCTTCTGGCATCACGAAGTTTCGGGAAAAGCGGTTCCCATCGACGATCTACGCACGGATGTTCGTGCAAAACTTGATTTGCTTTCTGCCTGATCCTGACCTCCAATCATTCAGGCTCTAGTGACTGGCCACCGGTTTGCTCCGGTGGCCTTTTTGTTTGTGGCAAGTATCGGGCATGTCGAGGCGTTGTGTTCTGCGACTGGCAAGTTGAACTGGCTACATGAGGGCATCAGCCCGCCGCTTTGCAGTAGAGCATCTCCGAACTATTTGGCTCCCCTCAATCAAATCAACTCTTCCTTAGCGCCGGATGCGTAAAACTGCTTGGACAGGCATGGGGGTGTGTCATGTTCAAGCGTGGGATCAAGCCGGGCGTGCGCAAGCTAATGCGCATGGGAGAATTGTTTGCGGCCGACGAGCGAGGGGCGTTCGCGGTTGTGTTCGGGCTGATGGCGATTGTCCTGGTCGCGCTTGGCGGCGCTGCGGTCGATTACACGCTTTGGCAGAATGCCCAGACCAGCGCGCTGATCTCTGCCGACCGTGGCGCGCTGGCGGGGGCGATTTCGAGTGCCAAGGACCTCCCAACGATTCGCTCGATTGTGGCGGGAGCCGCTACGCAGGCGTCGATGTTCACCACGCTTGAGGTTAAGGATGTCACCTATGACCGCACCGCCGACCGGATCGGGGTGACCGTAGAAGGCACTTATTCAACGCTATTCGTGACGCTGGTGGGCGTGCACACCATGCCGGTACGAGCGACAGCCGTGTCGGAGCGCGCGCAGCCGGGCGAGCTGGAAGTGGCGCTAGTGCTGGATAATACGTTTTCGATGTCGGATGTGGATCCATCTGGCGGAACAAAGCTGCAGGCCCTCAAGAAGGCGTCTCGCAATCTCGTTGATATTCTTTGGGAGCAGGACACCGCACAGACGGTGGAGATAGCCCTGGTGCCCTACGCGGACTATGTCAACGTTGGCGTGGCAAATCGTGGCCAATCGTGGCTGGACATACCGGCTGACTATTCAACATCCACTCCAAACGCGTGCTATCAGACGGCGGACTACGAGGAATACAATTGCGTGACCACTTACGGGCCGTACTATGACTGCTCGACCTACAAAGATGGAGTAAGGATACCGGCACAATGCAGGACTTCCTCCAAAAAATGCGACAGGCGACCGGTCACACCCAAGACGGTGTGTCCCGCTCCTACCGTACGCAACTATAAATGGTATGGTTGCGTCTATTCTCGCAATACCGGCACCCTGAGATTGAACGATAGTCTGCCGATGTCTCCTTATAGGGGCCCGGTTGCGCAAAGCCAGTCCTGCCTCAATCCCATTGTTCCGCTAACAAAGGACCGCAACATTGTTCGAACAAGTTTGGACAAGATGGTCGTCAATATCGGTTCGTATAGGCCTGCGACCTATATTCCAGCCGGCATAGTCTGGGGCATCAACGTTCTGTCGCCTACCGCACCATTCACCGAGGGCAGCAATTATGATCCTTCGAGGCTTCGCCCGCGCAAAGCCCTAGTGCTGATGACTGACGGCGACAACACCTTGCAGTTTCGTGCGTCCGATGGGCAGCACGTTGCCTTAAGTGCAGCAGAGCCGGCCCGCACTACACAAAAGGGCAAGACTGACGATGACACATTGGCACTCTGCAACTACGCCAAAACTCAGGGCATCGAGGTTTTTACGGTGGGTTTCGGAACGCTATTGCCAACGTCGGATGCGCTGCTGAAGGGCTGCGCCAGCGACGAGAACCATTATTTCAGTGCTGCGAACGCCGAAGAACTTGAGGGTGCGTTTGAGCAGATCGGCAAGGCGCTGAAGTTTGTGCGCCTAGTGGAATAGCTAGTGGAGCCCGGCTTGGGCCAGGACCTTGCGGAACAAGGTGGGCAGCGCCTCGCCCTTGAGCGCCTGGCGTGGCGCCCACCAGCCTTCGCTCAGGCCCGCCGGATCTATCTGTGCGGACCAGACTTCCAGCTCCAGTCGGAAATGGGTGAAGACGTGGACGATCTGGCCTTTGTGGCGCCAATTGCCGGCGGCGGGATAATCGGCAAGTGGCAGATCTGCGGCCCATGGGGAGCCCGGCACTTCGGTCATGCCACCAAGGAGGCCCTTGGTGGGGCGGTTCTGGAGATACACATCGCCCTGCTCGTCGAGCATGACATAGGCGTGGCCCTTTCGCACGGGGCGTTCGGGCTTCGTGGGCTTGACGGGAAATTGCGTCGGGTCGACGGTCTTGGTCGCGATGCAGCCCTGCTGGATGGGGCACAGCATGCAGACGGTGGTGCGCGGGGCGCAGATGGTCGCGCCCAGATCCATCATGGCCTGGGCGAAGTCCCCTGCCCGCGCGGGGACGGACGCCTGAAGAGCGGCACGTAGCTCATCCTTGGCGTCGCGAACGGGCACTTCAAGAGCGTAGTAGCGCGCCAAGACGCGATCGAGATTGCCGTCCAGCACGGCGACGGGCTCATCAAAGCAGATGGCCGCTATGGCAGCACTGGTATAGGCGCCAATGCCGGGCAGGGTTTGCAGCGCCTCGGAGGTGCGCGGGAACTGGCCGCCGTGCCGATCGACCACGGCCTGGGCGCAGGCATGAAGATTGCGGGCGCGAGCGTAATAGCCGAGGCCCGCCCATTCCTTGAGGACGCTGTCGAGTGGGGCGGCGGCAAGGTCGAAGACGGTGGGCCAAAGGCTGGTGAAGCGCAGGAAATAGCTTTTGACGGCGGCAACAGTGGTTTGCTGTAGCATCACTTCGCTGAGCCAGATGCGATAGGGATCGGGCGCTGTGCCGCGGGCGCGATCGGCGGGGGAGACACGCCAGGGTAGATCGCGCGCATGCCGGTCATACCAGGCGAGCACGGTCGGGGCGTCGATCGGCGCGGGATTGGAGAGAGACAAGGAAAGAAGCAAGCTAGTCAGATTTGACCGCTTGTATGATGGCATCGAGCTTTTGGTCGATCTCGCCCATGCGCCGATCGAGGTAAATCTCCAAGCGTGTCTCCAAGTTGGCTACGGCACCGCCTAGTTCCAACTTGATCATACCTTCAAGATCATCACGCAGATCGCCAATGCGGCGCTCCTGACGTGAAAAATGTTCGGAGATGCCTGTAAAGGCCTTCCGGATGTCCCGGCTTTCCTGCCGCAAAAGACGCAGCTCATCGAGCAATTGGGATTGCTGCCGTGCTATGAAATCCAGGCTGATGCTATCGACGTGGGACATGTTATCTCCGTACTCGTGATATAGGCTAAAAACTTCGCATCTGCTAGCTACACGGATCATGCCCAAGGACGACCTGCCTGAGCCCAAGCGGCGGAACAAGACGTTGAACCTGGCGGATGTGCTGGCCGGTGCGCTGGATCCTGTGCTCAAGAAGCGCGGGTTTGCGAGCCGCGATATCATTACCCATTGGACCGTTATGGCGCCCGAGCCCTATGACAAGGTCGCGGTACCCGACAAGCTGGTGTGGCCGCGCGCCGAGCGAGGTGCGGAAGGGGCGACACTGGTTTTGCGCTGCGTGCCCGGACATGCCCTTGCGATTCAGCACGAGGGGCAAAAGATCGCGGCGGCGGTGAACCGGTATTTCGGCTATGTGCTTGTGGGGCAGGTGCGCTTGTCGCCCGAGCCGTTCACGCCCGGTTCAGGCGCCAAGCCAGATAAACGGCCCCAACCAAGCCCGAGCGTTCAGGCAAAGGTCGGGGCACAGGTGGCCGATATCGAAGATGATGATCTGCGCGAAGCATTGCGGACACTTGGTCACGCGCTCTTGAGCAGGTCGCGAGGCAATGCCGGCTCCTGAAACTTAGTGTTCACGTTGGGTTGATGCATGTGCCCACTTGCCCACACAATTGCGCTGTGTAGTGTCGCCAACAACAAAAAAGGAGCGTTAGCCGTGAACTTTACCCGCCGTGACACCCTCATCCTGGCCGCTGCCGCCTCGGCTTTGAGCCTTTGCGGGATCGCCACCGCCAACGCTGCAGAAGGCGACATGGTCGACGTGAACAAGCTGATGGCGCCGGCCGGCGACCTGGCTGACCATGTACTGGGCAGCGATACGGCGCCGGTTACGGTTATCGAATATGCCTCGCCCACCTGCCCGCACTGTGCGGCATTTTCCAACAACGTAAAGCCTGCCTTTATCGAGGCCTACGTCAATACGGGCAAGGTGAAGTACATAGCGCGTCCATTCGTGCGCAACGTACTCGACGCGGCTGTTTTCATGCTGGCAGAAGCTTCTGGCCCAACCAATTACCACAATGTTGTGTCGACCTATTTCCGCACCCAGACGCAGTGGGCAACGTCGGAAACCCCGCGCGACGCGATCCTCGACATTGCCAAGCAGCTCGGCTTTACCCAGGAAAGTTTCGACGCCGCATTGACGAATCAGGCGCTGTTCACCGGGATGGAAGCCGTGCGCGAACAGGCCCTCAATGAATTCGGTCTGGCCGGAACGCCCACCTTCTATATCAATGGCAAGACGCTGAGCGGTGACAAGAGCCTTGAACAGCTGGCAGCTGAAATCGATCCGCTCATCCCCGCCGATTTCGTGCCGAGCACCGACAATGCCGTGCCCGCCACCGTTCCACCAGAAACCCCGTTGCCAGTTGAAACTGCACCGGGAACCGTTCCTGCGGTTTCGCCCATCGCACCCGAGGCTACAGCTCCTGCTGCGCCACCAGCACCGGCAGCTCCCGCTGCACCTGCGGCCCCTGCTGCACAATAAGCTGCTCCAGCCACTGCGCCTCCCCCATCAGGGGGAGGCATTTGCCTTGCTCAGGGAGCGAGGACAATGAAATTTACCCGCCTCAAGCTGCATGGCTTCAAGTCATTTTCGGACGAGATGACACTGGTGATGGAGCCGGGGCTGACGGGCATTGTCGGACCCAATGGCTGCGGCAAGTCCAACCTGGTGGAAGCCATGCGCTGGGTCATGGGCGAAAGCTCATACAAGGCCATGCGCGCTTCTGGCATGGACGATGTGATCTTTTCGGGTTCTGGGAATCGCCCGGCGCGCAACTCAGCCGAAGTCACCCTGGTGCTAGACAATTCGGACCGCACCGCGCCCGCCGCTCTCAACAATGCCGATATTCTGGAAGTCACCCGCCGCATAGAGCGGGAACAGGGATCGGTTTATCGCGTGAATGGGCGCGAGGTGCGAGCGCGCGACGTCCAATTGCTGTTTGCCGATGCTTCGACCGGAGCCCATTCCCCCGCCATGGTCCGACAGGGGCAGATCGGTGAGTTGATTGCGGCCAAGCCCACCGCGCGACGGGCCTTGCTGGAAGAGGCTGCGGGCATATCCGGCCTTCATTCGCGGCGGCACGAAGCAGAACTGCGGCTGCGCGCAGCGGAAGCAAACCTCGAGCGCGTGGACGATGTGATCGCCCAGATCGAAACTCAGCTCGAGACGCTCAAGCGCCAGGCGCGGCTGGCCACCCGTTACCGGGCGCTGAGCGGGGACATCCGACGGGCCGAGGCAACGCTTTATCATATACGCTGGGTAGGTGCGCGCTTTGCAGAAAAGGAAGCCGAGGCGCAGCAGGCGGTGCTGATCCGGCAATTGGCCGATGCAACCCATGGGCAGTTCCAAGCGCAAAAGCAGCTCGATCTTGCCGATACCGCCCTGCAGCCCTTGCGGGAGCGGGAGGCGGTGACCGGGGCGGTGCTGCAGCGCTATACGATCATGGCTGAACAGTTGACGGCAGAAGCTCGCCGGGCCGACCAACGCCGACAGGAGCTGGAAGATCGCCTCAAGCAATTGGAGCGGGACGGCGCGCGCGAGCAGGAGTTGGCTGCCGAAAGCGAGGCGACGCTCGCGGCTTATGCCGAGGAGCAGGCAGTGCTGGAGGCGGAAGCCGAGGCAGCGCAGGTCGACTATGACGAGGCACGGCAAATTGCCGAGGAAGCTCGAGCCGCGGTTGATGCCGCAGAGGCAGTGGCACGGGCGGCTGCCGATGAGTTGTCGCAATTGCGAGCGCAACGGGCGCAGACTGTTCGGGCCGCTCAGGATGCGGCCATCCGGCTGGAGCGCCTCAACGGGCAATTGCGTGATGTCGAGCACGAGGCCGAACAGATCGCCCTCAGTCTTGGCGCCGACGAAACTCTGAGCGCCATGCAGGCGGCACTGGCGGACGCAAAGGACAGCGCGGCGGCGGCCGAAGAGCTGACGTTGGAGGCGGATGAAACAGTTGCAATTGCCGAGGAAGCGCTGGAAGCTGCCCGGCCCCGGCTTGCGTCGATCGAAGCAGCGCTCAACCGATTGCAGGGCGAGGCCAGCACGCTGGGCAAGATGCTCAATGTGGGCGCAAGCCTTTGGCCGGCCATTGTCGATGAACTCAAGGTGGCGCCGGGGTATGAAACAGCGCTGGGCGCAGCGCTCGGCGATGATCTGGAAGCAAGCTCGGATGCCGGCGCCCCCATGCACTGGTCTGTGCCGGTGGATCATAGTGATGACGCCGCCCTGCCCCAGGCGGCCGAGCCGCTGTCTCGCTACGTGACCGGAAGTGCCCTGCTCAAGCGGCGTCTGGATCAGATCGGACTCATCGATGCGGCGGATGGTCCGGGCCTAATGCATGCGCTTAAGCCCGGCCAGCGGCTGGTGACGATGGATGGTGCCTTGTGGCGGTGGGATGGCTTTGTGGCGGCGGCCGATGCTCCGACTCCTGCTGCGCAGCGGCTGGCGCAGCGCAATAGGCTGGCAGAGTTGGAGGAGGAAATCGCCCGCACCAGGGGCGAGCACAGCTTCGTCAAGCGCGAGATCGAAACGCTCAATACAGCCCTGGACGCGGCCCGGCAGGATCAACGCGCCAGGCGCGACGCCTGGCGTACGGCGCAACACGCCATTGGCACGGCGCAGGTGGAAGTGGACAAGGCGCAGCGCGCCATTGGCGATCTGACGGCGCGGCAATCGGCTGTGGAGGAAGCGCGACTGCGGCTCACTGCCAGTGTGGCAGAGGCCGCGGCCCTGCGCGAAGAAGCCGAGGCGGTTCTGAGCGAAGTGGGCTCGGAGGAAGACGCTGCTGCAAAGGCTCAGGAACAACAGTCAGTCTTGGCTGCGGTCAGGGAGCGGGCGGAACAGGCGCGGTTGCGGCTGGGCAATTTCGAAACTGCTGCGCGCATGCGTGACAGCCGAATGGCGCAACTGGAGCGCGATACATTGAGCTGGCAGCGCCGACGCGATGGCGCCCAGGTGCAATTGGCGACCCTTGAGCAGCGAAAGGGGGAAATCCGCGAGCAGCTCAGGAGCGTCACTGAAACGCCGGATGGTTTTGCTGCGCGAAGGGAGCAGCTCGAGGAGCAAATTGAACAAGCCAAGATCGAGCACAAGGCTGCGGGCGACAGCTACAATGTGGCGCAAACCCAGTTCCGCGAAGCCGACAAGAACCTGAAGGCTGCAAACGACACGCTTGCGAGCGTGCGGATCGAGCTCACGCGCATCGAGGAGCGGGCGAAGGGTTTTATCGCGCAGCGGCAACAGATCGAGCGTCAAATCGAGGAAACACTCGATATACCTGCATCGCGAACGTTGGAGGCGTCAGGCATCCGACCCGAAGAGCCCCTCCCCTCGGAAACGGCAATCGAGCAAAAGGTGGAGCGGCTCAAGGCCGAGCGCGAGCGACTGGGCGGGGTGAATTTGTCGGCCGAAAAGGAAGCCGGCGAGGTTCAGGAAAAGCTCGATACGCTTATTGCCGACCGTGACGATCTGATTGAGGCCATCGCCAAGCTGCGCACCGGCATCCAATCGCTAAACCGCGAGGGCCGCATTAGGCTCAACGAGGCTTTCGGCAAGGTGAATGCGCATTTCCAGGAGCTTTTCACCAGCCTATTTGGCGGGGGCACGGCCGAGCTCACCTTTGTGGAAAGCGATGATCCGCTGGAAGCAGGGCTCGAAATCATTGCCCGCCCGCCCGGCAAGAAGCCGCAGACCATGACCCTCCTTTCGGGCGGGGAACAGGCGCTAACCGCGATGAGCCTGATCTTTGCCGTGTTCCTCACCAATCCGGCCCCGATCTGCGTGCTCGATGAGGTCGATGCTCCCCTGGACGATGCCAATGTGGAGCGGTTCTGCAATCTGCTCGAATCCATGCGGCAGCGCACCAACACACGCTTCATGGTGATTACGCACAATCCCATTACCATGAGCCGTGTGGATCGATTGTTCGGGGTGACCATGGCCGAGCGAGGCGTAAGCCAGCTGGTCTCGGTGGACCTGCAGACAGCGGAAAGTTTCCGGGAGGCTGTCTAGAGATAGCCGTCCAAACCGGGAGAATCTGCCTGCGCCTGCCTTCGTTGTGCCATGATGTGATGTGGACAGCATGCCGCACCCCTGCTCCGTCGAAAATTACTTTATCAAAACAATGACTTAAGGCTGATAAGCTTGTCTTGACACTCCCGGACCCCGCCACTATGTTGCGCGCGACTTAAAAGGGTGTCCCGGATTCAACGGGAAAAGGCCGGCTGGGGGAGCGCGCGGATGACAAAACCGCAGGATACCGAAGGCAGGCCCGAGAACACCGGAGAGGCGACACGGGATCTTGCATCGCGGATCGCCTCAGCCAAGCGGGAACGCGAGGCGGAGGACAAAAGAGCCTCTGCAGACAATTCCCGGGAGATGACCGGACTGGCGCGCGGCATGCGCATCGGCACCGAGTTCATCGCCGCGATCGTGGTGGGTACCCTGATCGGGTATTTAATCGATCTTGGCCTGGGGTCCAGCCCCTGGGGCATGCTCATCATGTTGTTGGTGGGCTTCGCCGCTGGAATACGAAATGTCACCCGTGTGGTGATGCAGATGAATGCCGCCTCATCTGT
Source organism: Devosia submarina (assembly GCF_003056345.1). Lineage (GTDB taxonomy): Bacteria > Pseudomonadota > Alphaproteobacteria > Rhizobiales > Devosiaceae > Devosia > Devosia submarina. Next base: position 307,216 of record NZ_PYWB01000001.1, on the reverse strand, counting down.
TCCGCCTGAGTCCGTTTCCGGACCGGCTGGGCAGACGAAGATGACAAATGATGACGCTTAGAGGGCTCCATGGCCGGTACTGACCCGATCCACCAATTTGTCATCTCCGACATTGTCGAGCTATTTACCATTGGTGGAGACGGGACCGAAGGCAGCGGCCTCACCTTCTCGTTCACCAATTCTGGCCTGTTCATGGTCGTTTCGGTCGTGCTGACCACGACTTTCCTGCTGTTCGCCAGCCGGAACCGCAAGCTGGTGCCTGATCGCTGGCAATTGGCGGGGGAGATGTCCTACACCTTCATTGCCAACATGCTGCGAAGTTCAGCGGGCAGCGAGGGCATGCGGTTCTTCCCGTTTGTTTTCTCCATGTTTGCCTTCGTTCTGGTCGGCAACATGCTGGGCATGTTCCCCTATTTCTTCACCTATACCAGCCACATCATCGTCACTTTCGGCCTCGCCATGACGGTGATCCTGGTCGTGACCATCTATGGCTTTGCCCGCCATGGCCTGAAGTTCTTCAAGCTCTTTGCTCCTTCGGGCGTGCCGGCCTATGTGCTGCCCATCGTGATCCCGATCGAGATCGTGTCGTTCCTGTCGCGTCCGATCAGCCTTTCGGTGCGTTTGTTCGGTAACGTGCTCGCAGGTCACATCACCCTCAAGGTTTTCACCGGCTTTGTCGTGTCGCTCGGCGCCCTGGGTGCTCTGGGCTGGCTCGGCGCGCTCCTGCCGATGATCATGGCCGTGGCCATCACGGCTCTCGAAGTCCTCGTCTCAGCCGTCCAGGCCTATGTGTTTGCCGTGCTGACGTCGATGTATCTCAACGATGCGGTTCATCCCTCGCACTGATTGTTGAGCCCCACCCCCGGCGTTGACGCCGAAACGATCTTGTCATTGAAAGGACAACTGAAATGGAAGCCGAAGCCGCAAAGTACATCGGTGCTGGTATCGCAACCCTGGGCATGGCTGGTGCCGCTCTGGGCGTGTCGAGCATCTTCTCGAACTTCCTGACGGGCGCTCTGCGCAATCCGTCGGCCGCTCCAAGCCAGGTCGGTAACCTGATCTTCGGTTTCGCCGTGACCGAAGCTCTGGGCATCTTCTCGTTCCTGGTTGCCCTGATCCTGCTGTTCGTCGCCTAAGTCTGGCACGACCAAGATCCTGGCGCAGCCGAGATTGTTTCGGCTGCGCGTCTTTTTTCCGGCTTCTTGCCGGCTGACCGGATTTCACGGGACCTCACCTGATGGTAACGCAAGCTTTCGCTCAAGAGGCCGAGACGCCGACCGAGCAGAACCTCGACGCCGCGATCGACGCCACCCGCGGCGAGCCTGTGGAAGGCGCTGTGGGACATGATCCTACCGCCGATACACATGCCACCACCGAGGCTCATGGTGGCGAGCATGACTCGGGTGTTTTCCCTCCTTTCGACCCAGCGACCTTCCCCTCGCAGCTGCTGTGGCTCGCCATCACCTTTGGCGCGCTCTATCTGCTGATGAGCAAGCTGGCCCTGCCCCGCATCGGCGGGATCCTGGAAAATCGCAAGCACATCATCGACGCCGATTTGGCGGCCGCTGATGCTTCGCGCCAGAAGACCGACGCCGCCATTGCCGCCTATGAGACTGCCTTGGCCGAAGCCAAGAGCAAGGCACAGGGCATTGCCGACCAGAACCGCGAGACTATCCAGGCTGACCTCGCTGCAAAGCGCAGTGCTGTGGAAGCCGATCTGGGCGCGAAGCTTTCCGCTGCTGAAGCGCGCATTGCCAGCACCAAGGCTGAAGCGATGACCCATGTGGACGAAATCGCCACGGAAACTGCGCAGACCGTCGTGACTCAGCTGGTGGGTGACGTTTCCACCGACAGCGTCCGCGCTGCCGTTGCCAAGGCCAAGGAGTAAGCGCGATGGAATGGCTCGATAACTCATTCTACGCCGCCGTTGCACTGGTTATCTTTATTGGCCTCGTGATCTATTTTGGCATCCCCAAGGTCATCGGGACCATGCTGGACAAGCAGATCCAGAAGATCGCCGACGATTTGGCGGAAGCCAAGAAATTGCGCGAAGAGGCTGCCGCCCTGCTCGTGGAATATGAGCAGAAGCGTGTTGCCGCTGAAAGCGAAGCTGCTGGCATTATCGCTGCTGCTCAGGAAGAAGCAACGCGCCTGACCACGGAAGCCCAGGCTTCGCTGGCTGAACTGGTGGCCCGCCGCACTCGTGCCGTGGAAGACAAGATTGCCCAGGCCGAAGCACAAGCCGTAGCCGAAGTGCGGGCCCGCTCCGCCGATGTAGCGATCGAAGCTGCCCGGCTGGTGCTGGTAGACGAAATGGGCCGTAAGGGTGGCCAGGTTGTTGATCGCGCGATCGGCGATGTTGCCAGCCGGCTGAACTGAGGTTTGGTGCAGGTTTAAGTTTTGCAGGCGGGCCGCAGGGTCCGCCTTTTTCGTTGTCAGTGCACTGGTTGCACCATCCTTTTGTGGAAGATCACTAGTGTGGCTGATCCGTCGCAAATCCAGGCTCTCCACACCCCCTGCCGCCCTCCCCTGTCAAGGAAGAGGTGCCACCTATGCCGTTGGCGGGATCGTGCAAATTCGCGAACGGTGGTGCGTAGGGGCGTTGACGCCCACCTAAAACTCCAGCATGTTGCCTGCGACTGCGGGAGAGACGGATTTCTCCGGCGCCGAAGGAGCAACCGCCCCGGAAACTCTCAGGCCAAAGGACCGCAGTCGGGTCAACAACTCTGGAAAGCGGACCTCGCAAGGGTCCCACCGAAGGAGCAACCAGCGCTCAGCTGGGAAATCTCTCAGGTCAAGGACAGAGGGGGTACGGACAAACGCCGAAAAGGCGATGTGTCCCCGTGCCGCCGTGTTCTTTATCCGGGAAGTGTTGATGGCCCGAGCCTCCGACCAAGACCTCAAGACGACGCCGCTTTACCAGCGCCATTTGGATGCCAATGGCCGCATGGTGCCCTTTGGCGGCTATAGCCTGCCGGTACAATACTCAGCCGGTATCATGGCCGAGCATAAATGGACGCGCGAGCAGGCAGGCCTGTTTGATGTGTCCCATATGGGGCCGAGCTTTCTGACCCTCGCTGATCCCAGCGGCGACGCAGAAGCCGATCATGCGGCAATCGCGGCCATTCTCGAGCCGCTGGTGTGTGGTGACATTGCAGGGCTCAAACCCGGACAGATGCGCTATACGCTGCTGCTCAACAAGCAAGGCGGCACCATTGATGATCTCATGGTTGGTCGCTCGCCGCTTCATCCCGGCTCGCTCTATATCGTGGTCAATGCCGGGACCAAGGAAAACGACTTCGGCGTGATCGCAGCGGCTGCGGGGAACCGGGCCAGGCTGCAGCGGGCCGACGACGGGGCGCTCCTGGCGTTGCAGGGTCCCGAGGCGGTCAATGTCATGGCCCATGTGCTGCCTGCCGCGGCCGAACTGGGCTTCATGCAATATGGCTCCTTTGAATGGGACGGCAACCGGCTTGTGATCTCCCGCTCTGGTTACACAGGGGAAGACGGCTTCGAGATCCTCGCCAAGGCCGATGCGGGCCCGGTACTATGGGACGCCCTGCTCGAGGACGATCGGGTAAAGCCGGTTGGCCTTGGCGCCCGCGATAGTTTGCGCCTTGAGGCCGGCTTGCCCCTTTATGGGCATGATCTCGACGAGACAGTCTCCCCCATCGAGGCCGGGCTGGGCTTTGCCGTGTCCAAGCGACGACGCGAAGCTGGTGACTTTCCTGGTGCAGAGCGCATTCTCGCGGAGCGCAGCGGCCATCTCGCTCGCGTGCGCGTGGGCCTCATCGTTGAAGGGGCTCCGGCTCGTGAAGGCGCCGAGATCCTCGATCAAACAGGAGCCACAATTGGCGTCATCACCAGCGGCGGTTTCGCGCCCTCTCTTGGCAAGGCTATCGCGCTTGGATTCGTGCCGCCCTCGCATTCCACTCCGGGCACGAAGCTACAGGTTGTCGTGCGCAATCGCACGCAAGCCGCCGAAATCGTCCAGACACCCTTTGTGCCCCATCGCTATCTCCGCAAGCCCCTAGTCAGTTGAGAGCTTCCCCATGACCACCAAATTCACTCCGGACCACGAATATATCCGCGTCGAAGGCTTCACAGGCGTTGTGGGCATTACACCCTATGCTCAGGAGGCATTGGGCGACATCGTCTTTGTGGAACTGCCTGAGATCGGCAAGGTGCTCAAAAAGGGCGACGAGGCCGCTGTGGTGGAGTCGGTGAAGGCCGCCTCGGAAATCTACGCCCCAGTTTCAGGCACCGTCACAGAAGTCAATTCAGCGTTGAGCGGCGAGCCGGGCCTGATCAATTCGGACCCCGAAGCGGGTGGCTGGATCTACAAGATTGAGATCGCTGATGCCGGCGAAATCGAGGGCCTGCTCGATTCCGACGCCTATGCCGAGCTGACGCTTTAAGACCTCCAACCAGGCCAATTTTCATGCGCTATCTCCCCCACTCCGAAGCCGAACGCGCCGAAATGCTGGGCATCATCGGCGCGGTCGACATCGATGCCTTGTTTAGCGCCGTCCCATCGCGTGCGCTCAAGAGCTTCGATCTGGGCCTGCCCGCCCACAGCCCCGAATTTATGGTCGAAGCGCATATGAAAGCGCTGGCAGCCAAGAACCATGCCGGTGCCGACGGTCCATTTTTTGTTGGTGCTGGCGCCTATCGCCATCATGTGCCGGCGACCGTTGATCACCTCATCCAGCGCTCGGAATTTTTGACCGCCTATACCCCCTACCAGCCCGAAATTTCCCAGGGCACGCTGCAGATGCTATTCGAATTCCAGACGCAGGTGGCCAAGATCACCGGCATGGATGTGGCGAACGCCTCGCTGTACGACGGCTCCACGGGGACGGCCGAAGCCGTGCTGATGGCGCGGCGGCTGACCAAGCGCAACAAGATCGTTCTGTCCGGCGGATTGCACCCGCATTACCGCGACGTGGTGAAGGCCTATCTCAAGGACGATGCGGACCTCGAATGCCTCTCGGCCTCGCCAGAAGGCCAAGGCGACATCCTCGATCACATCGACGAGCAGACCGCCGCCATCGTGGTGCAGACGCCTGATTTCTACGGCCATCTGCGCAACATCAAGACGGCGGCTGATGCAGCCCATGCCAAGGGTGCGCTGCTCATCGTGGTCATTACCGAAGTGGTATCGCTGGGACTGCTAGAGGCGCCGGGTGCGCTGGGGGCCGATATCGTTGTTGCGGAAGGCCAGTCGATCGGCAATGCCCTCAATTTCGGCGGGCCCTATCTGGGGCTGATGGCGACGCGCAAGGAGTTCATCCGGCAAATGCCGGGGCGGCTATGCGGGGAGACTGTGGATACCGAAGGGCAGCGCGGCTTCGTGCTGACGCTGTCGACGCGCGAGCAGCACATTCGCCGCGAAAAGGCGACCAGCAATATCTGCACCAATTCGGGCCTCTGCGCCCTCGCCTTCTCCATCCATATGGCCCTGCTTGGCGAAGCCGGTTTCAAGCGGCTGGCGCGGCTCAACCACGCCAATGCCTGCAAACTGGCAGATGCACTGGCGGGCGTCCAAGGAGTCGAAGTGCTCAACAAGAGCTTCTTCAACGAAATGACCATTCGCACGCGCCAGCCCGCGGCAGAGCTGGTGGAGCGGCTGGCGGCTCGGGGCATTCTTGCGGGTGTGCCCGTGAGCCGGCTGGAGCCAGACGACGCTTCGATTGCCAATCTGATCGTTCTGGCCGCCACCGAACTCACCACCGACGGCGATATCGCCACCTTGTGCGCCGCGCTTGCGGAGGAACTGCAATGAGCATGAACAATCAGGGACGCCCGACCGGCACCGGCACCTCCAGCTATGCGGCAAGCTCGGGCTCGGCCCTGCTACCCAACGAGCCGTTGCTGTTCGAGATCGGGGATATCGAGCATTCGGGCGTCGATCTGCCCGAGGTGGAGATTTCACTAGACCGGCTCGGCGGGTTCGAGCGCAAGAGCGCGCTTGATCTGGCGGGGCTTACCGAGCCCGAAGCCATGCGCCACTATGTGCGGCTGTCACGGCTCAACCATTCCATCGACAGCGGCATGTATCCCCTGGGATCGTGCACGATGAAGCACAATCCGCGCCTTAACGAGAAGATGGCCCGCTTGCCGGGTTTCAGCGACATCCATCCGCTGCAGCCGGTTTCGACCGTCCAGGGCGCGTTGGAGCTGATGGAGGAGCTGTCGCACTGGCTGATGACGCTGACCAACACGGCCGCTGTGGCGCTCACGCCCAAGGCAGGTGCGCATGGCGAGCTATTGGGCATGATGGCGATCAAGGCTGCGCAGGAAGCGGCTGGCCAGAGCCATCGTCGAATTGTCCTGGTGCCCGAGAGCGCCCACGGCACGAACCCCGCGACGGCAGCGTTCTTGGGCTATTTGGTGAAGCCCATTCCGGCACGGGCTGATGGCACCGTGGATGTGCAGGCGGTCAAGGATGCTCTGTCACCCGACGTTGCGGCGATAATGCTGACTAACCCCAATACCTGCGGCCTCTTCGAACCGCAGGTGATCGAGATTGCCGAAGCCGTTCATGCGGCTGGCGCGTTCTTTTACTGCGATGGCGCCAATTTCAACGCCATCATGGGCGTGGTGCGGCCGGGCGATCTGGGCATCGACGCCATGCACATTAACTTGCATAAGACCTTCTCGACGCCCCATGGTGGCGGCGGGCCGGGTGCGGGTCCGGTTGTGCTGTCGGAAGCCTTGGCGCCGTTCGCGCCGGTACCCTTCGTGCGCAAAGGCGAGAATGGGCTGGAGCTGGTAGAGCATGCGGAAGGCAGTGCTCTTGGTCGCGTAACGGCTTTCCATGGGCAGATGGGCATGTATGTGCGGGCCCTTACCTATATGCTGAGCCATGGCGGCGATGGGCTAGCGCAGGCGGCGCAGGATGCGGTGCTCAACGCCAACTACATCAAGGCGCGGCTCGCCCACGCCTTCTCGGTGCCGTTCGGTGATTATCCGACCATGCACGAGGCGCTGTTCGACGACAGTTTCCTCCAAGGCACGGGTGTCACAACGCTCGACTTCGCCAAGGCGCTGATCGATGAAGGTTTCCACCCCATGACCATGTACTTTCCGCTGGTGGTGCATGGCGCAATGCTGATCGAGCCGACCGAAAGCGAAAGCAAGCAGACGCTGGACCGCTTCTGCGATGTGATGGAAGAGCTCGCGGCTGATGCAAAGGCGGGGAATAAGGAGCGGTTTACATCGGCTCCGGTGAAGGCGCCCCGGCGCCGCCTGGATGAGACACGGGCCGCACGGTCGCCGGTGTTGCGGTGGGAGCGGCCGGTAGAAGCGCTCAAGGCTGCGGAGTAGGCTCCGGGACCGTCGACTCTACATACTCGAGGTCCTCGCGGCCTCGAGCCGGGATCGGTCCTGAGATATCAAGATGGGCCCCGGGCCGAGCCCGGGGTGACATAGTGGGTGGGTGAGAGGGTGCCTCCCAGTCCGCGCTTCTCCTACCCTCTTGTGTCGAAGCCCACCCAGATCGTGATGTCCTCGCCGCCAAGATAAGGCACCTGAACGTTTTCGATGACCTTGACGAACTCGGCCGAGCGGGCGGGTGCAGCTATGGCTACGGGAATGGTGTATTTTTCCGAGAAGATCGCCTGGCCGTCGCGCTCGACGGCGAAGCGCACCGGTGCGTTGACCGAGCTCTGATTGCCTTGAGGTCCGAGGAGCACGCGGCCGACCACCCCCATGTTGACAGTGATCAGCCCGTTGGACACCACGCAATTGCGCGAAGTTTCGTCGATCACGCCCTGGTACTGGAGGGCCCTTGCGTCGCCCGTGCGGCCACTGCCATAATAGAACATGGCCTCGCTGCCCGGACGCACCTTGATGGGTGGGCATTGGGTTGCGATGGCCGGCAAGGCGCTGGTTTGTGCCTGCGCCACAGCGGCCGGTGATGGCGTGGCATTCTGAAGGTTTTGGGTCTGGGCGGAATTGCCCCCGCCCATCAGGCCGCCCATGGAACAGCCGGCCAAAAGAGCGGCACCGCAACCCAGGGTCAGGATACGTACGGCATGTGAAGCGATATTGGTCATTGCAGGGTCCTGACGCGGAACTAAGCTTTGGCGGTTTCGAGAGCCATCAAGATGGCAGGAGCCCCCGTGGCGGTGACGCCCGGAGCATCCTCAAGGAAGATCTGCTGCATGATGCCGTCGCGGATCAGGGCTGCCGAGCGGGTAAACCGGCGGCCCATGCCACTGGCGGACATGTCCTTGGCCAACCCCAATGCATCGGCCAGTTCTGCATTTCCATCGGCCAGGAAATCGATCTCGCCCAAGGCGCCGGAGGCCTCGGCCCAGGTTTTCACCACATGCTTGTCGTTGACGGCGGCGCAGACGATGCGGTCTACGCCTGCGGCGCGGAGCTTGGCTGCATTAGCGACAAAGCTCGGCAGGTGATTAAGGTGGCACGTGGGCGTAAAGGCGCCAGGCACTGAAAAAAATACGACCAAGCCCGAGCCCAGCACGGCATCGCTGGTTGTCTCCATGGTGCCATCGGCGTTGATAAGCTGCGTCTTGACCGATGGTATCGCCTGGCCGCTCTGAATCATGGTGTTGATTTACCCCGTTTACTCGATATGCGACGGCATTGTGCCGCCCAGCCCGTTCCTTGGCACACAAGAGCAAGGCCGGTGGTTGCCGTCCCTATAGCCCAGCTGCCCCAAATTCTATGGTGCGGGTCGTTTCGAATGATCCCTCATCAGTCATGAATGTCAGCTGAACAGATTGCGCGTTCGTGCTGAATTCGTCTGCCCCATCCAAGACCGGCACGACGACTAGGTTTGGTTCGGGGCTTTTTTGCGGCGTTCCGTAATGCGGTGAACCATCGGGCGCGGTGACGATCAGGGAGGACAAATCCACCGCCGATGACATGACTGGGATACGCAATTCACCCTGCGTCGCGTCGTAGATGACGTCGCCGAAAGCCTGCTCGCTCTGCGGCCATTCAATAGGCGCAAGCGCCATGGCCTGTTTTATGCGCAAACCATTGGCGCTATCGGGCTTGCTATTGGCCAGCGGCATGGAAAAGCTCGCCTGGGCGGGAACGCAGATGTCCGAGCATACTCCGAGCACGGAGTGAAGCTTCAGCTCGGGCGCATCGCCGGTAAGTTGCAGTTCCACGGGAAGGACCGTCGGGCCATAATAGACATAGTCGAGATAATCGGCAGTCTGGTCACGCTTGGGGAAGGGCCAATGGACCGCATGGTCCTCCACCCCGGTTGAGCTGGAAAAATCAAGTTCGGCCGGAAAGCCCGTGTCGCCTGGTATGCGCCAATAAGTCTTGGTGTTTTCCGGCATGTTGATTTCCAGCGCGATCAGCGTCGTGCCATCAGGCTTGATCTTGCCGGTGCTGATCAGGCGCATCTCGACCTCCGGGGCAATTTCCTGCCACGGTGTTTCGCCCGCGCGGGCGGAGCCGGTGAAAAGGGCCAGAATGGCCAAAGCCAGTAAACAGCGCATTGCGCTCGCCATTAACGCAGGACAGGGTGAATAAATAGCTGACAGGCTATCATCGCTTCGTGATCCCACCCGCCATCACCTGCGTTGCTGCGGTCTTGGCAGCTTGGGACGCTCGTCTTACATTGGGCCCATGAACTCACTTGAAGGACAGTTTCTCATCGCCATGCCCGACATGCAGGATGAGAACTTTGCACAAAGCGTTATTCTTGTTGTGGGCCATGGTAGCGAAGGCGCCATGGGGCTCGTCGTTAACCAGGAGCTCGCCGATCTGCGATTTGCCGATATTCTCGATGAGCTGGATCTGGGCGACCCCGACGCGGTGATCCGCCTGCCCGACTCAATTCGCGAGCGCACGGTCATGCGTGGTGGGCCGGTGGAAAAAGGGCGCGGTTTCGTGCTCCATACGTCCGACTACGTCAGCGGCAACAGCTACAGGGTTGGCGACGATGTCTGCCTGACGGCCACGCTGGATGTGCTCAAGGCCATGGCCTTCGGGCCTGCGCCCAAATCATCCTTGCTTGCATTGGGGTGCTGCGGCTGGAGCCCGGGCCAGCTGGAAGACGAGATCGCGCGCAATGGCTGGCTTACGGCCCCCTTCTCGCGCGAACTGGTGTTCGAGACACCGGTTGAGCAACGTTATGAAGCGGCCTTGGCGAGCCTGCACATCACCCGGGCAAGCTTGAGCTCGGATGTTGGCCACGCCTAGCGCCCTAACTGAGCACTGAGCTTTTTGGTGAATTCGATTCCCGTCATGGCCGCGCCGAAGGCGAAGCCTTGGGCATAGCGGCAGTTGAGCTGACGCAGGCGCTCGATTTCGTCCAGGGTTTCCACTCCCTCGGCAATCACCATCAGATCAAGATCGGTTGCGAGAGCCACGATCGAGCGGATGATCGGGGCCTGGGTGTGAGCCATGCCGTTCTCCTGACCCATCTTCACGAAGGTCTGCGGGATCTTGACCGTGTCAAACGGGAACCGGTGCAGATAGCTCAGGGATGAATGGCCGGTGCCGAAATCATCGAGTGCCAAGCCCAGCCCAAGGTCGCGGAGCGCCTGCAGCATATAGGCGGAATGCTCGGGATTGGTCATCACCTGCGATTCGGTAATCTCGAGCTTTAGGTGCTGGGCTAGCGCCTTGTCCTGACTTACCAGATTGCGCATGTCATTGAGCAGGGTTTCGGTCGCCAATTGGCTGGGCGACAGGTTGACCGCGATAAAAAAATCTTCGGGCAACCCGATCGTGTTCATCCAGTCCTTGGCTTGCCCTGCAGCCTGCTCGAAGGACAGGCGGCCGAGCTTCTCGATCTGGCCGGAGCGCTCTGCCAGGGCCACGAACTCATCGGGGTTGACGGCACCGCGCGTGGGGTGCTGCCAGCGCATCAATGCCTCGGCGCCGGCCATCTGACCGGTCTGGATGTCCATGATGGGCTGGAACTGCACATGCAATTCGCCCTGCTTCATGCCGCGTTCCAGATCCTCTTCGCTCGCCCGATTGTAGGCTGCAATGGAGCGGGCCGAGGCGCGATAGGCTTCGATGCGGTCGCCGCCTAGGCGCTTGGCGTAGTACATGGCAAGTTCAGCGTCGCGCAGCACATCCGCAGCTTCAGCCGGATTGCTGTCATAGATGGTGACGCCAATGGATGCCGTGAGCGAGAGGTCCCGGTCGCCAAAATTGAAGGGGGCCTTCAGCGCCTTGCGAATCTGCTCGGCTGTTTCGGCGATTTTGCCGGCCACCTGCTCGGATGCCAAGATAACCGCGAACTGATCGCTGGTAACGCGCGCCACAGTATCGAGCGGGCGCAGCACGCGCGAAATGCGGCGGGAGATGGCGAGCAGGACCGAGTCGGCCGCCGAGTGCCCGATCCGCTCTTCGAGCTCCATGAAGCGGTCGATGTCGATCAGGAACACGGCCGGCTTGATGCCGCCCGGTGTGCGGGCGCGCACCAGCGCGCGCTCCAGACGATCCAGGAACAGCATGCGATTGGGCAAGCCCGTGAGGCTGTCATGCACAGCGTCATGAAGGAGTCGCTCGCGCGCGGCCCGGTCTTCAGTGACGTCCTGCAGGGTGCCCACAATGCGGTTGACCTGCCCGTCGCCCCCGATCACGGGCTTTACCCGCATGCGGAAGGCGCGATAGCTGCCATCATGGCCGGCTATGCGCATGTCGGTGGAGACTTTGCCGCGGCGCAGTTCCACCAACGTATCAAAGGCCGTGCGGAAGCGGTCACGGTCATCCGGGTGTACGCGATCGAGCCAACGCTTGATGGCGCCGCGCAGGGCGCCACGCTTTTCGCCCAATCGGGTTGCCAGTTCATCGCTGACCGAGACGCGGTCACGCTCGATGTTCCAGTCGAACACGAAATCGCCAGAGCCGGTGAGTGCTAGCGCGCGCCGCTCCACTTCGGACAGCGTGCCGATGGACACCTGCCCTTCGGAAAAGGCGTGCTGCACGGCCGTAAAGCCCAGGAGCATGACGATCAACACCAACCCGCCCCCGACGGCAGGCTGGGCTATGTCATTGGAGACCTGGCCCGAAACAACCAGCCAGGAATAGAACAGCCAGGCGATGAAGATGATCCAGGTGGGCACTAGGAGCACCGCGCGGTCATAGCCGCGCAGGGCCAGAAGGAGGATCAGGAAGAAGCCGGAAAGACCGAGCAGCGCCAGCACCAACCGCGCAATGCTCGCCGCAATCGCCGGCTGAAAGAAGGCAAAGGCGAACAAGGCAAGGAACAGCGCGGCAAGACCCAGCGCCAGATGCACGAAGCGCAAGTGCCAGCGGTGCAAATTGAGGTAGATGAACAAAAAACCTGCCAGCGTTGTTGCAAGGCCAGCCTCGGCCGCAGCGCGCAGGGGCTGCATGCCGCTGGCGGGCAGGCCCAGGAGGCGGCCCAGCACGCCAAAATCGATCAGCAGGTAGATCAACACGGCCCAGGCAAAGGCGGCCGTCGCGGGGAATACCCCCCTGCCCTTCACCACGAACATGATGGTGAGGAAAATTGCCGCCAGTGACGCCACGCCCAGCACCACGCCCCTGAACAGGGTGAAGCTGTTGACGTAGTCGCGATAGGCATTGGGCTGCCACAGATAGAGCTCGGGCAGATCGCCGGAGGTAAGTTCGGCAACAAAGGTGACGGTAGCGCCGGGGTCCAGCGTCACTTCGAAAACATCGGCTTCGCTGTCGGTGAGGCGAACCGGGCGAATGCCGGCGCTTGGCGTGAGCGCGGTCAGCCGATCATTGCCGAGATCGGGCTGGAAGATGCCTGAGCCGGGCAGCCGGAAGAATGGGGCGACGAGGAGCCGCTCGACCTGCTGGTCGCTTTCGTTGCGCAAGGCAAACAGCGCGAAATTGGGTGTCGTGCCGCGCTCGGAGGCCAAAACCTCGATGCGCCGGATAATGCCATCCGCGCCAGGCGCAGTGGAGAGCTGGATGCGCCCTTCCGGCCCTGGCTGGATCTCGATGACCTCGGACAGATTGACAGCATTGACGTCCTCGGGGACGGAAATGACTTCGAACGCCGAGGCGGGTGCGAGGACGGCCAGCGCGAACGCAAAACACATCGCGAGTGCATAGAGGTGACGCATCAGGGGCGATTATATCCTGCGGTAGGCTTCATTGTGGCAGCGGACCGGACTTATCGCGATTGCGACTGGGTGCAAGGACGGTGCGCTCCAAGGCGGGAGCAAGCCTTGGTAGCGGGGATTATTCCCGACGACAAGGTTAGCGGCGTGTTGCCAATAAGCAACGACTTTGCAGCGGGTCGTTGGACCTTCAGCGTTGCGTATAGCGCCGGCTCTCGTAGCGCTCTCGCGTCAAGCCAAACAGCACATGGTCTTCCCAGCGACCGTTGATCTGGAGGTATTTCTCGGCAAAGCCTTCTTCCACAAAGCCGTTCTTTTCCAGTACGCGGCGTGACGCCATGTTGCCGGGCAGGAAGGCCGCATGAATACGGTGAAGGTCCAGCGTGTCGAAAACAAAGGGCAGGCAGGTGGCGACGGCTTCGGTCATGATCCCCTTGCCGGCAAAGGGCTGGCCCATCCAATAGCCCAGATTGACAAACTGGGCAGCCCGCCGCCGAACATTGGAGAGGGTTATCCCGCCTACCAGGATCTCCTGCTGACCCTTGAGGACAAAGACGAAAAAGGAATAGTCCGTGCCCGCTTCGGCCTCTTCGCGCGCCCGCCGGACGCGCATTGCGAAGATGCGCCGACTCAGATCGGCTTCGCTCCAGCGGGGCTCAAAGGGCTTTAGGAATTCGCGGCTGTCGAGCCGCAGCTTGTACCAGGGCTCGTAATCGCTCATTTGCGGCAGGCGCAGCAACAATTGCTTGCCCCGAAGGGCGATCAAGGGGGTCGCCGACGACCAGGGCCATTGCACGGCCATGTCAGCTTTTCAGATAATCGCCAATGGCGCCAACGTCGGCGAGATTGCCGATGGGCCCAATGCCAGCAAGGGTTGGTGAGCCTTGCGTGAAAATCTGTTCGGCTATGTCCTGGACGCGCTTGGCCGTAATGGCGTTGATGCGATCAACCGTTTCCTGCATGGGGATTGGCCTGCCCCAGAGGATCTGCTGGCGGGCAAGCTGGCCAGCACGGGCCGAGGGGCTTTCCAGCGACATCAGCAGCCCGGCGCGAATCTGGTTGCGCACGCGGATCACCTCTTCTTCGGTGATCGACTGGGTAGCGCGCTTGAGTTCATCGAGAACCACCGGGACGAGATCAGCGACTTCTTCTTCACCGGTTGCCGCGGCAACGCCGAATACGCCACTATCGGCAAAGGCCCAGTGGAAGGAATAAACGGAATAGCAGAGGCCGCGGCGCTCACGCACTTCCTGGAACAGGCGCGAGCTCATGCCGCCACCGAGAATGGAGGCGAGAACCTGGGCTGCATAGAAACCATCGGCATTATAGGCACGGCCTTCAAAACCAATGACGATGTGCGCCTGTTCATGGTCGGACTGGAGACGCTCCTCCCCGCCCTGGTATTCTGCTCGTTGCGGAGCTGGTGCGCCATTGGGCTTGAGGTCGGCAAAGCGCGTGCGGGCGACTTCCACAAGCCCATCATGGTCGACATTGCCGGCCGCGGCCATAACCATGTGATCGCCGACATAATTCCGGTTCATGTATTTGCGGATCATGTCGGGGTTGAAGTCGCGGACCGAGTCCACGGTGCCCAGGATGGTGCGCCCGATGGGCTGGGTGGGAAAGGCCGCCGCTTGGAACAGATCGAACACGTAATCGTCCGGGTTGTCGCGGGCAGCGCCGATCTCCTGGACGATCACCTGCTTTTCACGCGTCAGCTCATCATTATCGAAGAGCGAATTCTGCAAGATGTCGCTGAGGATATCGGCGGCGAGCACCACATCTTCCTTGAGGACTCTGGCGAAATAGCCGGTGTGCTCGATGGAGGTTGCGGCATTGAGATCGCCACCCACATTTTCAATCGCTTCAGCGATTTCGAGCGCATTGCGCGACGTAGTTCCCTTGAATGCCATATGCTCGAGCAGATGGGAGATGCCATGTTCGGCCTTGCGCTCGGAACGGGCTCCTGCCTTGACCCAGACACCCAGGGAAGCACTTTCCAGGTGTGGCATGTCGTCGGACAGGACCACCATGCCATTGTCCAGGGTCGTAGATTGTACGCTCACGCAGTTCTCCTCGGGCCTAGCGGGGCTAAAACCGCATGGTCCTCTTGTGATTCAAGCAGCGCGCGTCCGCGCTGAAATGAATTCTTCAACAAGGTGCTGGTCGTTGGCAAGCACGCTCAGGCGCTCCTCGCGCGAATAAAGATCTGCCAGCCAGGTCGGCAGCGCGGGTTCTATACCGGCCGCCTCACGGACGGACGCGGGGAACTTTGCGGGGTGGGCAGTCGCCAAGGTGATCATGGGCGTCGTGCCGTGAGGCTGGTGGCGGGCGACGTTGACCGCCACGGCCGTGTGGGGATCCAGCAGATAGCCGGCGGCCTGGTGGGTCATGGAAATGGTAGCGCGCGTTTCCGCTTCGCTGGTGCGCGCAGCAGCGAAGTTCTGGCGGATGGCGGCGAGGGCATTCTCGGGCAAGGCAAAGCCGCCCGACTGCTTGAGCCCGTCCATCATGCGCACCACGGCACCAGCATCGCGCCCTGCGCTTTCAAACAGCAGCCGCTCGAAATTGGAGGAGATCTGGATATCCATGGAAGGACTGATGGTGGGCACGACGCCATCCATCTCGTAGCGCCCAGTCTCAAGGGTCCGCGCTAGAATGTCGTTTGAATTGGTGGCGATCACCAGCTTTTCGATCGGCAGGCCCATGGCCTTGGCGCAATAGCCGGCGAAGACATCCCCGAAATTGCCGGTTGGAACGGTGAAGCTCACCGGGCGATGCGGGCTTCCCAGGGACGATGCGGCGGTGAAGTAATAAACAATCTGCGCAACGATGCGGCCCCAGTTGATGGAGTTCACACCGGAAAGCCGAACGCGATCGCGGAAGCGATGGTTGTTGAACATCGCCTTGACGATGTTTTGGCAATCGTCAAACGTCCCCTCAAGCGCCAGATTATGGACATTGGCATCCAGTACGGTCGTCATCTGCAGGCGCTGCACGGGCGAGGTGCGGCCTTGGGGATGAAGAATGAAAATATCTGTGGTGTCGCGACCACGGAATGCTTCGATGGCTGCCGAGCCTGTGTCGCCAGAAGTCGCACCAACAATGGTCGCCTTGAGGCCACGCTCAAGCAGGATATGATCCATGATCCGGCTCAGGAACTGCATGGCCACGTCCTTGAACGCGAGGGTGGGACCATGAAACAGCTCGAGAATGAAATGGTTGGGCTCGAGCTCGACTAGCGGCGTCACCGATGGGTGGCGGAAAACGGCGTAGCTTTCCTCGATAATGGTCTTGAGCGTTGTTGCCGGTATTTCATCGCCGACAAAGCGGCTGATGATGTCAAAGGCGACTTCGGAATAGGTCTTGCCGGCGAAAGCGGCTATTTCAGCATGGCTGAGCTGGGGCCAGCTTTGCGGAACATAAAGGCCACCGTCGGATGCCAGACCGGCCAAGACCGCGTCGGAAAAGCCGAGCGCCGGGGCCTGGCCACGCGTTGATATGAATTGCATTCGGGGGGAAGGCCCTTTCAGAATTGCTGCAACCTATAAAAACCCGGAAGCGACCGCAAGTTTTTGCCGGTCAGAGCTTGCGTGGCTGCCGCTGGCGCCAGAGCCAGAAGCCGAGCATGACAACAGCCACGATCGCAAAGCCGTACCAGGTATAGGCATAGCCCAGATGGTTGTTGGAGAAATCCACGATAGTTTCGCCACCTTGCGGCAGCTCACCCGACACGCCTGCGCCCAGGTCGATATAAAAAGGCGCGATGGGCGCTAGTGCCGGATCAACCATGGCAGCAAGCCGGCCGGTATCGCGCACCCATTCAATGCGGTTGGAACTGTCCGCTTCGGGCGTCATGAAGCCCGCAGGCTCGGAAGGACGCAGGAGACCGGAGATGGTGACCTGCGATTCATCGCCTTCGGAGTCCGTCACGGCCGCTTCCTGGAATTCTTCCGGAACAAAACCGCGATTGACGAAGACCGTCCCGCCATCGGCAAGCACAAAGGGCGTCACCACCCAATAGCCGGGGCCAGAAGCAGGTCCCCGTGCGTTGCTGAGATTGGTGAATACCGTCACCGTCTGGTTGTAGCGGAAGGCCCCGGTCAGGGAGACGGGCTGATAGTTGAGGGCTTGGACGTCAAGGCTCGGCCATTGGGCAGCCGGTGGCGCTGGCACGGGAGCAGCGTTTAGGCGCTCCCCGACAAGCGCCACCAGGGCATCCTTTTCGCCCAGGCGCTGCATCTGCCAGGTGCCCAGCCAGACGCATACCGCAGCCAATACAAGCATGAGCACCGCAAAAGTAACCGTCATGATGCGGTGGCGTGCTGGGCTATCCATGGATGTTCCTTGTAGGCGCAAGGTGAACAATGTGAACCAAAGCGGTGAGCAAAGGCTATCTACAAAGGATTGGGGCGCAACCCTCCGGCTGCGCCCCATTTTTTTACCATCTGGATCGATCAGTGGCTGATCGGGACGCCCCAGCTGCCCCAGATATAGATAGAGGCAAACAGGAAGAGCCAGACCACGTCCACGAAGTGCCAGTACCAGGCCGCGAATTCAAAGCCCAGGTGACGCTCCGGCGTGAAGTCGCCGCGATAGGCACGGACCAGGCACACGGCCAGGAAAATGGTGCCGATCAGGACGTGGAAACCGTGCAGGCCCGTCGCCATGAAGAAGGTGGCGCCGTAGATGTTCTGGCCGAAGCTGAAACCGGCCTCGGAATATTCCAGAGCCTGAACGCCGGTGAAGATCACACCGAGCAGAACGGTGAGCCACAGGCCCCATTTAAGTCCGTCGCGATCGCCTTCCAGCAGCGCGTGGTGCGCCCATGTCACGGTGGTGCCCGAGGTCAGCAGCAGAAGCGTGTTGAAGAGCGGCAGGTGGAATGGGTCGAACAGTTCGATCCCGGCCGGCGGCCAATGACCACCCGTGAAGCCTACGCGGGCATACTGCTCAATGTCATCGACTCGGAAGAAGCCGTCGAAATAAGCCCAGAAGAAGGCAAAAAACACCATCACTTCAGAAGCGATGAACAGCATCATGCCGTAACGGTGGTGCAGCTGCACCACGGGTGTGTGGTAGCCGCCATTGGCTTCGCGCACCACGTCGCTCCACCAGGCATACATGGTGTAAAGAACGCCTACGAGACCCACGAAGAAGATCCATGGGGTCCAATCGCGCATCCAAGCAACACCGCCCACGGCCAGAACAAACACAGCCGCCGACATCACGGCGGGCCATGGGCTGGGTTCGACCATGTGGTAGTCGTGGTTTTTCACTAAGTCGGCCAAGGTCAGCTTCCCCCGTTGTCTGAAGCGTAGAAGGTATAAGAGAGGGTGATCTCTTTGATGGTATGGAGCTCGCGGTTCTCGTCGAGCTCTGGATCAACAAAGAACACAATCGGCATCTCAACGGTTTCACCGGGCTGCAGCGTTTGCTCGGTGAAGCAGAAACACTCGATCTTGTTGAAGTAAATGCCGGCACGCTCGGGCGACACGTTGAACGTGGCCGTTCCTGTGATCGGGCGATCGGAATGGTTGGTCGCCACATAATTAACCGTGTTGACTAGGCCGATCGAGTCCGTAATCGAGCTGGCCGGAGAAACGGTCCAGTTGAGGTCGTGGGCGACGTTGGAGTCGAAGCGCACGGTCATTTCGCGCGCGATGGCGCCCTTGGGGCTTTCAGACGCGACTTGTGTCGTGCCGCCATAGCCGGTGACCTGGCAAAACAATTGATAGAGCGGCACTGAGGCGTAGGCCAAGCCTACCATGCCGGCAACCGTGGCTGCGGCCATCAGCGCCACGCGCTTGTTGCGGCGCGCTAGGGTGGTAGTCGCTGAATTCTGACTGATGTCGACCATCAGATTGCCCGATCAAACAGCGCCGGCCCCATCTTGACGATGGTAAGGGCGTAGAATGTCAACGCAAACAGGGCCAGCGCGATCGCAAGGGCAATCGAGCGGCGGCGGCGAACCCGGGAGCGAGCGGCAGCCTGCTCGGCCGATTCAGGCTCGACATGGCGGATTTCATCAGGCGCGCTCATGCGAAAACGCCTCCGAAACGCGCCAACAGATTGTCCGTCATGAAGGCGAAGAAAACGATGAAAAGGTAGCTCAGCGAATAGTTGAACAGGGTTCGCGCTGATCTACGCATCGCAACATCTTCACCCGTGCGCAGCAGGCGCCAGGCCAGCAGCACGAAAGACAGCCCCGTGACCACAGCTACGGCCGTATAGATCGGCCCGGCAAAGCCAAGCCAGGTTGGCAGCATCGCCGAGGCAGCCAGCACAAGCGTATAGCCAAAGATCTGCCGCTTGGTAGACGCGTTCCCCGCCACATTGGGCATCATCGGCACACCTGCGGCGCCGTAGTCGCTTTGCTTGTAGAGCGCCAGCGCCCAGAAATGGGGCGGGGTCCACAGGAAGATGATGAGGAACAGGACCACGCTCTCGATCGAGACCGTGCCCGTGACGGCTGCCCATCCGACCATAGGGGGAAAAGCGCCCGCAGCACCACCGATAACAATGTTCTGCGGCGTGCGGCGCTTGAGCCATATGGTGTAGATGACGGCATAAAAGAAGATGGTGAAGGCCAGCAGCCCCGCTGCGACCCAATTTGTGGCCAGGCCAAGCAGCGCGACTGAAAAAAGCGACAGCACCATGCCAAAGATCAGCGCCTGTTCTGGCGTCATGCGGCCGGCCGGAATAGGACGATTGAGCGTGCGGCTCATGACGGCGTCGATGTCGCTGTCATACCACATGTTAAGGGCCGCCGAGCCCCCTGCTCCAATGGCAATGCAGAGCACGGCGATGATGGCGACGATCGGGTTGATCACACCTGGTGCCACCACAAGGCCGACAATGGCGGTGAAGACAACCAATTGCATGACGCTGGGCTTGAGCAGCGCGAGGTAGTCCTCGACGCGCGCTTCGCCCGTCAAATGTCCCGTGCTTCTGCTGTCGTCGAGGAATGCCACTGGATTGCCTTGCTGTAGTAGGGGACCGCGCGAACGCGGCCCCGAGTTTGTTGAAGTTTAGTGTGCGTTGGTCGAGTCGATCCGGGGCAAGGTGGTGAACTGGTGGAACGGCGGAGGCGAGCTCAGCGTCCATTCCAGGGTCGTTGCACCTGCACCCCATGGATTGTCACCGGCCGGACGCTTTTTCCGGGCAGCTTCCCACATGGCGTAGAAGAAGATGATCATGGCCACGAAGGTGATGTAGTAGCCGATCGAGGAGATGCGGTTCCAGAAGCCGAACACATCGGGGTAGTCGATGTAGCGGCGCGGCATGCCAGCAAGGCCCAGGAAGTGCTGCGGGAAGAAGATCAGGTTCACGCCGATGAACATGACCCAGAAGTGCAGCTTGCCCAGGAATTCGGAATACATCCAGCCGAACATCTTGGGATACCAATAATACCAGCCCGCAAAGATCGAGAAGACGGCACCAAGCGAGAGCACGTAGTGGAAGTGTGCCACCACATAATAGGTATCGTGCAGGACGCGGTCAGCCGCAGCATTGGCCAGCACCACACCCGTGACACCGCCAACGGTGAACAGGAAAATGAAACCAATGGCCCAGAGCATGGGCGTCTTGAAGCTGATGGAGCCGCCCCACATGGTGGCGATCCAGGAGAAGATCTTCACGCCCGTGGGCACCGCGATGACCATGGTGGCCGCCACGAAGTAGCGCTGCACGTCAAGGCTCAGGCCCGTTGTATACATGTGGTGCGCCCACACAACGAAGCCCACGAAGCCGATCGCCACCATGGCATAGGCCATAGCCATGTAGCCGAAGATCGGCTTGCGGCTGAAGGTGGAGACGATGTGGCTGACCATGCCGAAGCCGGGCAGGATCATGATGTACACTTCGGGGTGGCCGAAGAACCAGAACAGGTGCTGGAACAGGACCGGGTCGCCGCCCTGGTCGGGCCGGAAGAACGCCGTGTCGAAATTGCGGTCGGTCAGCAGCATGGTGATCGCGCCAGCCAGCACTGGCAAGGCCAGCAGCAGCAGGAACGCGGTGACCAGGATGGACCACGCAAACAGCGGCATCTTGTGCAGGGTCATGCCCGGCGCACGCATGTTGAAGATGGTGGTGATCAGATTGATCGCACCCAGGATGGACGAGATACCCGCCACGTGCAGCGAAAGGATCACGAAATCCATCGCCGGCCCAGGATGGTTAGCCGTCGAGAGCGGCGGGTAAACCGTCCAGCCTGTGCCTGCACCCAGCTCATTGGCACCGCCGCCACCGGGGAAGAACAGCGACATCAGCAGCAACAGGAACGCCGGCGGCAGAAGCCAGAAGGCGATGTTGTTGATGCGGGGGAAAGCGGTATCGGGAGCGCCGATCATCAACGGCGCGAAATAATTGGCAAAACCACCCATGGTCGCGGGCATGACCACGAAGAACACCATGATCAGGGCGTGGGCAGTGGTAAACACATTGTACATGTGCTTGCCCGCGTCGATCCCGTTTTCCGGAGCGCCAAGGCCGTAAACCATGCTGGCAAGGCCGTGGAAAATCTGGATGCCAGGCTCCTGCAGTTCCAGACGCATGACGCCGGACAGCAGGCCACCGATGATGCCGGTGAAAATGGCGAAGATGAGATACATCACGCCAATGTCTTTGTGGTTGGTCGAATAAACCCAACGGCGCCAGCCGGTCGGCTCGTGGTGATGGGAAGCCGCGTCGTGGCCGGTGGCGTGGGCTTCGAGGTTCACTGTATCAGTCATATCATACTATCCCCTGCGACGCGCTTACTGCACGGCCGCGAGCGTGGCATTGGCGGCAGTATAGTCGCCACCTTCATACGCTGCCATGAAGGCCGCAAAATCTTCCTTGCTGACCACCCGGATGGCGATCGGCATATAGGCATGGTCCTTGCCGCACAGCTCGCGGCACTGGCCATAGAAAATGCCGGTTTCGCGCGCGTTGAACCAGGTTTCGTTGAGCCGACCCGGAATGGCGTCCATCAACACGCCAAAGGATGGCACCGCAAAAGCATGGATGACGCCAGTAGGGTCGGCAGTGATCTGCAGGCGCACAGTGGTGTCGACGGGCACGACAAGCTCGTTGTCCACGGCCAGGAGACGCGGCTGGTTCGGCTTGGTGGCTTCGCGATCGCCTTCCTGGAGCATCACCGAGGTGAAGGTCAGGCCCTGATCCACATATTCATAATCCCAGTACCACTGCTGGCCCGTCACCTTGACGGTCATCTCGGCAGCGGGAACGTCCACTTCACCAAACGAGAAGATGTTGGAGCCCAGATATTTGCGCTCGCCATCAGGGGTAATCAGCTGATCGCTCAGGACGCCAAAAGAGGGAATGGCGATGATGATCAGGATCACCACCGGCAATACGGTCCAGATAACTTCCACCAGTGTGTTGTGGGTGAAACCTGCCGGCACCGGGTTCCGCTTGGCGTTGAAGCGCCACACGATCCAGAGCAACAACACCAGAACCAGCGCCACGATAAATGAAATGGTCCACATCAAGAGGCCATCGTGGAAGGCCACGATGGAGTCCATGAGCGGCGTCACGGAGTGCTGCAGGTGATACTGCCCAGGTTCGGAAAAATGAATTGAATCATCCTGCGCGCTAGCCGCGACGGGGGCCATTGCCAGCGCGGCAGCCGCCAGGGCGCCCATCTTTTTTACCAAGTGCCCGCTCACCATCATCCCTCGTATAAACATCATTAGGTGCATCCTGCACCGGGATTGAGGGGCTTTATAGCGGCATAGCGAACGCCGCCCCGACTCAACCTCGGAGCGATAAACTCTTGCTGCGACCTAAATCACATCGCAAAGGCTGAGTCTATTGCTGCAAGCCATTGCAACCTGTGTCGCAATGTCCCGCCTTCCGCGCCGCCCCGGCCTCACCCTTGCCGCAGTTCTGCCGCTGTATCGCTGGGGTTTGGCGCTTGTGATTGACAGGTGGATGAGCCTGTCAGAAACAAACAGAACTCGGCGCGGCAGCGCGATTCTGCAGGAGAAGTGATAGAGTGAAGCGGATTGTGAAGCGCCATCTGGCCGTCTTGGGCCTTGCCATTGCCGCCATGGCTGCCGCGGGAAATGCGAGTTTTGCGCAGGGCAGCGTACGGGCCGAGTTCGGTGACTGGCAGATGAGCTGCGACACCCCGCCCGGCGCCAGCACCGAGCAATGCGCCATTATCCAGAACGTTATGGCCGAGGATCAACCCAATGTGGGGCTGTCGGTAATTGTGCTTCGGACCGCCGACCGCGAGGCGCGCCTGCTGCGCGTTCTGGCGCCGCTCGGCGTGCTGCTGCCCAACGGGCTTGGCCTCAATGTTGATGGCCAGGACATGGGGCGCGTTGCTTTTGTGCGCTGCCTACCCAATGGCTGCGTAGCGGAAGTTGTGCTCGACGAGAGCTTGATCGATACGCTGAGCAACGGAACGAACGCGATCTTTGTGGTATTCAAAACACCGGAAGAAGGAATCGGCATTCCCGTTTCCCTCAATGGTTTCAAGGACGGCTTTGCACAGCTCCCCTAAGCGAGAGGGAACATGACGCAGGAAGAACGACGCGCCACGATCCGCCACCGCACGCTCAAGGGCGGCAAGATCGCTATCAATGACGGATTCTCGGTGATCGATTGCACCGTGCGCAATATGTCGACGGCGGGCGCCTTGCTGCGCGTGACCAGTGTTGTTGGCATACCCGACGCTTTCCAGCTGGTGATGAGCGATGGGCAGAAATTTGATTGCGTCGTGCAGCGCCGCACCGCGACCGATATCGGCGTGTCTTTCCAGCCATCCGTCTGATTCAACAAAAAAGCCGGACAAGTGCGAGGCACCGTCCGGCAAGTCATCAGGAAACAAGACCGGCGGCAAAACCGGTCCGGGAGATGGCACGAACGATCGAATGATTGTTCGAGCCAACACGGTGGCACCGGCTAGGATTAGCCGGCGCAAAGGGATTTGGACTCAGAGCCGGGCGTTGCGGGCCCGCGCGCTGTTCAGCACCACAGAAGCGGCGCGGCTCCTGGTGGCGAGTGCTGTGGCGATATCGTCCCGCGAAATGCCCAGATCATGAAGGCGGGCATGGTCTAGCTCCAGCAGGGCCTTGAGCGCAACCCGTCGGGCACGTGCCGCCTTCGCTTCGGCGACCCAGCGCACAAGCGCGGCGAATGGACGGGCGGGCAAAGCGGCCGCAACTGACCGCTCGCCGGGAAGCGAGAAAGCCATCGTAATCTCCAAGAATGTTGGTGTGCCGCAGGAAAGCCGTCGCGCATCGGCTGTAATTGAACCGCCGATGTTCACGAGATTGCGCGCTGGACATTCATTCGTCCAACAAATAGATTTCATCCACTTCATCAAATTCAGTGATACTGCAGATGGCTGCTCCTCTTGATCTCGACCAGTTGCAAAGCTTTTGCGCAATTGCCGATTGCGGGAGCTTCACCGAAGCCGCGCGGCGGGTAAATAAGACGCAGTCCGCCGTCTCCATGCAGATCAAGCGGCTTGAGGAGCGGCTGGGACATTCGCTGCTGACGCGGGACGGACGGAGCGTGCAGCTCACGCGCCACGGGGAAACGCTTTATGCCCGTGCCCGCAAGATGCTGCGCACCAATGCGGAAATTCTCGATCATTTCTCCGATGGCGACCTGTCGGGCTCCATCCGCTTCGGCGTGCCCGATGACTATGCCGTGCGGCTCCTGCCGGTGATTTTGTCCAGCTTTCAGCGTACTCACCCAAAGATCGCGGTGGATGTCGCCTGCATGGCCTCCGAGCACCTGCTGGAAGGCATGAAAGCTGGCAAGCACGATCTGATCGTTTTTACGCAAGGCACCGAGCAGAATTTCGGGGAATTGTTCCGCACCGAGCGCATGTTCTGGGTGGCCAGCCATGGCGGCCGGGCACTTGCCAGCGAGCCGCTAGCCATCGCCTGCGGGCCGAACTATTGCATCTGGCGCAAGGACGCGATGGAAGCATTGGATCGCAGCGGCATCGACTATCGGATCGCCTATACGTCATCCAATGCCACAGCGATCTCCAGCGCCGTTCTTTCGGACCTCGCGATCGGCTTCCTGCCCGAAAGCGCGCTTCAACCCGGCATGCGGGTCGTGACGGAAGACCATGGCCTGCCGCGTTTGGCTGATGCGCAGATCGCCCTGATGCGCGCGAGCCACGCCTATGGCGGCATCTATGATGCCCTTGCCAACCATATTGTCCAATCCATGGGCAATCTCGAGGCGCCCACACACTTGACTGACGCAGCCGAGTAAGGCGGCCTCTTGACCTCTGCCCGCAAATCCACCACCACAGGGCATGGCTGAAATCCTTACCAATGCCGCGGAATTCACCGTCAGCGAAATCGCGCAAGCGGTTAAGCGCACAGTGGAAGACGAGTTCGGCCATGTGCGGGTGCGCGGCGAAATTTCGGGGTTTCGCGGGCAGCATTCGTCTGGCCATTGCTATTTCACGCTCAAGGACGAAGCTGCGTCCATTGATGCGGTGGTGTGGAAGGGCAGCTATGGCCGGCTGACCTTCAAGCCCGAGGAAGGGCTGGAAATTATCGCCACGGGGCGGCTGACGACCTTCCCCCGCTCCTCCAAGTACCAGATCGTTATCGATAATATCGAGCCGGCCGGCGCTGGTGCGCTGATGGCGCTGCTTGAAGAGCGGCGCAAAAAGCTCCTTGCCGAAGGGCTGTTCGCGCGCGAGCGCAAGCGCCCCCTGCCCTATCTGCCGCGGGTGATCGGCGTTGTTACCTCGCCCACCGGCGCGGTGATTCGCGATATCCTCCATCGCCTCGGGGACCGCTTCCCCAGCCATGTGCTGGTCTGGCCTGTTCGCGTGCAGGGGGACACCTGTGCGGCCGAAGTGGTGAATGCCATCGAAGGCTTCAACACTCTTGACGGCAATGGCGCCGTCCCGCGGCCAGACCTCCTGATCGTCGCACGTGGCGGTGGGTCCATTGAGGATCTGTGGGGCTTCAACGAGGAAGCCGTGGTGCGCGCAGTTGCGGCCAGCAACATCCCCGTCATCTCCGCCGTTGGCCACGAAACCGATACGACGCTGATCGACTATGTCTCGGACATGCGCGCCCCGACGCCTACTGCCGCGGCGGAAGCGGCCGTACCCGTGCGTGCCGAACTCATTGGCTATGTCGACGATCACGGCGCCCGCCAACGCCAGGCGGCGCGACGCATTGCCATGAGTGCACGCGACCGCTTGCGTGCCGCTGCCGCCGGGCTTCCCCGGCCTGCGGATCTGGTCGCGACGCAACGCCAGCGGCTTGACCACGCTTCGAGCAACCTCTTTTCCTGCCTGCGCCATTCGGTGCAGGAGCGGCACGTCCATTTCTCCCGCATTGCCCCGCGCCTGGGGCCCCAATTGCTGCAGCGACGCCAGGGCGAATATGCCGAGCGCCTCAAGAACCTATTGCTGCGCGGCGATGCCGGCCTGCGCAAGACGGTGGATCGGGCTCGCCTCACCTATGATCCGCGCGCCGAGCGTCTCGGCGCCGGTGCCATGCGGCTGGTGGAGCGTAAGCGCGCGCAGTTCGAGGGGATCGGCCCCAAGCTTTCGCCCAACAGCCTGCGCGCCGAATTGCGCCATAGCCAGAGCCTGCTTACGCCACTCACGGCGCGCCTGCTTGCGGGCGTGACGGGCCAGATCGCCCAGCGCCAGACGGCGCTTACCCAGGCTGGCAAGCTCCTTGTTTCTCTCAGCTACAAGAGCGTGCTAGCGCGCGGCTATGCCGTGATCAAGGATGACGACGGCCATCTCGTGCACGAGCGCTCCAGTCTCACGCCTGGCGATCGGATCGCGATCGAATTCGCCGATGGCGGCGTTGATGCGGTTGTTGCCGGTACTGCGCCGCTACCCAAAAAGAAGGCGCGGCCCGTGCCGGAGAGCGATGCGCAGGAAAGCCTCTTTTGAGAGGCCCCTTGGGGCGCTATATCCTGCCCTAAAGGATGAAGGACTTTGCCCATGAACATCTTCGACAAGAGCTTCGCACCGGCCGAAGCAAGTGTGCGCTATCTCGACGGTGACTATGTGGTGCTCAAGCCCGGCACGTTTGTGCGCTGTGCTATCACCGGCAAGCCCATTCCGCTGGACGAACTGTTTTACTGGAATGTCGACCGGCAGGAGGCCTATGCCGATGCCGTGACGGCGCACACGGCCTTTGAGCGCTACGGCATCGGGCGCTGATCGGTGGCGGAAGCGTCAGTCCGCCGCCGGTTTCTGTTTATTTCCAACGGCCATGGCGAAGACTGGATCGCCGCTGCGATTGTGGCCCGCCTGCCCAAGACCATTGCAGTAGACGCCTATGCCATGATCGGCGCCGGCAATGCCTACAACGGCATCTGCCCGCTGGTCGGCCCGAGAGCCACTCTGGCGTCCGAAGGTTGGCGCAACGTCAAGGGCTCGCTGCGCCGCGATGTTGCGACTGGCGGCTTGCGCATCGTTCCGCCTGCATTGCGGTTCCTGCGCCAGGCCATGGGCCGCTATGACCGCGTTGTGGTCGTGGGCGACATGGTGGGCGTTATCGCCGCTGCTGCCACGGGCCATCGTGGCCTTACCTATCTCGACGTCTACAAGACCGGTGCCGCCCGGCTTTATTCGGCCGCCGAGCGCTGGGTGATCCAGAAGACTTGCCAGACGGTCTTCTGCCGCGCCGACGCGCTGGCTCAGTCATTGCTGGCCACGGGCGTGGATGCCCGTTGTGCCGGCAACGTGATGATGGATACCATTCCCTCGAGCGACTATGACGCCGCCGCACGCCGCACCAGAGCCAGTGCCATAACGCTCTTGCCCGGCAGCCGCGCGCTGACGGCGGAAAGCTTTGCCCTTCAAGTAGCAGCCCTGCGGACGCTTCCTGCGGAACTATGTCCTGATGTGTTCCTGGCTGTTGCCGGCGGCATCGATGTGGATGATCTCGCTGGGCAAACCGGCCTGCGCCGCACACCATTATTGAGCACCGAAGCCGCTGACCTGGGCCAAATATTTGACGGGGATCTTACTATCCACATGGCGCGTGGCGGTGCTCTGGCCAATCTGCTTGCCGCCTCGGACATCGTGCTGTCACAGGCGGGCACCGCCACCGTGCAGGCTCTGGGCTCCGGCCGGCCGGCCATCACCTTTATCAATGAGCGCGACCGCCGCTCCCGCTTCCGTGACGAGCAGGCGCTGTTTGGTGAAGCCAGGATCGTGGTTCCAGCTGAAGCTGGGGCGATCGGCAGAGCGCTTCGGCGCTTGGTGGAGGATGAGACCGAGCGCAAACGGCTGGGTAGTATCGGCCGGCAGAGGATCGGCGGTCCGGGGGCGATGGACGCGATTTTGGCGGAGCTAGTGCGGTAGGCACCACTTTGCCAAGCCCTCGTGGTTTGACAGGCTCACCATGAGGGCCGATGAAAGGGTGGTGCTCGGCCAGCCGGTCTAGCTTCCGCTAGACGAGGCCCGATCCAACACACGCAATTACAACCAAGCCCAAAGGCTCGTCTGCACCCATCACGCCACCAGTAGCCCTCATGGTGAGCCTGCCGAACCAGGGGGCGTGCCCCTGAGCTCGGTGCGAGGTGCACCCCGCTATTTCTTGTCGGCGTCCGGATCCAGCAGGCGATGCAGGTGCACAATGAAGTAGCGCGTCTGTGCGCTATCCACGGTCAGCTGCGCCTTTTGCCGCCAGGCGGCGTGGGCGCTTGCGTAATTGGGATAAACCCCGACGATATCGACCTTGTCGAGATCGGCAAAGGTCACGCCTTCAAGGCTCGATAGCTCGCCGCCGATCACCAGATGGAGGAGTTGCTTGTAAGGGTCTTCTTTTTCGGCCATCGGTTCAAATCCGTTCGTCGGGAAGAGTGAGTTCGCCCATCTCCGGGGCGCGTTCTGGTTCTGCCGGGCAGCCATAAACATTGATCAGCGCGGCATGTACGATCGGTTTTAGGCTCATGTCGCCAAGGGCCGCAAGCGCCCCGTGGCGCACATCTCGTTTGTTGAAAACGGGGAAGCCGCTGCACACGTCCTCGAAGGCAATCCCGCATTCCCGCAGGATCAGCGCCGCCGCCGCAATGTCCCAGTCCTGGCTGCCGCGCCTGTTGGCAACAGCGTCGAGCTTGCCCGTCGCTACCTGCACCAGCCGATAGGCCAGCGAGGGATAATGCGGCCCGCGCGTGTAATTCAGCCCGGCCGCCTGCATTTCCTGGTGCACGGCCCCCGCGGCAGGAATAATGGGAGCGGCTCCAGCGCGCCGATGCCTCCTTAGCGGCTGGCCATTGATGCGAGCGCCCTGCCCTTTTACCGCGTCATACATTTCGTCGCGCACGGGCGCATAAACAACACCTGCAACGGGGACGCCGTTCTCGACCACGGCCAGGGACACCGACCAGCTATCTTCCCCGCGCAAGAAGCCGCTGGTGCCATCGATCGGATCGACCACGAAGACGCGCTCGCAGTCCAAGCGCGACGGATTGTCCGAAGTTTCTTCGCTGAGCCAGCCATAGCTGGGGCGCGCCGAAAGAAGCGATGCGGCGAGATAGCGGTCCACCAGGAGATCCGCTTCGCTGACCGGAGATTGGTTGTCCTTGGTCCAGCTTTTCACCGGGCGGCGGAAAAAGCCGCAGGCAATGATGCCCGCTGCCACCGCCGAGGAGCGGAGCAATTCAAGGTCGTCACTGTAGCTGGTTGGAGGGGTTGGCATGTGCCGGGCCTTTTAGGCGTGAGGCGCCTTTTGGGCAAGGGGTCCAAGGCCCTTGCACGAACATGTCAGCCACGCTTTCGGCATGTGTCGACTAGCGACAAAGCTGGCAAGGATTTGGCAGGGTTAATGCCCCCGATGCCCGTGGGGTTAATCGCTTGTAACTGGGTGCAAGACCCCGCTAACCCTCCGGGAAAACAAGATAAACTTAACCGAACCGATTAAGGGGCTGGGTAAGCCGGCGGGGTATGTTGGCCTCACAAAGAGAGCACCAAAAACCAGCTCTCGAAGTTGACAGGAAGGCGAGTTCAAAATGTTTCATGGCGTTGCAATGGAAGGCGCATCGGTGATCCTGGCTTTCGGAAAACCCGCATTGTCTGACCGCCGGTTTATTGCTGCCAATGACAATGGCCCTCGTGACCCCGTAAAGACCGTCACAGTGCGCCGCATGCTTGAACAAAGTGGCGTTGCCATCAAGGTCAAGGTGCCCGTTACCGAATATATCGGGGTTGCCGTTGCCACCGCGATCTCGGGAGAAGGCGTTCTCACCAGCTCCATCGAGCTGGTCCATGAAGATGGCGAGCTCAACTACAAGGTGTTTGAAGAAGAAGGCAACCACAACGTCGTTGCCGAATGGCAGAACTGGGGCAAGAAGCTACGCCTGCCGCTCTTTATCAAGGCTGGTGATGGCCAATACATGCCCTATTCTCAGCAGGTGGATGGCGTGATGGTCGGCAATTCTGCCACTCGCCGCAAGCTTGCCGCCGATGCCGGCCGCCGCCCCCGCTTCCTCAACCGCCGCCAGCCGGGCCAGCCCGAAGCCTAAAGGTTTACTGCTCCTCCAAAGCACGCTTGAAGGGTTGGCCGGTGGTGCGGTCAGCCCTTTGGGCGTTTGTTGGCGAGATGCTTCCGTCAACACCCTCCTCCTTGCAGGGGAAAGACCAAGGGCTGAGGTTGCTTGCTACCAGACCCATTCCGCCAAGAACGCCAGCGACAGCGCAAGCCCTAATCCCGCATAATGATTGGACCGGAACCGCAACAGTGGATTGCCGGGCTCCGCCCCATCCAGCGTCCAAACCTGCCAGGCCAGCAGCCCCGCCACCACGAGCGAAATCAATGCGAACACAATTCCCGCTCCCGCTATGGTCGCTGCGGCGAGCCACAGCACATAGGCACCCGCATAGAAGCCAGCGATGATCGGCTTGGCCCGGGGCCCAAACAGCCGTGCTGTGGACTTGACGCCGATCATGGCATCATCCTCGATATCCTGCAGCGCATAGATGGTGTCATAGCCGATCACCCAAAGGATCGTGCCGGCGTAGAGCAGGATCGGCGCTAGGCCGAGGCCTCCCATCTGGCTACTCCACCCCACCAGGGCGCCATACGCGAAGGCGAGGCCGAGAAAAGCTTGTGGCCACCAGGTGATGCGCTTCATGAAAGGATAGATCGCAACCAGCACCAAGGAAGCGATACCCGCCCACACGGTGAAGCGATTGAACTGAAACAGGATCACCGCTCCCAGCAGCGACTGCAGCACAAGAAACGCCAGTGCCTTCTTGGCGGTCACCTGTCCTGATGGAATTGGCCGCAGTCGAGTCCGCGCGACCTTGTCGTCGATGTCGCGATCAACAATATCGTTGAACGTACAGCCCGCGCCCCGCATCAGCGCGGCGCCGATAAACATGAGCACTGCCGCCCACCAGTCGAACCCCTGTTCCGGATTGGCGACCGCCGCCAATCCCAGGCCCCAGGCACAGGGCCAGAACAGGAGCCAGACGCCGATCGGCCGATCCCAGCGGGCCAGCCGGGCATAAGGCTTGAGCCATTGGGGCGCGGAGCGGTCCACCCAATTGCCGGTCTGGGCATCGGGGACAGCGTTGGGAACAGTTTCTGGCATGGTGCCACGACCTCGTGGTTCGACAGGCTTGTGCTGAGGTCTACCGCAAACAGCTCTGAGCTAGTAGACCTCATCCGGAGCTTGTTGAAGGACTTGTGGTGGCAGTTTGCCACAGCGAATGGAAGAAGCCTGATGCCCCGCACCCATGCCGCCCTGCCCCGCCTGCATGTTGAGCCCGATCTTGGAGTCGACCTCGACCTCACCCTGGGCAAGGAGCAGTCGCTTTACCTCGCAGCCGTGCTGCGCAAGAGTGTTGGCGATGAAGTGGTCCTGTTCAACGGCCGCCATGGCGCGTGGCTGGCGCGGTTGACCAGCAATTCCAAGAAGTCAGTCGTGGTGCATCTCGTCGAGCAGATCGCCCCGCAAACGCCCCCATCCGACCTTTGGTACTGCTTTGCCCCGCTTAAAACCGAGCGCCTCGATTATGTGATCCAGAAGGCCACCGAGATGGGCGCCGGACGCATCCAACCGGTGATCACCAAATACACTCAGGTCAATCGCCTCAAGCATGATCGCCTCGTTGCCAATGCCATCGAGGCCGCCGAGCAATGCGAGGTTTTGAGCGTGCCCGAAGTCATGCCGGAAACCACTCTCGACAAGCTGCTTGACGGCTGGAATCCCGAGCGGAAGCTGGTTCTGGCCGATGAAAGTGCCCCATCATCCTCGCCCATCGATGTGCTCTCCGGGCTGCGCGGCAAACCCGTGGCCATCATGGTCGGTCCCGAAGGCGGCTTTTCCGATGAGGAGCGCAGCAAACTCCTTGCCTTGCCGTACACCATTCCCATCAGCCTTGGTCCCCGGATCCTGCGCGCCGATACAGCTTCCGTTGCGGCGCTAGCCGTTATTCAAGCGACCATCGGTGATTGGCGATAAAAGCCGATTGCTTTGTTTTGGCGCAACGCTATGTTCCGCCCCACATTTACCTCCAAAGCCACGAGGACTGCATGGCCGGTGCCGACACCCATTCGCCCCTGATCGAATCGCGAACCGAGCTGATCGAGGCGATGTCGCGCGGGTGCAAGCCGCAGAGCGAGTGGCGCATCGGCACCGAACACGAAAAGCACGTGTTCCACACCAATCCCCTGCGCCCCGTGGCCTATGATGGTCCTAACGGCATTCGAGCCCTCCTCGAGGGGGTCGAGGCCAAAACCGGCTGGCATCCCTTCTACGATGGCGAAAACCCGATCGGCCTGCGCAACAACGAGGTGGCCGGCGGTATCTCGCTTGAACCGGGCGGGCAGTTTGAACTCTCCGGCGCGCCGCAGACGGATCTGCATGCCTCTGCCGCTGAACTTGCCGAGCACATGCGGATCGCCAAAAAAATCGCAGCGCCGCTCGACATCCATTTCCTGGGCCTCGGGGTTACCCCGCTTTGGTCGGTGGACGAAATCCCTGCCATGCCCAAGTCACGCTATGGCATCATGAAGCCGTACATGGAAAAGGTCGGCACGCTTGGCACCTCCATGATGTTCCGCTCCTGCACGGTGCAGACCAATCTCGACTTTTCTGATGAAGCCGACATGGTCAAGAAGCTGCGCGTGGCCGTGGCCCTGCAGCCCATTGCCACTGCCCTTTTCGCCAATTCGCCGTTCGTGGATGGACGGGAAAGCGGTTATCTCAGCTTCCGCAGCCATATCTGGCTCCATACCGACAATGACCGCACCGGCATGCTGCCCTTCGCGTTTGATGAAGGCTTTGGCTTCGAGCAATATGCCGATTATGCGCTCGATGTGCCCATGTATTTCGTCATCCGCAACGGGCAGTATGTGAACGTCGCGGGCGAAAGCTTCCGCGATTTCCTCGAGGGTCGGCTGCCGCAACTGCCCGGCGAAAAGCCGACAATCAAGGATTGGGAAGATCACCTGTCCACGATTTTCCCTGAAGTGCGGCTCAAGCAATTCCTTGAAATGCGCGGCGCCGACATGGGCGACGAGCGCTCCGTCACGGCCCTTTCCGCCTTCTGGACGGGCCTCCTCTACGACGATATCGCGCTTGAGGCCGCCTATGAGATGATCAAGCCCTGGAGCCGCGAGGAGCGCGACCGCCTGCGTCACGACGTCCCCCGGTTGGGGCTCGATGCGCCCCATGACCGCTCCAATGTTTTCGACGTCGCGGCCCAGGCCGTCGGCATTGCCCAGGCGGGGCTTGTCCGGCGCAACCGGCTCAACAACGAGGGCAAGGACGAAACCATCTACATGGCGCCGCTCGAGGAAACCCTCCACCTTGCCAAGACGCCAGCCGAGCGCTGGCTCGACCGCTACCACAATGAGTGGAATGGCGATCTGACGCGCATTTTCAACCAAGCCGAAATCTAGACCGCTCAACTCCCTCTTGCCTCGCCACCCCGTCTAGTGCATCACGCCGCTTCAAGCGGGAGGGCAAGGCATGCGGGTTTTGGTGATCGGTTCGGGCGGGCGCGAACATGCGTTGACCTGGAAAATCGCGCAATCGCCGCTTTTGTCCAAGCTCTTTATCGCCCCGGGCAATGGCGGCACCGGCACGATTGCCGAAAACGTGGCTTTGGACATCACCGATCACAAGGCCATCATCGATTTCTGCCGCCTGATGGCTGTTGATTTCGTGGTCGTCGGCCCTGACGCCCAAGTTGTCGCGGGCTTGGGCGATGACATTCGCGCCGCGGGGATCGCCTGCTTCTGCCCCTCCAAGGCCGCGGGCCAATTGGAAGGCTCCAAGAGCTTCACCAAGGCCTTGTGCGACGAAATGGATATCCCCACAGCCGCCTATGCCCGCTTTGACAATGAAGCCGCGGCCCTTGCCTATCTTTACACCCAGGGCGCCCCCATCGTGGTAAAGGCCGATGGCCTTGCAGCCGGCAAGGGCGTCACCGTCGCAATGAGTGTCGAAGAGGCTGAGGAGGCAATCATCGATTGCTTTGCGGGCGCATTCGGCGCTTCTGGCGCGTCGGTGGTGATCGAAGAATTCATGGAAGGCGAGGAAGTCAGCCTTTTCGTGCTTTGCGACGGCACCGACATTCTCCCCCTCACCACCGCTCAGGATCACAAGCGCGCCTTTGATGGTGATCAGGGCCCCAATACCGGGGGAATGGGCGCCTATTCCCCTGCTCCGGTCATGACCCAGGAAATCTACGAGCAAACCCTGGAGCGCATCATCTGGCCGACCGTGCGCGGCCTTGCCCGGCGCGGCACGCCATATCAGGGCGTGCTATATGCGGGCCTGATGCTGACCTCCGATGGGCCCAAGCTCGTGGAATACAATGCTCGCTTCGGCGACCCAGAAACGCAAGTGCTAATGATGCGCATGCTGAGCGATCTGCTGCCCCTGCTCCATGCCACCGCAACAGGTACGCTCAAAGATCATCAAGTTGCCTGGAAAGATCAGTTTGCCCTGACCGTCATCATGGCCACCCAAGGTTATCCTGGCCAGGTTGTTAACGGTAGCGAGATCCGCGGGGCCGAAGGACTGGACAATGATCACCTGCAGGTATTCCATGCAGGAACGCGGCGGGACGGAAAACGTTTACTAGGCTCTGGCGGGCGTGTGCTGTGCATAACCGCTTTGGGCCAGACTGTGAGTGAGGCACAAAAGCGTGCTTACGCCGGTGTGGAACAGATTGATTGGCCAGAAGGCTTTTGCCGCCGAGACATCGGCTGGCGCGAAATCGCCCGCACCGGAAGCTAGTCCGCCACAGAGCGCCGGCCATGCAGCTTTCGACCAGCCAGTGTCTGATGCCTCCACACCACCCCCACAAATGCACGGTCCCGGCCAGGCGCTTGCCGCACGATTGCGCCGGAAGCCAGCAGAGCAAGACCCCAGTGCTGGCCCGCGCATCGGGGTAGCCCTGGGCGGCGGTTCAGCCCGCGGGCTGACCCATATTCCCTATATCGAGGCCATGGATGAGCTGGGTCTCAAACCCAGTGTGATCTCGGGCACTTCCATTGGCGCACTGATCGGGGCCGGTTGGGCTGCGGGCATGAGCGGCAAGGAGTTGCGCGAGCATTCCTATGAAGTGCTGGGCACGATGCGCATCATTGCCTCCAAGCTCTGGGCGACCCAGATCCGCGGCATTGGCGGGATTCTTAAGAACGGCATCTCGATGCAGCTCGACGCCATGGCCATCGTAGAAGCCTTCACTCCCGCCAATTTCCCGCTCGAGTTCAAGGACCTCAAGGTGCCGCTTTATGTCGTGGCCACCGATTTCCAGTCCTGGCACCAGGTGGTGTTCGATTCAGGGCTGCTCCATCCAGCCATTGCCGGCTCGATCGCCATTCCAAGCCTCTTCAAGCCTGTGGTTTATGCCAACCACATTCTGGTGGATGGCGGCGTGGTCAATCCGCTGCCGCTCGACCAGGCCGATATCGGCACCGATTTCCTGATCGGCATCGACGTCAATGGCGATCCCTCCGAAGGCATTGCCAAGACCGACCACAAGGCCCTCGATATCTGGTTTGGCTCAGCTCAGATCATGATGCATTCACTCACCGCCCACATGATGGCGGCCTATCCCCCCGACATCTATATCCGCCCCCATGTCACCAATTTCGGAGCCCTCGAGTTCTGGCGCGTGCGCGAGATCGTGGCGCATGGCGACGGGGAAAAGGAGCGCTTCAAGCGCATGCTGGCCGACAAGATCGAAGCCTATCTTGCTGGCAAGGTGCCGGTCATTGAAAGCAATTAGCGCCGCAGCTTGCGGAAAAACTCGACCAGCATCGCCTCCGAACGCGCCGCTCCAATCCCCCCGATCACCTCGGGCGCATGATGGCAACTGGGCTGCCCAAACAGCCTGATTCCGTTCTCCACGGCTCCCGCCTTGATATCCTCGGCGCCAAAATACACCCGCCGCAAGCGCGCGTGGGCAATCGCACCCGCACACATGGCACAGGGCTCCAGCGTCACATAAAGATCGCACCCATCCAGCCGCCCCGTCCCACGCTGGCCCAGCGCCGCCCGCATGGCCAGCATTTCCGCATGCGCCGTCGGGTCGCCCAGCGCCTTCATCCGATTGCGCTCGGCCGCCAGCACCGTTTCACCCTCCATCACGACGGCACCCACTGGGGCCTCGTCATTGCTGAAGGCTTCGGCGGCGAGTGAAAGCGCAAGGTCCATTGGCGACTGGGAGGGCATCGGGCACCGTTTAAAAGGCTTTCCCGAGCTATAGGCGATAAGCCCCCGGCTGCAAACCGCCGCTAACTCCGCAGAGCGCCGATGCCGAGGTTACGTGGTGATCCCATCGAACCAATAGGCCGGGCGAGTGGAGGTTTAGGTGCGGCGCTCCATGGTTCGACAGGCTCGCCATGAGGCTACTGAGCATCCACGCAGCTCGGCAAAAGATGCGCCTGCAGTGGCACCATCCCAGCCCACCCCCGATGTCACCCCGGGTTCGACCCGGGGCCCAGCCCGAGATCCCACCCCAGCCGCAAGGTGGCTCAAGCGCCCCACCAACTCACTGACCATCTCAGGATGGATCCCGGATCAAGTCCGGGATGACATCGCGTGTTTGGCACGTCTAGCGCCCAGGCACTCACACCATAGATGTTCCCCTTCTCCCCCCACCATTCCCTTGCGCTAATCTCCCCTTACTGCCTTCACGAACCAGCGGGTCGCGCGAACCGGCTTGTGAAGGGGCAGATGGGGCGGGGATGTCGCGATCCCCGTAGGACGGCGGAAGTGATTGTGGGGGCTATTGACGCCTCTCGTCCAGAGTCGCGCCGGGATCAGCCTAAAATCCCATCTGATGTGGCGAGGCTCTGTCTCACTACACTAAACTACCTCCGAGGCAGGGCCTCGCCACATCAACGCTGTTGATCACCGCACTCGAGGCGGCGCTTCGGCACGCCTATGCGCACAATCCCGGTCGGCAGCATCGCTGCCCTCCCCTATACTGCGCCCAAGGAGAATCATTTTTGCCCATTCGCCAGCTGCCCGAGGATCTGATCAACCGCATTGCCGCCGGCGAAGTGGTGGAGCGGCCTGCGAGCGTGATCAAGGAGCTGGTGGAAAACAGCATCGACGCTGGTGCGCGCCGGATCGTCGTCACCACGGGGGGCGGTGGCAAGACGCTGATGCGGATCGAGGACGATGGACATGGCATGGACCGGCAGGACCTCGTTCTGTCAGTCGAGCGACACGCCACCTCTAAACTCAGCGAAGACGAGCTTGATGATATCCGCACCCTTGGGTTCCGGGGCGAAGCGCTGGCTTCCATTGGCTCGGTGGCGGAACTGTCGGTCTGCTCACGCACGGCAAATGCCGAGAGCGGACTGCGGCTCGAGGTGCGCAACGGCGTGCGCGCTGGCCCCGTGCCCCAGGCGATGAATCGGGGCACCATTGTCGAGGTCAAGAACCTCTTCGCCAAGGTGCCTGCCCGGCTCAAATTCCTCAAGAGCGACCGCGCCGAAGCAGCGGCGATTACCGATGTGCTCAAGCGCCTCGCCATGGCCAATCCATCGGTTCATTTCGTGCTTCAGGGCTCCGACCGTTCGGCCAGCAACTGGCCTGCCGTGACCGGTTCGGGTGCGCTCGAAGCCCGGCTTGCGCAGGTGATCGGCGATGATTTCGCCAAGAACGCAGTAGCTCTTGCCAGCGAACGCCATGGGGTCACCGTAGCGGGCCTTGCGGGCCTGCCGACCTTTACGCGCGCCAATTCGCTGTCGCAGTTCTACTTCGTCAATGGTCGCTCCGTTCGGGACAAGGTGCTGGTCGGAGCCATCCGCGCCGCCTATGCCGATTTCACCTTCCGCGACCGTTTCCCAGTTGTGGCGCTTTATCTTGCGATCGACCCCGCCGAGGTCGACGTCAACGTTCACCCCGCCAAGGCCGAACTACGCTTCCGCGATGCGGGCGCGGTGCGGGGTGCCGTGATCCGCGCCATCGGTGAAGCGCTGACCGCCGCCGGGTTCAAGGCCTCGACGACTGTGGCTGAAGACGTGCTGGGCGCGTTCACTGCCCCCGCTTACCCCGCTCCGGCCACACCGACACCAGCTTATGCTGCAGCAGAGGCAGACGGCCGATTTGCCGGCTTTGATCGTCCATCCAGTCTGCGCCAAAGCAATCCTTTCGCACCGGATTATCGCGA
The DNA here is from genome assembly GCF_003056345.1 of Devosia submarina. Lineage (GTDB taxonomy): Bacteria > Pseudomonadota > Alphaproteobacteria > Rhizobiales > Devosiaceae > Devosia > Devosia submarina. The sequence goes on along the minus strand of NZ_PYWB01000001.1, from coordinate 268,537 downwards.
GCCTGCAAACCTTGCCGGCTTCAACGAACCCAGTGCCCGGATCGAGATCGAGCCTGCACCGCAAGTGGTGGACTTTCCGCTCGGCACCGCCCGTGCACAGATGTTCGACAATTTCATCATCGCGCAGAACGGCGAGGGCCTCCTGCTGGTCGATCAGCATGCCGCTCATGAGCGGCTGGTTTATGAGCGCTTCAAGGCGCAACTGGCATCCGGACCGGTGCCGAGCCAAGCGCAGCTGATCCCGCTTGTTGTCGAATTACCCGAAGAAGACTGCAGTCGGCTCGAAGAAGCGGCCGACGAGCTGGAGAGGTTCGGGCTTTATCTGGAACGTTTTGGTCCGAGGGCCATCGCCGTGCGCGAGACCCCTGCCCTCCTGGGCAATAGTGATGTCGAGGGTCTCGTCCGCGATCTGGCGGATGGCCTTGCCGAATGGGATTCGACTGCCGCGCTCAGCGACAGGATGGAAGCGATCATCGCCCGCATGGCCTGCCACGGCTCGGTGCGATCCGGCCGGCGCCTGCGGGTCGATGAAATGAATGCCCTGCTGCGCGACATGGAGGCGACGCCTCATTCCGGCCAGTGCATTCATGGACGGCCCACCTACGTAGAGCTCAAGAAAAAGGACATTGAACGCTTGTTCGGGCGCAGCCGTTAAGCCGCCATGCTCTTTTTTACCAGCGACACCCACTTTGCCGACCCGCGCGTCCTGCGCATCGATCGGCGCCCCTTCGCAAACATGGTCGAACACGATGCGGCGCTGATCGCCAACTGGAACAGCATCGTTGGGCCCGATGACGAGATATGGCATTTGGGTGATTTCGCGCGCGGCACGCAGGAGCAGGTCGAGGCGCTACTAAGCCAACTCAACGGCACCAAGCACCTCATCATCGGCAACAATGACCCGCCAGCGACCCTCGCCGTCAAGGGCTGGGCGAGCATGCAGCATTATGCAGAGCTCGTCGTCGACGGGCAGCTCTACATCATGTGCCACTATCCATTCCGCACCTGGAACCAGATGGGCAAGAGGTCCATCAACCTCCATGGCCATTCGCATGGCCGGCTATCACCGCAGCCGCGCCAGTTCGATGTCGGCGTCGACCCGCAGGGCCTCCAGCCAAGGCGGCTGGAGGAAGTCACGGTACGGCCAAAGAAGCGCGCCTATTGAAAGACGCTGGCACCCCGATCAGCAACACCCACAAGGCTGCGCATGCCGGCAAAAAGTTCGCGCCCCATGCCGAAATGCTGCGGGCGCAAATCTTCAGTGGCCGGGGTGCGGGAGAAGAACTCCTTCTCGTCGCCGAGGAACGTCAGCGTGCCTTCATTGGCGTCGAGCCGGATCATGTCGCCATCGCGGATCTTGCTGATCGGCCCGCCATCGACGGCTTCCGGCGTCATGTGGATCGCTGCGGGTACCTTGCCCGAAGCACCCGACATCCGGCCATCGGTCAGCAGCGCAACCTTGAAGCCACGATCCTGCAAAATGCCAAGCGATGGCGTCAGCTTATGCAGTTCCGGCATGCCCAGCGCGCGCGGACCCGAGAAGCGTACCACTGCAATCATGTCGCCGGTCAGCTCGCCTGCCTTGAACGCCGCCTGCAGCCCTTCCTGGCCGTGGAACACCCGAGCGGGAGCTTCGACCACGCGGTGCTCGGGCTTGACGGCCGAGACCTTGATCACCGAGCGGCCCAGATTGCCGGTCAGCAGCTTAAGGCCACCGCTCTGCTGGAATGGCATCGCGACCTTGGTCAAAACCTTAGGGAGCGCGGATTCCTTGGGCGCAGCCTCAAAGGTCAGCTTGTCCTCAATCAGCTTGGCTTCCACCTTGTAGCCCGAAAGCCCACTGCCCCAGACCGTCTTGACGTCCTCGTGGAGGTGCCCGCTTTCGAGCAATTCCCCAATCAGGAAGCCCATCCCGCCCGCGGCACGAAAGTGGTTCACGTCGGCCACACCATTGGGATAAACGCGCGCCAGCAGCGGGGTGGCATCGCTGAGATCGCTCATGTCGTCCCAGGTGACCTGCAGGCCAGCAGCGGCGGCGATGGCAATCAGATGCATGGTGTGGTTGGTGGAGCCGCCAGTGGCATGCAGACCAACCAGGCCGTTGACGATGGCCTTTTCATCAATGACATGGCCTACAGGCGTGTAATCATTGCCCAACGCCGTCAGCGACAGGGCGCGGACCGTTGCTTCCTTGGTGAGCGCGTCGCGCAGGGGCGTGCCGGGGTTGACGAAGCTGGCGCCCGGGAGATGGAGCCCCATGATCTCCATCAGCATCTGGTTGGAGTTGGCCGTGCCATAGAAGGTGCAGGTTCCGGCCGAATGGTAGGACTTGGATTCGGCCTCCAGAAGTTCGGCCCGGCCAACCTTGCCTTCCATGTAGAGCTGGCGAACCTTGCTCTTTTCATCATTCGGGATGCCGGACGGCATGGGACCAGCAGGAATGAACACGGCCGGCAGATGCCCGAACGTGAGCGCACCGATCAAAAGGCCGGGGACGATCTTGTCGCAGATGCCGAGATACACAGCGGCATCAAACATGTTGTGGCTCAGGGCGATGGCTGTCGACATGGCGATGACGTCGCGCGAGAACAGCGAGAGGTCCATGCCCGGCTGACCCTGGGTCACGCCATCGCACATGGCAGGAACGCCCCCGGCCACCTGGGCCGTCGCGCCAATGGAGCGAGCGGCTTCCTTGATGATGTCCGGGTAGAACTGATAGGGCTGATGGGCGCTCAGCATGTCGTTGTAGCTGGTGACAATCCCCAAATTCAGCGTTTTATTGCCAGCAAGCGCTGCCTTTTCAGACGGCGAGCAGGCGGCGAAGGCGTGGGCAAGGTTGCCGCAGGACAGAACGGCGCGGTTTACGCCGGCTTCGCGGGCGGCATCGAGGCGGTTCAGATAGTCCCGGCGGCTATCGCGGCTGCGCGCAGCGATACGGTCGGTGACATCCTGGATGGCCTGACGGACAGACATGGTCGAGCTCCTTCAAGACGGAGCCGCGTAGTGGCCAGAGCGGTCGATTGGGGATCGCTGAGGGGACTATGGGCACCAGTAGACGTTTACAGCATGGCCGGACCGCAAGACGGCACGAATGGGCATGTCCTCAACGGGACCCTCGCCCAAAGCCGTGTCGAGAACGGCGGCCTTTTCCTCCCCTTCAATATGAAGGTACAGCCCATCCGCCTGGAGGAGGCGCGGAAGGGTAAAGGTGATGCGGGGCTCCCCGGCGCCGGGCGCGCGGATAGAGACGGTTGGACCTGCTTCGTTCAAAGCCTGCTCGAGCGTGTCGCCGCCAGGAAAGAACGACGCTGTATGCCCATCGCTGCCCATGCCGAGGACGACTGCTGCGAACTGCTCGGGGAGTTGCGCCAGCAAGGCATTGGTCTTGGCAATTTGCTCTTCGTTCGGTTCGTCGCCGCCGGAATAAAGCGGGAAGAACCGGGCTGTCGCCGCCGGCCCCTGCAGCATCCGTTCGTTAACCAAGAGGGCATTGGAGCGGTCGTTGGTTTCGTCCACCCAGCGCTCATCAACAAGGGTGACCATGACCTTGGACCAATCGATGTCCTTGGTCTTGCCTAGCGCCTGGAAGAACCGGGCGGGCGTGGAACCACCGCTCACCGCGATGGCTGCAACCCCGCGCGTCTCGATGGCTGCGCGAATCCGGTCGGCAACAGCCTCAGCCAGTTCCTTAGCCAGAGTGGCTTTGTCAGCAAATGAGCGGCGTTCGATGGACATCAGATATCGTCCTCATACCAGGTGCGGCCGTCGCGCTCGATAAGGGCAATGGCGCCACTCGGGCCCCAGGTGCCAGCAACATAGGATTGCGGCGGCTCGGTCGAACGGTCCCACGCCTCGCGGATCGGATCGACCCATTGCCATGCGGCTTCGAGTTCGTCGCGCCGCATGAAGAGGGTCTGGTTGCCGCGGATCACGTCCAGCAACAGGCGCTCATAGGCCTCAGGAGTACGCTCCGTGAAGGTCTGGGCAAAGCTCAGATTCAGCGGCACTTCGCGCAGGCGCATGCCGCCGGGACCTGGGTCCTTGATCATCATCATGAGCTTGACGCCTTCATCCGGCTGCAGGCGGATGATGAGCTTGTTGGCCTTGGCGGCGCCTTCGGCGTGATCAAAGATCGAGTGCGGGATGGGCTTGAATTGGATGCAGATTTCCGAAACGCGGCTGGCCATGCGCTTGCCGGTGCGGAAATAGAATGGCACGCCAGCCCAACGCCAGTTTTCGACTTCGGCCTTGAGGGCAACGAAAGTCTCGGTCCGGCTGCCCTTCTTGTCTTCGGGGAGCTCTTCCTGATAGCCGGCCACAGACGTCGTTTCGGATTTCACGCCCTTGTACTGGCCGCGCACGGTGTTCTTGGCGACATCGCCGTTGACGATCGGCTTGAGAGCGCGCAGCACCTTGAGCTTTTCATCGCGCAAAGCATTGGCGTCATCAGAAGCCGGTGGTTCCATGGCCACAAGGCAGAGCAGCTGCAGCATGTGGTTCTGGATCATGTCGCGAAGGGCGCCAGATTCATCGTAATAGCCGCGCGTGCCGGCGCCCACGCTCTCAGCCACGGTCAGCTGGACGTGGTCGATATGGGCTGAGTTCCAGATGGGCTCGAACAGCGCGTTGGCGAAGCGGAGGGCCAGAAGGTTCTGGACCGTTTCCTTGCCGAGATAATGATCGATGCGGTAGACCTGATCTTCCTTGAAAATCTTGGCAACGCCATCGTTGATTTCCATCGAAGACTCAAGATCGTGGCCGAGTGGCTTCTCAATCACCACACGAGCATCGCGGCGGTAAAGCTTGTTTCTCTGGAGATATTCAGCAATCGGCTCGAACAGATCAGGCGCAACCGCCAGATAGAAGGCGCGCACGATCTTGGGGTCCTCGCGCAGCGCCTTGCCGAGATCACCGGCGTCTTCCGGCTTGCTGACGTCCACCGGAACGTAGGAGCAAATCTTCACAAACCGCTCAATGACGTCCTGGTCCTGATAGTCCTTCTCCACGAACTGCGTAATCGCATCGCGCGCAGCGGACTGGAATTCCGCGTCGGAGAGCTTGGAACGCGACACGCCGATGATGCGGCTCTTCTCGTCGAACTGGCCATCCTTGAAACGGTGGTACAAGGCCGGGATCAGCTTGCGCTTGGTCAGATCGCCCGTGGCGCCGAACACCACATAATCGAAAGGCTGAACAGGAATAATACGGCTGGACACTGGGCTAGTCCTTGGTTTGACGCGTCTTTTAAGCGAAGTTCTGCTTGGCGAGGATCACCGCACCGTGGAGCGGTTCGAATTTTGGCAGGGCAACGAAGTCGCCATAGTGCTGCTGGAGGATGGGAAACAGGCGCTCTCCCAAGCCACCAACAATGGCCATGACTTTGGCATTATGGCCTTTGAACCAGCGGACATAGGTGTCGATATAGCCAAGCTCGATGTCCATCATCTTTCGGGCGATCGGGTCACCCTTTTCGAAATATTCGAAAAAGAGCGGCATCAGGCGGCCGAATTCTGCTGGAGCGCGGCCGATCAAGGCATCATCGCACCCTTCCGTTCCATCACGGCTGAGGATCTTGAGGCCAAGGTCGGTCGCAAAGGACCAGGTCATGACGGCCTGGTTGTCGCCCCCCAACTGCGCGATGACGGCCTTGGTCAAGGGCGAAGCTTCCACCAGACCATCCTCGGCCTCCACGGAATAGCGAGCCAGTTCGCGACCAAGGATCGCCCCGGACATTTGATCGCCGATCTGGAAACCCCAACCACCGGCCTGATAGCGCTTGCCGTCGACGATCGACATCGCCGCAGAGCCAGTGCCGACGATGATTACACCGCCCTCACCGCCACCGAGAGCGCCGGCATGGGCAATATCGATGTCGTCATAAACCTTGACGCCTGCGAAGGGCCAGGGGCGGGCAGCGAAATTGGCACGGGCCGAATCCATGCGACCGCCGGCCATGCCGAAGCAGGCGTATGTGTTGGCCGCTTCAGCGAAATCGATACCGGCGGCGCGGAAAACATCGCGCGTGCCGTCGCTGATGGCCTTGAATGCCGGCTCGCCAGCATCGATCTGCAAATTGGAGCGGCCGTTCTTGACCTCGGCCAGCGTTTGCAGATTCTCATCGGCCAGTCGCACGCGGCAATTGGTTCCGCCGCCGTCGACGCCAAGGTAGTATCTGGTCACGCTAGGATTCTCCGAGAGGCTGAACGGATTCTAGGGTCTGGTTTCGGCGCGGACCATAATGCGAAAGCCGCTAAGACGAAAGTAGAATAAGGCACAAAAAACACCTGCCAAGATCGGCTCTTGCATGGCTCGCCTGCATGTCCGATCCAATAAGCAAAACAGAGCTTGAAGCCGCGGCGGCGGACGGAAAAGGGAGGCTTTGATGACACGACATGTATTGGTTCTGGGTGGGGCACGATCCGGCAAGACCGCGTTCGCCGAGCGACTGGCGATGCGATCGGGCAGCAAGCCGGCGTATCTTGCAACCGCTGAAGCGCTTGATGGTGAAATGCGCGATCGCGTGGCCAGCCACAAGGCTAGCCGTGGACAAAAGTTCGCGACCATCGAGGAGCCGGTGGCGCTTTCGGACGCCCTGCTCACTGCCTCGGTGAAGCATGACGTGATCCTGGTGGATTGCCTGACGTTGTGGATCACCAATCTGCTGATGGCTGAGGAAGATGTCTCCCAGCATGTAAGCGAGCTCGGCGCGACACTGGTGCAGCTGAAAACCGCCAAGATCGTGCTGGTGAGCAATGAGGTCGGGCTCGGCATCGTGCCTGACAACGCTATGGCGCGTACCTTCCGCGATCTGGCGGGTGCTGCGCATCAGCGGCTGGCCGAAATTTGCGACGATGTTTATTTCGTCGCCGCGGGCTTGCCGATGACGCTCAAGGGGCAGCAGCCTGGACAAGAGGAAAGCTGGGTTCACAAGGCCTAGCCGGTGCCTGCAAACAGCAAGAGCGCTATTGCGATGCTGAGCGCCAGAAGCACGTTCAGCGTTGCGCGGTACAGCACCAGGGCGTGCAGGATGTCGCTGCCGGCAAGTTCGGATTTACCTCGGCCGAAGGTGGGCAGGTCCACAATGGTGCCGTCATAGCTGCGCGGCCCGCCAAGGGCGAAGCCCAGCGCGCCGGCGAAGGCTGCCTCGGGCCAGCCCGAATTGGGTGAGGCGTGCTTGCGTGCATCGCGCTTGGCAGTTGCCCAGGCGGTGCTGGGACTTGCGTGGGGCACGAAGAAGCAGGCGGCGGTGATCAGCACGGCTGAAACGCGCGCAGGAATCCAATTAACGAGATCATCGAGCTTTGCTGCTGCCCAGCCATAGTGACGATAGCGCTCGTTCATGTGCCCGATCATCGAATCAGCCGTGTTGATGGCCTTGTAGAGAGCGATGCCAGGCAGCCCCAGGAGAACCAGCCAGAACCACGGCGCCACGACGCCATCGCTGGTGCTTTCAGCGAGGGTTTCGATGGCCGCGCGGGAAACGCCGGCCTGATCAAGTGCTTGCGGGTCACGGCCAACAATATGGCTCACGGCTTCCCGGCCTGCCGAAAGGGATTTCTCGAGCGCTTGAGCAACGGCGTGGACGGCACGGGCGAGTTCCTTTTGAGCCAGGAAGGTGGTGGCAAGGAGAATTTCCCCGATCCAGCCGAAGGGGATGGCGCGGAGAATTTGTTGCGTGATTATGGAGCCTGCACAGACAAGGAGGAGAAGCAGGACGAGAGCGCAAATGCCCGAGCGGCGTTGTTGCTGGGGCGATTGGCTTGATTTGTTGAGGCGCTGCTCGAGGAAGCTGATCACTTGGCCAAACCAGGTGACGGGATGGCCGACTAGCGCGTAAAGGCGGGGGGAATAGCCAAGGAGCCGCTCCAGAACGAGAACCAGCGGCACAAAAAGAGCCATCAGCATCAGGGGTTTACCGGGTCGGCGAGGGCCAGGAGTGCCGAGAGGTCGAGGTGGGTTTCGAGGTGGGCAGCCAAGGCGTCGAGGGTTTGCTCGACGCTTGATTCATAAGCAAAATCAAGAGCTGCGGCATTGCCGAGCATGGCACGGCGGAAGCCATCGGCGGCAAAGAGACCGTGCAAATAGGTGCCCATGACGCGGCCGTCGGGGCTGATCGCGCCTTCAGGTGTGTTTTCGACCATGGCAAAGGGGCGGGAGCGGTCGGGGCCTTCGGTTTCGCCCATGTGCATGTGGTAGCCGCTGATGGGTTGGCCCGAAGCCAAATGGGTGGCTGTTTCGGTTCGCAGAAGCTTATTTCGCGTTAGCAGACTGTTAACGTTGAGCAGTCCCAAACCTTCACTTTCGCCGCCTTTTCCCTCGATTCCATGGGGATCTGCGATGCTCTTTCCAAGCATTTGATAGCCGCCACAAAGACCTAGCACTTTTCCCCCTGCGCGATGGTGGGCTTGGATGTCGATGTCCCAGCCATTGTCGCGCAGCGCAGCAAGATCGCTGCGCGTCGATTTGGAGCCGGGCAGTATGACAAGATCGGCGTCGCGGGGGAGAGATTGACCGGGCTCGACCAGAACAAGCCGGACGCCGGGTTCGGCGCGCAAGGGATCGAGATCATCGAAATTGCTGATGCGTGGGAGGCGGGGGACGGCGATCGTGAAAGAGCCTGTGCTGCCTTTGGTGTAGGATTCAAGAGCGAGCACATCTTCAGCCGGGAGCTTGGCGGCGTCGGCAAACCAGGGAATGGGGCCGAAGCAGGGAACGGCGGTGTGCTGCTCGATGGCGCGCAGGCCGTCGGCAAAGAGGCTGGGATCGCCTTGGAACTTGTTGACCATTGTCGCGCGGATCAGCGCGGCATCGGCCGGCTCGATTACGGCGAAGGTGCCGACGAGCGATGCAATGACGCCCCCCCGGTTGATGTCGCCGACAAGGACAACGGGAACAGCGGCCGCTTGGGCGAAACCGAAATTGGCGAGGTCGTTGTGGCGCAGATTGACTTCTGAGGCGCTGCCGGCGCCTTCCACGAGGACAATATCGGCGTCAGCGGCCAGTTCGCGGAAGGCGGCAAGTACTTCGGGCATGAGGGTGCCGCGATTGCGCCAATAATCGCGAGCCGACATGGAAGCGCGGCGCTGGCCGCGAACGACGACCTGCGAGCCGGTCTCGCCCTCGGGCTTGAGAAGGACGGGGTTCATGGCGGTGATGGGGTTGCGGCGGGCGGCTCGGGCCTGAAGGGCCTGAGCGCGGCCGATCTCGCCACCATCGGCGGTAACAGCGGCATTATTGCTCATGTTCTGCGGCTTGAAGGGGGCGACGCGCAGGCCACAATTGTTGAGGGCACGGCAAAGCCCTGCCACCAGCAAGGACTTGCCGACATCGGACCCGGTGCCCATGAACATGAGTGCTTTAGCCATGCGCAGGCTTATGCCGCATCGATGACGTGGGCGTAAGAGCCCATGACGCGGCCGAGCACTCCGCCCATGGGCGGCATGGCGTCGCCACGGGCGTCGGTTGCGGCAAAAAGGGGCGGCAGCTGCGTCTGCTTGGCCGAGGAATAATGGAATTCGTGGGCGTTGAGGTGGCCCGGCCAGGGCAAGGCGCCCGATTGGATGAGACGACGGTAGCCGAGGACGCGCTTGGGGCGATCAATGCGGGTGGTTACCGGCAAGAGCCCGGCCATGGCGTGCCCCTGCCCTGCTTTGTCGACCAGGGTTTCGCCCAGCACCATGAAGCCACCGCACTCGCCATAGATCAGGGCGTTGCGGTCACGGGCGGCGTAAAGGCCGGCCTTGAAGCGGGTGGCGGCAGCGAGCTGGGGGCCGTGCAGTTCAGGATAGCCGCCGGGGAGAAAGATGGCGTCGGCTGCGGGGTTTGGCGCCTCATCGGCCAAGGGGGAAAAGAAACTCAGCTCTGCGCCGGCAGCGCGCCAGCCATCGAGCAGGTGGGGATAAAGGAAGGCAAAGGCGTCGTCGCGAGCGACGGCCATATGCTGGCCCAGCGGCGGCAGGGCTTGAACGGGGTCAGCGGCAGCGGAAAGCGGAGTGGCGAGTTGCCCGAACTGGTCCAGATCAAGATAGCGGCTGACCATATCCGACGCGGTCTGGAGGAAATGGTCGAAGGCCTGGACTTCGCCGGGCAGGACGAGGCCCAAATGGCGCTCGGGGATTACCAACTCGGCGTTTCGGGGGATCGCACCAAGGCACGGAATCCCCGTGGCGGCGAGGGCGTCGAGCAACATGCGCTCGTGCTTGGCCGAAGCGACGCGGTTGAGGATGGTTCCGGCAATCCGCACGCCGGGGCGCCAATGGGCGAAGCCAGCGACGAGAGGGGCTATGGATTGGGATTGCCGATCGGCGTCGACGACGAAGATAACGGGAAGGTCGAGTAATTGGGCGAGATCGGCGGTGGAGCCGAAACCATCTGCGGCGCCATCAAAGAGACCCATGACACCTTCGATGACCAGGAGATCGGCGCCGATGCCTTGCGTTTGCGCCAGCGATCTGAGGCGCGGGGCGGACATGGACCAGGGATCGAGATTGATCGCGTCGCGCTGGGCAGCACGGCCGAGAAAGGCTGGATCGATATAGTCGGGGCCGGTCTTTGAGGGAGCGACGACGAGGCCGCGCTGGCGCAAGGCCGCGAGAATGCCGAGGGTGATCACGGTCTTGCCGGAGCCGGAGCGGGGGGCGGCGATGATGAAGGCGCTGGTCATGGTATCGAAGCTTGGGATGGTAGAAAGAGGTGAACGAGCACCGATATACGGGGTAGCCGCCCCCCACCCTTGATCCCTCCCCGCAAGGGGGAGGGTGTCGACTGAAACTTCTGCGCATGGGGATGGAGCCGATTGCATGGTGGGCAGATCAAAGCGGCTTGGTTTGGCATGCACTTGCCAGTACCACTGCGCGGCACCTCCCCCTTGACGGGGGAGGTTGGGAGGGGGTGCGAAAGCCCCGACATAGGGGCTAGCCGACCCCCACCCTTGATTTGCCATTCGAGCTTAGCTCTCATGGCCTTGCAGCTCAATTTGCTCCACTGGAGCAAATTGACCCTCCGGGTCGCTCGCAAGCCCCGCAAGGGGGAGGGTGTCGACTGAAGCATCTCGGTATAGAGATAGACCCGGTTGAATGACGGGCGAGGTGACAGATCAGATGCCGGCTCTGCCCGGATTGTCACCCTCGGGCTAGACCCGAGGGTTCTTGGGACCAAGAAAGTGTAGAGCCCTCGGGTCAAGCCCGAGGGCGACGATTGGGGGATGGTGAAACACCCGGCAAAAAGGATGGGAAGTAACCGTTGAAAATTCTGATCCTGGGGGGGACGGCGGAAGCGCGGGAGCTGGCGGGTCGGCTGGTAGCGGAGGGGCATGAAGTGGTTACCTCCCTGGCGGGGCGCACGCAGGAGCCGCGATTGCCGCCGGGTGCGGTGCGCATGGGCGGGTTTGGCGGGATCGCGGGGCTGTGTGCCTATCTGCGAGCTGCCAGGATCGACCGGATGGTTGATGCGACCCATCCCTATGCCGGGCAGATTTCGTTTAATGCAGTCCAAGCGGCACAGGAAACGGGCGTGCCCTTGGTGCGCTATATGCGGCCGCCCTGGGAGCAGCAGATCGGAGACAATTGGATCACGGTGGAGACCGTAGCTGAAGCGGCTGCGGCCTTGCCGCCGAATGCTGTCGTTTTGCTGACGACGGGCCATACGGGGCTTGAGCAGTTCATGGAGCGGGACGATTGCCGGTTTGTTGTGCGCACGATCGAAAAGCCAGCAATGGGTTTGCCGGGGCATGCTGAATTGTTGCAGGACCGGCCGCCCTACTCGCTCGATGGCGAAATAGCCTTGATGCAGCACAAGGGCATTACTCATCTGGTGAGCAAGAATTCTGGGGGATTGCAAACCCAGAGCAAGCTCGAGGCCGCGCGGCGATTGGGCATTGGGGTGATCATGATCGCGCGCCCGGCCTATGGACCGGCCCATGAAGTGACGAGCGTGGAAGCCGCGATGGTAGCGCTCGGGCTTGCGAGCTGAGCCAGGCGATCAAGGGAGAAGCCTGGGTGGCACTCGGCAATGGCACAGGTGCTGAAGCGCGCTTTGCGCTTGGGGAGACGCAGGGGACCGGCGACGGCTGCCACGGCTTCGCAGGTGCTGGCGATCTCTGGCGCAAGGACGTGGTCGTCCAGAAAGAACAGGGACACTCCGAAATGCTCGGCAGTTTGCGCGAGGGCAAGGTTGCCCGTCTTTCGGCTGTGGCTGACGACGGCCATTACAGCGTCGGCGCGGCTGCCAGCCTCGGCCAGGCAGCTTTGAACAAGAGCGATGATCTCGTCGGCCGTAGCTTTGCTTGAGCAGCCCAGCCCGATGAGAATCTGGCCATGATCGGTCGTCATCGATGCCTCTTTGCAAGGAGAGGCAGGTTCGCTCGAAATCCGTTGCAGCTCCGGAGTTGGTCCCCGAATTGGGTCGACCGCACCGGATTCTGTTTCAGTTCCTTGTGGAACTCTGCGTGAGGCCAAGTTCTAGGCTGGGAGAAGCACTTGGTCAATCAAGGGCTTGGCACAGGTCAAGCGGAAAACAGGAATGCTTGTGAAAATCATTTGCAAATTCAATAGCTTGATGGTTTGAGCGCTTGGTTCTATGGCAGACAGAAAGCCGTGCGAGACCTGAACCGTGAGCATCACCGACAAGCGTACCCTGGCCATTGCCGGAGCCAGCCTGCTGGTCGGACTTATCGTGCTCGGGCTCAAGTTCCTGGCCTGGTATGTCACTGGATCGGTGGCGCTGTATTCGGATGCGCTGGAATCCATCGTCAATGTGGTGACGGCGATTGTGGCCTTGATCGCTGTGCGGCTGGCGCAACGGCCGGCCGATGCGGCGCTTCAATACGGATACCATAAGGCCGAGTATTTTTCCGCTGTTGTGGTGGGCGTCATGATCATCGTGGCGGCCATTCTGATTTTGCGAGAGGCATACTTCGGATTTACCGCGCCGCAATTGCCACAGGCGCCGGCGCAGGGGCTCGCTATCAGCGGCGTGGCAACGATCATCAATCTTTCTTGGGCGCAAGTATTGCTGCGCTATGGGCGCAAGGCGCGATCACCCGCTATCGAAGCGGACGGCAAGCATTTGATGGTGGATGTGGTGTCCACTGGAGGCGTGCTGTTGGGCCTGGGGTTCGTGCTGCTGACGGGCTGGGCCATTATCGACCCGATCCTTGCAGCGCTGGTGGCGATCAATATCCTGTGGTCGGGCTGGGGCGTGATCCGCGACAGTGTTGGTGGGCTGATGGATGTGGCGGTTTTGCCCGAGACGCAGAAGACCATCCGCGAGGTGATTGCCGGCAATGCGGAGGGCGCGATCGAAGCGCATGATATTCGAACGCGGCAGGCCGGGAAAATGACCTTTATCGATTTCCACCTAGTGGTGCCCGGCAGCATGAGCGTGGATGATGCGCACCAGATTTGCGACGGGATTGAGGCCAAGCTGCGCCAGACCGTGCCCAATGCGCAGATCACCATTCATGTGGAGCCCGAGCAGAAAGCCAAGCATTCCGGCATCGTGGTGTTGTGATCGCGGCGAGTTTGATTGCGCGGGAAGGTGAGGCTTGGCAGGTTCGGCCTATGCGCATCGCCCTTCTTGTCTGCTTCGCTCTTCTCGCCCTGCCCGCCTTTGCCATAGGTTGGAGCTCGTATGAGAACGGCCGCTTTGGCTACCAGAGCGCCATTCCGCCGGGCTTTTCTGGGTATGGCGAGAGCGAGAATGGTGACGGGCGGATCTATGACCGGCCCGGCACGATGCAGACGCTGTCGCTGTGGGGCGCCCATATGCTGGCAGAGAGTTTTGAAGCCGAGGTGGCGGCTAGCATTGGCTATGCCGAGCGCGATGGCTTCAACATCTCTTTCCAGACGGTGACGCCGCAATGGGCGGTTTTTTCCGGCGTGATGGGTGATCGGCAGTTTACACGGCGCATGATCCTGCTTTGCGACCGCATGTCGACGGCGAGCATGACCCTGCAGTTCAGCAGCCGGGACGCCGCTGACATCAGGGATATCGAGCAGCGGCTGGCTCAGGAGTTCCGAACGACCGGCTGCTAGAACTCGATGCCGAGCTGGGCTTTCACGCCCGAACGGAAATGGTGCTTGATCTCGGTCATTTCGGTGACAAGGTCGGCGATCTCGATCAGCTCATCCTTGGCATTGCGGCCGGTGACGATGACATGCTTGTCGGCTGGCTTGTTGCGCAAGGTTTCGACGATCTCATCGATGGGAAGGTAGTCGTAGCGCAGGCAGATGTTGAGTTCGTCAAGGAGCACCATCTTGTAGCTAGGGTCGGCGATGAGGCGCTTGGCCTGTTCCCAGGCGGCGCGGGCGGCGGCCAAGTCGCGTTGGCGGTCGGCAACATCCCAGGTGAAGCCTTCGCCCATGGCGTTGATGGTGACGAGGTCGGGGAACTTCATCAAGACATCGCGCTCGCCGGTTTCCCAGACGCCCTTGACGAACTGGACGACGCCCACCTTCATGCCGTGGCCCAGTGCGCGAAACACCATGCCGAAGGCGGCGGTGGATTTGCCCTTGCCCTTGCCGGTGTGGACGATCAGGAGGCCCTTTTCCTGCGTCTTGGTGGCCAGGATCTTGTTACGGGCTTCCTTCTTTTTCCGCATCTTTTCGGCGTGGTAGGCGTCCCGCTCGGCCTCGGTCATGAGATCGGTTTTCTTGACGGGCTTGTCAGTCATGGCGTGTCCTCGAGAAAGGCGTAGGCGGAATTGGAGCGGGGCGTCCAGAAGCCGCGCTGGCGGGCTTCGTTGAACTTCCTTATGAGTTCGTCATAGCCATAAGCATTGCTGGCCCGAATGAAGTCGCGGGTCGCATCGTCTTCGATGAAGGCTTCGAAGGCCAGATCGAAATGGTGCGTCTTAACGGCGCCCGTGGTGGCGGCGAAGGCGAACATGAAATCGACCGTCGCGATGATCTCGAAGGCGCCGCGATAGCCGTGGCGCTTCATGCCGTCGATCCATTTGGGATTGACCACGCGGGAGCGCATGACGTGGGAGATTTCCTGCTCCAGCGTTTTGATCAGCGGGCGTTCGGGGCGGGAATGATCGTTGTGGTAGATGGCCGGTTTTTGCCCTGAGAGATTTTCGGCCGCGGCGGAGAGGCCGCCTTCGAACTGGTAGTAATTGTCGGAATCGAGCAGGTCGTGTTCGCGATTGTCCTGGTTGTGGATCACGGCGTCGATGTCGCCCAGGCGGGCGGCGAAGCGGGTGCGCTCTGGGGTGCCATGGGCCTTGGCACCATAGGCGTATTGGCCCCAGTCGAGGGCTTGATTGGCGAGGTCGGCCTTGGTGGACCAGGCGCCGCTGTCGATCAGGGCGTTAAGGCCGGTGCCGTAAGTGCCGGGTTTGGAGCCGAAGATGCGGTGGCCGGCGGCGAAGTGGTCACCGGTCAAGGCGTCAGTGCGCATTGTGGCGGCGATGGGGTTGTCTTCAGTGGGCTCGTCGAGGGCCCCGATGGCGCGAATGGCCCGATCAAAAAGGCGGATCTGGTCAGGAAAGGCGTCGCGGAAGAAGCCGGAGATGCGCAGGGTCACGTCGACGCGGGGTCGATCGAGTTTGGCCAGCGGGATGATTTCGTAGCCGGAAACGCGGAGGGAGCCCGGGTCCCATACGGGCTTGGCGCCGATCAGGGCAAGGGCTTGGGCGATGTCGTCGCCGCCGGTGCGCATATTGGCGGTGCCCCAGACGGAGAGCGCGACCGAACGGAGGTGATGGCCATGGTCTTGAAGGTAGCGCAGGACGAGGCTTTCGGCGGATTTGCGGCCGAGCTCCCAGGCGGTGGGCGTGGGGATGGCGCGGGAATCGACGGAGAAGAAATTGCGGCCGGTGGGGAGGACGTCGAGGCGCCCGCGGGAGGGCGCGCCGGATGGGCCGGGGGCGATGAACTTGCCGTCGAGGCCGGTAATGAGGGCGGCCATTTCGGCGGGGCCGGATTGTTGCAGGCGCGGGCGGATGGTGGTGGCGATGATGGTGAGGACGGCGGTGGTGGCGGTCCAGGTGGATGGAACGGTTAGGGTGCCGTCGACGAGTAGGGCGGCGAGGGATTCGAGATGTTCGACGATGTCGCCGATCGTGCGGAAATTGGGGCTCTCGTCCCCCCTCCCAACCTCCCCCGCAAGGGGGGAGGTGCCGCGCAGTGTTTGCCGCAGGATCGAGGGGCCATTCCATGCGTCGCCGAGCTTGGCCGTCAGGGGATCGAAGCCGAGTTTGAGATCGTCGGCGAGGGCGCGGATGAGGGAGGCCTGTCTGGGGTCTTCGCCGCGGGGGACGCGTGCGAGGGCGACGATGAGGTCGCGCTCGAGGGTGCCGGTGGGGGATTGGCCGAAGATGTGAAGGCCGTCACGGATTTGCGCCTCCTTGAGGTCGCACAGGAAATTGTCGATGGCGATGAGAGCTTCGGTTTCGTCGGGTGGCAAGCCGATGTCGCGATCAAGGCGGGAGTCGCGGGTGAAATCGAGTATGCGGCGGCGGAGGTCGGCCAGACGGCGGCGGTCCATGCCGGAGGCGGCGTAGTATTCGTCGAGCAGCGCTTCGAGGTCTTTCAGGGGCCCATAGGTTTCGGCGCGGGTGAGCGGAGGCACAAGGTGGTCGATGATAACGGCGCCGGTGCGGCGCTTGGCCTGGGTGCCTTCGCCAGGGTCGTTGACGATAAAGGGATAGAAATGGGGCAGCTGGCCCCAGAGCGCGTCGGGATAGCTCGCCTCGTCGAGCGCATTAGCCTTGCCGGGCAGCCATTCCAGCGTGCCGTGCTTGCCATTGTGGATCAGGGCGTAGGCGCCCCACTCATGCTGCAGCCAGAGGTAGGCGGCGAGATAGGCGTGGGGCGGCACGAGGGCTGGGTCGTGGTAACTCGCGGTTTCGTCGAGATGGTAGCCGCGGGCGGGCTGAAGGAGGATGGCTGTATTGCCGAAGATGAGGGCTGGGAGGTGGAAGGTGTCGGAACGGACGAAGGGGTCGGTTGCGGGATTGCCCCAACGCGCGGTGACGGCGGTGCGGATGGGTTCAGGGAGGGTGGCGAAGAGTTCGGCGTAGCGCGCGAGCGGGAGCGTGGCGGCAGAGGTGCCGCGCTGGGGATTGGCGTTGGTGGGGCCGGATTGGAGGGCGGTAATGAGGTCGGCGCTGGTCCAATCTTTGGTGGCACGCCCGCGTGGTTCGACAGGCTCACCATGAGGGCTACTGGAGGATGGCTCTACCGTGTAGCCCGCCGCCTCCAATGCTTGCAGCATATGGATTGTGGATTCGGGCGCGTCATAGCCGACGCCATTGGCGAGGCGGCCGTCGCGGATGGGGTAGTTGGCGAGGACCAAGGCGATCTTACGGTCGGCGCGAGGAGTGATGCGGAGGCGGTGATAGTTGCGGGCCAGGGCGACGGCGCGCGCGATGCCGGAATGGTCGGGGGTGTAGCTGGTGAGGGGGATCTGGCAGCGCTCGTGCCATACGGCGTCGCCCTTGTGGCCGACGAGAAGGCCACCGATGCGCCCATCGACTTCGGGCATGACGAGGAACATCGCCATGTCCTTGGATGATAGGCCTTGTGAGTCGGCAATCCATTGCGCTTCGGAGCGGCCGGATTGGATCAGCTGGATGACTGGGGCATCGCTGGTGGCGAAGGGGTTGGACTTGGGGTCGAGGCCGTCGATGCCCAGGGCAAAGCCGGTGAGGTTAAAGATGGCGCTGGGCGGGAAGGCCGAGAGCGCGTTCTGGACGAAGCGGACGCAGGCGGCCTCCTTGAGCGAGGAGACAAGGAGCGGGACCGGCGTGAGGTTGTGCTGCTCGAGTTCGCTGATGAGGGCCGTGATGGTGGCAGTGCCGGCGCCTTCTAGGGCAGCGCGGTAGAAAAGGATGGGGATGAAGGCGGCGGGCGTCTTTCGTTCATCGTCACCACCGGGCTTGTCCCGGTGGTTGGTGGATTGCGCGGACGAGCCGGGTGATGACGATGGGTGGAAGAGTTCGGCTTGGATCGCGCGCAGGCTGGCTTCGTCGGTGATGCCGGTGGTGGGGTGCCAGAGGCCGAAGCGAGCGAAGGGGGTGGGGTGGTGATTTTCCAGAGACGGGGTTTGCGGGCCGTGCAGCACTCCCACCCTGACCTCCCCCTGGAGGGGGAGGGGTTGGTTCGGTGAAGGAGGCGAAGTCAGCGCTCGAAATGCCCGTAGGATCGCGTCGGCGTTGTCGGGGCCGCCGGCGATGAAGAGGCTGTGGAGGCGCGTCCAGTCGTCGGGGTGGATGGTGGAGCGGGATTGAAGGATCGGGTCGGGATTGGCGTCGCCGGGGAGCAGGGCGAGCGGAATGCGCTGGTTGGCGCAAAGGGCGGTGAGTTCGTCGACGCCATATTGCCAGTAGGAGGCGCCGCCGATCAGGCGAAGGACAACGAGGCGGGCGTGCCCAACGGTTTTTTCGAGCCAGAGATCGACGGACAGATTGTTGGCGAGGCGCAGCGTGTTGGCGAGGCGCAGTTCGTCTTCCCCTGCCCTGTCAGCCGCCGCGGCGAGCATGCTCAGTTCGCTATCGGCTGAGGAGGCGAACACCAGCGCGCCGGGCGTTTGGGCCAGGTCGATGGCTTCGCCTTCTTGCTGGATGGCGCCGGCTTGGGCGGAGAGGAGGTGCATTAGCGGTGGCCTCGGAGGCGAGAGAGGGTTCCAGGCGAAGCACTCCCACCTTCTTCCGGGGAAAGGCGTTTTGAGCCGGTCAGCGGAACTCCATGCGCCGGCCTGCACCGGACCGCACCTCCCCCTGGACGGGGGAGGATGGGAGGGGCAGCCAGAGCCCCCATATTCGGGCTAACCGCCCCCCACCCTTGATCCCTCCCCGCTAGGGGGAGGGTGTCGACTGGAACTTCCCGCCTAAGAGAAAGTGTGCATGCAAGCACACCTCGGTCGGGAGTAGCGGGAGTGAACATTAAGCCGCCTTGGCCATGGCCCGCTGCAGGCTTGCCGTAATCGCCTCGTGATCGAGAGGGCTTTCGCCGATGACGACGAGAGCGGTTTCGCGGGGCTCGCCGTCTTTCCAGGGACGGTCGAAATAGGCGGTGACGCGGGGGCCGACGGCCTGGATGGCGAGACGGGCGGCGGCGCCGGGGATAGCGGCGAAACCTTTGAGGCGCAGCACGTCGTGATCGCGGATGGTTTGCTCGACTACCGCAAGGAGTTCGTCCTTGCTGGCAACCGAGGGGATGCGCAGGGAGAAGCTGTCGAAGTCGTCGTGCTCGTGGGTCTCCCCGCCATGTTCGAGCTCATGGTGGCTGGGGCGGTTGGCGATGTCGTCTTCCGAACCCATGCCCATGCCCAGGAGCGCCGTGATATCGACATGGCCGTTGCGGGCGTGGATGATCCCGACGCCGGGGCGCAGTTCGGCGCGGATGTTGGCTTCGACCTTGGCGAGCATGGCGTCGTCGACAAGGTCAGCCTTGTTGATGATGACGAGATCGGCGACGGAAAGCTGGTCTTCGAACAGTTCGCCCAGCGGCGTTTCATGGTCGAGCATTTCGTCCTCCTTGCGCTGCGCGTCGACCGCGTCTTCATCGGACGCGAAGCGGCCTTCGGCGAGGGCCGAGGCATCAGCCACGGTGACGATGCCGTCGATGGTGACCTGCGCCTTGATCTCGGGCCAGTTGAAGGCCCGGATCAAAGGCTGCGGCAGAGCGAGGCCGGAGGTTTCAATGACGATGTGATCGAACTTTTCCGGACGCGCGAGCAGCGCCTGCATGGTGGGGATGAACTCGTCGGCTACGGTGCAGCAGATGCAGCCATTGGAAAGTTCCACCATGTCCTCTTCGCGGCAGGTTTCATCGCCGCAGCCGGCAAGGATGTCCTTGTCGACGCCGAGGTCACCGAACTCGTTGATGATGAGGGCGATGCGCTTGCCCTTGGGGGCGTGGGCCAGAAGGTGGCGCACCAGCGTGGTCTTGCCGGCGCCGAGGAAGCCCGTAATGACAGTGGTCGGGATCTTGGTGGTCATGCGAAGGCTCCAGCAGAGTGGTTGCGGGCGGCGAGGTAATCGTTCATGCGGCCAAAGGTGACGCCCAGGACGATCCAGAACACGGCGGCGTTGAACAGGACAGCCGAGGCAAAGGAGGCAGCAAGGCTGGCAGGCACACCGGTCGCTTCGTCGGGCGCCTGTGGCGCGCCGATCAGGTGGGGCAGGATGGCCAAGGCAATGGCCAGCGCGAGGGCCCAAGGGGCGCGGAACTTGGCGGTGAGCAGGAGCGCGCCGCCGGTAGCCAAGGCGGTGCCGGCCCACCAAAGCTGGCGTGCCAAGGTATCAGCCACTGGCATGCCAGGCAGGCCTGGTGCGAGGCCAAAAGCGGGCGCAAGCGAGAAGGCGGCAAAGCCGCCCACGGCCCAGAGAAGACCGGTGGACCAAGTGATAGGCAAATTGAACAGCACAGACACAGCCCCGATAACAAGGGCATAGCCCGCAGCCATCAGCACATTGGCAAGGACAGTGTAGGCGGTGCGCTCAAAACCATCCTGTGGCATCCACTCGTCATCACCATGGCTGTGGGCGGGGGTGCCTTCGGCGTGGGTGTGGTCGGCCGCCTCGCCATGGTCGTGAGCGCCATCGCCTTCATAGGCCTCGGCGGCAAAGATCAACGGGGTAACGCGGAAATACTGGACGGCCGAGGTGACGAGGCCAGCACAAAGAGCTGCGACGAGCGCAGCGAAAAATAGATTGCGGAACATTCTTTTGGTCTCTTGCTTACTTGCCCGGCCCTAGTGGCAGGGGAAGCCCATGGCGTGGCGCGTGTCGTGGGCACCGTTGTGGAGGCGGTAATCGCCTGCAAAACCAGTGCCGACCAGCAGGACCAGGCCCAGCATCAAGGCCAGCGATCCGGCAATGAGCCGTTGGGAAATCGAAAGAGACTGGATGCCAGTCGTGGAAATCGTCGTATTCATGCAGCACCCTCCGTGCGCGGAACATGGGTGGGCTTTTCGCCCGGCTCGTGTGCCGGCAGGTCTCCTGGCTCGCGGTGGATAAAGCGCCCTCGCCTTCCCGGCTTTCGCCAGTGGCATGAGAGGGCGCGCACCGCTTACAGTTGCGGGGGCAGCCACGGTTTTGGCCCCTGATGGGTAATCCGCACCGTGTTCCCTTTTGATCCCCTTGCCGCTACGGGCGCGGGGAACCGACACGAGGAAGAGCGTTACGCTGTTGCGACGAGGTGGTCAATGTCACTCGTCGGCGGCAGGCTCCTGGTAGTTGGGATCAGGATAGCCCAGGCTAATGGCCTGAACGGTGGTATTGACTTCCTCCAGCAGGGGTTCGTCCGAGGGAACGGAGATTTCGCCCGAGATCTGGGAAGTATCGGTATCACCGATATTGTCGTAATCGGGCGAGAAGCGCAGCGAGATGAAGCAGCCGTTTGCGTCGCCTGCGAGCTTGCCCTCGTTGATCTCAGCATAGCCACCATAATCCCAGCCGAAGCCGCCAATGTCGAAGGGCGCCTCGTTAACCGCTTCCACTTCGGCAACGCTCATGCCGATCCGCACGCCCTGTGGCCCAACCTGCGAGGGGGACAGCTGCACATAGCTCAGCGTGTCGCGGTTTTCCTCGTCGAACCAGCCGAACTCCATTCGCCGATCGGGATCATCGGGAAAAACTGTTGTGGCAAAAATGGTGGTGCCTTCAGGGCCAGGCACGTCGCCAGACACGACATTGTCGGCGCCATAGGTTTCGATCAGCTGCGCTTCGGAGCTGTCGGGGCCGAAAATACTGGAGCAGCTGACTGCATCCGTTTGGGCAAGAGCGGGAGTGGAAAAAGCGGCGGAGACGGCAAGGACAAGCAGGCGGGCGCGCATCGGGATAACTTCCTCTTTTGCCCAATTCTGGAGCAATTTCGTGCGTCCTACAACGGGCGACTCGCCTTATGAACCGGCAATACAGGAGAGCCTCATGCAGCCCATCAAATTCAGCCGGGAAGAAACCAAAGCCATTGTCGGAGAGATCCAGGATTACTTCCGGAACGAGCTCGACCAATCGATCGGACCCATGCCGGCCGAGATGCTGATGCTGTTCTTTGCCGAAAAGATGGGCGCGTATTTTTACAATCGCGGGGTGTATGACGCGCAGGCGCTGGTGCGCGAGCGAATGGACAGCCTGGCTGATGATATGTTCGGGCTTGAGCAGCCCACCAAGCATCTGCGCTAAAGGGAGCGGGAGATGGGCCTTAACTTTGCGACGCTGGCGCCGATTGGCCTGCTGCTCGCCTCCAATGTGTTCATGACCTTTGCCTGGTACGGGCATCTGAAATGGCCGACCTCGGCGCTGTGGGCCGCTGTGCTGATCAGCTGGGGCATCGCGTTTTTCGAATATTGGCTGGCTGTGCCGGCCAACCGGATCGGGGAAGCGGTTTATTCGCCCTCCGAGCTCAAGACGATCCAAGAGGTGATTTCGCTTAGCGTCTTTGCGGTGTTCACGGTGTTTTACTTTGGCGAGAAGCTGACCGTGAACCACGGGGTGGGCTTTGCCTTGATCGCTTTGGGGGCGTTTTTTATTTTCAAGGGGCCGTTGAAGTAAGGCTCCTGCCCGTCTCCTGAGCGCTCGACATCAGGGCCAACCGCCCCCCACCCTTGATCCCTCCCCGCAAGGGGGAGGGTGTCGACTGCTAGTTCGGCTAACTACTGCAAGCAATCTACCAGGCTAGTCGCCAGGCCGCGCAGGAGATTGGGATAGAGGTCGGGGCCTTCGGGGAGCGCGCCGCCTTCGGGGTCGAGCACGCCAGACTTGGCAGTGCTGCCTTCGGTGATGGCGTTGATAATGGTGGGCTGGAAATTGGGCTCGGCAAAGACGCAGGTGGCGCCTAGCTCGCTGACCTTGCTCTTGAGCTCGTCGATGCGCGCGGCGCCCGGGGTGGTGTCGGGGGTGACGGTGATGGAGCCGGCCAGGGTCAGCCCAAACCGCGATTCGAAATACTGGTAGGCGTCGTGGAAGACGATGAAGGGCTTGTCCTTAACTGGCTCGAGGGTAGCGGTTAGCTCTGCCTGAAGCTGGTCGAGGGTGGC
The DNA here is from genome assembly GCF_003056345.1 of Devosia submarina. Lineage (GTDB taxonomy): Bacteria > Pseudomonadota > Alphaproteobacteria > Rhizobiales > Devosiaceae > Devosia > Devosia submarina. Next base: position 245,551 of record NZ_PYWB01000001.1, on the reverse strand, counting down.
GATCTCGGTTTGAGCGTTGGCGGTGTAGGAGGCTGCGTTCTCCGGATCGGCGGCGGCGAGCGTTGCCGCGATGTGCGTGACCATCAGCTTGGCATTCTCGGGATCGAGCCAGAAGTGCATGTCGCCTTCGGCGTGCTCGTGCGCATGATCATGGTCGTGATCGTCCTCGTGCCCATGATCGTGGTCGTGGTCGTGGTCATGGTCATGATTGTGTTGGTCGTCATGCTCATGCGCTTCAAAGGCGCCACCTTGGCGGACGGGGAGCAGCGTGATGCCAGGCGCTTCAGCCAATTCGACCAGTTGGGCATCGGTGGAAAGCGTGTCGAGCGCGTCGCCCAGAAACAGCTCCATGCCATGACCGGTCCAAAACACGATGTCGGCTGACTCCAGCGCACCGGCGTCGGAGGGCTTGAGTGCGTAGTTGTGGGGGGAAGCCGCGCCGCGCACCAGGAGCGTCGGCTCACCCACTCCAGCCATGACAGCGGCAACAAGCGAATGAACGGGCTTTATGGAGGCAACAACAGCAGGCGCAGCGAGCGCCGGAATAGGCAAGAGGGCAGCGCTCAGCAGAATCGCTGGGGGCAGGAACTTCATCGGGAGCCTCGTATGTTATACTATTACGCTTGTGGTGACGTTATGCTATAACATAAATGAAGACGTCAAGCCTGGTCGGCAGAGCCAGGCCGAGAGAAGAAAGCCGATATGATGGACGCCCTGGCTGGCAAAGATGTTCTGGTGAGGCTGGAAGATGCCGGCGTGGCCCGGGGTGGGCGAACGCTGGTGAGCGGCATCGACCTTTCGATCGCGCGGGGCGAGATCGTGACGCTGATCGGGCCGAACGGGTCGGGAAAATCCACCACGGCCAAGATGGTGACGGGCGTGCACAAGCCGACCAGTGGTGCGGTTTGGCGGAAGCAAGGATTGCGCATCGGCTATGTGCCGCAAAAGCTTAGCATAGACTGGACGCTGCCGCTGACGGTGGAGCGTCTGATGACGCTGACCGGACGGTTTGGGCGCCGCGAAATCGAAGAGGCGTTGGACAAGGTGGGCGCTGGTCGGCTGCTGAAAGCGGCGGTTCAGGAATTGTCGGGCGGAGAGTTCCAGCGCGTGCTCTTTGCGCGGGCGATGATCCGCAAGCCGGATTTGCTGGTGCTCGACGAGCCGGTGCAAGGGGTAGATCTGTCGGGCGAGGCGGCGCTCTACCGATTGGTGCGCTCTATTCGTGACACGACGGGTAGTGGCATCCTGATGATCAGCCACGATCTGCATGTGGTGATGGCGGAAACTGATACCGTCATTTGCCTCAACGGCCATGTATGCTGCCGGGGCACGCCGTCGACGGTCAAGCGGAGCCCGGAATATTTGCGTCTGTTCGGCGAGCGGGCGGCGGGGTCGTTGGCGATCTACCAGCACCACCACGACCATGAGCACCATGACGATGGTTGTGTCGTGGCCGAGGGGCAGGTGCATGATCACAGCCACGAGGGGCATGCCCATGTTCGGTGATTATTTCTCCCGCGCGCTGATCGCGGGGATCGGACTGGCCCTGGTGGCGGGCCCCTTGGGGTGTTTTGTCGTGTGGCGTCGCATGGCGTATTTTGGGGATACCATGGCGCATTCGGCCCTGTTGGGCGTGGCGCTGTCGATCATCCTCTCGATGAACATGACGCTAGGCGTGTTTGCCGTGGCGGCGCTGGTGGCGGGGGCGCTGATCGTCCTGCAGCGGCAGGCAACGCTGTCGACCGATGCCCTGCTGGGGATTTTGAGCCATTCGACGCTCGCCGTAGGGCTGGTGCTGGTGGGGTTTCTGACCACGGTGCGGATAGACCTCATGGGCTTTTTGTTTGGTGATATCCTTGCCGTATCTGTTGAGGACATCGCCGTGATCTATGCCGGTGGCGCCGTAATCGTCGGCGTGCTGATCTGGGCTTGGCGGCCACTGCTCGCGTCTACCGTCAGCCCGGAACTGGCAGAGGCCGAAGGACTGCGACCGGAGGCGAGCCGGCTGTTGCTGATGATCCTGATGGCCAGCGTCATCGCCATTGCCATGAAGCTGGTGGGCGTGTTGCTGATCACCTCGCTGCTGATCATTCCGGCAGCCACTGCGCGGCGGCTGAGCGCTACGCCGGAGGCCATGGCTATCGTGGCGGCCGTGCTCGGGGTCATTGCCGTGGTGGGCGGATTGTTTGGCTCGCGGACCTGGGACACCGCTTCGGGGCCGTCGATCGTGGTCGCGGCGCTTCTGGTTTTTGTGGTGTCGCTGGCAGTGCCAGTGTCACGCCTTTTCGGCAGGAGAGAAATTTATGGCACATAGCCACGACTTACCGGCCGATCTGACGCGCAACCAGGGGCTGGTGTTGAGCGCGCTCAACCATTCGGAGGGGCCGCTCAGCGCCTATGACATCCTGGACAAGCTGCGCGGCGACGGGTTGCGTGCGCCGCTGCAGGTTTATCGGGCGCTCGACAAGCTGGTGGAGCGGGGCCTCGCGCACCGGCTGGAGTCGCTCAATGCCTTTGTGGCCTGCGCGGATGAGCATTGCCATCGCAAAGGGCTGATCGCGTTTGCCATCTGCGAAGGGTGCGGGAAGGTGGACGAGTTTGCCGACGGAGTGATCGAAGAGCGGCTGGGAGATTGGGCGGGAGCCAAGGGTTTCCGCGTGGAACGGACGACGATGGAGATCCGCGGGAAGTGTGGGGCTTGTGTGGGGGTGTGAGGAGCTGGTCTCGCTTGTCACTCGCGCTGCTCTTAGCGCTAGCAGTTGGGGCTCGGGCTTAGCGTTACTGTTGCAAATGGGTGGCCAGCCCACCCCCACCCTTGATCCCTCCCCGCAAGGGGGAGGGTGTCGACTGCATGATCGGTGACGTTCAAGGCTGAGTTGTGGGCTCAGCGACAGGGCTAAACGTCAAGAAATGCACTGCTGCGGCGCCGTAGATGCGGCGGTCGTCGAGGGTGAAGCCCTCGGGGATGGTGATGTCGGCTTCCGCGCTTTCCTCGAACACGATGGTGGCGCCGGCCGTGAGCCAGCCGTTCGCGGCGACATTGGCGAGGGCTTGTTCGCCCAGGCCCTGGCCATAGGGGGGATCGAGGAAGACGAGATCGAATTGGCCGAAGGTTCCGGGGGTGCCGAGGTTCGTGGCGTCGCGGCGGAGGAGCTTGGTGACGCCCCCTGCCCCAAACGCTTCGATGTGGTCGCGGATGAGGCCGCGGCCTTCGGCGCCGGTCTCAACAAAGGTGACGTGGCTGGCGCCGCGGGACAGGGCTTCGAAGCCGAGCGCGCCGGTGCCGGCAAAGAGGTCAAGCACGCGCAGATCGGTAAAGACCGGGCCCAGCTTGCTCGAGAGAATGTTGAACATGGATTCGCGCACGCGATCGGCAGTTGGGCGGATCGAGTCGTCGGCGGGTGAGGTCAGCGGTTTGCCGCGATATTTGCCGGCGATGATGCGCATGGGAGGCTCCGGATGGATAATGCAGCAGACAGACGTTCGCCGGATGTCACCCTCGGGCGATGACCCGAGGGCGCCATATTTGATCGCTTGCCTGGCTAGTGCAGAGCCCTCGGGTCAAGCCCGAGGGTGACGGCCGGTGAGAGCGGTCAGGCCTTGGGACGACGAGGACCGGTGGGCCGTCCAGCACCCGGACGAGCGGCGCCCGGGCGCCCTGCCCCCGTTGGACGCCCGCCAGGCTTTGGACCGCGCTGCGGTGCGGCGCCGTCGCGCTTGGGGAAAGGCTTTCCGTCGGCGCGGGTCTTGGGCTTGCCATAGGTCTTGCTTTCGGAGCCGAGGTGATCGCGACCCGGGCGTGCAGGACGCGCGGGACGATCGCCCTCGGGGCGGAAGCTGCGGTGCTTTTCGGAGAAGTTGCGGCCGGGGCGCTTGGCTTCGCCACGGAAGGCTGCGCCCTCGCCCTTTTCGCTGTCAGGGCGCAAGCGGGGCGTATAGGTGCGTGGGCCTTCGGCAGCGGCGGCGTCGTTGCGGCGTGGACCACGGGGCGTGCCGGTGAACTCGCGATCGCGTGGCGGACGCTCGCCTCCTTCAGGACGCGCATTAAAGGGACGCTTTGGCCGATCACCATCTTCACGGCGCGGACCGCGCGGCTTGTCGAGAGCGGGTTTGTCGCCAAACGACTTCTTTCCAAAGGCTGGCTTATCGCCGAAGGCCTTCTTCTCGAACGGCTTCTTGGCACCCGGTGCACGTTCCGGCTTCTTGCCGAAGCTGCGCGCGGGTTGATCGTCCGGATCGCGCCAGCCTGGCTTGCCCAGACGCTTCTGAACAAACTCCTCGGGCGCGCGACCGTCGTCGTCGAAATGGATGCGGCGTGGTGGCGCGGTTTCTTCTTCGCGCTCGTCCCGCTTGGGCATGGGCTTGCGGCTGTCGAACCGGCCGGGACGATCCTGGCGAGGACGCTCCGCGCGCCACTCCTCCTCGCTCTTTTCGGCATGGTCGGTAAAGCGGAAGCGCTGGCGCGCGATTTCCACCGTGTTGGTGCCGCGGCCGGTGAGGCGGTCACGCGTGGGCTTGCCGACAAGCTGGTGCACTTCGGGCATTTCGCTGTCGAAATCGACGTCCGCAGCTTCGGCGAGCTTTTTGCCTAGCTGGTCGCGTAGGGTGGAGGCCTTGACGGTCTCGATGCCACCCACCGGGATGTCGCCGAGCTGGAAAGGACCGTAGCTGACGCGGATCAGGCGATTGACCTCGAGGCCCAGCGCACCCAGGACGTTTTTGACTTCACGGTTCTTGCCTTCGCGCAGAGCCATGACGATCCAGACATTGGAGCCCTGCTCGCGCTCCAGCGTGGCTTCGATGGAGCCATAGCGGATGCCATCGATCTCGATGCCGTCCTTGAGCTTGTCGAGGGCAGCTTGGGTGACACTGCCATGAGCGCGAACGCGATAGCGGCGCAGCCAGCCAGTTGCGGGCAGTTCGAGCACGCGCTTGAGGCCGCCGTCATTAGTGACGAGCAGGAGGCCTTCAGTGTTGATATCGAGGCGACCCACGGAAACGACGCGGGGAAGGCCGAGCTGTTCGAGGTGCTCGAAAACAGTATCGCGGCCTTCGGGATCCTTCTCGGTGACCACGAGGCCCGCGGGCTTGTGGTAGAGCCAGACGCGCGTGCCCTGGCGGGCGGCGAGGGGCGCGCCATCCACCATGATCTTGTCGCGGTCGGTGACGTTGAAGGCCGGGGTCAGCACCTTCTTGCCGTTGACCACGACGCGGCCTTCGGTGATCCAGGCTTCGGCGTCGCGGCGCGAGCAGAGGCCGGAACGGGCAATGACCTTGGCAAGGCGATCGCCGGTGTCTGGCTTGGAGGGGGTAGTGTCGCTCATAGCGATAGTTCTTTCATGACATGCGGGACCCGATGGGGCGGCGCGAAAAACGAGAAGCGGCTGGGTGAACCAGCCGCTCGATATTCCGATGGACCAGACGCAAAGGGCCTAGTCGAGAGTGGTGTCGTCGTTGGTCAGCCCGGCACCAACACCAGAGCTCAGGGAACCTGGCGTGCCGGCATTGTTGAGCTTGGGCGCCTGGGCAGCGCGGATGGCATTGCGCACCTTTGCGGGGCATTTTGGATCGTTGATGGAGACGATCTCGCCATTGCCGACGGCGCAGACCATTTCGGCATCGCCGACGCGGGTGAAGTATTCTTCCGGTGGCAGGTAAAGCGGGCGATCGGTGTTGACGGTGACGCTCATATTGGCGCGCTGCATACGGGCAGTGAGTGCGCGAGCTTCGGCGTCGGTCAGCGGACGGCCGGATACGGAGCGCAAATCGACTACCTTGGCATTGCGAAGGCGCTGGATATCGGCTTCGCTGAGGTTAGCGGTGTTGATCTGGACAGTGTCGCTATTGGCGGGCAGTTGCGCCTTGGCCGTCGTGGTGGACGGCGGCGGCAGGGTCTGGGCAGAGCCGGGCAGCACCAGGGGCGCCCGTGGCTTGGTCAAGTCTTCCTTGGGCTTTTCGCCAGGAATGAGGCCAACGCCCCGGGCGGTGGAGCTCATCACTTCGCGCTCGAACGTGCCAACGTCGGTGAGGGCATTGGTGCCTTCCACCGTGGTGCAGGCAGCCAGCGCCATAGCCAGCAGGATGCCTCCGACAGCCTTGCCGGCCCCGAACAGCCCAGAGAGTTTTGCCTGCTCCGCGGTCAAACCAATTGCCATGAAACGTCCTTCACCTTTTCGGCCGCGCTTATAGCGCACTTTGGCGCCTAAGACCAGATTCTGGCGGGACCGTGTTCGCCAAGAACTATGCGCTCGATTTTCTGCGTCCCAGCCCAAGAAGATCGGCGAGCAAGAGGATAACGCCCGCGGTTATTGCCACATCGGCAATGTTGAAGATGTAGAACGACCAGGTGCCCCAGTGGAGGTGGAAGAAGTCGGCCACGGCGCCATAAAGGAACCGATCCAGCGCGTTGGAAAGAGCGCCCCCGATGCAAAGGGCAAGGCCTATGCGGATCAGGCTTGAATCGGCGCGCCACCACCAGACCGAAAGGGCTGCAATGGCCACGAGCATGATCACGCCCAGAACCCAGACGGGCAGGCCTTCCAGCAGGCCATAGGAAATGCCAGTGTTCCAGACCAGGACATAATCGAAGAAATCGGTGACGCGAACGACTTCACCGCCGCGCCAATTGGTCATGGCAAAGGGTATGAAGCTCGAAAAGATCTCGACGCATGGCGCAGCGCCGGGGGCAATACATTCACCGGATACCTGAAAGCCCTTGTGGGCGCGATCAAGGCCAAAGGCGAGGATGGCGGTGGTGAGGGAGATGTAGACGGAGGGGTGGGTCCAGGAGCGGAGATTCATGGGCGAGACCCCCACCTAGCCTCCCCCTGGGAGGGGGAGGGACAAGTTTGTGGATGTGGCGGGATATTGCCACTTGCGCGGTGTAGTTCCTCCCCCTTCGAGGGGGAGGTTAGGTGGGGGTGGCTAGCCATCAAGCGCTACAGCCCTGCCGCGGCGCGTTCGCGCAGGGCTTGGGCGTCGCGCAGGGTGACATCGGGGAAGTCAGGGTCGGTGCCCACTTCAGGCAGGATCTTCCAGGAGCGGGCACAGCGATTGCCCTCGGCTAGAGCCGGCGCAACGGCGACACCGGGCACGTCTTCCAGGGTGAAGCCTTCGCCGGTTCCGGCGATCACTTCGATATCGGAGGTGATGGCAATCTCGGCGAGGTCCTGGCCTTGGAGGGCCGTGCGATAGCGCTCGTCGGCAATGAAGACCTTGGGTGCAGCCTCAAGCGAGGAGCCGATGCGCTTTTCGCGGCGCTCGATTTCCAGTGCTCCAGTCACCACGCGACGAACAGCGCGGATCAGCTGCCACTTTGCGGCGAGCTCGTCATTGATCCACTCAGCCGGTACTTCGGGGAAGAGGCGCAGATGGACGGACGAGCCTTCTTGGGGGAAGCGCTCGAGCCAGACTTCTTCCATGGTGAAGACCAGGATAGGGGCGAGCCAGGCGGTGAGGCACTCGAAAAGATGGTTGAGAACCGTCAGCGCCGCCTTGCGGCGGATGGAGGAGATTGGATCGCAGTAGAGCGCGTCTTTGCGGATGTCGAAATAAAAGGCCGACAGCTCGATGTTCATGAAATTGGTAAGGAGCGTGACGATCCGGCGGTAGTCATATTCCTTGTAGGCGTCACGCACCTGCCCATCGAGCTGGGCGAGGCGATGAAGGATCAGCTGCTCGAGTTCGGGCATGTCAGCAAAATCGACTGCGTCACTTGGCTGATAGTGGGCGAGATTGCCCAGCAGCCAGCGCAGCGTGTTGCGCAGCTTGCGGTAGCTGTCGACGGTGGTCTGGATGATCTCCTTGCCCAGGCGCAGATCTTCCGAATAGTCGGATGACGCAACCCAGAGGCGCAGGATATCGGCGCCGTATTGCTTGATGATGTCCTGCGGGGCGACGGTGTTGCCCAGCGACTTGCTCATCTTCTTGCCTTCGCCATCCATGGTGAAGCCATGGGTCAGCACGCTTTCATAGGGCGCGTGGCCGTTAGTGGCGCAGGATTCAAGCAGGGACGAATGGAACCAGCCGCGGTGCTGGTCCGAGCCTTCCAGATACATGGAGGCCGGGAATTTGAGGTGCGGCCATTTCTGCTTGTTGCGCAGCACGAAGGAGTGGGTCGAGCCGGAGTCGAACCAGACGTCGAGAATGTCGGTGACCATTTCGTAGTCATCGGGATTGCGCGTTTCGCCGAGATAGCGGGCGGCAGCGCCCTCCTTGTACCAGGCGTCGGCGCCTTCTTCCTCGAAGCTCTGGGCGATGCGGTGATTAACCGCTTCGTCCTTGAGGATTTCGCCGGTGGCTTTTTCCACGAAGACGGTGATCGGCACGCCCCAGGCGCGCTGGCGCGAGAGGACCCAATCGGGGCGATCGGCGATCATGGAACGGAGGCGATTTTGCCCGGCGGCGGGGTAGAAGCGGGTCGCGTCGATGGCGTTGAGGGCACGATGGCGCAGCGTATCGCCCTCGGCACCTTCGATCGGCCGGTCCATGTAGACGAACCATTGCGGCGTGTTGCGGAAGATAACCGGCTTCTTGGAGCGCCAGGAATGGGGGTATTGGTGCTTGACGCGGCCACGGGCGACCATGGCGCCGCGTTCCGCAAGAGCCGTGATGACGCGCTGGTTGGCGTCGCCCTTCTTACCGTTGTCGTCGATCACGCGTGCGCCTTCCAAGCCCGGCGCTTCCGCTGTGTAGAAGCCGGCATCGTCAACGGCGAAGGGGATGGTGGTGTCGATGCCGCGCGCTTGGAGGGCACGGGTCGAGTTCATCCAGATCTCGAAGTCATCGAGGCCATGGCTGGGCGCGGTATGGACAAAGCCGGTGCCCGCGTCGTCGGTGACGTGCTCGCCATCAAGGAGGGGGACGGGGAAGTTGTAGCCGTCGGCGAGGCCCTTTAGTGGATGCGAACAGGTGAGGCTCGCCATGTCTTCAGCAGATACATCAGCACGCTTCTCGAAGGCTTCGACCTTAGCCTTGGCGAAGACTTCCGCGGCCAGCTTGTCGGCAATGATGTATTTCTCGCCAACCTTGGCCCAATTCTCGGCGGGAGCCTGAGTGACCTCGTAGAGGCCATAAGCGATCTTGCCCGAATAGCTGATGGCGCGGTTGGCCGGGATGGTCCAGGGGGTGGTCGTCCAGATGACCACCGAAGCTCCAGCGGAGACAAGGGGGTTCATCTGGCTGCCTTCGCGTCCAGCGAGAAATATCGGGAACTTCACCCAGATCGTGTCGCTCTCGTAGTCCTGATATTCGATTTCGGCTTCGGCCAGGGCCGTGCGTTCGACGACGGACCACATGACCGGCTTGGAGCCGCGATAGAGCTGGCCGGTGGTGGCGACCTTCATCAGTTCGCGCGCGATCTGGGCTTCGGCGTCAAAGCTCATGGTGAGGTAGGGATTGTCCCATTCGCCCAAGACGCCCAGCCGCTTGAACTCCTCGCGCTGGATGCCAACCCATTGCTCGGCAAAGGCGCGGCATTCCTGGCGGAATTCAACAACAGGAACTTCGTTCTTGTCCTTGCCCTTGGCGCGGTATTGTTCCTCGATCTTCCACTCGATAGGCAGGCCGTGGCAATCCCAACCCGGCACATAAGCGGAGTTGTAGCCCAGCATCTGCATGGAGCGGGACACAAGGTCCTTCAGCGTCTTGTTGAGCGCGTGACCGATATGGATGTTGCCATTGGCATAGGGGGGGCCATCATGGATGGTGAAGAGCGGCCGATCCTTGGCCTGTTCCCGCTGAGCTCCGTAAATATCCATTTCCTGCCAACGCTTGAGCCAGATGGGCTCGCGATCGGGCAGGCCGGCGCGCATGGGAAAATTGGTTTCCGGCAGGAAGAGGGTCGACGAATAGTCGGTTTCGGTCGCGCCGGTGGCTGTATCGGTCATGGGATCAGGCAATCGGTAAAGGAGTTTGGCGGCCTTTTAGCAAGGCGGGGCGGCGGGGGCAAAGGATGATTTGGGTGGGTCCACGCGGCCTAGCCGACAAAGCCCAGCTTGGCGTCCAATTCGCTTAGCGGTTTTGCTGCGGCAATAAGGTCTCGCGCCTTGCGGGAGTCACGGTCCATGGCGGCAATGAGCTGGTCCAAGCCCGAGAAGACTTCCTGGCCGCGGATGTGGGCGATGAGGGCTATGGTGAGCGTCTGGCCATAGATGTCTTCGTCGAAATCGAAGATGTGCGTTTCAAAGGGCGGGCGCTGATTGTTGAACATGGGTTTGCCAAAGGCGGCGACGCCGTCAAGGAGCCGGTCGCCTAATCGGGCGCGAACGGCATAGACGCCTTGGGCAAGCTGGAAATTGGTGTGCGTCACAGTGTTGGCGGTGGGATAACCGAGCTCGCGGCCGCGCTGGTCGCCCTTGACCACGCAGCCATCGAAAAACCAGTGGTAGCCGAGGAGGCGATTGGCAGCGGTGACCGCGCCTTCGGAAAGCGCGGCGCGGATGCGGGAGGAGGAAATGGGTTCGTCGCCCTCGTCCGCCAGATCCAGCGTCTGGACGGCAAAGCCATGTTGCTCGCCGGCGCTTTTGAGGAAATTGGGCGTGCCGCGACGCTGGCGGCCGAAGTGGAAATCGGCGCCAACGATGACCCCTGAGACGCCCAGCGCATCCACGAGGAAGCGGGACACGAAGTCCTCGGCTTCAATCTGGGAGAAGGCGCGGTCGAAGGGGAGAATGGCGATGGCGTCAAGGCCAAAGGTTTGTGCAAGACGCGCCTTGGCGTCACCATCCGTCAGGCGGAACATGAAGGGCGCGGGCGCAAAGACGTCGCGTGGGTGGGGCTCGAAGGTGAGCACCATCGCCGGAACGCCCGCTTCGCTGGCACGCGCCTTGAGGGTTTCCACCACCTGCTGATGGCCACGGTGGAAGCCATCGAAATTGCCGATGGCGACATAGGCGCCGCGCAGATTTGACGGCACCTCATCAAGATTGGCCAGGCGAATGAAATCGCTCACGGGCTTTACCAGGACAGGCGCGGCAGGAAACCGGCCAGGTGGGCACGGCTGGGCGCAACCAGATCGGCGATAGCTTGCGGATCGGGCTTGCCGAAGGCGTCGAGCTCGGCGGCGTGGATCGAGCCGGTGACAAACAGGAGGTCGATGCCGAACTGGGCAGCGCCAGTGGCGTCGGTGCGCACGCTGTCGCCGATGGCGAGAACGCGCGATTTGTCGAGCGGGCGGCCGGCCGCTTCTTCGGCCAAGCGGAAGGCTTCCTCGTAGATGGGCTGGTAAGGCTTGCCAGCCATCAAGACCATGCCGCCCATGGCCGCGTAGAGATCGCCCAGCGCGCCGCCGCAGTAGATGATCTTTTCGCCGTGTTCGACCACCCTGTCAGGATTGGCACAGATCATGGGGAGCTTGCGCGAGAGCCAAAGCTTGGCGCGCTCGCGGTACATTTCGGGGGTGTCGTCGTCTGTGTCGAGATCGGTCACGACGATGGCTTCGGCTTCCTCGGCAGAAGCGCGGCGCACGTCGAGACCTTCGTAGAGCGAATCATCTTCGGTGGGCGGGCCGACATGGTGAATGGGCTTGCCGCGGTATTTGGCGATCATAGCACGGGTGGCATCGCCGGAAGAAACAATGGCGTCGTAGGCGGCCGGGGTGATGCCCAGGCGATCAAGCATGGCAACCAGTGGGCCCGATGGGCGGGGTGCATTGGTGATGAAGACGACCTTCCCGCCCTTGTTCCGATACTGCGTGAGAGCGTCCACCGCGCTAGGAAAGGCCGAAACGCCATTGTGCACCACGCCCCAGACATCGCTCAGAACCGCATCATAGCGGCTGGCAAGATCCGAAAGGCCAGAGATGGAAGGCAGGGAGGCGGTCATGGCTTTATCCGGTGCGTGGAAAGGTGAGTGTTGTATGTGGCAGCCGGGGTGGCGGGATCAAGGGGAAATGGTGGCGGGGTGTGGAAGGACGGGCATGGGTGGGATGCGGGAGGAATGAATGGGCTTGGCTGCGTGAGTACCGGCATTGAGCTGATCGAGGGCGCAAAAACCCCTCCCTTGGTCCCTCCCCGCAAGAGGGAGGTGTCGACTGTGCAGCCGGTGACTGGGAGCAATCTTTGCTCCGCGGACTGCCGTCGGTGCTCAGATTTCCGCACGCCGGAGTTGAGCTATTGGGCGGGTAGGTTCGCCCACCAGATCAGGGCGGACAGGGCCGGGGGCAGCGATGTGGGGGCCTTGGACGAGGCGGATCCCGTTGTCCAGGAGTTCAACGATTTCGCGCTCGCTGCTGATGCCGGTTGCAAGCAGCGAGACTTCGAAGCGAGCAACATAGTTGGCGATGTCGGATGCGTGGAAGTCGGTATAGATTTGCGGGCTTTCGATGAAATGGCCGGCATCGATGCGCAGGGAGCGGACCCCCTGCCCTGCAAGTTCGGCCACATCGACCCGCAACGAGCCCATATGAGTGAGCGAGAAGCCGGCGCCTTTCTTGGCCATGGCGTCAGCTATGGCGCGTTCGGCCGTGGTCAGGTCCTGCCAATCGGTGTCGCTGATGGCAAAGATCATGAAGGGAGCAATTGCACGATTGGCTTCAAGGGAGGCCAGCAATTGCTCGGCGGCTGTGGTGTCCCCAAAAGTGGCGCGGGACAGCGGAATATAGAGAGTAACGGGCTGTCCGGCCGTGCGGGCGCGGCGGGAAATGGTGATGGCTTCAACCAGCGCCACCCCTTCAATGTGCCGCCGCACGTCGTCCCCGCCCTGGCGAGGCAGGAAATCGGGCGCATCGGCCAGATCGCCATCTTCCAGCATGAGGCGGGGAACAAGGTCATAGCCGTGTGGGCGGCGCTGGGGGAGTGTGACGATCGGCTGGATGTGAAACAGTAGCCGGTTTTCAGCCAGCGCCTGGCGCACTGTTTCGAGGGGAATAATCGGTTCGGGCTCGCGGACGGGCGGAGGGGGCGCGGGGGTGATCATCCGGTCCCGCGCCTGGCTTTGAGGCTGGGATGCGCGCACCTCGATGTCAGCGACTGCTTCTGCAACCTGGCGGATCACCGTGCCCAGAACCGAGATGTCGGCCTCTACGCCATCGAGGCGCTGTCCGGCATTCTGGTCGGCCAAGGCATTGATGCGCTGACCAAGGACGGCGCCGGCCTGCGCGTCGGTGGCGAGCAGCCGGGAAAGGTCCTCGATGGCTTTTTCCAGGCGATTCTCGGCGCGCTGGCGCAAGATGCGCTCCATCAGGACCACGCAGACGCAGCCAAAAACCACCGTGACCATGATGGCGTCGGCGGGCGTGAAAACCAGGGCGAAATAGGCGGTAGCGCCAGCGCCGATCGCAGCAAGGGCGATAAAGGTGTAGACCAAGGCCTGCACGCTGGAACCTCTGAGCTTCCGCAAGAGCCGGGATTCGGCCTGATCCTTCTAGCATCGCACCGGGCGAGGCAAAAGCGCCCGTTCCCTTGTCTTCCCAAGCTTGTTGGCAGGCGGGCTCCGGACAAACACGCAAGTGCGGAACGGATTATTTACCCTGTTCATCAACAATCAGGGCAAGCCCGGGTTCGCACAACAACCGGTGCAGGACGACAAGAAAAGGAATGGCGGCATGGCGATGCACTCTCGAACCGATAGCGAAGCCACAGGACGGCTCCTGCTGATCGACCGAGACGAGGATTGTGCCCGCGCCATCACGGAAACGCTGGGCGAGAGCCTGGGTGCCGCAACGCGAATCAGCGTGGTGGCTGGTGGGCGGCAGGCAGCGGATCTCCTGCGCGAGCGGCCGTTCGATATCGTTCTGGCCGATCTTTCGAGCCTGTCGGATTTTTCCGAGCGGACGGATGATGCTGTGATGCGGCTCGTGCGTCTCGCTGAGGGGGCGCTGGTGGTGGCGCTGGCAGATGGCGCCTCGGTTTCGGCGGCTGTGGGCGCCATGCGGGCTGGGGCGCATGATTATGTGGCCAAGCCCATCAATGGACCGGCCATGGTCGCGCGGATCGGGGAATTGGCGCAGCGGCATGGCAAGGCCAAGGCACTGAGCATCGAGGCGCGGGCCGCACAGGGGCTGTCGGATTTCGCCGGGTTTATTGGCGCTTCGAGCGCCATGCAGTTTGTTTACGAGCAGATCGGGCGCATCGCGGCTTCGGCAGCGCCCGTGTTCATTACCGGCGAAAGCGGCACAGGCAAGGATGTGTGCGCCGAGGCGCTTCATAGCCAGGGGCCCAGGGCAAACAAGCGGCTCGTGGCGATCAATTGCGCGGCGATCCCGCGCGACCTCATGGAAAGCGAATTGTTCGGCGTGGCACGAGGCGCCTTTACCGGAGCGCATGAAGACCGCAAGGGCGCGGCAGAACTGGCCGATGGGGGCACGCTGTTTCTCGACGAGATCGGGGAAATGGATCTGTCGCTGCAAAGCAAGCTCCTCCGTTTTTTGCAGACCGGAACGCTGAGCCGGGTTGGCGAAGCGGGGGTGCGCAATGTCGATGTGCGCGTGATCTGCGCCACTAATCGTAATCCCATGCAGCTGATCGGGGAAAAGAAGTTCCGCGAGGATCTGTTTTACCGGCTGCATGTCCTGCCGATCCATTTGCCACCCCTGCGGCAACGGCCCAGCGATATCCTGGTGCTGGCACGGCATTTCCTTGCGAAATATGCTGCCGAGGAACGCAAGGTTTTTGCAGGGTTTTCGGCAGAAGCGGCGGTGACGCTGGCATCAGCGGAATGGCCGGGCAATGTGCGGCAGTTGCAGAATTTGGTGCGGCGGCTGGTGGTGATGTTTGATGGCGGTGAAGTGACCGCCGCGATGCTGGCAAACGCGGATATCGAGTCGCGGGGGACAATTGCTTCGGCCGAAGCAGCGCCGCGGGTGGAAAAGCGCAGTGCGATCTTGCCTATGTGGCAGCAGGAGCAGCGCATCATCGAGGATGCGATTGCAAGCTTTGGCGGCAATGTTTCGTTGGCTGCAGCGGCGCTGGAGATAAGTCCTTCCACGATTTATCGGAAGCGGCAGGGGTGGGCTGAGATGGCGGTCGCGAGCTAGTGCAGTAGGCCTCATCCTGAGCCTGTAGAAGGATGGGGGCGTGGCACCCCGGCCTCCACTCGCTCGACCTCGTGGTTCGACAGGCTCACCATAAGGTCTCTGAGGCTCGGCCCAACTCCAGGGTTCTTCACTTGGAAGTTCTTAAATAAGTACAGAGCCCTCGGGTCGAGCCCGAGGGTGACGATCTGGGATGTGGGGCGCTCCACTCACTCGACCACCTGGTTCGACAGGCTCACCAAAAGGTCTCTGGGCCTTGGGGGACAAGTTGGCTCAGGGCGTGTTGGCTTCGCGGGCTTTTACCCGATCCAAGCCGAGATAGTGTTCGCGCAGGATGACGGCGATGCCGGAGGCGACGATGATCAGGGCGCCGATCAGCATGGTGGGCGTGGGAATGTCGCTGAACACTACGAAGCCGATGATGATGGTGAGGATCAGCGAGACATATTCAAACGGCGCGATCACCGACATGTCGGCATAGCGGTAGCATGACGTGAGCAAAAGCTGGCCGACGCCGCCGGCAAAGCCCGCACAGATCAGCAGGAATGCTTGCTCGGGCGTTGGCATGACCCAGCCGAAGGGGATGGTCAGCAGCGACAGGATCGTGGCGCATATAAAGAAATAAACGACGATCGCTTCGGTGCGCTCGGTTTGCACCAGCTTGCGCACCTGCATCATGGCAAACGCCGCCATGATGGCCGCGCAGAAGGAGGCGATGGCGCCGATGGTGGCGCTGTCATCCATGTTGCCGCTGGAAAATACCGTCAGGCGCGGCCAAAGGATGATGACGACGCCGACGAGCCCGATCAGGACAGCGCTCCAGCGGAAAATATGCACGCGTTCCTTGAGAAGGAGCGCGCTGAACACCACGATCAAAAGCGGCGTCGCATATTGGATGGCGGTGGTTTCAGGCAGTGGCAGGCGCGTCAGAGCGAAAAAGCCCAGGCCCATGGAGACAACGCCGATCAGGGCGCGCAGCACGTGGCCCCAAGGGTTGGCGGTATAAAGCGCCACACGCAATTGCCGCTTCCAGCCGAGATAGGCAACAACAGGCAAAATGGCAAAGAAGCAGCGGAAGAACACGAGTTCTCCCGCCGGAATGGTTTGGGTCGCCTTGAGCAGCGTCGCCATGACCACAAAGGCGCAGACAGAAAACACCTTGAGGGTAATGCCGCGCAAGGGTCCGCCCTGATGCTGTGCGGGGCTGATCGCGGCAGGCGACGCGGAATCGGTCACGACGGTCTCTTTGTTGCCGGGCCTAGCGGCTGGAGGATTGCTCCAGCTTTTCCTTGGCGATCCGCGCGGTGGCGAAAGCCTTGTGCTCGGGGCCGACAGCAGAGCCGGTCTTGACGATTTTGCCGGAAGCGTCGTGGATCTCCCAATGCCAGTTGGCGTTGGGACCGCTGCCGCCCTTGAGGCGCAGCTTGATGGAGAGTGCGTTGTCCTGTGTCATGGGTGCCTTATGGCGCAGCTTGGCGTGGGGTTAAAGGGGGAAAGTGGTTTTGGGGGCGAACGCAAGCGCCGCCCCAGGTGCGGTGATGATCAGCGTGCATGTGGCGGAGCGATGCCCCGGATTGATTTTAGAGTAGTGAGACAAAGCCCCGCCACATGCGATGGGATTTTCTGGCGCGCGCGACTCTGGTCCCTGAGCCTCCCAGAGGCATTGGTGACACTTCCGCTTGCCTGCGGGAATCACGAACATTCCCGCCCCATCTGACCTCCATGCTAGCCGGTTCGCGCGACCCGCTGGGCGCATGGAGGTTGGCAGGCAATGTGCCACGGCCTGCACCATGGGGGAGTAGATGGACAAGTGTGCGCACAGCCGATGGGCTAGACCTCGGAGCGGCGGTACTCGATCTTGTCGCCCCAGAAGGCGAGGTGGTCGCGAATGGGTTCGACCAGCGGGCATGGGTCGGGGTAATACCAGACCTGGTCGGGTCCGTTAGCGGTCAGGGTCTTGATGTTGTAATAGGACGCAACGCCCTTGTAGGGGCAAGTCGTGTGGGTTTCGGACATTTCGAGCACGTCTTCACGTACATCGCTGCGGGGCAGATAGATGCGCAAGGGCGAGCCGGGTTCATCCAGCTCGAGCGCATTGAGGGAACTTGCGATTTCCGCATCGTCGAAAATAACGTGCACCCGCCCCTCGACCGGCCTGATCTTGATATCCTTGTCGAGACATTGACGCGTCATGATTACCTGCCATGGGTTGGAAACTGATCTTTTCTAACGCCTAAACAAGATGATCAGTTCACGCGTCCTTGACTCCTCAGAGGGGCAGCCATATATCCCGTGCACCTTGTTAGCACTCTCTTCGCGTGAGTGCTAAAGGACCAAATTGCATTCAGATGCTATAGGAGCAAACATGAGCTTCCGTCCCCTGCACGACCGTGTGGTCGTTCGTCGCCTCGACAGCGAAGAAAAGACCAAAGGCGGGATCATCATCCCCGACACCGCCAAGGAAAAGCCAAGCGAAGGCGTGATCGTTGCTGTTGGCCCCGGTGCGCGCGACGACCAGGGCAAGATCACTGCGCTTGACGTGAAGGCCGGCGACCGCGTGCTGTTTGGCAAGTGGAGCGGCACTGAAGTCAAGGTCGACGGTGAAGACCTGCTGATCATGAAAGAGTCGGACATCATGGGCATCATCGAAGCCTAAGCGCTTCTTTTGCCTTTTCCCTCCATTTGCACTTTAAGGAGCGCCCTCCATGGCCGCTAAAGAAGTAAAGTTCTCCACCGACGCACGCGACAAGATGCTCCGCGGCGTCAACATCCTTGCTAACGCTGTCAAGGTAACGCTGGGTCCCAAGGGCCGTAACGTCGTTATCGAAAAGTCGTTCGGCGCACCGCGCATCACCAAGGACGGCGTGACCGTTGCCAAGGAAATCGAACTGGAAGACAAGTTCGAAAACCTCGGCGCACAGCTGCTGCGCTCGGTCGCTTCCAAGACCAACGATATTGCCGGCGACGGCACCACCACCGCGACCGTTCTGGGTCAGGCCATCGTTGTTGAAGGCGTGAAGGCTGTTGCCGCCGGCTTCAACCCAATGGATCTTAAGCGCGGCATCGACCTGGCCGTTGACGAAGTTGTGGCTTCGCTCAAGGCTTCGTCCAAGAAGATCACCTCCTCCTCCGAAGTTGCCCAGGTTGGCACCATTTCGGCTAATGGCGAATCGTCCATCGGCGAAATGATCTCCGAAGCCATGCAGAAGGTCGGCAACGAGGGTGTTATCACCGTCGAAGAAGCCAAGACCGCCGAGACCGAACTCGACGTCGTTGAAGGCATGCAGTTCGACCGTGGTTACCTCTCGCCATACTTCGTGACCAATGCCGAGAAGATGACCGCCGTTCTGGAAGATCCAGTGATCCTCCTGCACGAAAAGAAGCTCTCGAACCTGCAGGCTATCCTGCCGATCCTGGAATCGGTTGTGCAGTCGCAGCGTCCGCTGCTGATCATTGCCGAAGACATCGAAGGTGAGGCTCTTGCAACCCTCGTCGTTAACCGTCTGCGTGGCGGCCTCAAGGTTGCTGCCGTCAAGGCTCCTGGGTTCGGCGACCGCCGCAAGGCCATGCTCGAAGACATCGCCATCCTGACCGGTGGCCAAGTGATCTCCGAAGATCTCGGCATCAAGCTCGAGAACGTGACCATCGACATGCTCGGCACCGCCAAGCGCGTTGAGATCACCAAGGAAAACACCACGATCGTTGATGGTGCCGGCTCCCAGGAAGACATCCAGGGCCGCGTTGGCCAGATCAAGGCGCAGATCGAAGAAACCACTTCGGACTACGACAAGGAAAAGCTGCAGGAACGCCTGGCAAAGCTCGCTGGCGGTGTTGCCGTGATCCGCGTCGGTGGTTCTACCGAAGTGGAAGTCAAGGAGCGCAAGGACCGCGTCGACGACGCCTTGAACGCTACCCGCGCTGCTGTTGAAGAAGGCATCGTGCCCGGCGGTGGCGTTGCGCTGCTCCGTGCTTCGAACGCCCTCACCGTCAAGGGCATCAACGCGGACCAGGACGCTGGTATTGCCATCGTTCGCCGTGCCCTGCAGGAGCCAGTGCGCCAGATCGCCAACAATGCCGGTGCCGAAGGCTCCGTGGTTGTCGGTAAGATCCTGGAAAACAACGCCGCCACCTTCGGCTACAACGCCGCAACGGGTGAATATGGCGACCTCGTCCAGCTCGGCGTTATCGATCCGGTGAAGGTGGTTCGTACCGCCCTGCAGGACGCAGCTTCGGTTGCTTCGCTCCTGATCACGACGGAAGCCCTGATCGTGGAAGCCCCCAAGGAAGCAGCACCTGCTATGCCAGGCGGCGGCGGCATGGGCGGCATGGGCGGCATGGATTTCTAGTTCGCGAAAGCGAACTAGGTTTCCTTCTCGCTCACGGGCCGTATCGCGATCGGCAAGCCGCCGATCGCTGCCCCTACGCGAGTGCGGCCGACGGCCGGGCGGCCTTTGCCGCCTAAAGTAAGATTAAGGACTTGGAGGTTCGTTTCTTCCCAGTCACGAACCTTCAAGGAAAGGCGCAGTGGAAACACTGCGCCTTTTTTGTTTGTCTCAGGCGGGTTAGAACCAAATGGGAGCAAGCTCGAGGGAGAGATAAACATGAGACCACCACGGCGCGGCAGCGCGTTTGATCAGGCGGAAGCGGCGTTCAAGGCGGTGACGAGCAAGCCAGCGGAGGCAGCACCCAAGAAGGTCGTGCCGCCATCGGGTAAGGAGATGGTGACGATGCGTCTCGATCGCGCCGTGCTGGAGCACTTCCAGGAGGATGGGCCGGGCTGGCAGGAGCGGATCAATGCGGCCCTGCGCCAGGCGGTGGGGCTGCCGGAGGAATAGGCGCCTGCCCTTCCCTACGGGAAGAACAGAAGCTTGACGGCCATGCTGACGGAAATGACCACCACGAGAGGGCGGATAAGCTTGGCGCCGAAGCGGATGCCGGCGCGGGCGCCGGCATAGCCGCCGATCAGCTGGCCGATGGCCATGGCGATGGCGGCGGGCCAGACGACGTCGCCGGCAGGAATAAAGATCACCAGTGCTGCTAAATTTGAGGTGAAGTTGAGCACCTTGGTGTGGCCCGAGGCGCGGGTGACGCCCAGGCCCAGGAGCGTCACGAAGCAGATGGTGAAGAACGAGCCGGTGCCGGGACCGAAAATGCCATCATAGAAGCCGAGGACGAAGCCGATGGCGGGGACGGCCAGCGCAAATGGCAAGCGAGCCGTGCGATCGGCGTCGGAAAGGCTGGGGGAAAACAGGAAGTAAAGTGCGATCCCGATCAGGGCGACGGGCACGGCGATCTGGAGGAGGCTCGTGTCAACCTGCTTGACGACAAGGGCGCCGATGAGACTGCCGGCAAAGGTGAGCGCAATGGCGGGAACCAGTGCGCGCAAGGAGACATAGCCGCGCCGCCAGAAGGTGAGCGCGGCCATGGCCGTGCCGACCACGCCCTGGAGCTTGTTGGTGGCGAGAGCCGATACGGGTGGCAGGCCAACAAAAAGCAAGGCGGGAATGCCGATCATGCCGCCGCCGCCTGCCACAGCATCCACAAAGCCGGCCAGCATGCCGACCCCCGCAAGCGCCAGAAGGATCATGGGGTCGATAAGCATGGGTCAGCTTTCGGGCGGGTGGCGATTGTGGTGAGACGACCTCGTGGTTCGACTGGCTCACCAAGAGGTCTACCAGGGTTTCAGGAGGCTATTTCGGCGCTGAGTTTGGTGAGGAAGCTGTCGAGCTGGGCTTGGCTTGGTGGTGAACGTTCGGCAGTTCGCGAGACAATGAGGCAGGCCTCGCTTTGGAGCATGACGCCATCTTCAAGGACGCGCAGGCCATTGGCGGCGAGAGTGGAGCCGGTGGTGGTGATGTCCACAACGATATCGGCGACGCCCGAAGCGGGTGCGGCTTCGGTGGCGCCGAGGCTTTCAACGGTCCGGTATTCGGCAATCCCCGCCTTGGCAAAATGCTGGCGGGTTATGGTGATGTATTTGGTGGCGATGCGCATCCAACGGCCGTGGCGGGTGCGGAAATCGGAGGCGACGTCGGCCAGATCGTGCATATGGGTGACGTCGATCCAGGAGTCGGGTACCGCGACCACCACATCGGCATTACCGAAGCCCAGGGGCTTGGCGAAGTGGACGGCGCCGGGGCCCTGCTCGCTGGTTTCGTGGATCAGGTCGCGGCCGGTGACACCGATATCGATGGTGCCGCGAATGAGTTCGCGGGCGATCTCGGAGGCCGGGAAGAAGCGGACGGTAACCTCAGGCATGCCCTCGATGGCGCCCAGATAGGAGCGCGCGCCGCCGGGGCGGGTGATGATCATGCTGTTTTGCGCGAACCATTCGCGGGTGAGTTCTTCAAGGCGTCCCTTGGACGGAACGGCGAGGGTGATGCCGGTCATGCTGTTGACGCCTCATGGATTAGGGCCAGCCTACCCCCACCCTTGATCCCTCCCCGCAAGGGGGAGGGTGTCGACTGCGACATCAGCGACACGTCAGTCATAGCTTAACCTCCGCTTCGAGGCGGTCGACCCAGACAGAGCAACCGGAGGCGGCAATGGGGGCAGTGGCGCCGAGGCGTTCAAGGAGGCGGTCATATTGGCCGCCGGAAGCCAGGATCTGTCCATTTGCGCCGGTCATCTCAAAGACAATGCCGGTGTAATAATCAAGGCGCGGGGAGAAGCTGGCGTCGAAGGTGACACGGGCTTCACCCAGGCCATTGAGATGGCGGCGAATGGCGCGGATGGGGGCGCCGAGCATCAGCTTGTGCTGGCTGGCGAGGGCTTCGATCTGGGTCAGCGCCTGCAAGACGGGGCCGGAGATAGCGAGGTAATCGCGCAGGAGTTTGAGAGTTGCGGCGGGAACGTGGGCGGCGTCGAGGGCTTGCTGTTCGAGGTAGCGGTCAGCGATCTCGGCGGGGCTGCGGCCTTCAGAGAGGCTGAGCCCGGCTGCGACCATTTGGGCGGTGATGTCCTCGATCAGCGCATCGCGGCTGGGCTGCTGTTCGCGTGGCATGTCGGGCGCAGCTTCCAGACGGGTCAGCAGGCGATCGAGCGCTTCGGTGTGGCCGAAGCGGTTGCGGATGCGCGGGCGCCAAGCGTCGGGCATATCGGCCTGGACCAGCAAGGCTTCGAAGAGGCCGACGCCGCCAAGGCGAACATGGGGCACAACGTGGAAAATGGAAAGGGCGGCGCGGGCGAAGGTCAGCACCTGATCAAGCGCGATATCGCCATCGGGCTGGGCGAGGAGTTCGATGCCGGCCTGGTCGAACTCGGCGGCACCGGTTTCGCGCTGGCGGAAAATGGGCCCAAGATAGGAGAAGGCTGCGGGCTTGCCGACGCCATCGGCAATATAGGCTTGAACGATCGGCAGGGTGAAATCGGGGCGCAGGCAGTGCTCGGCGCCAGTCGCATCCGTGGTGAGCAGGAGGCGGCGTCCGAATTCCTCGCCGGCGAGGTCGAAATAGGGATCGGCGGACAGCAACAAGGGCGGCGTTGCGCGCGTGGCGCCCTGGGCCTCCACGAGGGCCTCGAGGTTGGCGCGGCGGAGGGCGGCGCCGGTCATTGCTCGCTCAGCAGTTTTTGGATGGCGCTGACGAGGTCTTCGCGCTTGATTTCGAACTGGCCGGGGCGAGCGGCTTTCCATTCGGCGTTGTCGGTGATGGCAGAGGCGGCTTGTTTGCCGGCGATCAGATCCTTGATCTGAAGGATTCCCGTTTCGCGCTCCTGGGAGCCTTCGATGATAACGGCGGGGGCATTGCGCTTGTCGGCATAGGCAACTTGTTTGCCAAAGTTCTTGGTATTGCCCAGGAACATTTCGGCGCGGATACCGGCATTGCGGAGTTCTGAAACCATGGCCTGGTAGCCGGCCATCTGGTCCTTGTCCATGACGAGGACAACGACAGGCCCGACGGGTTCGGAGGCGCCGAGATTGCCGGTAAGCTTCAGAGCATTGGCCAGGCGCGACACGCCGATGGAAAAGCCGGTAGCCGGGACGGGCTCGCGGCGGAAGCGGGACACAAGGCCATCATAACGGCCTCCGCCGCCGACGGACCCGAATACAACGTCCTGGCCCTTTTCGTTTTGAACCTTGAAGGTCAATTCAATTTCGAAGACGGGGCCAGTGTAGTATTCAAGGCCGCGCACGACGGAGGGATCGAGGATGACGCGGCCGCCGAAGCCAGCGGCGCTGACGAGGCCGAAGATGGAGGCCAGTTCCTGCACACCCTGCAGGCCTGCTTCGGACCCGCCGATGAGGCCGGCAAGCGTGTTGATGGTCGAAACGACATGGGCGTTGCTGCCGCGTTCCACGCCATCGGCCGGGACGCCGCTATCGACATAGGCAAGGATCGGCTCGATCTGTTCGGGGGAAAGGCCAGCGCCCTTGGTGAAGTCGCCACTTTCGTCCTTCCGGCCGGCGCCGAGGAGAAGTTTCACGCCTTCGGTTCCGAATTTATCGAGCTTGTCGATGGCGCGGAGGACCGTGAGCTTCTGCTCGTCGGTGGTGACCCCGGCTGTGGCAAGGACACCGTCGAGCACTTTGCGATTGTTGACGCGTACCACGTATTGGCCGGAAAGGCCTAGCGCGTCCATCACATCGGCCATCATCATGCACATTTCAGCGTCGGCTTCGCCCCCCCCTGCCCCAACAGTGTCGGCGTCAAACTGCATGAACTGGCGGAAGCGGCCGGGGCCGGGCTTTTCGTTGCGGAACACATAGCCCTGCCGATAGGAGCGGTAGGGCTTGGGCAGAGTTTCGAAGTTTTCGGCGAAATAGCGGGCGAGCGGCGCCGTCAAGTCATAGCGCAGGCTCATCCATTGTTCGTCGTCGTCCTGCAGGGAAAAGACGCCGGCATTTGGCCGATCGGTGTCGGGCAGGAATTTGCCCAGCGTCTCGGTGTATTCAAAGAGCGGGGTTTCGACGGGATCGAAGCCATAGCGCTCGTAGACCGCCTTAATCTTTTCGATCATGGCGCCGACAGCCGCGATTTCGCCGGGCGTGCGGTCTTCAAAGCCGCGTGGCAGGCGGGGCGCGATCAGCTTGGTTTTTTGCGTTTTTTCGGTCATCTGGCTGCCTTGGCGAAGTCGCGCCGTTCCTAGCGGATCAAGGGGGTGGAGACAACAGGGGTTGAAACCCCCACCTGGCGTCCCATGTGACGGCGCCTTGCGTGTTGCTGAATCTTGCGCAGGCACCGGCTCCTTTGAGGACGAATTGAGGTGGCTGCGTGCACTGCAGCGCAGCCACCTCCTCTTTTACATCCCGGGTCTCCTTAAGGGGGGCGGGATGGTGACATTGCTTGGGATGTCGAGCCAGTGGGCGGGGCTTGCAGACGGGAGCAGGCCCAGATCTTCCCGCAAATATGCCGGCAGGGTTGCAGGCAGACGCGGACGGTTCCACCAAGCGGCGATGGCTGCGGCAAGCACGGATAGCAAGCCGCGTTGGTGCACGGCATCGGCGATGGAGAACTCGAGGCGCAGAACAATGCTGCCTTGAGGAACAGTGTTGTTGAACATGATGATTTCCGGGACGCGTTTGGGCGCGGGCCGGCCTCTTGTTGATGATGGTGGATGGGCAGGAATCAGGACGCAGAGCGACCCGGTTTCAGCGCATCACGGTTTGGTAGTGGTGGAAGTGTCCATGGCAGGAAAACTGCCGAAGGGCGACGAGCGTGGGCGTTAACCCCAGACGCAATGTCGCGATTTAGAACCGTTGGGGAGCACGAGCATTACAGTCATGGAGTGCCTCCCTCGGGTTGGCGTTGTGGACGTGGCTCTTTTAGCTCGCGACTTCGTGATCCGCAAGCGTAGATGTGGCGGGATGTCGCAGATCGGGCGAGCTGTGGCTGGCGCGCAACAGGGCGGGCCGGGGTCAGGACCTTATGGGGCGGACCAGCGCGTTGCGCTCGGCCTCGGCATCTGCGCGGCAGAAGCAGTTTTCCACATGGTCGTTCACCAGGCCCATGGCCTGCATAAAGGCGTAGCAGGTGGTGGGGCCGACAAAGGCAAAGCCGCGCTTGCGAAGGTCCTTGCTGAGGCGCACCGAGCCTTCAGTTTGTGCAAGCTTGCGCAGGTTGTCCCAGCTCAGATCGCTTGGTCGGTGCTCGGGAGCGGTTTCGAAGGGCCAGAAATAGGCCGCAAGGGAGCCGAACTCCTCCTGAACAGCCAAGGCGCGTTTGGCGTTGTTGATGGTTGCGGCGATCTTGCCGCGATGCCGGATAATACCGGGATCACCCAGAAGCGTTTCTATATCGACTTCGGTCATGGCGGCGACCTTGGGTATGTCAAAGCGGTGGAACACTTCGCGGAAGCGCTCCCGCTTGCGCAGAATGGTGATCCAGGAAAGGCCAGACTGAAAGCCTTCAAGGCAGATCTTTTCAAAGAGCCTTGTGTCCGAGGTGACTGGCCGACCCCATTCATTGTCATGATAGTGCTGGTAAAGCGGATCATCGCCGGCCCAGGGGCAGCGGGGCAAGGCGTCAGGTGCTGCAGCGGTGATGGTCATGGCGATAATGTCCCCTCTCCTCCGATCTACCCCGCAGCTAGATTCAACGCAATCTTAGCGCTGCGCTAACCATCAGCATCTGCAATGGCTTAACCAACCGGCTTCACCGCTCCTTGCCTTTTTGCGGCGCACCATGGGCGCCAGAACTAGCCCAATTGGGCGGCTAACAGAGCGAGGCGATCGGAATGAAACTTGGTATGGTGGTTCGGAGCGCCATGGCGCTTGTTCTCCTGGCGACGAGCATGATCCCGGCCCAGGCGCAGGGCCTTGAGCCCGGCTGGCGCTTCCGGCCACCGCCGGGCATCACCATCGTGCCGCCCAACAAGCCAAGGCATGGCCTTGCCCTGTATGCCAATATGCAGGTCGATCCCGTGTTCCTGCGTCAGGTCGTGCGCTACGAAACGCGCGAGCGCAGCGGCACCATTGTGGTCGATACCACGGCCCATTTCCTTTATTTCGTGCTCGGCGACGGACGGGCGCTGCGCTACGGGATCGGCGTTGCCAAATCAGGCTTTGAATGGGGTGGCACCCATCGGGTGACGCGCAAGGCGGAGTGGCCGAGCTGGACGCCGCCGGCCGAAATGCTGCGCCGCCGGCCCGATCTGCCGCGCCATATGAAGGGCGGACTCGACAATCCGCTCGGCGCACGGGCGCTGTATCTCGGTTCCACGCTTTATCGCATTCATGGCACGACCGAGCCCTGGAGCATCGGGCAGAACGTGTCCTCGGGCTGCATCCGCATGACCAATGACGACGTCATAGACCTTTATGCGCGGGTGCAAATCAACACCAAAGTCGTGGTCTTTTGATAAGGTTTTTCCGACATGGTCGGCGCGGCTCCAGTCTGGGCCAGCCGACTATGGTGGACTGCAATGCGTCGCTTTTTCGAACTGGTGGTACGCTTCCGGCGTGATGAAGGCGGCGCGTTTGCCGTAATCTTTGGGGTTATGGCCATTGTCCTGGTGGCGCTCAGCGGCGCCGTGGTGGACTATGTGGCGCTCCAGCAGGCGCGCAGTCGTGCGCAAATCGCGCTTGATGCCGCGGTGCTTGCCTTGCAGCCGGAAATCAATGAGCGCGGCGTCACGGAAGAATCGCTGCGGCAAAGGGCAGAGGCCATCGTCATCGACCGGATTGGCGATTCCCGCATTGCGGCCAAGGTCGACAGAAGCAGCATTGATCTTGAAACCGGCAGGCTGTTCTTTAGCGGCGAATTCACCATGCCCACCATGTTCGTGAGCCTTGTTGGCGTGAATGAACTCAAATCGGCCTTCAGCGCCGAGGCGATACAAGGTTCGGTGAATTTGGAGGTTTCGCTGTCCCTGGACGTTACCGGCTCGATGGGCGGCTCACGCATCAGAGATCTCAAGGTCGCCGCCAAGGATTTGGTGGACGTCATTCTGCAAAACAACCGCGGTGAGATCAGCGCTAAAATCGCTCTGGTTCCCTATTCCCAGGCAGTGAATGGCGGCAAGTATGCCACCGCGCTGCGTGGGCCTATTCGCGCAGGCAAACCGATCAGCGACATCAATTGGGCTAGCGGATCGAGCAAGCCGATCAGCGCTTTGAGCAATTCAAGCCCAGTCAAGGTCACTTCATCGCGGCATGGCTTCAAGAACGGCGAGTGGGTTTTTATCTCCAATGTCAGCGGCTTCAATTTCGGCCACGTCAACAACAGCGCTTTTCAGGTACAGAATGTCTCTACTGATACCTTCACGCTAAGTGGCACGTCTGCCGTATGGTACGCGAGCTATTATGGCAGCGGCACGGTGGTGAAATGCCTCAGACCCAATTGCACGCCGCAGGTCACATCTAACCAGCATGGCTTCAAGAACAACGACTATGTCGCGTTCTCGGACGTACAGGGCATGACGGGGCTGAACGGAAACGCTTTCCTGGTCAGCGATGTCACCGCCAACACACTGATCCTGAACGGCGCGTCGGCAGGCGGTGGCGGCAGCTATGTGGCGGGAACGGGCAAGATGCATTGTACCTGGCAAAATGCCAGCGAGGGCTGCGGCTTTCTTGTTTACCCCACGCAAGCGCGCACGCAAAACATCGCGGAGGTTACTAACTGCGTAACCGAGCGCGCGGGGCCCAACGCTCTCAACGACCAGCCGCCGACCACCACGCTTGTTGGCCGGAACTATCCACCGGATCGCGATTGTCCAAGCAGTGCCATCATTCCGCTGACGGACCGCAAAGCTGACCTCGTCAAAGCCATTGATGAGCTGCCAGCGACCGGCACCACTGCGGGCAGCCTGGGTATCCTTTGGAGCTGGTACATGCTGTCGCCCAAGTTCGGTTATGTTTGGGAAAATGCGCAGCCGGCTCCCTATGGTGACAAGGAAACCTTGAAGGTTGCCATCATCATGACCGACGGCGACTTCAACACGGTGCATTTCGATGGCGTGCTGTCGCGTGATTCCAATATCGGCAGTTCCGCCATGCGGCACGCCAACATTGCCCACAACGGCGCACCCTATGTTCAAGCCAAGGCTTATTGCGACGCCATGCGTACAGCAAAAATAACCGTCTATACGGTAGGTTTCGATATCGGCAATGGCACCCCGGCCGCTAACATCATGGCTTACTGCGCCACCGAGCCGGCCAATTATTACGCTGCCGAGAACGGTGACGAGCTCAAAGAGGCGTTTCAGCAGATTGCCCGCAATATCTCGGCGCTGCGGCTTACCCAATGATCTGGTGGGAAGTGGTACCGCCTCCCCGGATTGAACGGGGGACCTCTAGATCCACAATCTAGCGCTCTAACCAACTGAGCTAAGGCGGCATCTGCGTTTGGGAGGGCCCTTGCGGCGCGCTCCGAAAGCGGGCGGAACATAGGGCGATAAATCGGCAATGACAAGCACCG
The DNA here is from genome assembly GCF_003056345.1 of Devosia submarina. Lineage (GTDB taxonomy): Bacteria > Pseudomonadota > Alphaproteobacteria > Rhizobiales > Devosiaceae > Devosia > Devosia submarina. The sequence continues at coordinate 217,222 of NZ_PYWB01000001.1, read as the reverse complement.
ATTTCGTCCTTGTTAAAACACAAATGGCGGCTAATCCGCAGGCGGATTTCCCTCAATGACTTGCCTGGCAAAGGCTGCATGGTGGCGATTTAACCATGCAGGCACATCAACACACCGCAAATGCGGGCTTTGCTGGACCCTGCGCAGCCGGAGCGGTATTGAAGAAGTCCTAAAGGTGGCGCAGCAATTGTGCCGAAATGGCACGCTTTTGCGGTGACCGCGTGACGGAGTAGTTGAGTTTTAGATGGACGGTGACTGGATCACATCGCCAAGCGCCCGCCGCGTGCAGCAGCACGGGTCGGATTCGCGTCCCGCTTGGCTGTGGTCCGCCGATGGCGAGACGCTGTTGTGGTGCAATCCGGCAGCGGATCTGTTTCTGGCAAAACTCAAGAAAAACGGGCTTAGACGCGCCGCCCTCGCGGTTCCGATTAGAGGCCAGGTGGCGCGCAATATCCGGCTGGGCTCGCCCGGGCGTACCAGCCTTGCCCGCATCCAGTTCTTGGCGGGCGACAAGCCGGCATCGAGCACCTGCGCCACAACGCCGCTGGTGTGGGAAGATGGTAATCTCGCACTGCTGATTGTTGCGGTTGATCCGATTGCGCCGGAGATCATGGACGCGGCGCGGCAAATGGGCGCGATGGCAGAGCCTAAGCCCGTCGAGGTGCAGGAGCCGGCTGGAGCTGAGGAATCACTGCCCGCTTCAGAGCCCGTGTTTGCGGAAGTGCCGCAGGTTGAGCCGGTTCAGGAGCCCGAGCCGCACAAGCTGCCGCCTTTGGTTGAGCCGTCCTTGGAGCAATTGGCTGCGCCGCAAGAGCATGGCGATGAGCTGATATCGTCCGTAGACGAGACGGAGGCGGTTACTCCTGCGGATGAGTCTTACCAGCGCGAACTCGAGAATTGGCGTGACGCAGAAGGTGATTCTGCCCAACCCGAAGAGGCTGTCGAGCCGAGCGGGCCTGCTGATATGCCAGCGGATGAAGGCGATGAAGAGCCCCAGGCACAGCCGACCGAAACGAGCGAGCCGCAGCCCGGCACGAGCCGGTTGAGCCGGCTGGTGGATCAGTTGGCATCGGATGGCGCGCTTTATACTCCGTTGACCGATGCGGATGATAATTTTGAAGGCGCAACTGCCCTGCCCGACCTGACCTCAACCGATGCGGCCATCACCGAGGCTGAAGCGGACCTGGAGGATGTGGCAGCGCTTGATGGCGATGGCGCGGTTGACACTGAAGCGGCTCCGGAGCCCGACGCCTCTGAGCCGGAGGCGGCCGAGGACGTCGAGGCAGTTGAGCGCGTCTCGCGCTACAATTTCGACGAGCTATCGCGCATTCTCAACGATCGCGTGGGCGAGTTGTCACCACCGCCGCGAGCCGTAAGCGAGCCGCAGCGTGGTGGAGCGCTGATTAATCTGGGCGGCGAAACGCTGGTGCTGAACCGCTTGCCCTTGGGCATCCTGGTGTTCCGCGACCAGCAGGTGCTGTTTGCCAATCGGGCGATCACCGAGATGGTGGGCTACCATTCGGTGGAGGCGCTGCGTGAAGCGGGCCTGGCGGCGGTTTTTCCCGCAGCAGGGCCGGAAGGACAAGAGGCTGGGCCAGTCAATCACCTGGTGCAGCGCGACGGAACGCTGGTGCCGGTAACGGCGCGGCTGCAATCCATTTCCTGGCAGGGGCGCCCTGCCCTGATGCTGTCGGCCAGCGCTACCGAGGTGCGCACCGGGCATGAAGCGGCCGTTCGGGCCTTTGCGCAGACGGCGGCGGATCTGCGCGGCGATGGGTTCTTTGAAGCCACGCGCACTGGTGTTCTTAGCGCCGTTACGCCACGGGCGGCCAATCTGCTGAATGCTGGTGGGCCGCTGGAAGGCAAGGCGCTGTCTACATTGATCGCTCCGCGCGAAGTGCCGGCCCTGCGGGAGTTCCTGGAGCGTCCAGCGCGGTTCGCTGAAAGCGAGCGGCCTTATCTGAGCCTGCATGCGCAAGGGGGCAATGCCGAGATCGTCCTGTTTGCGCAGGGACAGGCCGGTGTCGTCACCAATTATTTCGGCTTTGTGCGCGGGCGTGATGCCGTGCCGGCCCGGATTGCCGCGCCAGCCGAAGCCGATCCGGCGCTTCTGGCGCGGATCAGCCGAGGCGTGCGGCGGCCGCTCAACACCATTATCGGCTTTGCTGAATTGCTGCGCTCGCAGGCCTTTGGCGGGCAGCAGGACAAGCCGTTCGAAGGCTATGCGCAGGATATCGCTGCGGCCGGGCAGGACATTGCAGCGCTGATCGATGAGCTGGACAATTATGCCCGGCTGCGGGACGGGCGGTATTTGCCGCAGCGGGCCAGCATCAATCTGACATCACTGCTAGAGAGCTGCGTTCTGCGCATCCGCCACCAGGCCAATAGCGCCCGCGTGATCCTGCGCAACGCGATCTCGGAGAGCTTGCCCCGGATCACGGCCGACCAGGCCTCGCTGGAACAGGCTGTGCTGAACCTTCTGGCTAGTGCGGTGGACCAGAGCCCCACGGGCGGCGCCGTGGTGATCTCGGCCAAGCTCGAGGAAGATGGCAGCATATCGGTGCATGTGCGGGACAGCTCGAGCAATGCCGTCGACATGGCGGAACGCTTCGTCGTGTTCCGCGATGGCGTGGGGCGCGATGGCAAGGCGCTGGCGCCAGTACGCTCCAGCGTGGGACTGGCGCTCACCCGCTCGCTGCTGGCGGTCAATACCTTCTCGCTGTCGGTTGATCCGGCGGGCGAACGTGGCCTGTTGTTCACCCTCATCATCCCGGCCGATCAGGTGGAAGACCAGACGTCATCGGGCGTAGCAGAATAAGGGCGTGCAACGCCCCGCCTTGGCGAAGTCATTTTCCGGTCATTCTTGCTACGGGGCTGGCGGATCGTAGGAAAGTATAACAGGGAAGGCCGCTGCCATGTTAGTGGCCCTGCCCTATATGATGCCGCAATTGGGCAGTCTGGGGGATAATCGATGACCAATCTGATGAAGTCGCTGGGCCTGGCTCTAGCGCTTGCAGGCGCAATGGCGGGAACGGCACTGGCGCAGCCGAGCGAAGTGCGCATCGGCGTGGCGCTGGAGCCACCGATTCTTGACCCTACGGCTGGCGCGGCCGAGGCCATCGACATTGTCGTGTACCAGAACATTTTCGAGGGACTGACCCGGATCGACCAGAACGGGGAGGTGCAACCGGGCCTTGCGCGGGAATGGACCATTTCTCCCGACCAGCTGACCTATACCTTCAAGCTCGCAGAAGGCGTGACCTTCCATGATGGCACCGCATTTGATGCGGAAGACGTCAAGTTCACCTTTGAACGCATCCTAGCCGAAGACAGCGTCAATGCGCACAAGGAATTCTTTACGCCCATTACGGCGATGACAGTGATCGATCCACTCACCGTGGAGATGACGCTGGACCATGTGGTTGGGCGATTCCTGTTTGATTTGGGGCGCGGCGATGCGGTGATTGTGGCGCCCGAAAGCGCCGACAATAATGCCAATGAGCCCATCGGGACCGGGCCCTTTGCCTTTGTGCAGTGGAACAAGGGCAGCCGCGTCGTGCTCGAGGCTTATGGCCCCTATTGGGGCGAGCCGGTGCATCTGAGCAAGGCGACCTATGTGTTTATCAGCGACACCTCGACCATGACCAATGCCCTTCTTGCGGGCGATGTGGACGGCACCAACAATTTTGCAACCGAAGCGCTTGGTGTTTTTGAAGGCAATCCGCAGTACCAGATTTTGGTGGGGACCACCGAAGGCGAAACGATCCTGGGGACCAACAACCGCAAGCCGCCTTTCGACAATCTCAAGGTGCGGCAAGCCATGGCTCATGCGCTTGACCGGCAGGCGATCATTGATGGTGCAACTTATGGCTATGGCACGCCCATCGGGGCACCCTTTGCGCCGCACAATCCCTATTATGTGGATTTGACCGGCACCTATCCCCATGATGTGGAAAAGGCCAAGGCTCTGCTGGCGGAAGCCGGCTTCCCCGATGGGTTCAGCGCGACGCTGAAGCTGCCGCCGGTTGCCTATGCGCGGCTAAGTGGGCAGATCATCGCCAGCCAGTTCGCCGAAGTGGGCATCAAGCTTGAGCTGATCAACATGGAATTCGCGCAATGGCTGGACGAGGTCTACACCAACAATGATTTCGACCTGACCATCATCAGCCATGTGGAGCCGTTCGACATTGGCAATTACGCCAACCCGGACTATTACTTCGGCTACGACAACCCGCAATTCCAGGCGCTGATCACCGAACTCAATGGCACCACCGATGAAGCGCGGCGCAAGGAACTGGCTGTCGAGGCGCAGACGATCCTCGCCAATGACGCCGTCAACGGCTACCTCTTCGAGCTGGCGCAGACGGGTGTCTGGAACGCCAAGCTCACCGGCATGTGGCAGAATTCGCCTATCGAAGGATTGGTGCTGCGGGATATTCGCTGGACGGAATAGGCGCAGTTTGAGCGCCGCACGCCCCCCCCTCCCACCCTCCCCCACAAGGGGGGAGGTGCTGATCGGTGACTGTATACCGATAGGGGCAGCAGCTCTAAACGGCACCTTGCCCTTCGCCGGGAAGGATGGGAGGGGGGGTGCCTTGCCCCTGCCCGCTGTTTGATCGTTTTTGCCCTTCGCCGTACGCTTGGCTTTGCTGCAACGCTGCTTCTGGCGGCGCTCGCGATTTTTTTCCTGCTGGACCTGCTGCCAGGCGATCCGGCGCAGTTCATCCTCGGCATATCAGCCACGCCGGAAAAGCTCGCCGTGCTGCGCACGCAATTGGGGCTCGATGCGCCGGCGCATGAGCGGTTCGTCGGCTGGGTTTGGGGCATGCTGCAGGGTGATTTTGGCACCAGCTATACCCAGCAGGCGCCTGTCGCCGGTTTGATCTGGGAGCGGCTAGCCGTGACGCTGCCGCTGGCGGGCTTGGCCATGATCCTTTCCGTTCTGGTGGGCTTGCCGCTGGGGATCATCGCGGCACGCTGGCGCGGCAAGGGCGTGGATACCTCCATAATGGTCTTAGCCCAGATGGGTGTGGCCGTTCCCAGTTTCTGGTTCGGCATGTTGCTGACCCTTCTTTTTGCCGTGGCCCTGCGCTGGCTGCCGCCGGGCGGCTTTACGCCCTGGAGCGAGAATCCTTTATTGGCGCTGCGCGGCCTGGTGCTGCCCAGTATTGCCCTGGCGCTGCCGCAGGCGTCGATCCTGGCGCGGGTGATGCGCACGGCGTTGGTGGATGTGCGCGGGCAGGACTTTATCCGCACGGCACGCGCCAAGGGGCTGACCATGGGCGAGGCGATCTGGCGTCATGGGGTGCGCAATGCCTTGCTGCCGGTGCTCACCATTTTGGGGCTACAGCTTGCGATTTTGATCACGGGCACGATCATTGTCGAGAATGTTTTCTACCTGCCGGGCCTGGGGCGGCTGATCTTTACTGCCATTGGCGAGCGCGACCTTGTGCTGGTGCGGGGCGCGACCATCATCCTGGTTCTGGCGGTGACGGCAACCATGCTTCTGACCGATATTGCCTATGCCTTGGTTGATCCGCGCTTGCGCGAACGGAGCCCTTCGTGAGGCGCGTGCTGGCTCACCCAAGCCTTGCCATCGGGCTTGCGGCGACCTTGCTGTTCGCCGCGCTCGGGTTGCTATCGCTTGCTTGGACACCCTACCCTATCGAGCAGATCGTCATCCCCCGCCGCTTCCTTGGTCCATCGCCAGAGCATTGGCTGGGAACGGATCATCTGGGGCGGGACATGGCTTCGCTCGTGATGTCGGGCACGCTCACGAGCTTTGTGGTGGCGGCGCTGGCTGTTGCAATTGGCGCCGGGGTCGGAGTGCCGCTCGGCCTTGCGGCAGCGGCATGGGGCGGGCCGGTTGAATGGCTGGTGCTGCGCCTGTCGGATTTTGTTTTTGCATTTCCGGCAATCGTCGTTGCAATCCTGATCACCACGCTGGTCGGGCCCGGAGCCAGCAATGCGGTTGTGGCTATCGGCATTTTCAACATTCCCGTATTTGCGCGGGTGGCGCGGGGCGGAGCGCTGAGTGTTGCAACGCTGGACTTCGTGGCAGCGGGACGTTTGGCCGGGTTGGGGAATGCTGCCGTTGCCTTCCAGCACCTCTTACCCAACATCATGAGCCTTCTGATCGTGCAGGGAACGATACAGCTTTCGCTGGGAATCCTGTCCGAGGCGGGGTTGAGCTATGTGGGCCTGGGCACGCAGCCGCCGGACACGAGCCTGGGTCTGATGTTGCGCGATGCGCAGAGCCTGTTCCTCCTTCACCCCTGGCTGACGCTGGTACCGGGGCTGTGTATCGTGCTGATCGTTATCGCCCTCAACATTGCCGGCGATGGCCTGCGCGATGCTATCGATCCGCGGCTGCGGCAGAGTGAAACCAATGTCACTGCTTGAGGTCCGCGAACTTTCGGTGCGCTTTGGCGGGAGCGAGGCAGTTTCCGATTTGAGCTTCGCCGTAGGGCGCGGGGAGCGCTTCGGGATTGTTGGCGAGAGCGGTTCGGGCAAGACGCTGACGGCGCTCGCCATTACGGGATTGCTGCCTGAGGGTGCAGAGGTTTTCGGTAGTATCGCGCTCGACGGCGAGCCCCTTCCCAGCGACGAACGACAGATGGCGCGGCTGCGGGGCAAGCGGATCGGGCTTGTTTTCCAGGAACCGATGACCGCGCTCAACCCGCTGGTCCGAATTGGGGAGCAGATCGAGGAAGCCATTTCGCTCAATGGTGGCGACGAGGGGCCTTTGGATGTGTCCCGCCTGCTCCAAGAGGTGGGGCTGGAACCCCGGCATGGGCGGCGCTATGCCCATCAGCTTTCGGGCGGGCAGCGCCAGCGGGTGATGATTGCCATGGCGCTTGCCGGGCAACCGGACCTCCTGATTGCCGACGAGCCGACTTCTGCGCTCGATTTGGTGACCCAGCGCAAGATCCTGGATCTGATTGCCGAAATTTGTGCCCGGAGGGGCATGACGCTTCTTTTCATCAGCCATGATCTCAAAGCCATCGCCGCCTTGTGCACGCGCGTCATGGTGATGCAGAAGGGACGATTGGTTGAACTTGGCCCGACCGAGCGGGTGTTCCGGGCGCCTGAGGCTGAGTATACGGGCAAGCTCGTCGCTGCATCGCGGTTCGATATTCCCGACGGGGCGCGGGTGCCCGGTCCGGAATTGTTGAAGGTCGAGGGGGTTAGCCGCGAGTTCCGGCAAGGGGGCTTCCTGCCGTGGCGGGGTAAGCCGCTGCGGGCGGTAGACGAGGCGAGCTTTTCCATCGGGACGGGGGAGTGCCTGGCGCTGGTGGGGCCTTCGGGCTGTGGCAAGACGACATTGGCCAAGATCGTTGTGGGGCTTGATACGGCGAGCAGTGGCGGCCTGCAGTTGGAGGGAACGAGCTATCGCGGTCGCGACCTGCCCAACGCCCTGCGGAGGGATGTGTCGCTGGTGTTCCAGGATCCGTTTGGAAGTTTCAATCCACGCATGACGCTTGGCCGCTCGCTGATGGAGCCGTTACGACTGGCGTCAGGGCTGACGATTGCGGAGCGGCTCGAGCGGGTGAGGAATGCTGTCCGCGCGGTGGGCCTGGATACTGGCATGCTGGAGCGCTATCCGCATGAATTTTCCGGGGGGCAGCGGCAGCGGCTGGCCATTGCACGGGCGCTGGTGACGCGACCCAAGCTGCTGGTGCTGGATGAACCTGTGTCCGCACTGGATGTGTCGGTGCGGGGCGAGGTGCTGGCGCTTTTGGCACGGCTTCGGGCGGAGTATGGCCTCACCTATCTGCTGATCAGCCATGACCTTGATATGGTACGGGCCATGGCTGATCGGGTGCTGGTGATGGAAGCGGGGCGGATCGTGGAACAGGGAAGCCCGCAGGAGCTTTTTGCTCATCCCAAGCACCGGATGACACGGGAATTGGTGGCAGCAAGACTGCCCGAGATCGGCGCCTCGCCGGCCAAGATTTAGGCTTCAAGCCCTAGTTTCTGCCGCAGCGCGTCGATGCGCTTGGAGGCTTCGGCCTTGGTCAGATCCTCGGCAAACGCCGTGTCATCATGCGCCTGTTCACTCAGGGTCTTGAGATAGGAGCCCTGCGCGCCGGTCATCGGCTCGTCGCCCGTGGTCCAATCGTCCGGGTCTTTTTCAGTGTTGGTGTTAGGCGTGTCGGCGACTTTGGGATTGGTTGTGGACATAGGGAACCTCGTTGCTTGTTCCCATAATGTTCTGGTCGCTGCTCAGTTCCGCAGCGTGGGTGTGTTTGACAGGATTTGCTGGGCGATAGTGCGGAAAGCCTGGGCTTCAGGGCCAGTCGGCCGGGCAATCACGGGAGGCTGGCCGGCGTCGGAGCCTTCGCGAATGGCCATCACGAGCGGAATGGCGCCGAGGAAAGGCATGCCGAGCGTTGTCGCAGCCTTTTCGGCGCCGCCCGAGCCAAAGATATCGTAGCGCGTGCCGGTATCTGGAGCGATGAAATAGCTCATGTTTTCGATGAGGCCCAGGAGCGGAACCTGGAGGCGCCGCAGCATGTCGATCGCCTTCTTGGCGTCAATCAGGGCCAGATCTTGGGGGGTGGAGACGATGACGACGCCGTCGATTTCGGTCTGCTGGAACAGAGAGATGTGGATGTCGCCGGTGCCGGGCGGCAGGTCGATGACGAGGATGTCCAGATCGCCCCAGGCGGTTTCGCGCAGCAATTGGCGCAGGGCCGCCGTGGCCATGGGGCCGCGCCAGACAACCGCCTGATCCTTGACCAACATGGAGCCGATGGACATGGCCTTGAGCCCGAACACGTCGTGGGGTGCGAAGATGCCGTCGTCGCGAATGGCGGTACGGTCGTCAATGCCCAGGAGCTTGGGGAGCGAGGGGCCGTAAAGGTCGGCGTCCAGGATGCCCACGCGCAGGCCCTCGGCCTGGAGCGCCAGAGCCAGGTTCACGGCGGTGGTGGACTTGCCGACGCCGCCTTTGCCAGAGCCTACGGCAATGATGTGCTTGATGCCGGGCACCTTGGTCTTGCCGGCGGGAACGGGCTTGCCGTGGGAGAAGGTGGGGCCGGCAGGCGGCTTTCCGCCAGTCAGCGACACCATGATCTTGCGGGTGCCGGCGATCTTTTGGGCAACCTGTTGGGCCTGCTCGCGCACGGGCCCGAAGGCGGCTTCCATGCCGGGTGCTACGGCGATCGCGAAGGCTACGGCGGAGGGCGTTACGATGATTTCCGATAGGCCGGAATAGCTCGCCAGATCGGCGCCGCCGGGAATTTCAACGGCAGCGAGTGCGGATTTGATGGCGGCAGCGAGTTCGGTATCGGCCATGGTGGTGGTGCGGGCCTCCAGAGCCAGGGACCTTTGGATCCGCCGTCATTACCGGGCTTGTCCCAGTAATCCAAGGATGGCGGCGCGTCCCCTGGACCACCCGAACAAGTCGGGTGGTGACGGTGTGTAGAGGTTTGTTTTCGCCCGAAGGCGAACCTTAAAGGATCGACTGGCCGGTGCCGGCCCAATCCTTGAGGAAGCCTTCGATGCCGGCATTGGTCAGCGGGTGATCGGCAAGCTTGCGGATCACGGCTGGCGGGATCGTGGCAACGTCGGCGCCGGCCAGAGCGACCTGGGTCACATGGTTGGGCGAGCGGATCGAGGCGGCCAGGATCTCGGTGTCGAAGCTGTAGTTGTCGTAGATCTGGCGGATGTTCTCGATCAGTTCGACGCCATCGAGGTTGATGTCGTCGAGGCGGCCAAGGAAGGGCGAGATATAGGTCGCGCCGGCCTTGGCGGCGAGCAGGGCCTGGTTGGCCGAGAAGCAGAGCGTCACATTGGTCTTGATGCCGCGCTCGTAAAAGGTCTTGGTAGCCTTGAGGCCAGCCAGGGTCAGCGGCAGCTTGACGACGACGTTTTCTGCAAGCTTGGCAAGCACTTCGCCTTCGGCGATCATGCCATCATATTCGAGCGAAGCGACTTCGGCGGACACCGGCCCGGGGACTAGCGCGCAGATTTCCTTGACCACTTCCTTGAAGTCGCGGCCCGACTTGGCGATCAGCGATGGGTTGGTGGTGACGCCGTCCACCAGACCAGCTTCATGAAGCTCCCTGATGTCCTTGATTTCGGCGGTATCGACAAAGAACTTCATGGTTCCCTCCTGAATACTTAAAGCTGGCCCTTAGGCTATGGATGTAGCACGGCAAAGACGTGCGGCAAGGCGCATGATCTATTTGATGGCGCCGAGAAGAGCGTCGGCCAGATCGCCGATGCGATCCTCCGGGATGCCGGCAACGTTGATGCGGCTGTCACCTATCATATAGATACCATTCTCGGTTTTTAAACGTTCGACGACGCTGTTTTCGAGCCCCAGCAGCGAAAACATGCCGCGGTGATCGGCGATGAAATCGAAGTCTTCCGAGTTCGAGCGCTGGCGAATGGCTTCGCTGAGTTTTTCGCGCAGGCGGATCATGCGCGCACGCATGGAGTTGAGCTCGGTTTCCCATTCTGCGCGCAATTCGGCATCCTCCAGAATGGTGCGGATGATCTCCGCGCCATGATCCGGCGGCTGCGAATAGGCGCCGCGGATGATGTTGAGCAGTTGGGACTGCGCGACATCGGCCTGCGCAGCGTCCTTGGCGACCAGAATGGCAGCACCGACTCGTTCACGATATAGCCCGAAATTCTTCGAACCCGAGAAAGCTACCAGAGCCTCGGGCACCGAGGACAAGATTTTTCGCGTGCCATAGGCATCTTCGAGCAGGCCGTCGCCAAAACCGAGATAGGCCAGGTCGATAAAAGGCAGCGCGCCGGTGCGAGCAAGGCTTGCGGCGACCTGGTCCCACTGCTCGGGCGACAAATTGGCGCCGGTCGGATTGTGACAGCAACCATGAAGCAGAACCACGTCTTGCGCGCTTAATTGATCAAGTGCGGCAAGCATTTGCTGGAATTTAACGCCGCGGGTTTCGCGGTCGAAATAGGGATAGGTCTTGACCTGAAGCCCGGAATTTTCGGCAATGGGATTGTGATTGGGCCAAGTTGGATCGCTGACCCAGACATTGGCGCCGGGCCGCGCGCGGTTGATCAACTGCATCAGGACCCAGAGCGAACCAGTGCCGCCCGGAGCCTGGGCGATGCGGACGCGGGAGCGCTCGACACTATCGGCCAGGGCCAGATCGAGCACGGCGGCGCCATAGCCCTTGTTTCCAGCTATCCCTAGGTAAGTCTTGGTCTTTTCGTTTTCGAGAATGCGCTGTTCGGCCTTGCGGACGGCCGACATCACGGCGGTGACACCCTGCTCGTCCTTGTAGACGCCGACGCCCAGGTCGATCTTGGTCGGGCGCGGATCAGCCGCGTATTCGCCCATGAGCGCAAGGATCTTGTCGCCGGGGGCCTTGGAGAGGGTCTCGAACATGTCTGGAGTCGTTCCGGTGGAGGCGAAGGTGGTTATAGGCGGGATGGTGGATTTTGCAATCGGAAGCGGCTGATTTCTATGCTCTAGAGCTTCCGTCCGACCATCTCAGGATGGGCCCCGGATCGAGTCCGGGGTGACGCTGTGGGTGGGGAGAGGTCACCGAGATACCCCGGCCTTGTCGAGTTCGTCGATCAATTGCGGAACGATCTCAAAGAGATCGCCGATCAGGGCGGCGTCGGCGAGCTTGACCAGGGGGGCTTCGGGATCGTTGTTGATGGCGACGATCCGCTTGGCGCCCTGGATGCCGGCGAGGTGCTGGAGGGCGCCGGAAATGCCGATGGCGATATAAAGGTCGGGCGCAATGATCTTGCCGGTCTGGCCGACTTGCCAATCATTGGGGGCATAACCCGCATCGACTGCTGCGCGGGTGGCGCCGATCGCGGCGCCCAGCTTTTTGGCAAGCTTCTCAACCAGTTGAAAGTTTTCGGCCGAGCCCAGGGCAATGCCACCGCCGACCACGATCTGGGCGGTGGCGAGATCGGGCGTATCGCCTTCGGTCCGGTGCGTGGCAATGAGGCGGGCGACAGAAGCCGTTGTATCGCCGAGGGTTTCGATGGGTGCCGTATTGTCTGACTTGGCGGCTGGGAAGGCCGAGGCGCGGATGGTGAGGATGTGCTTGGCTTGCGGGTCGGTGATGGTCTGGAGCGCATTGCCGGCATAGATGGGGCGGACGAAACGGTTGGGACCCAAGATTTCGATGACATCGGTGACCGGCATCAGATCGAGGCGGGCGGCGAGTGCGGGGATGCGATCGCGACCCACACTTCCCGCGCTCTGGATAACGTACTGATAACGTTGAGCCAACGTTTCGAGTAACGCCAGATCGCTATCGGTGAAGCTAAGTTCCTGCGCGAGCAGCACTTTATGGACGCCGGCAAGTTTAGCAGCTTGTTCGGCGATCTTGTCCCCGTTTTCCCCGATGACGAGGAGGTCAATGGGCCCGAGCTGGGCAGCGGCATGGACGATGCGCGCCGTGGCGGGCGAGAGCTGGCCCAGATCGTGGTCGGCGACGAGGAGGACGCTCATTACAGCGCCTCCATCTGTGAAACTTCGCCGGCGATGAAAGCGGCGAGGTCCGAAACGGAGCCAACGGTCTTTCCTGCCACGCGCTCAGCGGGCGGGGAGATCTTTTCGACCTGGAGGCGCGGGGCGAGATCGACGCTGAACTCGGCGGCGGGGCGTACAGCCAATGGCTTGGAGCGCGCTTTCATGACCATGGGGAGGGCAGCGTTGCGCGGCGTGTTGAGGCGCAAATCGGCGGTGACAATAGCCGGGAGCGGAATGGCGATCGTTTCGCGGCCAGTGTCAATTTCGCGGGTGACTTCGAGCCCCTGCCCCACCACCTTGATCTCGGAGGCGAAGGTCGCCTGAGGGCGGCCGGTGAGCGCTGCGAGCATCTGGCCCACATGGTTGCTGTCATCGTCCACGGCCTGCTTGCCGAGCAGGACGATGTCCGGGTTTTCTTCGGCCACGATCTTGGCGAGGAGCTTGGCAACAGCAAGGGTTTCGAGCTCGGCGTCGGTTTCGACCAGAATGCCGCGATGGGCACCCATGGCGAGGGCGGTGAGGATCACGTCATTGGCGGCTTTGGGACCGACCGAAACAACGACGATCTCGTCGGCGTGCCCCGCGTCGCCCAGCTGCACCGCGGCTTCCACGGCGTGCTTGCAGAACGGGTTCATGGACATGCGCACGCCTTGCGTTTCAACGCCTGTGCCATCGGGGCGAACGCGTATGCGGACGTTGTGATCGACGACGCGCTTGATGGCGACAAGAATTTTCATGTGCGGCTCCCGCGAGTTGGCGGTGTCATGGCAAATATGGATTGGAGGGGCAAGGCGTGGGTGGGGAATAATGGGCTAGGCTGGAGGGGAATGTTGGAAAAGGGTGCCTGGGGGTGGGGATTGCGGCTTCGTCATCAGCCGGCTTGTCCGGGGGATCCATTGCTAGGGGATGGTGCGGTCTGGATTGCCCGGACAAGCCGGGCAATGACAATAGGGGGGAACTAGGGGGGAGAAAGGGGGCACGACGTTGCACTGGGCTTGGTAAGTGCAGAGCCCTCGGGTCAGGCCCGAGGGTGACGATTGGTGGGTGAGAGACGATCGCGGGCGGGTGGCCGCTAGCGGGGTGGTTGACTGTGCCCATTGGGGCAGCGACACTGACCTGACGCGATTTTTTCCCTGGAATCTTTATGCCTGTTATCAACCGTATCGCTGAGTTCACCGATGAGATCGCTGCCTGGCGGCAGGATTTTCATGCGCATCCGGAAATCCTTTACGAGGTGACGCGCACGGCAGGCATTGTGGCGGACAAGCTTCGGGCGTTTGGCTGCGACGAGGTGGTGACTGGGATCGGGCGGACCGGGGTGGTGGGGATCATCGAAGGGCGCGCGAACACTAGCGGGCGCACGATTGGCCTGCGCGCCGACATGGATGCGCTGCCCATGACGGAGCGGACAGGCAAGCCTTATGCGTCTACCATCGCGGGGAAGATGCATGCCTGCGGGCATGACGGGCATACGGCCATGCTCCTGGGCGCGGCGAAATATCTGGCCGAAACGCGCAATTTCGATGGGCGGGTCGCCTTGATTTTCCAACCGGCGGAAGAGGGTGGCGCGGGCGGCAAGGCCATGCTCGAGGATGGGCTGGTGGAGCGGTTCGCCATTGACGAATTTTACGGCATGCACAATTGGCCCGGCATGCCCGCAGGGCATTTCGGCATTCGCCCGGGCGGGATCATGGCGGCCACGGACCGGTTTTATATTGATATATCGGGACAAGGCGGGCACGCGGCGCGGCCGCATACGACGATCGATCCGATCATTGTTGCGGCCAACATGATCACGGGTTTGCAGTCCATCGTGTCGCGCAATGTCGATCCGCTGCAAAGCGCTGTTTTGTCTGTAACCATGGTGGAAGCGGGTGAAGCGGACAATGTGATCAGCAAGACGGCCAAGATCACGGGCACAGTGCGAACGCTTGATCTGGGCGTACAAGACCAGATCGAGGAACGGCTCAACCAGTTCGTTCCACAATTTGCCCAGAGTTTTGGGGCGAGTGCCAGCGTGCGCTATGCCAGGGGCTATCCGGTGACAGTGAATGCGCCGGCGCAGACACGGTTTGCGGCCGAAGTGGCGCGCGACGTGGTGGGCGCCGAGCGGGTGGACGAGGATACGCCGCCCTCCATGGGGGGCGAGGACTTTTCGTTCATGCTCGAGGCAAAGCCCGGGGCTTATATTTTCCTCGGGAATGGGGAAAGCGCGGAGCTCCATACGGGGGAATATGACTTTAATGATGCGGTGATCCCGGAGGGGACGAGCTATTGGGTTCGGCTGGTGGAGCGGGCACTTCCGGTGGGGTGAACTGAGGCTTGGGGGGTGGAGAGAACCCCCACCCTGCCCTCCCCGCAAGGGGGAGGGTGAGATCGAGCGCGGGGCAACATCCTCGTGCGAGCACGAAGTTCACCCTCCCCCTTGCGGGGAGGGCCAGGGTGGGGGGTGGGATGGCGACGCTGGCGCAGAAATTGCGGAAAAACCCGACGTCGGCGGAGATCAGGTTCTGGCGGTTGATCGAACCGCTGCGGCGGCAGGCGCATCATTTTCGCAAGCAGGTGAGCCTAGGGCCGTATATCGTGGATTTTGCCTGCCACGGTGCCAAGCTGGTTGTGGAGGTGGATGGAGACACGCACTACACCGATGAAGGTTTGGCAAAGGACCGGGAGAGGGATGCCTATCTAATGAGGCGCGGCTACCGGGTCTTGCGGTTCACCAATGCCGAGGTGATGCGGAATGGCGAAGGGGTTTACCTGATCCTGGCTTTAGCGTTGGAGGAGAGAACCCCCACCCTGCCCTCCCCGCAAGGGGGAGGGTGAGATCGAGCGCGGGACACGATGTACGCCAAACCAGTAATTTCAATCCGAAGTAGTTTATGTCCCCTCCCGCCGGCCTCCTCCCCACGCTCCTCACCGTCCTGATCGCTGCCGTTGGCGGCGTGCTTGCCACGGCGCTCAGCCTGCCGGCGGGGTGGCTGATGGGTGGGGCGTTGGCGGTGACGATTGCGGCGATGGCTGGGGTGCCGGTGGCCATGCCGGCGCGGGTGCGGGATGTGGGGTTTGTGCTGATCGGGATGTCGATGGGGGCGAGCGTGGCGCCCGATAGCCTGACGCTATTGCGGAGCTGGCCGATCAGCCTTTTGGGGCTTGCGGTGGAGCTCGTGGTGATCGTGGCGCTGACGGGATGGATGCTGACCAAGCTGTTTCGGCTTGATCCAGGGACGGCGTATCTCAGTTCCTTTCCGGGGCACCTTTCGTTTATCATGAGCATTGCCTCGGCCGGGGTGGGCAATTCGCGGCAGATCGCCATTATCCAGGTGATCCGGATTTTCATGCTGACCATCGTGGTGCCGATCGGGTCGGTGTTCTTGCCGATCGATCATTTTACCGCCCCTGCCCCGACATCGTTTCTAAGCGTTTGGGAATTGCTTGCGATTGCGGCGGGGTGTGTTCTGGTGGGGCTCGTCTTTATCCGGCTCAAGGTGCCGGCGGGGCTGGTGCTGGGATCGATGGCGGCTGCAACGGCGGCAAAGCTGGGCGGGCTTTATAGCGGGAGCATTCCCGGGCCGCTGGTGATCATCACCTTCGTGCTCACGGGGGCGCTGATCGGGTCGCGCTTTGCGGGGATCACGCGGCGCGAATTCATGATGGCGGCCAAGGGTGGGGTGATCGCCACGGGGATGACCGTGGGGATCGTGACCTTGGTGGCGTGGCTGGTGAGCTTGGCCGTGGACATGCCCTATGGGCAGTTGTGGCTGGGGCTATCGCCGGGGGCGCTCGAGGGCATGGGGGCGCTGGGGATCGCGCTGGGGTATGACACCGCGTTTATTGCGGCGCATCATGTCATCCGGTTGTTGATGCTGAGTTTTGCGATTCCGCTGGTGGTTGTGGTGATCCGGCGCCGGGAGGCGAAGGCTGCTGTGCCTCCGGGGTGATAACTGCGAATGGGGCGGAGGTGGAAACGGATTGGCTAATCCGCGCATCGGGGCCAATCGACCCCCACCCTTGATCGCCATTCGAGCTTAGCTCTCATGGCCTTGTACGCTTAATTTGCTCCACTGGAGCAAATTGTCCCTTCGGGCCGCTCTCAAGCCCCGCAAGGGGGAGGGTGTCGACTAGGAGGCCGATTTTCTTTTACTCCGACAGCACCCGGGTATTTCGAGCGTTCCATTGCCGCAATGGTGGATTGCCCGGACGAGCCGGGCAATGACGATTGAACAACCATCAGGGCTATCAGGGAGCGTCACCACCCGACTTGTTCGGGTGGTCCATGCGCTGTGCTCTGTTTTGAAACCTTGCGGCTGGCGCGGGATCTCGGGATGGGCCCCGGCTCGAGGCCGGGGTGACATCGGGGTGGGGCGGGTTTGGTGGTTAGATGGGGGCCGGCAGGGGGATGAAGGCGTAGGCGTTGGGGGCGAGGGATAGGGTTCCGTTGGCGAGGGTGGCGCCGGTGGAGATGGGGTCGGGGGTGCTGGTGCCCAGGCCGTCGAGGGTCATTTGCGTGGGCCTCGCCGAGAGGTTGAAGAGGCAGAGCATGGTGGCATCGCCATCCGTGCGCTGGAAGGCGAGGATGGGCTCGGGGGTTTCGAGGAAGGTGATGTCGCCGGTGGCGAGGACCGGGTGGTCTTTGCGCCAGTGGAGAACCTGGCGGTAGAAGGACAAGGTGGAATTAGGGTCGGCGTCTTGCCGGGCGACGTTGAGGGCAGAGTGCGCTGCTTTGACGGGGAGCCAGGGGGTGCCGGTGGTGAAGCCATTGGGCGCCGGACCTTCCTCCCAGGGCATCGGAGTGCGGCAGCCGTCGCGGCCTTTGTCTTCGGGCCAGAAGCGGATGCCGCGCGGGTCGGTCAGTTCTTCGAACAGGAGCTCGGTTTCGCCTAATCCCAGTTCCTCGCCCTGGTAGAGGCAGACGGAGCCGCGAAGGCTCAGGACCAGGGCTGCGGCCTGGCGGGCGAGTGCTTGGGGGTCTTCCGAGAAAGAGGCCCAGCGCGTCACATGGCGGATCACGTCGTGATTGGAAAAGCTCCAGCAGGGCCAGCCATCGGGACCGACACGGAAGAATTTTTCGATGCGCGAGCGGAAATGGCCAGCGTCGTATTCGGGCCCGAGGAAATCAAAGCCGTAGCACATGTGGAGCGTGTCGCCGCCCGAGGTGTATTCGGCCATGAGTTCCACCGAGCGGTGGCTGTCGCCCACTTCGCCGACCGAAGTGGAGCCGGGATATTCGTCCAGCAGCGCGCGGACGCGGCGTAGGAAATCGAGGTTTTCGGGCTGGGATTTTGAGTATCTGTGCTCCTGCATGTCATAGGGATTGACTGCATAGGGCAAATGCTCGGGCTTGGTGCTCGGTGGGTTGGAGCGCAAGAGCTTGTCGTGGAAGTAGTAGTTGACGGTGTCGAGGCGGAAGCCGTCGATGCCGCGCTCGAGCCAGAAGCGCAGGACATCGAGCACGGCCTGCTGCACGGCGGGATTGTGGAAGTTGAGGTCGGGCTGCGCGGTCAGGAAATTGTGGAGATAATATTGCCCGCGCGTGGGGTTCCACTCCCAGGCGCGGCCGCCGAACACGGCGGGCCAATTGTTGGGCGGGGTGCCATCGGGGAGCGGATCGGCCCAGACATACCAGTCGGCCTTGCTATTGGTGCGGTTGAGGCGCGATTCCTGGAACCAGGGATGGTGATCGGATGTGTGGCTGATCACCTGGTCCATGATGATTTTGAGGCCGCGACGGTGCGCCTGCTCCAGCAGGGAGTCGAAATCCTCGAGCGAGCCGAAGAGCGGGTCGACGTCCTGGTAGTCGGAGACGTCATAGCCCATGTCGGCCTGAGGCGAGCGATTGATGGGCGAGAGCCAGATGCAATCGACGCCCAGGCTCTGGATATAGTCGAGGCGATCGATGATGCCGGGCAGATCGCCGATGCCGTCGCCATTGGTGTCCTGAAAGGACCTGGGATAAACCTGATAGATCACCCCGCCACGCCACCATTCCGTCATGCCGCTGCTCCTGCTCGTGCGATTTGCGCGGGAAGCTAGCGGGTTCGCGGGCGGAAGGGAATTGGGGTTGGGTGTGGGGCCGGTTTCAATCCTGGGGCGTGCCGTGGGGAGAGTGGCCCTCGGATCGGGTCCGAGGGCGGTATGGTGGGCATGGAATATTGGGTGTGGAGCCCTAGACCACGGCGCTGATCAGCGGTTCGCCGGCGAAATGGGCTTCGAGATTGGCGAGGAGGAGCGCGCCCATGGCGTCGCGGGTCTGGTGGGTGGCGCTGCCCTGGTGGGGGGAGAGGACAACGTTTTCGAGCCCGAAGAAGGCTTCAGGGACTTTGGGTTCGTCGACAAAGACGTCCAGCGCCGCGCCGCCAAGGCCGCCGTTCTGGAGGAGTTCGAGCATGGCGCCCTCGTCGATCAGCGTGCCGCGGGCGACATTGACCAGCATGCCCTTGGGCCCTAGCGCTTCGAGCACTTCACGCGAGACAATGCCATCGGTGGACTTGCCACCGGGGGCGATGACCACGAGCCAATCACTATCGCGCGCCATGTCGGTGAGGTTTTCATAGAAGACATGTGGCTCGGATGGCTGGCGCTTGCGGCCGGTGTAGACGACGCGCATCTTCATGGCCTGGGCGCGGGTGGCAATCTCCTTGCCGATGCGGCCAAGGCCCAGAATGCCGACGGTCTTGCCAGTTAGTTCGGTGAAAAGACCCATATTGCCGGCGGGCCACTTGCCCTGGCGGACGAACTGGTCGCCCTGCGGAATACGGCGGGCAAGGGCGATCATGAGGCCGATGGTGAGCTCGGCGACGGCATCGTTGAGCACGTTTGGCGTGTTAGTGACGCGGATATTGCGCTCTTTGGCGGCCTTGGTGTCGATGTTGTCGTAGCCGACGCCGAAGCTGGCGATGATTTCGAGATTGGGCAGCTTGTCCATCAGATCCGCCTGCACGCCGGAGCCGGCATGGGCGCGGATGCGGGCGCCGTTTTCACGCAGCCAGGCGTCCTTGTCGGCCTCTTCGTGCAGCTTGTGGACGGTGTAGCGCTCGGCGAGCGCCGCTTCGCAGGAGGCGTGGAGCTTGCCGGTCTGGAGGATTTCAATGGGCATCAAGAATCTCGATCGGTGGTGATGGGTTACAATAGGGAACAGAGCGGGCGGGACAAGTGTTGGCAGGTCTATCATGTGTGCTGGACGGCCGTTCACAAATGTGTAGCAATGTGAAAACAATGCGATGCGCCGCATATTCTTGTGAGCACAATGGCCGATAAAACGCCGTTCGACGAAATGTACAATGCGGACGGCTCCGTTCGCGAACCCTACAGAGCACTGGCGGAATGGCTGGCGGAACAGCCCGACAAGGCGCTGACGCTGATGCAGTCGGATGCCGAGGCGATTTTTCGCCGGCTGGGCATCACCTTTGCAGTTTATGGCTCGGAAGAAGGAACGGAAAAGGTCATTCCGTTCGATGTGATCCCCCGCATCATTTCGGCGGCGGAATGGCGGCGGTTGAGCAAGGGGATCGACCAGCGCGTACGCGCGCTCAATGCGTTTTTGCATGACATCTATCATCGCCAGGAAATCCTCAAGGCGGGGCGGATTCCCGAAAAGCTGATTTTGCAGAATGCGGCCTTTGCGCCCGAGATGATGGGGCTCGATCCGGCCAAGGGGGTTTATGCCCATATTATCGGGGTGGATATCGTGCGGGTGGGCCCGGATGATTTTTATGTGCTGGAAGACAATCTGCGCACGCCTTCGGGGGTCAGCTATATGCTGGAGGACCGCGAGGCGATGATGATGCTGGCGCCGGATCTGTTCCAGCGCACCAAGGTCGCGCCGGTGGAGAACTATCCAGAAAATCTGCGCCGGACGCTGGAGAGCGTGGCGCCGGAGGGTTCGGGTTCGTCGCCCAATATCGTTGTGCTGACGCCGGGCATTTATAATTCAGCCTATTTCGAGCACTCGTTCCTGGCCGACCAGATGGGGGCGACGCTGTGCGAGGGGCCGGACCTATTTGTAGATGGCGGCAAGGTTTATATGCGCACGACCACAGGGCCGGAGCGGGTGCATGTGATTTATCGGCGGATCGATGATGATTACCTCGATCCGCTGACCTTCCGGCCCGATTCCATGCTGGGCGTGCCAGGGCTGTTCAATGCCTATCGGGCGGGAAACGTGACGCTGGTCAATGCACCGGGTACGGGCATCGCCGATGACAAGGCGGTTTATACATATGTGCCGGAGATCATCGAGTTTTACCTCGGGGAAAAGGCGCTCTTACAGAACGTACCAACCTACAATTGCACGGACGATGAGCAGCGCAATTGGGTGCTCGAGAACATCGCAGACCTAGTGGTCAAGGAAGTGCACGGCTCGGGCGGCTATGGGATGATGGTGGGGCCTACGGCGACCAAGGCGCAACACCAGGAGTTCCGGCGCAAGATCGAAGCGCGGCCGGACAATTACATCGTGCAGCCGACCTTGGCGCTGAGCACGTGTCCAACCTTTGTGAATGCCGGGATTGCACCCAGGCATGTGGATTTGCGGCCCTATGTGCTGGTGGGGGACGAGGTGCGGATTACGCCGGGGGGGCTGACGCGCGTGGCGCTCAAGAAGGGATCGTTGGTGGTCAATTCCAGCCAGGGCGGAGGCACCAAAGATACTTGGGTGCTGGAAGATTGATGATGGGTGTATCTGCTTTGACGCAAGACCCCCACCTAGCTTCCCCCTGGGAGGGGGAGGAATGGGGCGGTGCTTGCGGGAATACTGGTGGTTTGCTTGGGCATCGCACCCCCCTCCTGGCCTCCCCCGCAAGGGGGGAGGTGGGGCCGGTGAGCCTTGTGAGATCATGCGATGAACCGGATGTTACCATTGTGGCAGGAGCCGGGGAGCGGTGTGACCCCCACCTAACCTCCCCCTGGGAGGGGGAGGAATGGCTTCGTGCAAGTGACGCAATAAGAGGTAACTCACTAAGCGGTCCCTCCCCCTCACAGGGGGAGGTTAGGTGGGGGTGCCTGGACACCGCCGAGGTGCGCTCATGAGCATGCTGGGCCGTACCGCACAAAACCTGTTCTGGTTGTCGCGCTATGTGGAGCGGGCGGAGAATATGGCGCGGTTGCTGGAGGTGGGGTATCGCATGAGCCTCACCAGCCGGCGCGAGGGAGCCGTGTCGGAGCATCTGGTTTCCATGATGCAGGCGGCGGAGGTGGACGAGGCCTTCGCCAGCAAGGGCAAGCCTGCCGACGTCGACAATGTCGCCCATTTCATGATGTTCGACCCGACCAATCCCTCCTCGGTTTATTCGTGCCTGCTTGCAGCGCGGACCAATGCGCGTTCGGTGCGCACTGCGATCACCATCGACATGTGGCAATCGATCAATGGTGCCTGGCTTGAGTTTTCGCAGATCAAGCCGCGTGATGTGCGCGGCGCCAAATTGCTGGGGCTCCTGGAATGGGTCAAGCATCTGAGCCACCAGTTCCGTGGGGCCCTGCTGGGGACGATCCTTCGGGACGCCGGCTTTGCTTTTCTGCAGGCGGGCAATTTCATCGAGCGGGCCGACAATACGGCGCGAATTCTCGACATGAAATATTATGTGCTGCTGCCGCGCGTGACGCTGGTGGGCGGGGATCTCGATATCCAGCAATGGACGCTGATCCTGCGGGCGGCATCGGCGCATCGCGCGTACCGACACGTGTACCACGACCGCTTCAAGGCGCAGAATATCGCCGATTTTTTGATCTTGCGGCCGGAAATGCCGCGCTCACTGGCCTTTTGCGCGCAACATGTGAAGCAGAACGTGGAAGCGCTGGCGCAGTTTTATGGCCGGGAAGAAGCCTCGTGCGAGGCGGTGCGCCAATTGTGCGCCATGGTGGAAAACACCTCGATGGAAACGGTTTTTAGCCATGGGCTACATGAATTTCTGACCGAATTCATGGCCCGGAACTACCATGTGTCCAACAGCTTGGCAGAAAGCTATAATTTCTACTGATGCGTATCTCCATCCGCCACCAATTGAGCATTTCGCCGCCGCCCGGAACGGCCAATCTGGTGCTGCAAACGCTGCTGACCTCTAGAAACGGGCCAGCACAGCGGATCGAGAGCTGGACGCTGGATCTGCCGGGAATGGAGAATGCCGCCCCGTTCGAGGATGCATTTGGCAATTCGGCTTTTCTGGTGAACCAGGCGCGGCCCGAAGGTCCGCTCCTGGTTGAGGTCAATGGCGTGGTGGAGACGCAGGACACGCATGGCGTGCTCGGCAAGCTCGCGGGCGATCCCGTCCCTGCCCTTTTTCGGCGCATGACGCGGCTGACCCGCGCGCCGGTTACGCTTTATGGCAAGTTCCGCGGCAGCAAGGATAGCCGGATCGATGTGCTCCATGCGTTGATGCTGCGCGTCAGTGAAACGCTCGATCCTGCGGCAGCAGGGACAGGTGCACAAGCGCAGATGCAGGGCGAGGATGGGCAGAGCCAGAGCCAAGGTGGGCAGTCGCAGGGCGAGCAGAATGCGACTGGGGTGACGGAGCAAGCCTTATCGTTGGCCTCGGAGGATGATGCTGGCGTGGTGGAAGCTGAAGGGCATGAGGTTGCAGCGCGCTTGCCACGCCCGCCAGCGACCGACTATGCGCATCTGTTTGTGGGGGCGGCGCGGGCGCTTGGGATTCCGGCGCGCTATGTCACGGGCTATCTGGTGGGTGAAGGGGATGAGCCCGGCGCCTTCCATGCGTGGGCCGAAGCTTATGACGACAAGCTGGGCTGGATCGGCTTTGATGCCATGCTCGAACTCTGCCCCACGGACCGGCATGTGCGGCTGGCGGCGGGGCTTGACTCCCTCTCGGCCGCGCCCCTGCGCTGCGTTCCGGCAGGCGACGGGGTCCAGGATCTGGGCGTTCAGATCGACATCCTGGATTAGCCGAGCCATTGCCCGGAATGTGTCCGGGCAATGCAGGTGCGTCGATCAAGAGTGATCAAACATCGACCAGGGGCACGAAGCCGCCATAGATGGAGCGCTTTGCGTCATAAAGATCGGGGTTGGGTGCCATGCGCGGGTCCTGCATCAGCTTTTCCCAAGCCTTGTTGCGAACATCCTTGGAGGGCCATTCGATGAATGAAAATCCGATGGTTTCCCCATCCGTCGTAGCAACGGCGCGCTGGAAATCGGTGGTTTCCCCCGGGGGCACGTCATCGGCCCAAGTGTCGACCACGCGCAGCGCGCCGAACTCCATGATCAGGGGCACCTGCGTTTGCGCTGCGGCGCGATAGGCATCCTTGTTGCCGACGGGAACGGGCGAGATCATGCCTTCGACATAGCCCGGCTTGCCGTTAGGACCGGTATCCACCAGGGCTTCGAAGCCGCCATAGATCATGCGGTGGGCGTCGAACGGCATGTCCTTCATCATCGATGGGTCGAAGCCCTCGGACATCTTGCGGCCCGCTTCCATGCGCGTTTCGCGATCGGGATATTCGACCCAGGAAAAAACAGGAACTTCGCCATCCTCGATTTTCGTGGCGCGATAGAAATCGGTCTGCTTGCCGTGGGGCACGTCGTCCGGCCAGTTTTCCACCAGACGCGTGGCGCCAAGATCCTTGAACATGGGAACGGCGCCGTGGGCGTGGTCGCGATATTGGTCTTTGTTGGCCGCTGGAACGGCAAGCACGAAACCATCGATATAGGGCATGGGTCATCTCCGAAATGTGCAGTCTGCCGCTAGGACGAATGAGCATCGGGGAAATCGACACGCCCGGCAATATTTCGAAGAGATTAGAGACTGAGGATCCAGAGCCAGGCGGAAATGGTGGCGGCTGAAGCAACAGTGGCGATCAGGATGGTGTTGGCGGCGACGCTCGCGGCACGGTTATAATAGGTGGCAAACACATAAACGTTGACGCCGGCGGGCATGGCGGACAGCAGGATGCCATAGCGGGCGATTTCCATGGGGACATGGAGGACCCAGATCATCAGGGCGTAGGCAAGCGCGGGGTGGATGA
Source organism: Devosia submarina (assembly GCF_003056345.1). Classification (GTDB taxonomy): domain Bacteria; phylum Pseudomonadota; class Alphaproteobacteria; order Rhizobiales; family Devosiaceae; genus Devosia; species Devosia submarina. The sequence goes on along the minus strand of NZ_PYWB01000001.1, from coordinate 192,774 downwards.
TCAGCTTGATGAAGGATGCAACAAGCGCCTGTTTCCAGTTTTCCGAGAGCTTGTATTCGTGCAGCGCCCCGCCAATGCCGAACAGGGCCGCGGGCACCACGGCCGAACTCATCATCACGAAAAAGGCCTCGGCCGGCTCGATCAGCTGCAGGCCCGAGAAATAGCCGATCATCCCAGCGATGATGCCCCAGATCAGCGGATTGGAAAGGACGCGGCGCGCGGCGACAACGAGGGTCTTGCCCAGGGGCTGACCGTCACGGCGCACCAGTTCCATGGTGACCATGCCAAGGGTGAGCAGGATCGCGCCATGCAGGCCAATGATGGAAAGGGTGACCGGCAGGGATTCAGCACCATAAGCGCGGGTCATGATGGGCAGACCCACCAGAACCGTATTGGTGAAGGTGCCGGAAAAACCCACGGAAACGCCGACGCCAGGCGTGTTGCCGAAGAAGCGGATGGCGATAACAATGCCCAGCACGAAGCAGGTGATCGCGCCGATGTAGAACGGGCCGATAATGGCGAGATTAAAGGCTGAAACCAGATCGCTGGTGAGCAGCGAATGGAACAGCAGGCACGGCGTTGCGAAATTGTTCACGAACGCGATCAGGCTCTTGATGCCTTCCGCGGGGAACAGACGGAAGCGCACGGCGCTATAGCCGAAGGCCATAAGCGCAAAGATCGGCGCGATAACGGTGATGATGGAGAGCATGGGCCCAATATATCCTGGCCCGGGGAGCCTTCCCCTGCCCTAGACCCGTCCTCGACGGAGGTCAAGGCTGTTCTTGTATGGTAGACAGGAGGGCGCCAGGGCGGTCGCAAAACGAAACATAAACCTTCCAAAACGAAAGCTAATCGCCTAGAAACGAAAGCAACAAGGAGAGTGCTTCATGGCCCAGGACAGCGTCGACATTTTCGTCATCGGTGGCGGCGTCAATGGCGCGAGCGTTGCCCGGGACGCCGTGGGGCGGGGCTTTTCCGTGGCCTTGGCAGAGATGAACGATCTGGCCTCGGGCACCTCGTCGGCGGCGACCAAGCTGGTGCATGGCGGCCTGCGCTACCTGGAGCATTACGAGTTCCGGCTGGTGCATGAGGCACTGGCCGAGCGCGAGGTGCTTTGGGCGGCAGCGCCCCATATCATCTGGCCGCTGCGGTTCGTGTTGCCGCACCACAAGGGGCTGCGGCCGGCCTTCGTGTTGCGCGCGGGGCTGGCCATGTATGACTATATGGGCGGTCGGCGCCTGCTGCCCCCCACCAAGACGCTGAACTTGACGCAGGATGTGACGGGCAAGCCGCTCAAGCCCGGCTACCGGCTGGGCTTCGAATATAGCGATTGCTGGGTGGAGGATTCGCGCTTTGTGGTGCTCAATGCGCGCGATGCGGCGAACAAGGGCGCGGACATCTATGTGCGCACCAAGGTTTCCAGCGTGCGGCGCGACAATGGCGGCTGGATTGTGGAGCTTGATGGCGAGGACGGGCGACGTACCGTGCGCGCGAAGCTTGTGGTGAATGCGGCGGGGCCGTGGGTGGACCAGGTGATCACCGGCGCCATGGGCAAAAATGGGGCGCGCAATGTGCGGCTGGTCAAGGGCAGCCACCTTGTGGTGCGCAAGCTGTTCGACCACGACCGCTGCTATATTTTCCAGAACAGCGACGGGCGGATCATATTCGCCATTCCTTATGAAGGCGATTTTACACTGATCGGCACGACGGACGAGGATTACCATGGCGATCCCAAGGACGTGCGGATTTCGGATGGGGAGACCGATTACCTCCTCAAGGCTGCGAGCGAGTATTTTGCAGAGCCCGTGACGCGTGCGGATATTCGCTGGAGCTATTCGGGCGTGCGGCCGCTGTTTGACGACGGGGCGAGTGCGGCGCAGGAAGCCACGCGCGATTATGTGCTCAAACTCGATGGCGATGCGGCAAGCGGGGCGGCGGTGCATGTGTTTGGCGGCAAGCTCACCACATCGCGCCGGCTGGCCGAGTCCGTACTCGAAAAGATCGAAGGCGTGTTGGGCAAGAAGGGCGCGGCCTGGACCAAGACGGGCAAGCTGCCGGGGGGCGAGTTCGAGCCGCTGAGCTTTGACGCCGAAGTGCGGCGGCTCCATAAGGATTATCCGGAACTGCCAGCGACATTAACGCGGCGACTGATGCGGCTTTATGGCACGAAGGCGCGGGTGATCCTTGGATCGGCCAAGACCACGAGCGATCTAGGGCAGCATTTCGGCGCGGATTTGTTTGCGGCGGAGGTTGATTACCTCGTGCGCGAGGAATGGGCCCGTACGGCCGAGGACATCTTGTGGCGGCGCACCAAGCTGGGGCTGCGAGTGGATCAGGCACAAACGGAAGCGCTGGAAAGTTATTTGGCCGGCAAGGCCATGGGCGTGGCAGTCTAGGCCGGCGCTATTCGGGAGGAGAGTTGAGTGAGCGAGTATATTCTGGCGATCGACCAGGGCACCACGTCGAGCCGGGCCATTGTGTTCGATCGGGACTGCAAGATCGCCGGGGTTGGACAGAAGGAGTTCACGCAGCACTTCCCCAGGGATGGCTGGGTGGAGCATGACCCCGAGGAAATCTGGGAAAGCGTGGTTTGGTCGGTGCGGACGGCGCTTGCGGATGCCGGAATTGCGGCTGGCGATGTGGCGGGTATCGGGATCACCAACCAGCGAGAAACGACGCTGATCTGGGACAAGGCGACGGGCAAGCCGATCCACAATGCCATTGTGTGGCAGGACCGGCGCACGGCGGGGTTCTGCGCGGAGCTGCGGCAGGCGGGGCATGAGGCCAAGGTTACCGAAAAGACGGGGCTGCTGGTCGATCCATATTTTGCAGGGACCAAGGTCAAGTGGCTGCTCGACAATGTCGAGGGGGCGCGTGCACGGGCCGAGGCGGGCGAATTACGGTTCGGGACGGTGGACAGCTTCCTGATCTGGCGGCTGACCGGCGGCAAGCGGCATGTGACCGATGCCACCAATGCCGGGCGGACGCTGCTGTTCGATATCGGTGCGAACCGGTGGGACGACGAGCTGTTGGCGCTGTTTGAAGTGCCGGCGGCGCTGCTGCCCGAGGTCAAGGATTGCGCCGATGATTTCGGCGTGACCGATGAGGCGTTGTTTGGGGCGCCGATCCCGATTTTGGGCGTTGCGGGGGATCAGCATGCCGCGACCATCGGGCAGGCATGCTTTGCGCCGGGCATGCTTAAGTCCACTTATGGCACGGGGTGCTTTGCTCTGCTCAATACCGGGGCAGACATGGTGCGCTCGCAGAACCGGCTGCTGACAACGATCGCCTATCGGCTTGATGGGGTCACGACTTATGCGCTGGAAGGGTCCATCTTTATTGCAGGCGCTGCCGTGCAGTGGATCCGCGATGGGCTCAAACTCGTGCAGCATGCAAGCGAAACCGGGCCATTGGCGCAATCGGCCGATCCCAACCAGAATGTCTACATGGTGCCAGCCTTTGTGGGGCTGGGAGCGCCGTGGTGGGATGCCGAGGCGCGGGGCGCCATTTACGGGCTGACGCGCAATTCGGGGCCGGCCGAGATCGCCAAGGCGGCGCTGGAGGCCGTGTGCTACCAGACGCGCGATCTGCTTCAAGCCATGCACAAGGATTGGCGCGGCGGTGGCGAGACCGTGTTGCGGGTGGATGGCGGCATGGTGGCGTCGGATTGGACCATGCAGTTTTTGGCCGATGTTCTGGACGCGCCGGTGGATCGGCCCGAGATTTTGGAAACAACCGCGCTGGGTGCGGCGTGGCTGGCAGGTTCGCGGGCTGGGGTTTGGCCGGGGATGGATGAGTTTGCGCGGGGCTGGGCGCTGGAGCATCGGTTCGAGCCGCGGATGGATGCGGGGGAACGGGAGCGCAAAATTGCCGGCTGGGATGATGCGGTGCGGCGGACGCTGACGGTTTAGGTTTTTCGACGGGTTGTGCCACGACCTCGTGGTTCGACAGGCTCACCATGAGGTCTACTGGGGACTGGCGGGGCAGACCTCGGGATGAGGTTTGCCGCTGGGCCACTGTCCTCATTTAGGTAACTCCATTGCTCCCAAAACCTCATGGTGAGCTTGTCGAACCACGAGGTCGGGCGAGTGGAGGGCTTGGGTGGCACGACCTCGTCCTTCGACAGGCTCAGGATGAGGTCTACTGAAAGCTCATTGTCTAGCTAGGCGCGCCAAGCGTCGAAGCTGCCGCCGGCGATCATGGCCCAGAAGAGTTTGCCGTTCGGGGCACGGACGGCGGCGAGGCCGAACTCGGTAAATTTCTTGCTCAGAAGCGTCGAGCGGTGGCCGGAGGAGTTCATCCAGCCGCCTATGGTGCTGGGGAGATCGGGATAGCCTTTTGCCACGTTTTCGCCGACGGCGCCGAGATAGCCGGCGGCTGTGACGCGCTCGCGCAGGGTAACACCGAGGTCGTGGCTCATGGTGTTTTTCTGAGCCATGAGGCGCGCCTGGGAGCGGGCGGCGTTTTCAAGCGCAGCGTTGTATCGCCAGGGTGGCGAGCCATTGGCGGCGCGCACGGCGTTGATGGCGAAAAGGATTTCCGCGTCGCTCAGGGTTTCGGGGGTGCTGGCCGTTTTGGGCAGCACGGGAATGGTGCTGGCGCAGGCGGAAACGGCAGCGGCCGCGCCCAGGAACAGCAAGCCGCGACGGGTTAGGTGGAGCATGGGGATCTCAGGCTTGATCATAAGCGGTCAGAAGCAGGGGCAACATAGCCAATTGCGCGGCAATGGGTTGCTCGTCCTCGAGCGCCCAGCAGGCCGAAAGAGCGGCGTGTGCGGCGGCCCAGCCCAGGATGCGCTTGCGTGGGAAGCCGAGCCGAAGGGACAGGAGTTCGGACATGGCGGCGATGCGCCGGGGGTCCTTCACCAGATCATCGGCGCCAACGGGATTGTTGAGGGCGTTGGCAACTTCATAGACGGGATCGCCCAGGAGCGCGCGTGGGTCGATGGCAAGCCAGCCACGGGGGCTTGAAATGATGTTGTCGTGGTGCAAATCGCCGTGGAGCGGGATTTGCGGGCTGGGTCGATCAAACAGGGTCAGCGCCACACCAGCCGCACGCGCGAAAAGATCACGGGCGGTATAGGGCCAGTTTCGAATATTGGTGTTGAACAGCGGATCGAAATGGGTCCGGAGAGGCAAAAGGTCCTTGGGGGCGTCAGGCCTTGGACGGTGAAGGTGGGTCACGACAGTCGCGAGGGCAATGGTTGCTTCATCGTCGCGGCCCTGGCGCACGGCTTCGCCCAGGGGGATGCCATCGAGCCATTCCATGAAAAGCGTGCCGCCATGGCGATCAAAGACGGTGGCGGCCCCCTCCCCGGCATACCATTGCATCAGCTCGCCGCCGCGCTGTTCCCCATCGCCCTTGCCGGGCTTGAGGATCTTGAGGACGGCATGATTGCGGCCGTTTTGCTCCACCTGGAAAATCCAGCTGGTCGGCGTTTCGGCCATGGGCGTGGCTTTGGTCAGGGACCAGCGGATCAGGGCACGGCTGAGCGCTGTTTCGGCAGGTGACTGGTTCATCATGGTGCCATTCAAGAAGAAGGCGCTCCTGATTGGGCAAAGCATTGAGGTGGCTGGTAAACATGATGAAACAGTGGCGTCAACGGTTCGTTAACGCTGCCAATTTTCCTCTTGGTAACCTTTTCAAGCCGATTGGGCTATTTTTGAAGGTTTTTCTTAGCCAGTTGCGAACCACACTGAGGTTTGGCGAAGTCAGGTGGAAAGAGGGACCGCGATGACGCACGGGACTTATGAACGCAAGGGCGCCGAGATCAACGACATCGTGGCAGCGGACGAGGCGCGGACGGGAATATTGCGCCAGATCGTGAATGGCGTGGGTGGGTTGTTGTTGCTGCTGGTGACGGGACTGGTTGTGGTGCTGCTGGTGTTGTGGCGGGCGCCGTAGAGGCTTTGAACCTTTAGGTGGATTACTCAAGAGCTGGATCGTCACCCTCGGGCTTTACCCGAGGGGTCTTTGGTTGGGGTACCTTAGAAAGTGCAGAGCCCCTCGGATCAAGTCCGAGGGTGACGATCGGGGTGGGTCACGCGCCGTAGCAAGGTAAAGACGCGGTGAAGACCAAACCACCTTGCGGCGGGGACGGGATCTCGGGATGGATCCCGGGTCGAGCCCGGGATGACATTGTGCGTGAGGACGTTTTAGTCTTCGTCGCTGGCCATTTGTTGGAGTACGGCCCCTTTGCCGCGCAGGCGGAAGTAAAAGGGGACGAGCAGGGCGATGGCGGCGATGATGTAGAGGGTGATGGCAATGGGCGAATGGACCAGAATGCCGGGGTCGCCCTGGCTGATGGCGAGGGCGCGGCGCAATTGCTGTTCGGACAGCGGCCCTAGGATGAGCCCGATCACCACGGGGGCGATGGGGTAGCCAAAGCGGCGCAGGATGAAGCCCAATATGCCAAAGGCCAGGAGGATCAGCAGTTCGAACGAGAAGGGAATTGGTCCAAGGCGGCCGGACATGGCCCCGTTGGCGCCGAGCGTGCCCAAGGTCGCAAAGGTCAGGATGCCGGCATAAAGCCAAGGCTTTGGAATGGTAAGGAGCCGTACCCAAAGGCCGATCAGGGGCAGGTTCAGCACCAGGAGCATGAAATTGGCGATCAGCAGGCTCGCAACCAGCGACCAAACCAGGGGCGCATTGTTGGCGAACAGAAGCGGGCCAGGCTGGAGGCCGAATTGCTGAAAGCCGGCGAGCATGATGGCGGCCGTGGCGGAGGTCGGCAGGCCCAGGGTCAGCAGGGGCACAAGCGTTCCGGCAGCCGACGCGTTGTTGGCCGCTTCAGGCCCAGCGACGCCTTCGATGGCGCCTTCGCCGAATTCTTCGGGGTGCTTGGAGAGCTTGCGCTCGGCGGCATAGGAAAAGAAGGTGCCAATTTCAGCGCCACCTGCGGGCATGGCACCGATCGGGAAGCCGATGAAGGTGCCGCGCAGCCAGGCGGGCCAGGAGCGTTTCCAGTCGCTCAGCGTCATCCAGACGGAGCCTTTGACCGCCAGCACTTCTTCCTTGAGCGAGGTGGAGGAGGAAGCGATGGCAAGGGTTTCGCCCACGGCAAAAAGGGCAACGGCGAGGGTCGTGACTTCGATGCCGTCCAGCAGGTCAGGTATGCCAAAGGAAAGGCGCGCCTGGCCGGTCTGCAAATCGATGCCGATAATGCCGAGGCCTAGGCCAATAAAGAGCGCGGTGATGCCGCGCAGGGCACTATCGCCAAAGGCTGCAGAAACGGTGACGAAGGCCAGAACCATCAGCGCGAAATAATCGGCGGGGCCGAAGGCCAGGGCGGCCTTGACCACCCAGGGGGCGACAAAGGCGAGGGCCAGCGTTGCGATCAGGCCGGCAATAAAGGAGCCGATGGCGGCGGTGGCAAGGGCTGGGCCGCCCCTGCCCTTGCGAGCCATCTTGTTGCCCTCAAGCGCGGTGACGATGGAGGCGCTTTCCCCGGGCGTGTTGAGCAGAATAGAGGTGGTGGAGCCGCCATACATGCCGCCATAATAGATGCCGGCGAACATGATCAGCGAGCCGGTCGGGTCGAGCCGGTAGGTCACGGGCAGCAGAAGGGCGACAGTGAGCGCAGGGCCAATGCCGGGGAGCACGCCGACTGCCGTGCCCAGCGTTACGCCAAGAAGGGCATAAAGCAGGTTCTGCACCTGGAGTGCGGCCAGAAGGCCTTCTCCTAAAAGACCGAAGGTATCCATTACACTGCTCTTTCGATCAGGGGACGAGGCGCTCGATAGGCCCTGTGGGCAGGGAAAGCTGCAATCCGCGCGAGAAGATAAACCAGATGGCAAAAGCCAGAACAAAGCCGATGGGCACGCTCAGCCAGAGCGGACCACGGCCAAAGCCCTTGGCGACAAAGCCGAACAGCACTGCGGTGCCGATCGAAAAGCCGGCCCAGCTGATCAGCAGAAGCTGCGCCAGGAGACCACCGACGATCCAGGCAATCGGGCCGTAGTTGATCTTTTCACGGACCGGAAACTGGCCGCGAAAGGCCGAGATTGCCGTGGCGAAGGACAGAACGAGCAAGCCGGCGGCGATCACATAGGGAAAAACGGTTGGGCCGACCTTGGCCTGGATGGGGGGAACCCGCATCAGGGATGTCTGCCAGATGATGACCGCGGCGATAGCCGCGAGCACCAGCGCTATAACAAACGCCGCCCCATCGGGGCGGCGCGAAAGATTGGGTTCGCCAAGGCTCATTGAACGAGGCCGATATCTTTCAGGATGGCTTCGGTGGCCGAGATGTCTGCTGCGAGCTGGGCGTCGAACTCGTCACCGGCCAGGAACATGTCGGTCCAGCCATTGGTTTCGAGAATGCCCTGCCAGGTGGCGGAGGTCACAAGCTTTTCGACATCGGCGGTGATGGTGGCCTTCTGCTCGTCGGTGATGCCGGGAGCAGCGGCGACCATGCGCCAGTTTTCGACAACCAGCTCAACGCCGGCTTCCGACAGGGTCGGGATGTCGGAGCCCTCGAGGCGCTCGGCACCGGTGGAGGCCAGAGCGCGCAGATCGCCGGACTGGATCTGAGCGTCGAATTCGCCAAGGCCGGAAATGCCAACGGTTACCTGGCCGCCCAGAACAGCTGCAAGAGCTTCGCCACCGCCGGAATAGGCGATGTAGTTGACGGTGGTGGGATCAACGCCGACGGTCTTGGCGAAGAGGCCGGCCGCGATGTGGTCAACGCCACCAGCCGAACCACCAGCCCAGGAGACGGCACCCGGATCGGCCTTGAGCTTGGCGACGAGGTCGTCAACGGTCTGCAGTTCGGAATTGGCGGGCACAACGATCACGTCGGACTCGCCGGTGAGGCGGGCAATTGGGGTGACGTTGGCGAGCGACACGGGCGAGGCATTGGTCAGCACAGCACCAACCATGACATAGCCCCCAACGATCAGGGCATTGGGATTGCCGTTGAACTGGTTGACGAACTGGGCGAGGCCGATCGTGCCGCCAGCGCCGGGTACGTTGGTGACCTGGACATTGCCGGAGATGCCTTCGGCCTGCAGCGCTTCCTGCATCGCACGGGCAGTCTGGTCCCAACCGCCGCCGGGCGCTGCCGGGGCCATGATTGTGTAGTCTGCGGCGAAAGCAGGAACGGCGAGTGCGCCCGTCAGTGCCGCGGCCAGAAACAGCTTGTTCATAAGTCCTCCCATGTAAATCATCTGGAACGTTCTTGGCGTTCGTGGGGGCACCATAGGTGCCGACCCTGTCACCGTCCTGTCATCGCACAGTGCGGCGCCGCACGCCTGTTGTGCCAAGCTTTGCGCCATTCACGCCATGTTGGCAATGGCGGCCGGCATTGGATGGCCCGAAGACGATGGCGAGGGCCGTTTCTGGCTGAAAAGCTTGAGCAGGGTAGTGGTTGTGTCAAAGGGCCCGGGGCGGGAATAAAGGTGGCCCTGCCCCAGAGTGCAGCCGAAGTTTTCCAGGACGCGAGACTGGTCGGCCGTCTCGATGCCTTCGGCGACAACGCGCATGTTCAGCTTGCGCGCGATGTCGATAATGGCGCCCGCTATGACGTCGCTGGCACGGTCGCTTCCGAGCCGGGCCACAAAGGAGCGGTCGATCTTGATGATATCGACTGGAAAGCTCAGAAGGTGGGTGAGCGAGGCAAAGCCGGTGCCGAAATCATCAAGCGCCACAAGGATGCCGCGCTGGCGCAGAGCACCTACGGCCCTGGGCACCATCTGGTCGATGCCGCTCATGTAGACCGCTTCATTGACCTCGAGGACGATGTGCTTGAGCGGAACCCCTGCCCGCTTGAAAATGGTGACGATGCGTTCCTCAAGGTCGCCGCGCAGGAAATCGCCGGTGGTGACATTGATCCCGACATGCTGGAAATCGATGCCCATGTCGAGCCATTGGCGCACATCGGCCGCGATCTGGGTCAGCATCTGGCCGGTGAGCTGGTAGGCGATGCGCGGGTCGGACAGGGCAGTGTGGAATTCGCCGGCTATGGCGATGCGCCCTTCGGGCATGCGCATGCGCGCCAGGGCCTCAAGCCCCACGATCTCGGCCGTGTCGATGCGCACGACTGGCTGGTAATGGGGGACCATGCGGTTTTCCAGCATGGCCTCGTCGAGGCTACGCACAATACGAACCCGCTCCAGCATGGAGGTCCGCAAATCCGGCTTGAACCGGACATAGCCGCCGCGGCACACTTCCTTGGCGTGGTAGAGCGCGAAATCGGCGTTCTGAAAGAGGGAGGCGGCGTCGGAACCGTCGGCGCCGAACAATGCGCCGCCAAGGGTTATGTGGGGATCAATGGTATGGTCGCCAGCCTGGATCAGCCCACGGACGGCGGCAAGCATGGCGGCAGCGGCACCGCCCAGATCCTCCGGGGTGGCGCAGTTGGAGACAATGACCGCAAATTCATCGCCACCGAGGCGGCAGGCGGTGAGCCGGGGATCGCTGCCGGCGATGCGCTCGGCAATGGTCTTGATCAGGGTGTCGCCATAGGCGTGGCCGACGGTGTCGTTGACGATCTTGAGGTGGTCGATATCGACCAGGAGCAAGCCGAAATCCTGCTTGTGCTCAATGTTGCTCGCCAGAAGGTCATTGAACTGGCCGCGATTAGGCAGGCCGGTCAGCACATCGAAATAGGCGAGGCGATGGTTGCGCCGGCGGACGCGTTCATTGTCGATGGCAATGGCACAGAGGTGGACACAGGTCTGGACGATGCGGCGCTCCATGTCGTCGGGTGCGCGGCTTGTGCGGTAATAAAAGGCGAAGGTCGCAACAACCTGCCCGTTTGCGTCCAGGATCGGGCTCGACCAGCAGGCGCGCAGGCCAAGGGGCTGGGCAAGGCCGCGGTAGTCGTCCCACAAGGGGTCGGTGTCGATATCGGTAACGAGCACGGGTTCACGGCGGAAGGCAGCTGTGCCGCAGGAGCCGGACCTTGGGCCGATCTGCAAGCCGTCGATGGCGGCGGAGTAATGGGCGGGCAGGCTGGGCGCTGCAAGGGGATGCAGCTGGCCGCTTGAGTCGAGTGTCAGAATGGAGCAGATGACTTGGGGGGCAAGGGCTTCGGCGCAGCGGCACATGAGGTCGGCGACATCGGCTAAGGGACTGCCACAGGCGACCGCCTCCAGAACCTCCGTTTGGAGGCGCAGAAGCGCTTCGGTAGTTTTTCCGTCCATCCACATGCCCCGCTCTTTGCCCAGAGGGTAATGCGGACGCGTGAAAGGGTCCTTGCGCGAAAGGGTAAAGCGCTGGGGCGGGCGCTAAGAACTTGTTAGCCATCCCGCCTATTGCGAGGGCGCGGTTAATTTTTGAACCGCTCGTCGCCAAGGTCGTTGTCCACCCAAAGCAGGAGGCTAGCGATGAGTTTTCCACCTATGGACCCCAGCCCGGCTGCGCCTGAACCGGGTCCCACGCCACCCATTTTTCCCCGGCCCCTCGATGATAAGCCAAAGGAAGGGGATGAGCGGCAGGTGCCTGACAAATCCGATCCGCAGGAGAATCCGCAGCCGGGTCCAGACATGCCGCCGGCGCAGTCGCCCTTCCCCGACCACACGCCTGATCCCTAAGGGCAGCAAGCAGCCGCACCACACTTTACCTTTGCGCGAGACTCCCATGACCAGCACATCATGTCCGATCACCAATGAGCCGGCGCAGATCCGCGCCAAGACAGCCGACTACACCGAATATGACTGCCCCAGCTGCGGCGTGTTCCGCATCAGCTCGGCGGCGCTAGCCCTGGCGGGCGACAATCCCGAAACCCTGGCGGAAGCCTTGTCCGTGGCGCAGAATGCGGCCGAGAAGGGAGAAGTCCCGCTGGTCGACAATGTGGTGAGCGGCTAGCAGCCAAATCGCCGTCACCTTGTGCCGGTCGGATAAAATCCTATCTTTGTCCTAAACAGACAAAATGCGGATGACCCATGCCACAGCGCCTTAGAGATTCCATTGTGTCGGTCAGGGCCCTGGTTCCCGACGAGGCACATACCGCTTCCACGCTCGGCACGCTTCGGGAAGGGAGCGGCGTGGTGATCGGTGATGATGGGCTGGTGGTGACCATTGGCTATCTGATTACCGAAGCCGAAGAGGTTTGGCTGACGACCCATGACGAGCGCGTCATGCCCGCCCATATTGTTGGCTATGACCAGCAAACCGGGTTTGGCCTCGTGCAGGCGCTCGGGGATCTGGATCTGCCAAGCCTTGATATCGGAAGTTCTTCGCGTGCCCGGGTGGGCGATGTGGCAACCGTGCTGGATGGACGGGGCGAGGAGATCATCACCGAAATCGTCGCCAAGCAGGAATTTGCCGGCTATTGGGAATATCTGCTGGATGAAGCGATCTTTACGGCCCCCTTCCACCCATCCTGGGGCGGAGCGGCGCTGGTGGATGCGGACGATGAGCTGATCGGCATTGGCTCGCTGCGGCTGCAGATGCTGCAGCGCGACAAGACAACCGACATCAACATGATGGTGCCGATCGATCTGTTGAAGCCTATTCTCGATGACCTGATCGCCGCAGGCCGGCCCCGGCGCGAAGCGCGGCCTTGGCTGGGCGTGTTTTCGGCCGAAAGCAGCAATGGTGTCGTGGTGATGAGTGTTGCCGATGGGGGGCCAGCCGAACAGGCGGGCCTCAAGACGGGTGATGTGATCAGCGAACTCGACGGAGACGAGGTGACAGGGCTGGCGGATTTTTACCGCAAGCTCTGGACCAAGGCGCCAGCGGGTGCGGAATTTGCCATGCGCATCGTGCGCAAGGGAAGGGACAGCTGGGTGCGGGTGAAAACCGCAGACCGGGAGGCGTTTCTCCTTAAGCCGCAGCTGCAGTAGCGCAGTTTGCTTTGGTTGCGCCGTAAACGAAAGCATTCGTTGTCGGCGGGCTTGCCCATGATCTATATGGGAAAAGCAGCGCGGAGCGGACAGCAGATTTCGTGAACACCAGGGAACGTCACGCCGAAATCGTGGAGCTCGCCCGGAGCCAGGGCCATGTCAGCGTCGAGGCCTTGGCGAGCCGGTTCGGCGTTACGGCACAGACAGTGCGCAAGGATCTCAACGACCTGTGCGGCGAGGGCATTCTGAAGCGGACCCATGGGGGTGCGCTGTTTCCCTCAGGCGTCGAGAACATGGAATATGAAGCGCGGCGGCGCATCGCGGCGGCTGAAAAAACCGCCATCGGACAGGCGACGGCCGCGCTTATTCCATCCAATGCGTCCCTCTTCATCAACATCGGTACCACGACCGAGGCGGTCAGCCAGGCGCTGCTGGACCATTCGGGGCTGATGGTCATCACCAACAACATCAATGTGGCCAATCGCCTGCGGGTTTATCCGCGGATCGAAGTGGTGATTGCCGGGGGTGTGGTGCGCCCGGCGGATGGCGGGGTGGTGGGCGATGCGGCGGTGGAATTCATCCGGCAGTTCAAAGTCGATTACGCCGTGATCGGCGCCTCGGCGATCGATGAGGACGGGGCCCTGCTGGATTTCGACTATCGCGAAGTGCGGGTGTCGCAGGCGATCATCGCCAATGCGCGGCATGTTATTCTTGTTTCGGATTCCAGCAAGTTCGAACGAACGGCGCCGGTGCGCATCGGGCATTTGTCGCAGGTGAACAGCTTTGTGACGGACCGGTGCACCCTGCCCTCTATTCGCTCGATCTGCGGGGAAGCCGGCGTGCGGCTGATCGAGACCTCGCCCGAGGGATAAAATCCGCCCGGGCGAGTTTGCGGGCACATTAGTGGCCGAGAACCCGTTCCATGGCGCCGGGCTGATCGTGCACGGCGAGCTTGTCCATAATGGTGGCGCTCGCTTCGTTGAGGCCGACAACTTCCACTTCGGCACCGGCACGGCGGAACTTGAGCACTGCCATGTCAATGGCGTTGACGCCCGTGAGGTCCCAGATATGGGCGGCGCTGAGATCGAGCCGGACCTGTTGTACCTGTTCATCGAACTTCATGGCCGCAAGGAAATCTTCGGTGCTGGCAAAAAACAGCTGGCCTTCGATCCGGTAGGTGCGCACGCCATCTTCGAGAGAGGAGGTGACTCGGAAGATTTGCGAGACCTTCCAGGCAAAGAAAATGCCCGAAAGGAGCACGCCAACGCCTACCCCAAGCGCCAGATTATGCGTGCCGACCACCGTGAGCACCGTTGCCAGCATGACGATGCTGGAGCGCCGGGGATGGTGGAAGAGGTCGCGCAGGGAGCCCCAGTTAAAGGTGCCGATCGAAACCATGATCATGATCGCGACGAGCGCGGGCATGGGAATGAGGCCGACCCAATCGCCCAGCACCAGAAGCAGGAAGAGGAGGAAAGCGCCGGCCGTGAAGGTGGAGAGACGCGTGCGGCCACCGGATTTCACGTTGATCACGGACTGGCCGATCATGGCGCAGCCCGCCATGCCGCCGAAAAAGCCGCTGGCGATGTTGGCGATGCCCTGCCCGATGCTTTCGCGGTTCTTGTCGCTTCCCGTGTCAGTCATCTGATCGACGATGGACGCGGTGAGAAGGCTTTCAAGGAGGCCCACGGCGGCAACAGCCACGGAATAGGGCAGTATGATCCAGAGGGTTTCGAGCGTCAGCGGAATCTGGGGAATAAGCAGCTGCGGCAAGGCATTGGGCAGTTCGCCGAGATCGGCGACTGTGCGGGTGTCGATGCCGACGAGGAGCGCGAGGCCTGTCAGCAGGAGAATGCAGACGAGCGGCGAGGGAATGGCGCGGGTGACGCGGGGGAAGAGGTAGATAACGGCAAGGCCTGCCGCGATCATCGCATAGGATTCCCAGGTGACGCCAATCAGCTCGGGCAATTGGGCCATGAAGATCAGGATGGCAAGGGCGTTGACGAAGCCTGTCATGACCGAGCGGGACACAAAGCGCATGATGTAGCCAACACGGAGCCATCCGGCGGCAATCTGCAGCACGCCTGCGAGGATGGTGGCGGCGAGGAGATATTGCAGGCCGTGTTCGCGCACGAGCGAGCCGAAGAGAACGGCGGTGGCGGCCGTGGCTGCCGAGATCATGGCGGGGCGACCACCGGCAAAGGAAATGACGATGGCGATGATCACGGAGGCGTAAAGGCCCACCTTGGGGTCGACGCCCGCAATAATGGAAAAGCCGATGGCTTCAGGAATGAGGGCCAAGGCAACAACGATGCCGGCGAGGACGTCGGCGCGGATGTTGGAAAGCCAGTCACGGCGAAGAGTGTCTTGAAAGGTCATTGATGTTCCAGGCAGCGCGGCAGCGGAGCTGGCATGGGATGCAAGCGGGCTGATTATGCGGGTTCATACTGGATTGTCTGGCGGATTGGCGGCCAGAAGAGCCACCCGGGTTTGCACCGGGTCCGGAGTTCTGTGGGCTTCATGGCGGCAATGGAAACGTAAATCAACCCTAGGAGGCCACAAAAGCGCTAGCCCGGCCAAGAGCCGAGATTGATAAGCGCGGGAACGGCCAGGGAAAGACCCGACAAGAGCAGGAGCGTGAAGGCTATGCGCCGCAGGGTAAGAACCGGCAGCGGTGGGGGCCAGCGCTTTGCCAGAAAGGTCGTGGCGGTGACGACCGGTGCGGCAAGAAGCGCCCAGGCGAGGATATGGATGGGGAAATTACCGGTGGCGCCCACCAGCCCGAGGCGGAAGATTGCGTTGGTGGCAAAGATCAAGACCAGCGTGTCGCGGATGGTGGCGACGGGAAAGGGCTGCCGATAGAGGTGGTAGATGAGGGGCGGGCCGGAGGTCGAGAACATGCCCCCGAGGAAGCCGCCAAGCGCCCCGACCAACACGAAAGATCCGGAGGACGAGCGTTCCTTGAGCGGATGGGGCTGGAGCAGCAGCTGGATGCTGGCGCCCACGATAACCAGGCCCAGAAGGAAGCGCAGCCCATTCAGGTTGGTGTCGGCAAGCTGTTCAAGAAGGAAATAGCCCAGGACGAGCAGCACAAGGCTGGGCAGCAGGGTAAGGCGGAACTCGCCCCAGGCCACGCCTTTCCAGCCGCGTAATATCATCTGCGATGCATTCACCAGGGTCAGGATGCTGACCATTACGGCGGCGTCGGGCAGTGGCAGCAGGCCGAGCATGCCGATGCCGCCCATCATCAAGAGACCAAAGGCAAAGCCGGTGATGGTTTGAACATAGGCTGCGGCGCCCGCCATCAGCACAAGCAGAGCAATACCGAGCGGGTCCATCAAACAGCCTGAGAAACAGAATCAACGCGGCTGGTGAATTGCCGTGAAGATGCTTTGGCCCATCGCGGCCCCGAAAAGCAATTGCGCTCCCGCGCAAAGAGGTGGGGCGGAGAGGGAAAGCGGCGCCTAAACAGCGCCCACCAAGGAGAGCGGCGCAGATGAACGCCGGATGAATGGTGGACTCAGGGGTGGTTCAAGGCCCCGGTGGCACGCTCTCCCGTACAGACAGGAATTTGCCCACAAGGGAGATAATTATGACCAGGAACCAGGAAAAGGTTTTGATTGCGACGCTGTGCGGGCTTGTAGTCACCGCGGCTGGCGCGTTCGCCGTGCAGCCTGCAATGGCGGCCGGCTACGATGTGGATCAAGTCGCCGAGGTGACGGACGTTGCCTATTGGGACAAGCTTAATGTGCGCAAATGGCCGGCGAGCTATTCACAAAAGATCGGTGCTTTCGCGCCGGGCGACCATGTGTGGGTGGAGCGCTGCATCGAGGCGAAGACCGGCGCGGATTGGTGCCTTGTGGATGCGCGCGATACGCGCGGCTGGGTCAATTCGCGCTTTTTGACCGTAAAGACCGACTGGGATCTCTAGTTAAGGCTTCTTCAACCCTTGGTGACCGGGGGAACAAGCGGGGCGCCTGTTCATTGGTCATTTTTAGGAGGAAACAGGCCATGCCCGCTTCAAACCTGGACCGCATACCCGATCCGCTGACGGACAAGTTCAGCCTGCACGAACTGCCCCGCATCGCCCCCTGGGTTTATGACGAGATTACTGCCATCGGGGTGGATGAGGTGGAGCACACCATCGCCGATATGGGCGAGAACCCAGACGCGCCGCAGCGCATGCAGACCTGGGTCGCAGCGCTTTCGCAGCACCATTCCGATTTCTGGGGTGCGCTGGCGCAGGGTTAGGCCTGAACCAAGCGGCCCGCACAGGATGCGAGCCGCTTTAAAGTTCTAGTGAGCGGTATAGCTGGGGAACAGCACGTCGAGATCTAGGACGGCGATCAGCTGGTCGTCGGACTTGACCAGTTTGGAAACGGTGCTTTCCCCTCTGCCCTTGCCGCCCGGCGGCGGACGCAAGTCGTCCGGCTTGGCGAAGATGATGTCCGACACCGTGTCGGCGATTACCCCCACATCGCGATTGCCGAGGGAAACCACGAGGATCACCTTGCTGGTTTCGTCCTCCATGCTGGGAGCGCCCAGCATGGCAGCAAGGTCATAGATTTCCACGATGCTGCCGCGGATATCGAGCACCCCGCAGGCGCCATAGGGCTGATTGGGCATGGGGGTGGTCTTGGACCATTTGCGGATTTCACGCACCGACATGATCTCGATGCCGAACAGCCTTTGGCCGCAGGTAAAGGTCACGAACTGATTGGTGGTTGCCGCTTCGGCGACGCTGGGGGAGCCTTGCTGGGGCTCGCGGTCGGACAGGAAGTCCATCAGAATTCACTCCAATCCTGCTTGATGGCGGCGTTGCCTTGCGTGAGATAGGAGCGGGCGGCCGATGCGACCCTGTCCTGAAGGGCGCGGATGCCCGTCTTGCCGGGGGCCGACTTGGGCTGGGCCGAAGCGACTATCTGGCGCTCGCCCTGCGCGTCGATCCTGAAGATTTCGACAATCTTGTCGAGTTCGACGGCCTGGGCTTCGGTCTGCTCGATCGCGGCATTGGTTTCTTCCACCAGGGCCGCATTGTGCTGGGTCATTTCGTCCATCTGGCGGATGGCGGTTGTGACTTCGCCGATGGCTGAAGATTGCTCGCCGCTCGCCGAGGAGATGGCCTGCATCAGCGTGCTGTTTTCGCGAACGGCGAGGAGGATGTCCTGCAGCTTCTGGGCGGCGCTGTCGACCAGCTTGGTACCGCCGCTGACTTCAACCGAGCTCTGCTCGATCAGCTGCTTGACGTCAGCAGATGCTTGAGCGGCGGACTGGGCCAGGCGGCGCACCTCGACAGCCACGACGGCAAAGCCCTTGCCCGCTTCACCGGCGCGCGCGGCTTCGACCGAAGCGTTGAGCGCCAGGAGATTGGTCTGGAAGGCGATATCATCGATAAGGCCGATGATGTTGGAAATCTTGGCCGAGGAGGTGCTGATCCGGTCCATGGCTTGCGTCGCCTGCTCCATGACGTGCCCACCTTCATCGGCCAGCTGAGCGGCAGATTGGGTGCGCATGGCGGCGTCACGGGCCTTTTTGGCGTTTTCGGTGACCGTAGTGGCGAGCTGCTCCATGGCGGCTGAAGTTTCCTCGATGGCGGCAGCCTGCTTGGTGGTGCGTTCGGCCAGATCGTTGGTGCCGGCCAGGATTTCGCCGGTGGCCGACTTCAGGGCACGCGAGGTGCCACGCAGCTGCCCAACAACGTTGGTCAGGTTTTCGGCAACCGCATTGGTGTCGTTCTTGAGCTGGGCCAGGGAGCCTTGATAGTTGCCGTTGACGCGCTTGGTGAGGTCGGTTTCAGCCAAGGCCGAGAGCACCTGGCCGGTCTCGGTGATGCTGCGGTCGACCACTTCCACCAGCTCGTTGACGCCCTGGGCCAGCGTGTTGAGTTCCTGGTCGGGGAAAGCCGCAGGGACACGGCGGGTAAAATCACCAGCCACAGCTGCGTGGACGACATTGCCGAAGGCCTGCTGCAGCTCGCCCATCATCTGGGCGCGCGCGTGCTGGTCGCTGATGATGCGGGCGGCTTCGGCTTCGGTCAGCTCAGCGACTTTCAACCCGTTCTGGCGGAAGACCTCCACGGCACGGCTCATGTCGCCGACCTCGTCGCGGCGTTCCTGGCCGGTGAGTTCGACGTCGAACTTGCCTTCGGCGATTTCGAGCATGTCGGTGTTGAGCCGGACCAATGGCTTGGAAATGCCACGGGCGATGAAAATGCCGACGGCGAGCAGGATCACGATCACTGCCAGGCTCACTGTGCCGACAATGGTGGCCGATGCAAGGAACTGGGCCCGAACGTCGGTCAGCAGAACGCCGGATGCAATGGTCCACTTCCAGGGCTGAAAGGCCTGCGCATAGGTGACCTTGTCGGAATAGGTCTTGGTCTGGGGATCAAGAAATGCGTAGTCGACATAGGCCGAGCCATTGGCACGGGCGTTCTCGATCATTTCTTTTACATAGAGCTTGCCATTGCCGTCCTGCTCGACCGCGCGATCCGAGCCCTGCTTTTCGGGCTTGGTCGGGTGCATAAGCAGGACCATATCGAAGCTGTCGACGAAGACGTATTCGTTGCCGTCATAGCGAAGGGCCCGCAGGTTTTCGAGCGCCAGGCGCTGGGCTTCTTCTTCGCTGAGTTCACCGGCCTGGGCGCGATCGTAATAGCCTTGCACCAGGCTGCTGGCAATCTCCACGACGGTCTGCAGCTCCCCGCGCTTGAATTCCTCCAGATTGCTGCGCAGGCCGGACAGCTGATAGCCGACGATGCCGATGAGGCCCAGGGTGAACAGTGCGAGAAGAAGGTAAAGGCGACGGGCAATGCTTGCCGAGAAGAAGGTGATCAATTCGTAGATTCCGGACCGCTCCAGCGAGGCAGCGGCATGCTAAGGGGCTCGGCAAGCCGTCCGTGAGAGTTCGCGAAGCTAGGGATTTGCCTTAACCACACGCTACGAAATCCAACTTAATTGCGCGTAAAGAGCGCCGGATTGCCGTGGCTGGGGCAAGCGGGTCGGGTGGAGACCTCTGCCGATTTGTTGCGCCGATCGGTTGAAGCTGCCGTCGTGAATACTTGCGATTCGCCGTTTTAATTGCAGCGTTGACCCGGCTTTAGCCGCCCTTCTTGTCGCCTGTATGCATGAGAAGAATTCAGAAGGGCAAGCTAAGCGGCCGCCTAACATCGATGGAGCGTTCGGAAACTTTCACCAAAACACCCAAGCAGGTGTGAGCACCGCAGAATCTTGGTGCAGTTTGCGCAGGACCTGCGTAATAATGTTCGTGTCTTTTCTTGCTGCAGCAATGTTGAGCCGGAAAAAGATGGGGCCAACAACGATGACCACAAGCAGACTGCGGATAAAGGGCCGTGTATGGAGCGCTAGACTTGCCGGGGTCTTGCTTGCCCTGCTGAGCTGGACTGCTGCCCATTCGCTCGAGCCCCTGCCAGCTCCGAAAGGTCCGGTAATTCTTGTGGTCAGCGGCAATATCGAGGTCACCAATTCACCTCAGGGCGCGCTGTTTGACCGCGAGATGCTGTATTCCCTTGGCAAGAGCGTGGTGGAAACAACAACGTCCTGGACCGATGGCAAGCAGCATTTCGAAGGCGTGCTCGCCCGGGCTGTGATGGAACGCGTGGGGGCCTCGGGTACAACTTTGATCGCTTCGGCGCTTAATGATTTTGTTGCGCCCGTGCCCATGGCCGAAATTCGGGAATATGACGTGCTGCTCGCTACCGAAATGAATGGCAAGCAGATGGAGGTCAGCGACAAGGGTCCGATCTGGATCGTTTACCCCCGGAATGATCATAGGGAATTGCAGGACGCCAAGTTCAATGACCGCTGGGTCTGGCAACTCAAGGAATTACGGGTGGAATGAGCCTGGGGCCGTATCTGTCGCGACGTTTCCTTGTCGCCTTTACGGCCGTGATCATCCTGTTTGTCCTGCTGGTCGGCGCGTCGGTGCGCCTCCTCATGAGCGAAGCCGAAATAAAGGACGACATCGCCGAGGATATGGTTTGGCTCGCGAGCCAGGGCCAGTATGAGGCGATCCGCTTTGCCGAAGCGCTTTCGGGTTTTGCAGTGGGGACAGTGAACAATTCGGATCTGCAGCTGCGCTTTGATCTTCTTGTGAGCCGGGTCCTGGTGCTCGAACAAGGCGAGCCGCACCGGCAGATGCAGGCGCTCGGCCGTGACGACGATCTGGACGCTTATCGTGCGACGCTTGGCACAGTGCGGGAGCGGCTGCCGAGCCTGACGCCAGCAGATGCGGTGGATATTGCCAATTTCCGGCAGGCCGCGGCCGCCCTGGCGCAATCGTTGCGTGATGTGTCCAACAATGCGCTGCTAGCCAAGCGTGAACGCGAAGCTCTGCGGCGCGATACGCGTCGGCACACCTTGTTCGAGATCCTGACCATTATCGTGGCGACCATGGTTGCGGGGCTGTTTTTGGCGGGTGTGGTGATCCGTGATCAGCGGAACATGGCCAATGCGGAGGCAGCATTGGAGCGCGAACGCCAGATTTCCAAGCTGCACCGTGCCTTCACTTCCGTGGTGTCGCACCAGTTCCGCACGCCCCTGGCGATCATCGATGCGAGTGCGCAGCGCATGATCCGGCGCGGGTATGCAATGGATTACGAGGAGATTGCCGGGCGGGCAGAAAAGATACGCAATGCCTGCCTGCGCCTGACCCGGTTGATGGAAAGTACGCTCAATGCTGCGCGCCTTGAGGAAGGCGAGGTGAACTTCAATCCACGTCCGTGCAATTTGCGCACGCTGTTGCACGATATCTGCGACAACCAGTCCGAAGAGGACCAGGGCCGCATCGAGCTGTCATTCGGTGATCTTCCGCAATGGCTCGAGGCTGACACCACGCTGCTGGAGCAGGCCGTTCAGAACCTTTTGTCCAATGCGCTCAAATATTCGCCCCAAAGCACCAAGGTCAAAGTCATGGCCCATCGCAGTGGGCAGGAAATCCGCATCAACGTGACCGACCAAGGTGTCGGCATTCCGGCCGACGAAATGACGTCGCTGTTCCGGCGGTTCTACCGCGCGCGGACGGCCGAGGGCATACCCGGAACAGGGATCGGGCTAAGCTTTGTGTCGCAGATCATGGCGATGCACCACGGCGCCGTGGACGTATCGAGCGAAGAAGGAAAAGGCTCGACCTTCACGCTGCGCTTTCCCTATCTGGAGACCGAAATGCCCCGCACCGTCTCCCCCTTTGCCGCGCCACAGGCGACGAGTTGAACATGCCAGCTACGATTTTATGCGTTGAAGACGAACAGGATTTGCGCAGCGACATCTGCGAGGAGCTCGAAACGGCCGGGTATGCCGTCATGGAGGCAGACAATGGACGCGAAGCGCTCGAGTTGATGCGGGAAAGGCGGCCCGACCTGGTGCTGTGCGACATCACCATGCCGCTGATGTCGGGGCTCGACCTTTTAGGTCTTGTGCGCAAGGAGCCTGCGCTTGCCGATCTGCCGTTCGTGTTTTTGACGGCGCTGGCGGGGCGGCGCGACATCATCGCCGGCAAGGCGGCGGGTGTGGATGATTATCTGACCAAGCCGATCGATTTCGACCTCATGCTGATCACCATTGCGGCGCGGTTGGAACAGGTGGCGCGGGTGAAAGGCGCCGTCGTTCGGCAGGATAGCGACGGTGTGGGCGGCGGGGTGCGCTCGGCGCTTCTGGGGGCGAACGAGGCGCTGCATCATGTGGCGGTGGGCATTTTCCTGTTGGATGACCAGCGTAAGGTCGTGTTTCGCAACCGGCGGGCGGATGAATTGCTGGCCGAGGCCGATGGCATTTCCCTGTCGCGAGACGGAGTATTGCGCGGAGAAAAGCCGCAGCAAACCCAGGCCATGCGCAACATCATCGATGTGGCCATTAGTAGCGCCACCAGCGGAACACGGCAGGGGACAGAGGCAGTTGCCCTCTCGCGCAGTTCCGGGAGGCGGTCCCTTTTTGCGGTGGCCTGTCCGCTGGGACGCGGCCCGGCCCGGCCGGGGGAGCCTGTCGTGGGGCTTTTCGTGACCGATCCGGAGCGGCGGCTAAGTGCAGCGGCCGAAGCAGTTGCCCAGCTTTATGGCTTGTCCCCGGCGGAAACGCGTCTGGCCTTGGCGCTGGCACGGGGGCTGCGGCTGGACGAGATTGCCGATGAGTTCGGCATCTCGCGCAATACGGTCAGCTACACCATGAAAAATCTGTTTCGGAAAACCGAAACGGACCGGCAGGCGGACCTCATCAGTCTTTTCATCGCCAGCCCCGTGGCGCTGGAAAACGACTGATCAAGCTGCGGCGCGCTTGCTGTTGCGCGGGCGCCTGGAGGCCGGCGCACTTGCAGCATTGGTGCGGCTCCGGCGTTTGAGCGCTGGCTTGGGGCGGAAGGCTGGGTCGCTCGCAACGATAGCGGCGATGGCGGTGTCGATGTCTCGGAAGATTTCTCCGAGGCCAGGGAATTGAGCTTCATCGAAATGGATGTTGCGGGGCAGTTTGAGCATGGGAGAACTCCGTTCTAGAGCGAGAGCCCATAGGGCAGTGCGAGCATGGTGATGGCGATGGCGTAGAGGCCCGACAGAAGGATTGTGCGGTGCATTGGTCGTCCTGGAGAATGAAATGAGGCCGCGGAGCGAAGTGTCGAGCGGTCTTGATGGAGGGGCATAAACCACGCTGCGCTAAGGGATTCGCCCCCTAAACAGGTGGGCATTAACGCCTTGGTAATTTTTTCGGGACGCGGTGAACCCTCAAAACAAGAAAGCGCCGGAAGCATGTGGCTTCCGGCGCTTTGATGGATAACCGTACAGCTCAAGCGGGCGGGATGTTCTGGTTGAGCCGAAAGAGGTTTTCGGGGTCGTATTGCCGCTTGATCTGCCGCAAGCGCTCCCAAGTGGCGGCGGGATAGGCGGCCGAAAGCCGATCGCTTTCGGCGGCAAGAAAGTTCACATAGGCGCCGTCGATTGCCTGGGGTAACGCTTTGATGCAGCTGCTCACCCATGCGTCATGCCGAATGGCGGCGGCGGGACTGCCATCCATGGCAAGAAAGGCTGTCATTATCCGTTTGTCTCGGTGGGCATAGGCCGTTGCGTCATTGGGGATGCGGGCGGCGGCACCGCCAAGGACGCGGACCTGGGCCATACGCATCGGGGCTTCGCAATGCTCCAGCACGTCGAGCACCTTGCCGGCTTCTGCAACGCTCATCCCATCCATGAACAAGGTACGCACCGATACGGCCGGCTTGGGACCGGGAGGTTCGGGCAGGTACATGCTGCTGAAAGGCGCGGGGCCGACAAGATCGGCAAGCGGGGTGGCAAGGGCACGGAAAGGCGCTAGAGCCGCTTGCGCCGATGCGGCAGGGCCGGCATAGGCCATCATGGCCAGGATGATAGTTTTGCCGACAATTTCCGGCGGCAGGAAGGGCATGGGCAGGGCGGGCATGACCATGAGAATGGTCGAAAGTTCCTCGGGCGCCCATTCGGCAGCTGCCACAAAGCCGGCGAGGACTTCGGGTGTCGCCGGCATGATCATGGGTCCTCCGGTGAACTCAGGCAGCTGGTGGACACGATATTTGAAGCGGGTGACCACGCCGAAATTGCCGCCGCCACCGCGCAGGGCCCAGAAAAGCTCGGTGTTTTGCTTGTTGTCGGCAATCAGGATGTCGCCATTGGCGGTCACCAGTTCAGCCGCAAGGAGGGAGTCGATGGTGAGGCCATGCTTGCGCACGAAATAGCCGACGCCGCCGCCAAGGGTGAGACCGCCGACTCCGACCGTGGGGGAATCGCCGAAGCCGATGATGAGCTTGTGTTTCTCCAGAGCATTGGTGACCTCGCCGGCGCTAAGCCCAGTGCCGATCCAGGCGGTCATCTCGTCGCAATTGATGTCCAGCGTATTGAGTGCGCGCAGGTCGATGACGACCCCGCCTTCGCAGCCGCCGTGGCCGCAGGTGGAGTGACCGCCGCTGCGCACTGCAATCGGCAGATTGTTGGAGCGGGCGAAATCAAGCAAATCGGCAATGTCGGGCGCGTTGGCGACCCTTGCGACGAGGAGCGGACGGTGGTCGAACTGCCCAAGAGCCAGCGCGCGGCAATCGTCGTAGTCGGAATGGGTAGGCAGGGTGATTTTGCCCTTGAGGCGATTGGCGAGGGCGTCGATCTGCGCGGCGAAAGCGCCTTTGGCTCCCGCTGCGGGGTTCTGCATCATCAAATTCATTGGGTTTGCTCCATTCACGTCTGGCGCAATTGGCGCCGTGATGGCGGAGCGAAATAGGCCAGCCGATGCCCCCTGCCCCCACCCGTTAAGGTGGTGGACGCAGATCTCCCTTTGGGCGATCGCCCGCGCGTATGGGTGGGGCTGGGGTGGCAGAGCTTCGTTACCTCCTCGCTCCTCAAACAGAAGAGGAGCACATCATGTTGAAGGCAATCAGCGCCTGGCGACGCAAGCATCGTAGCCGACGTTCGAGTGAACCCGTGGCGATGTTCGACGAGCAATTGCTGGCCGATCTGGGCCTTACTTGGGAGGATGTGCGCGAGGCGCAGGCCAAGCGCAGTAACGCAAGCAGCGAGGGCGCTGTTTTCCCTTGAGGGAAACGGCGCTCCGCCAGGCTCTTCCATTCGCCCTTCCCGAAACGAAGATCCGCCCGTCGCGATCAGCATCGCCTTCCCAAGGGAAGGTTTTGCAGTCGCGAGAGGCGGATTTTTGCTGGGGCGGTTAGGCCGGGGCTAATGCGCGCCGAGGCTTTCGAGCGGCGCGAACAGCGTCACGACAAGCTGCGGGCTGGTGGGCCAGCTGTCGAGCTTGGGCGTGAACAGGACGGCGCTCGCAAGAACGAGCGCCAGGGCATTGAACACATGCGGCAAGCGCCGCCGGTAGCGGGAACGCATGATCATTGGCGTAGCCCCGATCAGCGGCTGCCACGCCGACGTCCGCGGCGAAGAGCTTCCATGTCCTCAGGCGTGACACCGATATCGGCCAGCAGATTTGGGCCGAGGCTGGACAGCTGATGGTAGGTGGCGCGCTGATGACGTTTTTCACGCCAGCTATCGAGAACCCTGAGCATTTTTCGATCTCCTTGTTTGACGGCGATCGAATTAGTGCTTCGGCTTCGGCACTTCCCCACTCATATGCGTGGGATCGGAAGGGAATAAAACGGCCGCCGTTCGCCGAGCTCTGCTTCTAGTTTGACTGCACCAATCGCGAGCTCAGCAGCTCGCCGCTGTCGCTCAGGATCGAATAAGCGATGCCGGTCATCAGCGAATTGATGCGGCGCAGGGCGTGGATAGTTTCAAGGTGCAGATCGCTCGATTCGATGCTGGTGGAATTGCCACCGCGAAGGCGCCCGAAATGCTGGTCCATGCTGCGGCGTTCAAGGATGCCGATCTCGTCCTTTTCGGCGATCAGTTGGCGGGCCGACTCAACGTCCTCGGAGACCAGGACATTGAAGGCCAGCTGCATGTTGGCCAGCACGCGGGAATGAAGATCGGTCAGTTCCTCCCAACCCTGGGGCGAGAAGGTGAGCCGCCGCTCCATCTTGTTTTCGGCCAAACGGAGCAATTGCTTGGAGATCACATCGCCCGCCTGCTCGAGGCTGATGGCGAAATTGGTGAGGTCCGAGACGCGGCGGGTTTGCTGTGCGTCCATGTCCTTCCAGTCAAGGCGCGTAAGGAAGAGCTTGATCTCGCGATTGGCCTGATCGACCTCCGCCTCGAGCGCCTTGATGCGCCGGATGGCGGCCTTGTCGCCGCTCTGGAAGATGGCCATCACCGGCTGCAGCATGACTTCAACCATTTCGCTCATGCGCAGCAGTTCGCGGGTGGCGCTGGCCAAGGCCGCATCGGCATTGCCGTAGGCGCTGGGCAAAAGCGCTGGTGTGCGCAGGCGTGCGACGTTGAGTTCGCCTTCAGAAACCTGCTCGGCAACAAACCGGTCGGTGAGCCGTGCCACCAAACCTGTGAGCGGCAGGCCAACCAGCAGGACCGCAAAATTGAAGACGATGTGGAGAAGGCTTGCCTGCACGCCGACACCAAAGGGCAGAGCCTCGGTGCGCAGCGGCACGAACTGAAGCAGCAGGAGGCACAGGATCGCGGCACCGCCACGGAACACCAGGGCACCAGCAGCAATGCGGCGCGCGCGCACATCAGCACCTCGCGTCATGCTCCAGGCTATCATCGTGCCCCCCAGGTTGGCGCCCAGCACGAAGGCTGCCGCTACTGGAAAAGGCACAAGGCCCGCGGCGCCAAAGGTGATGATGACAAGGACGCTCGCAACGGAGGAATAGGACATCCATGTGATGGCGGCAGCCGCAAGGAAACTGGTCCAGAGATCGCCCTGCAGATAGGTGATGACGCTGCCCAGAAGGTTGCTGTCGCGCCAGGGCGCAGTGGCCTCGCCAACCATTTCAAGCGAGAGGAGGACAAAGGCGATGCCTAATACCATCCGGCCCAATTGCTTGGTCTGCCGGCTGGTGCCACGCAGGAAAAGCACGCCGCCGGCGATGATCAGGGGCGGGGTCAATAGGCTGAGGTCAAAGGAAAGGATGCTCGCAACCATGGCCGAGCCGAGATAGGCGCCCAGCATAAGGGTGAGGCCCGTTGCGCCGCTCATCAAACCGCCTGCCGCAAAGCTCGAGGCTAATGCCGCCACGGCGGTGGAGCTTTGCAGCGCGATGGCCATGGCCGTGCCCACGGCTGCAGCGCCGAGGCGGCTTCTTTCAGCGTGTCCGAGCATGCGCTTGAGCTGGGCCGAATAGGCGCGCTCGACGGCCGTGCGCACCATGCGGACAGCCCAGAGCAGCAGCACAATGGCGGCCACAAGATGCACGGCGATGAAGTACAAGCACAGACTCCCTTGCGCGGCGCAGATGCGCCGGAGCACCATGATGTTCACATGAACCAAAGCGTTGCAACACGCTAGATTCATCGCTTGACCGGCCAAACGCCGGCACTGTCACAAAACTGCTAAGTGACTGACATAGAAGCCCCCTGGCTTGCGGCTATCGCAGCTTCCCTCAACAAAAATGTTCAA
Organism: Devosia submarina; assembly: GCF_003056345.1. GTDB lineage: Bacteria > Pseudomonadota > Alphaproteobacteria > Rhizobiales > Devosiaceae > Devosia > Devosia submarina. The sequence continues at coordinate 164,987 of NZ_PYWB01000001.1, read as the reverse complement.
ATGAACATTTGTTGTTTGCAAAGGAAAACATGGTGGTATCAACTGGAGCTAAGCTGGAGGCCAAAAGGTCCCAGCGCAAAAACAAGGGAGTGAGCATGTTCAAGAATGCATTGTTGCTATCGGCAGGACTGACCGCTGTGCTGGCGGCGACGCCTGTCCAGGCGCAGACCGAAATCACCTGGTGGCATGCCATGAGCGCGGAACTCGGCGAGAAGCTCGAGGAAGTGGCGCAGGGCTTCAACGACAGCCAGACCGAATACAAGGTCACCCCCGTCTTCAAGGGCACCTATCCCGAGACGCTGACGGCCGCTATTGCCGCGTTCCGCGCCAACGAGCAGCCCGCGATCGTGCAGGTCTATGAAGTGGGCACCGGGACCATGATGGCCGCACAGGGCGCCCATTATCCCGTGCACCAGCTGATGACCGACAAGGGCGAGCCTTGGGATCCGAGCGGGTTCCTGCAGCCAGTGGTCGGCTATTATTCGGACACGGAAGGCAACATCCTGTCCATGCCGTTCAACTCGTCCACGCCAATCTTCTACTACAACAAGGACGTGTTCGAAAAAGCCGGCCTTGATCCGGAAGTCGCGCCCAAGACCTGGGCCGAAGTGGAAGAATTCTCCCGCAAGATCGTTGACTCCGGCGCAGCCCGCTGCGGCTTCACTACAGCCTGGATCACCTGGATCCACACCGAAAACATGGCCGCGCTGCACGACCAGCCCTTTGGCACGCTGGAAAACGGCTTTGGTGGCATGGGTGCCGAGTTCACCTTCAACAATGAAGTGAACGTCAAGCATTGGGACAATCTCAAGCGGTGGTCCGACGAAGGCCTGTTCCAGTATGGCGGCCCGGTTGGAGGCAATGACGCACAGCCCAAGTTCGTGTCGCAGGAATGCGCCATGTTCATGAACTCTTCGGCTGGCCGCGCCGGCGTGATCCGCAACGCGACCGATTTCGAAGTCGGGTTTGCCCCCCTGCCCTATTATGACGATGTGATCGACGAGCCCAAGAACTCCATCATCGGTGGGGCAACGCTCTGGGTGCTGAACGGCAAGTCCGACGAAGTTTATGACGGCGTCGCCAAGTTCTTCACCTATCTCAGCTCTCCTGAAGTACAGGCCGACTGGCATCAGTTCACCGGCTATCTGCCGATCACCAATGCTGCCTATGAACTAGGCCAGGAACAGGGCTATTATGCCGAGAACCCAGGTTCCGACATTGCCATCGAGCAGATCATGCGTGGCACACCGAGCGAGAACTCCAAGGGCGTACGCTTCGGCAATCTGACCCAGGCCCGCGATGTGGTGGATTCGGAGTTCGAGGCCCTGCTCGCGGGCCAGAAGACTGCCCAGGAAGCGCTGGATAGTGCCGTTGAACGCGGCAACCAGATCCTGCGCGATTTCGAGGCTTCCAACAGCTAAGCCAATCCTCCCCGGGGATCCGCGCCATTGCGTGCGGGTCCTCTTTTCAGCTGTAGCCTCACGAGTCGGCGATGCAAACCAAACGCACGATCTTTCCAAACAAGTTGCTGCCCTATGCCCTGCTGGCGCCGCAGCTGATCATCACGATCATCTTCTTTCTCTGGCCAGCCGCGCAGGCGGTGAAAAGCTCGTTTGAGCGTGAGGACCCGTTTGGCTTCCGGACCACTTTCATCTGGTTCCAGAATTACACCCGGCTGTTCAACGATCCGGGTTATCTGAACGCCGCTGGGCGCACGGCCGTGTTTGCGGTGGGTGTGACGCTGCTGTCGATGGGCGTTTCCCTGTTGCTCGCAATCTGCGTCAACCGGCTTTTGCGCTCGGGACGGCTCTACACGACGCTCTTGGTCTGGCCCTATGCCGTGGCCCCGGTGGTGGCGGGCATTTTGTGGTGGTTCATGTTCAACCCCACCATCGGCATTGTTCCCTATCTGCTGGATGCATTCGGCTATCGCTGGAACCATCGCGTCAATGGCAATGACGCCATGATTCTTGTGATCATTGCGGCGAGCTGGAAGCAGATTTCCTATAATTTCCTGTTTTTCGTGGCGGGTCTGCAGTCCGTGCCCAAATCGCTGGTGGAAGCGGCAGCCATGGATGGCGCCGGCCCCTTCAAGCGGTTCTGGACCATCGTGTTCCCGCTGCTGTCACCGACGACGTTTTTCCTTTTGATCGTCAACATCAACTACGCCATGTTCGACACCTTCGGCATCATCGACGGCACCACAGGGGGCGGCCCAGCGGGGGCGACCAATACGCTGGTGTACAAGGTTTATGCCGACGGCTTCCTCGGGCTCAACATCGGCTCGTCCTCAGCCCAATCCGTGCTGCTGATGCTGATTGTTATCGTCCTTACGGTCGTCCAGTTCCGCTGGGTCGAGCGGCGCGTGCAGTACTAAGGGGGCCTTGCTATGGTTGAAAACAGGCCTGTCCTGAACATTCTGACCCATGTGGTTTTGATCGTGGGCGTCGCCATCGTGGCCTTCCCGGTCTACCTGGCGTTTATCGCGTCTACCCACGACGCCAATGCCTTTGCGCGGGGGCTCGCCCCCATGCTGCCGGGGCCACACATGATCGACAATTATGCGCAAATGCTGACCAGCGGCTTGTCTTCCGCCGGGGCGCCGCCGGTGTGGCTGATGCTGATCAACTCGACGATCATGGCGCTGACCATTGCCATCGGCAAGATCGCCATCTCGATCATCTCGGCCTACGCCATCGTTTATTTCAGGTTCCCCTTCCGCCTGCTGGCCTTCTGGATGATTTTCATCACCCTGATGCTGCCGGTGGAAGTGCGCATCATGCCGACCTTCAAGGTGGTGGCGGATTTGGGAATGCTGAACTCCTATGCTGGCCTGACCATTCCCTTGATCGCCTCGGCAACGGCGACCTTCTTGTTCCGTCAGTTCTTCCTCACCATCCCCGATGAGCTGATGGAAGCCGCGCGGGTGGACGGCGCAGGACCGCTCAAATTTTTCCGAGACATCCTCTTGCCGCTCAGTCGCACCAATATCGCGGCGCTGTTCGTGATCCTCTTTATCTATGGCTGGGTGCAGTACCTCTGGCCCCTGCTGGTGACCACCGATAGCCGCTATTACACCATTGTCATGGGCATCAAGCGGCTCGCCGCCAGCGCGGACGCTGATCCTTACTGGAACCTCGTCATGGCGGCGGTAATGCTGGCCATGCTGCCGCCGGTGCTCGTCATCATCCTCATGCAACGCCTTTTCGTCAAAGGCCTGGTCGAAACGGAAAAGTAGAACATGGCAACAATCAACCTGGTCGACCTGCAGAAGAGCTATGGCGGCAATGTGCTGGCCGTCAAAGGCGTCAACCTTTCGGTTGCCGATGGCGAGCTGATCGTGCTTGTGGGCCCTTCGGGGTGCGGGAAATCTACGCTGCTGCGCATGGTTGCGGGGCTTGAAAGCGTGACCTCGGGGCGCATCGAGATCAATGGCCGCGACGTGGCCAAGGCCGAGCCCGCAGAGCGGGACATCGCCATGGTGTTCCAGAACTATGCGCTCTACCCGCACATGACGGTGCGGGGGAACCTTGAATATGGGCTCAAGAACCGTGGCACGCCGCGGGCCGAAATCGATCGACGGGTAAAAGAGGCGGCCGAGATCCTTGAGATCGGGCCGATGCTGGACCGCAAGCCACGTGAGCTTTCGGGCGGGCAGCGCCAGCGTGTCGCCATGGGCCGGGCCATTGTGCGGGAGCCCTCGGCGTTCCTGTTTGATGAGCCCTTGTCCAACCTTGATGCCAAGCTGCGCGTGCAGATGCGGGTGGAGATCCGCAAGCTGCAGCGGCGGTTGAAGACCACAAGCCTTTACGTAACCCATGATCAGCTCGAAGCCATGACCCTGGCGGATCGGCTGGTGGTGATGAATGGCGGTCTGGTCGAACAGATCGGCACGCCGACGGAGGTCTATGACCGGCCGGCGACGTTGTTTGTGGCGAGCTTTATCGGCTCCCCGCCAATGAATTTGATCCCTGTCGACGTCATGGCGCAGGCCGAGGGTTTCAGTGCCCTGCCCTTGCCACCTGATACCGACATTATCGGCATGCGCGCTGACCAGCTGGTGATAGAGCCGCCGCAGGGGGAGAGCATCGTGCTCCATGGGCAGGTTGAGCTGCTTGAGCCGATCGGTAGCGAAAGCCATCTGCATGTTTCGCTGGCGGGGCAAACGCTGGTGCTGCGCGTGCCGGGGCGCCCTGACCTTGCCGACGGCGCAACGATCAAGCTCTACGCGCCACCTTCGGCCATGCACCCGTTTAATCGCGCGACCGGCCGCAGGACCGATAGCCCCCCGCAAGCATAAGGGCGTGGCCCTCAGGCTCGCCTCAGTTCGGAAAGAAGCGTCATGACTGCTAGCGTCAAGAACGGTCCCGCACGGGACGAAGTACAAGCTCATCGCGGCGCATCTGCCGTTGCGCCGGAGAACACCCTGGCAGCGTTCCGGGCTGCGGCGGAACAGGGCGCTAAATGGGTCGAGCTCGACGTGGCGCTGTTGGTTGATGGCACGCTAGTGGTGATCCACGATGTTACCGTTGATCGCACGAGTTCGGGGACGGGTTCGCTCGGCGGTCTGAACCGTGCTGATCTGGAACAGCTGGATGCCGGGTCGTGGTTCGGCACCGGCTTTGCCGGTGAACGGATTCCGACGCTTGAAGAAACGCTCAAGGTGCTGGGCGAGCTTGGGCTCAACGCCAATGTCGAGATCAAGCAGCACGAGCACCACCGATCGCTCGAGCAGCTCACCAGCGCTGTTCAAGCGGCCCTGCGCGCGCGCGCGGCGCATACGCAGATCATGATCTCAAGCTTTGACCCCCAGGCCCTTGCAGCGATGCACCGGCTGGAACCGGAACTCGAAATGGCCATGCTGTGGAGCCAGGTGCCGGCCGATTGGCAGGCGCAGCTGGAGGCTATTCCGGCCAAGACCATCCACCTACATTATAAGGCGCTCAGCATGGGGCTCCTGGAGGAAGCAAGCAAGCTGGGGATCAAGGTGCGCGCCTGGACCGTCAATGAACCAGCGATCCTCCTTTCATTCTGGCCCGCGGGGCTCACCGGCGTCATTACGGACAATCCCGCGGCGTTCCTGGGGTGAGGGTGAAATGGGCGAGAACCTGTTATCGGGCAGGCAGCGCGATATTCTGGCCCTGATCGAAACGGAAGGCGCGCAATATATCGAGGACCTTGCCGCCCGCTATCACCTGACCACCCAGACCATCCGGCGGGACATCAATGTGCTCTGTGATTTGGGCTTTGCGCGCCGATTTCATGGGGGCGTCAGCGTGCCCGTCGAGGGGCGTAACATCTCCATCAATGCGCGCGCCGTCCTCAACAGCGCCGCCAAGCAACGCATTGCACAGCGCGTTGCGGCAGCGATCGAGCCCGGCTCAACCGTGTTCATGGGGATTGGCAGCACGGTGCAGTTTGTCGCCGAGGCGCTGCGCAAGCACCCGGGGCTGACCATTGTCACCAACAATATTGATGTGGCGCTAACGCTCTGCGAGACGCCTCATATCGAGGTGCATATGACGGGCGGCTTGCTGCGCCATAATGACCGGGACGTGGTGGGCGCCGACGTGCTGCGCTTTTTCGAAAAATTCTATGCGTCATATGCCGTGATCGGCGCGGGCGCCTTGCACCCAGCCAATGGCGTTCTGGACTTCAGCTACAGTGAAGCGCAGATCACCGAAGCCCTGATCGCAAACTCGCGCACAACTATACTGGCTGCTGACAGCAGCAAATGGTCGCGAGGCGCATCGGTGAAGGTCGTGCCTTTCAGCAAGATCCATCGCCTTTATACCGATGAATATCCCGGCCAAGAGGCAGCAGATGCCTTGGCTGCTGCGGATACGGAAATCGTGCTTTGCGAAGAAGTTTTGGCGTAGCGCTCACTTTGGTATTCAGGGCGACGCCGCGTCTGTTTCTGCATCCCGTATCGCTATGCGGCCCATGACGACGTCGGCAGTGATGTTGGTGTCGGTGCCTGCCCATTGGAGATGGTATTCAGGGCGCCCCCACTGAATCTCTTCGCCAAGCTGAATGCCGAGTTCCTCGGAGTATCCGGCGTACTGACCGGCGGGGAGGTCGAGTTCGGCCACTTGTTGCTGTCCGTCGTGGTCAAAAGTGATAGGCAGCCTACGCACTGGGGTACTCAAGGGGCTCTCTTTGGCTTTGTTGGGGCAAAATTATGCACAGCCTGCTTGCAGGTTTAGTGGCCACGATCATCGGGCAACATGCCGACGCGGTGGCGGTAGGATAGTTCCCCGCCTTTCCAGCCGGTGTAAAGGATCAGGACCACAATGATGGTCGAGATCAACAGGCCCCAGGGCAGGATGAAGTCTAGGCCATTTCTGCTTCTCATCCATAGGCTCAGCAGAGCAAGGACTACGGCGACCAAATTGCCCGCCATGTGGCGCCAGGCGTCCTTGATGGCGCGGATCCGGCTATTGCCGAAAAAGTCCATGAAGCCCGCCATGGCAGCGATCAGGGCGGAAACAATGGCGCCGGCTAGCGCCCAATAAGCCGCGGAAGCCCAGAACTGATCCTGGCTGCCCCAGAACACCAGATCGCACACAAAAGTCGCAACCAGAAGGCCGATCGGCACCGGGATCAGCATGGGATGAAGCGGATGGCCGCCTATTTGTGCGGTAGTGGAGAGTCCCCTCAGATCATCATGCGCCACAGATCATTCCTCCAGGCATTAAATCTCCCGTGCCAATCAACGGAGAGGGCGCGATTGTGTTCCTGAACAGCAATAGGCGCTTAGGTGTGATATGGCGTTCAGCGCGCCCCAAGAGCTTGCTGCACACGTGAGCGAAGCCTTGGCAGCGTTTCGGTTTCAAACCAGAGGTTCTGCTTGATCCATCCGGCAACACGCCAACTTGGATGCGGCAGGGGCAGGAATGGACCCTCGGGATGAAGCCGCACGCGCTCGGAAAGCGTCATCCGGTCCTTGAGGTAGAGCTTTTGTGCATAAAGGCCAACAAGCAGGGTCAGGCGGACATGCTTGAGGAGTGGCAGGATGCGCGGGTGCCAGATGGCGGCGCATTGCCGTATCGGGGGATTATCGCCGCCGCCGGGTGCGGCGCCGGGATAGCACAGCCCGGCGGGCACGATGGCGACCTTTTCGGGATCGTAGAACTGCTCGTCGGACAGCCCGGTCCATTCTCGGAGCCGCTTGCCGCTTTGGTCATCCCAGGGGATGCCGCTCATATGGGCCTTGGTGCCCGGAGCCTGCCCGATGATCAGCAGCTTGGCCGAAAGGGCGCCTTGCAGGATCGGCTTGGGACCGAGGGGAAGCTGCGGTGCGGTGCACAAGGTGCAGACCCGGGCTTCCCCCATGGCTTGAGCAAGATCGGTGTTCACCGGATCTGGCGCGTGTCTTTCCACGCGCCTGCTTAGATGACGCCCAGGGCGCGCATGGCTTCGGCAACCCGGACAAAGCCGGCGATGTTGGCGCCAAGCACGTAATCGCCCGGGGAGCCAAATTCTTCGGCCGTGCCGGCGCAGGTGTCATGGATGTTGCGCATGATGCTGGCGAGACGCGTCTCGGTCTGCTCGAAAGTCCAGCTGTCGCGCGAAGCATTCTGCTGCATTTCGAGGGCCGATGTTGCCACGCCGCCGGCATTGGCGGCCTTGCCCGGCGCGAACATGACGCCGCTTTCTTGGAAGATGCGCACAGCCTCGGGCGTTGAGGGCATGTTGGCCCCTTCACCCACAGCCATGACGCCATTCTTCACCAAGGCGCTTGCGTCTGCACCCGTCAGTTCGTTCTGGGTGGCCGAGGGCATGGCAACGTCACATGGAACGCTCCAGATCGAGCTCTGACCAGCCTTGACGAAATAGGCGCCACGCCCTTCGCCGCGAAGGCTGAGATATTCCGAGATGCGAGCGCGCCGCACTTCCTTGACCTGCCGGAGCAGCTCAAGGTCGATCCCCTGCTCGTCCACGATGTAGCCCGAGCTGTCGGACACGGCGATGACCTTGCCGCCAAACTCCTGGACCTTCTCGACGCTATAGATAGCAACGTTGCCCGAGCCCGACACGACGACCTTCTTGCCTTCAAAGCTCTGCTTCTTGGTGGCGAGCATGGCCTGGACGAAATAGGTGTTGCCATAGCCGGTGGCTTCGGTGCGGGCACGCGAACCACCATAGAATAGGGCCTTGCCGGTCAGTACGCCCGCTTCGTAGCGGTTGGTGAGGCGCTTGTACTGGCCAAACATAAAGCCGATTTCGCGTCCGCCGACGCCAATATCGCCTGCTGGAACATCGGTGTATTCGCCGAGGTGGCGATAAAGTTCGGTCATGAAGGACTGGCAGAAGCGCATGATCTCGCCATCGGAGCGGCCGCGCGGATTGAAATCGGAGCCGCCCTTGCCGCCGCCGATCGGCATGCCGGTCAGCGCGTTCTTGAAGGTTTGTTCAAAGCCCAGGAACTTGATGATGCCGATGTTCACCGACGGATGGAAGCGCAGGCCACCCTTGTAGGGGCCCAGAGCGGAATTGAACTGCACGCGGAAGCCGCGATTGATCTGAACCTGGCCCTTATCGTCGACCCACGGCACACGGAAGATGATCTGGCGCTCGGGTTCACAGATGCGCTCGATCAGGGCCTGGTCGAGATAATCGGGATGCTTGGTAACAACCCGGCCAAGGCTTTCAAGAACTTCGCGCACGGCCTGGTGGAATTCGGGCTCGCCATGGTTGCGCTGAAGCACTTGGTTGAGAATGGGTTGCAGCTTTTCGTCGATCATCGCAGAGGTCACTCATGGCTCTTGTTTCGGCACTGCAGTACCCTAGCCATGACAGTCTTTGAACAGAAAATGACCACTACGCTCAAAAAACTTGCTCGTAGATGCTGATTGGAGGCCTGAGCGGATGATGCTCAGGCGCTTAGGCGGGCAATGGCGGCGTCCACCGCTACCACGGCCACAGGCTTGCCCACCCTGCCCCGGTCACCACAGAACAAGGGCACGGTGTCCACATCGATAGATGTGATGATGACCGGCACGTCCTGCAGGTCGCACTCGTCGAGAACGGCCTCGCAGGTTTCCGAACCGAGATGAGTATCAACGAAGGCGATGTCGGGGCGCTCGCGCCAGATCAGTTCCAGAGCTGCCGAACAATCGGGAGCTGGACCAAGCACGCGGTAGCCACGCCCCTCAAGCACTTGCTTGAGCTCCTGGCCATGATGCGCTTCATCTTCAACGATCAGGATTTTCGAGGCGGCCATGGACTACTCCAGCGTGTTGTTGGCACCTCAATGTGTTTTCGGCGCTGGTGGTTGCCGACCGACCTAAGTTGTTGAGCAAGATTCACTTTTCGCGCTGGAACGGAATCGGCGGCGCGGAATTGAGTCGGCGATGTATCCGAGTTCTCCATGGCGGCCGTAAGGGCTGCATCCCGCACAAAGCGGCCTCGCCGCAGAGACTCAGAATCTACCCTCCCCGTCCCCTCGTTCCGACCCTTCCAGCTCTGCACGCTGACGCAGACCATTCCTAGTGGAAGCGAGTGGCTGTTCGAGATGAAGTTCGATGGCTACCGCGCGCAGATCGCGATCTCGGGCAGTGATGTGCGGGTTTACACCAGAAACGGGCATGACTGGACCGAGCAGTTCCGAACGATCCTTGAGCCCCTTCGGAAGCTGACTGAGGGATCGGCCCTGCTGGATGGGGAGATCGTGGCGGTCGACAAGGCGGGACGCACCAATTTTTCCATGCTCAAGACCGGCATTGCTGCGGGTCTTCCACTCAAGTTCTTTGCGTTCGATCTGTTTGAGGTCAATGGAGAGGATTGGACTGCAAGGCCACTGGTGGAGCGCAAGGCGCGGCTGCAGGAACTGCTCGGGGACAGGGATGCGGATGATGCCCTTCAATATTCCTGGCATGTGGTGGACGGTGGGCAATCGCTGTTTGAGGCCATGAGCAGCGGCGGGCATGAAGGGATTATCGCTAAACAGGCTGATGGGCGGTATGTTGGCGAGCGCAGCAAGAGCTGGCTCAAGATCAAGTGCACTAAGCGCCAGGAATTTGTGATCGGCGGGTGGCGGCCCAGCGACACGGGACAGGGCATGGCCTCGCTGATCCTGGGCACCTATGAAAACGGGCAGTTCGTTTATCGTGGGCGGGTTGGCACCGGGTTTTCGGCCGCGATGCGCGACAAAATCCTCAAGCAACTTGAGCGTCGCCGGCTAGCCAAGCCGCCCTTTGCCCTCGTGCCGCGGGAGATTGCCCGTAAGGCACAATGGGTGCGGCCCGAGCTTGTGGCTGAAGTGAGCTATGCCGAGATTACGCCGGACGGATCGCTCCGCCATGCGAGCTTTCAAGGGCTTCGTGCCGACAAGCTGGCGAGCCAGGTGGTACTGGAACGGTCGGAGCAGCCGATCACGGCAAGCAGGCTAGATCCCGCGATAGGTTTGCAGGTGGCTTCTGCGGCGGGTGTGAAGCTTTCGCATCCGGAAAAGGTGCTCTATCCGGGCACCGGGATCACCAAGGCCCATCTTGCCGCCTATTACGCCTTGGTGGCCGAGCGCATGCTGCCGCACCTGCGGGACCGACCGCTTTCACTGGTGCGCGACACCGATGGCGATCTGACGAAGACTTTCTTCCAAAAGCACCATCTGCCCGGCATGCCTGATGCCATTGGGTCGGGGGAGCTGCAGAAGATGTCGGGGAAGAGCAATCGTATCCTTTGGATCGAGGATCTGGCTGGGCTCCTTGTCGGGGTGCAGATGAATACGCTGGAGTTCCATGTCTGGGGCGGCACCAGGCAGAAGGCTGAGCGACCCGAGCGCATGGTGTTTGATATCGATCCGGATGAGGATCTAGGCTTCGGCGAGGTTAAGCAGGCGGCGTTCGATATTCGTGACGTGCTTGGCGCACTGGGTTTGCAGTCCTGGCCATTGCTGTCAGGGGGCAAGGGTATTCATGTGGTGGTGCCCTTGGTCCCCCAAGCGGACTGGAACGAGGTCAAATCGTTTTGCCAAGCCTTTGCCGAGATGCTGGCGCGGACCGATCCGCACCGTTTCGTTGCCAATATGAGCAAGGTCCGGCGCAAGGGGCGCATGTTCCTCGACTATCTTCGCAATGGGCAAGGCGCCACGGCCATTTGCCCCTGGTCAACGCGTGCGCGTGCCGGCGGTACGGTGGCCGTCCCGGTGCGGTGGGATGAACTGGAGCAGCTCGAGCGCGCCAACGCGTTTGACGTTTTTGCCGCTGCCGAACGGGCCCAGGGTCCCGATGCGTGGGAGGGTTATTTCGAGGTGGAGCAAGCCCTTTCGGCGCAGGTGCAGGCAGTGGTCAGGAGCCACTGAGCAGGGGAACGCTGTTTGGGCTGGCTCGTTCTCCTTGATGTAGCGCATGGAGGCACGATTGGCTGTTCGACCCTATTGGAGAGGCTATCTAAAGCTCTCGCTGGTCACCTGCGCGGTGACGCTGACCCCGGCCACGACGCAGGGGGAGAAGCTGCGCTTCCACACCATCAATCGCAAAACCGGCGAGCGCATCCACACTCAATATGTCGATGCCGTTTCGGGCAAGCCGGTGGAGGACGACGATCAAGCGCGGGCTTACGAAAAGGGCGAGAACGATTATGTGATCCTTGAGGATGAGGAGCTTGACGCCGTTCACCTTGAAAGCGCGCGCACGATCGATATCGAAGAGTTCGTGGAGTCCGACACGATCGAGTGGGTTTATTATGACAGCCCCTATTTCGTAGTGCCGGCCGATGAGGTGGGCGAGGAAGCCTTTATCGTGATCCGCGAGGCCATGGCCGCTATGGATGTGGTGGGGATTTCGCGCCTTGTGATCGGTGGGCGGGAGCACGCCGTCATGCTGCAGCCCTGGGACAAGGGGATCGTGCTCTGGACGCTGCGCTATGGCGATGAGGTGCGCGACGAGGACGAGTACTGGAAGAGCGTGCGCGCCGATAAGCCCGATGCCAAGATGTTGTCCATGGTCGAGCAGATGATCGAAGATCGTACGACGAACTGGACCAGTGCCATGGTCAAGGACCCGGTGCAGGATCGGCTTAAGGATATTATCAAGTCCAAGCAATCGCCCAAGCGCAAAGCCAAGACCAAAAAGACCGAGGAAGCCGTAGCGCCGCAGAGCAATGTGATCGACCTGATGGCGGCGCTCAAGAAGAGCCTCGAAGCCAAGCCCAAAACAAAAGAGAAGGCCGGCAGCTAACTCGCCTTGCGGCGCGCTGGAGCCTGCTTTTCTGCTGTAGCAGTTTTCTTGGTGGAGGCCGCTTTCTTTGCTGTCGGCTTGCGAGCACCTGCCTTTGTTCCGCCGCCGGCGCTGAGGCGCAGGGCCTCAAGCAGGTCATTGGCTTTGGTGGGCTCGGGCTGGCGGAGCGGGACGATCTTGCGGCCTTCGATCTTGGCCTTCACCAGTTCCGCCAGCGCCTGCTCGTAGCGGTCGGTGAACTTTTCAGGCTCGAACTTGCCGGCCTTGGTCTTGAGAATGTGCCGGGCCAATTCAAGCATTTCGGGCTCAACCTTATGGCTTTCCAGATCGTGGAACGCTTCGCCGGCGGAGCGGACTTCGTAGTCGAAGTTCAGGGTCGTGGCGATGAGGCCTTTGCGATGGGCGCGGATCAGTACGGGCCTTAAGCGGCGGAACAGGACCGTGTGGGCGATGGCGGCCGCTTTCTGGCGGCGAAGGGCTTCGCGGATCAGGATGAAGCTGTCCTCGGTGGCGTCCGAGGCGGGCAGAAGGTAGTAGGGTTTGTCGAAAAAGGTCGGTTCAATGCGGTTGCAGGCGATGAACCGGTCAACTGCCAGGGTCTTGTCGCTATTGGGAACGGCAGCCTTTATTTCTTCAGGCTCAAGGATGACGTAGTTGCCTTGTGCGGTCTCATAGCCCTTGACCTGGTCGGCTGCTTCAACAGGTTTACCCGTCTTGTTGTCTACATAGATGCGGCGCAGCCGGTTACCGGTGCCGCGGTTGACCATATGGAGGGAGATGCGCTCGGACGTTGTGGCGGCGGTGTACATTTTGACGGGGCAAACAACCTCCGCAATCTTGATCACACCCGTCCAAACTGCTCGTGCTGCCATGATCCGCTCCGGTTTTCACCAGAACGGATCAAGCAAGTGCGGCGTTCCGTCGGCTCTATTCGGCCGGTGCGTGCTCGACGTCGTCAGGCGCCTTGGGCATGAACCGGCGGGTGAACGCACTGAAGCTGTCGATATAGGTCAGCAGCACGGGCACCACGAGCAAGGTCAGTGCCGTGGAGCTAATCAACCCGCCGATCACGGCGTGAGCCATGGGCGCGTTCTGCCCACTGCCGGCATGAAGGTTCAGCGCCAGAGGGAGCATGCCGAAGATCATGGCAAGCGTCGTCATGATGATGGGGCGGAAGCGCGTGGCGCCGGCCTCGACCAGGGCCTCATAGAGGTTCCAACCATCCCTGACGTGCTGGTTGGCATTGTCGACCAGAAGGATGGCGTTTTTCACCACAAGGCCCATCAACATGATGAAGCCAATGGCGGAGAACATGTTGAGGGTCGATCCACCTACCAGGAGACCCACCATCACCCCAATAAGGGCAAGGGGCAGCGAGCCCATGATGGCGATCGGCTGCAGGAAGCTGCCGAACTGCGATGCCAGAACCAGATAGATGAAGATCACAGCCAGCAGTAGGGCGGAGCCCACTGCGCCCATGGTTTCAGCGATCTGTTCCACGTCACCGCCAAACGAGCTGCTGTAGCCGGTGGGGAAAACAAGGCGATCAACTGCTGCCTGCAGCTGCGGGGTCACGGTGCCGAGTTCCACGCCTTCAAGATAGGCTTCGATGGTAACGCCGCGTTGCAGATCTTCCCGATTGATGGTGGCGGGCCCTGTGCTTTCGACCACTTCGGCGACCTGGCGCAGGGTGATCATCTGGCTCGAACCAGTGGCGCCGGATTGCGCAATTGGCAGATTGCCGATGGCGTCCACATCGTTGCGGAGTTCTTCAGGCAGGCGCACCACCACCGAATAGACCTGCCCGTTCTGGGCGGTCCAGTCAGCAACGTCCTCGCCGCTGATCAGGGGGCCAAGAGTGGCGGCGATCTGGTTCATGGAGACGCCCAGATTGTTGGCAAGGTCGCGGTTGACGCGAATGCCGACAACAGGCTGGGCGGCGTCGATGCTGGAGCTGATGTTGATCAGGCCCGGTATCTTCGCCATCTCGCTTTCGAGCTGATCCGACAAGCGGCCCAGCACAGCGAAGCTGTCGCCGTAAAGGGTGACCGCGACCGGAGCGCTGCTGCCGCCCATTCCCGATGCTGCCGAAACCTGGAAGTCTGCTCCAGGCACGGCCACAAGGGCCCGGCGGACCCGAGGCATGAGTTCCTCGGGGGTGACGTCGCGCTGGTCCTTGTCCACCAGTGTGACGGTCATGGTGCCGGTGTTATCGCCTTCGGCTGCCAGGCCGCCACCAACGGTGGAATAGGTCGTTTCCACTTCCGGAAATGCCCGGATCACGGTTTCGGCTTGCCGCAATTTGGCAGCTGTCGCTTGCTTGGCGGTGCCGGCAGGGGTTTCCACGGTGACTGTAAAGATGCCGGTGTCGGTGACGGGGATGAACTCCACGCCGACGCGCGGGAACAGCAGGAAGGATCCGACGAAGGACAGCAGGGCGATGAAGAGCACCGTCTTGCGGAATTTCAGGCCCCAGCGGATGACCCCGCGATAGCCACGCGTGATCCATTCGAAAAAGCGGTCGAATTGCTGCACGGCCTTGCCGATCGGGCCACGCTTGGCACCGGGGTGCGAGGCTGGGTCATACCAGACGCTGGACATCATCGGATCAAGCGTAAAAGCCACAAAGAGCGAGATCAGCACGGCGACGGATACGGTGACGCCAAACTGGAGGAAGAACCGGCCCATTATGCCTTCCATGAAGGCCACGGGCAGGAACACTGCGACGATGGACAGGGTGGTGGCCATCACGGCGAGGCCGATCTCGTTGGTGCCGTCGAACGCCGCCTGCCGGTGCGACTTGCCCATGTGAAGGTGGCGCGTGATGTTTTCGCGCACCACGATGGCGTCATCGATCAAGATACCGACAGCAAGCGAGAGTGCCAGCAACGTCATCATATTGAGCGTGAAGCCCAGCACATTAAGGGCCACCATGGTGCCGATGATAGAGATCGGCAGGGTAAGGCCCGTGATGATGGTCGAGCGCCAGGAGTTGAGGAAGAGGAAGACGATCACGACAGCAAGAAGGGCACCTTCCACCAGCATGTTCTGCACGGCGTGGAAGGAATCCTCGACAGGCTCGGCATTGTCGACCACGATCTCGATTTTGACCTGCCCCTCGGGCAGTTCATTGGCCAAAAGATCGCTGATCAGGTGCCGAATTTCCTCGGCGACGCCGACCGTGTTGGCGCCCTGCGTCTTGAGCACGTCAATAGCAATGGCACGCTCGCCATTGAGGATGGCAAGGCTTTGCGCCTCCCCTGTGCCATCAACGATTGTCGCTACGTCGCGCACCGTGACGGGCTGACCGCCCTGGTTGCCGACGGTGATGTCGTAGAAATCCTGCTCATCCTCCAGCCGGCCCAGCACCTGGATGGACTGGACGATGCTGTCCTGGGTAATGGAGCCAGCTGCCAGATCGCGATTGGCAGCCTGCAGGGCCTGTATAACGGCGCTAGGGCTGATGTTGAAGGCGGCGAGGCGATCGGGATCGATCTGGATATTGAGCTGGCGCGGCACACCACCGACCACCGTAGCGCTACCCACGCCATCGATGTTGGAAATACGCTTGGCAATAACGTCTTCGGTGAGAGCCGTAAGTTCGCGGTCCGAGAGCGAGTCCGAGCTGACGGCGAGCGACAGAACCGGCAAAGCACTTGGGTCGAACCGCAGCACCTGCGGATCGTTCGCGCCGTCGGGCAGCGTTGCCGCAACGGGATCGATCTTGTCGCGAACGTCCTGCGCCTTTTGCTGGGAGTCCGATTCAAGGTTGAAGATCATCAGCACCATGGCACGCCCGGCCTGGGCGGTGGAGCGGATGCTGTCGAGGCCCGCGATGGTGTTGACCGCTTCTTCGATGGGCTCGATGATATCGGTTTCAACAGCTTCGGGGGAAGCGCCGGGATAGCTCACGACCACGGCAACGACCGGAAAGTCGACGTCGGGCAATTGTTCGATCGGCAGGCGCTGATAGGAGTAGACGCCGAAAACCATAATTGCCACCATGATCATGGTGGCAAAAACGGGGTGATTTACGCTGATGCGAGTGAGAAACATGGATCAGCCCTCCACCAGCGAATAGGCTTCACCAGCTTCCAGATCGTCCAAGGGGGCAGCAACAACAACGTCGCCGTCGGCAAGCCCGCTGACCTCTACGAGGCGGCCGCGCTCCCACTCATTCACCACTTCTACGCCCTGGCGTGCCAGGGTGCCATCGGTGAGCTTGAGAACATATTGGCCTTCGGCGTCTTCGCGCAGTGCTGCGGCAGGAACCGCATGAGCTTCGGCCTTTTCCACCACAGTGATGTTGCCGGTGGCGAACATGCCGCCGCGCAGCCTGCCTTCGGCGTTTTCGAGCTCGATATAAATCGGAACAGTGCGTGTGCCGCTGACAGCAACCGGATTGACGCGTGTCACAACGCCAGTGAAGTTTTCGCCTTCAAGGCCCGTCACATCGACGCTTACAGCCTGGCCCGCATCGACCATGGCACTGCTGTTGACCGAAGCGGCTGCCTGGAACTCCATTTCTTCGAGGTTGACGATGGTGAAGAGCGGGGTGCCGGGCGAAATGGTCTGCCCTGGCTCTACCGAGCGGGAGGAAACAACACCGGTCAACGGCGACTTGACCGTGGCATTGCTAAGGGCAATTTCTGCGCTTTCGACAGCAGTTTCGAGTGCTGCAAGATTGGCCGACAATGCGGCCGTGGCGGAGCGCGCCTGCTCCAGGGTGGAAGGGCTGGCAAGACCTTGGCGGGCCAGTTCCTCGGTGCGCTCGAGTTGCTGCTGGGAGGATACCAGCTGAGCCCGGGTTGCCTCCGCCGTGGCCTGCTGCTGGCTGAGCTGGAGTTCAAGGGTTGCGCGATCGATCTGCGCAAGGACGTCGCCTTCGCGGACCGTATCGCCGGGGCGCTTCAGCACGGCAATGACGCGGCCGGAAGCTTGGGCGGAAACTTCAGATTGCTGGCCGGGCACAAGCGTGCCAGTGACCTTGACCATCTGGCGCAGCGTCGCGCTTTGGATGGTAACGGTTTCCGACTGGCGGATCTGCTTGGTTATCGGCGCTTCCTTGGCCACCTCCTGAACAGGTGCCGGTGGTGCTGGACGGAAGAACACAAAGCCGACGATGGCTGCAATAATCACGAGCAGGACCAACCACGGCAGAATGCGCCGTCTCGGCTTGAGGCCCTTGGCAACGCGTTCCGCGTTACGCTTCTCACGCCGGCTCTGGGCCCATTCTGGCTTCTCGTGCGCTGCGGTCATTCATGGCCTCTTTGGTTCGTCTGGTCGTTTCGCAATTTGGTGGCCCAGTCACCCAGCACTTCTGCAGCATGTCCGAAGGCGCGGGAGAGATCTTCTACGCGTTCCGCCGCTGGTTCGTTTTCCTGCCTGATCGGCTCTATAAACTCGCGCACGGCTTGAGCTTGCCTCGTCATGCGCTCGGCCATTTCCCCCAGCACATCGACAGACGGGAAATTGTTGAGCTCGTAGAAGTCCTGCCTATCGCCAGCATGGGCGGTGAGCCGGATTGCACCCCGCTTGGCTAATTGCCGCGCATTGGTGCTGACGCTGGCACGACTGACACCCAATCGCTCGCTGATCTGCTGCAGGCTTAACTCACGCCCCTCAATAATCAGCAAGCCAAATATGCGCCCAGCGATCCGGGGATCTCCCCCGTCCTGAAACATCAGCCCCATGATTTCGATAAAGCGATCAGATGATGACAAGCCGAACTCCGGCGCGGACAGTTCGTTCAGTACCTACTGAACGAACTAGCAACTGTAAAGGACAAGCTTGGGATTGCTTCCATGATGCACGCGCACGCGCAACAAGCTGGCTTCCGCTGCGTTCATCTACAATGCGCGCTCGTTTAATCGCAGCTTTCTTGATGATCTTGCCCATGTCTGCCTTGGGGCAGACCGTTCCGTTGCCGCGGGAGCGGCCTCCTTCTCTATCGACTGAGACGGGGCAGGACAATTCTCCTGAGGTGCCCGAGCCAAGCGAGGCTGCGCCTCTTTTGCCTGCCACCGTCGACGAGCCTGATGACACTGACGCCCCAGACAAAACTCCTCGCATCTACCAGACGCAATGCCCTGCAGTGATTGCGGGGCTTGTTGAAGCGCAGTTGCTTCCCTCGATCGAGGAAGAAGAGTGCGCAGAACGCACGCCATGGTCAGTCACGGGTGTGCGGGTTGGGGGGAGA
Organism: Devosia submarina; assembly: GCF_003056345.1. GTDB lineage: Bacteria > Pseudomonadota > Alphaproteobacteria > Rhizobiales > Devosiaceae > Devosia > Devosia submarina. Next base: position 146,606 of record NZ_PYWB01000001.1, on the reverse strand, counting down.
ATAGTCCCGCTTTCAGCACCAGCGACATTGTCGTGCGAGATGGCGACAAACCTGCCGTCCTGGGCCGAGATGGTCGATAGGTATCTGCAGGCGCAGCGGAATACCGGCTTGGCCGAGTTGAGTGTGGGCACGAGCTTTTCGTGCCGCGAGACCGTAGGTGGGGACGCCGAGCGGGTGTCCGAGCATGGGTTTGCCAATGCGCTTGATGTGGTCGGCTTCAAGCTGAATGACGGCGGCGATATCGTGGTCCAGTCAGACTGGCCAAAGAATGAAGCGCCGGAGGGCCGGCTTCTCCGGTTTGCCCATGACGCGGCATGTTCGTTGTTTGCAACGACGCTCGGGCCAGAGGCTAACGAAGAACACAGCGACCACTTCCACCTCGACATGGGATGTCACGGCGGCAGCTGCTTGGCGCGCCTATGCGAATGATCACTAAAGCGAAAGAAATATCGTGACCCCTGCCCCTTGGCTTGTTTCCGCCGCCCTTCTTGCCACACTGTCTCCGGCGCTTGCCCAGGAGGGAGACTTCGCTCTCACCATGGATGCCGTGAATGCGGCCCGGCTGGAGAGCCTTGCCCCGCCGTCGCTGCCTCAGTCGGCCGAGGAGCCTGAAGCCGGCGATATGGATAAGATGGATCAGCCTGATCCCAGCGTGGTGCGCCTTCAAATTCTGCTTGATTGGGCAGGAGCATCGCCGGGCGTCATCGATGGGTTTGATGGAGAAAATGTTCGCAAGGCAGTAGCCGTGATCGAAACGCTTAATGGCTTGGCAGCGGACGGGGAGCTTGATCCTGATGTCATCGGGATTTTGGAGAAAGGCGGACCGGTTCTATTTCCCTACACGATCAGCCCCGAGGACGAGGCTGCGGTGGTCGGGCCATTGCCGGAGGATTATGCCGAGCTTGCCGGATATGACCACCTTGGATTTACGAGCATTGAGGAGGGTCTGGCCGAAAAGTTCCACATGGACATCGATCTCTTCAGGGCGCTGAACCCGAGCTCTGCCTTAGTTGCTGGTGAGCAGGTGATCGTTGCCCAGCTCGCCGAACCCCTGGAGGGCAAAGTGGCGCGGATCGAGGCCGACAAGAAACTTGGTCAGCTCCGTGCCTATGACAGGGACAACAGGCTCATTGTCGCCTATCCCGCGACTGTAGGTAGCGACGACAATCCGTCGCCCGTCGGTACCCACACGGTAACCGCAATCGCCCCCGAACCAATCTATACCTATAATCCAGAGGTCAACTTCCAGCAGGGCAACAATGACGAGGTGCTGGAGCTTGCGCCGGGCCCGAACAATCCAGTTGGTACGGTCTGGATAGACCTTTCAGAGCCTACCTATGGCATCCACGGCACGCCCGAGCCATCCGAAATCGACAAGACAGCGTCGCATGGTTGCGTGCGACTGACCAACTGGGACGCAGAGGAACTTGCTGGGATGGTCGAGAAGGGCGTTAGCGTGGAGTTCCTCCAGTAAGACCCAGCGCGCCTCGCATGCGCTAGACATGCACCTCATCGCCGCCACGATCCTTGCCGCGCAAGCAGGCGGTTACAAGGGCGATGTAGAAGAAGACCACCACAGGAATAACCAGCCATCCGGGCAAGTGGCCGATCGCGGCATGGCCGATAATGGTTTCGATCCGGCGCGATGGGTCGAGGTGCGCTCCTGATTGCAGATCGGGTGACGCGATCTTCAAGGTCCAGGCAAGGAGCAGGATCAGGAACATCCAGATGTAGTTGCGCCTGAGCCGCCGCCGAAGGGCGCGTACAAGCGAAATGCGAAAGCGTGGGTGCCGAAGATCCTGGGCCAACATGACGAGCCACGGCTCGGGACCGCCTTGCGTATCTGCCTGGAAGAACTGCCCGAAATAATGGCGTTCGAACTGCCGGATGCGCATGCGGTAGACATCATAGAACCGGTATCGCCGCGCCTCCACAAAGAGCAGCAGCAGGATGATCAACATGGCAAAGAGCGCCAGGCCATGGTGGGCAGTGGGTGTGGAGAGAGACACCGAAAGCAATGCCGCGACTACGGTGATCGACCAATTGCTTGTGAGATCGAGCCGGCTGCGCCAGGCATTCATCCGGCTCATCTCTGCGCGGTAATAGTGAATCATGAGCGTGGTGGCTTCGCTCGAACTAACCGGCAAGCTCGGCGTCGCGACTTCAGTGGCAGCCTTGTCGGTCATTCATCGCCTCCCCCTTGGTTGATACAGCAACTAGCAGGGTGTTCAAGAACGCAGTCCGTGCAATGAACGTCCGGGTTTCCAACGGCTAGTTGTGGAGAGATCAACCTTTCGCGCCGGCTCGCGTTCAAATGCTGCTGAGCTATGGTGGTCCTGCTACGCACCTGGCCCGGCAGCTGCAGCATCCTGGCCTCTCAACCCCGGAACAAGCATGACCGATTCACCGTCTTTGAGCATGCGCGCAAGGCTTGCTTCGGTAGCGCTGACCACGCTGGTTGCCGCAAGCATTGTAGGCCTGGTGCTTCTCACCTGGACGCTGCGCTACATATTTGTGCTGTTCTTCGCCGCGGTTGTCCTGGCGGTGATCGTGTGGAGCGCGTCCGAACTGGTTCGCAAGGCGATTCCGCTCAGGCGTAAGGGCGCGGTGGCGGTCGCCTGTATCCTGATCGGAGCTATCATAGGCGTTCTGGTCATGGTGATGGGGACGCAGGTAGCGATGCAATTAACTACGCTCCGCGACGCCATTCCCGTTGCGAGCGCCGCCTTGAACGAGCGGTTCGGTATCGATGTCCAGCAATGGCTGAACGAAGCCCCTGACATGACATGGATCAGGGGAGCGCTGGGTTATGTGCCGGGGGTATTCAGCGTCGTGTCGTCCATTATCATGGTAATAGCCGGCGGATTGTTTCTGGCGCTGGATCCCGAGGGACACAGAGAAGGGTTCCTGCAACTCTTTCCGTTGCGGCAGCGGGATCGCTTACGGCAAACCCTCAACAATGCGGGCTCGGCGCTGCAGCGCTGGCTTGTTGGTCAGTTGATCGCCATGGCCGTTATTGGCGTTGCTACGGCGGTCGTCCTGACGATCCTTGGCGTGCCATCTGCCTTGGCTCTTGGCCTCATTGCAGGGCTGCTCGAGTTCATTCCCTATATTGGCGCGATTGTTGCCTATATTCCGCTGGGGATTGCGGCGCTCGGGCAGAGCCTAGAGACCTTCTGGTGGGTGTTGGGGGCCTATATCGTTATTCAACAAACCGAGGGCAATGTGCTCATGCCCCTGGTACAGAAGCGGACTGTTGAACTGCCGCCGGTGATTGCTCTGTTTTCGCTCGTCGCTATGGCCATGATCTTTGGTCCTCTCGGTATCGCCTTTGGCGTGCCCCTGACGGTGGTGCTGCTGGTGGGGCTTCGCGAGCTCTATATCGGGGAGGTGCTCGGCGATGCCGCCCACTTAGCGAACACGCCCGAACATGCCGACAACCAAGGCTGAGACGCTCTGCGGAGGATGCTGGGGGAGTTTTGGTGGCCGATCCGGATGACCATTACGAAAGGGCAATGACAACGCTTCGCTGTAGTGGAGGCACGGGAGAAAGAGCTTCCACTGCACAGGCGTTGCCGTTCAACACTACTGACCCATGGTAGAAGGGTGGAAAAAGCGGTCGTCTATTTCCATGGGTTCACGAGTTGCCCGGCCCAAGGTGGCTTGTTTGCGAGGCGCTTCCATGACCTTGGATTCAATGTTTACCTGCCCCGCATGTTCGGCCATTGCGGGCTCAATCCTCGGCGCCTGTCCATGGCGGAATTCAGCGTAGACAAGCTCATCGATCTGGCCAACGAGTCCGTGGACATTGCAGCTGGATTGGGCCAGCAGGTATTGGTTGTGGGCCTCTCTGCGGGGGGAACGATTGCATCATGGGTCGCCCAGAACCGCCCGGACGTGCGACAAGTGATAGGCATTTCTCCGTTTTTTGCGCCGTTCATGCTGCCGCAGCAGGCGGTTAAGGCCGCAAGCGAGCTGTTGCTGAAAATGCCCAATCTTGTGATTGGCTGGAACCCTCTCGCCAATGTTGCAGCCGAGCAGATCGACTACCCTTTTGCGCTGCCCGCTACCCATGCACTGGCTCAGATCATGGTGTTGGGCCAACACGTGCGCGCAGCAGCCAAACAAGATGCTCCCAGGGCCTGTAGTATCGGCTTTCTTCTTAATGCAGCTGACCGATCGGTCAGCAATAAGGTGACGCATACTTTGGTTGAAAGCTGGCAAGCGCATGGGAAGGATGTAGGGATCGAGGTGCTCCCCCTCGAGCACAGACTGCCACACGATATCATCAACCCCTTCGAGCGCGGCAATGACTTTGAGCGCGTTTACGTGACGCTCCTGGAGATGATCCTGCGTGCAAGCAGTTGAAGTTAAAGCCACTTCGTGGTGCGATAGCCGCTAGTTGTCGCCTCCCCTGCTGAAAGGACGAGGCGAATTGGAGTAGTGGTGCGTAGCAATCCCCTCGCTTCCCTTGCACGGTTTACGCCCACGGGCGCCATGGTCCTTGGGACTATGTTTTTCTGCCTGTCGCTCACTCCCTCGCTCCTGCCTAGGTCATATGTTCTGCAAGGAGTGCTGAGTGGGTTCGTGTTTGCCGTGGGTTTTGCAATCGGCGTATTCCTGACCTGGTTGTGGCACTTTCTGGAATTGCCGATCGTCGAGCGTCCTCACAAGCGAAAGGCGAGAGCGCTTGTCGCCGTTCTGTCCCTGGCTGCTGTGATCTGGTTTTTTACGAAAGCCCCAGGATGGCAGAACTCCATTGGGGCTGTGATGGGAATGGAGCCGGTGGCCCGCGCCCATTCGCTGCAGCTTGCCGCTATAGCCATTGTGGTGGCCTTCGTTCTGATCGGCGTTGGAACGCTGTTTACCCATGGCGTGCGGAGCGTTTCACGCCGTCTGGCGGCATTCCTGCCCCGCCGCATAGCCGTGATCGGCGGCATGGTGATTGTTGGCACGGTCACCGCCTTGCTGGTTAACGGTGTTCTCCTGCGCCTCTCCTTGCAGGCCGCCGACAATTTTTATGCAGAGCTTGATGCACTCGCTGGGCAGTATGAGGGGCCGCCAGTCAATCCGCTGCAATCGGGAAGCGCGGCTTCATTGGTGCCTTGGGATACGATTGGCCGCGACGCGCGCGTCTATGTTCGGGCAGGCCCCACGGCACCTGAAATAGAGGCGATTACCAGCAAGCCTGCCCAGCTTCCTTTGCGCATATATGTAGGGCTGCGCTCCGCCCCTTCGGTGGAGGAGCGGGCTCGGCTCGCGCTGGCCGAAATGATCCGGGTGGGCGCGTTCGAGCGCTCCGTTCTCGTGTTGATCATGCCAGTTGGCACAGGTTGGGTCGATCCGCCGGCGATCGACACGCTTGAAATGCTGCATGGTGGGGACGTGGCCAGTGTCGCCGTGCAGTATTCCTATCTGACGAGCTGGCTATCCCTGCTTGCGGAGCCAAATGTCGGCACCGAAACAGCGCAAGTCCTGTTTTCAACCGTGTATGAATATTGGACCCAGCTTCCCCGGGAGACTCGGCCAAAGCTTTATCTGCATGGCTTGAGCCTTGGGGCCTATGCGTCGCAAGAATCTATGTTGCTCTATGACGTGTTGGCCGACCCAATCCAGGGTGCACTATGGGCCGGACCGCCCTTTGCGAGCAGGCAGTGGCGCTCGGCTACCGACAACCGAGATCCCCACACCCCACGATGGCTCCCACGTTTCGGCAACAGCTCGACGATCCGATTCACCAACCAGCAGAACGCGCTCGAAATCCCTGGAGCTTTCTGGGGCCCGATCCGGATGGTGTATTTGCAGTATCCTAGCGACCCTATTGTTTTCTTTGAGCCAGCAGCGCTCTATCGACCACCCGAGTGGCTGGCGAACCGGGCGCCCGATGTCTCCCCGGAGCTGACCTGGTATCCCGTGGTTACCTTTCTGCAGCTGGCGCTCGACATGGCTTTGGCACAGACCGCTCCGGTGGGGTTCGGTCATGTCTACGCGCCGCCGAACTATCTTGATGCCTGGGTCGAGATCACCCAGCCCGCGGGTTGGACGGAGCAAGAACTGGCAGATCTCAGAACGCGGCTTACCCGCACTGGCGGAGTGGAATCGGTTATCGGAGGCTGGTTCCGCTAGGTTGGCGCATGAAACGGTTACCGCGCCGCTGGACTGTAGACCGCAGCAGCACTAAACCATTATCGCTGCATAGGAAGGGAACGCCTTGGATCCTGCTGCTATCGAGCTGTTCGACTGGGGACGCATATTTTTTGGCGACCAGTCGCCATTGTTCCTGGCGGAGATCCTGTTCCGAACAATTGTCATTTACTTCTACACGCTGGGATTGTTGCGCTGGCTAGGCAGCCGCGCGGTCGGGCAGTTGTCAAACCTTGAGTTCCTCCTGGTTATCGCCCTCGGCTCGGCCGTGGGTGACGCCATGTTCTATCCCGATGTGCCTTTAACTCATGCGTTGGCGGTGGTCACGCTGGTTGTTTTTGCCAACAAGGGTTTGGACACGCTCATGGCCCGGCGGCCGTCTGTCGAGCGAGCCCTGGACGGCGTGCCCGAGGAAGCAATTAATGCCGGGGTTATTTGTTTGTCTTTCTTTGAAAAAACAGCGCTGAGCGATGGTGAACTTTTCCAGCAACTCAGGGGACATGGCATTGAACACCTAGGGGAGGTGGAGCATGCCTATATCGAGACTAATGGCACACTGACGGTATTCAGGGCAAAGCAAGGTAGCCGGCCCGGGTTACCGATTGTTCCACCCTGGGAGATCAGCCCGCCTGTGGAGATTAGTCCAAAGGATACTGCACTGTCGCAGGATCTACTGGCTTGTTTTAGGTGTGGAACCACCAGGGATCCGAATACGCATCTCGCCGGCGATGAATGCCCGAACTGCAAGCACACAAAATGGACTATTGCACGAAGCTGATGCTTTACGCGCGAGCCGTGCTTTGTCGAGCCATGAGTTCAAATCCGAGATCCACTGTGGCTGGCTCCGGGCGCTCGCCTGAATTGGCAGCGACGATCATCTCGATGGCCCGACGGCCCATCTGGTAGCGGTGCGTTCGAATTGTCGACAGTGATGGCGCGATGGCGTCGGCATATTCGAGGTCATTAAAGCCCATGATGCCAAATTGCTCGGGCACCTTTATGCCCCGCCTTTGGCACTCAAACAGTGCTCCCATGGCGATGTCGTCATTGTTGCAGAACACAGCATCGGCGTCGGGCACTGCCGACAGAAATTCAGTGAGCATTCTGCCGCCAAGAGCGACAGATGAGGGCTGTGGCGTGGTCATCACCAGCTTGGGATCGGCCAGTCCTGCCTGTTCGAGGACCTTTGTGTAACCATTGAGTCGCCGGCGGGCGCGCGCATCCATGCGGGCGCCCAGAAACCCGATGCGGCGGTATCCCCTATCCAGTAGATGCTGTGTGGCGACCCGGCCGCCGCCCGTGTGATCAAAACCGATGCTCATGTCGACGGGCTCAGCATCAAGGTCCATGACCTGCACGATGGGGCAGCCAAACTGGCTGAGAATGGCACGTACCTCAGGTGTCTGGTCCCTTCCCGCGACAATCAAACCCGTCGGGCGTTGGGCAGCGAATACGCGCAGCAATTCCTCCTCCTTTCGCGCGGTGTAGCGGGAGTTGCCCAATTGCACCTGCAGATCTGTGCCCTCAATGGCGTCATAAACACCGCGCAGAACGTCGGTGAAGACCAGATTGCTGACGGAAGGCACGATGATGCCGATAATGGCGCTCCTTGCTGAAGCCAGCGCGCGGGCTGCTTGATTGGGCGCATAGCCAAGGAGGTTTATGGCCATAGCTACCCTCTCCCGCGTCTTGGCCGAGACCACTTCGGGTGTGCGCAATGCGCGCGAAGCGGTAATGAGGCTGACGCCTGCTTCAGCCGCTACGTCCTTCAGCGTTACGGCCCTGTAGGCCCTCATGTTGTCGTGCATGCAGCCCCTCAGCGCCCCCACTCACCACTGCCATCCCGTTGACAATGACATACGCTACCATTTAGATCGCCGTCTAGTTTGACGCACCCCAAAGGTCCGTTGGCTGGGAAGCATGCGGTGCCTTGTCCCAAGAACAGGCAACTGCGAGGGAGGAAATGCGCGTGTCACCTGTGGCCTTGCCGGTCATGGCCTGGAGTGTCAGGTCGTGAAGGTATTTACGTCAGCAATCGGCAAAGTCATCGAGGTTTCCATTGTCCTGCTCCTCGTGGGCATGACGGGCATGGTGTTCCTCAACGTCGTCCTTCGTTATGGCTTCAACTCCGGCCTCGTCATGTCCGAGGAGTTGAGCCGGTTCTTCTTTGTCTGGTTGACCTTTATCGGGGCGGTCTTGGCATTTGCCGAGCACGGGCACCTGGGGGTCGAGACCATGGTGCGCATGTTCGGGCGACGCGGCCGGATCATCTGCATGTTCCTGAGCAATCTCCTGATCCTGCTCTGTGTCGCCGTCCTGTTCTGGGGCAGCTGGTTGCAGGCACCGATCAACGCAACCATGCGCTCGCCCGTAGCAGGCATGCCGCTGGCCTATGTGTATGGAATAACCATGTTTACCGCGGTCGGGGTCGCCATCATTGCGATCTGGCGCTTGTTCAAGATCCTGACAGGACGCACCACCGAGGAAGAAATCGCACAGTTCGTTGGGGATTATGACAGTATCGATGCCCTGCTGGAGCGTGGCGAATGACCCTTGTCGTCTTTCTGTCGTCGCTGCTGGGCGCCATGGCAATCGGTGCGCCGATTGCGTTCGCGCTGATTTTCTGCGGCATCGTGCTGATGAGCTACATGGGCATGTTCATGCCCCAGATCGTGGCTCAAAACATGGTCGATGGCGCCAACAGCTTCGTGCTTCTGGCCATCCCATTCTTTATCTTGGCTGGCGAGCTGATGAATGCGGGCGGACTATCCAAGCGCATTATTGAATTCGCCATCACCTTTGTAGGTCACCTCCGGGGCGGTCTGGGTTTTGTAGCCATCATCGCGGCCCTGATCATGGCCGCGCTTTCGGGCTCGGCTGCTGCTGATACGGCCGCCTTAGCTGCCATCCTGATCCCCATGATGAGCAAGGCTGGCTACAACGTGCCCCGTTCGGCCGGCCTGATCGCTGCGGGTGGCGTGATCGCGCCAGTGATCCCGCCCTCGATCGCGTTCATCATCTTCGGCGTGGCAGCCAATGTTTCCATCACTCAGCTGTTCCTCGCCGGCATCGTACCGGGTCTGATGATGGCCGTGGCTTTGCTGGTCACCTGGGGCTTTGTTTCGCGGCGCGATGGCGTTGAATCCCTTCCAAAGGCGAGCTGGAGCGATCGCGGCCGTGCTACCCTGCGAGCCGGTTGGGCCCTTATGATGCCGGTGATCATCCTGGGCGGTATTCGCTTCGGCATCTTCACCCCGACCGAAGCTGGTGTTGTGGCCGCCGTTTACGCGATGTTCGTCGGGCTCTTTGTCTACCGCGAACTCAAGTTCAGCGAGCTTTATGGCGTCTTCCTGCGTGCTGCCAAGACTACTGCGGTGGTCTTGTTCCTGGTGGCGGGAGCGCTTGTTTCGGCCTGGCTTATCACCAGTGCCAACATTCCAGGCGAGATCACACGCATCCTTGAGCCAGTCATGGGCAACCAGCTCTTGCTCATGCTGATGATCATGGTGCTGGTGTTCGTTGTGGGTACCGCGCTCGATCTGACGCCGACGATCCTCATCCTTACGCCCGTCCTAATGCCGATTGTTCGTCAGGCGGGGATCGATCCGGTCTATTTCGGCGTGATGTTCATCATGAACAATTGCATCGGCCTTCTGACTCCGCCAGTGGGTGTTGTGCTCAACGTCGTCAGCGGCGTGGCACGCGTGCCCCTAGGCCGGGTCATCAAGGGAGTCACACCGTTTCTTGTTGCGCACCTTCTGGTGTTGCTGCTGCTTACGCTTTTCCCTCAGTTGGTACTCGTGCCGCTGAGCTGGATGCGCCACTAGGGCGGCGTTCGCCCTAAGAACTATAATGTCTTCAAGGAGGAGAATGATCATGAATACCAAATCCCTCGTCGCCGCTGGCCTTGCCGCCACGCTTCTGGCCAGTTCCGTCATACCGGCCCATGCGCAGGTTTCCGAGCGCACCATCCGTATCGCCAACGGCATCGCGGAAGACCATCCGGTCGGTGATGGCGTGGATGCCATGAAGGAATGCGTCGCCGAGCGTACCGGTGGCGCCTGGACCATCAACGCGTTCTGGAGCTCGGCTCTGGGTGACGATCTGCAGTCGGCTCAGGCACTGCGCTCGGGCACGCTGGAGATGGTGATTTCCTCGTCATCGCCATTGGTTGCCATTGAGCCAGCCCTTGGCGTGTTCGATCTGCCGTTCCTGATTTCCAACGAACAGGAAGCAGATGCCCTGCTTGACGGCGAGTTCGGCAAGTACATGGCCGACATGATGCCCAAGCACAATCTGGTCAATCTCTCGTTCTGGGAAAACGGCTTCCGCAATCTTTCCAACTCGGTTCGCCCGGTGGAAAGCCTGGAAGACTTCCAGGGCATGCGCGTGCGCGTGATGCAGAACAACATCTTCCTCGACACCTTCCAGACCTTGGGCACCAACGCGCAGCCCATGGCTTTCGGTGAAGTGTTTACGGCGCTGGAAACTGGCGCGATCGACGCACAGGAAAACCCCTATGTGACGATCGACACCTCGCGCTTCTTTGAAGTGCAGGACTATGTGTCCAATACCCGCCACGCCTACACGCCTTTCATGGTGCTGTTCTCCAAACCGATCTTTGACACCTACTCGGCCGAAGAGCAGCAAATCCTGGTTGATTGCACGGCCGTTGGTCGTGATGTGCAGCGCCAGGCGAGCCGCGAACTATCCGAGCAGTCGCTGCAGCGCATCAAGGATGCGGGCCTCGAGGTCAACGACATCTCCGAAGAGAACATGGCCGAGATCCGCGCTGCGGTGGCTCCCGTCTACGAACGCAGTGCCGCATCGATCGGCGCTGACGTGATCGAACGCGTCAACGCTGAACTGGCCAAGATCCGCGGCCAGTAAGAGCCGGGAAATAGAATAAGGGCGGGTTTTCGATCCCGCCCTTATTCATTTGAACTTCCCGCCTGCGAGCACCCTTAGGCCCACATCTTCTTGCGCGATGTCTTGCCTATGCCCGGATTGAAGCTATTGGTCGGGTCGAGCTCCCGGTAAAACGCCTCCAGCTGTGGCTGGGCTGTGTAAAGGTGACCAACATTGTGTTCGGCTGGGTATTGCGCGCCACGCAGGTCGAGCGTTGCCAGGATGTCCTCTTCCAGTTGATGGCAGTCGACGCCTTTTTTCGCGAGATATTCCTGATGCAGCACGTGGCAGAAGAAATGTCCGCAATAGATCGTACGCTCAATCCGGTCGGTGATGGAAGCAGGTAGGGCTTCAAACCAGTCGTGCATGTTTCGCGGCAAGGCAATGTCGAGCGCCACGATATTCTCGACGGTCTTGCGGTGCGTGGCCCGATACCGCACCACCGCGCCGCCGACGGCAAAGCGCTGCAGAAATGCGGCGTCGCCCTCTTCCCTGGTGCACTCAAAATAGGCCGTATGGTCGGATGGCTTGCGGGAGCGCAGATATTCGCGCGCCTCGGCGACACCGTCCCCGCCCATCTTGAGCAGCAGATGATGGGCGAACCGATCGCGGAATTGGTTCATGCGCTGCGGCAGGTGCTCGGGAAACAAGCGCGCGAGGCCGGTGAGCAGATGGTCGGAGACGGTAGCGCCGAGGCCAAGCTTTTCGGTGATGCCATCGAACCAGCTTTTCGCAGCAAAGGCTTTGGGCACGTTGTCTGTGCCGAAGGTGCGAATAAAGAGATAGAGATCCTTGCCGTAGATCCGCGCCGTCTCATAGGCGTCCCGGTGAATGTATTCGCCTGCGATCGGCAGATTGTGGAAGCTCGAGAGGATATCACGTCGGATTTCCCCAAGTTCGGCCGGATCGTTGGTGCCGATATAGAAAACGGTTGCGTCTTTGTCCGCCTCGAAGGTGTCGAGCCGCACGGCGAAAACCCCGATGCGGCCGGCAGAGCCGGATGCTTCATAATGGCGCCGCGGATCTGCGTTGAAGCGCGCCGGCGTGGCGGCTGAAACGTCGCGGATATGCGTGCCGTATTCCCGGTCCGAGGCCCATTGGTTTGTTGCGTAGGATATGTCGTTTTCGCTGTAGCTCTTGTTGTCCATCCCCGAGAGGATGGTCACCGGATCCTCGCCAAGTTCCACACCAAGATGGTTGACCAAGTGGAGGCGCCCGCCGGCGTCGATCTGTGCGAAGATGGCAAACTGGGTGAAGGCTGGGCCGCGTCGGATCAGCGAACCACCCGAATTGTTGCACACCCCGCCTGTAACCGAAGCACCAATGCAACTTGAGCCGATGACCGAATGAGGCTCGCGTCCGATCGGGCGGAGCGTCTTTTCCAGTTTGTCGAGGGTCGCACCGGGAAGAGCAATGACTTGCCGCCCTTCGTCAACGAGGTCGATGCGGTCGATCCGCATGACGTTAATGATGACAATCGGACGATCATAGCCTTCGCCAAACGGAGTTGAGCCGCCCGTCAGGCCGGTATTCGCGGCCTGGAAGATCACGATCAAATCGGCTGCAACGCAAGCTTGCAGCACCCGCCATTGCTCAACCAAAGTTCCTGGCCGCACTGCGGCAAGAATCTCTCCATCGCCATAGCGATAGCCCTTGCGAAAACGGCGCGTTGCCTGATCACCGACATAGACATGTTTGCGCCCAACAATGGCGCTGAAGGTTTCGATAATCTGGTCCATGGGTAGTTCTCCGGCTCGGCCCGACCTAGCATAAGCAAAACCGCTATTCAGCAGCAGATATCGCCCATCGCCGACGTTTGATGAGCCGCATGCTCTCGTCGGATCGATGGCAGCACGAGAGGCGACTTACACACGTTGCGGGCGGCAACTGACATACGGCACCACCCGTTGCTTGTGACAAATGACAACAGCCAAACACACGCCGCGCAAAGCATTTCTGATTGTTGATGACGAGCCGCTCGCTCGCATGGAGTTGACGCAGATTGTACGAGACTGCGGCTACGCGGTGAGGGAGGCATCCAACACTGTGGAGGCGCTCTCCATTCTAGAAGCCGACAGTGACCAGTTCATGGGCCTCATCACAGACATCAACATGCCCGGCACACGCAGCGGCATTGTTCTGGCCAATCACGTCAGGTGCATTTGGCCGCACATCGAAATCATCGTCGTATCTGCAGCACGGACCCCGCTGAACGGAGAACTGCCAGAGCGCGTCGAGTTCCTGAACAAGCCTGTACCGCCCAGCAGGTTGGTTTCGGCCATCCAGTCGTCGTCACAGCATTGATGATGTCCGAGAGCCAATATGGCAGCACTGCTGCCCTCATCCGGGCAATGCCGGAGAGCTAGGCCATTGAAGGCTGGGAACAACGTGGGCGAGCTGCACTAATGAGGAACTGCAAGTGACAAGAGATTTAACGACGCTCATGCATATATTCCTAGTGGATCGGTGAGCGCAGCATGTCCAAGCACCTCGACAACCTAGCCAGAAGTCATGGCATCCAGATTCAGTACACCTCGCAAATTGGCGAAACCGTAGACATCTCCGATGAAGCGAAGCGGGCTCTTTTGAAGGTGCTGCGCGTGGATCCAGATGATGACCAGCTTGGATCTTTCAAGGACAAGGCTCCGGATGCTCCCCTCTCCTGCGCCTTACCCTCGCAAGTTCTGGGAAAGCGCCTCTGGGGTGTTACTTGTCAGCTTTACGCCCTTCGTTCGTCCCGGAACTTGGGCATCGGGGATTTTGAAGATCTGGCAAGGCTTGCAGAACTGGTGGGCGGAGTGGGCGCCGATTTCCTGGGGGTCAACCCGCTTCATGCGCTGTTCTTGTCGGACCCAGAGCGGACCAGCCCCTATTCTCCATCCACTAGGCGGTATTTGAACCCGCTATATATCGCGGTGGACAGGATTGAAGGGGGTGATGAGGCGCAACAGCGTCTTCGTAAGACGCACCCCAAACTGTTCGAGATGTTGGGCGGGGAGCTAGTCGACTATGCTGCCTCCAACGTGGTCAAGGTGAAGCTGCTGCGCCAGCTTTTTAAGTCACTAGCTCCTTCATTGAGCGGCGAATTCGAGAAGTTTTGCCAAGAGGGCGGAGACGGTCTGCGGTCCTTTGCGTTGTTTGAAGCAATTTCGGAGCACGAAGTTGCGTTTGGCGGCGGCGCGGGTTGGAACCGGTGGCCCGGCGACATGCAGCAGCGGGACAGCGATGCCGTAAAGCGTTTCGAAGACGAACATGAAGAGGATGTTCGCTTTCACCTGTGGCTGCAGTTCGTAGCGGAAACCCAACTTGCCCAGGCACAAGCCCGCGCCAAGCAGGCAGGCATGCAGGTCGGTCTTTACTTAGATTTCGCGGTGGGGGTGGCGCCCGATGGAGCAGAAACCTGGGCGGACCCGGAACTAGCCGTACGCGACGCTCGGGTAGGCTCCCCGCCTGACCTGCTGAATTCCGAAGGGCAGGATTGGGGCTTGGCGCCCCTTGCACCACAGGTGCTGGCTTCCCGCGGCTTCAAGCCGCTTGCCGACGCCTATGTTGCCCTGATGAAAAACGCGGGCGCGGTCCGGATCGACCATGCGATGGGGCTTGCCCGGCTGTGGTGGGTTCCGGCCAGCGGAAAGCCGAAACAAGGCGGATTTATCCGCTACCCGTTTGGCGCAATGCTGGACACTGTGGCCAAGGCATCCCAACAAACTAATACAGTGGTAATTGGCGAAGACCTCGGCACGGTTCCGAAGGGATTCCGCGAGGTGACAAAGAAGGCTAGGATATTCTCCTATCGAGTGCTTTACTTCGAAAAGGACGAGGACGGCGCTTTCATTCCGCCCGAAGCCTATCCTGAGCTGGCGCTGGCGACCATTTCAACCCACGACCTGGCAACATTGGCGGGCTGGTGGAAAGCGGCCGACATCCACTTGCGCGCCGAAACGGGGCGGCAATCCGAGAAGGACACCAAAGCTGCGCTGGAAGAGCGCACCCAGGATCGGATGGCCTTGCTGCAGGCTTTAGGTCGGGCAGGTCTTTTAGACGAGCAGTATGCGGCGGTCGTTTCGGGCGGACAAGAACTCCCTCAGGAGTTGGGTGAGGTGCTGTTTCGAGCTATCCATCGGTATGCTGCACGCAGCAGTTCGGCTCTGTTTGCGGTTCAGCTGGATGACATGTTGATGTCCCAAACGCAGGCCAACCTGCCCGGCACGACAACTGAATATCCAAACTGGCGCATCCGCACCGGGTGTTCTCTTGAGGAGCTCGGCGCCAATCCCGCCTTCATAAGCCTTGCAGAAGTGCTGCGTGAGGAAAGGCCTAGGGCATAAACGAAGTGCATAATGGCAGCGGGTGATCGCCTGTGCCGTGGAGGGCCGGGCGGACCATTTCGCATTCACGACCGGAGATTGCCCGGCTGCTCTTTGCGAACTCTAGTGGGCCGATGAAGAACTTATCGATCTGCTTACATGACGGCGTCACCGCCGGCCGTGCCAGCTTCTGGCAGCCTGTTGACGCACGGTGACGCCGGAGACCGATTTCACTCCAAGAAAAGGTCTCCGCTGGCGTCCGCCCACCAAGCCTTAGCCAATCGTTAAGGACTTCTGTCGTTAGCTAGCCATTGCAGTACCGGGCCTGCACTCCTCCTCTGTCGCCCTAGCGACACGGCGCTGCGTAATCTACGACAATACCGGGACAATGCTCATGCATTGTCAGGACGTGGCGTTCAGAAGTCCGCCGTACGAGCGGCAGCGAAATGGCAGGTGACGCAGTTCTATGGAACAAGTCCGCTTTATCGGTGGTATTGCAAGCCGGATCACATTGTTGGACGAAGCAGGTCGCCCTGTCACAGATACCGCGCGATCTTGTTGGGCTCGCTCTCTAACCCCTGTCCAAGTTGTGGTTTCATGCGGCAAACGCCTGCCACGAGGCGAGAACCTTGTTGTTCAGCTTGCCGAAATCGGTGGGTTCTTCGGACGAGTCGACAGAGCGATCGACGGTGGCGGCGTCATACGTTTGCAGCTGGAGGAGGCTGCACGTGAAAAACTCGCAGCAAAGATCAGCTGGTACCGCAAACGCGTCCTGCATGGCGCACCTGAGCATCGCAGCTACAAGCGGTGGAAGCCGACCTCCCGGCAAAGTACGGTCTTGATGGCAGATGGCAGTACAGTCGACTGCACACTGATAGATGTTTCAGCAACGGGTGTTGCCGTTTCAACTCCGCTCAAGCCCAATATTGGCCTGCCTTTGGCAGTGGGCCAGCTCGTCGGCAAGGTGGTCAGGCACCTTGATGAAGGCGGCTTTGCCGTTCAGTTCTTGTCCGTGCAAGACGAGAGCACCGTGGAAAAGCTGCTTCAGCCATTGTGAGAGCCTGATATCCAAGCGGGACAGTAGGCCAGCCTTACAAGAAAGGCTGACTTCGCTGGCTAATCTATTTAGGGCTGAGAATAATCACAGCGAGTGGTGGAAGGGTGAGGCGTAACGAGGCCGGGCGTCCGTGCCAGCTCACATCCTCGGCATTGATGTGCCCGCCATTGCCCACATTGGAGCCGCCGTAGATTTCGGCGTCCGAGTTGAGGATTTCGCCCCAGGAACCGCCTTGCGGTACGCCCACCCTATAATCCGAGCGGACCGTCGGCGTCATGTTGCAGGCGATAACCAGTGGAGGTGATCCGTCACTTGCCTTGCGCATGAACAGGAATACGCTTCCATCCGCATCGCTTGCGTCGATCCACTCAAACCCTTCAGGGTCGCAATCGAGTTGATGCAGTGCCGGGTTCTCCCGGTAAACGCGATTGAGGTCACGCACCAGGGTTCGGACGCCATCATGCAACGGATCCTCAAGCAGGTGCCAATCGAGAGACTGATCGTGATTCCACTCGCGTTCCTGGCCGAACTCGCAGCCCATGAAGAGCAGTTTCTTGCCCGGGTGGGTCCACATGAAGGTGAGGTAGGCTCGCAGGTTTGCGAATTTCTGCCAGCGGTCTCCCGGCATCTTGCCAAGCAGCGAGCCTTTGCCATGAACTACTTCATCATGGGAGATCGGAAGGACGAAGTTTTCCGAGAAGGCGTAGTGGATGCCGAAGGTCATCTGACCCTGATGGTGGCGTCGATAGATCGGATCAAGGCTCATATAGCTGAGCGTGTCGTGCATCCAGCCCATGTTCCACTTGTAACCGAAGCCCAGACCACCTGAGTAGATCGGGCGGCTGACACCCGGCCAAGCCGTTGACTCCTCGGCAATGGTCTGCGTGCCGGGATAGAGTTCATAGGCTCGTGTGTTGGTTTCCTTGAGGAAGGCTATGGCATCGAGGTTCTCGTTGCCGCCGTTCTTGTTGGGAATCCACTCGCCGGGTTTGCGGGAATAATCGAGGTAGAGCATGGACGCCACAGCATCCACGCGCAGACCGTCAACGTGGTAGCGGTCCAGCCAGAACAGGGCACTGGCTTCAAGAAAGTTGGCAACTTCGGTGCGGCCAAAATTGTAGATCAGCGTGTTCCAGTCGCGGTGAAAACCGAGGCGGGGATCCTCGTGCTCGTAAAGGGCTGTCCCGTCGAAGTGAGACAGGCCATGGGCATCGGACGGAAAGTGCGCAGGGACCCAATCGATCAGCACACCGACGCCGGCGCTATGAAGCCGATCCACAAAGGCGGCAAACTGATCCGGGGTGCCGAAACGGCTAGTCGGTGCAAACAGCCCAATCGGCTGGTAGCCCCATGAGCCGCTAAAAGGGTGCTCGGTGATGGGGAGCAATTCGACATGGGTGAATCCCATATCCTTGACATAGTCGGCGAGCTGATCGGCAAGTTCCTCGTAGCTCAGCATTTGATTGTCGAGGCTACGGCGCCATGAGCCGAGGTGAACTTCGTAGATTGACATGGGCGCGGAGAGATCCTGCGCTTGGCCACGCACATTCATCCATTCGGCGTCTTGCCAGCTATGCTCGGGCAGGCCATTGACGATGGATGCGGTTGCTGGAGGCTGCTCCTGAGCGAATGACATCGGGTCAGCCTTGAGCGGCAGGCGCTCGCCATGTGCTCCCAGGATTTCGTATTTGTATACCGCGCCTTTGGTAAGGCCGGGGATGAAAATCTCCCATATGCCGACCCCGATACGCTTTCGCATGGGGTGACGCCGGCCGTCCCATGCATTGAACTCACCAACAACGCTGACGCGCGCGGCATTGGGAGCCCATACGGCGAAGGAGACGCCATCCACCCCTTCCATTGTGATGGGATGGGCGCCCAGGCGCTCATATAGGCGGAAGTGCCGACCCTCCCCCAGCAGATATTCGTCCAACTCCCCCAATACAGGCGGAAAGCGGTATGGGTCTTCTGTTTCCCAGTTGTACTCGCCGGCAGACATTGCCAGATGGTAGGTGAAACGCTCCGTGCGGCCGGGGATAAAGCCCGAGAAGAAACCTTCGGGGTGAATGCGTGCAAGACTGCCTACCCGTTCGCCCGACTGACTATCGATTACCTCGACCTGAGCTGCCTGTGGGGCAAAAACGTTCACGGCGACTGGCTCCCCATTGCCGCCTTGCATTCCCAAGGACGCAAAGGGGTTACCATGCCTTCCTCGGACAATGGCTTCCACATCGGATGGGTACGCAGATGGGCGCTCGGCTTGTTCATTCATGGGTTGGTTCACCGGTTCAGCCCTCATTCAGCAAATCAAGTACCCCGCTAAGGGGGATTTCGACCCAGTCGGGCCTGTTGGAGAGTTCGTAACCGACCTCGTAGATGGCTTTTTGCAGCAGAAACATTTCCGTCAGGGCACGCGCAAAAACCGGGTCCTGAGGGTAGCTCGGAGCGCCCGCGATGTGTTCTTCATAGGCGCGGACGAAGTCTGCGCTGACCTGTTTGCGCCAAGCCTCGGCACGCTCGCGAACATCTTCAGCGCCGGTCAGCCGCTGGTAGCGGTCGATGGCAGTCCAGGCTGCATAGTGGAATGAGCGCAACATGCCGGCGACGTCGCGCAAGGGCGAGGACTTGGCTTGTCGCTCTTTGAGGGTACGGCGGGGCTCGCCTTCAAAATCAATGATCATGAAGTCGTCGGCGGTCGCCAGCACCTGGCCAAGGTGGTAGTCCCCGTGGATGCGGGAACGTCCGCCCGAGGGCGTCATCCCGGCGCCAGCGCCAAGACGCTCGATCAATTGGTTCCGCTTGGCCAAGATCTTGGTGGCCAGCTCGCGCGCTCCGGCAGGAAGGCTCGCCTGCACCTCGAGTAATTGATCCAGCGCCGCTTGTGCCTCCACGATTGCCTCGCTCGACCAAACAAGCACATCGGCCGAACTAAGTGGCTCCACGGCAAAGGCGGGGTCATCAGTTTCAACGGCAAGGGCCTTGTGCAGCTCCGCCGTGCGACGGCCCAGCAATTCGCCAACCCTCAAGCTCTGATTGAATTGGGTCTTGCCCGTAGCCCCCTCGCTCGTGCTCGCGTCGAGCAGCCCTTTATCGTTTAGGTCCTGGTAAAGCGCTTCTGTGATCACGGTCCAGGCATCACCCTGGTTGGGAACGAAAGCGAAAGCCGCCGCAAGCGTAGTTCTTTCCCCCTGTTGCGTTTCGTGCCTGATCTGGCCCATGAACTGGGGGGTATTGGCGAAGTGGCCGATTTTGGTCAGGAAGCGCGCGACTTCCACATCAGGCTGATCTCCTGCGCGTAGGCGACGATAGAGCTTCAGGATTACCTTGCTGCCAAACGCGATGGAAACGTTGCTTTGTTCGGCACCCAGGTGGCGCGGCTCACCAATCTCGGCAAGAGCCACAAGACCGTCCGCCGCCTCGAAAACGACATTACCGAGGTCCGAAGCAATGGTCCGTCTTGCGCGCATTGCGTCCAGCAAGGTTGTTGCGAGGTGCGGCTCCAAGGCACTGTCGATCAGAACACCCGAGCGAGCGTCGGAGCGCAGGCGGGCCAAAACGGGCGTGAAGCGCGAAGCGCTCCTTGTGGTACCCTCGTCCCACAGAGCCGAAAGGGGCAGCAGATAGCGCTGGGTTTCTGTTGCGAGTGCAACATCGGCAGCCACGAGAGCGTGCCTGCCAGCCTCCAACTCACCCAGCGGAAGCAGCACGACGCTCTTGATGGCGCTGTCCTTGGCGCCAAACCAGCGCTGACGGGGCAAGAAGTTCGGTAGTGTGTACGCTTGGATCTGCTGCGCCTCTGGTCCATCGAGCACAGCAAGGATGCTGTTGCCTGATAGCTCAATTGTTGCCAGTTCAACCGCAGGCTCGGCTGCTGCCCCGCTTGACGCGCCCGTCACCGCGGTGCGCCCGGGGGGATCAGGCGCCAGATTGCGTAAGGCTTGTAGAATGGGTCGAGGTGAATGTGCTGGTACTTGCCGTGCCAAGTAAAATGGTGGCCCGTAACCATGTCCTCGACTTCGATCGAGGCATCATCAGGAAGTCCAAGCTCCCATAGCGGCACTTCGAAGTCGGCGCCCTGCTGATTATGGGGATCAAGGCAAACATGGAACAGCAGGAAGTCGGAGAAATCGGCCGTCCGCTTGCCGTAGTAAATGATGTTGTCATTCCAGGCGTTGTAGAAGGTGAGATTGGTGAAATCCTGCAGGGCCTTGTGTTCACGCCGCAAACGGTTGATGAACTCAATGTCCCACTTGACGTTCTCCGGCTTGTCGAAATCCCAGGTGCGGATCTCATATTTTTCGGAGTTGAGATATTCCTCCTTGCCGGGGACGGGTTCGGACTCGCAAATTTCAAAACCATTATAGACGCCGTAACTGCCAGCAAGCGTGGCGCCCAGTATCAGCCGCGTCTGAAAGCCGGGTCGGCCACTGTTTTGCAGGTAGCGTGGATTGATGTCGTGCGTGGTCAGGAAGAAGTTTGGCCGCATGTAGTGCCGGCATTCTTCCTGGGTGAGCTCAGTCAGATATTGTTCAAGCTCCCACTTGGCGTTACGCCAGGTGAAGTATGAATAGCTCTGATTGAAGCCGACCTTGGCCAGGCGCTTCATCACCTTGGGACGGGTAAAAGCTTCCGAAAGGAAGATGGCGTCGGGATGTTGCGCTCGCACTTCCCCGATCAGCCACTCCCAAAACGGGAAGGGCTTGGTATGCGGATTGTCGACGCGGAAGATCTTCACGCCGTGATTGATCCATAGCAAAACGATGTCGCGCAACGTGTACCAAAGGCTGGGTATCGCCTGGCGGTAGAAGTGGACGTTGACGATGTCCTCGTATTTCTTTGGCGGATTCTCCGCGTATTTGATGGACCCATCTGGTCGCCAGTCGAACCATTCCGGATGTGACTTGATCCAGGGGTGGTCGGGCGAGCACTGGATGGCGAAGTCCAGCGCTATTTCAAGATTATGCTCCCGCGCCGCCTGCACCAGCCGGTCAAAATCGGCAAAGGTGCCGAGCTTGGGCTCGATTGCCTCGTGTCCACCATGTTCCGAGCCAATAGCATAAGGGCTGCCCGGATCGGCGGGCGATGGGGTCAGCGAGTTGTTCTTACCCTTCTTGTTGGTCTGGCCGATTGGGTGGATGGGCGGGAAATAGAGCACATCGAAGCCAAGGTCGCGGATATAGGGCAAGCGCTTGATCACGTCGTCGAAGGTGCCGTGACGCGAGGCATCATTAGTCTGCGAGCGTGGAAAAAGCTCGTACCAGGCCCCGATTGCAGCCAGCTTTCGATCAACGAACACCTCCAGCACGTGATCGTACTGGCTGAAATTGGTGCGCACCGCAGCGCGCTTCATCAGTGCTGCCACAGCATCGGAACTTAGAAGACCAAGGCGCTCGACATCGTTTTGCAGCAGCGAAAAGGCTTGCAGCACCTGCTTGATCTCAGCCGCGTCGGCCTTGGACGCTCTTTCGGAAAACTGCGCCGCGTCCAGGAGGCGCCGACCTTCTTCGAGTTCAAGGACGATTGGAATGCCGGCCGCATGCTTTTTGGCGATTTCCTTGCGCCAGGTTCCAAAAAGGTCGCGCCAGCCAGCCAATGTATATTCGTAGAGGCGGTTTTCGGGAAAGACGATGGTGGTGCGCCACCGGTCATTCTCGAGGAACTCCATTGGCTGTTCCGACCAGGCTTGCGTCCCCGCCGGGCGGAACAGCAAGCACGCATCGATGCTCTCGTGACCATCACCAAAGATGTCCGCCTCAATTGTGAAAGGATGGTGAACCACGGCTTTGGCCGGAAAGCGGCCGCCGTCGATTTCTGGCTCGACGCCCTCGATGGCGATACGCTTGGATGCGAGTTGCATCAGCCGGTCGGGCTGCTCGGCTGAACCAGGTCCTTGCGGCGGTGCAGCGCGAGACTGCTGTTCATTGCCCTTGCCTGCGCCAGCACCAGTCAGCATCTTGGACGCCCCTTGATTACCTCAGAAGCCACAGCAATGCTTGAACGGGGAGGTTGGTTTCCCCAACGGCAAAAGCGCAGATCTGTAATGCGCCGATGCAGGCACAAGGCAACGCAGGCTGATGTCAGGCGTTGAGGGGCCAGCCACCGCTTCTCACGTCCAAACCATCAGATCGAACGGGCCAAGTATGGACAAACCTGATCCTCAGTATGTTGAATGGCTTCTTGGCCAGTCGATGCTCGCTAATGCGCGCAAGCTCGCTAGCCGGTATTCCGGCCAGGGGCGTTTCTGGCGCCATCCCTATGCCGAGGCCCGGCCCCGCGCAGCCTCGGCCCAGGCTTCGGTGTGGTTTACTGCCTATCCTGCCTCCATTGTGACTCGTGAGGGTGAAAGCGTTCTGGCAACGCTTGGAGACCCGGAGCTTTGGCGCAACCTTGCTGCCGTCGGCGTTCAGGCCGTGCACACCGGCCCCATGAAGGAAGCCGGCGGCATTCGTGATGGGGTGAAAACGCCTACGGTTGACGGCAATTTCGACCGCATCAGCTTCGAGATCGACCCCAATTTTGGCACGCTTGACGAATTCGTCGCCATGAGCCGCGTGGCAGCTGCCTATAATGCCATCGTGATCGACGATGTTATACCGGCTCATACCGGCAAGGGCGCCGACTTCCGGCTCGCCGAGATGTTCTATGCGGACTATCCCGGCCTCTACCACATGGTTGAAATTCCCGAAGAGGACTGGAACTTGTTGCCCGAGATTCCCGAGGGGCGTCGGGCTGCAAACGTTCCGCCGGCATGCGTGGATGCCCTCAAGGAGAAGGGCTACATTGTTGGCCAGCTTCGGCGCGTGATCTTTTTCGAGCCCGGCGTCAAGGAAACGGACTGGAGCGCCACCGACGTTGTCGTAGGCGTCGATGGCATCGCGCGGCGCTGGGTATATCTCCATTACTTCAAGGAGGGGCAGCCGTCCCTCAACTGGCTCGACCCATCCTTCGCCGCTGCGCAAATGGTTGTAGGCGATGCGCTTCACTCCATCGATGTGCTGGGCGCGCGCGGTGTCCGGCTCGATGCCAATGGTTTCCTTGGCGTTGAAGTGCAGCAAAACTCTACCGCCTGGTCCGAGGGGCACCCGCTATCCATGGTCGGCAACCAGGTCATTGCGGGCATGATCCGCAAGGCCGGCGGGTTCTCCTTTCAGGAGCTCAACCTGACCGTGGATGATATCGCCGATATGTCCAAGGGTGGCGCGGACTTATCGTATGACTTCATCAACCGGCCTGCCTATCATCATGCGCTTCTGACAGGAAAAACAGAATTTCTGCGCCTGATGCTCAAACAGGTGCATGATTTCGGGATTGATCCGGCCTCGCTGGTTCATGCGATGCAGAACCATGACGAGCTAACACTCGAGCTCGTGCATTTCTGGACCAAGCACGCGCACGACACCTATAGTTTCGAAGGCCAGACTTGGCCGGGCAGCCTTTTGCGCGAGCATTTGCGCGACACCATGTATCTCAAGCTGACCGGCGATGCGGCCCCATACAATCTGCGTTTCGTGGCCAATGGCGTTGCTTGCACAACCATCAGCGTCATCACCGCAGCGCTTGGCATACGCGACCTTGATGCGATTACCCCTGAGCAGGCCGAGCTCATCAAACGCATCCACCTTCTGTTGGCAATGTTCAATGCCTACCAGCCAGGGGTTTTTGCCCTTTCGGGGTGGGACTTGGTCGGCGCCCTTCCCTTGCCTTCCGAGACCGTGGGCGAGTTGATAAAGGAAGGAGACACGCGCTGGATCGAGCGCGGCGCTTATGATCTGGTTGATGTGAATCCGGACGCACAGCAATCCAGCGCTGGTCTGCCGAAGGCCAAGGTGCTCTATGGGCCGCTTAACCAGCAACTGCAGGATCCGCAATCCTTTGCTAGCCAGCTCAAGCATCTTCTTTCGGTGCGGCAGGCTTATAGCCTTTACGCCGCCAAGCAGACGGCCATTCCCGAGGTGCAAAATCCAAGCTTGCTGGTGATGGTGCATGAACTTCCCGACAATCGCGGGATGCAGATCACGGCTCTGAACTTCGGCCCCGATCCGATTGAGGAGACTGTGAGCCTGCCCCAGGCTGAGCCGGGCCCAGTCGTGGATATGCTGCAGGAAACTATTATTGGCGACCTGTCGGACGATCGGGAACTCACCATTCGGCTGGAAGGCTATTCGGGGCAATCCTTGCGGATCGTGGGTACGCTGCGGCCGGCCTGATAAGGAAAGCAATTGCGGCGGATCTCGAAGGCGAGAGTCTCTAAACCGGGTTCCCCCACGGAAACAGCAGCATCGGTTAAATCAGCAACTGAGAGCCCGCGAGGAACGTTGCCGGAACTCCTCCTCTAGACGAGTTCTTCATGCTTTCCGCCGAATTGCAGTCTCCTTCAGAACAGTCCTTCTCCTTTGGTCCAGTCCTTTCGGACGATGGCGTCGAGTTTAGGCTGTGGGCGCCTCTCCATCGGAAAATTTTGCTGCAGCTGGACGATGAAGAGCCCAAGGACATGCAGCCTGCTGCTGATGGGTGGCATATGTTCAAGGCGAGCGGTGCACAAGCTGGTGCCCTTTATAAATTCGTGTTGCCCGACGGGCTCGAAGTTCCCGATCCGGGGTCGCGTTTCCAGCCCCAAGATGTGCACGGCCCGAGCGAGGTCATCGATCTCGGCGACTACGCCTGGCGCACGGATGACTGGCAGGGGCGACCGTGGGAGGAGATGGTCATATACGAGATGCACGTGGGCTCCTTCACAAAGGAAGGGACGTATCGTGCAGCCATAGATCGCTTGGACCATCTGCAGCAGCTTGGCGTCACGGCCCTCCAGATCATGCCGCTTAGCGATTTTCCAGGGCGATACAATTGGGGCTATGACGGCGTGTTACCCTATGCTCCAGACAGCAGCTATGGGCGACCCGAGGACCTGATGGCCCTGGTGGATGAGGCCCATGCACGTGGTATCAGCGTGTTCCTTGATGTGGTCTATAACCACTTCGGGCCGGACGGTAATTACATGCCGAACTATGCGCCGCTGTTCACAGACAAGCACCAGTCAAGCTGGGGTCAGGGCATCAATTACGATGCTGAAAACTCCAAATGGGTGCGCGAGTTCGTTATTCAAAATGCCCTCTACTGGATCACCCAGTTCAGGATCGATGGGCTGCGTTTCGATGCCGTTCAAGCCATTGTCGACACAAGCGAGGAGCACTTGCTCCATGAGATGGCCCGACGCTTGAGGGCTGCAACTGCCGGTCGGCCGCTCCACCTCATCGTTGAGAACGAAGAAAACAACAGCGACCTGCTGCGCCGCAATCTGGACGGCACTCCAAAGCTCTACACGGCGCAGTGGAACGATGATCTGCACCACGTTCTGCACACCGCGGCCACAGGCGAAGACTTTGGCTATTATGCGGACTATGCCCACGACAGCAAGAAGTTGGCGCGCTCCCTAGCCGAGGGTTTTGTTTTTCAGGGAGAGGAGATGCCCTACCGCGGCAGCACTCGGGGCAAGCCCAGTGCCGAACTTCCGCCGACTGCCTTTGTTTCCTTCACCCAGAACCACGACCAGATCGGGAACAGGGCACTTGGCGATAGGATGGTGAGCTATCGCGGTCCCGACGAACTCAAAGCCATCGCTGCGATTTGCCTGCTCGCGCCGGAAATTCCTATGCTGTTCATGGGAGAGGAATGGGGGGCGCCGGAGCCGTTCCCCTATTTCTGTGATTTCGACGAGGAGTTGAACGAAAAGGTTCGGCAGGGCCGGCGCAAGGAGCTTTCGCGGCTCCCCGGCTTTGATGCCGATGACCTGCTTGACCCAACCGCCTACTCTACCTTTGCTTCGGCCAAGTTGGACTGGAGCAAACCTGCAACTGGACGCCATTCCGAGATGCTGGCTTTCTACAGCGAGCTCCTCAGTATCCGTGCCAAGAACATCGTGCCCCTGCTCCGCGGACTTTCTGGCAATCGGAACTCAGTTCGGCTCGATCGGAATGCGATTGCCGTCGACTGGTCGTTTCCCGGGGGAACAAGGCTCCAACTGCTTGCAAATCTCAGCGATAAACCGATCGAGATCGACGTGGAATACGAGGCGCAGCCCATATTCTCCTTGGGGAAGCTAGAAGGCCAGACCCTGGCGCCATGGACGGTGCTCTGGGGAACTAGCTCGGAGTGAGAACCACATACACGACCTCTGTCCGGCAGGGCAATCTGCCGGCGAAATCGTTCCGGCGCCATGTAGGGAGAAACTGATGTACGAGGATACGGAAAAATTCGTCGATCTCGATTTCGAGCAGCGGGTTCGTCAGGCCGCCTATCACTTGTGGGAGAATGATGGACGCCCAAATGGCAGGGAGACCGAATATTGGTTCCAAGCTCTTGAACAACTGCTTGCCGAGCGCGAACAAGAGAAAACAAGCAAAAAGATAACGCCCTGACGCGGATGAGAATGAATCCCGAAAGGGATTGTGGGGCCTCAAGTCTCGCCAATTGCAGTGCCGCGATTGCTTTGCCTGCTTGTTGGAACGGTAAGGTCTGGTTCCAGTTTATCCCCCGCCCGTATGCCACACACAAATCCCGAACGCCTATTGCTGCCGACAACGAAAAGGTGAGCGCGCCGTGACAGACCATGCAAAACAAGACCAGCCCGAAGGTGGCCTGCGGTTCGGTCCACTTGGACGCTCTTGGGTTCATCTCTGCATAGACATGCAGCGTATGTTTGCCGAACAGACGGAATGGCATACCCCCTGGCTGGCGCGTGTGCTTCCGAATGTCGTTAGCCTTGTGGAGCTTGATCCATCCCGGACGGTTTTTACCCGCTTCATCCCGGCGCACTCTGCAGATCAGGCGCAGGGCACGTGGCAACGCTACTATAGTCGCTGGGCCAGCATGACGCAGGAGCGCCTAGATCCCGAGCTTGTCAACCTTGTACCGGATCTCGCCAGGTTCGTTCCACCGGCTCAAATAGAGGACAAGACTTTGCTTTCCCCATGGGCTGGAACGCTCCATCATCGTTTAAGGGCTTCTGGAATTGATACCCTGATCGTTTCTGGGGCGGAAACCGAGATTTGCGTGCTGGCTGCAGTGATGGGCGCTATCGACCGGGGTTACAGGGTCATCATTGTTTGGGACGCGGTTTGTTCAGGAGCCGATGCAACGCATGATGCCATGCTGGAAATCTACAGCAGCCGCTTTGGCATGCAGGTTGAAACAGTTACCACAGCCGAGCTGATCGCAGCCAAGCTGGACGGAATGTTGTGAGCGTCAGGAGCATTTCATGAGTGAGCAGGAAGCAATCATCAAGGCACTCGGTGTCACCAGCGAGTTTGATCCAGGGATTGAAGCACGGCAGCGCATCGATTTTCTGAGCAATTACCTCCGAGGATCTGGCCTGAACACCTATGTGCTGGGGATCAGCGGAGGTGTGGATTCGACCGCCGCGGCTCTCCTTACGCAGAATGCAGTTTCCGATCTGCGCTCATCGGGCTATGACGCGCGTTTCATTGCGGTGCGCCTGCCCTATGGCGTGCAGGCTGATGAGCATGATGCGCAACGTGCCCTTGATGTGATCGGTCCCGACGAGGTGCAACGCGTTGACATCAAGCCTGCGGCTGATGCCATGCTCGCGTCCCTCGACGCGGGTGGACTGCAGTTCAAGGATGCGGCGCAACAGGATTTTATCCTAGGCAACATCAAGGCCCGCCAGCGCATGATCGCGCAATTCGCCATAGCCGGCGCCACAAGAGGACTGGTAATCGGGACGGACCAGGCCGCCGAGGCGCTTATGGGCTTTTTCACCAAGTTCGGTGACGGCGCTGCAGACATTCTGCCGCTCGCCGGCCTCAACAAGCGCCGCGTTCGGGCGCTAGCCGCTCATTTGGGTGCACCAAAGGAATTGGTCTACAAAGTCCCGACGGCGGATCTCGAGAACTTGGCGCCTCTTCGGCCAGACGAGGACGCTTATGGCGTCAGCTATGAGCAGATCGATGACTTCCTCGAAGGCAAGGAAATTGATGCTGCCGCAGCCACGCGCATTCTGTCGGTTTATAAAGGCACCGCTCACAAGCGAGCCCTGCCCGTCTCGCCAAGTTTATAAGTGCTGGAGAGCACGGCGCTTATCTCTACTGTTCAGCAGCCTGTGCCGCGCAGCACGACCCACATGGTCTTGAATATGATCGATAGTTCAAGGCGAAGGCTGAGGTTCACGGCATAGTATTCGTCATAGCTGGCGCGCTCGGCGAATGATGACGCATTGCGTTCGGACACTTGCCACAGCCCGGTTATTCCCGGCCGAACCCTGAAACACGCGTCACCCGGATAAAGCGCGCGTTGTTCAGGAAGCATGGGCCGAGGACCGACCAAGCTCATGTCTCCACGCAGCACATTCCAGAGTTGAGGCAACTCGTCTATCGAGTACTTGCGGATGAAGCGCCCGACAGGCGTGATTCGGGGATCGCGGACAAGCTTCTGCGTGCGATCCCATTCCTCCCGGGCAACGGGATCGCGCAAATGCATCTCAAGGCACCGATCCGCGTCGGCTACCATAGAGCGCAGTTTCCAGAGCCGGAACTCCCTCCCGCCCACGCCAAGCCGCGTCTGGCAGTAAAAGGCTGGATGACGATCCAGCCGGATCATCAGTACCAGCAGGGTGATCAGCGGCAGGAAGAAGATGAGCAGAGCGAGAGAAATCGAAACATCCAGCGCGCGCTTGGCGGCGGCAAATAGGTTCCGCCGCAACGCGTCGCCGTGCAGGTCACCTGGTGTGGAAACAGATTTCTGAACTTGAACGGAAAGGTCCACAACTACCCCCAGCCGAGACAATCGACGGTTTGTTGAGGTCCAATTCAAAGGTAAAACACAATTAATACAACGCGCGCAAACTAAACATTATTCGCTAACACTTTGTAGTTAGCTCGCGTACAAGCGCAAAATATTGCCCTTATTTATATAATATTAGAATAGCGAAATATATGTTTCAAGCGCCGTAGGAAGAACGTTTATGGGCGCGGCCCCTTGCGGCATCCATCGCCAATCCAAGAGTTGCGCAAACTACGTCAATTTCGGGCTGTTTCATTTGCGCATAGATGGGCAGCATAATGCATTGATCCTGAGCTTTCTCCGAATTGGGCAAGGCAAGTTCGGCAGCTTGCTCTTCGGGAAGCTCATAAGCGGGCTCGCGGTGTGCATTCATGACACCACGCTGCGTGGAAATACCGTTATCGAGCATGAACTGCATTACCCCGAGCTGATCCACGCTTTCGGGAAGTCGGACGCAATAGCCCTGCCAATTGCTGCGCGCCCAGTCGGGTGCGGTTGGAACAATCACCCCGTGGAGTTGCGCCAGCTTTTCGGCATATTGGTCCGCCACCTTCCCCCGTGCTTTGAGTAGCTCCGGCAATCGCTTGAGCTGTTCTCGTCCTAGCGCGGCTTGAATGTCGGTCATGCGATAATTAAAACCGATTTCATCGTGGCGTTCGAAGATTACCTTGGACGAATGATGGCGGGCAGAGTCGGGCAGATTGACGCCGTGCCAGCGCCATCGACGGAACACGTCGTCGAGAGCGCTGTCCGACGTTGTGATTGCGCCACCATCTTCCGTTGTGATGACCTTGCTCGTGTGGAAAGAAAAACAGGCAATATCCCCGTGCGGCTTGCCGATGCGCTCCCACCGGCCGCGCCAGTTGATTTCACTGCCGATGGCACAACCGGCGTCCTCGATCACGATCAGATTGTGCCGATGCGCAATCTCGATAATGCGCTCGAGATCACATGGCATACCCAATTGGTGCACGCAGATGATGGCCTTTGTGCGTGGAGTAATCGCTTGTTCGAGCTTGGCCGGATCCATGTTGAAGCCATCATCGGCGATGTCCACAAAGACCGGTGTTGCGCCGGTATAGACAATGGCATTTGCCGTAGCGATGAAGCTGTGACTGACCGTGATGATTTCGTCGTCCGTCTCTGCCCCGATTCCAAGAAGGGCCAGGTGAAGGGCGCTAGTGCCATTGGATACAGCGCAGACATTGGAGGCGCCGACATATTCGGCGAGTTCGTTCTCGAAAGCCGTAACTTCCGCGCCCTGCCCCACCCATCCAGACTCGATCACGCGGCGGGTAGCCTCGGCTTCTTCGGATCCGAGCACGGGTTTAGCCAGGGGGATGGTCAGCCGCCCGCTCATTTGTAAGCGACCTGAGCAAAAGTCCTATTCCACTCCGGTCCATTTTTGTCGCAACAATCCGCATCACCGACGATCAGTATGAGTTTGCTTTTCACGCCGCCTGCTCCGATTGTTCTTGAGCCGGTCGAGCTAGGTCCCGAGTGGATTTCACACCTAGGTTCGCTGTAGCAGCTCTAGGCCGCCATGCGTCACTCCAAACGGCCGCTGCGATGTAGTCGATTTGGCTATCGGTCAGCTCCGGAGAGATGGGGAGCGATAGCATTTCGGCAGCTGCCCGTTCAGCCTCGGGGAAATCACCTTCCATATACCCCAAGCCAGCGTAGGCCTGCTGGAGGTGAACCGGGCGTGGATAATGCACACCGGAGTCTACCCCACGCGTAGCAATAGCAGCTCGCAAGAGGTCACGTGACGCTGAACGGACGGCATAGACTTGATAGACATGGCGGCAGCAATGGGGCTCTGGTGGTGTTGTGACGGCACTATTCTTGAGTTGGCAGGTCAAGCGGCGTGCGTGAGCGCGGCGCAGTTCCGTCCAATGTTCCAGATGCCGCAACTTCACGTTGAGTATGGCTGCTTGCATTGTATCCATACAGTAGCCAAAGCCTTGGTGGACATGGTTGTAGCGCCCGTCCTGCCCCCAATCGCGTAGGCGACGAAGAAATTGCGCCTGCTCATCGTCATTGGTCACGACCATGCCGCCCCTGCCCACAGCGCTAAGGTTCTTGCCGGGATTGAAGCTGAAGCTGCCTGACAAGCCGATGCTGCCTGCTCGCTTGCCTTTGTAGAGCGCTCCATGCGCCTGACAGGCGTCCTCGATCACGGCAATGTTGGCCTGACGTGCGATAGACATGATGGGATCCATATCAGCCATAAGGCCGTAGAGATGCACAGGCATGATGGCCTTGGTTTTGGGGGTAATCGCGTCTGCTAACCCCGCCGGATCGAGATTAAAGGTAAGAGGATCGATATCCACAAAGACTGGTCGAGCGCCGGTCGCGCAGATCGCCGCTGTGGTTGCGACGAAGCCGAAGGGGCTTGTGATGACTTCATCGCCTGGCCCCACCTTGGCTCCGAGCAAGGACAAGTGCAGCGCGCTGCTGCCGCTGTTGACAGCTATGGCGTGGCCGACATTGCAGTATTCGGCAAAGCCTTGCTCGAATGCGCTGACATCAGGTCCTCCCAAATACTCGCCAGATGCGAGGACACGAAGGGCAGCAGCGTCAATAGCGGGCTGTATAGATTTGTACTGCGTTTGAAGATCAACCAGCGGGATCACGGCAGTTTACCCCCGAAAGAGCGTTCAACGACGTGATCACGCTTCATAGGCGATCGGCCCTCATCCGCGTGGAAAGTTGCCGCTCCTTGGCCCGACAATAAGCCCATTGCACTATCACCTCTACCCAAATGAAATTTCTCTACTAGCCGCTTTTTGAGTACCCATTGAAATAGTTATTTGGATATACAACACCTTGCCTAATAACACCAAAATTACGATACCTTTAGATTGATGCTTAGGGCAGTTAAACACTCGTCTTATGATGGCAAATTTATCCAATTACTGCGGGCACATTTGATTTAAACACGACGGCAGCGGCCCATAGCATCGACGATGATTAGTCTCGTGAGTTCGACGAGCTTTGTGATCCGAAAGATGCTTGGTCTTGAAGTAGTCGACACAGGCTAATGTACGACTGACAATCATGCTGCCCAATGGACAGCGGCCAGCTTGAAGCGCCAGGTAATCTTTGGCGGAACATGCTTGAGACGCAGGGTTAATCCGCGGCTTTCCAGGTCGCGCCGCAGGCGCATCATGGCCCCGATACCATGGAGATCGACCACCTCCAGCGCACCAAGGTCAAGAGTGACAGGCCCACGGGCATCTAGAGCTTCATTGAAGGCGGCACGCAGCACCTGCATGGTTCCGGCGCCTGCAGTACCACGCAGACAGATCGCCAGATCGCCGTTGGATTTTTGAAGATCGACCACAAGCCCGCTCAAATGCTTCCGCCGGAAGCATTGATCAAGCCGCAGCAATAAGGCGAGCGGCAGTACGTTGCAGAGGGTAAGGCGCACAAGATCGAGCCCGTCTCGGCAATAACGGCGCGCAAGGTGGGGCTCTTGCAGAATGCGCCACAACCATTCCATACCACACCGCTGAAAGCTCGAGGGAGCTCGCCTGACCGTGCCCGTCAGGAAGTTTAATGCGGCTCCAAAATGGGTGCGAACCGGAACCGTAAGGCGATCAGCGTTGTGCAGGAGCCAAGCCTGTCCCCGTTCAGCTCCAAGGGCCAGAATCAGGATGTCAGGATTTGCTTCGTTGATCTGGTCAATCCATTCGGATCGACTCATTGCCTCGACAGATCCAAAGCCAGGATCTATTGCCCCAACGCACAGCACAGATTGGGAGCCTAGATCGTTGATCTTGGCGCGAGCGCGTTCTGCCACCCCTGTGTCGCCTCCGAAGAAGAACACGCGCAGCGGCCGCCCAATATTAGTTGCAGACCGCGCGCACAGGTGATTCAGGATGTCAGCCCCCGAGGTTCGGGGCATCTTTCCCAGGCCAAGAAGCCGGCAAAGAATCACCACAGCCACTCCATCAACTGTGCACAAGTCACTGGCCAGCAACGACTTGCGAAAGGTGTGGCTATGTTGGCTGGCCACGAGGAAATTAGCATTGACCGTCGAAAGAAGTAGTCTCCGACGCGCACTAGCTGCCTCATCTATGTTGTGAAGAACCGATCGCAAGTCAATGGAGTCTAGCGGGATTCCCAAGACTCCGAAAGTTCTACTGCTATCGTGCCAATACATGGTATTCTCCTCGGCAGCTTTAGCCAGGAGAAGATCAAGAACCCGCCAGTTCTGCAGCTTACCAAATCGATCTAGCCAATAATTAACCCCTAGATCGGGGGAGCTATTTGCCCAAACGGCGGTGACTAATAGCAATGATTTAGAGCAGACAGATCATTTTGAGGGGAGAGATCTAGGATGCGAAACGTTAGCGTAGGCAAAATCAATACGACATTTTTTTCTAACCCGCGTCGGGATAGAAGTCGGACGTTGCTGTTCGTCCTTGAGGACGAGGGCGTTCCGGATCGGCTCCGTTTCGCAATCGAGCGCGACCTGCCCATGGTCACAATAGAAGAGTGCGATGGTTTGGGGACCATCGCTAATTCCTACAGGGACACCATAGCGCTGGTTGTGATTTCGCCATCACATGTTGCCGAAATGGAGGCGCGTGCATCCGAAATCCTGCGCTTTCACCCATTGGCCAGGGTCGCAGTCATGACAAACGACTCAACCATAGAATCTCACATGGCTCAGCAGCTCCAGACATCCACCGTGATCAATGGTGTGCTGCCGATGCAGATGAAGCTCGATGTTCTGACCCCTATCTTGGCGTTGCTAATGCGGGGCGGCGAATATTATCCACGCCTTCTCGTCCAGCCGGCGCCAACATCTATTCCGGAGGTTCGGCCCGCGCCGGAGCCGGCTAAGGCCGGACCAAATCATTTGAGCTTTTTGACCAAGCGCGAGCACCAAATTCTTGCTCTGGTCGCACGGGGATTGCAGAACAAGTCGATAGCGTCGGATCTCAGGCTGTCCGAGCACACGGTGAAGATTCATCTTCACAACATCATCACCAAGCTTGGTACGCACAACCGTACGGAAGCGGCAGCCGTGTTCCGCGACAGCGGAGGGGCGGCTCAGGCAAGAGTAACGCCGATGAGTGCCGCTAATTAGCCTATAGGGTGGCGTCAGCGCAGACGCCGGCCTGGTGCGCTTTTATGCTGCCCAGAAGCGTCGTGGATACTCACGCTCGTTTTAGCCTTTCCGATGTATGGCGCGTAGCCTCGCTGCCCCGATAAAACGGGTGCAGGGAGGCGACGTAATTATCGACATCTAAATGGCAGTGAAGGGCAGATCCCCATGCTAGAGATAGCCCATTGGTAGCAAGATGCCGTTCTATGTCGAACCGGCTCTTTGAGGGCGAGCGTCTACGACTGCGCTGACCGGTGAAACCTCCTTGATGACCGTATAAGGCGCCTGCAAGGGGCACCAGGGAGCAAGGATGCGCGTTCGGCTGGGCCGGCATCTTCTGGCGTGTATGCAAGAAGCCTTCTTTGCCGTACCGCGGCTGTGGCTCATCCTAGCTTGTGTCCTTGCTAGTTGGCTGACGATTGGTCTTGTTGTTTTCGCCATCTACAACTTGGCCGCGTAAACCGGCTGATTAGCGTTTTCGCAAGATTGGCCGGCAGGTGCCGGTTACCGCAAATAACCCTCAGGCACCCGGGCCCGGCTCCGCAAGAAGCCGGGCTTTGTCTTGGTGTTTGGCTTTGGTGCTTTCTAGATCAAACAGTCAGTTTGGCTATCACGAGCAAAGGCACATCCTGTCTCACCAGGGGAGGTCAAAAATGACAATCGTTCTGATCGGAGTCAGCGTACTTGCTTTGGCCTGCGCCATTTTCTGGGTAGCCCTTAACCGAGCCGACGGCGCGCATCATGGCGACACGTGCGACTCATGAGTGACCGGGCAATGTCGATGTCGGGCTCCCGAGGGGCTTTGTTTCCCCAACTGCTCAACAGCTTCGCTCGGGTGCGCGGCCAGCGTCCAGACTTCTGGAGCACAGCGGCAGAAACATGGGCGCTCACACCAAACGAGCAACGCACTTTCCCCCCTGCAACCTTTTTACCGGGCCAGCTCGATCGGATCGAAGAAACAGTTTTTGGGGACATGGAGGCGACTTTCCATGCGCTAGGTACGTGCACAAGCCATATTGTCGGATCGACGATTGCTGCTCGCTTCCGGGATGTACTGCTCTACGATGGAGTGCTCTACAAAGGATCAGCCGCATTCCACCTCGCGCGGCGAAAACGGCATTTTCCTGCGCTCAGACGCCCGCCCCGGATATCATCAGCAGCTTTGTATGACAGCTGGATTGGCCTGCGCTATTTCGGAAATTGGTTGATGGACGATTGTGAGACTTATCGGTTGGCGGAAACTATCGCCCCACCTGTCACCATCCGCCTCGAAACTTCGGGCCACAGAAAAGACTATGAAGATCGGCTGTCAATAGCTCCGTTGAGAACACAGTTCGCGCATTTCGATGAGCTTGTGCTGTTCCAGGACCTTGCCAACAATACGGGAAAGATAGCCCGTGCTGCAGATCGGCGGAAACGGCTCCTTGCTGGCATGGTTGCCCCTGAAGCTCATAGCGGCGTCTTTCTCATGCGTGGCCGAACAGGCGATCCACGTGTCCTGATGAACGAGGAGCGTCTCGCCGAACGATTGGCCGCGCGGCACGGGATCCGTATTCTTCATCCCGAAGAGCACTCGGTGGAGAGCCTGGTCAGCGCCTGCGCAGGCGCCCGTGTGCTGATCGGCGTCGAGGGTAGTCAGCTGACCCACGCATTGACTGTGATGCCGCCTGGCGGAACCATGCTGGCCTTGTTCCCGCCGGACAGAGTCACAGCCGCCATGAAGTTGATGACGGACAGGCTGGGGCTGAACTTCGCCTTGGTTATCGGCAAAGGCACGGCGGGTGGCTTCGAAATAGATCCGGCGGAAGTTGAATCTACGCTCGATCTGCTTCCATGACCTGCAATATTCGATCGGTATCGGCTCAAAAAAGCACGATCATCTAAATCAACGGTCTATTTGAAGGCCCCTGCTCCTCGCCTAATGTCACCATATCACCACCGCGCCGAGGCCGGAAACGATGTTGGAAGAATTGCGCAGGGACTATGTTCGCCACGGAAGTTCCGTAACAGATCCCGCCTTCATTTCCCTTTTAATTTTCCGATACGGAAAGTGGGCGAACAGCAGAAAGCACCACTTCATAAGGAAAGCCGCCAATTTACTTTATGGCCTTCTGAAGCTCCTCGTTCTCAACGTGACCAAGATCTGGATACCGCCCCAAACAACCATCGGAAGGGACTTCCATATCATCCATGCCGAGGGATCCCTTTCTATTCACCCCAGCACAATCATCGGCGACCGCGTCGGCGTGATGCACAACGTCACGATTGGAACGAATATGGGTTCAGGCGCTCCTGTTATTGGCAATGATGTTTTCATCGGGGTGAACTCAACCGTTCTGGGCAAGATCAGGATTGGGGACCGGGTGCGCATAGCTGCCAACACCGCCGTTACCACAGATGTGCCAGCAGATTCGGTGGCCGTCGGGTCGCCTGCAAAAATCTACCCTCGCCTGCCTGCAGGCAATTTTGCTGGGGACGCTCTTGTCAGATGAACGCTCAAGTTTCGATACCCGGCGCGGATGCGCCCATGTGGGAGCTGTTGTGGGCGAACCTGCCCCAACACGCCGACAAAACATGCCTTGTTGATCCCGACCAATCGGTAACCTATGGCGAGCTGGCGCGAGATGTAGATGTCCTCGCGGCGCGCCTCAGCCATTTAGGAGTTCGCGCCGGTGATCGGGTCCTTGTCCACTTCCGCAAGAGCATCGACGAAGTTACCGCCATGCTTGCGGTTTGGCGCCTCGGTGCGGTTGTCGTCAACGTCCATCATCAGTGGACAGCCGATCAACTCCTCTATGTTGCAGCCGATTGCCGGGCACGCGCAGCGATCATGCCCGCTTCGGTCGCTCGATCGTTGCCGGCGCTCGATCTTCCACCCACTTTAGAACATGTGGTTGTGCGCGGATCCGTTTCTGTCCAACAACCAGATGAACGGTTTTCCCAATGGGCGCCAGGCATGCAGGTTTCGGAGGCATTCTCGCCTTTCCGAGTCGAGTCAACCGCGCTGGCTGCGGTGATTTACACCTCCGGATCGACTGGAACACCCAAGGGTGTCATGCTCACCCATCGCAATATTCGTATTGGAGCACTCTCCGTTACCGAATATTTGGAGCTGAATGAGAGCGATAAGCTCCTTTCAATACTACCCTACAGCTTTGATGCTGGCCTCAATCAGCTCACAACCATGCTGCTAGTGGGCGGCACTGTTGTGCACCAGCCGGTAATTTTAGCTGCGGAGATCATAGCTTCTGCGAAACGCCACGCAGTCACCGGGATAGCGGGCGTGCCCCCGCTGTGGTCGATCATCGTGCGTTATCTGATGGACGCTCCGACTGAATTGCCCGCGTTGCGGCGCATTACAAACACGGGTGGCAAGATTTCACCGGACATACTGAGGGCTATGCCCAAGGTGTTTCCGGGCTCCAAGATATTCCTGATGTACGGGCTGACCGAGGCCTTCCGGTCCACTTACCTCGCGCCGGATAAGTTCGTGGCCAAGATGGGGTCCATCGGTCAGGCTGTGCCCTATGCAAAGGTCTTTGCCGTTCAGGCTGGGAAAGGACGAGCTAAGCCGGGGGAGCAAGGCGAGCTTGTGCATGTCGGTCCACTGATTTCCCTCGGCTATTGGGAACGCCCAGAAGAGACCGCCGCCCGCATTCGGCCCTGTCCGGAGTTGGCAGCAGAAATAGGCAATGAACCCGTCGTATGGTCAGGCGATCTCGTGGAGGTCGATGCCGATGGGGATCTTTGGTTCGTCGGCCGCATGGACACGATGATCAAGACCATGGGGTTCCGCGTTAGCCCCACTGAAGTTGAGGACGCCGCTGCTCGCACAGGCCTTATCCAGGAATGCATAGCCTTCGGCAGAGAGGATCCTGACCGGGGGCAAACCATCCACTTGGCCTGCACCATGAACAATGGCGGAGATCCCATGGCGTTGCAGGCAGCGTTTAGGCAAACAATGCCAAGCTACATGCTTCCTTCGCGCATTTTTCTTTGGCCAGGCAGCATGCCACGCATCTCCAGCGGCAAGCTCGATCGCCCGGGCGTCATCGCCGCCTGCGGCAGCGGCGACATTGCAACAGTGAACTGATCAAAGGCGCAAAAATGTACTCGACGGCATCTTTCACTACACATGACGTACTCGACTATTTGCAGAACGACCTTTCCATCGACGAGGCTTTGAAGGAAGATAGCGCCCTGTTTTCAACGGGCTTGCTGGACTCCGTCTCGATGATGAACTTGATCCTGTTCATCGAGCAACGCTCTGGCGCGGAAGTGCGGCCAGCCGATGTCACCCTCGACAATTTCGATACGCCCGCCCGGATAGTTGCCTATGCTGCAACCTTGGCCTGATCTCGATCCGCTACTTGGGCAAGCGGCAGAGCAATTTGGCACCCCCTCATATCTCTATGTCGTCGATCGCATTGGCTTGCGGCTGGCCGAGTTGGAACAGAACTTCGGTCAATGGTTCCGCTTGAGCTATGCCGTCAAAGCCAATCCCAATCCCGCCTTGCTTGCTTGGCTAAGAGGGCGGGTTCCCTATCTTGACGTTTCCTCAATAGGTGAGGTGCGCCGAGCCATAAGGGCCGGCTGGCCGGCAGCGGCGTTGAGCTTCACTGGTCCTGCCAAACGGGTCGCAGAGCTTGAGGAAGCCATAGCCGTCGGTATCGGGGAACTGGTGCTGGAAAGTGTTGCCGAGGCAGAGGCAGCAAACACAATCGCAGGTGTTGCCAGGGTTAGGCAGCGCGTTCTTGTACGGCTGGCACCAGACCACGTGCCTAAGGGCTTCGGCGACCACATGGCAGGACGACCCAGCCCTTTTGGCATTGACGTCGAGGAGGCCCTAGAGGCTCTTCCGCAAATTGCGTCGATGCAGCACCTGCACATCGTTGGCTTTCATATCTATTCAGGCACCCAGTCCCTGAAGTCTGCGGCAGTCGTCGAGAACTGGCGCATCTTCCTGGCGCAGTTTCGTCGCTTCTGTGACCTCATCGACCTTGAGCCTGAGCGTCTTGTCTTTGGCTCCGGCTTGGGCATCCCGCACCACGTGGGTGACGTTCCATTGAACACTGCGGAGGTCGCTGCTCAGATTGCTGAAGATCTCGAACAGTTTCGGCAGGAGAGCCGCTTTGCTGACACCGAATTTTTGCTTGAACTAGGCAGACACCTTGTCGGTGAAGCGGGTGTCTTTCTTGCTCGGGTCCTCAGGATCAAGCCCTCGCGAGGCGCTCAGATCGCACTTTGCGATGGAGGCATGAACGCACACCTCGCCGCAACAGGTCAGTTCGGAATGGTCCTGCGACGCAATTACATGCTTCACCGCGTGGATGGTGGCGAGCCTTGCGCGAAGTACGATTTGCACGGACCGCTTTGCACATCGATTGACAGGTTGGCAGCAGGCGCCGAATTACCAAGTCTCGCGCCCGGCGACATCATCGCAGTACATTCAAGCGGCGCCTATGGCCCCACAGCCAGTCCCATGAACTTCATTGGCCATCCCTATCCCCGGGAACTCATTGCGGAAGGGGACCGGATTTCCGACGCCACTCCCTGGACGACATAGACCGAGATAATCCTGAGGTCAGGATTGCTCCTTCTACTCCGCCGCCTCGCGCCTGTATTCGCGCGCGTCGCTGGCGGCAAGCAGCCGGCGAAGGTGGTTGCTCAGGACGCGAACGTTGGGGTCGAGCACCATGCTGTCGTGGTCGCCAGGCACGACGACCGTCTTGAGCCTGGCAACGAAGGGAGACCAGCCATTGTCTTCAAAGAACAAAGTACGCCCAGGCATGAGCCGGCGGCCATCGGACAGGCGGTACTGAATTTTCGGCTCCGGGCGGAACAGCGTTACCTCCCCGGCATAAGGGTGAACATTATAGCGCCCCAGAGCACGGCGGAATGCCGCTTCAACTGCTTCGTTGTTGAGGCGATCCGCACCCGTGGCGGCATTCATCCCTTCCTGTTTCTTGCGCTTTTCTTCGTTCCAGGCGGCGCGATTGGCAAGCCAGCGAGCAACGAAGTGGATGCCTTCACCACGCATATCCTGCAACTTCATGCTGAGGCGATCGAGCTTTGAAAGCTCCGGCTGGGTGGGCAAAGGCGTGTCCAGCAGGACGAGTTGATCGACCGCCTCACCCTGCCCTTGCAATTGCTGAGCCATTTCATAGGCAACCAGACCACCGCCAGAAAAGCCGGCAAGAAGGTACGGGCCCTCCGGTTGAATGGCGCGCATCTCCGAGATGCAGCTCGCGGCCGCTTCCTCGAAGGTTTCATGCGGCGGCGCGTCGCCATAAATGCCACGGGCCTGCAGGCCATAAACCGGCCGCTGCACGCCTATCTGCCGAGCCAATTGGCGAAGGTTGAGCACATTGCCGAACATACCCGCGCAAATGAAAAGTGGCGTAGCGCTGGTGTCCGCTGGAATATGCATCGCTACGCGGTGGACCAGCTCGCCCTGAGCTGCGCTATCGAACCGCTGTACGGCACCTTCGTCCTCTCCTCCTTCCGGCAATAGCTTGGCAAGGAGCGCGATCGTCGGCGCTTCGAAAAGGGTAGAAATAGGCAGATCTATGCCGAACTCCTTCCGGATAGAGCGGAAGAGCCTGACGGCGACCAAGGAATGACCGCCAAGATCGAAGAAATTGTCGTCGACACCAATGTGGTCGACGCCCAGCAATTCTCGCCAGAACTCGGCTATCCGCAGTTCTGTTGCGGACCTGGGAGCGACAAAAGCGCTGTCCATATCGGCCGACCGGCTGGAAACCTGCTCGGACTGCTTGGACCTAGCCGATCTTACGGAAGCGTCTCGCATGAGCTCTCGGAGATCCATCGAGCTGACAATCGGCTGAGTGGCGCCCGTGGCAAGCGCTCGCTCCAATACGGCAAGAGCTTCATGCGGCATGATGCCTTGGCGCACGCGCTTGGCCAATTGTTGAAGACCTGCCCCGCGGGACACCTTCATGTGCAGAGGTGACCAGCTAGGTGCGAGGCTATGCCCCGTTGTGAGACGTTTGAGCAGGAGGTTTTCGACGACCAGCAAAACCTTGCCATCTGGGGTTGCGATGGTGACGTCAAAGCTGGCAAAGCCGTCGCCAAAAGCAGCGCTGTCGGCTAGCCGTACCCAGCTGACAATGC
Organism: Devosia submarina; assembly: GCF_003056345.1. GTDB lineage: Bacteria > Pseudomonadota > Alphaproteobacteria > Rhizobiales > Devosiaceae > Devosia > Devosia submarina. The sequence continues at coordinate 105,142 of NZ_PYWB01000001.1, read as the reverse complement.
TAGCTGGCAAGGCATGAAGCTGAGTGATCCGGCCGTAGGATGCCGGCGCCCAAAGGCTGTTTGAGTCGCGATAGCCGGGAATAATATCCATCGCAAATCCCGTGGCAATATCGAGAAGGCCAGGATGGGCTTTATAGCCTTGCTGAAGATCTCCAGCAAAGCTGTCGAGCAGTGCAAGGCGGGCGAAGGCCTCGTCAGTGCCATATTGCTGATTGCGCAAAACCTTCCATCGCGGGCCGAACTGCAGGTGATCTTCCTGAGCAGATTTCAGCGCCTCGCCAGCTTGGGCAACAGCGCTGCGCAAGCGGCAACGGCGTTCAATTTGGCCAATATCGATGTTTGCTGGGATTGGCCGCATCGACGCAAGCCTTGCCACGGCATGGACAGTGACAGCTTCGTTGATTTTGGCCGCTACCGTGACCTCATAGCCGTCCGCGGCGTAATCAATGCGCAGGCGCACCGAGACGCTGGTCCCTTCTGGGGCGAACATGGGGGTGCGGAATTGAAGATCCTCGATAGCAAAATTTGGAAGTTCGGCCTCGCGCATGGCTTGGCCGATTAGTTCGATATAGCCTGTGCCCGGCATCAAGGCCTCGCCAATTGCCAGCCGGTGTTCGTCGAACAGCCAATTGCCGGCGGCGCTTATGTCTGCCTCCAGCCAACGCGTTCCGTCGCCCTCGTCGATCCAGCGCTGGAAGAAGGGACCTTGCGCAGGCCGGATCAGCTTGGTTGCTTCGCTGACTTCTGCAATGCTGCGGGATGCCATGCCGATTTGGTTCCAGATACCCCAATGCACGGCAATTGTCTTGCGGTCGGCGCGCGCGGATTCGGCTTCAGCAAAGGCATTGAGAAAGGCGTTCGCAGCGACATAGTCGACCTGGCCAGCCGGAGCGATATCGCTACTGGTTGACGAGAACAGGACCAGAAGTTCAATAGGCTGATCGGCCAAGGCCTCGGCGAGCACCATTGTGCCCAACACTTTGGGAGCCAGGACGAGTTCGGCTGAATCGACCGTCTTGGCGAGAAGCGGTGCGTCATCGACCGTGCCGGCGGTGTGTAACACGCCGGTCAGACCACCCCATTTGCCCTTGATCTGGTCGATGGCGTTCTTGACCTCGAGCGGGTTGGTAACATCGCCACGGAGCACCAAAACTTCGGCGCCTTCCTGCTCCATGGCCTGGATGGCAGAGATGGCGGTGTAGCGCCGGTCGGAGGCTGGTAGAACGCGCAGGAGCGACGGCCAGAGCTCCCGCGCCGGGAGCGGAGTGCGTGCCAGAAGCGCGATCCTGGCCTTTTTCGAACAAGCAAGTTGGCGCGCGAAGGTGAGCGCAAGATCGCCCAGGCCACCGGTCAGCAGATAGATGCCGTTGTGGCGGAATAAACTATCCCGATCTTGAGGCGCAGCAAGCGGCAGGGGGACATGCGTGCGTGACCACCGGCTGGTGCCCCGCCAGGCGACGATCTCGGAACCTGGTTCGGCGGCCAGTTCCTCGCCCAAGATGTCCAGGATTGCCTGCGGGGTGCTGGTTAAGGTCTTCCCGGTTTTGCCGAAAATGGGTGGTCTGGACGTTGTTTCTGGCGCGTGGGTCTCAAGTTCCACGTCGATCAGACGCAGGGTGGTGCCTTCGAACTCGCGCGGGATAAGGAGCGACGGCCCTTCTACAGTGGCCTTCTGCGGAAAGGTCAGGCCTTCGCCGTCCACCTGCTGGGCCCCATTGGTGACCACGGTGATGTGCATCTCTGCTGGGAAACTCGCTTCGGAAAGGGCCTGCATCAGGTGGACGAGGCCGTGGAAGCCGTTTTCCTGCATGCGGTTGAAGAAGCTCGAGCCGGGGCGGAAGCCCGATTTGTGGGTTAGAAGCGTCAGGTAGACGATACGATCGGGGGTGAACTGATCTGCGGTGAGGCCGGCTGCCAGGGCGTCGTAGCCCGCGCGACCATGTTCTGGGCAGATCACATGGCTTTCAGTGTCGCGACGCGCGTATCCGTCGCCAGCAGCCACGGTCACCACGCGGTCTCCGCCCGCCCGCAATTGCGTGGCGAGGCGCTGGCCAGTGTCGCCATCGTCAAGGAAAATCAGCCAGTTGTGCTTGACTGGGCGGCCGCCTGCAACAAGGTCGGGCACCGAGCGCCTCCATACGGGGCGGTAGCCCCAGGCCTCCATGTCGTCGAGCCGCAGGAGCGGCGCCTCACCAGTAGCAACAACATGCTGGCGCTCGATAAAGAACTTCCTGTGCTGAAAGGGATAGGTCGGCAGTTGGACCTTCTGTCCTTCTGCGAGCAGGAGCTTGTCTGCTGGTACAGGGAGACCTACGGCCCAGGCTCGGGCAAGAGCGGTTAGGCAATAGAGCTGGTCATCGACCTTCTCATCGGGGTGCGGCAGGGAGTTTATGACGCGGTTGGGCTCGATATTGCCCTGTGCCTTGGCAAGGGACGAGAGCGCGCGGGAGGGGCCTACTTCGATATAAACCAGCTTCGGGTCCCCGCTCAGACCGCCGAGGCCTTGTGCGAAATGGACGGTCGAGCGGAGGTGGCGCACCCAATATTCGGGGCTCGTGGCGTCGGCAGGAGAGAGCGCGTCGCCGGTAACGTTTGAGATGATGCGCATGGACGGTGGGTTGAGGCGGAGTCCGGCTAAAAAGGCGCGGAACGGGGCCAGAATGGGCTCGAGCATGCGCGAATGGGCGGCGACGTTGATGGTGATGCGATTGGCTTCGATGCCCTTGGCTTTCAACAGTTCGCTGAAGCGGTCGAGGTGTTGGTCAGGGCCCGAGACAACGCAGAGATTGGGGGCGTTTACCGAGGCAATATCGAGCTCGGTCGGGAGCATCTGGCGCAGGGCAGCTTCGTCGACCGGGACGGAGAGCATGCCTCCTGGGGCAAGCGTTTCAAAGAGTTCGCCCCGCAGGCGGACTAGCTCTACGGCGTCACGGAAGCTGAAAACCCCAGCAATGCAGGCGGCTGCGTTCTCGCCCATGGAATGGCCGACCAGCGCCTTGGGTTTGATGCCGCGGGCGAGCCACCAGCGGGCGTTGGCGATTTCGGTGATGAGGATGGCTGGGAGCTGGATCGAGGGGCGGGAGAGGCGGGGGTCAGGGCTGGGGGCGTCTAGCCAGGCCGCGCGGAGTTCGGTGGCGGCGTTGGGGGGGAGATAGCTGATGCCTTCGTCGACGGTGCGGCGGAAATCGGGGTCGGAGCGGTAGAGATTGCGGGCCATCCCGTGGTGCTGGGCGCCCCCGCCGGGGAAGAGGAAGACGGCGCCGGTGGGGTTTTCCAGGGCCGTATGGGTGGGAATTTTCGCATCGCCTGCGAGGAGAGCCTTCACAGCATCTTTTTGATTTCTAACGGCAATCGCGGCGCGATGTTCGAAGGCTTTGCGGCCATGAAGGAGCGTGTGGGCGATGTCGGCGAGCGAGACATCGGGATTGTCGCGAATGAATTCGCCAAGGCGGGTTTGCGCAGCTTCGAGCGCCTTGCGGCTCTTGGCCGAGAGGAGGAGAAGATTGTTTTCTTCGCCCTTTTTGGCCGTTGATTGAGCAATAGGAGGCTGCTCGACGATGATGTGGGCGTTGGTGCCGCCGACGCCGAGCGAGTTGATTCCGGCACGTCGCGGGCCTAGCACATCGGGCCATTCGGTTAGCAGACTGTTAACTTCGAAGGGGCTTGAAGCGAAGTCGATGCTAGGGTTTGGCTTCTCGAACCCTAGGGTTGGCGGGATCTTGCCGTGCTTGACGGTGAGGGCTGCCTTGATGAGGCTGACGACGCCGGCCGCGGTGTCGAGATGACCGATATTGGATTTCACCGAACCGATGCGGCAGAAATTGCGCCGGTCGGTCCCCAGGCGAAAGGCTTCGGTCAGGGCCTGGATTTCGATGGGGTCACCGAGATAGGTGCCCGTGCCGTGGCATTCTACATAGCCTATGGTGTCGGGGGATATCCCGGCCAGACCCTGCGCTTCGATGGCCGCCTCGGCCTGTCCTGTGACGCTGGGTGCCAGATAGCCCGATTTGCTGCCGCCATCATTGTTGATGGCTGTGCTCTTGATGACGGCATGGATCAGATCGCCATCGGCCAAGGCGTCGGAAAGACGGCGCAGCACGACAACACCGACGCCGCTGCCGAAGACGGTTCCAGCGGCGCGGTGGTCAAAAGCGCGGCAATGGCCGTCGGGCGAAAGGATTTCGCCTTCTTGTGCGACATAGCCATGGCGATGAGGTTGCTCGATGGTGACGCCGCCAGCCAGAGCCATGTCGCACTCGCCGCTGAGCAGGCTCTGGACAGCGAGGTGAACGGCCGCCAGCGAGCTTGAACAGGCCGTTTGCACGTTGACGCTGGGGCCGCGCAGATCAAGGCTGAAGGACACGCGGGTGGACAGGAAATCCTTGTCGTTGCCGGTGTGGCGCAGGAGGAACATGCCGGTCTGGTCGACCAGTTCGCGGTCGCTGCAGACATTGAAATAGAAATAGCTGCCCATGCCGCTGGCGGCAAAGACGCCCACGGGTCCGTTTTGCCGCTCAGGCATGCGGCCGGCATCCTCAAGGGCCTCCCAGGCACATTCAAGGAAATGGCGATGCTGGGGGTCCATGATGGCAGCTTCCTTTGGGCTGAGGCCAAAGAAGTCGGGATCGAAATATTCCATGTCGCCGAGATCGGCAGTTCGCTTGACGTAATTGGACTCGCGCACGGGATCACCGGCCCGTTCAGCCGCCTGCAGCTCCTCGGCCGTGAGATCGCGGATGGATTCCACGCCCGCAACAAGATTGGACCAGAAGGCGTCGACATTGTTGGCGCCGGGCACGCGCAGCGCCATGCCGACGATTGCGATGTCGTTAGGAGAAATATGGGAGGCGTCCAGCATGTGAGAAAAACCCAATCCGGCTGATGACCTTGATCCTGGGCGTGCGGCCAGGATTTGGAGATCGGCACGCGTGATCAATTGCTTTGGCTGCCATGGTTAGCGGCTGGGTTGCCCGGCTGAAATCAATCAAACTACTGAGTGGGCGGGGCGCGGAGCTAGACCTGCGGTTGTGATTTGCCCGCCTGCGGGGATTGGTTGGCGGATCGCTGTTGGCGCGGTGCAAGGGGCGAGAGACCCCCGGATCAAGTCCGGGGGAAGGCGGCAGTGGGTGGGGTGCATCGAGGACGGGTTGTGCGACGGCGGAGGTTGAGCTGGGCAGGTCGGCCAACCTTTATTTGTACTCGATCAGTGCCGAGGGGCGGCGAGCGAGGCGGAGGAAGTGGTATTTCAGGATGCCCTGCGTCTCGGCAAATTTGGCAAGCATGAAGAAGGCTGGATCGCGCCAGTTGGGGCTCCGGGATGAACCAGACCGGATTGCCTGTCGAATAAAGGAGGCAGGATAGGCCAGTAGCAGGGCGCCGAACCAGGGGCTGACCAAGGCACCCAGAATTGCCGTTGGTGCGAGAGCGGCCCAGGCAAGGGCGCGTACGGTATTTCGCCGCCAGATGCGCCGGGGGGAGCGGCGGTGCAGAAGCGAGACTTCAGCGAAGGCATGGCCGGCGCGGACCGATCTTTGCCACCATTGGCGGAAATGGAGGATGTTGGCGTCATGGAGGGTCATTTCGCGGGGCAGCCGCCAGATCTGCCAGTTCTGTTCGCGCAGGCGCAGGCATAGTTCGGGCTCTTCGCCGGCGATCAGGCTGGAGCGGAAGCCGCCAACGGCGCGGAAGCGGTCCACCCGCACGAGGAAATCGCCGCCACATTCGAGGATGGGGCCGAGCGGGCCGTCCCATTCCCGGTCGCACATGGCGTTATAAGTTGAGTGGCTTGGGTGCTTTTCCCGCCTGCGGCCACAAACCAGGGCAATCTCGGGCTTTTCGAGCAGGATTGCCTTGGCAGCACCGATCCAGGCCGGATCGAGCGTGCAATCCCCATCGATGAACTGAACGAAATGGAGGTCGGGCCAGAGCTGCAACAGCGTTTCGACCCCCGCATTGCGGGCGCGCGCTGCTGTGAAGGGGATGGCTCGACTGAGATTGACGATTTGCGCTCCAGCCAGGGCGGCATTGGCCTGGCTGCCGTCGGTTGAACCGGAGTCGACATAAACGGTGCGGCGGACCAGGTCGCCTAATGAGGCAAGGCAATCCAGCAGGCGCGTGCCTTCGTTGCGGCCTATGACGACGATCCCGACATCAGATGCTTTCATTTGCCTGTCTCCGCGTGCGATGGGCTAGGAAGTCCCGAACCAAAAATGGCGGGTCCTGGTTGGGCTTTTGCGCAAGCCGCTGCCGAAGGAGCCAGATGGCCTGGCCGGCCATCCAAGCCAGGTCAACAGCTGCCCTGCCCCAAGGCGAATGGTGTTTTTGGAAGTATCGGTTGCGTGAGTTGAACCAATAGGCGGGGCGGCGGCCGAGTCTTGCTCCCCTGGCGCTGACGCCGGTGGCTTGCCCGCAGAGATGAACAATTCGGCTCGCTGGAACCGTCCAGCATTGCCAGCCCCTGCTTGACGCGCGGCGGCAGAAATCCAGCTCTTCGTAGTAAAGGAAATATTCTTCGTCCAAGCCGCCGATGTCCTGGAACACCTCCTGCCGAACCAGCATGGAGGCTCCCGAAATCCACTGGGCGCGGCTCGGTTCGGTGCCGAGCGGCAGGACCACGCACCAGGGCCCAAGCAGTCTCGTCAAGGGACCGAAGCGCGCTTCTCCCTCCAGCTCGCCGAGAGCTGTGGGGAAGCGGAACGAGCAGGCCTGTTTTGTGCCATCGAAATCTTCAAGCGAGCTGCCGACAATGCCCGCCTCGGGGTGCTCATCGAGGAAATTGGTCAGGGCGCCGATAGCGCCAGGGCGGACCACTGTGTCGGGATTGAGGAGCAGGACAGCCTTTGCCCTGCCCCATAGATCATTTGCCGCCTCGATGGCCCGATTGTTGCCGAAGGCGAAGCCACCATTTTCGGGCAGTTCCAAGAACGCGATGCGCTCACCCCAGCCATTCCCCGAAATAGCCGATGTAATTAGCTCGCTCGATTTATCGCCCGAGCCACCATCGACAACCATGATGCGGGCATCGGACGGCAAAGAAGGATCTGCCATGACCGATGCCAGACAATTCACGGTCAATGCGCCGGTTCGGTAGTTAACAACAACAATGGTCAAATCGTGCATATCAAACCAGTATGAGGATAGAGCCAGCACAATCAACTATTGCGCCCGATCAAGCCGCAATAGTTCTTTTGATCTCCTGGGAAGTTATTTGACCATTATTTTGGCTGTTTATGGTTTTGGGGAACAAGAGTGCAGCGAAGAATGGCCCTGTCTCTTCTGATTTCGGGACTATCGCTGCCGCTGCTTGGCTGCCAACAGGGGCCGCGGGCGGTGCTTTCCCGCGAGGAGGCTGAGGCCCTGTATCTGCAGCCGCCTGCCAGACCGGGGGGGAAGCAATCCGTCTTTCATCTGGGGCATAGTCTTGTGGGGCGGGACATGCCGGCCATGCTGGCGCAACTGGCCGGCACTGGGCATGTGTCGCAATCGCAGCTGGGCTGGGGTGCTTCGCTCAAAGCTCATTGGCACGACGAGGTCGCGGGTTTTGCCGAAGAGAACGCCCATCCGGCTGCCCGACCTGTTTTTGAAGCAATCGACAGTGGCGGCTATGACGCTGTGGTCTTTACCGAAATGGTCGAGATCAAGGACGCTATTCGCTACCAGCAAAGCGCGGATTATCTTCATCGCTGGGCGGGCCGCGCCAGGGAAGCCAATCCGAACGTTGCCCTTTATTTATATGAATCCTGGCACAACATAAACGATACTGAAGGCTGGCTTCTCCGTATCGAGCGGGACCTGGCGCGCTATTGGGAAAACGAGATCCTGCTTCCCGCAGTCCGCGCCGATGCCGGGCCCATCTACGTTATTCCGGGCGGGCAGGCGCTGGCCGCAACAATCAAGGCCGTGATGGCGCGCGGCGGGGTCGATGGCGTCTGGCGGATCGAGGATTTCTTCGCTTTAGCGGCGGATGGCTCGCAGGACACAATTCACCCCAATGATCTAGGTGCCTACGTCATCGCCCTCACCCATTATGCGGTTCTTTACCAAGCCGACCCACGCGGCCTGCCCCATGAACTCAGGCGTGCCGATGGCAGCAAGGCGATGGCTCCGGGTCCCGCGCTTGCGGAACTGATCCAGGAAGCGGTTTGGGCAAGTGTTACGGGCTACGACAAAACGGGGGTACGCGCATGAGTGCCGCAGCTAGGATAAGCAAATTGGGGCTGCTAAAAATGTGCGCCACCATGGTTGTTTCGTTGATTGTTGCTCTTCTTGAAGCGCCGTCAGCCCTTGCCCAATCAAGCTACAAACTTCAACCGGGCGACGCGATAGAAATATGGATGGCACAATATAGCGATTTGACGCGTCAGGTTACACTCGCACCTGACGGGTGGATATCGCTGCCTCTTGCCGGGGCAATGCAGGCCCAGGGCATGACGATAGAGAACCTGCAAATCGCCTTGGTGGAGCGGCTCCAACCTTTCTTCAATGACGATGTCGGGCTCAACGTATCGCTGGTTCCAAGCGAGCGAAACCAGCCCAGCATTTTTGTTGCAGGCGATGTTGAGACGCCCGGGCTCTATCAATATCGGCCCGGCATGACCGTGCTGCACGCCATAAGCGTTGCGGGTGGAATTTACCGGCCGACGATGACGCCTGCCGATCAGGATCGTTCAATGGAGATCGAGAACCTGCTTGCCAATGGCGAGAAGCGCCTGAGCGAATTGAACATCATCATCGCTCGGCTCAATGCACAAATCGCTGGGGAGACTGAATTCACGATCCCCTCCGGTGTAGAGGCTGCCGATGTTGCAAGCTTCGTAAGTCGGGAACGGGCACTTCTCGCTATGCAGAGCAATAGTGTGAGGTCACAGCAGGATGCTTTGCTGAGGATGACCGCCATCAATGAGGACTCCATCGCTGCAGTCAAGGATCAGATCAGCAGTGTCGAGCAGCGCATCGGCCTCGCCAAGGAACGAATGAGCGCAACGGCGACGCTGGTCGAGCGAGGCGTGGTGCAAGCCTCATCTGTTCGCGAAATCGAGGTGAATATCGTGGAAATGGAAGGTTCGCTCAGCCAGTTGCGAACAACCCTGGCGATGCAAAGGGCAGCCATATTGACTGAGCAAAACCGGGTCGACCTGCTGACCCAGGATTTCCAGCTCGGGCTGACGACCCAGCTGAGTGCTGTCGAGCGCGAGCGCGAAGAACTGCGTGAGGAGATGGCCAATTATCACGAAACTATGGAGCTCTACGAGCCTGCCGCGACGGCCGGACAAAGCAGACTTCGCTATGAGATCATCCGCCCAACAGAGGGCGCGAGCTTGGATGTGGATGCAACCGAGCAGACCATGATCCTGCCTGGAGACCTGATCCGGGTTTCCAGAAGCACGCTCATGCCGCAGCCCATTTTGCCTGTTCTTGAAGCGCCTTCGGCGCCCGAGGCGATATCCGGCACTTCGCCGGTGGCATCAAGCGAGCCATCCTGAAACTGGTGCCGGTCATGAAAAACGAACTCTTTCTGCTTCGCTATTATTGGAGCCTGCTGCTGCGCTATCCCTTGCGCTGGCTCGTGCCCATGCTGGCCGTGATCGCCATTGGTGGTTATGTGGTGATGCAGGAGCCGCGGAGCTATGTTTCGGTGGCGCGGGTGGCTACGCAGTCACCGCCCGTAACGGGATCGCTGGTGCAATCCACCGTGCCCAGTGAACAGCTGCAATCTCTTGAGCAACGGGTGTTCTCACGCGAGAATCTCGTGGCCTTGGCACAGAGGCTGGGCCAGTTCACGGATGGTGCCGGTCTCACCGATGCGCAGATTGCCGAGGCGATGCGGCGGCAGATCAATCTGCAGGTGACGCCGACCAACCCCAACAATCCCGCATCCAACTCTGCTCTCATGACGGTCCGCTTCGAGGCTGCGACAGCTGAAGGGGCTGCACGGGGTGCTAGCGAAGTCATCGGCATGCTGGTTGCGGGAAATCGCGACACGCGCATGCTTGAAGCGGGCGAAGTGCGGGCGTTTCTTGAGCAAGAAGTACTGAAGCGGCAACAGCAAGCCAACAACGCTAGAAGGGAGATGAACGTTTTCGTCGCGCAGAACGAAGCACTGCTGCCTAGCCGGCTCGTCATGTACACCTCGGAAGTGCAGGAATTGCAGCAGGAATTGCAGACGATTCAACTTGCCATGGCGACACTGGCCGCAGATGGACGCGTGATCGAAACGCAGCTGGCATTGGCGAGCAGATCCGCCTCCGGCGAAAATAGCCAATTGGCCGCGTTGCGGCTCGAGTTATCAAACAAGCAGACGATCTATTCCCCGAGTCACCCCGACATCATTTCACTGCGGTCACGCATCGGTACTTTGGAGGCGGCGATGGCAAGACCGGACGCTCACGAACCGGCGCCATCGCCAAGGGCCATGACGACAGACGGGATAAGTGCGGCGCTTCTGAGCGAGCGCGTTGTTGCCGTCCAGGAACAGCGGGCCGAGTATGAGGCACGCCGCGCCCGTATCAATGAGCGGCTGGTGGCACTGCGCGGCACGATTGCCGAGATGCCGGGCGTGGAATCGGAATTCTTGGCGCTGCAGCGTCGCTATACCCTAGCCGAAGAAAACCTGGCTGACATGCAGCGCCGCCTCGATACGGCCCTGGTGGGCGAGAGGCTGGAGGATGCCCAGGTCAACTCGCAGATCAGCGTGATCGACAAGCCCGATGTGCCTGTCTATCCCGCGGGAAGCGGGCGGGTGCGGTCGATGTTGATCGTGGCCGCGCTTGGTGTGGCGGCGGGGCTTGGCACTTTGCTGGGGCTCGATGTTCTTGGGGGCAAGATCAACAGCAAGCGTGCGCTCGAGCCTATTCTTGAAGGTGGCGCCTTGGTGCTTATTCCGGACTGGAAGCCGCGGCGAGCTTGGCTGGGAGGGGTGGGCCTGGTGGCGCTTGTGGCGCTGATGGAGCCCGGCGCGTCGGTGTTTTCGCTTGCTGGATTTGTGACGCTCACCGGGTGAGCGGGAGGTTTGTGATGGAAGGTTTCATGAGTGCGCTGGCTCGTGTGGAGGATCCGGTCTTGCCCGAGCCGGAAAGCCCGCCCGTTGCGAGCAGTCCTCCACACAAGGTGAGCGAGCGGGTGATTGCCCTTTCGCCGCGCAAACTGAAGGCGAAAAGAGTGGTGAGTTTTGATGGTGCAGACGAGATCACGCGCTCCTTTGATGTGTTGCGCAATACATGCATGAAGGATCTGGCGCCTCGCGTGGCGAACCGCCCCATGATCGGGGTTACCTCGCCCAGCGCGGAATCGGGGGTGTCGACGACCGCGATCAATCTGGCCTTTTCCCTGGCGCGGCTCAAAAAAGGGAACGTGCTGCTGGCCGATCTGGCGCCGGCTGACCAGGGGTGCTGGCGGCAGCTGGGGCTGGGGCGCAAGGATGTCGAGTTCTGCTCGGAGCATGACCGGATCGTGCCAATGCAGATTGCCGGCCTGACGGTGCATGGAACAAGCCTTTTGCCGGTGATCGAGGGCCGATCGGGCGCCGAGATCGAAACAGCGTTGCGCGATTGGGGCACGAGGATGCGGCGTGAGCTGGGGCCGGTCAGCATCGTGCTGGATGTGCCTCCCCTGTTGAGCGATGAGCGGGCCGCCCATTTCATGTCTGAGCTCGATTTGGTGGTTCTGGTGCTGGCGACCAGCAAATCAAGAATGGCCGATCTCGATACCTGCCGAAGCTATCTGCATGGGGCGACCAAGGTGCAATTGGTGCTCAACAAGGCCCGCAGCTATGACTTCTAGCCAAGGGGCGGTTCGGCCACATGTATGAGCGCCATTTTGGGCTGCAGACACTGCCCTTCTCGATTCTGCCCAATCCGCGCTTCCTGTATCTCGGGCGAAGCCATCAGATAGCCTATGCCATGCTCGAATATGGGTTGGTGTCACAGGCCGGCTTTACCGTGATCACAGGGGCGATCGGTTCGGGCAAGACAACCCTGGTGCAGAAGCTGGTCAATTCCGTTCCGGGCAAGCCCATTGCCCTAGGCCTTATCAGCACGACATCGATTGGGTCCGGCACGCTCATGGAATGGATCATGATGGCGTTTCGGCAACCCTTCGAGGGGCTGTCCTATCCCCGCCTGCATCGCGATTTCTCGGACTTTTTGCTGCGCATGGCCGAAAGTGGCAATCGCGTCGTGCTGGTGATTGACGAGGCGCAGAACCTGCATGCGGATCGGCTGGAAGAGTTGCGCATGTTGTCCAACCTTAATGTGGACCGCATGATGCTGCAGCTGGTGTTGGTGGGACAGCCCGAATTGCGGCAGATTCTGCGCGCGCCGCATATGCGGCAATTGTCGCAAAGGGTTTCGTCCGACTTCCACCTCGAGCCGCTCGCCCGGGCCGACGCCCTGCCCTATTTCACCCATCGCCTCGATGTGGCGGGCAGTCGGCGAAGCATTTTCACGCGCCCTGCCATGCTACAGATTTTCGATTATGCGCAGGGCACGCCGCGCTCGATCAATATCGTGGCAGACAAATGCCTGGTTTATGGATTTGGCGAGGGAGCCAACAAGGTCGGCCGAAGGATCGTGGGCCGGGTGATCAGCGATATCGAGCAATATGGCCTTTACAACCCGGCCGAAAATCCGCTGGGCGAAGCGCCGCCGGCTGCCGCCTGTATCGAGGCCTAGCGGCCGCGCACCCAATAGCCAGCCGAAAGGGGCGGCAGCTTGGTTAGAAGTGCCACCAAGGCATAAAAGGCAAAGCCCGTTGGATCGATCCGGGCGAGTTGCAACAGCCTGGCCCGGGATTTTCCTTCATTGCCCAACAATTGGGGGTAGAAGCGCATGATCTCCTGAACGCCCCTGTCCTGGCGGCGGCGCACGCGGACCAGATTACCTGCACCCTCCACCATGGGCCAGGTGAAGCCCGCCCGGACGGTTGTGCGCTCGGAAGGCGTGAAGTGGAGGCGCACAAAAGTGTCGTCGGAAATGATGGGCGGAAACTTGGCCCAGCGGGCGCGGCCGGATCGGTTCACCGCAAAGACGCCGCATCCGGCGCTACCATCGGTTACAAAGGGCAATCGGCTCCAGAAGCGCGCATAGGTGCGGGTAGCCCAACTTCGTGGCGGGGCGATCTTGAGGGTGCCGGTGGCATAGGCGGGCTCCAGGCCCGCCAGGGCGCGGGCGAGTTGATCGAGCAGTCCAGGCTCAACAATCACGTCCGCATCGATGTAAACGCGGATCTCGCCGATGGCATAGGTCTCGCCGACATTGATGGCGTTGAGCTTGTTGCCCTCCGCCAAATCGAGCACCAGAAGATCCACATTGGCCTGCTCGGCAGCATCGGCATAGCTGCGGGCGATGTCGGCTGTGCTGTCCAAACAGCCATTGGCGACGATGATCAATTGCCAAGGCGTTGGACGGGTGAAGGCGCTACTGAGTAATGCCTCGATGCAACGCCCGATGAGACCTGCCTCGTTGCTGGCCGGAACAATCACAGAAAGCATGAAGATTCCCCGCTTGCCGGTCCATTATCGGCCAGGCTCCCCGCCCAAAGAATTGCCTGAGAGCGCTGCTGGGGGAACTCAATCCAACGATTGAGCAGACTGCTTGCGGCCCAACGGTGCATCTTCAGGGGCATTTGTGGGCGAGGCCGGGAATAGTAGTTATGGGCAAATTGAAGTTCGTGCTTATCGGCGACGAATTCCTGACGCTGAAATGCGCAGAGATCCTGATCGATCGGGGTCATGAACTTTTGGCGCTGGTGTCGTCCGCGCCGAGAAGCCAGGCCTGGGCTGCACAAAACAATGTGGGGGTGATCAGCTCGCTGGCCGAACTGCCGACGCACTTTGCTCCGCACGCGATGGATTGGCTGCTCAGCATTGCCAATCTCAAGATCATCGATGCAGCGGTACTGGCCCTGCCCCGCTTTGGCAATATCAATTTCCATGATGGTTTGCTGCCGCGCTTTTCAGGGCTCAATACGCCGAGCTGGTCGTTGATCGAGGGCAGCGCTGAGCATGGGGTAACGTTTCACCTTGTGAGCGGCGGCATCGATGAAGGCGACATTCTGGGGCAGCGCAGCTTTACCCTGGCACCGGATGACACGGCGCTGACGCTCAATGCCAAGTGCATGGAAGCGGGCATCGCCTGCTTCGGGGAGCTGGTCGAGCGCCTTGAAGACGGGGTGCCGCAAGGTGTGGCCCAGGATTTGTCGCAGCGCCGGTACTACGCCAAGAAGCAGCGGCCAGATGCGCTGGGCACGCTGGATTTTTCGATAGGTGCGGAAGAGCTGTCCCGTCTGGTGCGGGCACTTTCCTTTGGGGATGGCTACAAAAACCCGTTGGTCACCCCCAAGATATGGGCTGGCGGGGAGGTCTTCTGTGTCACCGGGCTTGAAGTATCCCAGAACCGCAGCAGCGCGGCCCCTGGCACAATCCTGTTTGTTGCGAATGGGGCGGTATCCGTTGCGACGGCCGACTTGGACGTGCGGGTCACCACCAAGCGCGGTGCGGATGGGCGTCAGCTGGGCCAGATGGTTCAGGCAGGGCAGATCCTGGGGCTTGAGCCGGCTATGCGGGACGCCCTTACGGCGGTGGCACAGGGCGCGATTGCCGGAGAGGACCGGCATCGCGCAGCAATCGCGAGGGCAGTCGATATTGAACTGCCGTTTGTTGCAGAAGGGAAAGGCGGAGGGGCTGTTCAGTCGCTGCCGCTGAACCTAGCGGGCCAGAACACAGTGGAACTGGTGGCAGCGTTTTTTGCGCGGCTGACGGGGCAGGAAAGCCTGTCGCTGGCCTATGCGAATGGAAAATTCGCTGCGCTGAACCGGGAGTTCCCGGGCTATTTTCTCCCCAGTGTTCCGCTCAATCTCTCCCCGGTGGTCGATGCGCCAGTGAAAGCTGTCCTCGCCGGACTGGAGACGGCTCTGCAGAGGCTGCGCGAGAGTGCGCCGCCACTTGTGGACCTCCTTGAACGTGAGCCTGGGCTTTCCAAGCCTAAGCTCAGCATCGGCATTTGTGATGGCGGTGAGGCGCTCCCGGTAGAGGGATGTGCGGCGACGATTGCCATCAATGATGGCGGAGCGAGCCTGCTTTATGTCGATAATCGTCTTTCCACCGGGGATGCGCAGCGTCTGGCCGGTTGGCTGGAGGTGTTTGCGGAAGCAGTGGCAGCGGATGGGGATCGGGCCCTCAAGCTTGTGCCGATCCTTGCCAGCAAAGATCTGCATGAGCTGCTTTGCCAACGCAACGCAACGGGGCTGGATTACAATCGCGAAGCTTGCGTGCATCAGATGATGGAGCAACAGGTGGATCGCACGCCGGAGGCCGTTGCCCTTGCCTGTGGCGGTCGGGAGCTGAGCTATCAGCAGCTCGACAGCGCTGCCAACAAGCTGGCCTCCGTGCTGATCCAAAGGGGGGTGCAGGCAGGGACGCTGGTAGGGCTGCACCTGTCGCGCTCGATCGAGATGGTGGTGGCCGTCTTGGGCATTCACAAAGCCGGGGGCGCCTATGTGCCGCTGGACCCCGAATTTCCCGCTGACCGCATCCGCTACATGGTTGAGGACAGTGATGCCCTGCTTGTGGTCACCGACCGGCGACATGCCGGAGGGCTGTCCCTTGGCGCCGACAAGCTGGTGTTGATCGAGGATGTGCTGGCCGGGCCGGAAGCAGCGCGCCCGATAGCAAGCGTGACCGCACGCGATCTGGCTTATGTGATCTATACTTCGGGTTCGACCGGGCGCCCCAAGGGGGTGATGATCGAGCACGGCAATGTGGTCAATTTCTTTGCCGGCATGGACCAGCGCATTGCGGTTGATCCGGCGGGCGACAATGTGTGGCTGGCGGTGACCAGCTTGTCCTTCGACATTTCCGTGCTGGAGCTATGCTGGACGCTAACGCGGGGCTTCAAGGTTGTGCTCCATGTGCGTCAGGCGGCGGCTGTTCAGCGGCGCGCCTTACCGAGGCCGGTGGAGTTCGGTCTATTTTATTGGGGCAATGACGAGGGCGTCGGGCCTGCGAAATATCAGCTGCTGCTGGAAGGCGCCAAGATTGCCGACCAAAATGGCTTTAATGCCATCTGGACGCCTGAGCGGCATTTCGGTGCCTTTGGCGGGCCCTACCCTAACCCGGCCGTGACGGGGGCGGCCGTTGCCGCCGTTACCAAGAACCTTTCCATTCGCGCCGGCAGTTGCGTGCTGCCGCTGCACCATCCAGCGCGTGTCGCAGAGGAATGGGCGGTGCTGGATAATCTGAGCAATGGCCGCGTGGCGCTGTCCTTTGCATCTGGCTGGATGCCAGAAGATTTCGTTTTGCGGCCTGAGAATGCGCCGCCGAACAACAAGACGGCTCTGACGCGGGACATCGACATTGTGCGGCGGCTCTGGCGCGGTGAGAAGGTGAGCTTTCCTTCGGGCACAAGCGAAGTGGCCGTGGTGACGCAGCCGCGGCCGATCCAGAAGGAGTTGCCGATCTGGGTGACCTCGGCGGGCAATCCCGAGACGTTCCGGGAGTGCGCACGTCAGGGCGCGCACCTGTTGACCCATTTGCTGGGGCAATCGGTGGAGGAGCTGGCCGAGAAGATCGCCATCTATCGCCAGACGCTGGCCGAGCTTGGCCATGATCCCTCGCAGTTCAAGGTCACCTTGATGCTCCACACATTGCTGGGCGAGGACCGCGAAGCTGTGCGCGAGCGGGCGCGGCAGCCGATGAAGGATTATCTGCGCAGCGCAACGGCGCTGATCAAGCAATATGCCTGGGCGTTTCCGGCGTTCAAGCGACCGGAAGGCGCAACGCAAGCCATGGATGTTGATCTGCGTTCGCTGAGCGAAGAGGAGTTGGACGGCATTCTGGACTATGCCTTTTTACGCTATTTCGAGGATAGCGGCCTGTTCGGAACGGTAGAGGATGGGTGGGCGCGTATCGAGCAGCTGGCAGCTATTGGCGTTGATGAAGTTGCGTGCCTGATCGATTATGGCGTGCCGACGACCAAGGTGCTCGAAGGGCTGGAAACATTGTCTCAGCTGGTGCGGGAGGTGCGTGGCGCTGCCCCGGCAGGAACAGAGGCGGAAGGACTGGCGGCAGAGGTGCACCGGCATGGGGTTACCCATCTGCAATGCACGCCTTCGATGGCGATGATGTTTCTCTCCTCGGATGAGGATCGGGCGGCGCTGGGGCAGATCAAGCACCTGTTTATTGGCGGGGAGGCGCTGCAAGCCTCGCTGGTGCGGCAATTGCGGGCCGCGACGGGGGCCAGCATCGAGAACATGTATGGACCAACCGAGACGACGATCTGGTCATCGACGCTGCTCGTGCCGGACCAGGCGAGTGGCGTGGTGCCGATCGGCACGCCCATCGCCAATACGCAGCTTTATGTGCTGGACGGCCACGGGCAGCCCGTGCCCATGGGCATACCGGGCGAATTGTTTATCGGCGGCGATGGGGTGGCGCGGGGTTACCATAACCGGCCGGATCTCACCGAGGCGCGGTTCTTCCCCGATCCGGCGACCGGCGGGCGAATGTACCGGACAGGGGATCTGGTGAGCGTGGATCCGGATAGCGGGCAGATCAGGTTCATTGGCCGTACCGACTTCCAGGTCAAGGTGCGCGGCTATCGCATCGAGCTGGGCGAGATCGAGACGGCCATCGGGGCCTTCCCGGGGATCAAGGAAAACGTGGTGCTGGCGCGCCGGGACGATGAGGCGGATGTGCGGCTCGTGGCCTATCTGCGGCTCGTGGGGGGAACGCTGGATGAGGAGGCGTTGCGAGCGCATCTGGCCTCGGCGCTGCCGCCCTATATGGTGCCGAGCCATTTCGTGGTGATGGACGCTTTTCCCCTGACGCCCAACCTCAAAGTGGATCGCAACCAGCTGCCGGCGCCCATAGCGCAGGCTGTTTCGGCCGCGCCGGTGGAGAGTTCCGCAGAGGTGCCGGAAACGGATGCGCAGCGGGCTGTGTCCGACATCTTCAAGCGCACGCTTGGGCTGCAGCAGGTGGGCCCCAACGAGAATTTCTTTGCGCTGGGCGGGCACAGCCTTTTGGCCGTGCACATGCATCGCGAGCTCAAGGGCAGTGTTGCACCGGATTTGGCGATAACGGACATTTTCCGGTACCCGACGGTAGCGTCGCTCGCGCTGCGGATTTCGGAGGCGGGACAGCCCGATGTTCGCCTGACGGGTGCAGCGCAGCGGGCTGCGGGACGGCGCAATGCGATGGCGGCTCGATTCCAGGCCAATGGAGGCTAGCTTAGCCAAAGCGGTCGGTTTTGAACGGCTCCAGGCCATGGCGGAGGGAATGGTTCCCCGAGGCGTGGCCGTGGTTTGCCGAGATCCAGACGGGGATGTTGGGGCGCTCTTTGCCGAGGAGCGCCTTGCGATCGGCAGGGCGGTTCCGCGTCGGCAGGCGGAGTTTGCGGCTGGGCGGATGGCGGCACGCGAGGCCTTGGGGATGCTTGGGCAGCCTCCCCTTTGCATTCCCGCCGGGGCAGATCGGGCTCCGGTCTGGCCGCAGGGTTTTGCGGGCAGCATTTCGCATTGCCGGGGGGCTGTGGTGGCGGCAGCGGTGCGGGGTGGAAGCCATATCGGGATTGATGTGGAGGAGGCTGTTCCGCTCGAGGATGAGCTTTGGGATACTGTTTGCACGCCCAAGGAATTGGAATGGCTGAAGGCGCAGGGGGGGCTTTGGGCCAAGGTAATCTTCTCGGCCAAGGAGGCGGTCTACAAGGCGCAGTATTCGATCGCGGGCCGCGTGCTGGAGTTCAGCGAGGTGGAGCTTACGCTGGATCAGGCGGGGTGTTTTTCCGCGCGCGTGCTGGTCGACAGCGCTTTGGCCGTCGAGGGGCGGTTCGGGATCAGCGACGATTTCGTTCTTTCCTTCGCTAGGGCGCGAAGACTTTAGGTCAGCCCTCGCTGCACAGCCGGTTGTAGCCGCCTTGCCAGTAGACCAGGGGGCTCTGGGTGCTCTTGGCCAGGACGTTGACGACCCGGCCGATCAGGATGGCGTGGGAGTAACGCGGCAGGGCTTCTTCCAGATCGCATTCGATCACGGCCAGCGCGTCGAGCAGATAGGGGACGCGGCCTGCGCCCATTTGCCAATTGGGATCGATATAGCGGTCGATGCCCTTGACGCCGCGACGGCCAGCGAAGGTTTCGGCGATTTCCAAATGCGTTGCGGAAAGGATGTTGACCGCGAAGCGCCGGCTCGTCTGGATCAGCGGCCAGTTGGTGGATTCACGATTTAGGCTCACCAGCAGCGTGGGGGTGTCAACCGAGAGGGAGACGACGGAGGTGGCGGTGAAGCCGGATGCTTGGCTTCCCGTGCCCACTGTCACCACGCTTACGCCGGCGGCCAGATTGCGCATGGATTTCTTGAAGTCGCTGGCGACCGATGATTGCGCCTGCCTGAACTCGATTTCAGGCCAATGGCTGTCCGCACCGCCGGCTGTATCGACATCTCGTCGCATGAGTCACCCTTAATATTAGCACCAATCAGCGCGCCGAATGATGGTGGGCTGCTGTGGACAGCTTCGCAATACATCCATCGATGGTATGCGTGAGCGACTGATCTGCGATGTAGCGGCCGGGCAAATAGCTAATGGGGTTGATGGTGTCCTTGAGGACACGAAAATAGGCTGACCCTACGGCAACTACGAGCAGGTTCTCCTGTCATGATCACCCGCCCTCGGGTTCTCCCAATTGCAGTGACCTGCAATGCACGATGGGTCACCGGCCGGTCGGTCGGGGAGACCTGATTGATGCCGAATAGCTTTGCCTATGTTATGCTGTCGATCTGGCCACTCGTGGTAGTTGCATTGTTTCGGCGACTGCCGCTAGAGCGGGCATTCATCTGGACGATCCTGGGCGGCTATCTGTTCTTGCCACCCGTTGCCTATCTCGATGTGCCACTTTTTCCTCCTCTGACCAAGCACGCAATCCCCGCGCTATGCGCTTTGGTCGCTATCTGGATGCATCAGGGGCACATGCCGCGGCTGCTTCCCCATTCCATGCTTGCCAGGCTCGCCTTGACCGTCTTCATGTTCAGCGGTGTTGGAACTGTTCTGACCAACACAGACCCGCAGATCACAGGCGTGGTCTATCTGCAGCCCATGGCGATGATCGAGGTGATCATCGGCATCATCTCCCAATTTCTGGTCATCCTACCTATGCTCCTTGCGCAGGATATCCTCAGGCGCCCAGAGCATATCCGCGAAGTCATGCTTGCATTGGTGATCGCCGGGTTGCTGTATTCTGTTCCCATGTTGATAGAGGTCCGGCTCAGTCCACAAATCAACGTGTGGATCTACGGCTTTTTTCAGCATTCCTTCCAGCAGATGATCCGGTATGGCGGGTTCCGTCCGATCGTCTTTCTGGAGCACGGGCTTTGGGTGGCCTTGTTCGCCTTCATGGCCGTGGGTTCCGCTTTCACAATGCTTCGAAAAGAGGCAACGCGGCGGGCTGCGTATCTGGCTATGGCCTTATACCTCGCGCTGGTCCTGGCCCTGTGCAAGAGCGCGGGGTCGCTGCTCCTTGCGGCGTGCTTTGTGCCACTCGTGCTGTTCGTCGGCCAGCGCATGCAGATCCGGATTGCGGCCATTCTTGCTTTGATCGTGATCTCCTATCCCATGCTGCGTGGAGGAGGGTTTATTCCAACCGAAACGATCCTGAGCCAGACCACTGCAACGGACGTGGATCGTGCCCAATCCCTGGAATTTCGCCTGGTCAACGAAGACATGCTTCTGGATCGCGCAGCGGAACGACCCGTGTTCGGTTGGGGCGGTTGGGGGCGCAATCATTTGCACGATCCCGTAACGGGCAGAACCCTGACCACTGTAGACGGGCTGTGGATTGGCGCTATCGGGAGCAGCGGATGGGCGGGTTACCTGGGCTTGTTTGGTCTGTTGACCCTTCCGCTCTTCTTGCTCGCGAAACAGGCTGGATCCCTCGATCTTGGCAGGGCTGTTTACGTCGCACCGCTCGCGCTACTGCTTAGTTTCAACCTGGTCGACCTGATCCCCAATGCAACGCTGACGCCCGTCAGTTGGCTGATCGTGGGCGCCCTCTTAGGCTATGCCGGCAAGCAGGAATATACCGCCAAGACGGTGCTGGACATCGAGCGACCCGCCCAACCGGCGCCTTGGGCGAGGGAGCGACCCAGTGTCGCCTAAGCCTGATGCGACGTGTCTGTAGCGCATCGCTCCTGCGAAGGACCCTACCGATTTGGTTATATGCCGGCGCAGATACAGAACAGTAGATAGGTCGCGACGTTCGACCGAATAGGGAATGTTGTCGATAGGAGTTCCTGCCCTATTGGCCCAGTCTCTACGTGGCAATGGAGACACTACCATGATGAAGACTGGAAGCCTGTTCGCCATTTTCGTGGGCTTGATTTTGAGCTGCAATGTAGCGCTCTCGCAAGATATAGCTGGTTCCGCGG
Source organism: Devosia submarina (assembly GCF_003056345.1). GTDB lineage: Bacteria > Pseudomonadota > Alphaproteobacteria > Rhizobiales > Devosiaceae > Devosia > Devosia submarina. The sequence goes on along the minus strand of NZ_PYWB01000001.1, from coordinate 83,733 downwards.
TGCTCCCTGAGGATAGTTGCGGATTTGAACCCCCTGCCGTGCGCAGTTTGCGGACAAACTCAGAGGACCCGGGTACGACACAGGCGTCTACAGAGCTCACCAATCCCAGCCTCGGCTTCGGGCTGGCTGGCATAAGTGATTACAGCCCCCAGCAGCCCTTCATCGACATCATGAAGTCCTCCCGCACCTGGGTCGGCCATACCAGCTCGGAATGGGGTGCTTGGCAGCACGAAGACTTTTTGGAGGCCGGCTATCTGGACGGCAATGGCTGGTTGAAATCCATGCCGCCCGACATTGTCGCCGTAGAGACGCTGTTCCTCACGATCATGCCGGCAGAGGGGACATGGGTGAAAGGACGATACCGGCTTAGCTATGAAGGAACCGGCCGGATTTACGTCAAGTCCATGCTCCGTGACTGGGAAGGCTCCGATGGGGAAATCTGGTTCGAAACGGAACCTGGGGGAGCACAGACAAGTGTCGCCATCACCCAAACCGATCCCGCCGGAACGGGCGACTACATCCGCAACATCTCCATTGTCAAAGAGGAGCACATTGCAGCATTCGACGCAGGAGAGGTGTTCAACCCATATTGGCTGGAGCACATACGCAATGCTCGCCTGGTGCGCTTCATGGACTGGATGGCGACAAACAATTCAACCCAGTCGGAATGGAGCGATCGTCCCAAACCGTCTGACTACACCTACAGCCTTCGTGGAGTACCGTTGGAGGTCATGGTAGCGCTCGCAAACAGGATTGGCGCTGACCCATGGTTCAACATGCCTCACCCTGCAACGGACGGGTACATGCGCTGCTTTGCTCAAGGCGTACACCAGTTGCTGCGCCCGGACCTGAAGGCCCATGTGGAATTCTCCAACGAGGTCTGGAACTGGGAATTTGAGCAAGCGCAGTGGGCAGAGGACCGCGGGATGGAGCGCTGGGGAGAGAGCGACACATATGCCCAGTTCTATGCCGTGCGTTCCCTTGAGATGGCCCGCATTTGGGATGACGTTTACGGCGCCGATGCGGACCAACGATTAGTCAAGGTCATAGCCACGCAAACGGGTTGGCTTGGCCGTGAAACCGACATTCTGGCGCCCCCGCTGTGGAACCAGGAAGATCCGGCTCAAAACAATGATCTCGCCGCCCATTTCGACGCCTATGGCGTGACCGGCTATTTTGGGTACGGTCTGGGCGACAGCAAGGAGGCGCAGGTACGGGAATGGATAGCCGAGAGCCTCAGGGACGCGCAGGGTCGGAGCGCTGCCATGGGACTGCCGGGTACGGCTCAGACCAGTTTTATGAAGGAGCACCGCTTCGATCGCGCAATTGAAATTGCCGTCCAGGACCTTAGGGACGGTAGTGTCACCGGTCAGAAGGATGGCACTCTTGCCGATTATCTGGAAAATGCCCTGCCTTACCAAATCAACATCGCGCGGACACACGATCTCGGCCTCATCATGTACGAAGGCGGCACGCATGTAGTGGGTATTGGCCATGTTGCGCATGATGAAGAGATCACCGCGTTCTTTGTCGCCCTCAACTATTCCGAACAGATGGGCGCACTCTACCGAGACCTGATGGAGGGCTGGAAGATAGCAGGCGGCACTGTTTTCAACATTTACCTTGATGTTGCTGGACCCGGAGCATGGGGAAGCTGGGGCGCACTGCGGCATCTGAACGACGCCAATCCTCGATGGGAGGCCATAACGGCGTTTAATGAAAAGCAACCTGGCTGGTGGGAAGAGCGCCCTGCAGGCACTTTCATTGGACAGCCTTAACGCCGAATGCCAGTGGCAGGGCGCTCAGGCGGGACTGCTGTTTTGCAAGTAAAAGCTTTGCAGGAGGTCCCAGCTGGCATAGGCCACCAATAGTCCGCAGGCGAGGGCAAGCAGCGTGAAGAGCAGGTCGTGCAACGGGTCCCATATCCGGTGCTTGCGGGCCAGCCAGATGAGGGAGAAATGCCCGATTGCGCCGCTGATGCCTAGCCCTACAAGAGCCCCAAAGAGTCCGGCCCATTCGCATCCCATAATCAGGGACATGGTTTGCACCGATCCCCGGAAAGCAACGACCAGGAAGAAATTACGTGAGTCACCGGCTGCAAGGGCGCCCCGGTCATAGGTCAGCCCCATCGCAAATGGCAGGCTGCCAAAGGCAACCATGACCACGATGGCTGCTGCACCCAAATAACGATCATCATAAAGAAATTTCACCATGGGCTGGCTCACCAGCATGATGAAAACCAGCAGGGCCATGACCATGCCTGTCAGGCCGAAACGCATCAGGCGCAGCTTGCGGGCACTTTGGGCGTTCGGGTCGTCCAGGTATTCCCGATAGAGCGGAACCAGAACCTTGCTGCCAATGGTGATGGACAGCACCAGCGGGGCCGCCGCGAGGAACTGGCCGACATTGTAGATGCCGAGCATTTCCAGCGAGAGATAAAAACCCAGTACCAACCGGTCGCCCTGCCCGAGCATATAGCCGAAGGCGGTGCTCAGGATGATCCACTTGCCGAAGTGGAGCATTTCGCGGGCTGCCGATGGATCTATTCGGAAGCGACTTCCCTGCCCCGGTAGCATCACGTTTGCAAGCACAAGCCGGATCACCGCTCCAAAGAGCAAGCCGATGACCAGCGCCCACACGGACGGATAAATCAAGACGCAGGCTATGGTGGAGAGGATTGTGCCGATCTGGGTGAGCAGGTCTAGCTGGACGACACGGCCGATCATCAGATGTCGTCCCGCTGTTTCAAGACGGATGGGATTGAACCCCGAAATCACCGTTGAAAGGCTGGCGACCGGAACAAGATAGAACAATGACGGCTCGGCGTAGAATACGCTCAGCGGCCAAGCCAGAGCCGTAACGACGACGAAGATAAATACCCCGCGCAGGATCTGCATGCTCCACGCGGTATCGAGGAACTCGGGGTCATCTCCCCGGCGACTTTGCGAGACCGATACGCCTATACCCACATCCGAGAGCATGGCGACGCCAATCATGAGCACCGTCACAAGGGACATCAGGCCGAAGGCTTCAGGAAACAGGAGCCTGGTGAGGACGAGATTGGAGGCGAGGCGGATGAATTGGGACAGGATGTGCCCCGCACCGGCCCATATGGAGCTGCGCAAAGCGCGCGCAAACAGGCCATGCCCCTGCAAAGCCATTCGCATTGTCTGCAATCTTGACGGCCGACCTGGTTGGATGGTGATGCGGCTGATCTGGTTCATCTGCAAACAACCATCCCGCGGTACGCCGTTATCGGGGCCGTTCGCGAGACGGACGCCTTCAGCCACAGGACGGTTGGAGCCTGACCTAGTTGCCGAGGATCGACCAAGCTGCTGAATCCGGGCTGGCGAGCATTGCCGCATTCGCGGATATTGAAAATGTTGGACACCGGTGACCTTGGAAAGGATTTATGTTGTTCCAGTCACTTAGCCATTGACCACAAGTGCGCGGAATAGGCCCTACGCTCTATTTCTGGGGGATCAGGACTAGTCCGGCGACAGCGATACGGGCGGCTTTGATCGTTAGGTAGCCATGTCCAGAGATGGGTCGGAACAAGGTGTTTGCTCTTTTCCGAAAGGCTGAGCGGGTGATGAGCGCTCTGTGAGTTTAGCTGCGATGCGATCGGCCACTCTAAGGGCATTGGCAGCGATAATCAGGCTGGGGTTGATGCCGGTGGATGTCGGCATGAAGGATGCGTCAGCCACATAAAGATTGTTGACACCATGGGCGCGGCAATCTGCGTTGAGAACGCTGGTTTGCGGGTCGTTACCGAACCGCAATGTTCCGCAGACGTGGGCGAAGTTCAGCTCAGGCTGGAAGCTTAGGAAGACGGTTTTAAGCCCTTTGAGCCCCTTTTTGATCAATCGCCGGTATTCGGCTTTGCGGGTCCGAAGCTCGCTTGACATTGTGTATTTGAACAGGATCCGCTCGGGATCGTCAGGGTCATAGAGGACTTGGTTTTCCTCATAGGGGAAGTCTTCCATGATCCCGGCGAAGATACTGGCCTGGCCAAAGATCAGGGTGCCGAGATAGGCAGGTATGCGAAGAAATGGCTTAAAAATGCGAAACCTTCGCAACAAAGAGCGATCAAAGACACTGGTTAAGTGGCCGACGATCTCACCGTAGCCGGCATTGAGGCCCATGGCCTGGAATACGCCGTAGCGTTGCGTCTTGCTAGAGTAGAAATCCCGAAGTGCCAACGCGCGAGACGGGCCCGCATCCTTGATGCTCCTCTTGGGCCAGACAGCGACCATTTCAGTGAGGTGAAACATCAAATTCCTGCCAACAAGGCCGTTGTGATTGGCAAGACCGTCTGGCCAATGATCGGATCGCGATGCTAGCAGGAGCTTGGGAGAACCGAACGCGCCTGCAGCCAGGACATAGATCCGGGCCTTGAGCCTGATCAATTGGCCGTTGCGCAGCGCCTCCACATGGGTGATCCGATTGGCGTCCGACCGTAGGGTCCTTACCGTGCACATATCGAGGATTTTCGCATTTCCGGTTCTCAAAGCCGGCTCGACGCCTGCAGAGCGGCCATCCATCTTGCATGCGCGGGGGCATTTATGGCCAAGGCAAAGCCCACAATCAGGCAGGTTTTTAACGGCGAGATGGAGATTGTAGGGGTGCAAACCCTGCCGCGTCAGGCTCTCCATCATTGCCTGATTGGCCGCATCCAGCTGGATGGATGGCAACAGCTTCGAATGGGGCTCGCAAGAGAGCGGATCGGCGCTGCCCCTCACTGAATAGATCTGTTCGGCCGCGGCGAAATAGGGAGCGAAAGCATCGTAGCTTACTGGCCAGCCACCTGTCGGATGGCGGTGTCCGCGAGTTTCGTCGATGTCATGCCGCTCGGGGCGTTCCAGGGTCGCGGCATAAAAGACGGATGACCCCCCTACTCCGGCGCCGATCGTAGCAAAGAAGGTGGATGTTTTTCCGTTGATGGTGCTTTTCAGCGGCGTTGGCCAGGAGCCATGCTGCAGGCGCGTTGCGGGATCTTCGATGTCATTTGATGGGAACTTGCCCGCGGAACTGGAACCAAGAGGCCCCTTTTCCAAAAATAGGACCGAAAAGCCTTTCTCGGCCAATTTGCGGCCCAGGGTGCCGCCGCCAATACCCGTGCCAACGACAATGACATCCCATAGCCCGCTTGTTAGGTCATCGAGCATAGCCAAACACTCATACGCGCCTCCAACTAACTAGTGCTTCCCAACCCGCTCTAGAGAGAATAGTGGCGTTCACAGCGCGACCACAGGCAGCGGTTGAAGTTTGCAGTGCATCGAATTTTGGAGACGCCGTAGGCGGCTACCCGAAAGCAACTGAGCCGATCTGCAGCTTCGATTTGCCCGAACCAAACCATGGGCAACATCAAGCGCGCCGAATGTGCCTCCATAGCCCACCACTTCCAAGTAGATCGATTTGGCTAGTGCAATTCCGTGAGCATGCACGCATCCCGAGCGCAAGCTTGAGGGGAACAATAATGTTGGAGCAGCAGCAGCTTACGGGTTAGTGCGTATCACCGACAGACAAGAAAAGGAATGTGGGCCCATAAATAGCTAAAAGCGGTGATTGCCGCGCAGTGGCTCGAACAGGCATTGGTTGGGAAGGTGTCGGGGCACCGATATTGGCAAGATCAGGGGAACGGACCATAGCTATTCCGCAACATCTAGCTCCTGTCGCCTATTTGACTGGAGAATATCCTAAGGTCTCCCATACATTCATCCAGCGAGAAGTGGAGGCACTGCGCAAGTTGGGCGTGCCTGTACAGACATTCTCGATACGACGAGCTTCTCCAAAAGATATCCCGTCGGACCAGAAGGCCGAAGAAAGCCAAACCTTTTATGTGCTTGAACATTGCAAAGAACCTAGACGATTTATTCGAGCTCATCTGACGAAGCTTGCAACCACACCGGCCGCCTATTTCAAGACACTCAAGCTTGCATGGAGTTTGCGGCAAGCTGGTATGCGATCCATGCTGTACCAGCTGTTCTACTTTGCAGAAGCAGTGGTGCTGGCCGATGAGTTGCAAAGGAGAGGGATTGCCCATCTCCACAACCACTTTGGCGATTCCAGCTGTTCGGTGGCCTTGCTCACCAGCACACTTTCGGGCATCTCATACAGCTTCACCGAACACGGACCCGCTATCTTCTTCGAAGGGAAGCACTGGCATCTCGACGAAAAGATTGCGCGCGCGCAGTTCGTTATCGCCATTAGTCACTTCTGCCGCTCGCAACTGATGCTGTTTTCCGCGGCCGAACATTGGAGCAAGATTGCAATCGTGCACTGCGGCGTGCATCCGGGCCGCTACAAGGTAGGGGCTACGTCCAAAACGACCAAGAAAGTTCTCTTTGTCGGGCGGCTAGAGCCGGTGAAAGGTGTGCTGGTGCTGCTTGAAGCAATTGCAAGGCTAAAGCAACGTCATCCGGACATGCAGCTTACTGTTGTCGGTGACGGAAGTTCGAGAGGCGCTATCGAAGCCGAGGCGCAGCGGCTGGGGCTCACCGGAATGGTTGAGTTCGTCGGCTATAAAACACAAGGCGAAGTTGCAGATCTTCTGGCAAGAACGGACATGCTGGTGCTTCCCAGCTTTGCCGAAGGCGTTCCGGTGGTGTTGATGGAGGCGATGGCGAGCGGCAAGCCGGTCATCGCGTCACGCGTGGCGGGCGTGCAGGAGCTTGTGGTGGACGGCGTTGCTGGGTTCACCGTTCCGCCGGGTGACAGAATCTCGCTTGCCGAGCGGATCGAGCGATTGTTTGCCGATACGGTCGCTCGAGAACGCATGGGACAAGCCGGCCGGCAGATGGTCGAGCAAAGCTTCAATGTCGATGTCGAGGCACGCTCACTAGCGCAATTGTTCGCTGGAGCGCAGCAGGGGGTCGGCGCCTCTGCCAAAGCGGGGCAGGCAGCGGGCCCCAACGGCAATCCCATGCGCAACAGTCAAAAGATTGCCCTCGCAGACCGGCTCGGGCAGGCACCGGGCCATACAGCGTAAACTAGGAGTGGTCAGAGAAAGCTTCGCTTTACGCGCCTGGCGAGTGCCGCGACATCACGGACTACTGCAATCCTGTCCAGCGGGCGAAGATCATGGACATCGGTGCGTGATGATCGTTGATGGCCAAGTTCTGGTGCGGCGATCCAGGTCGCTATTTGTGGATGTGCTTTGCGCAACCACGTGTAAGCGCCGTCGACGTGCATTGGTCCACCTTCAGGCGAACCTGCGGCACGTTCTGCCATGGCCTTCAAATAGGGCACAGCCAACTCAATGGCCGGTCTAGACAGCGCCAAGAAGTGCGTGCCGCTAAAGCCATCGTCTGGCCTCGCCTGCCAAAGCTGGTCAGGAATGGCGCCTCCTGGTGGCGGAAGGTGACTTAAGTGTCCGCCATAGAAAAAGCCCCACTGCTGCTTGGCTAACTTGCCCAGCGCCGCAGGAATGAGAACTTCGGCATCGCGGGAGAAATCGAGATCATCCTCCAGAATAAGAACGTCCGCGGCTCCGTCGTTCAGGGCGGATTCGAGCACTCCAAGATGGCTGAAGAAACAGCCCCGAGCTCCGATTGTTTCAAAGCCACCCGCATCATCAGGCCGGCTCGCTTGGTGGAAAGCGACTTTGCTGCCGTCTATAGGAATGCCTAAGCGGGCAAATTCGCTTGTGGCTTCCCTACGCCGGTCTGGGCGCGTCACTAGATTGATGATCCGTATGCGATCGAAGCTTTCAAGCAGCGATTGACCAGCTGGTGTGGCCATGAGCCCTCCGTCGCAGATAAAACAGAATGGGTCCGATCGACCACTCATTTTGCAATCACGTCGCGGACCGACCTCCACCTGACCTTAGTGGCACCGGACAATGAGACACTCCATCACAGGAGCTAGCCATTTTAATTAAAGGGGCTGATTATCGCAGCGATGGCGCGGGCTCCAACTCCAAAGGTTGAGGTTACAGCGGGCACAGCCCGGAGCATCATCCCGGAAATTATTTCTTCCAAGCTGCGGTGGAGGAGGCTGGGGCGATCTTCAAATCTTCGCAATCTCCGCTATCGTTGGGTCCCGAGGCTTGCTGTAGCGATTCGGACGTTCTTAGTACACGTGCGATCATTCGCAGCACTTCATGGTCACGTTGCGTGAGATCGGAAAGTGGATTGAAGTGCTTGTGTTCCATTTCAAACAGCCTACAAACAGGCACGCAGTGTGCACGTTTGCCGCAATGATCCTCCCACCCAATCATGTGGGCAAGTGACGTAGATCAATCGGCTACCTAATCTGTCCTGATGACATGCCAATGCATATCGAAGCCGGTCGCCTCAAAAACGCCCGGGTTCAAGTTGGATGATAAAGTTCGAGTAACCCCATAGCGAGACTGTTGCAAAGAAGTGCTTGGTCAGTTTTTCTATTCCAGTCGGCTCCTTGCTGATTGCATGCAGGTGGAGATGCAGTGGAAGGATCGCGGGGCGATCGGCGTGCTGCATGTTCCCGAATCGGTGTCCAACCTGACCAAGGGCACGGATTATGAGTTTATCAAATCCGGGGAAAGCCTGGCTCTGCCGATTGCCCTTGGATTGGGATTGATCCTGGCAGGCCTCAGCGATGCAGATCTTGTTTTGAGTGGGGACAAGACCGCCTGGAAAGAAAACTGGGGTGCTCTTCTGGATGCACCTAGCCGCATTCTCTGATTTGCAAAGGGCGTGGGATAGTCAGGGTGCGGGTTTGTCTCCGGTCCATCGTTGCTATCTGATTGGCAAAGGGATCAGCATGTAGGCTGAAAGCTCATCAGCTCGGCGCCTAGCGCACGATAGCGATCGTTGCTCCCTCAAACGCGCAGTAGGACCTTACCTCAGCCTCACGGCGGTCGTCTGGTGCCATCCACTCGATACCACAATCGCCAGGATCAATGAGGCGCGCCGACAACTCGTTGCTGTCCAGGCTGCGGGTGCGAACGTAGATCTGTGTATCGAAATCCTGCACGGAGCCGGCAAATGGCGCAGTTCCGCCTGGGCGGATGAGCTGGTGAGCGCCACTATCGTCGCGAAGAGTCTGAGTAAGGCGCCCCCCGGTCAGGTAATAGAGCGGGAAATAGACGTGACCCCAGTTTCCCGAGCTGTCATGGACGACAATGGTTGATTCTGCATCGGTGATCTCGCTGGCGAGCCAATCCCCTGGCCCATGCGTGTAGAAGCTGGAGTGGCGCATCAATTGGACGTCTGCACCAAGGTGAGCACCAGTCAGGCACATTGCACCAAATAGCGCGAGACCCCTCCCCCACTGCACCGTCAGCGCACTAAGGGCAAAAAGCGACAGGAAGGGCACCAGCCAGATATTGTAGGATGGCGATAGCACATTGAACCCGCCAATCACGAGATTGAGCACGTTCAGCAGCCCCATCGCAAGCACCAGCGGCAGGAAAAGGCCGGCTGTCAGCGGGCTGCCCCGGCGCAAACTCACCACGGCGATCACAAGCAAGATGGCCATGCCCAGCAGCGCCAACGCGGTCAGTAGCGGCGAGGACCAATGCACGCCATGCATCCACAGGCGCGCTGCCATTCGAGCACCTTCCCGGATTGCTTCGACCAGGGAGGGATCGGCTGAGCTGCCTCCCGCGGAAAGTCTAACCGACGCTAAGATGAAGGGGACTAGGCCGGAGCAAAGGGCAATGGCGATGCCGCATCCTACAATGACGGGGAAAACAGGCTCTTTTTGAGCAAAGCGAACCAGCAACAGGGACAGCCACAGCACCCCTGCCATCACCACGCCGAAGAAATGGGTGTATGCGGCCAGCACACAAAAGAGGCCCAACCCTATCAACCAGACAGGCTCATCCGAGCGGCTTATGGCGCGGATATAGGCTAGGCATGCCCAAGCCGAGAGGCTGAAAAAAAGGGGGTAGGCCCTGATCTCGCCGGCCTGAACGATGGTACCAGGCGCCAGATAGACGATAGCGAGAGCGAGAGCGGGCAGTAGCCGGCTTTTGGGGCTGATCTCCCTTGCTGCAAGGAAGATGGCCGGGGCGCCGCAAGCGATGGCAAAGATGCCAAAGATGCGCATGGATAGCTCCGACAGGCCGAAGCATTGCGCCCAGAGAGCGCCCAGCCAATAGGACAAGGGCGGCATTCGGTCTGGGGGGACGCCTGGAATGGGATTGCTGTTTCCAATCAGCCAGCCGAGCTGATCAGCGAAAGACAGCGTCAGGCCTGACAATTGTGTCGTTTCGTCCACCCAAATAGCTTGTGACAGGGCAAAGGCAAGCGCCAGACCTGCAAAGGCGACCATTATGAATGATGATGGAACCGCGCGGATCATTGTTCAATAAACCGACGACGGAAGACGAGATAGCGGTTCCCGAGATAATTGAAGACCATCCCCGCCGCGACTCCGCTTAGCGATGCGACATAGATCGACTGCGCCGTTTCAGGCAACGGCGCGTGGAGCATGGCCAGGGAGACCGTGTAGTTGACGGTAACGCCAATGGCAGAGGCCGTAAGGTATCCAATGAACTGCTTGAACGCATTGCCATGCCTTGCATAGCTGAAGGTGAAGCGACGATTGAGCAGGAAATTGGTGACGACGCTGACCGCGATACCACCCGCTATGGCCACTTGTTCGTTGAATCCGCTGGCGAGCAGCAACGTCAAGACGGAAAGGTTGATCAAGACCCCTGATGCCCCAACGGTCAGGAATTGCATCAGGTACATGGCATTGGCGAACTTATGCAGATACAAGCGCCGCAAGTGCTTGATGTATCGCAGCTGTTCTTTCAGCGTGAGTTTGCTTTCGCCATAAACCCGGTCCTTGAACTGGATCGGCACTTCACCGACGTTCTCGAAACCGCACTTGACGATCAGTTCAAGAGCAATCTTGTAACCGATCGCGTTCAGATTCTCAGCCTTGTCGAAATCTGCCCTGCGCATGCAGAAGAACCCGGACATTGGGTCGGCAACCTTGGTCAGCGGTCTTGCAAGTAAGGTTGCGACGCGGCTGTTGAGCCATCGGAAGAACCCCCAGTCATCATCAGTCGAGCCGCCTGGCACATAGCGTGAACCGAGCACAAATTGCTGTCCAGAGGACAGCGCCAAAATCATCTGCGGTATGACTTCTGGCGGATGGCTGAGATCGCAGTCCATGCAGATCAGCACCGGGTTGCGCGCTTGTGCAAAGCCTTCGATCACAGCCGGACTGAGCCCGCGCTTGCCTGATCTTTCCACCAGGCGTACCCACGAATAGCCGCAAGCCTCTACTGCCTCGATGCTGCCGTCACGGCTCTGGTCATCCATGAAGATGAGTTCGACATCGATCTTTTCGCGCGCCCTGAGGCGTGCAACACGCTCGATGACAAAGGGGATGTTCTCACACTCGCGGTAGGTGGGCACGATGATGCTGAGGGGCACATGGACTTCAATTCGAGCCAGTTCGCTTGTTGGCGCCTCTACTGCTATCCCGAGGGGAAGCTCTAGGTCTGCGCTGGTCATGCTGTCCACCTCAGAATGTCAGAGCCAACAAAATTGGCAGTTAGGTTGCGTAAATTGACACCAAAGTTTGGCTTACGATCTGGCTCATTCTATTTAGTGCCTGAGAGTGGGGCGATCGGGACCGACTTTAATGAGGTAGCCGGCCTATTCGGAGGTGGCGTTTAGGCGGTTGCTTTCAAACATCAGGTTGGTACCTGCAGAGCAGCAACACCGCAGAGGTATCGAGATGTCCTAGGCAGTCAACTCAACTCGCTTCCGCATTGGTAGCATGTGGGGCGCGTCGGAAGAGGCCTCCGGATCGATGTTAAATTAGGGATATGCAACAGCAATTCGGCCCCCCTGGGTCACGGCCACTGAATTTCGGGCCTTAGCCCCGCTGGTGATCGCCGACCGTCGCGAAACAATCGTCAACTGCATCGATCATCTCGATCGCAGGATCGAACACGCGGAAAACAAGGTCGGTCGCTGCAATCCGAACAGGGAGGTGACGGTCAGTTTTAGTGGCACAAGTGCGAAATGGTGAGAGGGGAAAGATCACCCTCACTGTCCAACGATCTTTCATGTTGAAGCCAGCTGTCCCACTCCGGTGGGGTCAGCGGCAAGGCGCGACCTTCCAGTGTTGCGGCGAGAATGGCGGCAATTCGTTCTGTGGCACGGGTGTGTGACAGCCATTTTTTGGCAAAAACGCGGCGGGCCTTTGACAGGCTCTCTGGTTCCGGTTCCAGAGCCATACGCATAGCCTCCGCCACCGCTGCCGCGTCCCTAATTGGTACGGGGATGCTGAACCGCTTGGAGGGCAGATACTCTCGCAAGACATCGGTGTTTGAGTGGACTTGTCGCGCTCCTAGATGCAGAGCGGTGACCACGGTGATGTGGCCTGCACCCCGTTCACCATCACGCAGCAAGGTGACATTGATCGCGGCATTGCGAATACAGTCGATGCAATCGTCCATAGGCAGATCACGGTAGATATCCAACTTTTGTTCGAGCTCGGGATCGACTTGCATATAGCCCGGGACCACGGCGATCCCTCTAATGCCAGCCAGACGCACCGCTTTAGCAAAAGTCTCCAGGTCGCGATTGTTGCGCCCGATCATGCAGGCATAGGGCTTTGCGACGGCCGCAAAGCGGGTGCTTTCTGAAACTGGCAGGTCATAGCCCCAATGGCTGAATACAAACCGATCAATCGGCAGCTTATGTAGCGCGGCGAAAAGCTCAGCCTCTCTTGTTGAGTGAACAACAATGGTTGACGAGCGCGCGAACACCCAATCGATTTTCTTTTGCAGCATCGAGTAACCTGAGGTGATTGGTCGAGCTGAAAGGTTCATCCCGATAACCACGTGCGGCGCGTTGCTGCCGGATAGAATCAGCGCGAGATTGACCAGAAAGCTGCGCCGGTATTCTGTCGAGACGACGATATCCGGCCTGCGCATCAATATGGTGCGAAATATATACCAGCCGATGGCCCCCCAGCCCTTGCCCCCGACAACATGCGTTTCCGCTCGGAATTGCCGTGGGGCAAGTTTACGGATGTAAGGGGGCAGCTCGCCGCTGACAGTTGTGCGCTCTCCAGCGTTGAATTCGATATACAGGGAGGGCTTCCGGTTGGCGTGCATGTCTAGATCATTCCCGGGATGGTCAAAGATCGATATCGGCACTGAGGCATGGGCGCTGGATCGATGCTGATCAGGTTGTTCACGAATGACAGGCAGTCGAAATAGCTCTGGCTGTATATCGGTCCTGAAAAGTGTCCGTGTGACTCCCGCGATTAACGCGAGCTTTGGAGTGCGACGGAGACAAAGCCTGAATGGCCTCTTGCATGGACGTGGCTTATCAGTTTTGTGGTGGATCACGGTGTTGGTGCCGACGATGAACAAGCAAGGAAGGTGTCCGTCTTCATGCTTGGAGATGTCGCCCAGCCTCGCCTTGCCGCCAGTGGAATGCCGTTGCAGTGTCGGCCCAAGTTGAAACAGCATCAGCTAGCGGGTTGTTCAGGCAATGGCTCTAGAATGAACCGGCAACTCGTCTCCTGAACCAGTGATCTGTGCGCATGCGCTGCAAACGAGGTTCGAGGATGGGATCGTATTCACCTTGGCGCTGCTCAATGAGGTTACGCCATGGATAAGCTAGGTTCTTGAGCTTTAGGTTTTCTATATATGCGTCAAGGGTGGCGACCATCTTGGCAGGACTGCCTACAGCCACCGAATTCTCTGGTATGTCCCTACTAACTACGGAGCCTGCCCCTACAACGGCGCGAGGTCCAATCGAGACCCCGGGTAGAACAATGGTGCCGTACCCGATAAATACGTCGTCAAAGATTCGAATGGGCCCCACGGCATCCAACTTTGTTTTGTATGCCCGATTGATCATGTTCACGCTGCCATCATGGCACGTGAAAAAGCCGCCTGTGATGTGAACGTTGTTGCCAATGATCATACTGCCAGGGTCGGCAAAGTAGGCGGATGGATTGATCCAATTGCCTTCACCAAAGCTATAAAAGCCGCCGTGACGCCTTAGGTATTCTCCCCATTCTTCAATCGAAGGATTTCCCAAGCGACGCCACAAAGCAGCGCCCTTACCAGTAGAAAGCGCACGATTGCGGATATAGCTTGTAAGATATTTTCGCAAACGCCGTTCCTTGACGCTCAGGGTGTCATAGACAACGACATCGTGAACCCGACGACAATAGACCGTAGAGTTGAGCAAATTCGGATCAGCCAGATGATGTAAGTTGAAGTGCTTTGCTTGCCGCTGTTGCGCGAGCCACACGAGTTAGCTGGCCGACCTACACTGCAAATTGCGTCGGTGCACATGTGAGGGACCTCGCCGCAAAAGCATGCCGCAATGTCGAGATGGGCTTACCTGAGCCCCTGTTGCCGCCGCTAATTTGCCAGCGCTCGCGAGCTGCCGTAGCTCAGTGGTAGAGCGCCCTTTCGGTATGGGAGAGACTGTGGTTCCCTCCCGCACGGTATCACCATCTCCCTCCCGCTATGATCTTTGTTAGCGAGTACCACTCATTGGCTTCCTCGCGCTCGCGAATGCTGTTCTTGCGAGTGCAGCTGGGTAACGGTGGCCGCTAAGTTGCAGCCATTCTGATCGCCATCTGATGCCGAGATCGCGCGAAAAGGCTGGCGACAAAGCTCACACCGAGGGCAATAAGCATGAGATTTTTGGCGAATACGAGCAATGAGCCGGCCAGTTGAGCTGATGTAACCGCATCATAGTTGCTGTAGACGAGTTTGAGTATCGCCAGGGCAGCACAGTAGAGAGTGATGTCCCGACGGGTGCCAGACAGGAAAACGAACGGCATGAGCCATATCAAGTACTCGCCGGAGAAAACCTTGGATGTCAACAAGGCCAGAACAACAATTGCACCGGCGAGGCAGGCAAGAATTTCAATCAAACCCAGTGTTTCGGCGCTGGCCGTATCGCGTTTCACAAGACTGGGCGTAAGCAACAAGATGGCAGCATAACCAAAGAACATTACAAGTTGGGCACCCGCAAGTACCCATTCCGGCGCGGTGACATTGTGGGATCCGAACGAAAAAAGTGTTTCCGGGATGCTCCCCGAGAGAACGGTTATTAGTGCGCTCAAATTGCCGACGGCGCTCTCTATTTGCGCGGGCCGCTCTGCCATATAGTTAAGGTAGCCGAAGCTGTCAGCGGGACTGGTACCGAACGAAACGATCATAATGAGGTGCGGGATTGCAAAGGCGAGCGCCGAACAGACGCATAGCCATAGCCCAGGCATAGGTCTCCTGGAGGTGAAGCAGGCAGCTCTCCATCGCCAATCTGGTCCGAGCGCGTAAATTGCGAATGGGAGTACGAGCAAAGCCGGCCAAAGCTTGATGGCTGCACCAAAGCCCAAGAATGCGCCCGCTAGCCCGAAGTGCTTGCGCTGCATCGACGTTATCGCGCCTAGAACCAGTGGCACGGTGAAGATGTCGAAGCGGGTCACGATGAAGCTGCCCGCCAGGTAAATCCATGCGACGATGGCTCCAACGGTGAACCATAGCTTGCGCGTCGTCAGCCTAGCTTTCACGACCATCGAGAATATGTAGGTGATGGACAACGCCGCTATTGCGGCAGCAAATGTCGCATAGGCTACACTGAAGGCGCCAATGCTTGGAAAGATGAAGCGCAAGGCCGCGAATATCAGCAGGATCCCAGGGGGGTATTCGCAGGTGAAATCTGAATAGGGAGAAAGTGGATCTCGAAAAACGCCATCGATCGGGCGCAGCTCACCTACACGCTGTTGTACCCAATCGGAAAAGCCCGGTGTGTAAACCCCTCCAGTAAGCATGCCTCCATATTCCCAATAGAGGCGCAAATCGCTTGCCCGCATCACCAAAGCCATTAGCAGCAAGCCAGTTAACCCTGCTAGCACGGCAGGAGCGAGATCTAATCTGATTTTCCGATCTTCAAGCATGCGGCGTTTCCGAAGATGAGGATCGGCAAAAGAGAAAGCTATCGAGAGCTAACACGGGAACCGCTGCTGTCCTGGGCTGAGGAACCGTTTGACGTGCGCCAGCCTGGTTTAGTTCTGCTAGGGGCGACCTGCGCAAGAGCCTTCTTCGTAAGCGCTTCCTCATAGACCTCTATGATCCGGTCGACCTTGCTCTCCCAGTTGTAGCTCGTGCGCACCTTTTGTGCTCCCGCCGCTCCCATGCGCTGGCAAAGATCAGGATTGCTAGCCAGACACATGATTGCAGCACCTAGGCGACTGGAAAAATCAGCGCGCGGAACGGGAGACACCAGGATACCGCAAGAGGGGTCGAGGTAGTCGGCAGGCCCGCCCCAATCGGATCCAATCACAGGCAGGCCGAGGCTCATGGCCTCAAGGATAACTGCGCCGCCACATTCTCGCACTGAATTGA
This sequence comes from Devosia submarina, assembly GCF_003056345.1. GTDB lineage: Bacteria > Pseudomonadota > Alphaproteobacteria > Rhizobiales > Devosiaceae > Devosia > Devosia submarina. The sequence continues at coordinate 67,400 of NZ_PYWB01000001.1, read as the reverse complement.
GGATTAGCGCATCGGCGGTTGCTAGGTGCGCCGCACATTCTGCCTGCGCTAGAAAGCCATGGAAGTGAACTGCTCCGGCAAGGCCAGGCTGCCCAGCAAGTGCTTCGAGCCGCTCCCGTTCCGGCCCATCGCCGAGGATGTCGAGCGTGACAGGAGTGCCCGCTGCTCGCACAGCAGCCAGGGCCTGGAGCGTTGTATCGACAGCCTTCCACGCGATAAGGCGGCCCATGAAGATCAGCCGAAATGGGGCATTGGGCGGACGCGGCTTGCGCTCCGCGGACGACCAAGTAGCGAGGTCGACGCCATTTTCGACAAGATCAATTACGTTTGGGTGGTCAGAAAAGGGCAGGCTTGCCCGGGTGCGCTCATTGGCAACCAGAAGCGCTGTTGCCTTCCGCTTTCCTGGAACAATCCAGTTCGTGAACCGTGCTATAGTGCGCCCGAACGACACGATGCGCCGGGCAGCATGGCTCTCCAGATCGTCAAACCCGGGAGGATAGTTCATTCCCCCGTTCATTGGTCCGATCACTACGGGCACGCCGAAGCCATGAATGGCTGAAGGGGCGAGCGGCGACACAGGAGCTGGCTGGTGAATAAGATCAACTTGGCCGGCCGCGATGAGGTCGCGGATGATACCGGCTTGAAATCGTTCGTTGACGAAGTTCAGAAGCGTTCCTGCGATCAGATCGCCGAGTTGGGACGGCACGCGGCGTCCGACTTCCCAGGCTGCCCGATGCCATAAACTGTCGGGAACATAGAAGATATCTTCGCGCCAAGGCGCCAATATTCTCCCGAGATCATCTTGGTTGCGGATATGCGCGATGAGCTTGGCAGGATAACCACGACGGCGGAGCATCTGAAAATACTTGAGAGGCAGAAACGCTTCTCCGCCAAACTGCGAAGAAGCATTTGGAGCAACGATGAGTATCTTTAGATTGGGCGTTTGCAACATGCCCCAAACTTAACAAATATATTTGCACTTGCCGTAGGCACTATGGGCTAACCGTAAAAGTCATCCTTAAGTACCTTCACCTTTTGAAGACGCCGGTGCCTGCTATTGCTCGCGGAAGGCGCGGGACATGCTGTCTTCGATGGGCTTGACCAGATATTCGAGGAAGGTGCGCTCGTGGGTCTGGATCAGGATCTCGGCGGGCATGCCCGGCGTGGGTGTGAAGCTCCTGACGCGCTCGATCTGCTCGGGCGGCACGGAGACGCGGGCAACGTAGACCTCGCCTGCGGCAGAGTCGGCGCCGTTGACCACGGAGTCGGCCGAGACATAATCAACCGTTCCGGTCAGGATGGGCGTTGTTCGCTGGTTGAGGGAGGTGAGGCGGATGGAGGCGGTCTCCCCTTCGCGGACCTCGTCGATCTGCATGCGCGAAACCTGCGCCTCGATGATCAGGGGCACGTTCGATGGCAGGATTTCCATGATCGCCTTGCCGGTTTCGATGACGCCACCGGGCGTATGATAATAGAGCCGCACGACGGTACCGGCTACAGGGGCCTTTATCACTGTGCGGCCCAGGATATCCCGTGCCTGTCGGGTTTGCTCGCGAATTGCGTCCAATTCGGCTTCCACCGCTTGCATCTCGTCAAAGGCTGACTGGCGGGCGGCATCGCGCAACTGAATGATCTGGCGCTCGAAGCGGGCGATCTGCGCATCGTCGGCTTCCATTTCTGCTCGCAATTCGGCAATAGCGCCGTCTGCTTCGGCAAGGGCGCGCTGCACGGCGCTTACCGCCGAGCGGGTCGCCAATTGGCGTTCCAGCAGCGTGCTCAGGGATTCCAATTGTTCTTCGAGCAGAGTCTGCTGGCGTTCCAGGGAGCGAATCTGGTCGGCATTGCCGTCGCGTTCGAACTCGAGGGCGGAAATGTTCTGTTGAAGAACATCGATGTCGTTGTCCAGCTTGGAGGCTGCCGACTCGAAGTTCTTGCGCTGGCTTTCATCGATCGCCTGCACTTCGGGATCAGCGATGGCCTCGAGTACGGAGGCGGGCGAAGTATAGCTGGTAAGGTTCGTGGCGCGGGCGCTCAGGCGAGCAAGGGTTGCTTCCAGCCGCAGCCCGCGTAGGGTGAGTTGGCGGGCATTGGCGCGTGCGGCAGTCTCGTCAAGCTTGACCAGATCCTGCCCCTCCTCCACCCGCGCGCCTTCGCGCACCAGGATGGCACCGATGATCCCGCCCTCAAGGTGCTGGATGATCTTGTTTTCGCCCGACGCCACGAAGCTTCCCGATGCGATGACCGCTGCGGCCAAGGGCGCAGTGGCAGCCCAGACGGAGAAACCGCCAAAGACTGTCGCCACAAGAACGCCCCCGATGATGGCATGCACCCTGATGGAGCGTGGGACGGCCGAATACCACTCGATTGTCTTGCCTTCGGTGATTGCGGTCACGATGCCCTGCCCTTTGAAAGTTCGCCGCCCGTATTTGGCTGTTGGCGAGGTTTGGACAGCGCGGACATGACTTCGTCGCGCTCGCCGAACATGGTGACGGTGCCATTGTCGAGAACCAGGATCTTGTCCACGGCGCGCAGCAGGGCCGGCCTTTGGGTTATTGTGACAACGGTGATCTTTTGCTCGCGGGCATGCATGATGGCCTTGGCTAGGGCCGTTTCGCCCTGGGTATCGAGGTTGGAATTGGGCTCGTCGAGCACCACTAGCTTAGGCGAGCCGAAAAAGGCGCGAGCCAGGGCGATGCGCTGCTTCTGACCGCCAGATAGCGGGGCGCCATCGCCCGCGACCACCGTTTCGTAGCCCTGAGGGAATGTGGCGATGAGCTGGTGCACATCGGCCAGAATGGCTGCATCGAAAATGGCCTTGTCGTCGGCATCTTCGCGCATGCGGGCAATGTTGGCCTTGATGGTGCCGGGAAAGAGCTGCACGTCCTGGGGGAGATAGCCGATGTTTTCGCCCAATTGACGCTGGTCCCAGTTTCGCAGGTCCATGAGGTCCAGGCGTACACTGCCCGAGGTGGGCAGGATCGATCCGACCAACATCTTGCCCAGTGTTGTCTTGCCGGCGCCGGAATTGCCGATGATGGCGAGGGAGTCTCCGGGCTTGAGGGAGAAGGAAATGCCGTTGAGGATCACCTTCTTGGTAGGCGGCGGCACGAAGAGAAGCCGCTCGACATCAAGCTGTCCACGTGGTTCGGGCAGCAGGAGGCGCTCGAAATTGAAGGGCGATGTCTGGAGCAGCAGGCGGATGCGCTTGAAGGCGTTCTTGAACTGGGTGAAGCTGTTCCAGCCTTCAATGGCCCCTTCGATTGGGGTCAGCGCACGGGCCGCGATAATCGAGGCGGCGATCACCATGCCGCCGGTCAATTCTCCATGGATGGCGAGATAGGATCCCCAGCCGAGCATGGCGACCTGGGTCAGCATGCGGCATGCCTTGGAGCACGACGCCATGATGATGTTGCGGTCTTGCGCCATGACCTGGGAGCGCAGGGAAAAGGCGGTGTCGCGCCCCCAGATGCGGACGGCTTCTGGGATCATGGCCAGGGCGTTGATGATCTGCGCATTGCGCGACATGGAGTCGAGATGCGCTGTTGCCCGGCCCAGGAAGCCCGATGAGTCGGCGAAATGTCCGGCCGTCAGCTTCTGGTTGATGAAGGCGATGATGACGAGGACGATCGAGGCCGCGACAACAATTGAGCCCAGATGGGGGTGCACAAGGAAAACGGCGAACACGAAGAGCGGCGCGATGGGGGCATCAAGAAAGGACAGCAGCGTTCCGGAGGTGATAAAGGAGCGCACCTGCTGCAGATCACCCAGAACCTGGTATTCACGGCCTGTGCCATGGAGCGAAGCACGCGCTGCGGCCGACAAGATGGGCGCACCGAGTTGGGCTTCAACTTCAACGGCCGTGCGCATCAGGATAAAGCGCCGGATCGCGTCGATCATGGCTTGCAGCACCACGGCACCGATCACAACAGCGGTCAGCATGACGAGCGTGTCGATGGACCGGCTGGTGAGCACGCGATCGGAGATCTGGAAAAGGTAGACGGGTATGGCGAGGACCAGCACGTTGATGACGATCGTGAAGGCCATAACCACAGCCAGATTGCGCCGGACTGCGTTGATGCCGTTGCGGAAGCTTTCGGCGAAATCCGGCGTTGGTGTGCGCCGGTGAAACCCGCCGCCCGGTGGCTTTGGTGGGACCTGCGCGCCTTTGGAGGGGCTCCGGTCACCAGGGCGCAGGAGGCCGCGTTCCACGTCAATTACTGGCGGGATTGGTTTGGGTCCGGTGCCGGGAAAAGGCTTGTTCAGCGGCGCTTCTGCGCTGGGCTCGGGCGGCACCGACGGGGCGTGCAAAGGTTGCTTCGCCTCGGCGGCAGGCTGCTCCTGCCGTGCGGCTTGCCTTGGTCTTTCAGCAGGACTTGGCTGTTCTGTTGCAAGACGGTCGAGCTTGCTGACAGCGGCGTCTATATCATCCAGGACGTCCTGGATCGTGCTGCCGCTTCTTTCGAGGTCTGGATCGGCAACAGGCGTTTTCGAAAAGGCTTGGTGAAGCATAGGCCCGGTGCTCCGGTTTAGGCGAGAACGGATTGCATGACGTCTGCCGGTGCAGAGTCGGCATGGGAAATCGGCGCGTGGTAGAAATCGGGCGTGACCTGCAGGGCGGGTTCCTGTTCGAGGAAGGCCACAAGTTCATTGGGCAGGCCCGTTGCGCTGGAAGAGGTGGCGTCCATCAAATCAGCCTGGATCAGGACGGCGTCTGAATAGCTGCCGCCGCCCACGTAAAAAGTGTCACTGGCGGAGGCGTAGTCCACGATGCTCGCGATATTGGTCAGGGCATTCTGGCCCGTGCTGACCGTCCACTCGCTTCCGGCAAGCGCCTCTGCCCCTTGAGCGTAGACGGCAAGAGTGTCTGCGTCAGTCAATACATTGGTCTGCTCGACATAGCGCAGGTCGTAGACATTGCCGGTGACATAGAGCACCCGCAGATGCCCCAGACCTGCGAGCGCGGGATCGCCGGAGAAGCCGTCCGGCATGCCCAAGTCGCCGCGGCCCAGCGCTTCGGCAGCGCCGGAATAATGATCTGGCAAGGCGCCCGTTGATCCTTGCGGGCCATATTTTAGGATGCTTGCCTGGTTCCAGAGCAGATTGCCCGATGTTTCGGAGGACCCTGATAGCTGCGCATCGGCCAGCATCTGCAGCGTATCATTGTCGTAAAGGATATTGGTCTGGCAGATCAGATTGGCATCGTAGAGATTTCCGCCGATGATGACGATGTCGTAGTAAAGGCCGAGATTGGCGAACGACAGATCGTTGTGGATGCCATTGTTGCCCGTGTCGATATTGGTGGTCGAACCGGTTGCCGTCATGACCACAAGATCATTGTCGGACGCAAAGGTGTATTGCGCGACCCATTGGAGGAAAACCAGATCTCCCTCAAGGATGCTGACCGTCCAGTTTGTTGGCATGGCCTCGGGGTTGGCGGCGATAGCCGCGCCCTGCGCATCAAGCGTGTTGTTTGTGAAACTCGCGATGTTGAAGGCAGCCGTTGCTCCGCCGGTGGAAGCGCCGGGGAAGCCGGCGTCTACGTGGTCGATATCGATAAAGGCATTGGCCTGGGCGATGAGATCGAGCTGGAAATGATCGCCCAAAACCGCAACGATGGCAGGGGCAAGGCCCGCGTCGATGATCGTTGCCTGATTGGCGAGAACATTGTTCCCTGTCGCAACGGTGATGCTGTCGTCGCCGGTCTGCAGCGACACAGATCCTGTGGTCACCGGCGCTTCCTCGCTAGGTTCAGGAGGAAGCCAATCCTCGAGCACCGGCAGCTCGGTGACCTGCTCACCATTGACATGCGTGCCTTGGGTTTCCGAGCCTACGGCTGAGGACACCGACATGCCGGGCGCCTGGTACTGCGCCATCTCCATCGCAGCGTCGGCAGCTGCAGCCATGAACTCAGGGATGGTGTGGAAAATGTCGTTGGAAGACAGATCGGTTAAGGGCGCCGAGAAGGCGTCGAGATCGCCAATCATGCCGTTGAGGGCTGCATTATCGTGCTGGTGATTTGGAAGCGGTCCTGAATAGCCGCCAATCACGACGACATCATTGTCGGAGAGCTCGACATATTGCGCCACGATCATCCCGACCGAGCCTGGCACGGGACCGATCAGCGGCGTGGGTTCGACCGGCACACCAGGGGACGCGCCTTGCATGAGCGAGGGAAGCTTGGGACTCCAGTCCGGCTCGGGCATGCGCATCGGCATCAATTTGATGGCGAGCGGCGGCGTTGATGCGATCACATGGGCCTGCGTGGCCTCGGGCGTATATTCGATGAGGGGATTGTTGGGCGTCAGTTCCAGAACCTGACGCGGAAGAGGAGAATGGGCATCGGGCAGCGGCTCGGGGTTCGGGTTCTTCACCACATGGGAGAACTCATCATATCCGTGTCGGAGCCGCGCTATTTCTGCCTGGGTTTCGAACAGGCCAATGAAGTGGGCAATCGTCTCGCTTATGCTGTCTTGATGCATCTGCTCTTCCCCTCCTCCCAGCGGAGAAAGGCACGCGGGTTAAGCCGCGTGCCTCCATCTTACGGGTTGGAAGATCAGCCGTTGTCGACGCTGTCGCCAACCGAGCTGTCGGAGTCGCCGCCAATAACAGTAATGTCCACCGCGTTCTGCTGCAGGTTGGCGCCCATGGCGATATCGAGGTTGAAGGCACTTGCCGAAACGGTCGCATCGCTGTCCGCTGCCGCGGTAACACCGCCGCTGCTGCTGGAGAACGGGTTTCCGCCAACGCCGTCCCAGTCCGATCCCAGCGTGCTTTCCGCTGCGTTGGCCCAGACCTGGAAATTGCCCTGGTTGTTCTGGCTGACATTGTTCAGGCTGTCGTTGTCGACGATGTCGGCCACCTGGTTCATGGCAAAGCCCATGCCGCCATCAAAGGAGGCACCGCTGAACACATTCTCGAAGTTGACGCTGATCTCGCCGAAACTTTGGCTCGAGTCATTGTAGGCGTCGGTGATCGTGTTGAAGGCGTCGGCTATGTCGACATCGAGGTCGAAGGCCGTAGAGTTGTCATTATATGAGTCGTTGGTGGAGTTGTCCGAGTTATCGGAATTGTCGGAGTTGTCCGAATTATCGTTGAACGAGTCGTTGATGGAGTTATCCGACTTGTCGTTGAAGGCGTCGGCATAGCTCACCGAATTGTCGGAATTATCGGAATTATCCGAGTTGTCGTTGTTGGAGTCGTTGGTGGAATTGTTCGATGAGTCATTGCCGACATTGTCGAGTGCGACGTCGATCGAATTGTCCGAATTGTCCGAATTATCCGAGTTATCGGAGTTGTCATTGTTCGAGTCGGCCATGTCGATGGACTGATCTTTGAACGCATCCGTGATGTTTCCGCTGTCGCTGACGTCATCATCGGAGTTGCCGCTATTGGTCATAGAGGCATCGAGTTGGAATGTCTCCTGATTGGACCAGTTGCGGCTGTTGTTGTTGTTGCTGTCGTTAGTGGAGTTGTTGGAATTGTCCGAGTAATCGTTAGCGACATTGTCCAGAGCGACGTCGATCGAATTATCCGAATTGTCTGAATTATCGGAATTGTCCGAGTTATCGGAATTATCAGAATTGTCGGAGTAGTCGTTCGCGACGTTGTCCAGGGCTACGTCGAGCGAGTTATCCGAGTTGTCCGAATTGTCGGAATTATCGGAATTGTCCGAGTAATCATTTGCGACGTTGTCGAGATCGACATCGAGCGAATTGTCGCTGTTGTCGTTGCCTGAGTCCGAAACGGAATTGTCAGAATAATTATTGGCAACATTATCGAGAGCGACGTCTATCGAGTTATCTGAACTGTCGTTCCCTGAATCATTGGTTGAGTTATCCGAGTTGTCGTTTCCGCTGTCGGTGAGGGAATTGTCGGACGAGTCGTTCGCGATATTTTCGAGTGCTACGTCGAGCGAGTTATCGCTGTTGTCATTGAAGCTATCAGCAACAGAATTATCGGAACTGTTGTTGCCGGAATCGTTCGTGGAACTGTCGGAGTTGTCGTTGAGGCTGTCGGCAACTCCGATCCCGATCGAGTTGTCATTGTTGACGTCATTCTGCTGATTAACAAAGCCGTCGTCCTGGAGGACGCCTTGGTTTTCGACTGGCATGATGGTTGCTCCCAAGAAGGGAAATCAGGCGCGGCCCTCAATCTTCTATGAAAGGGTCCTGCGCCGTCAGTCCCTGGTTTTGCCCCCGAATCTGCGAACCAGTTCGGCGAGCACCGAAACCTTGAGCGCGCCGATGCCCATTTTATAGACAGGCATTTTAGCTAGACTTTTCGGCTTATTTGACTGCTGCCCTTGCGAAAATATGTTGGCCGCACCTGGCACATAGAACTCTGCCTCAAGCAGGAGCAGTGCCCGCAGCTATGCCGAAGGCTGGTGTTAGAACGAGGGGGCGCCAGCCATCCAGTCGCAAGGACCAGCCAGATCCTTTCGCGCTCAGCCCCCATGGAGAACGGGATGCACGGGTTAGGAAAACCGGCCGAATTGCGCGCCGGACAGGGAAAGCCCAAGATTGTTTTCCTCGCAACCGCTGAAGCCGGGCTCGATGTCCTGGTGGATTTATCAAGCCAAAGAATGCCCAATTTTGCCGTAGAGCTGCACGATCCTTTCGCGCGCTTTGAGACGGACCAGATGGTCGACCTCGTGCTGATGCGCCCCATGGTTGAAAGTGACGTGACCCGCTACCTTGTTGCGGGTCGGCGGCTCTATCCCAATGCCGCCATGGGCCTTCTGGTGGGTGGCAGGCTGCTGTCGGGCAGCGTTGAGCTGCTGCAATCCGGGCTGGTCAGGGGGCTGGTGCCGTTGAACATGGATATTGGCGTACTGGCAGCGGTGCTGGGCATCCTTGTGGCGGGAGGCGAGTATTGCCCACCGGACCTTGCCATGCGGTTCCCCAAGCCCGGCGTGGTCCAGACCGGGGAACGGGAGGATGGGCGGAACTATGCCGCACACCGGCTGACCCCGCGCGAAACGCAGATCATGGGTCTGCTTTCCAAGGGCCTCCAGAACAAGATCATCGCAGCGCAGATGGGCCTTTCCGAACACACGGTGAAGGCGCATGTCCGCAATCTTTTCGCCAAGCTCCGGGTCAGCAATCGCACCCAGGCCGTTGCCAAATGCCGCGACTGGATTGGGGACAGCAGGTATGACGCAGCTGGTGACCCCATGCGGGGGAACGGCGCTCAGCTGCACCTTTCTCCCAGATGAGCAAGACCGAGCGCCTGTTTGCTCTGGTCGGCAAGCTCAACTATGTCTGGTCCAATACGGAAAGCCTTCTGATCTACCTGATCTCGCATTTGATCGGGACCGACAAGGAAAGCGCCATTGTCATTTTCCTGACGCTCAACACAACACGCGCGCGTCTTGACCTGATCGAGCGCCTGGCCAAGATGGCCCGCACTGACCCGAAATCGCGCGCCGATGCGCTGGGCATAGTTGCCGCCATGCGGCGGGAAGCCAAGGTGCGCAACAAGTACACCCATTGCGTTTATTCCTTTGACAGCAATGGCGAGATCGAGAGTACCCAGCTCATGCGCATCGCCGATTTTGGCGACGACCTGCGCTACGGCAAGATGGAGGATCTCGACGAGGCGGAACTCAACAGTCTCGAAACCACCATTGCCCATGTCGTCGAGATCAATCGCTCATTGATGAACTATCTGGCGGGCCGAGGGATCGTCATCTAGGAGGCGCTCCCTCAGTAGCTGGCGCGGCCTTAAGTGCGGCCAGCAGCAACATGCTTGTTGACCTACGTACATTTACTGCTTCAAGGAAGTGGGGGGTGTTGAGCTCGTCCAGGGCCAGCCAGCAAGTACAAGCAAGGTAGCTCGTGAGTTCGGGTAAGGTCGCGCTGATTACCGGCATAACGGGCCAGGATGGCTCGTATTTGGCAGAACTGCTCCTTGAGAAGGGCTATTTCGTACACGGCATCAAGCGCCGCGCGTCCTCGTTCAACACCCAACGCATCGATCACCTTTACCAAGATCAACATGTGGATGGCGCCCGAATGGTCCTCCACTATGGCGACCTGTCTGACACATCCAATCTGACGCGGCTGATGCGGGACATTGATCCTGACGAGATCTACAATCTTGGCGCGCAATCGCATGTGAAAGTGTCGTTTGAAGCGCCCGAATATACCGCCGATGTGGATGGCGTTGGCACGCTGAGGATGCTTGAGGCTATTCGCTTTTTGCGCCTTGAGGGAAAGACGCGCTTTTATCAGGCTTCCACATCCGAGCTTTACGGGCTGGTGCAGGAAACGCCGCAGCGCGAGACAACGCCGTTTCATCCGCGCTCGCCCTATGCTGTTGCCAAGCTCTATGCCTATTGGATCACGGTGAATTATCGGGAAGCATATGGAATCTATGCCTGCAACGGCATCCTGTTCAATCACGAGAGTCCTCGCCGTGGCGAAACCTTCGTCACGCGCAAGATTACACGCGGACTGGCAAACATCGCATTAGGTTTCGAGCGCTGCCTCTACATGGGCAATATCGACGCGCTGCGTGATTGGGGACACGCGAAGGACTATGTCCGGATGCAATGGATGATGTTGCAGCAGGATCATGCAGAAGATTTCGTGATTGCGACTGGAAAGCAATATTCCGTTCGCCAGTTCATTATCTGGGCTGCTTCGGATCTGGGCATTACTCTCCAGTTCCAAGGCTCGGGCGATGAGGAAGTGGGTGTTGTCGCTGATGTGGAAGGCGATCTGGCGCCGGGCGTCGCCATTGGCGATGTGATCGTAAGGATCGATCCCAAGTATTTCAGGCCTGCCGAAGTGAACTCGCTGCTCGGCGATCCAACCAAGGCAAGGGAGAAGCTAGGTTGGGTCCCGGAGATCACAGCGCGCGAAATGTGCAGGGAGATGGTTGAGGCAGACCATAAGGCTGCCCGCCGCTATGCGCTGCTGAAGTCGCATGGACTGGATCTTCCGGTTACGCTGGAATGATTGTGACCGGTTCAGGAGGCTGAGTTATGAGCTTTGATCTCGGGGGCAAGCGCGTCTGGGTTGCCGGTCATCGCGGGATGGTAGGCTCGGCACTGGTGCGGCGTCTCGCAAGCGAAGGCTGCGAGATTGTTTCGGCCAGTCGGGAGCTGGTAGACCTCAAGCGGCAAAACGAGGTCGAGGCATTCCTCGAGGACGCCCGCCCGGATGCCATCATCATCGCGGCGGCAAAGGTGGGCGGCATTTTGGCCAATGACACCGAGCCAGCAGAATTTTTGTACGACAACATCATGATCGAGGCGAACATCATCGCCGCCGCCCATGAGCTTGAGGTGGAAAAACTCCTCTTCTTGGGCACTTCCTGCATCTATCCCAAGCTTGCCCAGCAGCCGATCACGGAAGATGCCCTCCTGACCGGGCCGCTCGAGCCCACCAATGAGTGGTATGCGATCGCCAAGATCGCCGGCATCAAGCTGGCCCAGGCATTCCGCAGGCAATATGGGTGCAATTATATCTCCGCCATGCCGACCAATCTTTACGGGCCGGGAGACAATTTCGAGCTACAGTCGAGCCATGTTCTGCCTGCCCTGATCCGCAAGGCGCATGAGGCCAAGCTCAGCAATGCGCCATCGATCACCCTATGGGGCACGGGCACGCCGCGGCGCGAGTTTCTGCACGTGGACGATTGTGCGGACGCCTTGGTCTTTCTCCTCAAGCATTATTCGGGCGAGGAGCACGTCAATGTGGGCTCCGGTGAGGATGTGACGATCCTTGAACTGGCTGAAATAGTGTGCGAGCTCGTCGGGTTCAAAGGCGAGCTGGTCCACGATCTGTCCAAGCCTGACGGCACGCCGCGCAAACTCATGAGCGCGGACAAACTGCGTTCCATGGGGTGGAAGCCGCGTATCGCTCTCAAGGACGGTATTGCTGCGACCTATGATTGGTTTCTCCACAACCATGCGGCGCCAGGCTCATAGCTGATCTTGGGCCGCACATCTGAACGGCAGGAAAGTGCTTGCAGCACCAGCGTTCATGAGCGCTATGGTGAGGGCGTTAGCGATCTCTAGCTCCTGGGCAGAGCGCGGACAGACATTGGCCTGTTCGGTGCAGCCGCCCGCGATGAAGTTCTCGTTTCCAGCCATGAAGTTGTAGTTCATGTCGTCGGAGCCGAAGAAGTCGAGCGCCTTTTCCCAGGCTTCCCCATAGATCCGGCACTTCTCCTGTTGCCATTGTGATCTCTCTGCTTCCTCCCCAATAGCGAATGTCGTTAAGAAGGGTAGGACGGCCGTGATGAGGAGCAAAATTATGCTGGCGCGTTTCATGCACAATGCTTTCAGGACGGAGGATAAGATCGTTGGCGCGTTGTCGAGCGCTTAGTCGATCACTGATGCGGCAAGAGCCGCTCCAATTTCCGCTATTGCTGTGTTGCGTTCCTCCATTGAGGCCGCAGTTTCCGTGATGTATATCGCGGCGACCAGCGGCGCGCGGTTGGGTGGCCACATCACCGCGATGATGCCGCGGGTGCCGTGGCCTCCGGCGCCGGTCCGATCGGCAATGCGCCAATCGGGGGGAATGCCAGCCCGCAGAAGCGGATCGCCAACCTTGTTGGACAGTAGCCAGGCGGTGAATTGTTTGCGGGCAACCCCGTCCAGCTTGTTGCCAAGTACCAGATCGTGCAAGGAACGGGCGATTGCCTTGGGCGTCGTGGTGTCGCGCAGATCCCCAGGGGTTCCCTGGTTCAAGTCCGGTTCCCACCGGTCGAGGCGCGTCGTCACATCGCCAATTGTTTGCAGGAATTGCGTTACTGCCTCGGGACCACCCAGAACCTGGAGCACCTTGTTGGCGGCGGTATTGTCGCTGGTCCGCATGGTGGCGTCGCAGAGTTCTGATGCAGGCACGGATTGGCCGACCAAAGCTTCGGTCACGGGTGAGTAGGTAACCAGGTCCGAGGCGGCGATCTCGACCGCAGTGTTCATCACGGTCTCCCCCCTGCTCAGCAGAGCCGCACAGGCCATCGCCTTGAAGGTGCTGGCCATGGGAAACCGCTCATCAGCGCGATAATCCCACGTGTTCTGGTTATCCAGATCGTAGACCGTCAGCCCTATCCGCGCGTCGAGCTTTTCCTCGAGCGCAGCTGCCACTTCAACCAGGGAATGCGATCCTTCTTGCGAAAGGCCGGGGCTAGATACAAAAAGGCCCAGGCTCATCGCCAGGAAAAGCGCAGTCGTTCTGGGCATGAAAGCGTCCTCTTGGATTGCACCGGTGCCATCGCCGGGCATGGTGGCACCTGAAGCCGAAATGGCGCAAAAGAGAGGCAGCTTGCCGGTTCCTCGACCCTCCCTTGGCAGTTCTGCACTGTTCACCACGCGCCGTACTTCTTTCTTGGCGGCACTTGCCGTGCGCACGGGTTTGGAAGTAAGTCGCGCTTGGGCATATATCGCCTTTGAGGGTTATTCATGAATAAGACTGTGGCAAGCCTTGCGCTTGTCTTTTTGGCTGCTGGCGTTGTGAACGCTTCGGCCCTGGACCGCCGCGTTCAGATCAACAATGTGTCGTCCTATGACATCGTGGAATTCTACGCTTCCAACACCGGCACCCAGGACTGGCAAGAAGACATTCTTGGCGAGAACATCCTGCCCTCCGGTTCAAGCGCGATGGTCAACATCGATGACGGCACCGGCTACTGCAAATTCGACTTCCTCGCTGTGTTCGATGACGGTGATCAAGCGATCTCCGCCGACAACAATGTTTGTGAACTGTCCGAATTCGATTTCACGGACTAGCGTTCGGTAAATCTTGGCGGCTTGGTTGTGCCGAGCCGCCTGCGGGGCTGCCTAAGCGACAGCTTTTCTTCCAAGCTCTGTCAGCCCGTAAATGCCCCGCGCCTCGCGCACGAACCAGCCATAAACATTGCGGCTCAAAATCGCTGGAGCACGCCCTACAAGGGTCTTGAGCTGCTTGGGGGTAGACGGCCCATCTAGCAGGGCTTTCGCGCAGGCAATACAATCTTGCCTATAGGCGGTCATGATGGGTTGGCGGCTGCCTCCACCCTTGTTCGGATCACCCATACGGCGTCTGTGTTCGTCGAGCAGCCGCGAGCGGCGCTTGGGGTCCCGACGGGGCATCGGCGCAGATGGCGCAACGATGACCTCGACCTGCCCATTAGGGGCAACGCCGAGCAGGCCGAAGCCCAGGCGCCGGCACAAATTGCGATATCTGCTGTCATGCTCCCGGCCCTTTCCCGTTTTGGAAAGGCGCGCTGAAAGCCAAACCTCATCGCATGCTGCAGCCCTGTCCACACCCTGGAGAAGCAGCTCCAAATTGAAGCTGAGCTTCATTTCGCAAACCACCAGAACAGGCGCATCACCATCCTTTACCCCCAGCAGGTCACAGCCATTGACCTCGCCTTTGACGGAAAAACCAAGGCTCTCCATGAACGCTTTGATCGGGAGATAGAGGTCGCTCTCGGCCATCAGGACTGCTCAGGTAAAGGGAAAAACATCGCGAATCTTGGGCTCGCGGAGCCAAAGACCGGCCCAGGCGAACACGCCAAGATAGACACTGAACAGGGTATGGCTGAACAGGGGATTGTCTACCCTCAGATTTGCCGCCAATGCTGCGCCGAGCAGGCCGGTCAGCAACACAGCGCCAAGCAGCGAAGTCTTGGGGATGATATAGAGGACCGCGCAGAAAAGCTCGATGATCCCGATCAGGACCATGTACTTTGCTGGCCAGCCCACAACCGCGAGCGGATCGGCCGCCAATTGGGAGCCTATCAGCTTGGGGGCGGCCGATGCCCCTAGCAGAAATAACACCACCAGCGCCGACATAATCCAACCTGCAATCGCCATTCTCTTTTCCTTCACAAATCGCTTGAGTGATGTGAGAGTGACGAACGGCGAATGGTGATTTCTACAGGCTGCCGGACATTATTCGCTTGCATGGCCTGCCCGAGCAGGTGTTTGGCACGCGGTGCTAGGGCGATGTTGTGCACGGCATCTGGAAGCTGAAGCAGGTTTCGCACTCATCAGAGCGGGCGGACAATGTTCCGCCATGGGCCAGAGCAATCTGGGACGCGATAAATAGCCCCAGCCCCAAGCCTTGCGATTGCGAGGCGCCACGACGGAACGGCAGGAAGAGCTTGTCGATCTGGTCAGCGGCCATGGGCTTTCCAGCATTGCTGACCTGGATTTGGAGTTGATCACCTTCCAGCCGAGCCTCGACGCGAACGGGCGCGTCCATTGATCCATGCGTCAAGGCATTGGAGAGGAGGTTGGAAAAGAGCTGCGCCAGCCTGTTGTGATCGGCGAGAATGGGAGCTTGGGGCGGCAGCTGCGCGACGATTGTTCGATCCGGATGTGAAAGGCGCAGCTCGTCCATGACATGGACGAGGGTTTGGACCGCATCTGCCTTTTGCATGTCGAGGACCAAGCCGTCCCCCAGACGGGTTCTTGCGAGGTCCAGCACATTGCTCACCAGCGTGGACATTCGCCCGATGCTGGTCTTCATGAGCTGCAGAACAAGTGGGCTGCGTGATGTCCAGCCTTCCTTGATCAGCCTGGATGTTCCTGCATCAAGTGCAGCAATCGGATTGCGCAGGTCATGACCGAGCACGGCGATGAACTGCTCGCGCAGTTCGGAGAGCTCTTGCTCGTGTACCAAGTCGGCTTGGGTGGCGCGCAGCCTGTCGCCAGTGTCGAGGTGCTGGCCGATGAGTTCGGCAAAAAGCTTGAACGTGCCCATCACAACAGGCGTGCGCACCTTGGCAGGCCTGGTGTCGATCGCGCATAGCGTGCCAAAGAAGCGCCCGTCGGCAAGGATGATGGGATAGGAGATATAGCTCTTGAGGCCATAAATCTGCGGGGTGTGATGATTACGATAAGCCGGATCATCGTCGACATCATCGATGACCACTGGCGTGCGGTGTCCACGAATTTCGTTGCAGATCGTGCTTGCGATGGGCAACTCGTCCCCCGGCTTCAAGCCGAAGGCAACATGGTCCAGGGCTTGGCAAGTGATCCAACGGTCTTCAGTCACCCGGGCAATTGCGGCGAAGCCCATGCCGGTCATCTGCAAGGCTATATCGAGAATGAGCGGGACGGCGGCAATGCTCGCCACATCTTCAATGTCCCGGGAGAAACCTTGGGATCCTTTATCAACAGCCTCCGCCGGCACGGCGGGCGGGGAAGCAAGATCCTGCATTCCGTTGGCCGCAGCGTCGGCAAGGGTTTCCAGAATCTCGATCTGCTCCGGTGTCGGTTGATGACGCTCCGCCCAGTAAACGCCCACCGCGCCCAAGGGATTTGAGCGGCGAATGGGTGCCACGGCCAGCGACGTTACCAAACTTTGCTGGTAGAGCCCGGAAGGAATACGCTCATCGTCAGTGACGTCCGGGATGACCACTGTTTGGTGGTTCAGCATCGACCAGCCGCTGACGGAAGTGGTCATCGGAAATTTGTGCCCCTTCCATAGGGCACCCGCGCCGTCCTCTTCTTCACAGCGACAAAGATCACCTTCGCGACGGATCAGGGCGATGCCATGACCGCCAAGCAATGATCGGGCCGCGGAACGGAGCGCTTGGGCAACAGCATCGACGGAATCTGCTTGGGCAATGCGGAGTGCGGCTTGTGCGACCCCGCCTGCATTTGCATTCAGGACTTCGTCAATCACCATATCTGCCCTCGCAACTTCTTGGCGCAGCCGCTCCCGGAGGCGGCTTGGATCGGCACAGGAGCATCCGATGGGCAGGGTGCACATGAAACGCGGCGGCGCATGACCGGCGTATTCGGGTGATGGTAGATCGATCAAGTGTTAATAGAAAGGGCCTTTGGGATAGTATTGACGGGAATGGAGGTCGCAGGGTTAGCTGGTCAGGTAGCGTGGCCTCAGCAAATCGTCCCATTCAATGTTGGAAATGGGTAGCGAGATGCCATGATGTTTGGCGGATTCCGCAATGGCCTTCCGGGGATTGTTGGCGGCCATCGTTATGGCTTGGGGGAAGGACGCGATGTTCCACTTGACGATGTTGCGCACCGCCTGATCGAGGCGCAAGGCCGAGCCGGCCAGATTGCTTTGCCCGGGAACCCGGACGACGCCGTGCTCGTCCAGGGAAATTTGGAGCCCTGCAAAGCGATAGGCGCCGGCGGGTGCGGCTGCTGCGAGGACGGCATCGGTTACGAGGATGGAGTTGTCGATACCTTTCAGCCGGATCAACGCGCCAAGCGCATCGGGGGAAATGTGGTGGCCATCGGCGATAAAGCAGCCGGCAAGCCCAGGCGCCGCCAATTGCGCCAGGAGCGTATTTTCGAGCTTCGGCATGTTTTGCGGCAGCCCGTTGCCCAAATGGGTCGAGCAGCTGGCTCCAGCTTGTACCGCATCTGCGACATCTCTGAACAGGGCCGCGCTGTGACCGATGCAGATGGTAATGCCGTACTCGCGTAGTTTTCGAATAGCTGCAAGGGCGCCGGGGAGCTCGGGCGCCAGTGTTACCATAAGGATAGGGCGCGAGAGGGTTTTGGAGAGCTCAAGCACCGAGCGGGCATCCGGGTCACGCATGGCCGCTATTGGATGGCATCCGGCATAGCCGGGCTCGGCACGTAGAAACGGCCCCTCGAGATGATAGCCGGGAACCATTATGGGCCCGAGCCGGCTCCTTGTCACGGCATCGTCGAGAGCAGCGAAGCGCTCTTCGAGTTCCCATGGGTGGGCTGTGATGATGGTGGGAAGGCAGCCCGTTACACCGTCCCGGAGCATGGCAGAAAGGGCATGGTCCAGGGCATCGGCAGAGATGGCAGGATCGTTGAAATCGACCCCGGCATAACCATTCACCTGCAGGTCAAACAGACCCAGGGTCGTGGTCATCAGGCCGTTGTCCGATCCAGCAAGGAAGCGGAAGCGGGGTCGAGGTATAGCGTCGCATCAGGGTGCTGCTGCACGATCGAGGCCGGTGCAAGATTGGTGACAGGCCCATCGACGGCGGCCTGGACCGCCCTCGCCTTGCGTTCATCGGGCACCGACAGGATCAAGGTGCGACTGGCCATGATACGCTTGATGCTCATCGAGATCGCCTTGGTCGGCACGGCATCGATGGTCTCAAACCAGCCTTCGCCAAATTGCTGCTGCCGGCACTGGGCGTCCAGATCCACAAGGAGGTAGGGCTTGTCGTAGTCGAAATCGGCCGGCGGATCGTTGAAAGCCAGATGACAATTCTCCCCAATGCCGGCAAAGCAAACGTCGATGCGCAAATCCCCAAGCCCAGTGTTGAGGCGCTCCAGCTCCG
Source organism: Devosia submarina (assembly GCF_003056345.1). GTDB lineage: Bacteria > Pseudomonadota > Alphaproteobacteria > Rhizobiales > Devosiaceae > Devosia > Devosia submarina. The sequence continues at coordinate 49,163 of NZ_PYWB01000001.1, read as the reverse complement.
CCTGGAGATCCGCGGCATCGCCATTCACCGGCAGGAAAGAGCGGTAAGACGGCAGAAGATCGAGAAACCGCTCATGCAGATAGCGGCGGAAACTTGCACCGTGCGATGATGGCAGGCCGACATATTCGTCGAGGTGGAAAAATGCCACCTTGGACCAGTCCACCGGGGCGCGGCGCAAATGCTCCAGCATTTCAAACTGGCTGGCACCAGTAGCGATGATGACATTGGCTTGCCCGAACTGGGCAATCGCCTGGTTGATCAACGCCACGCCTTGTGCAGCCGCAGCTGCGCCAAGAGCTTGCTTATCCGGATGAACGGAAATCTTCATGATGGGCTCCCGTAGCTAGGGCAAGGCGATAATGCGCAAGGCTGAAAGAATGGTGGGGTCGTCGAACCGTGGGGAGGGATCACCATTGGTGATCAACACGTCCACATCGGCCAGTTGCGTAACGAGATGAGGAGCGCGCCGGCCGAACTTTTCGTCATGGGCCACAAGGATCACCTGGCGCGAATTGGAGAGGACCGAACGCACCAGTTCCACTTCCATTGGGTCGAACTCCTGCACAGTCCCTTCGCGGTCGATGGCACTGGCACCGATTATTGCGAGGTCGAACTTGAAGCGCTGCCGTAGATCGCCGCTGACTGTGAGGACCGAGGAGTCCTTGTTCCGCACATAGCCGCCATAAACATAAACGGTTGCGTTGGTCTTGAGCGCGCAGGAATGAGCGACTTCAAGATTGGGCGTAGCGACAAGCACTTCAGGATGGCGGACCAGAACTTCGTGCAGCGAGTCAAAGGTCGTGCCCAGACCCACGAAAATGGTTGCGCCGGGGGTGAGGAACTCCTCCAAGGCCGCCACCAATTGCCGCTTCACCGCGACCTGGCTGGCGTGCCGTTCGCCATAGGTGTGGTGCGCTACGCCGGGAGAAGCAAAGGCGCCTCCGAAACCCTTTTGCAGCAGACCCCGGTTTTCCAGTGCCTTTAGATCGCGCCTGATAGTCTGGTAGGTGACATCGAAGCGCGCCGCGAGCTCCGCCACGGAAGCGGCACCATTGGCCCGTACGGCAGCGAGGATAGCCTGGCGGCGTTCGCCTGCGCGTCCGCCCTCCGCTGGCGGGTCCTCAGCAGAACCGAGCAGCCCGGGAGCGGCCTGGCCACTCATTTAAGGCGCACACCGAGATAACTGCGATCGTCCGTTAATTGAGTGTCCGTCGTGCCCTTGGTGCTCATGTAGCGGCCGATCTTGTGCAGATCCTCAGCTTCCACTTCCGCGAATGCAGCTTCCCAGGCGGCGATGCCAAACTCCGCGCCGGGCCTGAAATAGCCGTCGGAGAATAGCTCGATAGTGTCGATGTCGGCCAATGGATAGCTGCGCGTCTCAATGAAACGTGAGGGAACGGCGAAGCCGTCAATGCCGCCATAGCCAAGCACAGGCTCGGTGACATTCTGGAAATGGCCCTGACCATGGGCAATGCCGTGGTGGATCAGCAGCAGAAGTTCCTGCTCGGGCACCGAAGGCAGGTGCTGGCGGCAAGCTGCCAGCGCTCGGAATTCTATGGCGTCAACAATTTCCGGATCGCTGGTAATGGTGCCCGGCTGCTGATTTCTGGTTCCTTGCCAGGTGAAGGCGGCCGAGAAGGCGTCGCAATCGGCAAGCGAATGGCCAAGGTTTGCGTAATAGGTCCACGCTTCGCGGCGCAGGATAGCCGTAACGTCGTCGAGCGGCTTGAGAACCTGAAGGGTTTCCGTGCCGTTGAGGCGCAGGCCGCTATCGCCGACGGCGACGATTTCAAGCCGGTCACCGATGATCAATGCGGCCATGATGGTGCAGCCGCCGCGCAGTTTCCAATCGGCTTCCACGGCTTTCGCGGCGTTGTTGGCGACATAGCCGGCATAGATCGCCTTGCCGAGATATTCCACGAAGTGCTCGCCCCCCTGGAACTGCAGGTCGGGCTTGCCGCGATCGCCTTGTGCCAAAAGGAACTGCTCAACTGCCCGCTGCACGGTGCGCGAGGCAAACTGACCGGAAAGCATGCCGCCGTAGCGGGTGCCATTGCGGTCGGTTACGCCGTCAATAACGGCGTAACCTCGGTTCGGCATGACCACGAGGCTGTCTTCATTGGCTTCTGGGTGGGCAAACTTCTTGCCCAACGTGAATGCTTCAAGCTGCCTCATTTAGTCCTGCTTATCTGTTTTGCACGAGATGCCAGGCTTATTCGCCGATGGCAGTTCGCCACTGGGCGAGCACAGCCTCGGCGCCGCCGAACTCGCTCAGCGGCTTTACGTCCACGAGCTGCAGATCGGCGAGGTTCGGCGTGCCTGCAGGACCCTCCACATCTAGCCGCACAGAACGGCGGCCGATATCGCGGGCGAGCTTTTCCTGTGTCGACTTGGACATCGCCCAATCGATGAAGGCCTTGCCGCCCTCGGGATTGGGGCTACCCTTCACGAGGCCAACGCCATCGGGCGTTGCCGCCGTACCGTCCGACAGGTGCACGATCGAGATCGGTGCGCCGCCCTGGACATATTCAAGGGCGTTGTCTTCCAGGGTCAGCCCCATGGACGTTTCCCCGTCAGCCACGAAGCGCGGTACGGCACCCGAGGAATCGGCAAAAACGAAGTTCTTGGCGATCTCGGCGTATTTGTCCCAGCCTTCGTCGCCAAAAACGGTCAGAACCGTTTGCAGCTGCTGCAGGGCTGAGCCTGAACCGTCTGCACGTGCACTGGCGATCTGGCCTGACCATTGCGGATCGGCGAGCTCGGCCCAGGTCTTGGGCGCGCTATCGAGAGGCTGCAGATCGGTGTTGACCGCCAGCACATAGACCACTGCGGTGTAAGGGGTCCAGCTCGGATCCTTTACGAACTGGGGATCGATCTGGTCGGCTTCGGGCGGTGTATAGGGCTCCAGCAGATCCTTGAGCTCGGTTAGCTGGCTACCGGAAATAGACCAGATCACATCGGCCGCCGGAGCACCGGCTTCGGCCTGTACGCGCTTGGCAATATCGCCTGAACCCAGCTTGACCACTTCGGCCTTGAGGCCCGTTTCCTGCTCAAAGATCGGCAACAGCGTGTCAACGATGGATGATTTGTGGGCGGTGTAGACCACCACCGAGCCATCCTGCGCCAAGGGGCCGACGGTGAGGCTGGTCGTTGCAATCAGTGCGGCAGCCGATGCTGCGATAAATGTACGTCTGCGAATGTTCATTCGAATCCTCCGGTTCGTTTTTGATCATCCTGCGATCAAACCAATCCTGAACCGCCGGAAAAAATGTTGCAATACGAAACTTTGTCAGTGTCATATGGGATCAACACTAGGGACAGGGGGAGTTGCCACACATGAGCTATCTGGTGGTCACCGATGCGGCCAAGCAGTTTGGCCCGAGCTTCATGGCATTGAACGGGGTGTCCCTGTCGGTGGAGCGCGGAGAGTTCTTCACGCTGTTGGGCCCGAGCGGCTGCGGCAAGACCACGCTGTTGCGCGCGATTGCGGGTTTCAATGACCTGACCTCAGGCGAAATTACGCTGGATGGCTCCAATCTTCGCGTCGTTCCGCCGCATCAGCGCGACATCGGCATGGTGTTCCAGGACTATGCCGTGTTTCCCCATCTTAGCGTTTTCGACAATGTTGCCTTTGGCTTGAAGCCGCGCAAAGTGCCTGCGGCTCAGATCAAGACGCGGGTGACGCAGGCTCTGGAAGCCGTTCGCCTAGGCGCCATGGCCGAGCGCCTGCCGGCCGCCATGTCGGGCGGGCAGCAGCAGCGCATCGGGCTTGCCCGCGCCATGGTCATCAATCCGCGGCTGCTGCTCATGGATGAGCCGCTTTCCAACCTCGACGCAAAGCTTCGCATTGAGCTGCGCGAGGAAATCCGCGACATCCAGAAGCAGGTCGATATCGCCACAATTTATGTGACACACGACCAGGAAGAAGCGCTCGCCATTTCCGACCGCATTTGCGTGATGAATTCGGGGAAGATCGAACAGATCGGCACGCCGCAGGAAATCTACGGCAATCCACAGACCCGGTTCGTGGCCGAGTTTGTTGGCACGCTCAACATTTTTCAGCCAGGCGCGGCGCTAGACGCCATGCTAGGCAAGCTGGGCCTTGCCCACGCGGGCGCAGCGACCTGGGCGGTGCGTCCCGAGCACCTCGACCTTGCAGGACCGGACAGCGACGGCAACGGGTCGGCGACACTGCCAGGTACTGTGTCCAAATACACCTATCTCGGACGCGAAGCGCATGTGCAGGTCGAAACGCCGGCGGGGAGGCTCGTCGTGCAATTGCCCAATCCCGGCATGGCGGCGACGCGTGAAGCTGGTGAAGCCGTCTCAGTTCTGGTGCCGCGCACCGCGCCCATGTCGTTCAGCGCCAATGGCGCTCGAATGGGAGGATGAGGATGGCCATGCCGCGCTTCAATTTCTGGACTGTGGTGATGATTCTCACCTGGGTCCTGCTGTTCGTGCTGCTGTTTATCCCCGTCGGCTCGGTACTTATCTCGAGCCTTTACGATCAGAGCGGCAATTTCACCTTTGCCAATTACCTAAAATTCCTTGGCGAGCCTCGCTTCCGCCAAGCCTTTCTCAACACGCTGGTGGTCGGCTTTGGCGGCCTGTTTGGAGCGCTGCTGCTTGGCTCCATCATGGCATTCTGCGTTTCGCGCTTTGCAATTCGAGGCGGCAGATTCGTGTCCCTGCTGGCCATCCTCGCCCTGGTGTCGCCGCCGTTTATCGGCGCCTATTCCTGGATCGTGTTGTTTGGTGCCGGTGGGGTGGTGCGGGGCTTCCTGCGCGATCTGGGTATTAGCATGCCTCCAATCTATGGCGTGGGCGGCATCCTCATCGTCTTCTCCCTCAAATTCTACCCCTATGTTTACCTGATGGTTTCGGGGGCGCTGAGCAACGTCAACCGGTCCCTGGAAGAAGCAGCCGAAGGGCTTGGGCTTACGCCCTTGCAGCGCACTTTCCGGATTTCGTTTCCGATGGTGTTTCCGGCTTTGACCGCCAGCGGCCTGCTCGCCCTGATCCACGCCATTGCCGATTTCGGCACGCCGCGCCTGCTTGGCCGTGGCTACAATGTTTTGGCCACGGAGGCATTCACGCTCTACTCGGCCGAAGTAGGGTCAAACATGTCCATGGCCACCACGATCAGCGTTGTGCTGATCGTGGTCTCGATGGTGTTTGTGCTGCTGCAGCGCTACATGTCGCGCCGCAACGTTTACCACGGCAACATGATCAACAAGCCGGCCCGCATCCAGCTCAAGGGCTGGCGCAATGTGCTGGCCCATTTCGCTGTCTACTTCATCGGGCTTTGCGGGGCGTTGCCAGTCATCATTTCGGTTATCTACTCGTTCCGCAAAACCAGCGGTCCGGTGTTCCAGCAAGGCTTTGCGCTGCAAAGCTATGAGCGCATCCTGTTCAACCTCGGCGATGTGGTCCGCAACTCGCTGACGTTCTCCTTTGTGGCGGTAGCGCTGATTGTCATGATCGGTACCGTCGTGGGCGTTCTTGTGGCCCGCCGCACCAACCTTAACACGGCCCTTCTGGATGGTGCCTTCATGGTGCCTTACGTGATGCCGGGCATCGTCATCGGCATCGCGTTTATTGCCGCCTTCAACACCGGCCCGATCGTGCTGACCGGCACTGCGGCCATCATCATCCTGTCGATCTTTATCCGCCGCCTTCCCTACACGGTGCGTACCACCGCATCCTCGTTGCGGCAGATTTCACCGAGCATGGAAGAAGCCGCAATCTCGCTTGGCTACAGCCCGTTCCAGGCTTTCCTGCGCATCACGGTACCGCTGATCGTGCCCGGCATCATTGCCGGGGGCATGCTGAGCTTCGTTACCGCCATCAATGAGCTCTCGTCGTCGCTGGTGCTCTATGTCGGCAGCACCATGACCATGCCCGTGCGCATCTATCTGCTGATCCTTGATGGCGACTTCGGCGTGGCGGCAGCCCTTTCAACCATATTGCTGCTCTTAAGTGGCTGCGCCGTTTATATCGCCTTTCGCTTCATGGGCAGAAACGAGCAAGCTTTGCTCTGACCTGGGCATTGGGGCGAGTTTGTCGATAAGACGCCTCGCCCCCCTGCTGCTCAGCGATGCCGCTCGGCCCGGTCACTACCCCGGACAGCCACTTTCCCCTTACGACCAGGTTCGCCACTTGCTCGAGCGGCCTCGGCTATCTGCTCGATCGAGTAGGTCGCTTCTATCGGCAGCACCAGCTTGCCTGCCTCCGCATCGCGGATCAATTCTCCCAGCAATTCCCCGATCCGCTGAGGCTTGACGGGAGGCTTTGACCCCCAAAAACCTTTAACGGTGATCTGGCGGAACAGCAGATCTGCCGCGGAGATCACCAGGGGCTGCTCGGTCATGGCACCGAAGCTGATGAGCTCAGCGCCATCGCTGGCTATCTTGAGCAACTGCTCGGGTCCGTTTCCGCCCAGGGAGTCGATAGCCCGTATAACGGGAGCTCCGCCCGTCAGCCTCTTTGCCTCTTCGACCCAGTCGGGGTTGTCGGTGGCAACCACATTGCTTATTCCCAGCGCCTTGAGCGAATCCACCGCATCGCGTCGGCGAACAAGGCCCAGAACCTTGATGCCGCGTTCGGCGCCGTATTGGGCCACCAGCTTACCAACTGCGCCATTGGCGGCGTTCTGCACGATCCAGTCACCCGCTTGGACATCAAGGCTTTCCAGCAGCATCTTGGCGCTTAATGGCATGGAGACCAGCTGGCAGGCTGTTTCATCCCCGACAGCGTCTGGAACCGGAACAAGATGAGCCGCATCGGCCAGGTAATACTCGGCCCATGTACCCATGGCGCCGCCGGCAACACGCTGCCCCACTTCAAGATTGCTGACGCCCTCCCCCAGCGCCTCGACAACACCCACGGCTTCGGTGCCTGGCACGGAGGGCAAGGCGGGCTTGTGCGCGTACTGGCCGGCGATGGTCATCAGATCGTGGTTGTGTATCGGCGAGAGCACCATCTTGATCAGCACCTGTCCAGCACCAAGCTGCGGCTTAGGTCGGTCCTCGCTGAAAAGGACTTCCGCGGGGGAACCGATCTGCGAATAGACGGCGCTTTTCATTGGCAAGGCTCCAGTTGAATTTGGATTGATCTTGAAAGTCGTTGAAGGAGGATGGGGTCAGCTAGCAGCAATGAGGTAGGGAGCCGCGCGAAGCTTTACCACCCGCAGCAGGGTGCAAAGCTGATGCGCCTCTCGTGACGCTTGGGAATGGTACTTTACATATAATAGTACTTGTTCTAGCCTCCCCATACGTCGGAAGCGAATACGCCCGGCGGGTATTGGGAGGATTACATCGTGAACATCATTGCAAAGCTTGCCCTTGCGGCAGGCCTTACTACTGCTTTGTCCGCCGGCGCCCTCGCTCAGGACCTTTCCGGCAAGGTAATTGGTTTTTCTCAGATCGGTTCTGAATCTGGCTGGCGCGCTGCCGAAACGGCCGTGACCCGCCAGGAGGCCGAAGAGCGCGGCGTCGACCTGAAGTTCGCCGACGCACAGCAGAAGCAGGAAAACCAGATCAAGGCCATTCGTGGCTTCATCGCGCAGGGCGTGGATGCCATTCTGGTGGCACCCGTTGTTGCCACCGGCTGGGATGACGTATTGGCCGAAGCCAAGGAAGCCGAAATTCCCGTCGTGCTGCTAGACCGTGGTGTCGATGCGCCAGAAGATCTGTACCTGACCTCTGTTGCCTCCGATCAGGTCGAGGAAGGCCGCGTCGCTGGCCAGTGGCTGGTTGATGAAGTGGGTAGCGAAGACTGCAACGTGGTGGAACTGCAGGGCACTGTTGGCTCCACGCCTGCCATCAACCGCAAGCAGGGCTTCGAAGAAGCGATTGCCAGCGCCTCCAACATCACCATTTCCCAGAGCCAGACTGGTGACTTCACCCGTGCCAAGGGCAAGGAAGTGATGGAAGCCTTCCTTAAGTCGTCCAACAATGGCGCCGATATCTGCGCTGTTTATGCTCATAACGACGACATGGCTGTTGGCGCCATCCAGGCGATCAAGGATGCGGGCCTCAAGCCCGGCAGCGACATCAAGGTTGTCTCCATCGATGCCGTTCCGGACATCTTCAGCGCCATCGCGGCCGGCGAAGCCAATGCAACGGTGGAACTGACCCCGAACATGGCTGGCCCGGCATTCGACGCCCTGGCTGCTTATTGGGCTGACGGTACCGAACCCGAAAAGTTCATCATCACCGAGTCCAAGCTCTATACGGCTGAAGACGATCCGCAGGGCGAATACGAGCGCCGCAAGGATCTCGGCTACTAAGTCCAGAGCCATCGCCTGCCACGTCATTCCGGCGTAGCCGGGATTCGCCACGAATATTGAGGCGGGTCCCGGCTGTTGCCGGGGTGACATTCTGCGGCTGGATCACGCCATCGAAGAGAACCGGGGATCGCGCACATGGCTGATGAACAATTTGCGCTCGAGGCGCGGGGTATCACCAAGGTCTTCGGCAATCACATTGCGCTCGACGGGGTGAATTTTGGCCTACGAGCCGGCGAAGTTCACGCCCTGCTGGGCGAAAATGGCGCGGGCAAATCTACCCTGATCAAGATTCTAACCGGTGTCTATCAGGCCACCGAAGGCCAGGTGGTCGCCGAAGGAACGCCGATCACGCTCGACAATCCCCAGCATGCCCAGAGGTACGGCATCGGCACGGTCTATCAGGAGGTCAATCTCCTGCCCAACCGGTCGGTCGCTGAAAATCTTTTCCTTGGGCACCAGCCCACCCGTTTCGGCCTTGTTGACCGCCGCAAAATGGAGCGGGAATCCCGGGCGGTGTTGCAGCGCTACGGTCTCGACCTCGATCCATCAAGCGAACTGGGCGCCCATTCCGTGGCCGTCCAGCAGATCGTCGCCATCGCTCGCGCGGTCGAGCTTTCAGGCAAGGTCCTTATTCTCGACGAACCCACGGCCAGCCTCGACCGCAACGAGGTCGAGCGGCTGTTCGAGATCATCCGCGACCTCAAGGCGCGCGGACTGGCCGTCGTTTTCATCACCCATTTCCTTGACCAGGTATTTGCCGTTTCCGACCGGGTCACCATCCTGCGCAACGGCAAGCTGATCGAGACGCGCCCGCTCGAAGGAACCACCCGAACGGACGTGGTACGGCTCATGCTGGGTAAGGATGTCGCCTTTTCCGGCGCAACCGGGGTTGAGGATGAACGTGCCGTGGGCGAAGTTCTGCTCGATTTCCGCGATTACGGCAAGAAGCGCAGCATACACCCGTTCAACCTCACCATTCACAAGGGCGAGGTGGTGGGCGTTGCGGGGCTCCTGGGCTCCGGCCGCACGGAAATGGCCCGCATCATGTTCGGTGCCGATGCGGCAGATGAAGGCAGCGTCGTTTTCCGGGGCAAGCCGATCAAGATCAATCGCCCAACCGACGCCATTGCGCATGGCTTCGGCTTCCTGCCCGAAGATCGCAAGGTGGAGGGCATATTTGGCGATCTCTCGGTGCGCGAGAACATCGTCATCGCGCTTCAGGGCAAGCTTGGCTGGTTCAGCGCGCTCAACCGCGACGAGCAGCTCGAGATTGCCGGGCGGTTCGGCGAATCCATGGATATCCGCGCGGCGTCGCTGGATATGCCAATCAAGCTCCTTTCCGGCGGCAACCAGCAAAAGGTCATCCTTTCGCGCTGGCTCGCCACCGACCCCACTTTTCTTATTCTGGATGAGCCCACCCGCGGCATCGATGTCGGCGCCCATGCCGAGATCGTCCGCACCATCAATCGGCTGCGGGACGAAGGCCTGGCGCTGGTCGTCATCTCTTCCGAACTTGATGAAGTGGTTGCTTATTCCACCCGTATCGTGGTGATGCGCGATCGCGAAATGGTCGCTGAACTCACCGGCGAAAACATCAACCCTGGCGTCATCGTGCAGGCGATCGCCAATCACCGCGAAGGGCCACCTGCATGATGCGGCGCGCACTTTCCCGCCTGGCCAATCCACAGCTTCTGGCTCTCGCCGGCGTACTTCTGATCAACTGGATTTTGTTTCCCAATTTCTTCCGCATCACCTGGCAGGATGGGCGGCTGTTTGGATCCCTCATCGACGTACTTAACCGCGGCGCGCCAGTGGCAATCCTAGCCATCGGCATGGCCGGAGTCATCGCCACCAAGGGTGTCGATCTCTCCGTGGGCGCCATCATGGCGGTGGCAGGCGCTGTCGCGGCCACATTGGTGGTTGCCGGCTATCCCGCGCCAGTGGCAGTGCTTGCCGCGCTTGCGGTGGGCCTGCTTTGCGGCTTGTGGAACGGCTTTCTTGTTGCCGTGCTCGATATCCAGCCCATTATTGCAACGCTTGTGTTGATGGTTGCCGGCCGCGGCATCGCCCAGCTCATCACCGAAGGCTTCATCATCACCTTCAACGACCCAGTGCTGGTTTTCATCGGCACTGGCTCCTTTCTCGGTTTCCCCATGGCTGCAGTCATTGCACTGGTGCTGATGGTGCTTGTGACGCTGCTTGTTCGGCGCACCGCGATCGGGCTCTTCATCGAAGCCGTGGGCGTCAATCGCGCCGCTGCCAGCCTTGCCGGCATTCGCAGCCGCATGCTGCTGTTCCTCGTTTATGGCCTTTCGGGGCTATGCGCCGCCGTGGCCGGCATTATCGTTGCTGGTGATATCCGCGGCGCCGATGCCAATAATGCGGGCCTGTGGCTCGAACTCGATGCCATACTTGCCGTGGTGATCGGCGGCACTTCCCTTCTGGGCGGCAGGTTCTCGGTGCCGCTGGCAGTTGTTGGTGCGCTGATCATCCAGGCGATGAACACCGGCATCCTCGTTTCCGGCTTTCCTCCGGAATTCAATCTCATCGTCAAGGCGGCGCTGATCCTGCTGGTCTTGATCATCCAGTCGCCGCTTGCGACCCGCATCGTGCCGGTGCGCGTGGCTGCTCCGGAGGCACGCAAATGAGCCGCTCGCTTCGTCCGCTCGTTGCTACAGCCGTTATTTTTGCCATCGCCTATGGCTTGGCCGTAATGCAGTTCCCCACCATGTTCTCGACGCGAGTCTTGGGCAATTTCCTCACGGACAATGCTTTCCTTGGCATTACCGCCGTGGGCATGACCTTTGTTATCCTGTCGGGTGGAATTGATCTTTCGGTTGGAGCCGTGATCGGCTTCACGGGAATCCTCATCGCCGTGCTGATCGCATGGGCTGGCTGGCATCCGCTTGCAGCCTTCGCCATGGCGCTCGCCATCGCTGCAGCTTTTGGCGGCACGATGGGGCTGGCGATCCATTTTCTCCAGGTGCCCGCCTTTATCGTCACCCTGGCTGGCATGTTCCTGGCGCGGGGTGGCGCTTCGGTGATCACCCGCGATTCCATTCCGGTTAACCACGAATTCTATAGCTGGATCTCCAGCCTCCTGATCCGCCTTCCCGGCGGTGGTCGCCTCAGCGTCATCGGAATTCTGATGATCGCCGTTTTCATTATTGGCGCCCTGGTGGCGCATCGCACCAAGTTCGGCTCCTATGTCTATGCGCTTGGCGGCAACGAAACTTCGGCCTCGCTGATGGGCGTGCCCGTGGCGCGCACCACAGTAGGCGTCTACATGCTTTCCTCGGTCCTTGCTGCCCTAGCCGGCATTGTTTTTTCGCTCTACACCTCGGCCGGCTATCCGCTGGCAGCTGTTGGCGTGGAGCTCGATGCGATCAGTGCGGTGGTCATCGGCGGCACGCTTCTGACCGGAGGCTATGGGTTCGTCCTTGGCACCTTTATTGGCGTGATGCTGCTTGGCCTGGTCCAGACCTATATCATCTTCGATGGTTCGCTCTCGAGCTGGTGGACCAAGATCGTAATCGGCGGGCTGCTGTTCCTGTTTATCGTGTTGCAGCGGTTGATTTTTGCCGCATCGACACCGGGAGAGAAGTCGTCATAAGTGTGGAAGCACTAGCAGCGCTTGAGCGTCGCACAGGCTCGAGAAGGGCATAAATGATCGAGACCGGCAGCCTTATCCGTTCCCTTTCCGGGCGGCACGCTGCACGCAACTTCCATACTTTCGTTATCAACGAAATCGGCCGGGGCATTGTCACCGGCCAGTTTCCCATCGGCTCGGTGCTGGCCAGCGATGCGGTAATGATGGAGCAATATGGCGTATCGCGCACCGTATTGCGCGAGGCCCTCAAGACCCTGGAGTCAAAAGGGCTCGTCGAGGCCCGGCCCAAGGTCGGCACCCGCGTTTCGCCTCGCAGCCGCTGGAACTTTTTTGATCCGCAGCTACTCGCATGGCACTTCGATGCCCCGCCCGATCCAGCCTTCAACGAAAGCCTGTTTCGGGTGCGTGAGCTGATGGAAATCCCCATGGTAAAGCTTGCTGCGCAGCACCGCACGGCCGAGCAGGTGCGCCTTTTGAAATACTGGGCCCACAAGATGGAAACCGCGGACGACAGCGTCGAGCAGTTTGGGCTGGCGTGCCTCGAAGTTCATTCGGTGATCGCCGAAGCTGCCCAGGACTTTTTACTGCGCTCGGTCACCGGCGTGGTGGAACTGATCCTGGCCTTGGCGCTGACCCGCAATGCCGAAGCAAACGGCAGCCAATATCGCACGCAATCAGCCTTGCTCTTTACGCGGCTTGTCTCGGCCATCGAGCTGCGCATGCCTGGGGACGCTGCCGGCATCCTTGCGGAATGCTGCGCCCTGGACCGCAAGCAATTGGCTTAGTTACGCCGCGTGCATCAATGGATGCGGCGATAATCTATCGAGAACCGCTCGGGCGCGCTTACAAGTCGCACCATCGTTCCCCGCTTGGGTACGTGCGGGCCTTCGTGCAGATTGTTCCAGCCTTGAAGAGGCGCCTTGTGGCATCCAGCAATGATGACGGGGTCAATAGTCTGCGTCAGAGCATTCTGAGCCATTTATATCCATAGCCCCTCAGACCAAGGGCGACGGTGCCGTCGGCCCGAACATCCATGTCGCCATCGCCGAAACGATCCACGATCGACTGCTTTTCAGACCGGGATCCCAGTTGAAATTCGATGTTCTTCGCACCCGAGCCAAGATTATGAATGACGATCGACTTGCGCTCACCCCATTGGTAGCTCAGAGCCAGTACTGCCGGGTCAGCAATGGGCAAGAGGCTCCATTTGCCGAAGGCGATCTCAGGCATTTCGCGCCTGTGGCGGATAAGGTTCTCCATCCATCTCAGCAGCGAATCCCCATCCCCCTCCTGATCCCAGACGTTGATACCCGAAGGCCCCCACTTCCTGGACTTCATGAGCGGACGACAGAGCGCATCGGAAGGCGCCTCCGAAAAGCCGCCATTCTCCCGGTCGGACCACTGCATGAGTGCGCGTACGCTCATGCGGCCTTCGATCTCAAGATTTTCCGCCATGCCGATCTCTTCTCCATAGAAAAGGACCGGCGCGCCCGGTAGGGCGAACATCAGGCTGTAGGCCATTCGCAGTCGCGCCTGGTCGCCATCCAGCATGGTGGGCAGGCGCCGGCGGAGCCCACGTCCAAACAGCTGCATTTCGGGCTTGGGCCCAAAGGCCTTGAAAACCTCCTGCCGCTCGGCCTCGGTGAGCTTGTCCAGAGACCATTCATCATGGTTGCGAATAAAGTTCGCCCAGGCCGCACTCTCCGGCAGCGTCGGCATGGCCCGAAGGCTGTGCACCAGCGCCCCTGCATCTTCCCGGACGAGTGCAAGGGCGAATGCCTGGTTGAGATTGAAGTTGAGGCACATGTGGAGTTCGTCGCCGCCGTCATCCCCGAAGAATTCGCGGACCGCTTCGTACTCGAGATTGACCTCGCCCATCAGCAGGGCGTCACCCCTTCTGCGGCCAAGAAAGCTGCGCACTTTACGCAGCCAATCATGGGGAGCGAGTTCCATCGCCTTGGAGATGCCCTCTGTTTCGAGCAGAAACGGAACGGCATCAACGCGGAAGCCGGAAAGACCCAGCTCTAGCCAAAAACCGATGATCTTGCGGATTTCATCGCGCACGTCTGGATTGGCGATGTTGAGATCGGGCTGGTGCTTGTAGAAACGGTGCAGGTAATATTCACCGGTCTTTTTATCCAACTCCCAATTGCTGGTCTCCTTGTCAGGGAAAACCAGGCTCTCGGACGCCCCTTCGGGTATCTCCTCCTGCCAGACATACCAGTCGCGGAACGGCGATGACTTGCTAGACCGCGATGCCTTGAACCAGGGGTGCTCGGCCGAGGTATGATTGACGACGAGGTCGGCAATGACCCGGATGCCCCTGTCGCTTGCGGTCCTGAGGAATTCGACGAAATCTCCCAATGAGCCGTAGCGTGGGTCGACTGCGTAGTAGTCGATGATGTCATATCCATCGTCCCGGTTGGCCGTGGGATAGAACGGCATCAGCCAGATGCAGGTGACGCCGAGCCCGGCCAGATAGTCGATACGGTCCGTCAGGCCCTGGAAGTCGCCGGTTCCATCGCCATTGCCGTCGCGGAAGGTCTCCACGTCGAGGCAATAAAAGACAGCATTCTTCCACCAGAGATCACTGGTCTGGGAAATATCCATTGCTAGATCCTTTTAAGATGCGGCAGCACCCGCTCGCCAAAGACGTCGATGAAGGGCTGCTGCTCCTGACCGACATGGTGCAAGTAAAGGCCGTCGAACCCCAGGCCCGCGAAGGCGCCGAGGAGGTCCACAAAACGAGATGGTTCATGGGAAATCAGCACGGAGTCATGCATGTCCTCCCGGCGCACGAACTTGGAGGCTTCGTCGAAATGCTCGGGAAGCTCCAGATCCCAGCAGACCGGTGGCGAAAAGACGTTTGACCGCCATTGCTCGAAAGCGGTCTCGAGCGCAGCCTCCGCGTCCGCTGCGTAGGAAAGGTGAATTTGAAGGTAAATGGGCTTGCCTTCCCCGCCGCCTGCCCGGAAGGCGTCGATGATTTGCTTAAGGGCATCGTGGGGCTGGTTGATGGTGATGAGGCCGTCGGCCCAGCCTCCAACCCATTGGGCCGTTTTGGGGCTTACTGCAGCGCCGATCAGTTTGGGCGGCTCTTCCGGCCTTGTCCACAGCTTGGCCCGATCAACGGTGACAAGGCCGTGGTGCGTCACTGTTTCGCCGGCAAACAGCTGGCGCATGACGTCGACGCATTCGCCCAGACGGGCATTGCGGACAGCCTTTTCAGGCCAGCGATCCCCGGTGATGTGTTCGTTGGCGGCCTCACCCGAGCCCAGCGCCATCCAGAATCGCCCCGGAAACATCTGCGCCAGCGTGGCGCCGGCCTGGGCGATGATGGCGGGATGGTATCGCTGCCCCGGCGCATTCACCACGCCAAAGGGGAGTGACGTCGCCTGCAGAGCCGCCCCCAGCCAGGACCATGCAAAGCCGGACTGACCTTGCCGTTCACTCCAGGGCGCAAAATGATCCGAGCACATGGCGGCGTCAAACCCGGCCTGCTCTGCCCAGACAACGGCCTTGAGGAGCGAAGCGGGATCTACCTGCTCGTGGGAAGCGTGATATCCGATGATCGGCATTCTATTGAGGCCTCCAAGCTAACCCCTACAGAACGACAGCCCCCCTCCTCTGTTCCGACAAAGGTGGCCTGCATGCCAATAAGCCGTACAAGTGAAGTTTAAGGACTGCGCCGATCAACAAACAAGCATGGCCTGAACTAGGCGGCAGACGCTGCCTTGTTTTCAAGCCATTCGCCTGGGCGCCCAAGGAAATAGCCCTGAGCTTCATCGCACCCTTCAGCAGACAAGAGCTCAAGCTGGGCGCTTGTTTCAACACCTTCAGCAAGCACCGGAACTTCAAGGCTCCGTCCCAGGGCCAAAATGGCGCGGACAATTGCCTTTGACTGCCGGTTGCTCTCCACATCGACCATGAAGGAGCGGTCCAGCTTGATCCTGTCGAAGGGGAATGAGCGCAGCGTTTCGAGCGAGGAATAGCCAGTGCCGAAATCGTCTATGGCAATGGTGACGCCAAGGGATCGTATCTGCCGCAGAATATGGAGGGCACGTTGCTTGTCGCCGATGATCGCGCTTTCGGTGACTTCAAGTTCGAGCCTGCTTGGGTTGAGGCCGGTTTCCACCAGGATCGCCGCGACGAGTTGCGCCAGATCGGCATTGGCGAGCTGGACGGCCGATAAATTAACGGCAATCTTGTGCGGCTCGGGCCAACTTGCAGCGGCGCGGCAGGCCGTGCGCAGGACCCATTCACCGATCGGCAGGATGGCGCCACAGGTTTCAGCGATCGGGATGAACTCTGCAGGCGAAATCGGGCCGCGCTCAGGATGGTTCCAGCGCAGCAAAACCTCGTAGCCCATGATCTGGTTCGTCGAGACTGATTTCTGCACCTGGTAATGGAGGAACATCTGCCCGTTTTCGGTAGCGTTCCAAAGATCGCGCGCAATGGAGCGGCGTTCACGCGCGATCTCATCCATGGACGCCTGGTAAAAGCAGACGCTCTCCAGGACGCTTTCCTTGGCGCGATACATGGCAAGATCGGCATTGCTGTTGAGCTTTTCGAGCGTGCCGCCATCCTGGGGATAAATGGCAAGCCCGATGCTGGCGCCCACGGAAATATTGAGCTCACCAAACGCAAGACTGGTGCGAATGCAATCTTCAAGCCGGCTGATAAAGCTATAAAGATCGGCTTCGTCCTTAAACAGCTTGAACGCGGCGAATTCATCTCCGCCCACCCGCGCAAAAAACTCGCCGTCCTGCAAGCCCGCGGCGACGCGATCTGCCACCATGCGCAGCACTGTGTCGCCAATAGCGTGGCCGTGGTTGTCGTTGACTTCCTTGAAGCGATCCAGATCGATCCCCAGTACGGCGAGGCGGAGCTGTTCGGCATCGGCTGTTTCGATCGCGGCGGCGGCAGCGTCGCTGAAATGAACGCGGTTGGGCAAGCCGGTCAGGTCATCGTGCTTCGCCATGTGGGCGATGCGCGCTTCGGATTTGCGCCGCTCGCTGATGTCTTCAACGGTCGACACCCATCCTTTGGGGTAAGCCGGACGATGGATGATGCGGACCGTGTGCTTTGAGGCAAGATCTTGGACAATCTCGCCCCCTGCCTCGCTGGCCATGAGGTGCTTGTGCGTTTGGTAAACCGCATCAATCTGCTCAGTGGTCGGCGCATCGCCGCGGGATTGGAGGATCAAACCGCAGAGTTCACGCAGTTGCATGCCTTCCATCGCGTGATGGTCCGGAATGCCGAAAATGGCTTTGAGCTGCGCATTCACCAGGACCACGCGCTCCTCTCCGTCGAACAGGACCAGACCCTGGCTCATATGTGTAAGCGCCAGCTCGAGCTTGGTTGAAATAGCCGAAATCCGCGCAGCATCGGCGTGGGGGCGCATAGCGTCTCGCGCATCCAGATAAAGCCCACCCAGCACCGCAAGCAGAATAAGGACGCTCGCCAGGCCGACATTGATCGAGAGCTGGCTAGCAGACAGTTCACCAACGGTCGTGACAGCAAAGCAATTGCTGAGGTCCACCGCCGCCATGGCGGTGAAATGCATGGAACAGATCGCCAGGGTGAGAAGGCCCACCGCAGTGAGCCGATGCCCCGCATGGCTGCTGGTGGCGCCGACCATAAGCGCCAGCGCTGCCAAGCAGGCGCCCAGCAGCACTGAAGCGATCACCAGCGCGCTGTCCCACCCGATCTCGCCGCCGACAACCAAGGCTGCCATGCCGATATAGTGCATTCCAGTAATACTTAGCCCGACAACAGTGCCGGCGAGCAGGTGATCGGAGCGGCCATTGCCATGGGTTGCCAGGAAGAAACCAAGGCCACATCCCAGAATGGCTACGGCCAAGGACAAGGCCGTGATCGCTGGATCATAGCCAAGCGGAACTTCCGCATGGAAGGCCAGCATGCCGATGAAATGGGTAGACCAGATCCCAAAACCAACGGCGATGGCAGCAACGCCCAGCCAGATCAGCCGGTGCCTGCCTTGCGCGGTACGGGCGCGGACCAGGAGGCCAAACCCGGCAAAGGCCGATAGGGTGCAAACCAGTGCCGCCAGCAGCACAAGCCGCAAGTCATGGGCAAACAGAAGTTTCTCAAGAACCGTTAACATACCGACCTGCCAGTAGATTGCGGTTCAACTTACCTTCTCATTGTTAAAGCTTGGTGCCCGAGCAGCTCGGTTTAGCGCCGGCATCCCGAACGAAGTGGATGGCCCGCATCGAGATGCTGACGTGCGCTGTCAGCATCGATGTTTATGGGCAGACATCATCAATCGAACGGGGACAACAATGATAGACCATAGCGGCATTAGCGTGAGCGATTTTGATAAGGCCAAAGCCTTTTATGAACAGGCTCTGGCGCCCTTGGGTGCTTCATTTCTGGTGCAAATTCCGCTCGAGCACACAGGCGGGGTCAAAGTGGGTGGCTTTGGCCGCGACAGCGCCGCGTTCTGGCTGACCGAAGCCGGCGCGCAAAAGCCGCCGGCCCATTTTGCGTTTTCAGCGAAGAACCGGGCCGAAGTCGACCAGTTCTATGCCGCAGCCATGGCAGCGGGCGGCGAGGACAATGGCGCCCCCGGCCTGCGGCCACACTACCATGCCACCTATTATGGCGCCTTCGTTCGGGATCCAGACGGCAACAACATCGAAGCGGTCTGCCATTCGCCAGAATAGGTGGCTGAACCAAGCTACGCCGGAGGAACGCCCGCTCATGGTGAGCGTGCCTCCGGCGGTGCCTGCAATCCATGCCCTTCCCAGGCGTCTAGCGACAGGCCGATCACATGGGTAAGGCCCACCTCATCCAGTCGCGGCCCCAGCGCAACAAAGAGCGCCACGAGAACGACAAGGATCTCACCGAGTTTCCGCAGGTGTTGGCGCAAGTTTCTGCTCATGCATAAACATTGATAGCCGCCTATAAAACGGCCGAGACCCGCCCGAACCACTCGTTTGAGTGGGATCGCTGCAGACCAAGGCGAAAGCGAAGACTCCGAACCGTTCCCGCTGACGCCACAGGGCAGAGAAAGCGTCACCTATGTCGGTTATGCGGACGCGGGCCGAACGCGGATGGCGAGGTGAGGTCTGCCCGGCAACTCAACTGCAAATGCTGCATCAGGCTTGCGCTGCATCACCACCGCTCCATGGCGGGTAGGATGGTTTGCCGGTGCCGGTACGACCTTCGCCGGCTCCACCGTCATGTTCCAAGTGTCGATCAGATCAACTTGGTAGTCACCCGGCTCCTGCGGCAAACCCGCAGCCCAGATTAGCGGCTGGTGTTCACCCAAATAGATGATGGTCGTGTCGCCATCCCGCGCGCCCGAGACCCGGTTCCAGGGATAGCGCGTCTGGGGATCGATCGGCTCGAAACCGTTACTCACATCCTGTTCCAGCAAATCGCGCAGAAAGCCGATGCGCTTCCAGGCTTCTCCACGCAATTCTCCCCCCTTGGCCCACCAGATGAGGTCGTCGGGATGGGAGAAGGTTTCGCCATGGCCGGCATAGCCTCCACGCATCGTCGTTATCCAGAACCGGTGCACCAATTCCTGTGCTGAGATATTGCCCCAGACCTGGATGATACTACCCTCATATTCAGGCTCGTCATTGACCACCGGCTTGCCATAGGCCAGCCGCCATTCGCCCGTCCGTTTCACATCCCAGTTCTGGATGCAGACATGGGTCACCCAGGCTTTGCGGTGATCGTAGTTCGCCTCGGGATCGCCATTGTGGATCGAGCGCAGATGCCCATAGGGGTCGTTCTCTTCCAGAATGTGGAAATAGCGGTTCCATTGGTGCATCGGCTTGGTGTTCAGAAGAAAATCGTATTCGTTGGCCAGCGACCACCAGACATTGCGATAAGCTGAGAGCCGAGCAGCGAGATATTGGACATAGGCATAATCCTGCCTTTCACTCATGTCCGAATAGCCCCAGCGGTCATAAGGGTGGAAGATGATGATATCAGCTTCGATCCCCATCTCCCCCAGTGCTTTCACCTGATTTTCGAAGTGGCGGAAGCTTTCGGGATTGGGCCGGTCAAAGTCATATTGCCCATCGCTGTCCTTCTGGTAAACGTCGTGTAGCGCCTCGTTGACATTATAGGGATAGTCCTTGGGAAAAACGCCCATGCGCAGCTTGTTGAAGCGGGCCTTCTTGAGGCTTTCCAGCGTCTTGCCCTGCTCCTCCAGCGGCTGATGCGTCCAGGCGTAGCAGGTGGTTCCAAACGGCAGGAATGGCGTCCCATCAGCATGGGCGAAGTGAAACTTGTTGGCGACCCGCACCGGTCCATGCACCCCCGGGCGCGCCGGAGTCACCATAAAGCTACCGGTCTTCCCATCGAGCTCAGCTGCATTCGATCGCGTTGAAAAAAGCCACTCCCCTTCGGTGTCCGGCATGAAGCGGATGCGGAAAATGCCCTCTCCATCATAAAAGCCAGGCACGCGCATTTGGCGGCTCTTGTGTTGAACAAAAGCTTCCAGTCGAACATCCAGGAACGAATTGCCGCCCGACGGCCCCTCAAAGCTGGCTTCAAACACATCCCACTGCGCGACTTCGGTCATGTCATTCTCCATCCACGCGCCGGAACAGGAGCGCCTGATAGGGCTTGGGCGCAAAGTGCAGCACATCACCGCGCTCGACGCTTTCGGCGAGCGTCTTTTCCGTCATTTCCCAGGTGTCGATCAGCGTGGCGGAATAGTGCTCGCCCGGCGGCGTCGCCACAGTAAATTCGCTGGGCTGGTTCTCGCCGAGATAGGTGAGGTAATAGCGATGCGGCTGGCCTGCGGTAGCGAACCAGGCCTGTGCGCGTGGCCAATCCTCTTCGCCTGGCGTCGGCTGAAACAGCTGCGCCATGACGACCTTGTCGAGTCCACCCGCCATGCTTGTGCGATAGGCGACCGTAGACTTAACCGGATCAAGCCCCTCGTCCGGTCCCTTTTCGAGAATGCGCCGGAGAAAGGCAATACGCGCGACGCTCTCGCCCGTCAGCCTGCCGCCTTTGGCCCACCAAAGCGTTTCCTCTTCATTGTAGTAGGCTTCGCCATGGGTGACATAGCCGCCATTTACTGTGCCATCCCAGAACCGCCGCACCATTTTTTTGGCTGAGATGTTGCCCCAGAGCTCGGCAATGTCGCCCTCATAGCAGCACTCATCGATCGAGACCGGTTTGCCATATTGCTCGCGCCACACCGCGGCGAGATTTGCCGTGGAGCGCTGGATACTGGCGTGAGTAATGCAGGGATGGTTGTGATCGTAGAAGCCGAAGCAATTATGAATACTGAGGAGATGCCCGAAGGGATCATTGTCCGAGGTGATGTGAATGAACCGTTCCCAATCCGCCATGCTTTTTGAGGGCATGAGGTCATATTCATTGGCCATGGACCACCAGACATTGGGAAGTGCCGCTAGGCGCGCGACGAGGTACTTCAGATAGTGGTCATCTTCGGCCGGGCTCATGCGCGAAAAGCCCCAACGATCATAAGGATGGAAGATGATGAGGTCGGCCTCGACACCGATTTCGGCGAGCTGGTTGATGCGCTGCTCCAAATGTTGAAAATAGCCCGGCTCAAACCGTGTGAAGTCGAATTCCCAGCCAAAATCCCCACGGAAGCTGCCGGTCCATTCGCTGGTTCCTTTCTTTACCAGGCGGAAAGGGTAGCGCTCGGGTTCGTTCTGATTATAGCGATAGTGCTTGGGGAACACGCACATGCGGATCTTGGTAAAGGGCGCGTCCTTGAGGGTGCGGAGCGTTTCCTCCTCCAACTCATCGCCCTGCAAATTCCACACATAGGCCGTGGTGCCGATATTGATGAAGCGCGTGCCGTCGGCATAGCGGAAATGGTGCCGGTTGGAGACGCGCACCGGCCCATGATGCCCCGGCTGCGCCGGGCCCACTTCAAAGCTGCCAGCCACACCATCGAGCGCTGGGACATTGCTAGAGGTCTCGTATGACCAGGCGCCGGTCGTTTCGGGCAGGAAGCGCAGCTTGTATTGACCGTCTCCATCATAAAAGCCGTTTACCCGCACCTGCCGCTCACCCTGGCTGAAAACAGCACGCAGTTTCACATCGGCGAATGGATTGCCTTGGCTCGGCCCCTCAAGCGTGAGTTCATAGGTGGCCCACAGCGACGGGTCGCCGTTGGCTTTGGCCTGATTGGTCATCGTGTTGTTCCGTAATCTGAAACGAATTGCGAGAAAGGATGGCTTGTGGAGCCTAGCCGTTGGCGACGCGGCGCGGGCGTTCGCGCCAGCGGCTCGTTGTGGTCGGGATGGAAGACAGCAGCAGGCGGGTATAGTCATGCTGTGGATCGGACATCACCTGCCGCGCGGGCCCGAACTCCACCACCCTCCCCTTGTTCATCACGGCTACGAAGTCGGAGATGTAATAGGCTGTGGCAAGGTCGTGGGTGATGTAGACAAAGCTCCGCCCTGCCTCGTCGCGCAGCCGCTTGAAAAGATTGATGATGATCATGCGGCGCGAAGCGTCGATCATGCTGACCGGCTCGTCAGCAACGATCAGCTTGGGGTTCGGGATCAAAGCCCGAGCCACGGAGATGCGCTGCAATTCGCCGCCCGAGAACTGCGCGGTATATTTGCCGCGCACCTGATCGTAATCCAAGCCCACGCTTTTGAGCGCGTCAGCCACTGCGACCTCCGCCGCCTCCCCGTCCATGCCGGCCACGCGCCTAGCAGTCTCTTCGAGATAGATGTCCACCGGCCGATAGCGGCTGAACGCTTCGAAGGGGTTCTGGAAAATGGGCTGCACCAGCCCTAAAAAACTCTTCCTGGATGGAATGGCTCCGGGCCCGGCAACGACATCATCATAAACGATCACCCGTCCGCTTGTGGGTGCTTCGAGCCGCAGCAGCGTCTTTGCCAGGGTCGTCTTGCCACTGCCCGACTCGCCGACAACGGCGATCACCACTGGCTTGTCGCTTTCGACAGTGATGTTGACCTCGTTCAGAGCCTGGATGGGCTTGGCCCGCATGAAGCCGCCGAGGCGATAAACCTTGTTGAGGTTTTCGGTCTTGAGGATGAGCGTCATGCCAGAACCTCTTCCTTTTGCCGCGCTGGCTGGGCAACGAAATGGCCCGGCTTCACCTCGATGAGATTGGGCTCGACCCTGTAAGCTCGGTCGCCCCCCGCCCCGGCTTGGCTCGCCATCACGCCACGCATGGAATCGTCGCCAATGGTGGGCAGGGAGTCGATCAGCATCTTGGTATAAGGGTGCTGCGGGTCCGCGAAGACACTGTCCGTGTCCCCATATTCGACCACCCTTCCCGCATACATGATCAGCATCTTGTGGGTGACCTGATAATGGACGCCCATGTCGTGCGAGACCACGAGGATGGTGTTGCCCATTTTCTCCTGCAGCTCCATGAGCAGCATGAGAATGTCTTTTTGCACCACCACATCGAGCGCCGTAGTCGGCTCGTCGGCGATGATCAGTTCGGGCTGAAAGAACGTTGCGAGCGCAATCATCATGCGCTGCCGCATGCCGCCCGAAAGCTGATGCGGGTAGGAATCCATGGCTTCGGCCGGCAGGCCTAGCTTGCCGATATAGTCGCGCGCCCGCTCCAGCACCCGCTTCTTGTTGCTGTCCGTGCCGGGGAAATCGATGAACTGCTCGCGGATGCGGATCACCGGGTTAAGCGAGTTCATGGAAGATTGCGGAATATAGGAAATGGTCTTGAACCATTCCTTGCGTACGTTTTCAGCAGTGACCGGGCTGCCGTCCGCCCCCTTGAGCCCATAATCGATCGAGCCGCGGGACAGGTACATGGGCGATTGAATATCCCCATAGATCGCCTTCATCAGCGTCGACTTGCCTGACCCGGATTCCCCCGCAATGCCTACGACGCAATTGTCGGGAATGGTCAGAGTCACGCCATCCACGGCATCGATCGTCCGTGTGCCCAGCCTGTAGCTGATCTTGAGGTCGTTGAGGCGGATCATGAGACACCCCGTCTGCTGGCAAAGGCCTGGTTAAAGCCGGTCGAGGTGAGGAAAAGCCCAAGAAACAGGGTCACGGTCGCAATGATCGGCGCCACGATCCACGCATATTGCCCGGTAAAGAGCGCATTATAGCTCAGCGCCCAGAAGATAATGGAGCCCAGCGTCGGCACTTCCACCTTGGAAAGGCCGATCACCGCCAGCGTCGCCTCGGTGTTTATGGCGAAGAGCACCGTGTTGATGAATCCCACAAGGATATAGGCCGACACATAGGGGAAGATTTCCTTGGCCAGGATGTCGATCGTGTTGGCCCCCGAGAAGCGCGCCATGTTGATGAATTCGCGCTCGCGCAGCGACAGCGCCATGGCGCGAACCGTGCGCGCATCCCAAGCCCAGCCAAAGATGATGATGATCAATCCAACGGTGAAGAACGACGTGTTCCCGCGGATCAGCGCGCCGAGGATGATCAGGATCGGCAGCAAGGGAATGGTGATAAACGTGTCCACAAACAGCATCACCACGCGCTCGAAAGCGCCACCGATATAGCCGGCGCTAAGGCCGACGATGGTCGCAACGATGGTCACGCCGACAGCCACCAGCACTCCGAGCATAAGCGAGTTCTTGATGGCAAAGACCAGGAACCAGAAAATGTCCTGCCCCAGCGAGTTGGTCCCTAGCCAATGAACGTTCGACATGGGCAAATTGCGCATATAGGTCGCCTGGAGGGACGGGTCCGCCGGCGCAAAGAGCGGCAGGATGAAGCTTCCCAGCCCCATGACGAGGAGGATGACCAGACCCACGGCCAGCCGGGCGTTCAGCAGCCAGAGCAGCCCGCCCTTGCGGCGCCCCTTCTTGCCGGCCACGGGCGGCGCAACGACCAGCGCCACCGGATCGGCATTGTTGATATCCGTGCTCATTTGGTGCGGATCCGTGGGTCAAGAAGAGGATAGATGAGGTCGATCACGAGACCCGCTGTGGCCACGGCCAGGATCGACAGCGTGATCGCGCCATAAAGCACGTTGTAGTCGCCGCCCGTGGAGGCCGTGCGCATGATCAGCCCGATGCCGGGATAGGAGAAAATGATCTCGGTCAGCAGCGCGCCATTGAAGATCATGCCCAGCGAGAGCGCCAGCGCCGTCACCTGCGGCAAGAGCGCATTGCGGAACACATAGCGCGTCATCCGCGTCCAGTTCGAAGCGCCCTTAAGCCGGGCATAGGTGACATAAGGCTCTTCGGTGGTGGCAACCGCCAGGGCCTTCATCGACAGGATGTTCCAGCCAAAGCCCGCCAGAACCAGGGTGATCGCCGGCAAAAGCGAATTGTAGATGATCATGCCCACCTTGGGCCAGGTCATCTCGCCCACCGGAAAGGTCGGGGAGAGCGGGAAGATCGGGAAGATATAGGCCAGGATCAGCAGCACCGATACGGCCAGGATATAATAGGGGATGGGGTAAAGCAGGATGCCGATGAATTCGAGGATCGAAGCGGCTTTTTGCTTATGGAAATAGCCGGCCACCAGCCCCACCATATTGCCCAGCAGCCACGCGATCACCGTCGAGGTCAGCAGCAGCCCCAGCGTCCAGGGCAGAGCCGTCACGATCATGGTCGAGACTTCAGTGGGGTAATAGGTAAAGGACGGCCCGAAATCGAAGTCGATGATGACGCGCTTGAGATAGGACAAGTATTGGGTGAAAATATCGCCCTGCAGCCCATAGAGCACCTCAAGGTTCGCGCGCATCTCTGCGATCGCCTCGGGCGTCAGCGTGCCATTAGCGCGTGACTGGATCTGTCCAATATAGCCATCCACCGGATTGATCGGCATGAGGCGCGGCAGCATGAACGTGATCGTCAGCCCGATAAACAGGACTGCAAGATAAAGTCCGAAACGCTTGGCGACGTAGGCGAGAACACCCATTGGTCAGTCCTTGGATAGTGTGTTGCCGGTCCGGCTGGCGCTTGCCTCGTCACCACGCCCAGCATGGACGGGGCCGATGGGAGCGCCGTGCTTGAGCGCAGCATGGAAGCGGGGCGGCCAGGAGGACATTGGCCGCCCCGCAGATTCCAGCCTATTGCTGGCCGGTTGGCTCGATCGACACGACAGTCTTCTTGAAAGAACTCCACCAGGTGTAGGGCGCAGCGTAGAAATTGTCCTGCTTGGGGAAGTTAGTCCAATAAGTCTTGTTGGTCGGGATCGTGGTCGGAATGTTCATCAGATTGATCATCTGCATGTCTTCCGTCAGGTATTTCGCGATCTGCCGGCCGTTCTCGAGGAACTGCTCGTCCTCGATCGGCAGTTGAGCGCTGTCAGCTACCAGGTCGAAAATGCGCTGGTCGGTAACGCGCATGATGTTGCCGTTGAGCGGATCGGTAGAGTCCGGCGGCAGCACATAGCTTGCATCGAACTGACGCCAGGAATTCTGCCAGTTCGCGTTATAGGTGCAGGATTGACCCCAGTTGATCATCAGCTCGTTGCGGGCATTGGTGTTCTGGACGGTCGTCCATTCGCCATTGTCCACCTGGCGGGTATTGATGTTGAAACCCGCCTGGCGCCAACTATCGGCGATCGAGAAGCCGATGCGCTGGATAACCTTGTTCCAGTCGCCGGGAATGACGAACTCGATCACCCAGGGCGAACCGTCTTCGAGGGTGAAGAAGCCGTCGGCCCCCTTCTTCATGCCCACGGATTCAAGCAGCTTTGCGGCTTGCGCGGGGTCATGCTTCCACCAGCCCATGCCGAAGCCCTGCTCGATCCCCTCGCCCGTCGGCAGCTGCGATGCATCAACACCTTGCGAAGCAAGTGTTTCGTTGAGCTCGGCCGCGAAATTGGTGTTGTAGGGCTTGTAGCCGTCCTCGAGCGTGAGGTCTTCGAGCCAGGTCTGGAGCGGCGCATAGTAAAGCGGATTGGTGATCGGCGTGTCCGCCAACGGCAGGGCACCGGCCTTAAACTGCCCGCTCATCGAGGAAATGCCGACCTGCTGCATGTTGAGCGCCAGGGCCAGGGCCCAACGGACCTCTTCCTTGTCATAGGGGGGCTTTTGCAGATTGATGTAGATGCCATAGGAGCAGGCATCGTTCATGTCATGATAAGGAAAAACCGGCGAGAAGCTCTCCACATTGGGATTGCGCCCCTTGGCAGCCTGGATCGAGTCCGGGCTCATGAAGGTGTCGACGTCGTACTGATTCTGAACGAACGCCAGCGCACGCGTCTCTTCAGCGCCGAAATCCTTGTAAAGGACGTATTTAGGCTTGGGCTGGCCGAGATTGCCCCAGCCGGAGCGCTCCCAATCCTCGCGCAGCTCCCACAATTGCCAGGCGCCGTTGGGATCGAATTCCTTGATCTTGTAGGGCCCAAGCGTCACCGCATTGGTGTTCTGGAAGGTGACGACATTGTCGCCCTGCGGTTCGAAGATGTGCTTGGGCACGATCACGAACTGCGAACCCCAGGTGTAAACACCCATCACCGTTTGGAAGTCATAGGACGGACGGGTGGTCTCGACCTCGAAGGTGTAGTTGTCGATCTTCTTCCAGCTTTTGGCAAAATTGGCGATCACCGCCACACGGCCGAGCTGGCTGCGATATTTGTTGTAGGTATCAAGCGAGTAGATGACGTCATCGGCGGTGAATTCGACACCATCGCTCCAAAAAACGCCCTCACGCAGCTTCACCCGGAACTGGGTATGCTCGTCATTGAGCACTTCCACCGGCCCGGCAGCGAGTTCGGGATAGGACTGACCCGTTGCGGTGTCCATCTCCCACAACCAGCTCCAGCCCAGTTCGCGGAAACCGCGCCAGATGGCGTAGGAATTCATCGGATTTTGCGCCGAAGCATTGGCGGCGCGACCATCGAAGGTTTGCACGATCAGCGTTTCCGCGCGGGGCGTGCCCACATCGGTCATCGATTGTGCCAATGCGGTGGTCGTCAGCATGGCGCCCAGGACGGACGCAACGAAAGTACGGCGAAGCCGAACCATATTCTCCTCCTTTGCCGGCTGTCGGCCCCTCTGGCCGATCAACCCACGAACGCGAGGCGCTCCAGAGAATAGGGGCGAGTTTGCAGCCTCGCGCCCAAGCTTTTTGCCTGGGCACGACCAGTCCGGCCGCTCGACGTCCATCACTCCCGTGTGCTCCCGCAACGGCCGCAAGCTTGTTATGTTTTTTCGATTTCTTGCGGTTACTAACGATTATGGAGGGATAAGCGCCTTGTCAATGACCTTCCGCATCAATCATGAAAGCTCGAAAAGGCAGGCCCGCCTTAGCGGGCAATCAGCACTTCAACGCCACGTCTTTCGAATTCGGCCCG
Organism: Devosia submarina; assembly: GCF_003056345.1. Taxonomy (GTDB): domain Bacteria; phylum Pseudomonadota; class Alphaproteobacteria; order Rhizobiales; family Devosiaceae; genus Devosia; species Devosia submarina. Next base: position 21,006 of record NZ_PYWB01000001.1, on the reverse strand, counting down.
ATCAGCGTCGGAGATACCTTCATCCGTGATCAGCGTGTTGACCATCTCGACGCCGCCAAGGGCAGAGAAGGACACTCGGCCGATCTTGGTCGAATCGGCCAGAAGATAGACATGCGAGGCCGCCTTGATCATGGCGCGCTTCACATAGATGTCCCCAATGGCCGGATAGGTGAGGCCCACTCCGAAGGACACGCCGGCGGTGGCCAAGAAGAGCTTTTGCGCATAGATGCCGACAAAGAATTCAACGGACTTTTCCCCGCTCAGGCTCAGGGTGGGCGCCTTGAACTGACCGGCAGGCATATGCACCGTATTGGAGGGAATGGCACCCAGGATCAATGCGATATTGAGCGCATTGGTGATGATGTTGAGGTTGTGCCGCGCCTTCAAATTCTCGGCAAACTGGGTGGTTGTCGTACCTGAATCGATGATCAGTGTATCATTGTCCGAAACCAGCGCCGCGGCCGCAGCGCCAATGGCGCGCTTCATCTCCATGTTCTGCACATGCTGCAGCGTCATGGACTGCACCTGCTGCGGGATGGATTTGAGATAGGCCCCGCCATGTTCGCGCGTGATAAAGCCGTCACCGTCCAGGCGCTCGAGGTCCTGGCGGATAGTCGCCTCCGAAACGCCGAATGCTGCGGAAAGATCGCGCACCCGTGCACTGCCCTCTTCCTGCAGCCATTCCAGGATGCGCATGCGGCGCGGTTCGGCCAGCAATTGCGGCTGCCCGCCAGCTTGGCTTTCGCTCTTTGCCCTGCCCTTCGCCCGTGGTTTTTGCACCTTGTTTCCCCCAAACCGATCTCGCCATCATAGCGCGGGATCACAGCCATTTCGCAAGCTCTCTAAGGCCATTGAGGTGAAACCGCTAGCAGCGATTGCGCTGTGTTCCGAGACCATTCGGAACATGAAACGAAAATAATCAAAGATTTTCCTTATTGCACGTTAGCGGATCGCCCTGTACCAATCATCGGCAAACAGGGCTGCTTGATGCGGCCACCGAGCTCTGGGAGGCCGCCTTGCCATCGCCCGCCACACCCCTCAAGAACGATCTGGTCAGCGACATCGCTGCACAGGCGCTGTGGATCCGCCGCCGTAGCTTCCAGATGGTCTATGAAGCGCAACAGGGCCATCCAGGCGGCGATTTCAGCGCAGCCGACATCCTGGCGACCCTTTATTTCGGCGTGATGCAATTCGACCCGAAGAATGCGCGCGATCCCAAGCGCGACCGCTTCGTGATGAGCAAGGGCCATTGCACCGGCGCCTTTTATTCGGTCCTGGCGCGGGCGGGCTTTTTCCCCGAAACGGATCTCTCGACCTATATGGAGCCGCTCTCCGCCCTTAACGGCCATCCCAACCGCAACTATTTGCCAGGCGTTGAAACCAATACCGGGCCACTCGGCCATGGCCTGCCGGTTGCGACGGGCATCGCCATTGCCGGCCAGATGGACAAGGCCGATTTCCGCACCTTTGTGCTCACCGGCGACGGCGAACTGCAGGAAGGCAGCAATTGGGAAGCAGCGTTGACGGCGGCGCATCGCAAGCTGGAAAACCTCACCCTGATCATTGACCGCAACCGCCTGCAGCAGGGCGCCGGGACCGAGGACACGGCCTCACTCGATCCGCTCGATGAGAAATGGCGCGCCTTCGGCTGGCATGTCGAAATGGTCGATGGGCATAATCACGGCCAGCTTCTGGACATCCTCTCCGCCTCCCCGAGGGGCCGTGGCAAACCGCTCTGCGTCATTGCAAACACCTTCAAGGGCAAGGGCGTCAGCTTCATGCACGACAACGTCTTCTGGCATCATGGCGTGCCCAACAAAGAGCAATTCGAACAAGCCATGCGGGAACTCGTCTGATGAGCGCTGCTGCCCCTTCCAAGAGCGGTTTTTTCGACTGCCGCGACAGTTTCGCCACCACCATCGAGGCCCTCGCCGAGAGCGACCCTCGCATCGTCACCGTGGTCAGCGACAGCGTCGGCTCGTCCAAGCTGGCCGGCTTCCGCAAGAAATTCCCCGAACGCATGGTCAATGTCGGCATCGCCGAACAAACGCTTGTTGCAGTGGGTGCAGGCTTGGCCAATGGCGGCAAGGTGCCGTTTGTGTCGGCTGCCTCCTGCTTCATCACGGGCCGTGCCCTGGAACAGGTCAAGGCCGATATCGCCTACAGCAATGTCAATGTGAAGCTGATCGGCCAGTCGAGCGGCGTCGCCTATGGCGAGCTCGGCCCTACCCATCACTCCATTGAAGATCTCGCCTGGCTCAGGCTCTTCAACAACATGAAGCTGATCGTGCCGGCCGATCCCTGGCAGACGGCCGAAGCAATCAAGGCCGCCGCGGCCCATGATGGCCCGGTCTTCGTCCGGGTCAGCCGCATGGCGGTCCCGGCGCTCGAGCGCCCAGAAGACGCGGTCTTCGAGATCGGCAAAAGCGAAACGTTGGTCCAAGGCAACGACGCCACCATCATCGCCAATGGCACAATGGTGCATCGCGCCGTCGCTGCTGCCAAGGCGCTCGCCTCCGATGGCATTTCTGTTCGCGTCGTCAACATGGCCACGGTCAATCCGCTCGATGAAGCCGCCATCGCAGCCGCTGCCGACACCGGCGCCATCGTCACCGTCGAAGAACATTCCGTCAGGGGCGGCCTCGGCGGCGCCATTGCCGAAGTGGTGTCCACAACCAGTCCGGTGCCGATGCGCATTCTGGGCTTCCCCGGCTTCGTACCCACGGGCTCGGCCGAATGGCTGTTTGACCATTTCGGGCTCAACGAAGCCGGCATTGTCGACGCCGTTCGCCTGACCATCGCGCGAAAGAAATGAGCCGCGAGCTGATCCTGGCCATCGACCAGGGCACCACCAACACCAAGGCCCTGCTGGTGGATGCCTCCGGCCGCGTGCTGCACCAGGCCTCTGTGCCAAACATCGTCACCTATCCCCAAGCCGGCTGGGCCGAGCAGTCGGCCACGGCGTTGGTTCAGGGCGTCAAGCAGGTGATCGCTGAGGTCGTGTCCAAAGCTGGTGCTGCGGAAATCACCGGCATCGGCATCTCCAACCAGCGCGAATCCATCCTTGTCTGGGATACGGCCACCGGCGAGCCCATCGGTCCCGTCATCATCTGGCAGTGCCGCCGCTCCGCTCCCCAGTGCGACGCCCTGCATGCCGCCGGCCGTGCCGACGCAATCGAAGCCAGGACGGGCCTTGCGCTCGACCCGCTCTTTCCCGCCGCCAAGGTCGCTTGGCTCCTCGACAACACGCCTGGCGCCCGTGCCCGCGCCGAAGCCGGCGAGCTTCGCGCCGGCACGGTTGATTCCTGGCTCCTTTGGAACTTAACTGGCGGGCAGGTGCATGCCACCGATCATTCCAATGCTTCGCGCACGCAGTTGTTCAACACCCAAACACTGCAATGGGATACCGATCTCTGCGCGCTCTTTACCGTGCCCCAAACCCTGCTAGGCGAGGTCCGATCCTCCGATGCTTGCTTTGGCATCACTGCGGAGGGCACCACAGCCCTTCCCGCTGGCACCCCGATCCTTGCCATGATCGGCGATTCCCACGCTGCCCTGTTCGGCCACGGCGTGCGCACACCCGGCACGGTGAAAGCCACCTATGGCACCGGCACCTCGCTTATGGCGCTGACACCCGGTCGCGTTCGCTCAACCCACGGCTTGTCAAGCACCATCGCCTGGAGCCAGGGCGGCCAGGTACAGCACGCGCTTGAAGGCAATATCTCCGTCTCGGGGCAAACCGCCGCTTTCACTGCCGAACTCCTGGGCCTTGCCGACGCCGCCGCGCTTTCGGCGCTCGCCGAAACCGTTGATGACAGCAATGGCGTCGCTTTCGTTCCAGCCCTCGTAGGCCTTGGCGCTCCCTATTGGCGTGCCGACGCGCGCGGCACCATCACGGGCATGACGCTCGGCACCAAGCCGGCACACCTCGCGCGTGCCGCTCTGGAAGCCATCGCGTTTCAGGTCGCCGACGTTTACGCGGCGATGGAAGCCGACATGGGCTCGGCCTTGAGCGAGCTACGCGCCGATGGCGGCGCCTCGCGCAACGGGACCATCATGCAGTTCGAAGCCGATATTCTCGATCGCCCTGTCGCAGTTGCTGCCGCCCCGGAAGTGAGCGCCCTTGGCGCCGCAGCCCTGGCCTTTTCGGCTCTCGGCATCAGCATGCCGGCCGTTCCCGCCGCCCAGCATTTCACGCCGCAGATAAACGATGCGAGCCGCACCAGACATCGTCAGCGCTGGCGGTCCGCCATAACGCAAGCTCTGGCGACACAAAACAATCAGAACAGAGGAGGAACCCCATGACCACCCCACGCTTCGGCGCTGGCATCTGGCATTTTGCCACCTATCTCGACCGCTATGCGACCGATGGCTACGGCATTCCGCGCAACATCATCGAAGCGATCGACCTTGCCGGTCAGGTCAAGGATCTCAGCGTTGTGGACCTTAACTGGCCCTACTTCGGCGGCGAATATTCCGACGCGCAGATCAAGGAAGCGCTCGAGCGCAACAATCTGGGCGTCATCGGCATCACGCCCGAAATCTACACCCGCGACTTCGTCAAGGGCGCCTTCACCAATCCTGACGCTGGTATTCGCCGCAAGGCGCATGAACTCATCACGGCCGCCTGCGACGTCGTGCGCTTCCACAAGGCTGACTACGTAAAACTCTGGCCCGGGCAGGATGGCTGGGACTATCCCTTCCAGGTCGACTACTCCACCCAGTGGCAGCGCTCGCTGGATGGCGTCGGCCAGCTCGCCTCGGAAAACCCCGACCTTAAATTCGTCATCGAATACAAGCCGCGCGAACCACGCGTGCGCATGAGCTTCGGTTCGGTCGCCCGTACCATTCTCGGCATCGAAAAGATTGGCCTGCCCAACATCGGCATTCTCCTCGATTTCGGCCACGCCATCATGGGCGGCGAGTCCGCGGCGGACTCGGCCCAGCTCGCCATCGACCACGGCCGGCTCTTCGGCATGGACGTCAATGACAATTACCGCTCCTGGGACGATGACCTCGTCGCCGGCAGCCTTCACCCGATTGAACTTTTCGAGTTTTTCTATGTCCTTAAGAAAAACAAATGGGAAGGCGTCTGGCAGCTCGACCAGTTTCCGTTCCGCGAGGACAGCGTCGCGACGGCCACCCACGCCATCGACTTCCTCAAGGCTGCTGCCAAAGGTCTCGACCGCCTCGACATAGCGGCGCTTGAGGAAGCTCAAGGCCGGCATGACGCCATTGGCGCCCTTAAAATTGCACAGAAAGCCCTCTTCGGCGCCATGGGAGACCAGCCATGACCAATTTGCCTCGTGAGAAGCGCGCGCGTCTTATTCTCAATACTGACGCCAAGAACGAAGCGGACGATCAGTTCACAATCGTTCATGCCCTCCTGACACCCACCTTCGATTTCCATGGCATCATCGCGGCCCATTTTGGCGCTCACCGCTCGATGACGTCCATGGAAGACAGTCGCGCGGAGATCGATCACCTCCTCGATCTCATGAACCTTTCGGGCAAAATCCCCGTCGCCAACGGCGCGGCTAAGGCGTTGCCTGACGAGGACACGCCAGTCCCTTCACCCGGCGCCCAGCTCATTATCGACCAGGCCATGAGCGATGATGATCGCCCGCTCTATGTCGCCTTCCTAGGTCCTCTGACCGACATGGCTTCGGCCCTCCTTCTGGAGCCGCGCCTTAACGAGCGCGATGTGATCTGCGTCTGGATCGGCGGCGGTGTTTGGCCATCAGGTGGCCGCGAATTCAACCTCATGAACGACATTGCCGCGGCCAATGTGGTGATGCGCTCCAAGATCCAAGTCTGGCAGATTCCTTCAACCGTTTATCGCATGATGGCGGTGAGCTATGCCGAGCTGCAGGAGCGCTGCGAAGACAAGGGCCCGATTGGCAAATACCTTGTTGACCAGCTGATCGAGTGGAATCTGCGCGTCCACCAGGGCCCCATCGAGCATCGCTCATTGGGTGATACGCCAGCCCTTTCGGTTATCCTCAACCCAATGGGTGGCGTTTCGGAATGGCGTCCGGCGCCCGAGTTCTCGCCACAGATGCACTACATCCACAATGGGCAAAATCGCCCGATCAAGGTCTATGACACGATCGATGTGCGCTATATTCTTGAGGACTTCTATGCCAAGCTCGCCCGCTTCAATCGCGGTGTGCAGGAACTCGCCAATTTCGGCTGAGCCAATGCGGGACGCCGGCTCTTGCTGGCGTCCCGATTGCACCAAGAGCTAGCGAGCAAGACCCGCGCCATCAAACAGCAGGGCATCTGCGGGATTGAAACCCAAAACGATGCTGCCGCTCGGGCGCAGTGCACGATCCCCATCCAATACAGCCATAAAGGACGTGCCACTCGGCAGCGTTATGCTCACATTGGTTTCGTTGCCCAAGCGCTCCACCAGTGCCACCTGACCGACCACGCTGCCGCTTTCGGTCGGAGTCAGCGCATGGGGGCGAACGCCCAGCGTTACGCTGTCGCCAGGTTTGAGCCCCTCACCGCTCGCCCTGATGGCAGTTGCTGCGAGGTCCTTGCTGGACACACGCACCACATCGCCTTCCACCGCGTCAACAATTGCTGGAAGCAAATTCATCTTGGGCGAGCCGATAAAGCCGGCAACAAAGAGATTGGCCGGACGCTGGTAGAGCTCGATGGGCGAGCCCACCTGCTGCACTACGCCGCCATCAAGCACGACGATCTTGTCGGCCAGAGTCATCGCCTCGACCTGATCATGGGTGACATAGATCATGGTTGCGCCGAGATCCTGGTGCAGCCGCGCCAGTTCCATGCGCATGTCGACCCGCAAGGCAGCGTCCAGATTGGAAAGCGGCTCGTCAAACAGGAACACCTCCGGCTGCCGTACAATGGCCCGACCGATGGCCACGCGCTGCCGCTGCCCGCCCGAAAGCTGGCTGGGCTTGCGATTCAGCAAATGCTCCATCTGCAGGATGCGCGCGGCCTCGCGGATCTTCTTGTCCCGCACCTCCCGAGGCGTCTTGGCGAGCATCAGCCCAAAGCCCACATTGTCGTAAACCGTCATGTGGGGATAAAGCGCATAGCTCTGGAACACCATGGCGATGCCCCGGTCACGCGGCTCCACCTCATTGACCACCCGGTCGCCGATCACCAGCTCGCCAGCCGAGATCTCTTCCAACCCTGCGATCATGCGCAGCAGCGTGGACTTCCCGCAGCCAGAAGGGCCGACAAACACCACGAACTCGCCATGCTCGATGTGAAGGTCCACGCCCTTGATCACCTCGAGGTCACCATAGCTCTTGCGCAGTGCTTTGAGTTCCAGTCCGGCCATGTCCCTATCCCTTGACGGCACCTGCAGTCATGCCCGCCACGATCTGCCGGTTGAAGAACAGGAAGACGATCAGCGGCGGGATGGTAATCAGCAGGATATTGGTGAAAAGCAGATTGTAGGCCGTGCTGAACTGCGACTGGAAGTTGAACAGCGTCAGCTGCACCGTCGCATTGGCATTGCCCGGCAGATAATAGAGGGGGTTGGTGAAATCGTTGAAGATGCCAACTGACTGCACCACGATGTTGGTCACCGTCACCGGCCAGAGCATGGGGAGGATAATCCTGAAGAACACATCGAGCGGGCGCGCGCCATCAATGATCGCGGCCTCATCCATGTCCTTGGGAATAGTGGCGATGAAAGCCCGATAAAGGATGATCGAGAACGGCAGATTATACGCAACTTCGATCAGGATCATGCCGTGCAGCGTGCCAAATAGCTTGAGTCCCTGCAGCACCCAAATCGTGGGCACCACCGCTGGCGGCACCATGAGCCCAGCCAGGATCAGGAACTCGATAAGCGGATTCCAGCGCGTCTTGCGCCGCGCCAGGATGAAGCCGACCATGGCCGCGAAAACCACAAGTAGGCTAACACTCGCCACGGTGATGATGCTGGAATTGATGAAGGCCGTGATCATCATCCAGTTGCGAGTTTTCACCACCTCAAAGACATTGTCCCAGAGGTGAAAGCCCGTCGGCCAGGAGAAATCCCGCAGCGCCGATTGCTGCCGGTCCTTGAACGCCATCAGGATGATGAACAGGAACGGTATTACGAAGACCACAAAGGTCGCGACAATGGCGGCCACGCCGCCAAGAAGGGATGCCCGCTGTTTCATTCGTGGCCCTGCTTGCGGTTGAGAAGCATGGTGAGCGGCACAACCAACACGGCGATCAGCACGAACAGCACCACGTTGCCGGCCGTCGATAGGCCATAAAAGCCCGCCTGGTACTGCTTGTAGATCACCGAAGCGATTGTATCGGAAGCAAAGCCCGGCCCGCCCTTAGTCATAGCCCAGATCAAATCAAAGGTCCTCAGGCCCCCAATAAAGGAGAGAGTGATCACCGTCGCGGTCGCCGGCCGCATCAACGGGAGCGTCACGTAGCGGAAGTTCTGCCATTTGGTCGCGCCATCGATCCGCGCGGCCTCGTAGTAGTCCTTGGGAATTGCCACAACACCAGCGATATAGATGACAGTCGCCAGCCCCACGCCCTTCCACACATCGACCAGCGCAACCGAAAACAGCGCGAGCCTTGGATCCACTAGCCAGCCCGGCCCGGCAATGCCGAACAGCGCCAGCGTTTCGTTGATCATGCCTTGCGTCGGGTGCATCAGCACCGTGAAGGTGATGCCCACGCCGACGGTCGACACCAGGACGGGGAAAAAGATGACCGAGCGCAGATAACCGCGAGCGACGATCTGGCTGGTGAGCATGATGGCCAGCGCCATGCCGATCACGACCTTCAGCCCCGATGTCACCACCGCATAAATCAGCGTGTTGACGAGACCCTTGACGAGGAAGGGCTCGCGGAAGAACTGCGCGAAATTGTCGAAGCCGATAAAGACGCTGTCGAACAGCGTCCAGCGTGTCAGGCTGAAATAAAGGGAGGCAAAGGTTGGTGCCAGAAACAGCACCGCATAGATGATGGCCGCAGGCAGGTAGAACCAGCCCGGATAGGGCGACCGTTTTTGCGCTTGAGCGCGCTGGCTTGGCGCGCCTGCAACATTTCCCATGCTGGAAACAGCCATCGGTTCGACCCCTCGACCAAAGTGTGGCGGCTCGGGATGGATGATCCAGCCCGAGCCGCCACTCACATCAGCTTACCAGCCTTCAAGCCCGAGCTGCTGGGCCTGCTTGCGCACGTCCTCATCATAGAGCGCAGCGCCTTCGGCAGCCGGGCGAATGCCAGAGCCGACTTCAACCGTGATTTGCTCGAGAGCGGGGCCCTTGACCGGAGACAAGAACTCGAGCGCCGGGGCGTTCTGGCCGCCTTCCTGAAAATAGGGCAGCATGTCGGCGACAGCCGGCGGCACGTCTTCGGGCAGTTCGCAACCTTCGATCATGTAGGGACCCGTGGCGCCTACGGCTTCATTGCGGATGTCGCAACCTTCGGGCGAGCCGATAAAGCCCACGAAATCTTTAGCGAGTTCGGGGTTCTGCGTGGTCTTGGCGATGTAGATGGAGTCCGGCATCCAGGTGGTCAGGCCATTGCTGTCCGCGCTGTCGCCCGGCTGGGCGAAGAACCCCACATCCTGCAAATTGTCCGGCACGGTTTCGGCAATAGCGCCGACGCCGAAGGTCAGCATCGGATAGTGTGCGCCCTCACCGGTCGCCACCATGCGCAAACCATCGGGATAGGTCGCGGCGCCGAAATCGGCATTGAGATAGCCGCCTTCATAAACTTCCTGCAGCTTTTCAAAGCCGCGCAGAGCTGCCGGGGAAGTCGCGAACTTGGCCTGGTTGGCGGTGAAGCGTTCGGCAAAGTCCGGCTCGGCGGCAAGGACGTTGAAGAAGTCTGCCAGAACGAACAGCTGCGAGGTCCAGGTTTCGCCATAGGTCTGGATCACGGCGACCTTGCCGGCGGCCTTGATCTTTTCATTGTTGGCCATGAACTCGTCCCAGCTCTTGGGAACTTGGAGGCCAAGCTCTTCATAGATGGGCTTGTTGTAGAAAATGCCGCCGCCCATGGCGGGGGCGAAGGGCGTGCCATAGACTTCCCCGCCTGCGCTCACCACCGATTTGAAGCTTTCCTGGATACCGGCCTGCCAGGGCTCGTTGGTAACAGGAAGGAGGTTCTGCACGGGGTTGATCGCCTGGAACAGCGAACCGGAATTGTAGAAAAACACATCGGCCATGGCGCCGGTGGCAAGGCGCGTCTTGACGATGTTGTCGCCCTCGCCGCCACCCGGACGCACCTCGATGTCGATGGTCACATCGGGGTTTTGCTCGGTGTAAGCCGCAACCCACGCCTCGGCCACGGCAACCGATTGTGGGCCGTTGTCGATCAGGAACTGCAGATTGCCCGATTGCTGTGCCTGAACGGCATTGGCCGTTAGCAGCATGCCGAGCACGCTGGCCCCCAAGAGGGCCGAAATCCTTGTTTTGGTCATTGTCTACCTCCCTTGCGGCCCGCCTTGCGGACCATTGTTGAAACTGACTTCCTCGCGGCCTTATGGCGTATTGGCATTGACGTGCGGCTTGATCCGAACTTGGCGCCTGGTTGGCTCATAGGTGAAGCTGATGCTGTGCTTGCCCGGCGTGAGCGATGCCCCATCGGCAACAGCAGAGCCGCCCAGCTTGGCATTGCGATAGACCGGCGCGAGCCGAAGCGTGCCGCGTGTGCCTTCAGGCACCTCGATTTCGTAGCGCACCTGATCCCCCTCCACGCTCCAACTTGCGCGGATCACGCCCTTTGGGCTTTCGTGGTGCGCCTGCACAGGCGACAGGCCATCCAGCACAGTGGGCTCGAAAATGATGTGCTCGAACCCCGGCGCTTCCGGATCAGGCCTAAATCCTGCAACCCCTTCCAGCAGCCACTGGCACACTGCGCCATAGGCATAGTGATTGTAGGAGTTCATTTGCGGATTATAGATGGAGCCATCCGCCTGGATCGCGTCCCAGCGCTCCCAGATCGTGGTGGCGCCCATTTTCACCTGATAGAGCCACCCGGGTACCTCCTCCTGGAGGAATACATCGGCCACCAGCGCCCATTCGCCGATCTTGACAAGCGCGGGCAACAGCGCCGGGGTACCGATGAAACCAGTGCCAATGCGCCCGTCGCTGCGCGCAATGGCATTCTTGAAATATCTTTTGGCCGCATCCTGCTGGTCAGCAGGGATCAGATCGTGAAGGAAGGCAAGCGCATAGGAAGTCTGGTCATCGCTGCCGACGCGACCCGATGGCGTGATGAACTCACGCTGGAACGCCTCGCGCACCTGGCCTGCCATCGCCTCGAGGCGCTCAGCCTCTTCAGCCTGACCCACAAGACGAGCAATCCGCGCCACATGGCTTGCCGCTATATAAAGATAGATCGTCGCTGATGCCTCGTCGCTAATAGTCGGCAACGGCTTGGCGCTAGGCCCGCTGGGCTGCAGCCAGTCGCCAAAGGAAAAGCCGCGGGCGCCCCATTCGCGCGGCGGCTGCACCACCGGGCCATCGCTGATCGACCACACGAAATCCACCCAGCGCACCATGTTTGGCAGCGCTTCGCGGAGGAATTCGGCATCGCCATAATGGAGATACATCTGCCAGGGCACGACCCATACGGCATCGCCCCAGCCGGTGGAGCCATAAAAGCCCGGATAATACTCGGGCTGCAAACGCGTGGGGTCCGGCACCACATGAGGCACGGCGCCATCCTCACGCTGGTCCGCCATCAAATCGCGCATCCACTTGCGGAAGAAATCCTGCGCTTCGGCCAGATACATGGCCGTGCCAGCAAAAACCTGCGCGTCACCGGTCCAACCCAAACGCTCGTCGCGCTGCGGACAATCGGTCGGCACATCAATGAAATTGCCACGCTGCGACCAAACAGTGTTGAGGAACAACCGGTCCACCAGCTTGTTGCCAGATGTGAACCCGGCCTTGAGTTCGGTCACGGAGCTGATCGGCACCGAAACAATGCTGGTGATTTCCGCTTGGCCTTCGATGGTCACGCGCGCATAGCGGAAGCCGTGGAACGTGAAGTGGGGGCGATAGCCCTCCTCGCCCTGCCCCGAAAGCGTATATTCAACCCGCGCTTCTGCAGTGCGATAATTGACGTTGTAGAAATTGCCCGCTTTGTCGAGAATTTCGGCATGCTCGACAATCACCCGAGCGCCGGCCTCGCCCCGGACCGTAAACGCAACATAGCCCCCCACATTCTGTGCGAAATCATAAACGGTCCGGCCCTCGGCATCTGTCCACTGCTTGAGCGGCTGCAAAGCATCGAGCTCGCGCACCGCCGCTGCTTCGGCAGCAACGAGCCGCCCGAGATCAAACTCCATCACGGCGCTGCCGCTCGTTGCCTCCGCCGCCACGCGCGCATCAAAGATCTCGCCGAAATAAATACCGGACTTGCGCACCGGCAGCTCGCCGCTTTCCCAGCTCGCATCCGTCGCAACGATCACCGCGCCTTGGCCGCGCAGTTCGGCAATGGCCGCGATCTGGTCGCCATAAGTATTGACGATGGGGAACTTGCCCCACATCAGTTGCGATCGATACCAGCCATCCGCCAGCCAAATCTCGATAACGTTCTCGCCGGCCACCAGCAGGTCCGCGACCCTATAGGTCTGGAAACTCAGTCGCTTGTCATAGCTGGTCCAGCCCGGCGTCAGAAGGTCATTGCCGACGCGTTTGCCATTGATGAAGCAAAGATAAAGGCCCAGCGCGGAAACGCGCAGCGCCTCCTCACCGCCCACATCATCAAGGGAGAACCGCTTGCGCAAGAAGCTCGCCGGCGTGCCGACCCCTTGATCCGCCAGCGGGCGAACCATCTGAGCTTCCCAGCCTGAAATGGCCGATGCCGAGCCATGCGCAAGTGCTGCGTCGTACACGCGGAAACCTCCCTCTGGACACCGCTTTACGCGGATGTAAACTGTTCTACGTGTAGCGTTCTACATTCTTGTGCGAATTGCAATAGCTTTTCGTGCCGGATAATCGGGAGCGCACTGGAGAATGGTTGATATGAGCGAGATCAAAGCACCAAAGCGAGCGGGCCGCGTCACCATCCGGGACGTTGCGCAAGACGCCGGGGTATCTGTGGCTGCCGTATCCAAGGTGCTGCGCAATGCCTATGGGGTCAGCGACAGCTTGCGCGAAAAAGTCCTGCTCTCCATGGGCAAGCTCAATTACCGGCCCCTTGCCTCCGCGCGCGGGCTGCGGGGCCGCACCTATACCTTGGGGCTTCTCCTGCCCGATCTGCGCAACCCCTTCTTTGCCGACATCTTCGATGGAGTGAATTCAGCCCTTGCCCGCACCCAGTACCAGGCCATGCAGGGCATTTCCGTCCATGCCAACGAGCTTGTTGATGCCATGATCGACCGACAGATGGACGGCTTGATCCTGATCGGCCCCAATGAGGTTGCCTCTCGGCTGTCCGACATTGCGAACCGTGTGCCCCTGGTGCTGATTGGCCACCATGAGCCAGTCGACAACCTTTTCGACACTGTCAACAATGATGACCAACTCGGGGCTCGTCTCGTCGTGCGTCATCTTCATGCCCAGGGCCATCGTCGCATCGCCATGATGAGCCTGGCAAAGGCCTCCACTGTGATCACACAGCGCGAGCTCGGCTACCGGCTCGAAATGATGGAACAGGGGCTGGGCACGGCTATCAACATTATCCGCTGCTCCCAAGTGCTGCGCGATGTCCAGGTGGCCGTCCGCAAGCTGCTGGAAAGCCCGCACCGCCCGGACGCCCTTTTCTGCTGGACGGATCTCATTGCCATAGAGGCGATCAGCGTCGCAACCGAGCTGGGCCTTTCCATCCCGCAGGACATCGCCGTGGTTGGTTATGACAACACCATGTATTGTGATCTCGCGCAGAACCGGCTGACCAGCGTCGATCAGTCCGGTGAACTCCTGGGCTTGCAGGCTGCGCGCCTCCTGATCGAGCGCATCGAAGGGCGCACCGAGGCCGAGCATTTCGTTGTTACCCCCCGAATTGTTGCCCGGGCCAGCTCGCGCCGCCCGTGAGGGGCGCCCATTGCACAAACGCGAAGGCCGAGCCCGAAGGCCCAGCCTCCACGTCTAGCGCAAGAACTTATTCCGCCAGTGCGAAGGTTTCGAGATCGCTTGCATTGGTCTCATCGATCAGCACGCAATCCATCGAGATCTTCTCGTCCATGCCGGTCGAGCCTTCCTTGAGGTATTTGTCGGCCAGTTCCACCGCCCATTGGGCCTGCCGGTACGCTGGCTGCAGAACCGTTGCATAAATCTTGCCCGCGACAATGGCATCGCGCACATCGTTGGAGCCATCAAATCCGACCACGATCACATCGTCCCGGCCAGCCGCTTCCAGCGCTGCGAGCGCGCCCATGGCCATGGTGTCGTTGCCGGCAATCACGCCCTTGATATCGGGATTGGCCTGAAGGATCGATTCCATCTTGGTGAAGGCTTCGGTCTGGCTCCAGTTGGCCGATTGCTGCGCCACCATCACCAGGTCAGGATATTGGTCGATCACGTCGTGGTAACCCGAGGAGCGGATACCGGCATTGGTGTCGGATTCCTTACCCGTCAGTTCAACATAATTGCCTTCTTCACCCATGGCCTCGACAAAGGCCTCGGCGCCAAGCGTTGCGCCTTGGTAATTGTTAGACACGATCTGCGCCACGGCAACGCCGGTGGCATTGATTTCGCGGTCGATCAGGAAGCTCGGTATCCCCGCATCCTTGGCCTTCTGCACGGCAGCCACCGACGCGTCGGCACCGGCATTGTCCAGGATGATCGCCTTGGCGCCTGCAGCGATGGCAGAGTCGATCAGCTCGTTCTGCTTGTTGGCATCATCGTCATGCGAATAGACCTGTGTAGTATAGCCCAGCTCTTCAGCCTTGGCCTGCGCGCCCTCGGCTTCCGCCTTGAAAAACGGATTGTCATGGCTTGGGGTGATGATCACCATGAGCCCACCATCCTGCGCCAGGACGGGCGCGGAGAGAGCAACGCCGGCCATCGCGCCCAATGCAAGGGCTGCGAGAGTTTTCACTAGCTTCATCTTTATCCTCCTGGGCCCCTTCCGGGCCGATTATCCCTGCAACGCTTTTTCGTCTATTGCGCTTTTTTTTTGTTTATTGATGTATGCAAACAAAATCGTGGGAGTCAACGAGCCTGACGCAAAAGCCCCTTTATCAGCGACTATGCGACGCTCAACGATAGCAGTCTGCTAACCTATTCGACCCAGATGCTGACACGCGGCAAGGATGCGACCGACACCTCGGCTCCCCGTTCGGCTCAGCCTTGACGGCTGTTTGCAGCGAGCCGACGCTGCAACTGGTCGAGCACCACGGCAGCAATGATCACCAGTCCCTTAATGACCATCTGCCAGAATTCCGACACCCCCATCATCACAAGGCCGTCCGAGAGAACCCCGATAACAAAGGCGCCGATAATGGTGCCCCCGATCAGACCCCGCCCACCAGAGAGCGATGTGCCGCCGAGCACTGCGGCGGCAATGGCATTGAGCTCAAAGGTTTCCCCACTCGCCGGATGGCTCGCAACGAGCTGGGAAGAAACAATCAGCCCCACCACAGCCGCGCAAAAGCCCGAGATCATGTAGACGGCAATCTTGACGCGGTCGACCTGAACTCCGCTCAACGCCGCGGCGCGTTCATTGCCGCCTACCGCATAAACCTTGCGCCCAAAAGGCGTCCTTTGCGCCACATAGGCAGCGATCAGCGCCAGCACGACAAGGATGATGACAGACACGGGAATGCCCAAGACATTGCCCGAGCCGATGATTGGATAGCCTTGATTGCCCAACTCTTCCTTGCCGACGAGGTTGGAAAAAGTCGAGCCACCCGACAGCAGCAATGCAGCGCCCCGGGCGACGTAGAGCGTGCCCAAGGTGGCGATAAAGGGCGCAACACCAAGCTTGGTGACGAGTAAACCGTTGATCGCTCCGATCGCCGTGCCGACCAGCAAGGCAATCCCGATGACTTCGGGCACATTGGGATAGATAATGACGCCCAGCATAGGCAGCTGCAGGCCATGGGCGAGAAGACCACCTGCCACCATGCCTGTCAGGCCCACGATCGAGCCGACGGACAAGTCGATGCCCCCTGTCAGGATCACATAGGTCATGCCGATGGCCAGGATCGCGTTGATCGCCACATGCTTGGAAATAATGATCGCGTTGGCAACCGACACGAAGTTCGGCGCCATGAAGGCAAAGAACAGCGTCACCACGATCAATGCAATGAATGTGCGCAGCTTGAGCAGGATCAGCAGCGCTGAAGTATTGCCCTGGGAGCTCTGTTTTGCGGTCGCGACAGCAGATGACATAATGGCTCCTTAGGCGAAAGCGGGTTCGTCGAGCTTGAGGGTTGAAGCGCGCACCAGCGCCTCGTCAGTGGCGTCTTCTGCCCGTAGATCTGCAGTAATCCGGCCATAGGCCATAACCAGAATACGGTCAGCCACGGCATGGGTCTCCTTGAGGTCGGAGGTGGTGTAGACAATGGCGAGACCCTGGTCAGCCAAGTCCCGCATTGTCGAAAACACCTCCGCCTTGGCGCCAATATCGATGCCACGGCTGGGCTCATCGAGCAGCAGCACACGCGGTTCCGTCAGGAGTGATTTGCCGATCACAACTTTCTGCTGATTGCCGCCCGAAAGCGAGGTGATCGGCGCATCTGGTCCGGCCGTCTTGATGTGCAGTTGCCTGATCACCTGCTGCAGGAGCGGGGTTTCATCGGCCTTAGATATGGAAAAGAACCTGGTAAAACGGCGAAGGCTCGCAAGGCCCAGATTGCCGCCAACAGACAGGTTCTGCACCAAGCCATCACGCTGACGATCCTCTGGCACCAGCAGCAGTCCCGCCTTCATGCGACGGCTGACTGAACGGCCGGACAGTTCCGTACCTGCAAGCTTCACCGAGCCTGTTGCGCCAGGACGCAGACCATAAAGGCTTTCGAAAAGCTCCGTCCTGCCAGCCCCCAGAAGCCCGTAAATGGCTGTGATTTCACCGGTGCGAAAGGACACGGAAACGTCATCCACCGCCAGGAGCGTGCCGCGGCGGGGCAGCGTCAAATTGCTGACTTCGAGGATAGCAGGACCTGCAGGAATAGCGGGCGCACGCCTGGAAACCACCTCCCCTGATCCCAGCATTTTTTCAATGATCCAGGGAATGCTGACTTGGTCGCGTGTCGCCGCGGCCGCCAGGCGTCCATCGCGCAGAACGGTGAAGTGATCGCCGATGCGGATCAGCTCTTCAAGGCGATGAGAGATGTAGATGATGGCAACGCCCGCACGCTTGAGCTCGCCTATCACCTTGAATAACACCTCCACTTCCGAGGCCGACAACGCCGAAGTGGGCTCGTCCATGATCAGGATGCGGGCGTCCTCTGCCAAAGCCTTGGCGATCTCGACGATCTGCTGCTGCCCAATCATCAGATCACCAACTAGCGCATCGGCGTCGATCTCGTGCTCCAGGAGCCGCATGAGCTCCACGGTACGCGCCCGCTGCGCGGCCCGGTCGATGTGGAACCCCGCCCTGGTGAGATCACGACCAAGGAAGATGTTCTCGGTGACGCTCAGGTTTGGGCAGAGATTGAGCTCCTGGAACACGATGCCGATCCCCTGCCGCGCAGCGTCCCGGACTGAGGCAAAGCTCACAGGCTTGTCCGCCATGGTGATCGTGCCCCGCGTTGGCCGCTCCACCCCGGCAAGAATCTTCATCAGCGTCGACTTGCCCGCGCCGTTTTCGCCGATCAGCACATTAACCGAGCCGGCATGGACATCGAAATCCACGTCCTGCAGGGCAATCGTCCCAGGAAAGGTCTTGGTGATGGCCCGGGCGCCGAGGACGACGTCACTCACGGCGCCACCTCGAGGCTCACCGGCGTCACCATGACGGGATCCCCAGCACGGCTGATTGCAATGGCGCCGGTGAAGGTCACCACATCGCCAACCGCAACTGCCTCGGCACTTTGCGTGATCGCCGCATAGGCAAGTGCAGTCAAAGCCTTGCCGGCATTGGCGTACTCGATCTGATTGACGAAATCCTTGAACGACACAAAGGGCAGCGCGTCGCGCACGGCATTGCCGCGGATCACGGGCCCGATCTGCACCAGCACCGGCTCGGCAAGGCCCTCCACCGCCACTTTCAGGGTCCCCGCCCGCGACTCGGTGTTCTTGGCGATCACCTCGCCCGTGCCGTTGACCACAAAGCTCCAGGGCGATCCCTCGCCCGCCCGATACCCGAACTGTGTTCCCGCCGCTTGCAGGTCAGCTATAACAGCCGGAAGAACTTCCGCCACAGGCCGAGCCGTTTCGGAGAAAAAGGGAAGCGCCTGCGTTGTCCAGATACCATCCGCATAGCTTGCCGCATCGAAACCAGCAGGTGCCGCAGCCTGCTCTTCCGCGATCGGCACTATTTTGCACCCGGCAAGGGGGAGAAGCGGGAAAACCAGAGCTAGCAGGACAAAGCGCCGGTCGAACATGCCGCAAAACTCCCCTCCCGCTATCGCCTTCTCTTCCGGTTCGTTGCGATTTTTTGCGATTGCCTTCTTTTTGCAGCAAGGACGAAGCCAGTGTCAACAACACATGTGCGGGAAAGCTTGGACATGCGGACGCAATCGAAGCGCAACAAACCGCAAATCCGTCGTGGCATTGTCTGTCAGCTCGTTCCAGCGGATCGTTTGATCCAACGACTGCGTGGCGGTGCACCTAAAAAGAGCAACCATCAATGCCCTGAAGTGAGACTTACCACCCAAAGCCAAGCCGCTGGAAAGGCAGGACGCTAAGACGCCCACCAACACCGCAGATCGCCATCTCTGATCAAGAAAATGGTGCCCGGGACCGAAGTACAATAAGCCTTTTCCTTCAGTAGTTTATGCTAATGTTAGATTCACAAATGTTCTACTAAGCATTGAGGTTTTGTAAGTCGGCGTCTAACGGTGCAAAGAGCTATGTTCGGTGCAGTCAAGGAGGATGCGGCTTATTGCGGTCATAGGGTTTCACAGTGTCAGTCAACGGTTGACGTCTGCATCCGGTGGGTGGCTCACAGAATTGATCGTCGTGGACAACATAGCCGCGGTGTACTCCGCTGTCCGTGAATGCAAGTCTACCGAGTTTACTTTAGAGCAACGGGTACACTTCCATGGAATGCCAGTTAGCGAACAAGCTGTGGGCGCACTGCACATACCGGTCCGGTCCCTAGCCGTCTGCAATGTTCAAGGGCTCGCATCGCCCTTTGCTGACCGCAGGTCGAACGCAGCAGCTAGCTCCCAGAACGTCCTAAGTAGTTCGAAGGCTGGCGAGCCAAGGCCCTGCATTCGGCCATCACTTACCATTTCGTCGAACAAGCTTGGGCTAACACCTATGTAGGGCGCAACAGCCGTTCGCGGGACACCCCCTAGCATCAACACATCTGGTAGAGCGCATTCTGCTTCTTCTTTATTCAAGCAGTCGCTGGGGTCTACGACACTCATCTAAGAGCTACTTAGCTATTTTGTCGTGCTGCACTGTAAGGTGCTTCTTTGACACTATTCGAGCAGCATGTTTAGCTTCGTAGTCTGCGACCAATCGCTAGCCTCGCCTACAGTGAAGAGCGACGTTACGGGTAGAGGAAATAGCCGATAACGCTTAACCCCCATCCAATCTGGGGACCTCGGATGAAAAGGCCCGCCAAAGCGAGCCTGGCCCTTTTCTAATTGCTAGGTTCTAGCCTATTTAGTCTGGACCACTACACGGCGGTTATCTGCCTGAGCAGATCCGAACTGGTCTGTCTCGCCGCCACTAATTGCCTCTCGCGTACTGAAATCGCCACCTTGAGCGATTAGATAATCCAAAACTTTCTGCGCTCGATCGAGTGCTACCTGATCATTGATATATGAGGGTCCAGACGTGCTACTGTATCCCGTTACTGTGACGTTGCAGTTTTCTTTTTCCAGAACAGGAACCAGAAGGGTCTGCTGATCAGCCGAAAGGTTCACAATGCCACTGGAGAAGTTTGTTACCTCAACAGTAAGATCACACGCTGACTGCTGAGCCACCTCAGGTGCTGCAATCTGCAGAGTGGCTGTAGTGTTGTTGAAAAGAACTAGCCTCTGATCGCGAGCAGAGGTGCTTTCGCCGACGAATTCGATGCCAGACCATTCCTGACCGCTGATGCCGGCCGAAATGATCACCAGGTTCCGATCTGTGCCGGGCGCTCGGTTTCCAGCCTGGTCCTTGGGCCCTGCCGCGTCGTTGGTGAAGCGAATCCCAATGGATGTTGCTTCATCCGGAAATTCGAAAGAAAATGTCTCTCCGTCAGGGTTTTGTGCAGTGCCTTTTCCAATCTGTTGGCCATCTGCCAATACCACGAAATTCGCTCCTCCTTCGTAGAGTTCGGCAGCTATATTGAGGTCCAAAGTGGCAGCCGAAGCCAAGCCCGTGCTTATGACCAAAATCGATAAGCTAGATGCTATACGCATGATATTTACCTTCGTTCGGCGCCAATCTAGCCGCGAGTACTTACACAAACAATATAAGCTAAGTGGAGCGCACCCTATTTTGACCGGACATGTGGCATAGCTGATAAGGCATAGGCATACGCCTATGAGTACGACTATGTCCAAGAGTGCCGATGAGCCGTTTCGACGGGTCGAAGTGATTACTTCCGTGCAGCGCCGCCGACGCTGGTCAGTGGCCGAGAAGGTGCGGCTGGTAGAGGAAGCCATGCAGCCGGGCATGAGTGTTTCCTATGTGGCACGCCAAGCCGGCATTTCCCCCTCTCAACTCTTTGCCTGGAAGCGCCGCATGCTTGAAGGTGGCCATGCGGCCGTTCAGGCTGATGAAGATGTTGTGGGCGCATCCCAGGTTCGCGAGCTGGAGAAGCGCGTGCGTGATCTCGAGCGCATGTTGGGCAAAAAGACCATGGAAGCCGAGATCCTCAAGGAAGCCCTTGATCTCGCGCGCCCAAAAAAACGGACCTCGCCGTTGCTGTCGTGGAGCAATCCCGAGGACGATACCCAATGAGTGCCGTAGCAAGAACATTAGGCGTCTCCAGATCCAACCT